>NZ_JABAIT010000010.1 GCF_012843265.1 Bacillus sp. DNRA2 | reverse complement strand
ATCCCCTTATCCCCATATTCTGAAATTCAAGTATATAAAAAAATACCTGTAGGTGAAACACTCTTTTTTTCGAGTGTCCTACCTACAGGTACCATTTTATTTAGGTGCTCCGTTTATTTTTTTCTAGTCTCGTTTTTTTATAATTACCTGTTACAATAGAAATGTCACTTTATCACAGATAAGCAAATGATTTTGTTTGTTATAGTATAGAATGCTCAATGACAGATTGATTTTTATAAGAATTGCAGAAAGAGATGATCAGCAGTGGATTGGTTCAAAAAAATATTTCATGCTTTTAAAGATGAACATGATGATAGTAAACAAGTGAGCGAGCGTAAGCAACGGGTGGCCCACGACAACCATGACAATCAAGAAGGCCCGAAGGATGTCAATGCGAGAATCACATATCAATATCCTAAAGGTTCCTTTCAACGACCGACTGAACAAGAGGCTTCACCTAAAAAGAAAGATAGACCAGCACGGGAGCAAAATAAATATCGAAAACAGCAACCAAATAATGAATTACTAGGTAAAGAAAGTCGGGTTGATAGTCTTGAAGCCTTGCGACGGTTTCGTCCACACTCGGAACGGACAAAGCAAGCAGAGCCAAAAGTAGAAGTGGTACCTGAAACGATTGTGGAAAAGCCACAACAGCACACACAGGAAAATCAAAAACCGAAGAAGGAAAAAATTCGTTACGGACCATTTCGACCAACTGAAATTCCTTCGCCAATCTATGGATATGAAAGACCACAAAGGCGACAAACAAAGGTAATTGAGCACGAATTAACTGGATTTTTTGACCATATTCCTTCACAACAGGACGAGGAAATTGCCGTAAGCTTGGAATTGGTTGAAAGCGAGCCAGTTAAACAATACGAAGTGGTCGAAGAAGTTGAAACCTCTCAAGTAATCGAAGCACCTGAAGATTGTGCACCAACTGAAGATGAAGAAGTAGAAATAAAAGCAGTTGAGACACAAAGTGAGGTTGAAGGAGAAGAAATAAGAGCAGTTGAGACATCAAGTGAAGTTGAAGAAGTAAAAATAAAAGCAGATGAGACACCAAGTGAGGTTGAAGGAGTTATACCTAATAAGGCTGTTGAGGCGCCAATAGAAGTTGTTGAAACATCAGTTGAAGTGGTTGAGACACCAATAGAAGTTGTTGAAACTGCAACTGAAGTAGCAGAAAAGCCAACCGAAGTAACTGAAACGCCAACAAAAATTATTGAATTTCCAATAAAAGATGTTGCAGCAGATGTGGAAACTAGCCCAAAAGAAGAGTCGGTAAGCAAATCGCACATCCCATTTAATGTGATCATGCTTAAACAAGATCGCCAAAAATTATCAACTAAAAATCTTCTTTCTGAACAGCAAGTAAAAAAGGTTAATCAAGCGGATGATAATGATATCGCCTCAACTTTAAGAGAAGAGCAGCCAAAAACCCAAGAAGAAGAAAGCGAGGAGTATACGAATTATCAATTTCCATCAGAACAGCTGCTCACACCACCTGTTATTCAGGAGGAAAACGGCGAATGGCTCATGGAACAAGAAGATTTATTAAATCGTACCCTGACCGATTTTAATGTTGGTGCAAAGGTGGTCAACGTAACCCAGGGACCATCGGTTACACGTTTTGAAGTGCAGCCAGACCCAGGGGTCAAGGTAAATAAAATCACCAACCTGCAGGATGATATTAAGTTAAGTCTTGCTGCAAAAGACATTCGGATAGAAGCGCCGATACCTGGTAAGCATACGATTGGGATTGAGGTACCAAATAGCAAAAGTCGGCCAGTCTTTATAAGCGAAATTATCGATAGTCCAGAATTTAATCATAATCCATCGCCGCTAACGGCTGCGCTAGGTCTTGATATTTCAGGAAAGCCAGTTGTCACAGATCTTCGCAAGATGCCTCATGGGTTAATTGCAGGTGCAACAGGTTCAGGGAAAAGTGTATGCATCAACTCAATCTTAACAAGTCTGCTTTACAAAGCGGATCCACGTGATGTCAAGTTGTTATTAATTGATCCAAAGATGGTTGAGCTTGCTCCTTACAACCATATCCCTCATTTAGTAAGCCCCGTTATTACCGATGTCAAAGCTGCAACAGCAGCATTGAAGTGGGCGGTTGAAGAAATGGAGCGGCGCTATGAGTTGTTTGTTCATACTGGAGTAAGGGAGATTTCCAGGTTTAATGAAATGGCCGAGGCTGCAAAACGGTATAGTGAGAAGTTACCATACATCCTGATTGTAATTGATGAGTTAGCTGATTTGATGATGGTTGCACCAGGAGATGTCGAGGAAGCGATTTGTCGTATCGCTCAAAAAGCACGCGCCTGTGGTATTCATTTAATTATTGCGACACAACGACCATCTGTTGATGTCATCACCGGTTTAATCAAAGCGAATATTCCAACGAGAATAGCATTTTCCGTATCCTCACAAATCGATTCAAGGACGATTATTGATATTGGTGGTGCAGAAAAATTATTAGGTCGCGGTGATATGTTGTTTTTAGAAAACGGAACCTCAAAGCCTGTACGGTTGCAAGGTACGTTTATTTCAGATACGGAAATTGATCGGGTAGTCGAGCAAGTTCGCTCGCAAGCCGAACCAGATTATTTATTTGAACAGGGAGAACTACTAAAAAAAGCCCAAGTAAGTGAAGAGGAAGATGAGTTATATTTTGAGGCCTGTGAATTTATTGTTGAGCAGGGAGTAGCGTCTACTTCAAGTTTACAGCGTCGTTTTAAAATCGGTTACAACCGTGCAGCGCGGTTAATCGATATGATGCAGGCAAACGGTTATATTTCGGAGGCAAGGGGAAGCAAACCCCGGGATGTATTAATTACTGAAGAAGAACTTGACTCAATAAATAGTAGTAGTACAATAAACTAATGTTGGGAATATAATCTAGCATTTAAATTTGGTTATTTGATTATTAAAAGAAAAATGATTCGTCTAATGTAAAAATGGTATAATGTTTTAATATGATAACGCTGTGACGTAATAAAAATGAGCAAATTGAAAACATTCTCATATAATGTGTTACAGATAGACGTTTGTTGGAGGTTCTTTAGATGACTATTTACCATTTCGTAGGTATTAAGGGGTCTGGAATGAGTGCTCTTGCACAGGTTCTACACGATACCGACTTTCAAGTTCAAGGCTCCGATGTCGAAAAGCGCTTTTTCACTCAACAGGCCCTGGAGCAATCTGGAATAAAGATCCTTCCATTCCAAAAGGAGAACATACAAGAGGGGCTAACAATCATTGCAGGGAATGCGTTTCCAGATACTCATGAGGAAATACAAGAAGCAATGCGAATGGGGCTCCCAGTCATTCGATATCATCGTTTCTTGGGTGATTTTATGCAAAATTACACAAGTATTGCCGTGACTGGTGCACACGGAAAAACATCAACAACGGGTCTGTTGGCTCATGTGCTTCAAGGAGCAAAGCCAACTTCGTTCCTAATTGGTGATGGAACAGGTAAAGGTGACCGTGATGCTGAATATTTTGTATTTGAAGCATGTGAATATAGACGGCATTTCTTATCGTATTTTCCTGACTATGCAATTATGACTAATATTGATTTTGATCATCCTGATTACTTTGCCAATATAGATGATGTCTTCTCAGCCTTTCAGGAAATGGCCCTTCAAGTAAAAAAGGGAATTATTGCTTGCGGTGATGATCGGAACTTACAAAAAATTCAGGCGAAGGTTCCAGTTCTATTTTACGGATTTAATGATGACAATGATTACCATGCGGGCAATATTGTCAAATCAACAGAAGGTACTAGCTTTGACGTTTTTGTTCGAAATACGTATTTTGATACATTTACGATTCCGACGTTCGGTGATCACAATGTGTTGAACGCGCTAGCAGTGATTGCAATGTGTCATTATGAAGGCATCGATATGAAGATTATTAAGCATCAATTAATGACCTTTACCGGTGTGAAACGTAGATTTACTGAGAAGAAGATTGGTTCGCAAATCGTAATTGATGATTATGCACATCATCCAACTGAAATTAAGGCAACACTTGATGCTGCTAAACAAAAATATCCTGAGCGAGAGATTGTCGCGGTGTTCCAACCGCATACGTTTACTCGTACGCAAACATTTTTAAGTGAATTTGCTGAAAGCTTAAATCTAGCTGATAAGGTCTATTTGTGTGATATTTTTGGATCAGCTCGTGAAAATCACGGAAAACTTTCGATTGAAGATTTACAAGCAAAAATTCCTGGTGCAGAGTTATTAGATGAACACGAAACTGGGTTGTTGCGGAAGCATGAAAATAGTGTCATTATTTTCATGGGTGCCGGTGATATCCAAAAATTCCAGGAAGCATATGAAAAAGAATTAGCCTAATTAATGACAAAAGGATGCAGTGCGTAGGTGCGCTGCATCCTTTTTTTGGTGGAAATGCTTCGAAAGTCGGTTGTTGCTAAGTTAAGTGCCCTATTTTGGAGTGCCTGTGTGAAATAGTGCACTAATGTGTGTGTTTAGTGCCCTAAATTTCGGGCTTCAGAAAAAATAGGGTACTAATGTGCGTGCTAAGTGCCCTAAATTTAGGGTTTCAGCAAAAATAGGGCACTAATGGGTATGCTAAGTGCCCTAAATTTAGGACTTCAGCAAAAATAGGGCACTAATGGGTATGCTAAGTGCCCTAAATTTCGGACTTCAGCAAAAATAGGGTACTAATGTGTGTGCTAAGTGCCCTAAATTTTGGACTCGAGCAAAAATAGTGCACTAATGTGAGTGCTAAGTGCCCTAAATTTCGGGCTTCAGCAAAACTAGGGCACTAATGTGAGTGCTAAGTGCCCTAAATTTCGGACTTCAACAAAAATAGGGCACTAAAAAAGTCTTAGTGCCTTAAATTTCGGGGCCCAGCCAAAACCAGGGCACTAATATGGATCTAATAAGTTCGGCATTAATCTTATTTCAAGTTCTCCGGATTAAGTGCTTCCAACTCTGGAATGACGAAGCGGCCGTCTTTGCGGATAAGCACATCATCAAAATAGATTTCGCCGCCACCATAATCAGGGCGTTGTATATTGACTAAATCCCAGTGAATATCGGATTTATTGCCGTTATAGGCTTCATCGTAGCATTGTCCAGGTGTAAAGTGGAAGCTACCATCGATTTTTTCATCAAATAAAATATCCTGCATTGGCTGTAAAATGAACGGATTGACGCCAATCGCAAATTCTCCGACATAGCGAGCGCCTTCATCGGTATCAAAGATCTTATTAATGCGCTCTGTGTCATTCGCCTCAGCTTGAATGATTTTACCATTTTCAAAGGTAAGCTTCACATTTTCAAAAGTAAAGCCATGGTATGGTGAAGGCGTATTATAGCTGATGACCCCATTAACGGAATCCCGCACTGGTGCGGTATAAACCTCTCCATCAGGAATGTTCATTTGACCGGAGCATTTAATTGCCGGTATGTCTTTAATAGAAAAATGTAGGTCTGTTCCTGGGCCGGTTAAGCGAACTTTGTCTGTTTTATTCATTAAGTCGGCTAGTGCATCCATGGCTGCATCCATTTTTCCGTAATCTAAATTACATACATCAAAGTAGAAATCCTCAAATGCTTCAGTGCTCATTTTGGCGAGCTGTGCCATTGATGAGTTTGGATAGCGGAGCACGACCCATTTTGTTTTTGGAACACGAATGTCCCTATGTACTTTTTTACCAACGGTCTTGCCTTCTATTTTCATTTTTTCATCTGGAACGTCGGATAATTCATTGATGTTGTCACCAGAGCGTAAGCCGATATATGCATCCATTTGGCTCATTACATTTGCCTCAAAATCAGCCATTAGGTCGAACTGCTCTTCGTTAGCCCCGAGCAGTAGCGAACGGTTAACCTGATGATCCTTCAATAAGACAAACGGATATCCGCCTGCATCATATGCGGCCTTAACCAGTGCTGTGACAAATTCACGCTGTAAACCGAAGTTTTCAATCAGCACCTTTTCTCCTTTTTGCAGTCGAACGGAATAGTTAATTAAATTATGGGCGAGTTTCTCAATTCGTGGATCTTTCAACTGAATTCCTCCTTGTAGTGCAAATATTGATGCAATACATCTATTGTAACCTAATTCCGAAAATTTGTTGAAAAGAAGGCCTTATTAATCGAAAATATCCTGTGTCGGATGAAGGAAATTGACACTATAATATTGAAGTATGTAGGATAGGGTTTATACCCTTACAACTGGGTAAACAATGGTGGTAGAGACAACGGAGGTGCAAAGATTGATTAACATTCTTTATTTTAGTGTGGCGCTTATCGCCATATCATTTCTGATTTTAGTGATTTTTCTTTCTAGAACATTTAAATCTTTAAAAATAACCCTAGATAATGTATCCCATACATTAACTGGCTTAGAAAAACAATTGGATGGAGTCATGAGCGAAACGACTGATTTATTGAAAAAAACCAATGCATTAGCTGATGATATTCAGGATAAAGCGGAAAGCTTGAACACAGTTGTTACCGCAGTAAAAGATGTTGGTGGCTCCATTCAAAAATTTAATCATACCTTGCAGACGGTAACCAGCTCGTTGGACCGTGGTGTTGAAGAAAATCAGGAAAAAATTTCGCAAATTGCGCAATGGACAACAGCTATCGTTGAAATCAAAGAAAAATGGAAAACGAAGAAACAACAAAAAGAATTAAAACAGGCGCTGGAACCTAAACAGCAAGCAACTCGGCAACGAATGCGCGATCATTAAGATAAAGGAGGAAATATCAATGAATAACTATTTGCACGAGGAAAAAGAAAAGACTGGAACAAAGGATTTCTTGTTGGGAGCTTTAGTTGGCGGTGTTGTTGGGGCAGTAACAGCTTTATGGCTATCACCGAAATCAGGACCAGCTTTACGTGAATCGGTTACAAATCAAACAGCGGTGTTAAAGGAAAAAGCAGGTACTTTGGCACAGGCGACAAAAGAAAAAACGACTACATTAACACATACAATTAGTCAACAATCAGCTGAAGCGATTGCGAAATTAAAAGGTAAGAGTCCTGAAGCAACCGAGGAAGACAAAGAGCTTGAAGAACTAAAAGCAAGCCCAGAATATCAGGCAGCTGGCTATGATTCGATTCAACAAATGTTAGAAGAAACGAAAAAAGCATTCGATGAAACAGAAAAGAAGCTTAATCATTAAATTTGCTGATGCGTTTTGAAAATGATAAGATTACAGAAATTAAGCGAAGCAGCCTTTTGATAAGGATGATCGCTTTTTTTCAATCGATTTATAATCGAACGTTCAAGCTATGGAGGGATACGAAGTGCAAAAAATTGATACTGCTGAGCAATTCGATCAGCTGATTAAATCAGAAAAACCATTTACATTTTTAAAGCATAGTGTGACCTGCCCAATTAGCCAGGCCGCATATGAAGAATATGTACAGTTTACAGAGGAAAATCCGAATCTAAATAGTTACTATTTAACAGTACAGGATTCACGCTCACTTTCAAGTTACATAGCAGAGAAGTTTCAAATAAAACATGAATCTCCTCAAGCTTTCTTTTTTAACAATCAGAAGGTCGTATGGCATGCTTCCCATTGGAAAATTACTTACGACGCACTAACAAAGGTTATGAAAGAAAACCTTTAAAACATCCAGATTTTGGATGTTTTTTTGTAATGTTGGCTCTTTTGTTAATTTGACGAAACTTAAATAGGCACCATTTTAAAAAATAGGCATATAATGCTTTAGTGCTTAAAAGCGTTTAATTGTTAAAGTTTTTTGGTGACAAGGAATTATTTATCATTTATAATTAATCCTAATTAAAAATCAAAGCTTCGCTATTTTTAACAAATGTAAGAAAATATGCTTAACAATAAATCTGGGGGTAATAAAATGAGTAACTTAGAACAATTGCGTAACCGTGTCGACGAAATTAACCTTCAATTACTTTCACTCATTAACGAAAGAGCAAGATTAGTTCAAGAAATTGGTCGTGTTAAAGAAACCCAGGGTGTTAACCGCTATGATCCAGTTCGTGAGCGGAGAATGCTTGATAAAATTAAAGATAATAATGATGGTCCATTTGAAAATTCAACAGTTGAGCATATGTTTAAGCAAATTTTCAAAGCAGGTCTTGAACTTCAAGAGGATGACCATCGCAAAGCATTGTTAGTATCGCGGAAGAAAAAGCCAGAAAATACAATTGTTGATGTAAAAGGTGTTAAAATTGGCGACGGTACACCACACTTCGTTTTCGGTCCTTGTTCTGTTGAGTCTTACGATCAGGTGGCAGCTGTAGCTGCTGCTGTTAAACAGAAAGGCTTTAAATTATTGCGTGGCGGAGCTTACAAGCCAAGAACGTCTCCTTATGATTTCCAAGGTTTAGGGTTGGAGGGCTTAAAAATCCTAAAGCAAATTGGAGACAAATACGGATTAGCAACAATCAGTGAAATCGTTAGCCCAAATGATGTTGAAACGGCTCTTGATTATATTGATGTCATTCAAATTGGTGCCCGCAATATGCAAAACTTTGAATTGTTAAAGGCTGTTGGAGCAGTGAAAAAGCCGGTGCTATTAAAGCGGGGCTTAGCAGCAACGATTGAAGAATTCATTAATGCAGCTGAATATATTATCTCCCAAGGTAATGATCAAATTATCCTTTGTGAGCGCGGAATCCGTACTTACGAAAAGGCAACAAGAAATACATTAGACATTTCTGCCGTTCCAATTTTAAAACAAGAAACGCACTTGCCGGTATTAGTTGATGTCACTCATTCGACTGGTCGCAGAGATTTATTATTGCCATGTGCGAAAGCGGCATTAGCGATTGGAGCTGATGGGGTAATGGCTGAAGTACATCCAGATCCAGCCGTTGCTTTATCCGATTCGGCTCAACAGATGAACTTAGAGCAATTTGATGCTTTCCTAGAAGGCTTAAAAGATACACCTTTTGTTCGCTTATAATTTAAAATATTGGCTGTGTTAAAGCTCAGTGTTGATTTTCCACAAGTTGATTGGAGCGGAAGGCACGAAGACTCCTGCGGGAGTAGCTGGTATGGGAGACCCCACAGGCGCGAATGCGCCGAGGAGGCTCCCAACTAGCCCCGCGGAAAGCGAAGTGCCTGTAGCGGAAATCAACATTCATGCTTAACACAGCCAAAATGGTAAAACCTCCTGTTAAGTGCAGGAGGTTTTTTGTAGCAAGAAAAACATAAAAATTCTTTAAAATTTCTGTTCAAGTCATTGCGGCAATAGATTGGGTATCGTATCATTAAATACATAATTAGACAAGTTAAATATCTCACAAACTTAAATATGGGGTTTAATCAAGGGAATCTTGCTACACACTATGAATAGCATATTTGTGGGGACAAATTGAAGGAGTGAATATCTTTTGAATATTACCATTTATGATGTTGCAAGAGAAGCAAGTGTCTCGATGGCAACGGTTTCGAGGGTAGTGAACGGTAATCCGAATGTAAAGCCGGCAACCCGTAAAAAAGTATTAGAGGTTATTGAACGGTTAGGCTATCGTCCGAATGCAGTGGCTCGGGGATTAGCTAGTAAAAAAACAACCACAGTTGGCGTCATTATTCCGGATATCTCCAGTACGTTTTTTGGAGATTTAGCTCGCGGTATTGAAGATATCGCGACGATGTATAAATACAATATCATTTTGAGTAATTCTGACCAAAACAAAGATAAAGAATTGCATTTAATTAATACAATGCTCGGTAAGCAAGTTGATGGCATTGTGTTTATGAGCGGAAATGTTACTGCTGAGCATGTTGAAGAATTTGTAAAATCACCAGTTCCAATCGTCCTTGCTGGCTCAATTGAAGAAACAGGAAAGATTCCGTCTGTAAATATTGACTATGAGCAAGCAGCCTATGATGTGACTAAATCATTCATTGATAAAGGTCATACTCGGATCGCTTTTGTGATTGGTCCGATGCATGAACCAATCAATGGAGTGAAGAAACTAGCTGGTTATAAGCGGGCTTTGACTGAAGTGGGAATAGAATATCGTGAAGACTTAGTCATTGAAGGTGACGATACGTACGATTCTGGAATTGAAGCTTTTGAAAAGCTATTAGAAGCTAGCGAAAAGCCAACTGCTATTTTTGTTGGTCAAGATGAGATGGCACTAGGTGTTGTTCATGGTGCAGAGGATAAAGGGTTCTCAATTCCTGAGGACTTTGAGATCATCAGCTCTGATAATACAAGATTAACGCTTATGGTTCGTCCACAATTAACGACTGTTGTGCAACCACTTTATGATATCGGTGCTGTCGCGATGAGATTGTTGACAAAATTAATGAATCAAGAAAAAACAAGTGAACAAATCGTCGTATTACCACATCGTATTGAGGAACGAGATTCTACGAGATAATAATATAAGAAGCCGCCATTTATGAGGCGGCTTCTTTTTTACTGTTTAAGGAAAGTATAATATTTGAACATAGTTTAGTGTCTAGCTCCAGGCGCCATCGGCTCGAGGTCACAAGCCAATCCGTCCAGAAGGTAAAAGGCAACCTTCCGGCCGGCTCGTCTTGTGCTTGTCGCCGATAGGCGGGCGCCTTGCGCTTTTCTTATAGCACAGATTTTTTGCGATTTTTGATTGGATATAGTGCCTTATCAACCGTTTGGGCATTTTTTTCAGTGATTTCCATTTTCCTAGGTATCGGCGGATATAAATCAGCAGGATCATCCCATTCAGGTGGAAGTGTGATTGGGGCAAGCGGCTGCCATTTATCTAGCCAATCCTTCGGCAAATTTCCAAAATAATTGGAGTTTTCCGTCATTTCAAGCCAGACCATCGCCCATGCTCGGGGAACAACTCGCCAAATATCATAACCACCACCACCAACCGCAATCCAGCGGCCATCGCAAAATTGGTGTGCCATTTTGTGGGCGAGCTTTGGAATTTCACGATAGATTTTCATCGTTGCTGAAAGATGGGTAAGGGGATCCAAATAATGCGAATCAGCCCCGTTTTGTGTCAGTATCACATCCGGTTTAAAAAAGTCACATATCTCCTGTAATGCTACCTTATAGGAATCAATAAAAGATTCGTCCTCGGTAAAGGCATCAAGCGGAATATTGAATTTAGTGCCGTAACCGGGTCCTTGACCACGTTCGTTTATGTTCCCTGTGCCTGGAAATAAATATCGTCCTGTTTCATGAATCGATAATGTGCAAACATTTGGATCATCATAAAAGGACCATTGTACTCCATCACCATGATGGGCATCTGTATCAACGTAAAGAACACGTGCATGATATTTTTCCTGCATATACTTTATCGCAACAGAGCTATCATTATAAATACAAAAACCAGAGGCCTTCCCGCGGAAGCCATGATGCAATCCACCACCTAGATTAAGGGCATGGTTTGCTTTTCCACTCATAACATAGTCAACAGCCGTTAACGTTCCGCCGACTAAAAAAGAGCTTGCTTCATGCATGTTTGGAAAAATGGGGGTATCCTCAGTGCCCAGACCATAGTTATCAGCAACTCCTTCCGGAAGTTCCCCAATGCTTGCTAATTTGACTGCATTCACATAATTGGGGTCATGGATGAGGAGGAGCTCCTCATCCGTCGCCATGCGCGGTAATACAATTTGTTGATCAGAAATTGCTCCTATTTTTCGCAATAAATCAAGGGTCAGTTCCAGACGTTGTTGATTAAAAGGATGATGACTATTAAATTTATATTTTAATTGGTCCTCTGAAAAGACAAATACTGAGTCTGTCATGATGAAATCCCCGGTAAATTAGGCCAAAGTACAGTATGACCAGCTTTCTTTAAATCCTCGATAATATTCATCGGGTTCATAGTCCGAATCCGAATGACTAAATGCTTATAGTTTTCATCCTTTTTGTCTGGGTAAACGAGAACGCTTTGGATACTTGCATTGCGTTGTTTAATAACGCCTGTGACATCACTTAAAATCCCAACGATATTACGCACTTTTACTTCAATCACCGAGCCAGGCTGATGGGCTCCAGTAAGTTCGACTAAAGTTCTTAATAAATCTGTTTCAGTAATAATCCCTGCAAGTTTGTTTTCCTTTACAATTGGAAGACAGCTAATGTGGTGTTCATAAAAAACAGCTGCAATCTCTTCAACAAAGTCAAGCGGATGACCGGTTATGATATCCGTTTGCATAATCATATGTAAAGGCTTGTCTAAAATATCTCGATGTTCTTCAGCATAAAAGGTAGACGGATTTGCATCGCGAATGTCACGATCGGTGATGAGTCCAACAACATTATGCTGGTCATTAATAATCGGGATATGGCGTATTTTTTTGGCATCCATTAAATGAATGGCATCTCTAATGGTATTCCCGGTGGTAAGGGTAACCACGTCAAGTTTCATAATTTCTTCGACTATCATAGCGTTAACCTCCTTTTTGGAAAAATAAATAGTTTTCATCTGAAATATTTTGCTAGATTTGAGAAAAATTAATTAATAGAGAAAGTTGCTAGAAGAGTTAAAACATAAATCGGTTTTTAAATCTTAATTTATCAAAGCGTTGAATGGATTCTTGATCAACACGGCTACCGATTCTTGCCATTAAACAATTGGCAGGATGGGAGCTAATCTCTGGATCATCTGTTGCATACCAGACTAACCCGCCGGCATTCATCATTTTTTCCATGATTTTTCGATATTCCCAAACATTCAAACCAGTTCGCTTCAAATCCCAATGCCAATAGTATTCAGTGGTGATAACGATGAAATCCTCCAGGGCATCGTCCATCATGGATACTTTTAAGATATACTTGCCGACGTGATGTCCGCGAAATTGCGGGATGATTTCAATTGCGCCTAACTCAATTAAATTGTCCATATGAGCTTCAGACCAACGCTCGAGGGGATCGGGATAAAGGAAAGTAGCGTACCCGACAATCGTATTTTCGTGTCTTGCGATGATGATTCTTCCTTCAGGTAATTTGGCAATCTCAACAACAGCTTTATGCTGTTGCGAAGCCGGACGAAATGCAGTTAAATCTTGATGGAACTCATATTGGGCCAGCTTTTCAGCTGGAACTGGACCTTCGACATGAACGATTCCATCGGGGGTTATCAATTCTTTTTCATAATATGTTTTTTTATGCTCCATTTAGTCACCGCCTAAATATATACAATACCATCTTAACTCCATTATACATGAAATAGAATCATATAAAGCGCTTTCTTTTTATATTATTTTTATTTTTAAAATTAAATAAATAATTAAAATATTTTAAATATTGCGAAAAATAATTTTTGATAGTATACTAGGCTACATGATAGAGAAACAAAGGAGGAATCTGTTTGATGAAATTGGAAGCGCTATCAGCAATTGAAGGAAATTTTAATTTGAAAAATTACGATGAAACTTACCGACAATTTGATTGGAAGGAAGCAGAAAAAGCCTTTTCTTGGTCTGAGACTGGTAAGGTAAATATGGCGTATGAAGTAATTGATCGCCATGCTGAATCTTTCCGTAAAAATAAAGTCGCTTTATACTATCGTGATGGTGCTAGAAAAGAAAAATATACCTTCAAAGAAATGAAAGAACTTTCGAATAAAGCAGGGAATGTGCTTAAAGCATACGGTGATGTCGTAAAAGGAGACCGTGTCTTCATTTTTATGCCGCGTTCACCTGAACTTTATTTCGCTGTGTTGGGCGCAATTAAATTAGGCGCTATTGTTGGTCCTCTTTTTGAAGCATTTATGGAGGGTGCCGTCCGTGACCGTTTAGAAGATAGTGGTGCTAAAGTGTTGGTCACAACGCCTGAATTATTAAAGCGAGTACCAGTTAGTGAACTTCCAGAATTAAAGCATATTTTCCTTGTTGGTGAAAATATCGAAGAAACAGATACCTTAATTGATTTTAACAAAAAGTTTACAGAAGCTAGTAAAAAACTAGAAATAGAGTGGGTTGACCGTCGTGACGGACTTATCCTTCATTATACATCAGGTTCAACTGGGAAGCCAAAAGGAGTACTCCATGTTCATAACGCGATGATTCAACAATATCAAACAGCGAAATGGGTACTAGATTTACAAGAAGAGGATGTGTATTGGTGCACAGCTGACCCTGGTTGGGTAACAGGAACTGCATATGGCATTTTCGGACCATGGTTAACGGGTACTTCAAACGTTATCATCGGTGGCCGATTCAGCCCTGATGCGTGGTACAGCATGATTGAAGAGTACGGTGTTACGGTTTGGTACAGTGCACCAACAGCATTCAGAATGCTCATGGGTGCAGGAGATGAAGCGGTTAAACGCTTTGATTTGAGCAGCCTACGCCACATTCTCAGCGTCGGTGAGCCGCTTAATCCAGAAGTTGTTAGATGGGGTGCGAAGGTATTCAATCTGCGCATTCATGATACTTGGTGGATGACAGAAACAGGTTCTCAGCTTATCTGTAACTATCCTTGTATGGAAATTAAGCCAGGTTCAATGGGTAAACCAATTCCGGGTGTACAAGCTGCCATCGTTGACGATCAAGGAAAAGAGCTACCGCCTTTCCGCATGGGTAACTTGGCAATCAAAAAAGGCTGGCCATCCATGATGCATACTATTTGGGGCAACCAAGAAAAATTTGAATCCTATTTCATGCCAGGTGATTGGTATGTTTCCGGAGATTCAGCATACATGGACGATGAAGGCTATTTCTGGTTCCAAGGTCGCGTTGATGATGTCATCATGACAGCAGGTGAGCGCGTAGGTCCGTTCGAGGTTGAAAGTAAACTTGTTGAGCATCCGGCTGTTGCTGAAGCGGGTGTTATCGGAAAACCGGATCCTGTTCGCGGTGAAATCATTAAGGCATTCGTAGCCTTGCGTGAAGGCTTTGAAGCAACTGATGAGCTTAAAGAGGAGATCCGGACATTTGTTAAGACTGGGTTAGCAGCACATGCTGCACCACGCGAAATTGATTTCCGTGACAGTCTACCAAAAACACGCAGTGGTAAAATCATGCGCCGTGTCCTAAAAGCCTGGGAACTAAACCTTCCAACAGGTGATTTATCGACAATGGAAGACTAATAGAAAAGCGGAGACGGCTCGTTCAGCCCCGACAAGCTTAAGACGAGCCGGCCGAAAGGTTGTAGTTTACCTTTTGGACGGATTGGCTTAAGACCTCGAGGGGCTAGCCGCCGCAGCTAGACAAATAGAAAAGCGGAGGCGGCTCGTTCAGGGGCGACAGGCACAAGACGAATCACGTAATAGATGATAGTCTCTGGAGGGATTTGGCTTGTGACCCGAGCTCCTAGCCGCCGCAGCTAGACAAATATTTAAACAAAAAAGGCAAGCTCCTTGGGAGCCTGCCTTTTTTCTATGGATTCATAGGATCCGGAATGGTAGTTCCCGGAGTTGGTTGAGTTTGCTGCACAGGTACCCCGATCGTGACAGTATTAGATGGGGCTGATTCGTTTCCTGCGATATCTACCGCGGTTACGTAATATGAAGCACCATTACCACCTGTAAACGCAAATGCTTCACCGGATTTAATACTTAAGACTTTACCGGCCCCATTTTGGTACACGCGGTAACCGATAATGTCACCATGTGGATGTACGCCCCAAGAGACGGTATTTCCAGAAACTGAAATACTTAATGGGGTTGGACGATTGCCATCATCAGACATTTTCGCATCGGCCACGAGGACGTTTGCCCAACGATCCTTTTTCGGAATTAATTGGCTCGCATTTTCTGATGTTCCCATTATTTTAGCAACGTAATCAGGATTTAAAATCACCCCTGATTGAGCGAACTCACCTGGTGTAGAGTCGAGTGCTAAATATTTCTTGCCATTAATTTCAACAAACTTCCCGGAAATTAAACTGTCATCAACCTTAGTTGGTGCGTACTTTACATTGAACAAATCAGTCTCAACTAAGCCAGCTCGTGAACAAGCATCTGATGGTAATAATCCTGACGCGGCACAAAATGATCTGCTGACAATTCCGCTTGGCATTTGGAAGGTTTCTGCTGGGTCAACTAAATCTGGATTAATATCATAAGCTGCATTCATTAAATCTGCCCATAAATAATTGGTTCGCATACTATAGCTCATGCCACCTGATTGCAGCGATTTCGGTGTGTCGTAGCCGGTCCAAATACCGAAAGTAACACTCGGATTGGTGGCAACAAACCAAGCATCGTAGAACTGATTACCTGTACCAGTTTTCCCAGCCCAATCAGATTTAAATTTTAAGCGGCTATTAATTGATGTTGCCGTTCCGCTCTTGATAACATCACGCATCATATCTAATGTTAAATAAGCTGTTTGCGGACTGAATACATCCGTTTCTTTTACCTCGTGCTGATAAATGACATTACCATCGCGATCAGTAATTTTATCAATCATATAAGCATCGATAAATTTCCCATTGTTTGCAAAAGTGCTAAAGGCATTGGTGTTCTCTTCTACAGTAACCCCAGTTGCCAATGAGCCGATTGCTGTGGCCAGGTTGGTATAATCATCTTCAGCTAATGAAGTGAAGCCCATCTTTGCTAAAAATTTGGCAGGCCTTTGAGCGACTATATCTTTGTATAATTTTACAGCTGGCACGTTGTATGACTTCGTTAATGCGTAACGAGCCGATGTTAAACCGCTGTATCGACGGTCATAGTTTTGCGGCCAAGGACGATTGATTCCCGGTGCAAGCTTTAAAGCTACGTCTGGTAAAATTGTTCCAGGTTGTGCAGCACCAAGTTCAAATGCTGGTCCATAAACGAGCAGTGGTTTCATGGTTGAACCATTTTGGCGTTTTGCGCTAGTCGCGTGATTCAATTGCTCGCGTTGATAATCACGGCCTCCAACAAAACTGATGATTTTTCCTGTTTTATTTTCAATTAAGACAGCGCCTACTTCAACGGGCTCCATCACAGTAATCTTTTCACCAGTCTCAGGATCTTTTGTTTCCTGAGCCTTGTCTGGTCCATAATGTGGGTAATTGTTTTTCACTTGCTGCATGGCGTCATAAATTTCTTTGTTAACGGTTGTATGAATTTTATAGCCATTTTGGCGAATGTTCAGGTCAGCGATTTCAAGATACTCGGTCTTCAAATCAGGATCATCTTTTAAATCTTGTTCTTCATAGCCATCCTGCTTGGCAAGAATACCAGCCAATATTTCAATCGAGCGCTTTTCAATCTCAGTTGTTAAATAAGGATATTGCTGTGATGGGCTTTCTTTTGGTGGGATAAAATCTTTGGTGATATCATAGGCAAGGGCCTCGTTATACTGCTCGTCAGTAATGTATCCGCCATCAAACATCCTTTTTAAGACGGTTTTCATTCTTTCTAAACCCGGTGTTAAATTGTTCTTGATCGTCTTGTTCTGGGTGTAAGGAGTGTACCCAAATGGACTTTGTGGCAAACCGGCAATGAACGCGGCTTGAGGTAAGCTTAATTGACTTGCTTCCACGCCAAAAATCCCTTTTGCAGCCGATTGTACACCGGCAATATTACGGCCTGATGAGTTTCGTCCGAAAGTTGCTACATTCAGATAGGCCTCAAGAATCTCATCTTTTTCAAAGAATTTTTCTAGGCGAAGTGCCAGGAGAATTTCTTTAGCTTTACGTTCAAACGATACTTCGTTCGATAGCAATTGGTTTTTTATCAGCTGTTGTGTTAACGTACTTCCACCGGTTTGGACAGAGGCATTTGAAACCTCCTGGAACAAAGCACGGAAAATTGCTTTTGGAACAACACCATCATGCTTATAAAAATATTCATCCTCAGTGGCAACAATAGCATCCTTTATAAATGGTGAAACTTGGTTCAGCTTGACTTCCTCCCGATCGATGTCGGAGCGAAGTTTGCCGAGATAAACATCATTAGCAAAATATAATTCCGATGTTTCTTCATAGTTATAAATTTGTTTTTTCATGCTGGCATAGGAACGAATTGGTTCGTCCTTGACTAATGAAGCAAAGTATCCTCCGCCAACACCTAAAGCGAAAGTACCACCAATCATCAGTATAATAAAAAATAATAATCCCAAATTCCAGATAACTTGGTAGGTAATTCGTGCCCCTTTAACCGTTTTCTGGTTTGTGATAAATTGTAAAACTGACCTCAGTCTTTCTTTCAAATTTTGACTTTCGTTCATGGACATATCAAACCCCCTAAAATCACATACATTATAGCATAATGCAAAAGATAAAATGACAAGCATCGATAAATTTCCTATTATTCTCATCCTACAATTGACAACTTCCATCAATTTATGGTAAAAATGCAATAATGAATTGAATAGATTGCAATGATGGGAATTCAGTAGTTCTTCTATCCCTGTTGACAGAAAGCTGGCGGTCGCTGTGAGCCAGTACAAATAGAAGCGCGAAATACCTCCCTGAGCATTTGCTGTGAAACGATAGCTAGTAGCAGCAAACGGACTGAACCGTTAAATTTTTAAGTGGAAAACCGTTTTGGTTTTTAATCTGGGTGGTACCGCGCTTATGGCGTCCCTGCAATTTGCAGGGACGTCTTTTTATTTTTGCTGTGTGCCTTTTTAGAGTGGTAATCCACTGTCAAGTTGAACACAGTCCTATTTTTTGAAATGGAGGCGAAAATGATGAATGAATTATTAAATGATTTAAAATGGAGAGGCATCGTTTATCAACAAACCGACGAAGAGGGCATCGAAGCAACCTTAAATAAAGAAAGCATCTCTTTATACTGCGGAGTCGACCCAACTGCAGATAGTATGCATATCGGGCATCTATTACCATTTTTAACGCTGCGTCGTTTCCAAAAGGCTGGACATCGTCCAATTGTCTTAGTCGGCGGTGCAACTGGTCTCATCGGTGATCCAAGTGGCAAAAAGGAAGAACGCAAGCTCCAAACGCTAGAAACAGTTCAATACAATGTGGGCTGTTTGCAAGGGCAACTGCAACGAATTTTCGATTTTGAAGGCAGCAATGGTGCAATCATGGTAAATAACTATGATTGGGCTGGATCAATGGATATCGTGACATTCCTGCGTGATTTTGGTAAGTATGTTGGAATCAACTACATGCTCGCAAAAGACACTATTTCATCACGCT
The DNA here is from genome assembly GCF_012843265.1 of Bacillus sp. DNRA2. GTDB lineage: Bacteria > Bacillota > Bacilli > Bacillales > Cytobacillaceae > Bacillus_BU. Next base: position 119,768 of record NZ_JABAIT010000010.1, on the reverse strand, counting down.
TAGATACGGGAATTTCTTTTACAGAATTTACTTACACGATTTTACAAGCGATGGATTTCTTCCATCTTTACGAAAAGCACGATTGCCGCATGCAAATCGGTGGAAGTGACCAATGGGGTAACATTACCACCGGTCTTGAATTAATTCGTAAAATGAAACCCGAGGGCGCAAAGCCGGCATTTGGTTTAACTATTCCGCTTGTAACAAAAGCCGATGGTACTAAGTTCGGTAAAACAGAGAGCGGCGCAGTTTGGCTTGACCCTGAAAAAACATCTCCGTACGAGTTTTACCAATTCTGGATTAACACGGCTGATGCTGATGTCGTAAAATACTTGAAATTCTTTACGTTCTTATCTCGTGAAGAAATTGAAGCATTAGAAGTTTCTGTTGCCGAGGAACCACACCTTCGCAAGGCGCAAAAGGCGTTAGCTGAAGAAATGACGCGCATGATTCACGGTCAAGCAGCACTTGATCAGGCAGTGAAAATCTCTGCAGCACTATTTAGCGGTGATGTAAAGAATTTAACTGCTGCGGAAATTAAGCAAGGCTTTAAGGATGTACCTTCGTTTGATGCTAGCCAGTTGGAAGCACTTGGCCTTGTAGACTTGCTGGTTGATGCAAAAATTTCTCCATCGAAGCGCCAAGCTCGTGAGGATATTTCAAACGGAGCCGTGTCTGTTAATGGGGATCGGATCACTGACACAGCCTATGTGCTTGGTGAGGCAGACCGCATCGAAGGACAATTCACCATTATCCGTCGCGGCAAAAAGAAATATACTTTGATTAATTACTAATGATTGTTTTATCATGGCCTCTCTTTTATTGGGAGGCCTATTTGCTTTTTATTGATAATTCACACAATGTACAAGTGATTCATCATCATTATTTTTATAAAATTAAAAAGAAATAGAGAGAGGAAGTGGAATATGGCTTATAAAAATCGAGAAGCGTCGAAGGAATTACGGATTTTACGGATATTAAATGCAAGAATGGATTTGACGCATGCCGAGAAGCAACACTTTTTTAATCTACAAAAAGGCTTTGAAGGCGAAGTGATGTTTGATCAATTAGTAGAGGGGGCAGGACTACATCAGAAATTTTACATATTAAATGATTTGCTTTTGAAATGTGATCATACAACCGTTCAGATTGATTCCACCATCATTACCCAGCATGCCATCATCCCCAGTGAGATTAAAAACTTCGAAGGAAATCTCTACTACAAAAACAATAACTTCTACAATTGCAACTCTGATACTATCTATCAAAACCCACTCGATCAATTAAACAGGATAAAAATTTTACTTTGTAAACTACTCAAAAAGAATGGTTTTAACATTCCAATTGAAGGCCATGTCGTTTTTATCAACCCCGAATGTTTTTTATATCAAGCTCCTCTTGATGAACCGATTGTTTACTACACTCAACTCAATAGATTCCTACGTTCAATATATGCAAAACCAGCATACTTAAATGACTCTCACAAGCACTTGGCAGATTTCTTAGTGAATTTACATATGAGTGAATCACCGATGACGCAACTGCCATCGTACCGCTTCGAGTCAGTTCGTAAGGGGATGAATTGTGGGAGGTGTTTCTCATTTTCGGTTATAGTAGCTCCCAAAAAAATTGTTTGTACAAAATGTGGGAATGAAGAGAGCTATGAAAAATGTGTATTAAGAAGTGTAAAGGATATTACGTTACTATTTCCTGAGATAAAGATTACGCTGAACGTAGTATTAGAGTGGTCTAATTTCAAATTGGAAAAATGGACGGTAAGAAGAATATTAAAGAAACATTTTCGGGTTAATGGGTACGGCCAATGGACTTATTATGAATAGAACGTAACCATTTTTCAAGTGGACTAAGGCTCAGAATGTAATTTTTGAAGATTTTGTTATTTTTGGAAAATATAGATGTAGCAATAATAGCTATTGGTAACAAATTCTGTCGTGGTTAAGGAAAAAATGTTACCAACAAGGCTTATTGGTAACAAAATTTGATGGTGACAGCGGTAAATTGTTATCAATAAGGCACCTTGGTAACAAAATTGGCCCGAATTAGTGTTAAAGTGTCACCAATAACGCCTAGACAACCGAAAAATATGCCAAAAACCGAGGTCTCTCTCAAAAAACCAAAACCAACAAAACAAAAAAACCCCTCTGGCCAAACGACCAAAGGGGTTTTCGGAAGCACCGCACCAAGGGCAGTGCAATAACTCTATTAACGAGAGTAGAACTCAACGATAAGAGCTTCGTTGATTTCAGCTGGTAATTCAGAACGCTCTGGTAAGCGAGTGAATGTACCTTCTAATTTGTCTGCATCAAAAGTTAAGAAATCAGGAACGAAGTTGTTTACTTCGATTGATTCTTTCACAACATCTAGGTTGCGAGACTTTTCACGAAGAGTGATAGTTTGACCAGCAGATAAACGGTATGATGGGATATCTACGCGAGCTCCATCAACCATTACGTGACCGTGGTTAACTAATTGGCGAGCTGCACGACGAGTGCGAGCAAGACCTAAACGATAAACAACGTTATCTAAACGTGATTCTAAAAGAACCATGAAGTTTTCACCGTGTTTACCTTGTAATTTGCCAGCTTTGTCAAATAGGTTACGGAATTGACGCTCAGTTACTCCATACATGTGACGAAGTTTTTGTTTTTCTTGTAATTGCAAACCGTATTCGGAAAGCTTTTTACGTTGGTTAGGACCGTGAGGACCTGGAGCATAAGGACGCTTTTCTAATTCTTTTCCTGTGCCGCTTAGTGATACACCAAGACGACGAGATAATTTCCAGCTTGGGCCGGTATAACGAGCCATGAGTGACTCCTCCTTGTGTGTTTTTATTTTGTAAAATAAAAACAGTAATGAGACAACGATTATGTTCATTTTGTTTTCATGTACCTTCGCCCTCGCAGCAGAGGGTTACGCAATACCCCATCACAGGGTTCAACCAAGTGGGAACCGATGGAACAAAATGACGACAAAAAAGTGTTCATTTAGGCTGCGATATTTTACACAAAGAATATTATATAATTATTTTTCATCATAAGTCAATTAATTTTCTAATTAAGAGGAATACAACACTCACTTCTTACTTCTATTTATTTGAATATTTAATAAAGCATTCAACATTCATTCTTTTTGATATGATATAATAATATAATAATGAAAGTGCTGTTATATAAAAGTTTAACGTGTTTATACATATATCTATTTTTTTGATATAATAATTTCTCTTAACACCAAATTGGGTAATAGGTGATGTAGGATGGGAAAATCCAAAATTGATATCATACATAAATTAAAGAGTTCACTTTTTGATATTTTGAACGATGAAGATAGTGCCCTCCATTTTGAGCAAATTCCTGAACGAATTAGTATGGTTATCGCTATGACAGTGATGGCGCAGGAGGTAATCTTCTATTACCGGTCAGAATGGGGTGAACAGCTCATTTCGGAAGGAATTAATTTAGAAGATTCTCTATTAGTCAAACCTATTACTAGTGCTAATGGGAACCTTGCATTAGGTGATGCGGGAGAAGCAGTTTCCACATCTCAAAATGAATATTACATAAAAAGCCATTTAGAGAACTTTGGTTATTTTTGGGTAAAAGATCCGCAAATTAAGCTGGATTCTTCAAGGTTGATTGAAGAAATGGGGCGTATTTGTTCACATTATATTAGCGTTTTACAAAATCTCTCCAAAATAGCTGCGAAGGAGAAAAAATATCGGCTACTGTTTGGTGTAACGGAAAAATTCCATTCCACAATGGACATGGATGCGGTTTTAGCAGAAATCATTGAAGTGTTACATGAAGTTTATCCAGGATTCCACTATTCTTTGTTCCTCTCGCAAGATACTCAGAGCAATTCACAGCTTCCAATAAAATGTTTGCAATATGATAGTGAAAACATGGCAGCAATGGAAGCCTATGTTACAGGTACGGTGCAAATGGAAAATTATGCATCAGGTAACTGCTCGATTCTTTATGCCCCGTTAAAGGGGAAACAGGGTGTATATGGTGTACTACAAATAACGGCAGTCAATGTTTTGGTTTTCCCAATTAAGGAAGTGGAGTTCATTTCGCTGTTGGCCAACACGGCCGGAACTGCAATTGAAAATGCCCAATTATATCAGCAATCCAATCGACTTATTGCTGATCTTAAATTAATTAACGAAGTATCTCATGAATTAAATTCAAAGCAGCGCTTTTCGGAAATAGTTAGCTATGTTTGTAAACAAATTATCAGTTCCTTCAATGCCGAAGAGGTTGGCTTTATTCTTTTTCATGACCGACAAATTAAGATTTTGGACGGAAGTACACCTTTTTTCTTTACGACAGAAGCAGAAAAGTACATTCAGGACTTCCATGAGAAGTTATTAAAAGATAAAAGTCCAATGTTTATTGGCGATTTTAAAGAATTTGATGAATCAACTTATCGTTCGATTATGGCAATTCCAATGATTCAAACAGGTGGAATGGTCGGATTTATTTTAGTGTTTCACAGTGCGCCGTATCATTTTTCGTTTGATTCTTATAAATTACTGCAATCGTTGGTTCACCATTCGACATTAGCTTTTGTCAATTCAACCTTAAGGGAAGAATTGGAAAAAATGGTTGTAACTGATTATTTGACGAAGCTATATACGCGTAGTTATTTAGATCGTCAAATTCAAAAATCAATGATTGATGAGGGACAAGGCACTTTCATCCTGATCGACATTGATAATTTTAAAAAGGTGAATGATACATACGGGCATCAGGTTGGTGACGAAATCTTAATTCAGGTTGCTAATGTAATGCGAAGCAGTATACGTGATAGCGATATTGCTGCGCGTTGGGGCGGTGAGGAATTATCTATCTATCTTCCGCGAATTCCGATGGAAAAGGGTAGGGACATTGCTAACCGATTGATTCAACGTGTAAAAGAAGGAACCAATCCATCTGTTACGGTTAGTTGCGGCGTTTCTCATTGGTCAAAAGATCAGGAGGATTCTGCTAAGCAGCTGTTTAACAGGGCGGATGAGGCATTATATTTTGCGAAAAGTACCGGCAAAAACCGGGTCATCACCCAAACCGAGATGATTCAATAATCATAAGAATGACGGCGCAGAGTCTGGCTTCAATCGTTAAAGAGGCTTGAGTTAGATTGCGCTTAGTCATTCTTTTTTTATCTATGGGTGCGACTGATTTTTTCAAGCGAGGTTCATTTGGGCAAGGAGAAATGAAGTGAAAATCAACGCATTTCGCCATTTATCGCATGATTTAGTGAGCTTTGTCGATAGATTTTAAAAGGAGAATCGTTTTTTGCACAGAATGATATTTACATAGCAAAGTATAAAAAGGCCATTCTCTAAAAGGAGTGCGAAGTGCTTATGAGAAAAAACTCACGGGAGAAAATCGTTAATGCAGCTGTGGCTTTATTTAATGCAAATGGTTATGATGGAACATCGATACGCGATATTGCCAAAAAGGCTGAAATTAATGCCGCAAACATTTCTTATTATTTTCGAAATAAGCAAGGCCTCCTAGAGTATTGTTTAACCAGATTTTTTGAGGGCTATATGGCTGAATTGGAGAGTGCATATACCAGTCTTGATAAGGGAGCTACCCAATGCCTGCGGGAGATTGCAGGTAAGCTGTGGAGCTATCAGTGCAATCAGATTCATTTGACTAGATTTGTGCTTCGGGAAATGTCAATCGACACTCAAATTGTTCGGGAGATTTTAACGACTTATTATGCAAAGGAAAGATTTATTTTTCATACAGTGGTTGAAAAAGGGATAGAGGCAAAGGAGTTTCATCCGGTATCAATACAATATATATTGATTCAATTCAAAGGACTCTTGTCTGTACCATTTTTAAACACACAGTATTTAACTGAGGTGCTCCATGTGTTCCCGCACGAGCGCTATTTTGCTGATAAGTATTTGCAGGAAATTAACCGATGGATTGATGGAATTGTATGTACTCCGCTCAATCAGCGGAATGCATGTTAATAAGACATCCTAACCAGATGGACGGTTAGGATGTTTTCATGTGAACCATTTGGTCTCGCCCTTGTCCCATATCCTTGACTTGATGGGCATCTGATCCGTATACGAGTGGGATACCGAGTGATAAAGCTTTTTCGACAACCCACTGAGGTGGGTAAGGTTCGCGACATAGAGGTTTGGCGCAGCCTGCACCGTTATAATCGAGTTCATAGTCGTGCTCTTTAATTGCTTTAAGCAACTCAGTTACTTCTTTATCAAATCTTGTTGTTATTGGAAATTTCAGCTGGAATTTGTGTGCAAGCGTGATATGACCGATTCGTTTTGGTTTATAGGGTCCTAAGTCACTATGAACAGAGGCAATCAATGTGTCATAATACTTTTTATGGACAGCTTCAACTGAACCTAAACCGTCAACAAGTTTAGCAAATACGTCTGGACTATAATCCATGCACTCATATTGGTTATTCATTTTTAAAAAATGGACAGATAATATCGCATCGTCTAAATGTGGACCAACATTATTCAGGAAATCCTTGGTCTCCTTCTCAAAACCTTCGATATAGTCAACTTCAAGTCCAGCATTTATTTTAATTTGACCAGTAAATTGCTGCTTTAACATCTCGATTTCGTTCAAATAGGTGTGGAGATCATCTAAGACCATGGCACTATCCATCGTTGGGGCTGGATCGATAAAACCTTCTGGTAGCGGTGCATGCTCAGTAAACGTGATTTCCTTAAAGCCCAGTTCAATCGCCTTTTTAACATAACTTTGAAATGAGTCTTTTGTTCCGTGCGGACAGTAATGGGAGTGAATATGTCCATCTTTTGACATGAGGGAACACCTCCTGATATAATCGATTTTTTTGTTGTCACATAATTGTCATGAAAACATTGCATTTATACGTGAAAGGCAGAATTTGTCTAAAAAAATATGATTTTAATAGTCAAAAAATGTCGTTTACATGGTATCATATTAACATTGAAAAGGACATTCTTAAGTGAATTTTGTTCATTATTTATATACCATTTTACTTTACTGACCATGATTATCGATTAAAACATGGGGTAAAGAAATCATAGAAAGCAACGGAAAACGGATATAAACTTCGTATTAAGTGAGAGCAGGTGTGGGTAAGATGGGTTTTGTGATCGGTGGAATTGGGATCGTATTAATAATTGTAGTAGCCTTGCTCGGCTATATTAAAAGAAAAAACTTTTTTAAAGAGATAGATCGATTAGAAAATTGGAAGGTTGATATTTCAAACAGACCGGTACATGATGAACTGGCAAAGGTTAAACAACTCAATATGACTGGTCAAACGGAGCAGCTATTTGAACAGTGGCGAAAGCAATGGGATGAAATTGTAACTGTCCAGCTTCCAGAATTAGATGTGATGTTATTTGAAGCAGAAGAAGCGATTGATAAATTGCAATTTAAAAAAGCCACTAACATTCAAGTAGAAATAGCTTCAGTTCTTGAAGAAAATGAATTGGAGATTAAAAAAATTCTTGCTGAACTTCACGACCTTGTCGGCAGTGAACAAAAAAATCGTGAAGAAGCAGAAGGTTTAAAAGGATTATACCGTGAATCAAAAAAAGCGTTGCTAGCGCATCGCCATACGTTTGGGAATACAGTAGAAGCGTTCGAACAGCAATTGGACGAAATGATTAGATCCTTCCAATTATTTGAGGAAAAAACGGAAAATGGTGACTATTTAGAGGCTCGAGAAATTGTTTTAACAATCAAAGATAGAATGCAGGTAATTTCAGAAAAAATGCGTGCCATTCCAAAGTTGTTGGTTGATTGTGAATCGGGATTGCCGATGCAAATCAACGAATTGAAGGATGGATATCGTGAAATGGTGGAGCAGGGCTACAAGCTCGATCATCTACAGTTTGAAGAGGAAGTAAATAACTTAGAACAACAAATCGCGTTATTCTTGGCACAACTAAGTCAAACTGAAGTGAATGCAGTAGAACAAGGAATTGATGCGGTGAAAGATACCATTGATCAATTTTATGATCTATTGGAAAAAGAAGTATTAGCTAAACACTATGTTCAAAAGCATAAGGATGAAATTAAAGAGGCACTTCAAGAGATAGCTGAACATTGCAGAATGTTGAATGAAGAAACAGATTATGTTAGACAAATTTACCATCTTGCAGAGGCGGAACTCGAAACACAGCGGAATTCTGAAAAGCAAATTACAAAGCTTTTGAATCGTTATCAAATATTAGAGCAAAAAATTAGTGAACAGGGATATGCGCAAACACAGCTATCTGCAGAGCTTACTGAAGTAAAAGAAATGATTGAAGAAATTGCCCAAGAACAATTGGCTTATCAAGAAACATTACGTGCACTTAGAAAAGATGAATTGGCTGCACGTGAGAAAGTAATAGAATTGAAGCGGAAAATGGGCGAAACGATTCGGATGGTATCTAAGAGCAAAATTCCAGGATTACCAAAGGAATATGAATTTTTGTTGGATGATGCTGAGGATAGTATTGAGGATTTGATTGAGAAGCTTGGTGAGAAACCACTTGATATGAATGCGGTTCATCACTTTTTAGAACTTTCCGAACTATCGGTTGAAACATTGGCATCTGGCACAAATGAAATGATTGAAAATGTCAGATTAGCCGAGAAAGTGATTCAATACGGAAATCGATATAAGAGTAAATATCCATCTGTAGCAGAAGGACTAAACGAGGCGGAGCTTGCCTTTAGAGAGTTCGACTACAAAACAGCATTGGAGCAGGCTGCAACAACGATAGAAAAGGTTGAGCCAGGTGCATTAAAGAAAATTGAAGCGATGATGACAGAAAAAATATTGTAAGCTAAGATGCGGACGGTTCGCCAATTACATGGGGAACCTCTTTTTTTGTTCCATCAATATAAGATATTGTCCAGCTCCGGCGGCTAGCCCCTCGAGGTCTTAAGCCAAGCCGTCCAAAAGGTTAAAGAACAACCTTTCGGCCGACTCGTCTTAAGCTTGTCGGGGCTGAGCAAGCCGCCTCCGCTTTTCGTTTTATTTGTTTTTTCTCGTGACATTTGGAATAATAAATCTCGGAGAAAACGTACGGAATCGAACGAATTTATACGGAGTGAATATGCTTTATCGTGTAAGTGTTCAACGTTGAAAGGGGAAAAAAATGATTTATCTAGATAATAGTGCCACTACGAAACCGTATCCGGAAGTCGTGGATTCCTTTGCAAAGGTGGCAACAGAATATTTTGGCAACCCGTCTTCGCTGCATCAACTAGGGGGAACGGCGGAAAAATTGTTATCTCAGGCGCGGGCTCAAATAGCGAAGCTTTTACAAGTAAAGGATACAGAGATTTTGTTCACCTCTGGTGGGACCGAGAGTAATAATCTTGCTATTAAAGGAACAGCTTTAATGTTTCGAGGAAGAGGGAAGCATATCATCACGACCGAGGTAGAGCATGCCTCTGTCCGTGAAGCAATGGAACAGCTTAAAGAGCTTGGATTTCGTATCACATACCTTCAACCTGATCACTCTGGAAGAATATCCGTTGCAGAACTCGAAAAGGCAATTTGCCATGACACGATTCTTGTGTCGATGATTCATGTTCAAAACGAGGTAGGAACAATTCAGCCCATTAAGGAAATTGGAATGCTTTTAAAAGAATATCCTAAAATTCTGTTTCATGTCGATCACGTCCAAGGGGTTGGCAAGGTTCCTTTAGACATATATGGTTGCGGAATTGATCTTTGTTCTATTTCAGGACATAAGTTTCACGGATTGAAAGGAACGGGAGTCCTCTATTTGCGCGAGGGGCTACAAATTAGCCCGCTTTTTTCAGGTGGGAATCAAGAATTTAAGCACAGAAGCGGAACTGAAAATGTTCCGGGTATAGTTGCCATGGCCAAAGCACTTCGGCTAACGATGGATTGCTATCGTGAAAAGCTGTCTTCTTTAAACGAAATCATGCAATATGTGAAAAATGAATTGGGACAAGTTCCCGAAATTACAATTCATTCACCAATGGAAGATGCAGCACCGCACATTTTGAATTTTTCCATTAAAGGCTTTAAAGGTGAAGTGTTTGTGCATGCACTAGAGGATAAGGGCGTATTTGTGTCGACGACCAGTGCTTGCTCCTCTCGTCAAGCAGCGGTAAGTAAAACACTGATTGCGATGGGAATATCTCAGGATGAGGCAAAAAGTGCGATTCGGTTAAGCTTTTCATATCAAAACACGATGAAGGAAGCACAAATTGCCGTTAAGGCAATTAAAGCAACAATAAATCAGTTAGGTGAGGTAATGAAATAAGATGAATTATGATCGGATTATTATACGATATGGCGAAATTTCTACAAAGGGACGAAATCGCAAACAATTTATCGACAAATTGCGTAAAAGTATTAAGCCATTATTAAAAAATACACCAAAAGCAAAAATCGATGCTTCTCGAGACAGAATGTATATTTTATTAAACGGAGAAAATGGCGATGAAATTATTGAAGGGTTAAGAGGAATCTTTGGAATCCAGTCTTTCAGTCCTGCCGTGAAAGTTGAAAAAGAGCTTGATAAGATGAAGGATGCGGCATTGACGCTGTTTCAACAGGTGTATAAAGAAGGTAATACGTTTAAAATTACCGGAAAGCGTTCTGACAAAACGTTTGAATTGACTGCAGAGGATATTAATCAGGAATTTGGTGCCCATATCCTAAAAAGTATGGACGGTTCAGGCTTAAAGGTCAACGTAAAGAATCCTGATATCAACTTATTAATCGAAATTCGGGCTGATGCGGCTTATTTATCATGTGAAACCATTCGTGGGGCAGGTGGTTTGCCAGTTGGTTCAAGCGGGAAGGCAATGCTGATGCTATCTGGCGGTATTGATAGTCCAGTGGCAGGATATTTGTCCATGAAGCGCGGCCTGGAAATTGAGGCAGTTCATTTTTATAGCCCGCCATTTACAAGCGAACGATCTAAACAAAAAGTTATCGATTTAACAGAGAAACTAGCGAAAGTTAGCGGTTCCGTTAATTTGCACATTGTACCGTTTACTGAAATCCAGCAGATCATTCAAAAACAAGTTCCTGCTAATTATTCAATGACGACAACCCGAAGAATGATGCTTAAAATTACTGATGAAATTCGTAAAAACCGGGAAGGCTTGGCGATTGTAACGGGTGAAAGCCTAGGGCAGGTTGCCAGCCAAACTCTTGAAAGCATGTATGCGATTAATGAAGTGACGAATACGCCAATTATCCGACCGCTTATAACGATCGACAAACATGATACGATTGAAATTGCCCAACAAATCGACACTTACGACATTTCGATTAGACCTTTTGATGATTGCTGTACTGTTTTCGTACCGTCATCACCAAAAACAAAACCAAAGCGTGAAAAAGTAATTCATTATGAAAGTTATTTTGATTTTGAGCCATATATTGAAAAAGCCGTTCAAGAAACAGAAATGATACGCATAAGAATTGGAAATACAAACCATAATATGTCAGTAGACGAAATCAGTGAATTATTCTAATCAATTGTTAAATATTTGTTAACATTTACCAATGAAAGTTTTGAATGAAGCCATGTGATTCTACACACTCTATAATCACAAGGAGGTGATATCACATGGCTAACAGCAACAACTCAAACCAATTATTAGTTCCAGGAGCTGAACAAGCACTTCAACAAATGAAGTATGAAATTGCTACTGAATTTGGTGTGAATCTTGGAGCTGACACAACTTCACGCGCTAACGGTTCAGTTGGTGGTGAAATTACAAAGCGTTTAGTATCTATGGCACAACAACAATTTAGTGGTGGTTTCAGCAAATAACAAAAAAATACAAATGGCTACAAGAAGCGAGTCTAACGGCTCGCTTCTTTATATTTTTTTGTCAAAATAAATAGAAAAATAATTTAAAATTTTGTGAAAATTTAGTATAAAATAAGGTTGTAGCGAAATTACTATCGTAATATTTACTAAGGGGGAAATAGAATGGAAAGAAAAGATCTTTTAGCACCAGAAAAATACAATCTTGTAAGTGAAGTTGAGCAGTATGCACAAGATGAACATAAGCTAGCTATCAATTGGGAAAATGAAGCTGGAGATGTGCAAGAAGTTACATACAAACAACTTATTTTAAATGCCAATAAAGTTGGTAATTTATTATATGAAAGCGGTTTACAGAAGGGCGATGTAGTTCTTGTCATGGTACCTCGCTTAATCGAAGCATACCAAGTTTACCTTGGTGCATTAAAAGCTGGGATTATCGTCATTCCAAGTTCAGAAATGCTTCGTAAGAAAGACCTACAATATCGTATTAATCATGCCGGAGTGAAAGCGGTGGTTTGTTATCACCCATACTTAGACCAATTTGATGGTATTGAAGAAGCAGAAAAGCTTACTAAATTTGTAATTGGTGCAGAGGCCGAAGGTTGGACTCAATTAGATGGTGAGCTTAAGCATGTATCGGATCAATTTGACTACGCTGATACATTAGCAAGCGATATGGCATTCTTATCCTACACTTCAGGTACAACTGGAAATCCTAAAGGCGTTGTTCACACACATGGTTGGGCATATGCACACTTACGCACTGCTGCTAAAAACTGGCTTGGAATTGAAGAAGGCGATAAAGTTTGGGCAACTGCTAGCCCTGGTTGGCAAAAATGGATTTGGAGTCCATTCTTATCTGTATTAGGTTCAGGTGCAACTGGTATTGTTTATAACGGACGTTTTGAACCACAAAAATATCTTCAGATTCTTGAAAAGAATGAAGTGAATGTATTATGTTGTACTCCAACAGAATACCGTATCATGGCGAAGGTTGATAATCTTGATGAATTTAAATTACCTCATTTACACAGCGCAGTATCAGCTGGTGAGCCATTAAACCGCGAAGTAGTTGAGACATTTAGCCGTCACTTTAATGTTGAAGTTCGTGATGGATATGGACAAACAGAAAATACCTTATTGATTGGTGTAACAAAAGGAATGGAATTAAAACCAGGCTCTATGGGTAAACCAACTCCTGGTAATAAAGTAGAAATTATCAATGAAGATGGACAACCATGCCAAGTTGGTGAAGTTGGTGATATCGCAGTTCATGTTTCTACACCAGCATTATTCAAAGAGTATTATAAGGATGCTGAAAGAACTGCTATGCAATTCCGTGGTGAGTATTATGTTACCGGTGATAGAGCTAAGAAAGATGAAGAAGGGTATTTCTGGTTTGAAGGACGAAATGATGATATTATCATCAGCTCTGGATATACGATTGGACCATTCGAAGTTGAGGATGCTTTAGTTAAACACCCATTCGTAAAAGAATGTGCGGTTGTTGCTAGCCCAGATGAAATTCGTGGTAGTATTGTTAAGGCATTCGTTGTTCTTAGAGAAGATGTTGATCAAAACGACTCAAACTTAATTCCTGCACTTCAGGATCATGTTAAAGAGTTAACTGCACCTTATAAATATCCACGTGCAATCGAATTCCTAGAAGAGCTACCAAAAACAACTTCAGGAAAAATCCGCCGCGTAGAACTACGCCAAAAAGAACTGGCAGCATTCAGCGTGAAATAATAAGCTTATTAAAAATAGGCTTTGTTAACCTAAGTATTGATTTTGCAGGTTGATTGGAGCGGAAATCAACATTTATGTTTTACACAGCAAAAAATAAAGACTGACTTTGTGTCGGTCTTTATTTTTTTATTTTGATATTAGTTGATATTTTTACCTATTCTGCCAATTATTTTGTACAATTGAAACATAATATATCCACCAATAATTCTAAACACTAAGGGAATGAGGTTGATGAGGAGGTTGTACATATGAATGGAAAACGATGGGCAGCGCTGGGAATTGCCGCTGGCTTGTTTATATTTTCAATCATTATTAACGTATTAAGCACATTTGCTTTTACCAATGTTGAAACAGGCTTGTCAGAATTCTTTGCAATGACTGATGAGCCATTTACTGAAGAGGTTATTAAAGAAGGAGATCCTTTTAAGCAAATTGCTGTGCTTGATGTGAATGGAGTAATTCAGGATACAGGGGATGTCTCCTCATTTTTCGAAAGCCCTACCTATAATCATCGCTTATTTATGGAAAAGCTCGATTATGCAGCTGAAAGTGATGACATCAAGGGAATTATCATACGTGTTAATTCACCCGGTGGCGGGGTCATGGAAAGTGCGGAAATCCATGATAAGTTAGTCGAAATAAAGAAAGAGACTAAAAAACCAATTTATATTTCGATGGGCGCAATAGCAGCTTCGGGTGGTTATTATATTTCGACACCTGCAGATAAAATTTTTGCCACTAAGGAAACGATGACCGGTTCTCTGGGAGTTATTATGCAGAATATTAACTATGCAGGTTTGGCAGAGAAATATGGGGTTGATTTTGTCACGATAAAAAGTGGGCCTTATAAGGACATCATGAGTCCAAGCAGGGAAATGACTGAAGAGGAACGAAAAATCCTTCAGGGAATGATTGATAATTCGTACGAAGGATTCGTTAAAGTCATAGCCGAAGGGCGTAAAATGTCAACTGATCAAGTCAAACAAATTGCCGATGGCAGGATATATGATGGTTTGCAAGCGAAGGAATTGAATTTAATCGATAATTTTGGTTATTTTGACGATTGCATAGCCGCGATGAAATCAGACAATAAACTAAAAGGTGCCCAAGTAGTTCAGTTTTCCGACAGTTTTGGTTTCGAATCATTTTTGAATATGAAAGCAAATAAGTTAATTGGCAAGGATTTAGAAGTGGCAGGCATTATGAAGCTCATGTCCCAGCCTAATTCCCCAAGACTCATGTATTTATATGCGGAATAAGGAGGGGGAGTATGAGCATGGACGATTTTTCTAATAACAAAATAGAGGAAATGGAATCATTGCCGGAATATGCTATTCATCAGCCACCTATGCAGATGCTGCCGATTCGGTTTGCAGGATTTTGGATGCGCTTTTGGGCCTATTTACTGGATTTAATCGTGATTGGCAGTATAAACCGAATGATCATTAACCCAGTATTTCGCGCACTAGATATTTCTCTATACGAGTCAAGTATGTTGGCACCGATGTCGATTGCCACAGCCATAATATTCTACGCCTATTTTGTCTTGATGACGAAATATTTTGGTCAAACGCTTGGAAAAATGGTATTCGGTTTAAGGGTTGTAAACTTGGATGGTTCCCCCTTAACCTGGAACACAGTCCTATTTCGTGAGTTAATTGGACGTTATATATCTGTGTCGATATTTGTTTTGTATCTCATTGTTGCTTTTCTTCCGAAGAAACAAGGAATTCATGATTTATTTGTTGATACAAGTGTCATTCATAAAAGTTAACTTTTAAAACCTGCTGATCATCAATCGGCAGGTTTATTTTTGGTCAAATTAGCCAATACTTAAAGCTTGAAAGGTCGTGAATTCATTGAAATGGTTACTCCTTTGTCTCATCATTCTGTTGCTCCTGTTTTCTCTCATCGCTATAACAAAAATAACCATTTTAATAAATTACCATCATAGTCAGGATGATGATCGGTTAGATGTAAAAATTAAAGCTTGGTTTGGTCTTATAAAATATAAAATTTCCGTTCCAATTATTAAAATTGATGATGATTCTGCTGCGATTGTTTATGAACAAAAAACGCAGGCTGGTGAACAAGTAGAACCGGAACAAAAGAAAAAAAAATTCTCTGCCAAGGACTTAATTCAAGGAATTGAAGATACGAAGACTTTGCTTAAGCATGTCGTCTCCTTGCATAAGATTGTGCGCAATTTTCTCCGTAAGGTGTCTATAAAAGACATCAAATGGCAATCTGTGATTGGAATTAGTGATGCAGCTATCACCGGTACTTTGACCGGAGGACTATGGGCGGTAAAGGGAGGACTATTAGGTGTGTTAAGTAATTATTTTCGTATGAAAAATATGCCTGAACTTTCTATTACTCCGAGCTTCCTTCGACCTGTTTCGCAAACTCGGTTTCAATGTATGATTCAATTTCGAATCGGGTATGCTATGTTAGCAGGTATTAAACTAGTGAAATACTGGAAGGGCGGCAGACCGAAATTCCAGTCGAATCACCTAAAAATACTCTCGAAGGATAAATCAAAAAGTGTGTAGTTTAGGAGGAATAACGAATGTCTGATCATCCAATTCAAGGGCTTATGACAACCGCAATGGAAAATTTAAAAGAAATGATTGACGTAAACACTATTATTGGTGACCCTGTTGAAACACCAGACGGAAGTGTAATTTTAACGGTTTCCAAAGTAGGGTTTGGCTTTGCTGCTGGTGGTAGTGAGTTTATTATCGACAGTGGTGGCAGTAATGGGGGCAATGGCGGAAATAGCGGCTCAGGTTCTGATAAAGACAAAGGCCAAGGTGGACCAAAGCATCCGTTTGGTGGAGGTAGTGGTGGTGGTGTTTCTATTACACCGATTGCTTTCTTAATTGTAAGCTCCAGTGGCGTGAAAATGCTCCATCTTGATGAAAGTACTCATCTATATGAGAAAATTCTTGATTTGGCCCCACAAGCAGTTGATAAAATTCAACAAATGATGAATAAGAAGGATCAGAATAAATCAGATAAAGGTCAAAATGACAATGATGGAAGCAATGGGCAAAAGCAGGAATTATAATCTTTTAAACTCGCCTCAGAGGCGAGTTTTATTATGTAGTCCAAATGATTTTGGATTATTAAAAGTCTTCTTAATTGAAAAAAACATGATAAATAGTTATGATTAACACTATGAAAGTTGTAATAAATGAGGAGGAAATGAATATGGCATCAATTACATTTAAAGGAAATCCAGTAACATTATTAGGACAAGAAATAAAAGTAGGGGAAAAGGCACCAAATTTTACCGTTCTTGCCAATGATTTATCACCAGTAACATTAGAGAATTCAAAAGGAAGCGTTAGATTAATTAGTGTTGTTCCTTCTTTAGATACAGGTGTTTGTGATGCACAAACTCGCCGTTTTAACGAAGAAGCTGCTAACCTTGGCAATGTGCAAATCTTAACTGTAAGTGTCGACCTTCCATTCGCGCAAAAGCGTTGGTGCGGAGCTGCAGGTATTGATAAAGTTCAAACTGTTTCTGACCACCGTGACCTTTCATTCGGTGAAGCATTTGGGGTTGCAATTCAGGAACTACGTTTATTAGCTCGTGCGGTATTCGTAATTGATTCAAATGACGTTGTTACATACGCAGAATACGTAAGCGAAGCAACAAATCATCCGAATTATGAAGCAGCAATCGAAGCAGCAAAGCAAGCAAAATAATGAATGAAAAAGGTAAGCCCTAATAATAGGGCTTATTTTTTTGTCCGTTTTTGTAGAAAATTGCTTGAGGTTAGCACTGTTGCTCGGTAAAATAGACGAATAGGATAAATTAGGAGGAAAGTCATGGTAAAAATCTCGCCGGTAGAAGAGCTCTTTACATTAATAAATGAAACAGCTCAAATCATACAAGAAGAGATATCATGTACATTTTTAGAAGCACTTGCAGAGACGGGTGAGAATTTATTCCAGGGAACAATTGTTCAGGAAGAATTTAGCCAATTAAATAGAAAACGCCTCGAAAAGCTTTATGATCAGGTGAACATGATGAAGTACCAAAAAGAAGAAATTCGAAAGGCATTCCAGTTGGTTATTCTAAAAGGAATGAAGGACAACGTACAAGCAAACCACCAAATGACTCCCGACGCGATTGGGATGTTAATGGGGTTCCTAGTTAATAAATTTGTTCAAAAACAGTCCTTCAAGCTATTGGATCCCACAGTTGGAACTGGAAATTTAATGGCGACCGTAATCAATCACCTCCAAGAAAAAGAAATAGATGCAATTGGAATTGAGGTAGATGATTTATTAATCCGGTTGGCCTTTGTGAATGCTAATCTTCAGCAGCATTCAATCGAGTTTTTTAATCAAGATAGTATTATGCCACTATATGTTGATCCCGTAGACGTCGTGATTTGTGATTTACCAGTCGGGTTTTATCCTAATGATGAGAGAGCTTCAGAGTTTCTCGTTAAAGCAGATCAAGGACGTACTTATGCACATCATCTATTGATTGAACAAAGCGTGCAACATACAAAGGATGGCGGGTATTTATTTT
Source organism: Bacillus sp. DNRA2 (assembly GCF_012843265.1). Lineage (GTDB taxonomy): Bacteria > Bacillota > Bacilli > Bacillales > Cytobacillaceae > Bacillus_BU. The sequence continues at coordinate 101,640 of NZ_JABAIT010000010.1, read as the reverse complement.
TTATGATACCAAATGGCTTATTTGAAAGTGAACAGGCAGACAAACTCCATCAATTTTTGAAGGATCATGTTAATATTCAGGGTATCCTGCAATTACCGATGTCAATGTTTAAAACTGAAAGTTCAGCAAAAAGCATACTGATTTTACAAAAGAAGGGCGAAAACGTTCGAGCTCCAAAGCAAGCTCTTTTAGTTAACATGCCTTCTTTAGCAAATCGGCAAGCTGTCGAAAAAGTCTTTGCCCAAATCGACCTTTGGTTAAAAGGAAACAAATAATTCCAATAGTTCCAGTCTATGGTCTGCATTGACTGGTTCTGTTAAATTATTTCAGAAAAATAAAAATTGTTGCATTTTTTGAATATATTTACTTTATAATGTAACCGTTATCATTTTAAAAAATTACTTGATAAGAGCATTTCCCAGTGATTTAATGAGGAATTGAGAGATATATTTATTCAATCTGTGCAAAATAAGTATGTACACGTTTGCGGTCTCACCCTAGATGTGGCACAAGAAAAAAGGAGCGGAAGATTTATGGCAAAAATTATTGCAATAAACGCAGGGAGTTCATCGTTAAAGTTTCAATTGTTTGAAATGCCAAGTGAAGATGTTATAACAAAAGGGTTAATCGAACGGATTGGCCTTAATGATGGGATATTTAATATAACAGTTAATGGCGAAAAAATCAAAGAAATCACTGATATTCCAAACCATGAAGTTGCAGTTGAGCTTTTAGTAAATAAATTGACCGATCTAGGGATTATTAAATCTTTAAATGAAATCGTAGGTGTGGGCCACCGCGTTGTACATGGTGGAGAGGAATTTAATGATTCGGTCTTAATTACTGATGAAGTATTACAAAAGATCGAAGCACTTTCTGAGTTAGCACCGCTTCACAATCCGGCTAATATTACCGGAATTAAGGCATTTTCACATGTATTGCCAAATGTTCCTGCAGTTGCTGTTTTTGACACAGCCTTCCATCAAACGATGCCAGAAAGCTCGTATTTATACAGTTTACCGTATGAATATTATGAGAAATTTGGAATTCGCAAATATGGTTTCCATGGTACTTCTCATAAATACGTTTCAGAACGTACAGCAGAATTACTTGGTCGACCAATCGAGAATTTACGATTAATTTCCTGTCACCTTGGTAATGGTGCAAGTATTGCAGCGATTGAAGGTGGTAAGTCAATTGATACTTCAATGGGCTTTACTCCACTTGCTGGTGTTACGATGGGTACTCGTTCAGGTAACATTGACCCTGCACTTATTCCATACATCATGGAAAAGACAGGTAAGACAGCTGACGAAGTATTAGATGTATTAAATAAAGAAAGTGGTATGCTTGGTGTGTCAGGCTTCTCAAGCGACCTTCGTGATATTGAAGAGCAAGCAGAACAGGGCAATGACCGTGCTGAGCTTGCGCTAGAGGTTTTTGGAAACAGAATCCACAAATATATCGGTTCATATGCAGCACGTATGAACGGTGTAGATGCGATTATCTTTACAGCGGGTATTGGTGAAAATAGTGAAGCTATTCGCGCTCGTGTTCTAAAAGGCTTAGAATTTATGGGTGTTTATTGGGATCCTTCATTAAATAAGGTTCGTGGTCAAGAGACATTCATTAACTATCCTCATTCACCTGTAAAGGTTCTTATCGTTCCAACAAATGAAGAAGTAATGATTGCCCGTGACGTTGTTCGTTTAGCAAACGGTGCCTTTCTAACTGTTTAATTCAATCCAACTGCCGAGGGAAAATTTCTCGGCAGTTTTTTTATACCTCAAATTTGATATGTTATACTTGATTTACACGCAAGCTGATTGGGAGGAATGTACGTGAGCCTTACCGAGTACGAAGAAAAAGTATTACAAACAATAGTTGAATGGAACAATCAAATCGATCAATATCATCCAAATGATTTTGAATTGACTTTCGATAAATATATAGACCGCACGTTTTCACTTTTACCGGAGAATATCCAAGAACAGTTTTTTTCAGTCATCGATAGTTGGTTGTTTCATCTTCATGCGATGATTCAAGGAGCACAACTACAAATGGATGCGAAGGAGCGGATATTGACTGCCGGTCGCATCTTTAATCCAGACATCACACAATTAGAAGATTTGCGTAGCCTAAGAATTGAGCAGCTTCAATATATTGCCCAGCAGCAAATTTCCAGACATCGTTTTTATTCCATGATACAAGGTGGCTTATCAGGAACTGGCGGTGCACTTCTGCTTGGTTCGGATATTCCTGCGATGGCAGTGATTAATTTGCGGGTTGTTCAACTCATTGCGATGACTTATGGCTTTGAAGTCAATACTCCATTTGAAATGATGACATCATTAAAGGTCTTTCATAGCTCATCACTGCCGACGAGACTTCAGGCAAAAGCTTGGGAGGAGTTAATCACTGACCTAAGAGGTCATCATACGAAATATTTTTATGAAGGAAAAGAAGAAATTTCTGATATCAGTTGGTTAGAACAACCAATCAAGCAGCTATTCAAATTATTAGTTATCTCCTTATTTAAAAAGAAGACAATGAAGGGCATTCCAGTTATCGCAATGGGCATTGGTGCCAGTTCCAATTATCTGTTTACAAGAAGGGTTACTGAATTCGCCCACAAATACTATCAAATGAGATATTTGATTGAAAAAAGAGGGGAATCTCTAGAATGAGCAAAGCAGAACATAAAAAATCAGCACCAAGAAGCGTAAAATGTAAGATTATCACTGTAAGTGATACGAGAACAACTGAAACGGATAAAAGCGGCAAATTGATGATTGAATTATTAACTGGTGCAGGGCATATGATTTCTGATTATGTCATTGTAAAGGATGAAAGAACGGCAATTCGCGATGCAGTATTAGCAGGCTGTGAGAATCCAGAAATTGATGCAATATTAACAAACGGGGGCACCGGTATTGCCTTGCGGGATGTTACGATTGAAACGGTGCGTGAGTTGTTTGATAAGGAGATTTCAGGTTTCGGAGAGCTCTTTAGATTGTTGAGTTATCAGGAGGATATCGGTTCTGCCGCCATTCTGTCACGTGCAGTTGCCGGTGTTGTGAAAAATAAAGCAGTATTCTCAACTCCTGGTTCAACTGGTGCTGTTCGATTAGCAATGGATAAGCTAATCTTGCCAGAACTTGGCCATGTAGTAGGTGAGCTACAGAAGGATTTAAAATAAAACCGCAGATACATAAAAGCTTTAAGCGAATATTTCTAGCTATGACAACAAAAAAGGATGACTCTTTGGTAGGAGCCATCCTTTACACACAAGGCATTTGGAATTATCGACTTTGGTAGATCGCGATGGCCACCTTAGTGGAGAACTTTAGATGAGGTGATTACTGATCTAATTTGTATTCTTGCGTGGATTCTTCCGATGTACGATACCAGATCCACAAATCATTAATTACAGAGGCAAGTTCAGCAATTTCATTATTGATGCGACAAGATTGCATGAAGTCATTTTCATTTGCTAAATCTCCAAGCTTCTTGTCAATTTCCTTTTCTAAGGACGAGATTCGGTCGGGAATTTGACCTCGAATATTTTCCCAGTGAAACAGAATTTCTTGCTGTGTCATCATGTTGTATTCTTCCCAATCCTTTTCCAAGGAGGGTACCGGTATTCCTAAACGATCATCTTGGAAAAAATAACCTTCCATAGTATAACTCCTCCTTTGTTTTACATCAGGTGCTTGTCGCTAAAGCTAAGCTCCTATGTTTTGTATTGTCTTAATTTTACAACAAATCAACGCTCTTATCCATTGACAGTTTTGTGACATTCATCACGAAAACATTTTTTGCGAGATTTGTAGAATAGCGCTTGAAATTTTCTAGAAAAATTGCTAAAGTGTATACATGTTGAATAAAAATTAAAAAACTTGAATGTTTATACAATAGAAGGAGGAACAATTTAATGAGCAAGCCAAAATTAGTTCTAGCATACTCCGGTGGTTTGGATACATCTGTAGCAATAAAATGGTTAATGGAAAAAGGTTATGATGTTGTAGCATGTTGCCTTGATGTCGGTGAAGGAAAAGATCTTGATTTTATTCAAAAGAAAGCAAAAGATATGGGTGCAGTTGAGTCCTATATTATTGATGCTAAAGAAGAATTTGCAAGAGATTTTGCATTAGTAGCACTTCAAGCTCAAGCATATTATGAGCAAAAATATCCACTAGTTTCTGCATTATCTCGTCCATTAATTTCAAAGAAATTAGTCGAAATCGCAGAAAAAGAGGGTGCAGTTGCGGTAGCGCACGGTTGTACTGGTAAGGGTAATGACCAAGTTCGCTTTGAAGTATCATTCTCAGCTTTAAATCCAGATTTACAAGTCCTTGCGCCAGTGCGTGAATGGAAATGGTCTCGTGAAGAGGAAATTGAATATGCAATCAAACACGATATTCCTGTACCAATTAACTTAGATAGCCCATACTCAATCGACCAAAACCTTTGGGGACGTGCTAATGAGTGTGGAATTCTTGAAGATCCATGGGCAGCTCCACCTGAAGATGCTTATGACCTGACTGTAAGCCTTGAAAAAGCTCCTGATACTCCAGATGTAATCGAAATCGGTTTCGAACAAGGTGTACCAGTTTCACTAAATGGTGAATCCATGTTAGTTTCTGAAATTATCCTTAAATTAAACGAGCTAGCAGGTAAGCATGGTATTGGCCGTATCGACCATGTTGAAAACAGACTTGTAGGGATAAAATCCCGTGAAGTATATGAAATTCCTGGTGCATTAACTTTACTTAAAGCACACAAAGAGCTTGAAGATTTAACACTTGTTAAAGAGGTGGCACACTTCAAACCAATCATTTCACAAAAACTTTCTGAAGTGATTTATAACGGTTTATGGTTCTCACCACTTACTGATGCACTTAAAGCATTCTTGAAAGAAACACAAAAATTCGTAACCGGAACAGTTCGCGTAAAACTATTCAAAGGTCATGCGATTGTTGAAGGAAGAAAATCACCATATTCTTTATATGATGAGAAATTAGCTACTTATACAACTGAAGATAATTTTGATCATGATGCTGCTGTTGGATTCATTAAATTATTTGGCCTTCCAACAAAAGTTCAATCAATGGAACAAAACAAGAAGGTGACAGTGTGAAAAAACTTTGGGGCGGACGTTTTACAAAATCTGCAGAAGAATGGGTAGATGAATTCGGCGCATCCATTTCTTTTGATAAACAATTAGTGTTTGAGGATTTAGAAGGTAGTATCGCCCATGTTACGATGCTTGCAAAATGTGGAATCATCTCTCCTGAAGAAGGAGAGATGATTAAAAATGGCCTCGAACAATTGAAGGAAGAGGCGAAAGAAAATAAGCTTCCTTTTTCAGTAAAGCTTGAGGATATTCATTTAAATAATGAAAGCTTTTTAACTGAAAAAATTGGTCCTGTAGGTGGGAAATTACATACAGGTCGAAGCCGTAATGACCAAGTAGCGACAGATATGCATTTATATTTGCGCAATCAACTTGATGCGATTGTTGAATTAATTGAAGAAATGCAATCCACTTTAGTTGAGCAAGCTGAAAAACATGTTGAAACCATCATGCCAGGCTACACACATCTTCAACGTGCTCAGCCGATTTCATTCGCTCATCATCTGTTAGCCTATTTTTGGATGTTAGAGCGAGACAAAGAACGCTTTTTACAAAACCAAAAGAGAACGAATATTTCTCCACTAGGCGCTGGGGCATTGGCGGGTACAACCTTCCCAATCGACCGTCACTACAGTGCTGAATTATTGGAGTTTGACGGCATCTATGAAAACAGTCTAGATGCTGTAAGTGATCGTGACTTTATTTTGGAGTTTCTTTCTGCTAGCTCCATTTTAATGATGCATTTATCACGTTTAAGTGAAGAAATCATTCTTTGGTCGAGCCAAGAATTCCGTTTTATCGAATTAGATGACAGCTTTTCAACTGGTTCAAGTATCATGCCACAGAAGAAAAATCCGGATATGGCCGAGCTAATTCGCGGGAAAACAGGACGTGTTTATGGAAACCTTGTCGGCTTGTTGACTGTATTAAAAGGCCTACCACTTGCTTATAACAAGGATATGCAAGAGGATAAAGAAGGTATGTTTGATACAGTTAAGACCGTTACAGGTTCTCTCAAAATCTTTGCTGGAATGATCCGCACCATGAAGGTTCGTACAGAGGAAATGACTAAAGCGACAAAAAATGATTTCTCTAATGCAACGGAGTTAGCTGACTATTTAGCTGAAAAAGGGTTACCGTTTAGAGAAGCGCATGAAGTCGTTGGTAAGCTTGTCCTAACCTGTGTTAATAAGGGCTGCTATCTTGCTGATTTATCACTTGATGAGTATAAAGCGGCAAATCCTTTATTTGAAGAGGATATTTATCATGCACTTAATCCATATACTGCTGTTGAACGCCGTAACAGTGCAGGTGGAACAGGATTTAAGCAAGTTAAACTGGCTCTTGAAAAAGCAAAACATTGCTTGGAAAAATAAACAAATAAAAGGTTGACTCATTTGAGTCAACCTTTTATTTGTTTTATGGATTAATCGTCAGTCTCTGGTGTACGAACTACGAGTACGTCGCAGTTTGCGTAACGAGTGATATGTTCAGATACGCTTCCGATAAAGAATCTTTCAACAGCGTTTAAACCAGTCGCTCCACACATGATTAAATCAACACCGTTATTTTTAGCAATATCTTTAGGGATTTTTACCTTTGGAGAGCCATAATCTACAATATAATCGACATCTTTAATGCCAGCATCAACTGCTTGTTTTTGATAGTTTTGCATTAACTCGGCTGCGAAGGAATCCGCTCTTTCCGCAATTGCTCTGTCATATGCTTCTACGGTAGCAAAGGTGCGCGTATCGATGATATGTGTTAGTAAAAGTGTCGCATTATTACGCTTTGCCACTTCTATAGCTTTTTTAAACGCCCATTCTGCTTCTTTTGAACCATCGACAGCAACTAATATTTTTTTATATTTTAATGTCATTTTTCCTCTCCTCCTTTACCTTTATTATACAATATTTAACTGCCTAGTATATATGTTTATATTAGAAGAACACTAATATTGTCGCAATAATGGCGCAATAGGAAAGGGAGTGGAAGCTTGAAAAAGTACCCTGAGAATCAACAGTCGACGTTTTTCTACGATGAAAATGGTACAAAAGAAGTTAGCGAGCAAATCATGGATGCCTACAACAGTGGTTTTATTAATCAATATTCAACGGAGTCAGTCGAACCAAACACTCTAGACTCATTATTCTAAAAGAAGCATACAATGCGGCTGCCCAATTGGCAGTCTTTTTTTATAAAATTTCAACTGTTGCGGTGACAATGATAAGATAAAGGTAACTACACTGGTTAGGGAGGTTTTCGGTTTTGAGGATTGGGGTACCTAAGGAAATCAAAAACAATGAAAATCGGGTTGCCATTACACCAGCAGGAGTAATGAATTTAAAAAAGTTCGGCCATGAAATATTTGTGGAAAATAATGCTGGGATGGGTTCAGGCTTTACTAACGATGATTATACTGCGGTTGGAGCAGTCATTGTTGATCATAGCGCCGATGCTTGGGCGGTGGATATGGTGATGAAGGTTAAAGAGCCCATCCAAAATGAATATCAGTATTTTCGTGAGGATTTAATTTTATTTACTTATCTCCATTTAGCACCAGAACCAGACTTAACGAAGGCTTTAGTTGACGCAAAGGTCATTGGTATTGCCTATGAAACAGTACAGCTTGCAAATGGTTCTTTACCATTATTGACGCCAATGAGTGAAGTCGCAGGAAGAATGGCGCCGCAGGTTGGTGCACAATTTTTAGAAAAGGTCAATGGTGGGAAAGGGATTCTCCTGTCTGGAGTGCCAGGTGTCGCCCGCGGCAAAGTAACGATAATTGGTGGAGGAGTTGCGGGCACCAATGCCGCAAAAATAGCAATTGGCCTAGGTGCGAAGGTGACGATGATTGATTTGAATCCAGAGCGGCTGCGCCAGCTTGATGATTTATTTGGAAATAGTGTCACGACGTTAATTTCAAATCCATATAATATTGCTGCTGCTGTGGCAAAATCAGACCTCGTGATTGGTGCAGTTCTAATTCCGGGAGCAAAGGCACCAAAGCTTGTAAGCGAAGACATGATTCGAAGTATGGATCCCGGCTCGGTGGTTGTTGATATTGCCATCGATCAAGGTGGGATTTTTGCCACAACTGATCGTGTGACAACACATGAACAGCCTACTTATGAGAAATATGGCGTTGTTCATTATGCAGTGGCTAATATGCCTGGTGCGGTACCGAGGACATCGACAATTGCTCTGACGAATGTGACGGTACCTTATGCTTTGCAGATTGCTAATAAAGGCTATCGGCAAGCATGTTTAGATAATCCAGCTTTGCTTAAGGGGATTAACACTTTAAAGGGGTATGTAACTTACCCAGCTGTTGCCGAGGCGCTTCAGTATCCTTATCGGGATGCGAGGGAGCTATTATAGATAGTTGTTTTTTTGATTCTTATAGGGCGTTTAAGTGCCCTGTTTTTTAGATTCACATAAAATTAGTTCACTTAAAGGATGTGTAAGTGCCCTATTTTTCAGATTCACATAAAATTAGTTCACTTAAAGGATGTGTAAGTGCCCTATTTTTTAGATTCACAAAAAAATAGTTCACTTAAAGGGATGTTAAGTGCCCTAATTTAGCCTGGCCTAATAAAAATAGGGCACTAAGCTGTAGGGTACCTCAATTAAAAATAACATAAATAAAGGCACTTACTTGAAAATCCAAGTAAGTGCCTCCATATGATTAAATTATACTCGCTGCAGCTCTTTCGGGAATTTCGTCAATAACTCGTAACCAGATGCAGTCACGAGTACATCGTCTTCAATCCGAACTCCGGCAACATTTGGTACATAAATACCAGGCTCTACCGTGAACACCATACCCTCCTGCAACACTAAAGAATTTTTCTCTGTTACAGATGGATACTCATGAATGCTGATACCTAGTCCATGACCTAAACGGTGTGGGAAGTATTCGCCAAAGCCTGCAGCAGAGATAATTCCACGAGCTGTTAAATCAACTGCAGAACAAGTCACTCCCGGTTTAATGGCTTCAATTGCAGCAAGCTGCGCTTTTAAGACGGTATCGTAAATTTTCGTTTGTTTTTCAGATGTTTCACCAAAGGCAATTGTTCTTGTGATATCTGAGCAATAACCATCAACGACTACGCCTAAATCAAACAGAACGAGGTCCCCTCTTTGAATTTTAGTTCCACCTGGGGTTCCGTGCGGTGCTGCAGCGTTTGCCCCTGTTAATACCATCGTTGAGAATGACATTTGTGATACGCCTTTTTTCTTTAAGGCATATTCAATCGCTGCAAGGACCTCAAGCTCGGTTTTTCCTTCAGAGATTTCATTCATGCCTATTTGAATGGCGTAATCAGCAAGTTCACCAGCTTGACGGAGTTTGGTAAGCTCATCATCACTTTTAATCATTCGCAATTGGCGAAGCTTTTCCTCTGCGGAAATATATTGTGTACCATTAAATAGATTTGTTAGCGTTTCATAGCGCTCAACAATCATATGCTCTTTTTCAATGGCCATTGTTGCAACAGAATTGACTCGTTTCATAATGGCTTTATGTACTAATTCCCAAGGCTGTTCAATATCACTATATCCAATGATTTCATAGGGCCAGCCGGCATTTCTAGCTTCATTTTCTTCCATACTTGGACAAATTAAAAAGGGCTCTGCGTCCTGAAAAATAGCTAGCCCTAATAAGCGCTCATGAGGATCGCTGTAAAATCCACTTAAATAAAATACATTTTCGCTTGAAGTGAGAAAGCAGACTTCAGCTCCTTGTTGCTTTAGCCAGTTGGAAACTTCAGTTAATTTCAAAGTAAAACCTCCTAATGTCTGATACCTTCTAGTAATTTGTTTACCCACATTTCAGATTAGCAACAAAAACAGAAAAAGTAAATTCCTATAAAAATTGTCAGAAAGTATAAAAAGGAAAAATTCGATTAGTATGGAAATATATATTATTTCAAAATAAAAGGAGATGGAAAAATGAAATTATCATTTCATGGACATTCAGTTGTCAAAATTGAATTAGAGAATAAAGTAATTCTTATTGATCCATTTATTTCAGGAAACCAATTAACTGATTTGGATGCGAGTGAAGAAAAGCCTGATGTTATTATCGTCACTCATGGACATGGAGATCATTTAGGTGATACCGTCGAGCTTGCAAAACGCAATAATTCATTGGTCATCGGCAATTTTGAATTGGCTACCTATTTGGGATGGCAAGGCGTAAAAGCGCACGGGATGTCAATTGGCGGCTCCTATCAGTTTGATTTTGGAAAAGTAAAATTAACACCTGCACTCCATGGCACTGGTCTTGTGACGGGGGATAATGAAATGATTTATTTAGGAATGCCAGCAGGTGTATTAATTATGGCAGAAGGAAAAACGATTTACCACGCCGGTGATACAGGGCTGTTTTCGGATATGAAATTGATTGGGGAGCGTCATCCAATTGACTTGGCGTTTTTACCGATTGGCGATAATTTTACGATGGGTCCAGAGGATGCGGCGCTCGCTGCTGAATTTTTACAAGCGAAAAAAGTTGTTCCAATTCATTACAATACTTTCCCACCAATTGTTCAAGACCCTCAAGAATTTGTTAAATTGCTGAAAAATAACCAAGGAATCATCCTTCAACCAGGAGAAAGCATTCAGCTTTAACAGAAAAGTTTTTCATGTGAAAATACGGACAGATTTCTTATTGTGGATGACTTTTTTCTCCCCTTGAAACATAGAATGAAACAAGTATGCAAAAAAAGGGGAATGGTCACGTGAAACGAAATCGGTATATTTTATGTTTGCTACTATGCGCCTGGATGATCTACTATGCCGGCCCCAAGTTACAGGTTTTTCAAGCTGGAATAGAGGGAACCTTCGCCATCACGTGGTTTTTGTTTGCGCTGATGGTGATAGCCGGAAATCTGACCGGTTTGCTTTACACTGCCAAACCGCGAAAATATGATGGACATTCTAGTCATAAAAAGCGACAAAATAAGAAAATTCGTTCATTCCATAGCTAGATATGGCAGTTCATCAATATATAAAATTGAATACCGCCACCTTTCACTTTATAATAAAAGAATAAGAATATTGCTAGGATTAGTATTATTTTAGAAATACATGAAAAAAGGGTGAAGGCCTTGGCTACGAAACACGAACAAATATTACTATATATTGATGAACTGCCTGTGGGTGAAAAGATTTCGGTTAGACAAATTGCCAAAGCAATGAACGTCAGTGAAGGAACGGCTTATCGGGCAATTAAAGATGCAGAAAACAAAGGATATGTCAGCACTATTGAACGGGTCGGAACAATTCGAATTGAGCGAAAAAAGCGTGAAAATATCGAAAAGCTAACCTTTGCTGAGGTTATCAATATTGTCGATGGACAAGTATTAGGTGGAAGAGCGGGATTACATAAAACCTTGAATAAATTTGTCATTGGGGCGATGAAGCTCGAGGCGATGATGCGTTATACAGGGGCCGGAAATCTTTTAATTGTCGGAAACCGGACGAATGCCCATGAATTGGCACTAAAAGCAGGAGCAGCCGTATTGATTACCGGAGGATTTGATACCGATGAGCATGTTAAGAAGCTAGCTGATGAGCTTCAAATGCCAATCATATCAACAAGTTATGATACATTTACGGTTGCAACGATGATTAACCGGGCCATTTATGACCAATTGATTAAAAAAGAAATTGTGCTTGTCGAGGATATTTTAACGCCTCTTGAAAGCACGGTCTATTTAACGACGGATTCAACCGTCTCTGAATGGTACGAACGAAATCGTGAAACTCTACATAGCCGTTTTCCTGTAGTTGATCACAATTTAAAAATACAAGGGATGATTACTTCAAAGGACGTAATTGGTCATGAACTAGATGACCTAATTGAAAAAATCATGACGAAAAACCCAATGACTGTCAGTGGGAAAACAAGCGTTGCCTCATCTGCCCATATGATGGTTTGGGAAGGAATTGAAGTATTGCCTGTTGTTGATGATTCAAATAAATTAGAAGGCATGATTTCACGTCAGGACGTCTTGAAAGCATTGCAAATGATTCAGCGCCAGCCTCAAGTTGGTGAGACGCTAGATGACACTGTGACGAGCAGACTTTCCGTTATTCAGGGGAAACCAAAGGGAGAAGAGGCGTACCAATGTGAAATTACGCCGCAAATGACCAACCATTTGGGGACTATCTCTTACGGGGTTATGACTACAATCGTTACCGAAGCGTCAAATCGAATATTTCGAAGCTCGAAAAAGGGTGATCTTGTCGTTGAAAATATGACGATTTATTATCTCAAGCCTGTGCAAATTGATAGCACGATTGAAATCGTACCAAAGGTATTAGAGGCTGGGCGTAAATCGGGTAAAGTAGACGTGGAAGTATTCAATCAGGGTGCTTTGGTTGGGAAAGCATTGTTAGTTTGCCAGCTTATTGACCGAAATTAAATAGGCTGGTCTACGCAGTATTTTACTGCAGTCAGACCAGCCTAATGTTAGATAACGATCAATTTTGTGCAAGTTCCTTTGCTTCTTTTTCGACAAAAGGAAGATAAAATCGATACGCTTTAAACCCATTAATGGCACTTAGAAAACCGAGTGCGATAAAAATGGCAGCGACGATATAGGTTACAGTTGTATGAAACAAAATCAGTTGATTGACACCGAATAACCCGACGAAAAGTCCTAGCACAATGCTAGATTTTGCTCCGAGCCATTGCTTTTCAGCAGGTCTATTGGAGCGGAAATATTTTGTTTTATAAAATAAATAAAAAGCAAAACTGAGCATGATAAAAAAAACTAAAATTGGCATTTCGCTTTCCTCCAAGCTTTGATAATCTTCTCCTATTTTAGCTTTATTTTAAGTGATTTTCCATTGCCATGCTTCAAAATTTGAATTTTCTTAATAAGGAGTTAGCTTAATGAAGGAAAAAATACTAGAAACTATTCGTCAATATGAAACAATTATTGTTCATCGTCATGTTCGTCCAGACCCGGACGCGTATGGGTCGCAGGGGGGACTTGTTGAGATTTTAAAGGCAAACTTTCCTGAAAAGAAAGTGTATGCTGTTGGTAAAGAGGAAGAGACGCTAAATTTTATGAAAAGATTAGATGTGATTCCTGATGAGACTTATCAGGGCGCTTTGGTTATTGTTTGTGATACAGCTAATGTTGAAAGAATTGATGATTCCCGATTTAAAACAGGAGATCAAATAATTAAAATTGACCATCATCCTAATGAAGATCCGTATGGCGACATTGTTTGGGTGGATACAACATCTAGTTCCTGCAGTGAGTTAATTTATGAATTTGCCAAAGAACTTAACTTAAAAGTTTCGGATGAAGCGGCAAGACTTTTATATGGTGGAATTGTCGGTGATACCGGAAGATTTTTATATCCTAGTACAAATGATCGAACTTTTATTTATGCAAGTGAACTCATTCATTATCATTTTTCACGTACTGAGCTTTATGACAAAATGTACGAGCAAAAGGCTAATATCGTTAAGCTTAATGGCTATGTTCTGCAAAATTTTGAATTAAGACAAAACGGAGTGGCTTCAATGATTCTTTCAAAGGAGCTTCTCAATAAATTTGACGCAAGACCGTCTGAAGCATCACAGCTTGTCAGCGTTCTCGGAAATGTAGAAGGTTTACTTGCATGGGTATTCTTTATTGAAGAAGATGATCAAATTCGCGTTCGTCTTCGTTCAAAGGGGCCTGTTATTAACGGGATTGCTAAGAAGTATAAAGGTGGCGGTCACCCGCTTGCAGCAGGTGCATCCATTTATTCATGGGATGAAGTAGACGCTGTTGTAAAAGATCTTGAAGAGCTATGTCTTCAGTAAAAGGAAAGAGGCTTCCATCTAGGAAGCCTCTTCTGCTTTTTGAATTGTTTAAACTAAGCGTCAAGCAGCTTCCGTCGTTCCTTCCATTCTAACCATCCAAATGCATTTCCACACTGATAGATAACGTTGTATAAATGAAAATTTCTTTAATTACGAGTCGATAGCGTTTATCGTTGACTTTAACGACCTTATTTTCAACTGCCCTCCGTAATAGCTCACTGCTTTTATAAACGGACTCTATTTCTTTGGCGAGAAGAATCATGTTGAGATCTTCCTTCACTTCATCTTCAATTTGATAAACGCTCAGTGGATCTAAATCATATTTGTCGGAATTGATTACTTGAATCTTGATTTCCTGAACCGTCATTTTTTCAAGATTTCGCTTGTTAAGTTCCTTGAACTCATCCTGCCAAATATTTTTTTCATCGGTTAGTTCTTTAATGACATCTTTCTGTTTCTGAATCTCCTCGGACTGCTGTTCCTGCCAGGTGCCAAAAATATATAAAAATATTCCCCAGCTTATCAATCCGCCGATGGCCATTCCAGAAAAAAAAACTTGCCATGATGGCTTGTGATAATAAGGTGGAATTCTCATGGAGATAAATGCTCCTGGGTCAGCCATTTAATGAGCAAGGCGCCAGTTTGAGCACCACCGAGAGCGGACAGAATGAGCATGAATTGCTTAAACAAGTCTTTCGTTTCACCTTGGAGCAAGCCTCTTTCAAAGCTGTATACCGCATCAAAAGTGCCACCGATGGCAGCAACAATCGCCCAAATTCTAAGGAGGTTGGAGAGGCGATAGATAGCTGTCAGGGGCGGATTTCCGGTTAAGAATGTTGCGATTCCGCCAATGATCGAGCCTCCCAAAATAACGCCAAGCGCAATAAAGTAACTTTCAAGAAAAGAATGAAAAAAAGTTGCTTCCTTCAAGGTAAATCCACCTTTTTTCTCGACATAGTTCATTTTATGGACAATCCTGACAAAATATGAATAGTTCCTCCGCTTTTCATGTCTAGCCGCCTCCGCTTTTCAAAAACAGAACATATTTTCTTTTTTTCATTAATCGACGTATAATAGCTAGTAGATAGAAGTGATGAGGGTGTGAGGAAATTTGGCTTACGTTCACCTGCAGGTTTATAGTTCTTATAGTCTATTATCAAGTACGGCAGATATCGCTGAGCTTGTTCAAAATGCAAAGAGCAAGGGTTACACTGCACTTGCTTTAACAGATAAAAATGTTATGTATGCGACAATTACTTTTTATAAGGAATGCCTAAAGCAATCCATTAAACCCATTATCGGCTTAACAGTGGACATTGAAGCCGACGATGAAGTGCAAACTCCTTCCTTTCCGCTAGTCCTTTTGGCTACAAACGATATTGGCTTCCAAAATCTACTTAAAATTTCAAGCGCAGTCCAAACAAAATCAAAATCCGGTCTTCCTGTTAAGTGGTTGAAGCATTATGCACCGGGATTAATTGCGATAACACCTGGAAGCAATGGGGAAATTGAGACCAGCATACTCACAGGTAACCTTGAAAGGGCTTATCAGTTAGCTGGGCGATTTCAGCAAATTTTTGGTAGCGAGAATTTCTATTTGGCACTGCAAAACCATGGGATTAAAGAAGAAGATATCCTTAGTGAGAAGATGCAATTGCTCGGGAAAGAGCTAAACATTCCATTAGTTGTGACCAATGAGGTTCAATATTTGGAAAAGACAGATGCGTTTGCTCATGAATGCTTACTCGCAATTAAAAATGGTGTAAAGCTTAGTGATGAGAATCGAGTCCGTTTGGAAACAGATGAGTATTATTTAAAGAGCCCTAACGAGATGATTGAGCTGTTCGGGGAATTTCCTGATGCTTTGGAAAACACTTTAAAAATTGTGGATAGATGTCAGGTGCACTTGAATTTGCGAGAACAAAAGCTACCGAAATATCCTATTCCTAACGGCCTTTCAGCGGAAACCTTACTTGAACAGCAATGTTTGCTTGGATTTTCGAAACGATACGCAAATCCGACTACATTACATAAAAAAAGACTACAGTATGAACTTGCTATCATTAATAGAATGAAATTTAGTGATTACTTTTTAATCGTCTGGGATTTTATGAAATTTGCCCGTGAACAAGGGATTCTTACTGGTCCAGGTCGTGGATCGGCAGCAGGATCAATGGTTGCCTATGTATTGCAAATAACTGATATTGACCCCATTGAGCATCAGTTATTATTTGAGCGATTTTTGAACCCCGAAAGAATAACGATGCCAGATATCGATATTGATTTTCCAGACACACGTCGTGAAGAGGTGATTCAATATGTCGCAGAAAAATACGGCGAGCTTCATGTGGCTCAAATTATCACCTTTGGGACAATGGCAGCTAGGGCCGCATTGAAGGATGTAGGGCGAGCATTTGGACTTAATCCTAAAGAGCTTGACCAGCTTACTTCGACTATCCCTGCAAGGTTGGGTATCACCTTAAAAGACGCTTATCAAGAATCAGAAAGATTGCGTGCATTTGTAGCGGAAGTAACACTACATGAAAAGCTGTTTGAAACTGCGCTCAAGCTGGAAGGTTTACCACGTCATACATCCACACATGCTGCTGGCGTGGTGATTAGTGAACAGCCTTTAGTTGAAATTGTTCCAATTCAGTCTGGACATAACGAAGTGTTCTTAACTCAATATGCAATGGAATCGTTAGAGGAAGTTGGCTTATTAAAAATGGATTTCCTTGGTCTAAGGAATTTATCTTTTATTGAGGCTATTCTTGCAACGATTTACCGTCAGTCTGGGATAAGAATTGACATACGTAATATTCCATTAAATGATCAAAAAACCTTTAACTTACTAGCGGAAGGAAACACAACGGGAGTATTCCAATTGGAGTCTGAGGGAATGCGCAAAGTCTTAAAACAGCTTGCACCAACGACCTTTGAGGATATCGTTGCGGTTAACGCACTTTATCGGCCTGGTCCAATGGAAAATATTCCGCTGTTTATCAATCGAAAGCATGGCCGGGAGCAAATTGTTTATCCGCACCCCGATTTAGAGCCCATTTTAAACAAAACATACGGTGTAATCGTCTACCAGGAACAAATTATTCAAATTGCCTCAAGCATGGCGGGTTTTTCATTAGGTGAAGCTGATCTGTTGCGCCGTGCTGTCAGTAAAAAACAAAAAGAAACGCTTGATCGCGAACGCAATCATTTTGTCAAAGGCGCCATTAAAAATCAATATAGTGAGAGTACTGCAAATGAAATCTATGATTTAATTGTTCGGTTTGCCAACTATGGTTTTAATCGAAGCCATGCGGTTGCCTACAGTATGATTGCTTATCAGTTAGCATATTTAAAAGCTAATTACCCCGTTTATTTTATGGCGAATCTGTTAACTGCGGCAATAGGCAACGAAGTGAAGCTCATTAGTTATATTCATGAATTAAGGCAAATGGAAATACCGCTCTTTGGCCCATCAATAAATCTGAGCGATGATACTTTTAAAATTGAAAATAATGGAATCCGTTATAGTTTATTAGCACTAAAAGGGGTGGGGGGAAATGCATTAAAAGCTGTGTTTACTGCCCGAAAGCGAAAAGGATTTCAGGATTTGTTTGATTTTTGTTTGAGAGTATCATCAAAGCTTGTTAATCGGAAAACGCTTGAAGCCCTTGTGCATTCTGGAAGCTTTGATGAATTTGGACAAGATCGTGCTGTTTTGTTGGCTAGTCTGGATGTTGCCATTGAGCACGCTCAGCTGTTTATGCCGGAGGAAGGAGCACAAATTGATTTCTTCGCTGCTGATGAATTAATGCCGAAGCCAAAGTATGTAGAGGTTGATCCACTAACAGTTGAAGCAAAGCTAGAATTTGAAAAGGACATTTTGGGGTTCTTTTTGTCTGATCATCCTTTAGCGGTATTCCGAAAAGAATTGAAGGATTTGGGAATGACGCCATTGGCAGATTTGCAATCTGGTAATCGTCATACAGTTAAAGCAGTTTATATTTCTAATATAAAAAAAATCCGTACAAAAAAAGGCGAATCGATGGCCTTTCTAACCGTAAGTGATCAAAGTGCAGAATGTGAAGCCGTTATTTTTCCACAAGCCTTCAAGAAAATTGGCCACTTATTACAGCACGGGACAATATGGGTTTTCGAAGGTGGAGTTGAAGAAAGAGACAGAAAATTGCAATTTATCATTAAAAGTGGCACAGGAATTTTAGAGTTCTTGTCGAATAAGAGTAAGTCAAAGCTGTATCTGAAGGTAGAGGCTGAAAAACAAACTCAAGAATTGCTTAATAAATTGCATACTTTATTACATCAGTACCCAGGCGATGTCGAAGTCGTTCTATATTACGAGGGTCAGGAAAAGACCGTGCGCTTAGCTAAAGGAGAGCGAGTCGATGGCTCAAAATCCTGTCTAAAGGAATTACAAGAGCTATTAGGTTTTGATAATGTAATATTAAAATAATCAAATTTTCAAATAATCAAAATCTTTACAGGTACAATAGTATGGTATATAGTAATAAAGACAACTGGTCAGACCACTAGAGAAGTTTAATAGCAAATCGTTAAAGCTATTTCTTGGGATAATTGAGGGAGTGGAAAAAGTTGACTATTAGAGAAGAAGCATTGCATATGCACAGTGTGAACAAAGGGAAACTAGAAACAGTAACGAAGGTACCGGTACAAAATGCAAAGGACCTCAGTTTAGCTTATTCGCCTGGAGTAGCAGAGCCATGCAAGGAAATTTACGATCGTCCTGAAACAGTATATGACTATACAATGAAAGGTAATACGGTTGCAGTTGTTACTGATGGAACAGCTGTATTAGGTCTTGGTAATATCGGACCAGAAGCTGCCTTACCAGTAATGGAAGGAAAAGCGGTTCTTTTCAAAAGCTTTGCAGGTGTAGATGCATTTCCGATTTGCTTAAATACAACTGATGTTGAAAAAATCATTGAAACAGTGAAATTACTTGAACCAGTATTTGGTGGTGTGAACCTTGAGGACATCGCTGCACCAAATTGTTTTATTATCGAAGAGCGTTTGAAAAAAGAAGCCAACATTCCAGTTTTTCACGATGACCAGCACGGAACAGCAATTGTTACTGCTGCAGGATTGGTTAATGCGCTAAAATTAACTGGTAAGAAAATTAATGAAATTAAAGTGGTCGCAAATGGAGCAGGAGCTGCTGGTATCGCGATTATTAAACTTCTGTATACATATGGTGTGCGCGATATTATTATGTGTGATACGAAGGGAGCGATCTATGAAGGTCGTCCTGAAGGTATGAATAATATTAAAGACGAAGTTTCTAAATTTACAAATCGTGAAAACAAGAAAGGTAGCCTAGCAGATGTTATACATGGTGCAGATGTATTTATCGGTGTATCAGCTGAAGGCGCATTAACACCTGAAATGGTAAAAACGATGAATGAAAATTCAATTATCTTTGCAATGGCTAATCCTAACCCTGAAATTATGCCACATCTTGCTAAAGAGGCAGGGGCCGTTGTAGTAGGAACCGGACGCTCAGATTTCCCAAATCAAGTAAATAATGTCCTTGCTTTCCCAGGGATTTTCCGTGGCGCTTTGGATGTTCGTGCGACACATATTAATGAAGAGATGAAAGTGGCAGCAGTGGAAGCTATTGCGAGCCTTGTTAGTGAAGAAGAATTGAGTGCAGATTACGTCATTCCTGGGCCATTTGACCCTCGAGTTGCACCTGCTGTAGCTAGTGCTGTAGCAAAAGCTGCAATGGAAACTGGAGTAGCCCGTATTAAAGTTGACCTTGAGGAAATTAAAGCAAAAACAAAAAGACTTGCGTCGACTGGAAAAAGTGAGTGAATAATAACGTGAATACCTCACAGGAGAATTCAAAGGTTTATCTTGAAATAGTTAAACAACTCAGACATATGATTGATTCTGATAACCTTAAGCCTGGAGATAAAATTCCATCTGAACGTGAACTAACGGAGCGCCTTAATGTAGGGCGCTCTTCCGTTAGAGAAGCACTTCGCTCTTTAGAATTACTCGGATTGATCGAGACTAAAAGAGGCGAAGGAACATTTATCAGAGATTTCAAAGGTCATAGGTTGGTCGAATTACTTAGTACTTTTATCCTACAGGATGAAGAAGCGAAAAAAGATGTACATGAATTAAAATATTTAATTGAACTGGACTGTTTACGACTAATTGTACAAAGAAATAATGATGAAAAGTTGAACAATTTTTATCAAAAAGTATTAACAACCGATTTTAATGACGAAGAGTACTTTTTTAATATTGTCACGTTATCAGAAAATCGGTTAATATTAAGAATCTGGTTAATTTTGAAGGACTATCACAATGCATTAAAGTTAGTTAAGCCGGAAGCACCAAAAGAAAAGTACATTGCTCTAATTGAAGCATTACTTAATAAAGATCAAACTGGAATTATTTCCTCATTTAACTCATTGCGTAAACTGTCGAGTTATTAACGACGGATTACTACAAATAATTGCTTACTGGCATCGTATAATGAAGGACAGGTAGTTTTTTATGTTAGTGGTCTGGCCACTTCAAATACTTATAATCAGGTTATCCAAATAATGTTTTTAGAAACATTAGTGAATCATTCAAGGGAGGTACGACCTTGCTTAAAGAGCTTTTTACAAAGTCGAAAAAGAAGAAATATGCTACGGTTCCATCGGACCATGCTTATCAAGATGTACCCGAAGGAATTATGACCAAATGTCCAAATTGCAAAAAAAACATGTATACAAAAGAGTTAAATAAAAATTTGAAGGTTTGCCTCCATTGTTCCCATCATTTTTCGATGAATTCAAGAGAACGAATTGAAAGCTTTCTAGATGAAGGAAGCTTTGAGGAAATTAATCAAAACATGATTTCAACTAATCCTTTGCAATTCCCTGATTATCTTGAAAAGATAGAAAGTGACCGGGTGAAAACAGGCATAAATGAAGCGGTTGTGACAGGTACTGGTAAGGTTAATGACATGCCGATTGCCATTGCTGTCATGGATTCTACTTTCAGAATGGGAAGTATGGGTTCAGTTGTCGGTGAAAAAATCACTAGAGCAATAGAAAAAGCAGATGAATTATCGATACCATTTGTCATTTTCACTGCATCTGGTGGTGCTAGAATGCAAGAAGGTGCCTTAAGCCTAATGCAAATGGCCAAAACAAGTGTCGCATTAAAACGGTTTAGCGATCATGGTGGTTTAATTATTTCAATTATGACCCATCCAACAACTGGTGGTGTTTCAGCAAGCTTTGCGTCTTTAGGTGATTATAATTTGGCTGAGCCGGGCGCTTTAATTGGCTTTGCTGGTCGCAGAATTATTGAGCAAACGATTCGCGAGGAGCTTCCTGAGGATTTCCAAACAGCTGAATTTTTGTTAAAGTGTGGTCAGCTTGATGCTGTTATTTCAAGACTTGAGTTGAAAGAACAAGTTGTGACAATCCTCGATATTCATCATCCAGGAGGTGAACTTGAATGGCTGGAGAACTAGAATTCGAACGCCCAATTATCGAACTTCGGAAAAAAATAACGGAGCTTAAGGAATTTACAAAAACAACCGATGTAGACTTATCAGCTGAAATTCACAATCTCGAAATAAGATTGGAAAAGCTCGAAAAAGAGATATATGAAAATATGAATCCTTGGGATCGCGTGCAAATTGCTCGTCACCAGAATCGCCCAACAACACTAGACTACATTTCATTGCTCTTTACAGACTTTCTTGAATGTCATGGGGACAGAACCTTCCGTGATGATGAAGCGATAGTTGGTGGGATAGCTAAATTTAAGGGCTTGCCATTAACGATTATTGGTCACCAACGTGGCAAAGATACAAAAGAGAATATTCGTCGGAACTTCGGGATGCCACATCCTGAAGGCTACCGTAAGGCTTTGCGACTAATGAAGCAAGCGGAAAAGTTTCGCCGTCCGATTGTGTGTTTTATTGACACAAAAGGGGCTTATCCTGGTAAGGCAGCTGAAGAGCGTGGTCAAAGTGAAGCAATCGCTAGAAATCTCTTTGAAATGGCCAGCCTAAAAGTTCCGGTTGTTTGTATTGTCATCGGTGAAGGAGGAAGCGGTGGTGCTTTAGCACTTGGTGTAGGGAATCGAATCTATATGCTCGAAAACTCTACTTACTCTGTTATTTCTCCTGAAGGTGCTGCGTCGATTCTATGGCGTGACGCTGCGCTTGCAAAGCAAGCAGCTCAATCGATGCAGATTACTGCTCCAGATTTAAAACGATTAGGAATTATTGATGAAATTATTCCTGAGGTTAGAGGTGGAGCTCATAAAGATGTCGAGCTACAAGCGGAAGAAATTGAAAAAATCTTAATCAAATCATTAAAGGAATTACATGCTTTATCAGAAGAAGAGCTTGTAAATGATCGCTACGATAAATTTAAAGCAATCGGTGATGTTAGTTTTTCTTCAGAATTTAGTGTTGTAAAGTAATAATAAAAGCCTGTGACTGACTATCTCAGACACAGGCTTTTATTGTTAAAATGTGGGTATTTTCACGAATTATTTATGAATCATCTCCTTATTAACGTAATAAAGCGGTTGCATTTTGCGGAGTATTCCGTCTATGTAAAGAATGGCAATGATACAGTTGTTATCGCGCAATCATCGTGTTATTTTAGAAATATTCCATAGGTTGATTGTTCATAATAAAAACAGTCAATCCATATTTATCGGTTATTTTTGAAAAATTTTACATATCTTTGACTTATTATTTTAATGAGGTGATGTCAACATGAAAAGAATCGGTGTGTTAACAAGTGGCGGAGATGCTCCAGGAATGAATGCTGCAGTCCGTGCAGTTGTCAGAAAGGCAATTTTTCATAATCTTGAGGTTTTTGGCATTTATGGTGGATATGCAGGCTTAATTAATGGAAATATTAAAAAGCTTGAATTAGGCTCAGTTGGGGATATTATTCATCGTGGAGGAACGATGCTATATTCAGCTCGATGTCTGGAATTCAAGACAAAAGAAGGGCAACAAAAGGGAATTGAGCAGTTAAAGGCTCATGGAATTGATGGATTAGTTGTAATCGGTGGCGATGGCTCTTATCGTGGTGCGAAGGCATTAACAGAGCAAGGCTTTCCATGTGTTGGTGTACCAGGAACGATTGATAATGATATTCCAGGAACAGAATTAACAATTGGTTTTGATACAGCTTTAAATACCGTTATTGATGCGATTGACAAAATCCGCGATACAGCAACAAGTCATGAGAGAACTTTTGTGATTGAAGTAATGGGACGAGACGCAGGGGACATTGCCCTATGGTCAGGATTAGCCGGCGGAGCAGAAACCATCTTAATACCTGAAGAAAATTACGATATCAATGAAATTGTTGCACGCCTAAAGAAAGGCTCTGAGCGTGGCAAGAAGCATAGTATTATTGTCATTGCCGAAGGTGTTACTAGTGGGGTTGAATTTGGTAAGGAATTAAAGGCAGCCACGAATGCAGATGTTCGAGTTTCGGTACTTGGTCATATTCAACGTGGAGGGTCTCCTACAGCAGCAGACCGCGTCCTTGCCAGTCGTTTAGGAGCACAGGCTGTTGAATTATTAATCAATAAAAAAGGCGGACGTGCAGTAGGAATTGAAAAAAATCAATTAGTTGATTACGATATTATTGAAGCATTGGCACAAAAGCATCAGGTCGATTACAGCTTGCTAAAATTATCAAAAGAGCTATCAATATAAGTAATATATAACCGGCAGGAGGATGCGAAATGCGTAAAACGAAAATTGTTTGTACAATAGGTCCAGCGAGTGAAAGTATCGAAAAACTTACCCAGTTGATCGAAGCAGGAATGAATGTAGCTCGTTTAAATTTTTCACATGGTGACCATCAGGAACATGGAGAAAGAATAAAAAACATTCGTGAAGCAGCAAGAATTACTGGGAAAAATGTAGCCATCTTATTAGATACGAAAGGTCCGGAAATTCGCACGAACAACATGGAAAATGGTGCGATAGACCTGAAAGTGGGACAGGAAGTTCGCATCTCGATGACTGAAGTTCAAGGCACAGTAGATAAGTTTTCGGTTACATATCCTGGTTTAATTGATGATGTTCACCCTGGTTCAACAATTCTTTTAGACGACGGATTAATTGGTCTAGAAGTACTAGAGGTTGAAAAGAGTATCGGCGAAATCGTTACGAAGGTTCTTAATGGTGGCACTTTGAAAAATAAAAAAGGTGTCAACGTTCCTGGGGTTCGCGTCAATCTTCCGGGAATCACTGAAAAGGATGCGCAGGATATTTTGTTCGGTATTGAACAAAAGGTTGATTTTATTGCCGCATCGTTTGTACGCCGTGCAACAGATGTGCTAGAAATTCGTCAGTTGTTAGAGGATAATGATGCCAATTACATCAACATCATCCCTAAAATTGAAAACCAAGAGGGTGTTGACCACATCGATGAAATCTTAATGGTTTCAAACGGATTAATGGTTGCACGTGGTGATCTTGGGGTTGAAATCCCTGCTGAAGAAGTACCACTTGTTCAGAAAGCATTGATTAATAAATGTAATGCACTTGGGAAACCTGTTATTACCGCTACACAAATGCTTGATTCCATGCAAAGAAATCCACGTCCAACTCGCGCAGAAGCTAGCGATGTTGCGAATGCGATCTTTGATGGAACAGATGCAATTATGCTTTCTGGTGAAACAGCAGCAGGACAATACCCGGTTGAAGCCGTGAAAACGATGCACAATATTGCATCCCGGGCAGAATCTGCATTGGATCATAAAGAAATATTATCAAATAGAAGTAAGAGCACCGAGCACAATATGACAGATGCCATTGGTCAATCTGTAGCTCATACAGCATTAAACTTAGATGTAAGTGCGATCATTACTCCAACTGAAAGTGGCCATACGGCACGAATGATTTCTAAATATCGTCCTAAGGCTCCAATCGTTGCAGTAACGTCTAACGACTATGTTTGCCGTCGCTTAGCACTCGTTTGGGGAGTTTATCCGCAATTTAGTCAAAGAGCAACGACAACTGACGAAATGCTTGATTTTGCGGTTGATGCAAGTGTAGAAAGCACGATTGTCAAGCATGGTGATTTAGTTGTCATTACTGCTGGTGTGCCAGTAGGAGAGGCGGGAACGACAAATCTTATGAAGATTCATATCGTTGGCGATGTACTTGCTAAGGCACAAGGTATTGGCAGAAAATCTGCATACGGAAAAGTAGTTGTAGCTCAAAATGCAAGTGAGGCACTGGACAAGGTGAAGGAAGGCTCAATCCTTGTTACAATTGGCTCTGATCGTGATATGGTCCCAGCGATTGAAAAATGTAGCGCATTAATCACTGAAGAAGGTGGATTAACCAGCCACGGTGCTGTTGTGGGCTTGAACTTAGGAATTCCTGTAATTATCGGAGTTGACCATGCTACCAAGCTACTTAAAGATGGTCAAGAAATTACCGTTGATGCTTCAAGAGGTGTTATTTACAACGGCCATGCCAGTGTACTTTAAAAACGTTGAAAAAGATGCGATAATTTAAACTGTGGAAAGGATGGGAGAACCCCATCCTTTTCTGTAGGAAAAGAAGTTAAGAACCTTTGGCATCTATTCGCTTAAACGGAGGTACAGTTGATGCGTTATTTATTTTTACTAATTATTATCATTCCTGCAGCTGAAATTGGCTTTTTAATGTTTTCAGGTAAAATGATTGGCATTTTGCCTACGATTGCCTTGATTATTTTATCAGGAGTAGTCGGTGCATATTTAGCTAAGCAACAGGGCCTAGAGACCCTCAGAAAAGCCGAGGAACAGATGCGCTACGGAAACATGCCTGGTGATGCCATTTTAGATGGAATATGCGTTTTAATCGGTGGAACGCTATTGCTAACACCGGGTTTCATTTCTGATTTTGCTGGTCTTTTATTACTAATTCCTTTTACAAGAGTGTTTTTCAAAAAGCTGATTGGGAGTGCTCTAATGAATTGGTTTAATAAAGGTAGAATTACTATTATAAAATAAAAAGCTGACTGGTCACCAGTCAGCACTTTTCATATTGGAAGGAATGGCTTAGGGTTGTTCATTCCCTTTAATATAGATCCATACGTCACGAAATACATTAGCACGATTAAGGGTATTGATTATCACTAATAGGACAGGTCCAGCAATAAGTCCAAGAAAGCCTAAAAGCTTGAAGCCAACGAATAAAGCAATTAAGGTGGCGAGCGGGTCTAGACCGATGTTTGACGACAATACCTTCGGCTCCATTAATTGGCGTTGGACAAGGACAACAATGTAAAGAATCGTTAAACCGATCGCTATCCCCGTGTCACCTGTGATAATTTCGTAAATAATCCATGGTACAAAAATAGCACCTGTCCCTAAATAGGGAATGACATCGACAATGCCAGTAATGAGCGCAACTGTAATGGCATAGTCAATGCGGAGGATAAGAAGGCCAATTAATATAATAATGGTCGTCATCGAAATCAGTGTTGCTTGGGCCTTTAAAAATCCAAATAAGGCCTTTTTTAAATCTATGAATACAGTTCTTCCGCTTGTTTTGGCTCGATGTGGTAGGAATTTTCCGATTAGATTTGATAAACGATACCAATCTTTGCTGATGAAAAAAGTTCCAAGCAGCGAGAAAATCAAAACGGTTGCAGCGTTTGGAAACCAAGAAAGGACATTTGGGATATTGCCAAAGAAATTTTTGATAAACGTACCAACAGTTGTTCCAAACGTTTTTCCGACGTTCTCGATGTTATTCATAATGGTTTCTTGTTGACCTGTATCGAGGTTTTGAAATAAATTCGCAATTTGGTGATAGAACGGTAGGATCTGACCAGCTAACATCTCCTGTATGTAAGCAATAATGGTGTCAAGATGGTCTGGAACCACCGCAGCAATATAATTTGCTCCAGAGACAATCTCAGCTATTAATAAAGTCATGAGTCCAGCGAAAGTGGCAAAAATAATGATTAATGTAATGAATACAGACAGAGCACGAGGTATTTTTGCTTTTGTTTCTAGAAAATTAACAAGCGGATTCATCATAAAGGCAATGATAAAGCCGATGATAAATGGATAGGTTACTTTTGATAAAAAATAAAGTCCAACCAATAAAGCTAAGACGATAAAAAGTACGAAGAGAAGGCGTAGAAATCGTAACAGATTTGTTTTATTCAAATAGATCCTCCTTTACGTATTTACATACTATCATATTAACATTTTTTAGAAACTATTGCTTTATTTTCATGTCAAACGTAAATTCAGTCAACTAAAGGAGTCAAACTCAAATGAAATATGAAGCTTATGCATTTTTAGCAATATTATTAGTCATTGCTTATTTTTCGAAAAATCAATCGATGATGGTGGCAGTGGTTGTTTTGCTTTTAATGAAAATTGTTGGTTTAGATGCAAAGGCATTTGGTTATCTTCAAGCGAAAGGGATAAATTGGGGGGTTACAGTCATAACGGTTGCTGTCCTTGCCCCTATTGCTGCAGGTCAAATAGGCTTTAAAGATTTAACCGAGGCCTTCAGGTCACCTTATGCATGGATTGCTTTGCTATCAGGAATGGCGGTTGCTCTGTTAGCGAAGGGAGGCGTCACGTTGTTAGCGGATGATCCGCATATTACAACAGCACTTGTGTTAGGGACGATCCTATCGATTTCCTTATTTCAAGGCGTGGCAGTTGGACCTTTAATTGGGGCTGGAATAGCTTATATGGCAATGAAAATCTTTGAAATGTTCATAGCAAAATAATTTATTTTTTTACAAATTAAGTCGTTTCCGTTCACAAAAGTCTGATAATTGTTTATAATAAGATTTGTAAGTCCAAACATATCAAAAAAACATTATAACCATCCTTATAATGAATTTGTAAAAAATGAAAACCTTTTCACTTTTTACAAATCGAAGAAAAGGTTATAAACAGAGGAGAAACTGTAGGAGATTAGGATAAGACAAGGTAATATTAGTAATATTCCAAAATAGAAGCCTATCATTCTATTCTTCTATTTTGAGCAACTATGAACAAGCGCTCATTCAAATCATAATTATTATAGGTCTGTGGTTTAGCTGGTTACAGCTAACTTTCCAGGGATAGCTTTTAGCTACCCGTATATTTGTCTAGAGAGGTATCTTTCTGACTCGCTTGTTAATAACTGATTTTTCAGATATTTGAGCAAATTTTGACAGACAAAGGGTATTGGGGAATTCTTATTTAGAAAAGGAGAGATTATTTATGACAGTTACACGTGGTCTTGAAGGGGTAGTTGCAACGACTTCATCAATCAGTTCAATTATTGATGATACCCTAACTTATGTTGGGTACAATATCGATGATTTAGCAGAAAATGCTACCTTTGAAGAAGTTGTCTACCTGCTATGGCATCGTAGACTACCTAATGCACAAGAGCTAGCTGAACTTAAAACTCAACTTGCTGAAAATGCAGGTTTACCACAAGAAATTTTAGATCATTTCAAAATGTACCCAATTGATAAAGTACATCCGATGGCTGCACTTCGCTCTGCAGTTTCCCTATTAGGTCTTTATGATGAAGAAGCTGACTTAATGGATGAGGAAGCTAACTACCGTAAGGCAATCCGTTTACAAGCAAAATTGCCTACTATTGTAACAGCATTTTCTAGAATTAGAAAAGGTTTGGAGCCTGTTGCGCCTCGCAAGGATTTCAGTATTGCTGAAAACTTCTTATATATGCTTTCTGGAAAAGAGCCAGAGGCTATTGCTGTTGAAGCTTTCAACAAAGCTTTAGTTCTTCATGCTGACCATGAATTAAACGCATCTACATTCACAGCACGTGTCTGTGTGGCAACCTTATCTGATGTCTATTCTGGAATTACAGCTGCAATTGGTGCGCTAAAAGGTCCTTTACATGGTGGTGCCAATGAAGCAGTTATGAAAATGCTTTCTGAAATTGGAACAATAGATAATGTTGAGCCATATATTCGTGGCAAACTTGCTAATAAAGAAAAAATCATGGGCTTTGGACACCGCGTATATCGTTTAGGTGACCCACGTGCTAAGCACTTAAGAGCTATGTCAGAGAAATTAACTCAATTAACTGGCGAACCACAATGGTATGTAATGTCATCAAAAATTGAAGCAATCGTTACTGGTGAGAAAAAACTTCCGCCAAACGTTGATTTCTATTCAGCATCTGTATACCACAGCTTAGGCATCGATCACGATTTATTCACTCCAATCTTTGCTGTAAGCCGTGTTTCTGGTTGGTTAGCTCATATTCTAGAACAATACGAAAACAATCGTTTAATTCGTCCACGCGCGGATTACACTGGTCCATCTTTACAAAAGTATGTTCCAGTTGAACAAAGATAAAAAAATATTTGAAAAGTTTACAATTTAGACAAAAACTGATGTAATATATAGGGGAAAGTTTTTGTTAATTTATGAAAAGTGCAGCGACTTCAGTCCGGTTAAAAAATAGTTACTATTTTTTAACCGGGCTGCTTAAGTGAGTCGTCTGCACGTTTTCATGGACATGGAGGGAGAAAGAGATATGCTAGGAGAAAAAATCACAGTAAAAGACGGAGTACTAAATGTACCAAATAACCCAATCATCCCTTTTATCGAAGGTGACGGTACTGGTCCGGACATTTGGGCATCAGCTTCACGCGTACTAGATGCGGCAGTAGAAAAAGCTTACAAAGGTGAGCGTAAAATTGTGTGGAAAGAAGTTTTTGCGGGAGAAAAAGCTTTCAATAAAACAGGTGAATGGCTTCCTCAAGAGACTTTAGATTTAATTAATGAATATCTAATTGCGATCAAAGGACCTCTTACAACTCCAGTTGGTGGCGGAATTCGTTCATTAAACGTTGCATTAAGACAAGAATTAGACTTATTCGTTTGCTTACGTCCTGTACGTTGGTTCGAAGGTGTACCTTCACCAGTAAAACGTCCTCAAGACACTGACATGGTCATCTTCCGTGAAAACACAGAAGACATCTACTCAGGTATTGAGTACCAAAAAGGTTCAGACGAAGTAAAGAAATTAATCAATTTCTTACAAACTGAGCTAGGTGTTAAGAACATTAGATTCCCTGAAACTTCTGGTATCGGAATTAAACCTGTATCTGAAGAAGGTACAAAACGTTTAGTTCGTGCTGCAATCAACTATGCAATTAAAGAAGGACGCAAATCAGTAACGATTGTACATAAAGGTAATATCATGAAATTTACTGAGGGTGCTTTCAAAAATTGGGGTTACGAGCTTGCTGAACAAGAATTCGGAGATAAAGTATTCACTTGGGCTCAATACGATCGTATCGTTGCTGAGCAAGGTGCAGATGCTGCTAACAAAGCACAAGCTGAAGCAGAAGCTGCTGGCAAAATCATCGTAAAAGATGCAATTGCTGATATCTTCTTACAACAAATCCTGACTCGTCCAAAAGAATTTGATGTTGTTGCTACAATGAACTTAAATGGTGACTTCATTTCTGATGCGCTTGCTGCACAAGTCGGCGGTATCGGTATTGCACCAGGAGCAAACATCAACTATGAAACTGGACATGCTATCTTCGAAGCAACTCACGGTACTGCACCTAAGTATGCTGGTTTAGATAAAGTAAATCCATCTTCTGAGTTATTATCTGGCGTTCTTATGCTAGAACACTTAGGTTGGAACGAAGCAGCTGATATGATTGTTAAATCAATCGAGAATACAATTGCTTCTAAAGTTGTAACTTATGACTTCGCTCGTTTAATGGATGGTGCTACTGAAGTTAAATGTTCTGAATTCGGTGATGAGTTAATCAAGAATATGGAATAATTCATTCCATTGAGACAAGGCGTATTAGTATTTTGCGGTACAAGCAAAATACTTGCGCCTTGTTCTTTTATGTGTTTTTCTAATACTAGGCAAAATTTTAAAATACAGCCTTGTTTTGCATTGTGGATTTTTCGTAATTTTCTGTAAGGAAAACAAAGGGGGATATATTAATGAGAATCAAACGTAAAAAGGTATCCGTAATTGGCGGAGGATTTACCGGTGCAACTACTGCATTCTTATTAGCTCAAAAAGAATTAGCGGATGTAGTATTAGTTGATATCCCACAAATGGAAAATCCAACTAAAGGTAAAGCTTTAGATATGTTAGAAGCAAGTCCTGTTCAAGGTTTTGATGCTAAAGTTACGGGAACTTCTAACTACGCTGATACAGCAAATTCTGATATCGTCGTTGTTACTGCGGGGATTGCTCGCAAACCTGGGATGAGCCGTGATGATTTGGTTCAAACAAATCAAAAAATTATGAAGAGCGTTGCTCAAGAAATTGCAAAGCACTCACCAAATGCTTTCATTATAGTGTTAACAAACCCTGTTGATGCAATGACTTATACAATTTTCAAAGAATCCGGCTTTCCAAAAAATCGTGTAATCGGTCAATCAGGTGTTCTTGATACTGCCCGTTTCCGGACGTTCATTGCCGAAGAGTTAAATTTATCAGTTAAAGATATTACTGGTTTCGTATTAGGTGGACATGGAGATGACATGGTTCCGCTCATCCGCTATTCTTTTGCTGGCGGAATCCCATTATCAACATTAATTCCAGAAGACCGACTTGAGCAAATCGTTGAACGAACACGTAAAGGTGGCGGTGAAATCGTAAACCTTCTCGGAAATGGTTCAGCATATTATGCTCCTGCTGCTTCACTTGTAGAAATGTGTGAAGCTATTCTGAAGGATCAAAAACGTGTGCTACCTGCAATCGCTTACCTTGAAGGTGAATACGGCTATGAAGGTATCTATTTTGGCGTTCCAACCATTCTTGGTGGAAACGGAATTGAAAAAGTAATCGAACTAGAATTGACTGGCGAAGAAAAAACCGCTCTTGATAAATCTGCAGCAGCTGTCCGCAACGTCATGGCTGCGTTAATTTAATTTATTTCCTTACAAAAAGATTCGGAGGCTACCTTCGGGTCTTTTTATTTTGGCAAAAGTTTTATTGTATTGATTGGAGCGGAAGGAGCGAAGACTCCTGTAGCGGAAATCAACACAAAAATATTAAGAAGTGTAAAAAATTTGTAAAGAATCGAGTTATTTTTGGCGCTAGTATAATTTTTCTAATAATATAGTAGTAAGGTGTAAAAAATATTTAGAAAAAATGGGGATACGAATCCGGAGGGTATTATGGAGAAAAAAGTACTAGTAGTGGATGATGAGCAATCCATTGTTACATTACTTCAATATAACTTAGAACAAGCGGGCTATAAAGTCACGACGGCAATGGATGGAGAAACAGGGAGAGATTTAGCACTTGAGGGTGAATATGATTTCATTGTTCTGGATTTAATGCTACCACGTCTTGATGGAATAGAAGTATGTAAGCAGCTACGTCAGCAAAAGGTGGTAACACCTATTCTGATGTTAACTGCAAAGGATGATGAATTTGATAAGATTTTAGGTCTTGAGCTTGGTGCTGATGACTATATGACCAAGCCCTTTAGCCCGAGGGAAGTAGTCGCTAGGGTTAAGGCAATTTTGCGCAGAACTGAAGTACAAAACAACTTGCAGACCACTGTTAACGAACACGGAGAAGGCGCCAATATCGCGATTAAAGATTTGACCATTTATCCCGAACATTATGAAGCGTTTTATAAAGGTGAGCTCTTAGAATTAACGCCAAAGGAATTTGAACTACTTGTTCATCTTGGAAAACACAAGGGTAAGGTGTTGACACGTGATCAGCTGTTAAGTGCGGTTTGGAATTATGATTTTGCCGGTGATACTCGAATCGTTGATGTACACATAAGTCATTTAAGGGATAAAATTGAACCCAATACAAAAAAACCAGTTTATATTAAAACCATCCGAGGGCTTGGCTACAAATTAGAGGAGCCAAAGGTAAATGATAAAATTCCGAACTAGGCTGTTAATTCCGTTAATTACGTTAATTTTTATCGTAATGATTGCATTAGGGTTACTATTAGGTCAGCTTTTTAAAAATTATCATTTTAATCAATTTAATGAACGGCTTCAAAAGGAAAATACTTTAGTGTCTATTTTCATCGAGAACACTGGAGGTATTGCCTCACTTGATCAGCAAAGGGTTCAAGAATTTAGCGAGACGATTGATGCTAGGGTCTCCATTACTGACCCGAAAGGCAAGATTCTCTTTGACAGTGGTGAATTATCGGATACGTTATCTGATGAACTGCACTATCGAACTTTAAAAGATATCATCTCTTCCCAAAATAATGATCAGGATGTTGTCATTAATAAAGAAGGTAATGAACTTCATTTTTTTTGGAAGCCAATCGAAAATGACGGAAAAATTGAGGGCGTTGTGTTTCTTAGCGCCAAAATGGATGTGTTAGAAGAAGCGTACGGTCAAATTTGGTGGTTGTTATCGATTAGCTTTATTCTTGCTCTTATTGTCATTATTATTTTAGGTACAAGTATTACTTCGCGTTATACAAAGCCAATAGAATCAGCGACAAAAGTGGCAATGGAACTTGCTAAAGGGAACTATCGGGCCAGGACGTATGAAGATAAGGTTGACGAAACTGGGATGCTCAGTACATCCATTAATATTTTAGCAAGGAATCTTCAAGAAATGATGAAAGCTAAGGAAATGCAACAGGATCGACTAACTACCTTGATAGAAAGCATGGGCAGCGGGTTAATCTTAATTGATAACCGTGGCTACGTATCGTTAATTAACCGTGCGTTTAAGGAAGTTTTTCATGTGAAGCCGGAGGTATATTTGTACAGGTTGTACTATGAGGTCATTGAACACAGGGAAATTTCCGATTTAGTTGAAGAAATATTTATCACTGAGCAACAGGTTAAGCGATATTTGCGGATTCCGATTGGAATAGATTTAAAACATTTTGAAGTATTTGGTGCACCAATCATTGGCACAAATGATGTATGGAAGGGCACCCTGCTAGTTTTTCACGATATTACTGAATTAAAAAATCTTGAGCAAACAAGAAAAGATTTTGTTGCTAATGTTTCCCATGAGTTGAAAACTCCGGTTACTTCTATTAAAGGGTTCACGGAGACACTGCTCGATGGGGCAAAGGATGATCCCAAATCATTAGAGGCATTCTTACATATAATTTTAACGGAAAGCGATCGCTTGCAACAATTAATTGAAGAATTATTAGAGTTGTCGAGAATCGAGCAACATAAGTTTAATCTTGATATAAAAGAAGTCAACCTGGGGACATTGCTAAAGGACAGCGTCACGATGCTCCAAAAAAAAGCTGAGGATAAGTCCGTTACATTAAACTATCTTGAGGACAACGAAAATGTAGTGATTCAAGGTGATCTGTTCCGCTTAAAGCAAGTGTTCATTAATGTTATCAACAATGCGATTATGTATACTCCGCAAAATGGAAGTATTAAAATCGAGACAGAAATGAAGGATGATCGGGTACTTGTTCATATTTCAGATACTGGGATTGGTATCGAAAAGCAGGAAATTCCAAGGATATTTGAACGATTTTACCGAGTTGATAAGGCACGGAGCAGAAATTCAGGAGGGACAGGTCTTGGACTAGCGATTGTTAAGCATCTAATTGAAGCACATCAAGGGACAATTACGGTATCAAGTGAAGTTGGCACTGGAAGTGTGTTCACCATTTCTTTGAAAAAGAAACTTATGTTACGGTAAACTTAAATATCTTTTAATAATCTGTTTATGATTTGTTAATAATTCGTTGTTACACTTAAAAACGTAATCCCCCCCTAATTATATGCATGGCAGTTAAGACGAAGGTCGATCCCCCCTTCGTCTTTTTGCATTTCTCATTCGCCATTTTTTCATTTTAAAAACAAGTCATGATAAAATGGTAAAAGAAACAATCGTTATGGGCTACATAGAAGGAGGGCGTTTAATTGGATAAAAAACTTGTATTAATAGATGGTAACTCGATTGCCTATCGAGCATTTTTTGCTTTACCTTTACTTAATAATCAAAAGGGAATACATACGAATGCCGTTTACGGCTTTGCGATGATTTTAATGAAATTAATCGAAGAAGAAAAACCAACCCACATTTTGGTTGCCTTTGATGCAGGCAAATCCACCTTCCGACATCAAACCTTCAGTGAGTATAAAGGGGGGAGACAAAAAACCCCACCTGAACTTTCCGAGCAATTTCCGTTTATTCAAGAGCTACTAGACGCTTTTGGCGTTTCGCGATATGAACTTGAAAATTTTGAAGCGGATGATATCATCGGTACTTACTCGCGTCAGGCTGAACAGGATGGATATCAAGTTAAGGTCATTTCTGGAGATAAGGACTTAACTCAATTAAGTTCGGAAAAGATCACAGTTTGTATCACAAAAAAAGGTATCACCGATATGGAGATTTATACACCAGAACATATTCAGGAAAAATATGGACTTGTTCCAGAGCAAATCATTGATATGAAGGGCTTAATGGGAGATGCATCCGATAATATCCCAGGTGTTCCTGGAGTGGGTGAAAAAACAGCCATCAAGCTGCTAAAAGAATTTAGTTCGTTAGAAAAACTGTTGGAATCAATTGATCAAGTGAGCGGAGCAAAATTAAAGGACAAATTAGCTGAATTTCAGGGTCAGGCGAAAATGAGCAAGCAGCTTGCTACGATTACAACGGAGGCTCCTGTAGAATTACAGCTATCTGAGCTAGAGTATGAAGGTCTCCATAAAGATAAAGTCACACAGCTATTTAAAGACCTGGAGTTTCATACTTTGCTGGAGCGACTTGGAGGAGAATTAACTGAGGAAGTCGCGACGGATTTGCAACCGCTTGATTTTCGCATCATTGAAGAAATACATGAAGATATGCTAACGAACAATACTGCATTTTATTTAGAAATGCTGGAGGAAAATTATCATCATGCCGAGATTATTGGGATTTCATTTGCTAATGAAACAGGCTATTACTATGTTTCTTTAGCGAATGCACTACAGTCAAATGCATTTAAAAAATGGGCTGAAGATGACCAGATGAAAAAGATTGTTTTTGATGCGAAGCGGACGGAAGTGGCATTACGGCACAAAAGTATTCACTTAGCCGGTATTGAGTTTGACCTACTGCTTGCTTCATATATTTTAAATCCGGCTGAAGCCGTTAATGAAGTTGCGGTAATTGCCAAGCGTTACAATTTCAGTGATATTTATACAGATGAACAGATATATGGAAAAGGGGCAAAACGCCAGATTCCTGAGGAGCAGATTGTAGCTGAGCATCTAGTTCGTAAAGCAGATGCTCTGAAGATTTTAGCAGAAAGGCTAGTCAGTGAATTAAAAGAAAACCAGCAGTATGAGTTGTTTACTGAACTTGAAATGCCACTATCCTTGATATTAGCTGATATGGAATTCCAAGGAATTACAATAGATGAAGAGCGCCTCAGGAAAATGGGTGAGGATAATCATCATGCTTTACTTGGACTTGAACGAAACATTCATATGTTGGCGGGTGAAGAGTTTAATATTAATTCGCCGAAGCAGTTAGGTGGTATTTTATTTGAGAAATTAGGACTACCTCCTGTTAAAAAAACAAAGACGGGCTATTCAACGTCTGCTGATGTGTTAGAAAAGCTAGAACATAGCCATGACATTATTAACGAAATCCTTCATTATCGTCAGCTCGGAAAACTGCAATCAACCTATATCGAGGGCTTGTTGAAGGTGATGAATCCGGTCACAAAAAAAGTTCATACTAGATTTAATCAGGCCTTAACACAAACTGGCCGCTTAAGTTCAACGGATCCCAATTTGCAAAATATCCCGATTCGTCTGGAAGAAGGACGAAAAATTCGCCAGGCATTCGTGCCGTCTGAGCCTGGCTGGTATATTTTTGCGGCAGATTATTCGCAAATTGAATTAAGGGTCATGGCACATATTTCCGGTGACCAGAAATTAATTGATGCTTTTAATGCTGGCCTTGATATCCATACGAAAACAGCGATGGACGTCTTTCATGTTAATGAGGATCAGGTTACGTCGAATATGCGTCGCCAAGCAAAGGCAGTTAACTTTGGAATTATATATGGTATCAGTGATTATGGGCTTTCACAATCCCTTGGGATCTCAAGAAAGGAAGCGGGTCTATTTATTGAACGCTATCTTGAAAGTTACCCGAAGGTGAAAGAGTACATGGAGGAAATCGTAAAGGATGCAAAGCAAAAGGGCTATGTAGCGACTTTGCTACAACGTCGTCGCTACATTCCGGAGATTACCGCCCGCAATTTTAATATTCGCAGTTTTGCAGAAAGAACCGCGATGAACACACCGATTCAGGGAAGCGCAGCTGATATTATTAAAAAAGCAATGATCGATATGGCTGCAAGATTAACTGATGAAAAATTAGCATCTAGATTATTGTTACAAGTGCATGATGAATTGATTTTTGAAGTACCAGATAATGAGATCGATGTACTGAAGCGGATTGTTCCGGAGGTGATGGAAAATGCCATCGAGCTGAAGGTTCCACTTAAGGTTGATTATGCATATGGATCAACTTGGTTTGATGCTAAATAAAGTGAATTTGCATAAATTGGTTGTTTAGCTAGTTAACAGGCCGAATAAAGCGATATAGAAAGGTGGGGCGACCTTTGCCAGAATTACCAGAGGTCGAAACGGTAAAACGCACGCTAGAAGCATTAATTTTATCTAAACAGATTGAAAGGGTTGAAGTTTTTTGGCCCAAAATCATTAAATATCCGAATGAAGTTGTCCAATTTCAGGATGCGTTAAAAGGGCAAACCTTACTTGAGATGGGGCGACGGGGGAAATTTTTAATCTTTTATAGTGATGATTTTGCGCTTGTTTCCCATTTGAGAATGGAAGGGAAATACGGGCTGTTTGCAGGTAGCGAACCTGTTGATAAACACACCCATGTTATCTTTTATTTTACCGATGGAACCGAGCTTCGCTATAAGGACGTCCGTAAATTTGGCACCATGCATTTATTTCTAAAAGGAACTGAATTTGAGCAACTTCC
Organism: Bacillus sp. DNRA2; assembly: GCF_012843265.1. GTDB lineage: Bacteria > Bacillota > Bacilli > Bacillales > Cytobacillaceae > Bacillus_BU. The sequence goes on along the minus strand of NZ_JABAIT010000010.1, from coordinate 63,672 downwards.
GCTTTCACAATTAGGACCAGAGCCATTTTCGAAGGAATTCACTATGGATTACTTAGCGGAAAAACTAACAGCGTCAAACCGGAAAATTAAAGTTTTGCTCCTCGACCAAACCATCGTTGTTGGTCTTGGTAATATTTATGTTGATGAGGCGTTGTTTCGGGCACGCATTCACCCTGAACGTCTGGCATCATCGTTAAGTAGTGAGGAAATAACCGTGCTGCACAAAGAGATTGTGGCTACTTTATCTGAAGCGGTTGCTAAAGGTGGCAGTACGATTCGCTCTTATGTCAATTCGCAAGGTCAAATTGGCATGTTTCAATTAGAGCTTCTTGTCTACGGAAAAAAGCAAGAGCCATGTATCAATTGTGGTACCGAGCTACAAAAAATAGTCGTTGGTGGACGTGGTACTCATTTCTGTCCGGTTTGCCAGAAATTAAAAAGCTAATAATCTTATGAGCGCCATATAACAATGGATAGGCTCCTTCCATATACTATCATAGCGATTGGCAGGAAGGAGCTTATCAAATGGCCTATTCAATCTCACTTTTTCTATTAGCTTTTGCTGTCAGTCTTGACAGTTTTAGTGTGGGGTTAACTTACGGATTACGAAAAATTCGCATCCCGTTAATATCCATCCTGATTATTTCGGGCTGCTCAGCGGTTATCTTATTTTTTGCCATGGGCGTTGGTCATTTCCTGGAAAGATTGTTTTCAACGAGGATGGCTGAAAGTCTTGGAGGACTGATCTTAATCGTGCTTGGTGCCTGGGTGTTGTTTCAATTTTTCCGCCCGGAAAAGGTGACGGAGCCCACAGATATTGAAGGCACTATTATTAATTTTGAAATAAAATCGTTAGGTGTCGTGATTCAAATATTAAAAAAGCCACTTTCTGCAGATTTTGACCAGTCGGGTGTGATTACCGGCGTTGAAGCGTTCATGCTTGGTCTGGCATTATCGCTTGATGCGTTTGGAGCAGGAATTGGCGCAGCGATGTTAGGATATTCTCCCTGGATTTTAGCCGCTTCTGTGACAGTGATGAGTTCATTATTTGTATTTCTGGGAATGCGCTTGGGTGGTATTTTTGCCCAATACGAATGGGTTCAGAAGTTTCTATTTATTCCGGGGGTTATCTTAATTATTATTGGATTGTTAAAATTTTAATACGCATAGGGAAGGTAGTATAAATGGCAGTTATTATTGGTTTAACAGGCGGAATTGCCAGCGGGAAAAGCACCGTGTCTAATATGCTGAAGGAGCTGGGGATACCAGTGATTGATGCTGACGAAGAGGCACGCCTGGCAGTTGAAAAAGGGGAAAAAGCATACGACGAGATTGTTGCGTATTTTGGTAAAGAGATCTTACTTGAGGATGGATCGATAGATCGTCCGAAATTAGGAAGTATTATTTTTCCGAACGAAGAGAAACGAGAGGTCCTCAATCATATTGTTCATCCTGCGGTGAGACAGAATATGCTTAGGAAAAAGGAGCAATATGTTGCGGGTGGGAATGAGCTTGTAGTGTTAGACATTCCGCTCTTGTTTGAAAGTAAGTTAACTTATTTGGTTGATAAAATCATTCTCGTATTTGTTGACGAACAGACACAGCTTAATCGCCTGATGGCCCGAAATAATTTTACTGAGTCTGAAGCGAAATCACGGATAGCCTCTCAGCTTCCATTACGTGATAAACTGCAATGGGCTGATGAAGTGATTAATAACAACGGTTCAATTGTAGATACGAAGCAGCAGTTATTAAAGATTTTATCGCAATGGGGCTACACAAATCATGAATTAGTATGACCTAAAAAAGAAGCTAAAATAGGCTTCTTTTTTTTATTATGTTAGCATAATTAAGGGATTTAACCGAAATGGGTATAAAACTTTTTAAAAATCCGCAATTTAATGCTCACAAATCCAATTTAATATGTTATACTAATTACAACTAATCGAAGAATAAAGTATAACATATTGCGGAAGGAGCCATACAATGAAGGCAAAAGTAGCGATTAATGGTTTTGGACGAATTGGAAGAATGGTATTTAGAAAGGCAATCCTTGAAAATGATATCGATGTGGTAGCGATTAATGCCAGCTATCCGGCCGAAACGTTAGCACATTTAATTAAATATGATACTACACACGGAAAATTTCCTGGTGAAGTCATTCCTAGTGAGGATGCACTTACTGTAAATGGTAAACGCGTACAATTATACGCTAACCGCGATCCAAAACAATTACCTTGGGGAGAGCTTGGTATCGATATCGTTATCGAAGCAACAGGTAAATTTAATGCTCGTGATAAAGCAGCATTACACTTGGAAGCAGGAGCGAAGAAAGTAATCTTAACTGCCCCTGGTAAAAATGAAGATGTGACAATCGTAATGGGTGTTAACGATGAGAAGCTTGATATCGAGAAACACGATATTATCTCAAATGCTTCGTGTACAACAAACTGCCTAGCACCAGTTGTTAAAGTTCTAGAAGAAGAGTTTGGTATCATCAACGGTTTAATGACTACAGTTCATGCTTATACAAATGACCAAAAGAATATTGACAACCCACATAAAGATTTGCGTCGTGCGCGTGCGTGTGCCCAAAGCATCATTCCAACATCAACTGGAGCTGCTAAAGCACTATCATTAGTATTACCACAAATGGCTGGTAAGCTACACGGTATGGCGTTGCGTGTCCCAACACCAAATGTTTCTTTGGTGGATTTAGTTGTGGACTTAAAGAAGGACGTTACTGTGGATGAAGTAAACTCAGTATTCTATGCTGCAGCGAAAGGTCCTTTAAAAGGAATTCTTGACATTACTGATGAGCCGTTAGTATCGGTTGATTTTAATACAAATGAAAACTCAGCAACTATTGACGGTTTATCAACTATGGTAATCGGCGATAACAAAGTAAAAGTACTTGCATGGTATGATAACGAGTGGGGTTATTCTTGTCGTGTAGTTGACCTTCTTAAGCATGTTGCAAACGCAATGGCTAATCATAACTCTAAAGTTAAAGTTGGGTAACTAAATTATTTTGAAATATGAAAACTGCTTGCTGATTGGGGGATCAGCAAGCAGTTTTTTTGCATTTATGTACATTGAGTATGGCGATTGATGGTATTATTTTAGGAGTGCTACTTGTCCAAGTTCCCTCTTTTTTATAAGATAGTATTGGAAAGATTTTAATGAAGAAAAATTATTAGGAATTGGAGCGCTGACGAATGAAATGCCCTTCATGTCAACATCATAATACACGTGTTCTCGATTCTCGACCTGTTGATGAAGGTAAGTCGATTCGCCGCAGAAGAGAATGTGAACAATGCAGTTATAGATTTACGACTTTTGAAAAAGTAGAAGAAATCCCTTTAATCGTGGTGAAAAAAGAGGGAACTAGAGAAGAGTTTAATCGTGAAAAGATTTTACGTGGCTTAATTAAGGCATGTGAAAAACGCCCGGTTGCATTGAAAGAGCTCCAGGAAATTACGATGGAAGTTGAAAAGGAGCTTCGCAACCAGGGAATATCTGAAATTAAGAGTGATATGATTGGCGAAATGGTAATGGATAGACTGGCAAAAATCGATGAAGTAGCTTATGTCCGTTTTGCCTCTGTTTACCGTCAATTTAAGGATATTAATGTCTTTATTGAAGAGTTGAAGGAATTAATCAAGAAGGAAATATAACCTGAGCTAAATGAAGCAATTAGCTCTTCTTTTTTTATTGTCTAGCTCCAGGCGCCATCGGCTCGAGGTCATAAGCCAATCCGTCTAGAAGGTAAAAAGCAACCTTCTAGACGGCTCGTCTTATGCTTGTCGCCGATAAACGGGCGCCTTGCGCTTTTCTTATAAGGGAAAGGTATGATCAAGATGGCCCAGCATTGGCAAGAGCTCATCCCAATCGATCGATATGTTGTATTCGTGAACGGACTGCTTCATGACTATGACAGAAAAGTATTGACGTTTTTATATCAACCATTAATTGGTGCAAAAAGTTTAAGCTTATATTTGACGCTTTGGGCTGAATTGGAGGAAAATCGAATTTGGTCCGAGGCAAGCACCCATCATCGACTCATGACTCTGATGGATTTAAAACTTAATGATATTTATGAAGCAAGATTGAAGCTAGAAGGAATTGGGTTGATGACTACGCTTCTTCGCAACGAAGAAAAGGAGCGAAACTTCATTTATCAGCTCGAACCCCCTTTTACTCCGGAACAGTTTTTCTTAGATGATATGCTTAGCATTCCATTATATCGAAAATTGGGACCAAAGCAGTATCAACGCCTCAAACAATTTTTTAGCCATAAGCGGGTCGATGTTTATAATGGGTTTAGCAACGTGACGAGAAGCTTTGATGATGTTTATGAAATTCTTCCACCTTCTGCTTTAAAAATCAATTCAGACATGTCAAATGATTTAACAGTCGATGGGGGGAAGGAATTTATCGGGAGAAAATCAGCTTCAGACCTTGAACTAAGGCATTTTTCTTTTAATTTTGAGCTTTTGGAGGCAGGGTTATCAGAAAATCTTGTTCCAAAGAGCGCTTTGACTGATAAGGTGCGGGAAGCGATCAGTAAGCTAGCTTATTTATATGGGATTGATGCGATTCAAATGAAAAATATCGTCATTGATGCCACCGACCAAGGTGTAACCAATATTGACGCATTGCGGACTTGCGCGAAGGATTGGTATGAATTTCACCATGGCGGGTTGCCTTCCCTTGTTGATAAAACGCAGGCCTTACCATTCAAAGACATCCATAATGAACCGATTACAAGAGAAGAAAAACAGATTGCTTATTTTGAAACGAAATCCCCCCGAGAATTTTTACGCGAGCTAGGAGGCGGCGAGCCTTCAAGAGCTGATTTAAGCTTACTTGAAGGAATTATGTTTCAACAACGACTTGAACCTGGTGTTATTAACGTATTGATAGATTTTATCATGAGAACCAATGACATGAAATTGCCAAAAGCCTTTACTGAGAAAATTGCAAGCCAATGGGGGCGTAAGCAAGTTAAAACAGTAAAAGAAGCTATGGATTTGGCACGGAAAGAGTATAAAGATAGGCAGCAATGGGTGTCTAAGAAGGATTCAAATAAAAAGCCACAATCCAGTTATAATAAAAAGCCAATTAGGACTGAACTATTACCTGATTGGTTTCATGAAAAAGATAGCAATGAAAATCAGGCTGCTACAGAGCCGCTCCAAACTGATGTAGTAGACTCTGATTTTGAAGCAAAGAAACGTGCCTTAGAAGAGAAAATAAAAAATTTACGGAAATAGGAGGTGACTAGCTCAGAATGGAAAACATCAGAGATACTTTAAAGCGGTTAGGTGCGAACGAAAGCTTTCAAAAGCGCTATGAAAAAATGCGCCACGAGATTATGAACAATCCAGATGTTCGCGCCTTTTTAGCACAACATCAAGATGAAATTACTCATGATATGGTCGAAAGAAGCTTAATGAAGCTTTATGAATATTCAACGCAAAAAAAGGGTTGCCAAAATTGTTCGAGCCTCGACAATTGTGCGAATCTGATGAAGGGGTATGAACCGGAGCTTTTGATACGTAGGAATGCCATCGATATTCAGTACGATCGCTGTCAGCGTCAGGTAATGTACGATGAGCAAAGGAAGAACGAGAAGCTCATCCAAAGTATGCATTTTCCAAAGGATATGCTTCATGTAACCTTTAAGGATATTGATGTTAACACTAGTGGTAGATTGCAAGCGGTCGAAAAAGCCTATCTGTTTGTAGAAAATTATCTTGCCGGAAAAAAACCAAAGGGTTTGTATTTGTATGGTAAATTTGGTGTTGGTAAATCGTATTTGCTTGGTGCAATCGCCAATGAGTTAGCAGAACAAAAGATTCCATCGATGATTGTGTATGTACCGGAGTTATTCCGAGAATTAAAAAATTCAATCGCTGATGCCACATTGAACGATAAGCTTGAAGGAATAAAAAAACAACCGGTGTTAATGCTCGATGATATTGGTGCGGAAACGATGTCAAGCTGGACCCGTGATGAGGTACTAGGCCCAATTCTTCAATATCGGATGCTTGAAAATCTTCCGACATTTTTCACATCTAATTTCGATTTTCATGAGTTAGAGCACCATTTGACTTATACGCAGCGCGGCGAAGAGGAGAAAATGAAGGCGGCTCGGGTGATGGAACGACTTCGCTATTTAGCCGAACCGATTCAGCTAGATGGCCCCAATCGCCGTTTGTAAATAGTTTCTAAAACCAGTGAGCGATTTGGTCGTCTCTCACTGGTTTTTTTATTGTTACTTCTAACTCGACTGCTTCTAAAATTGGACATCCCCCCATATACATATAATCAGAGATTTCAAAAAGGGGGGATTTGGTTGATTGAAATCCACTTTCAGTGCCGAGAGGATGCCATGCCTTTTTATCAATTAGTCAAAAACAATCTACTAACCTCTCAACCTGACAATCATATTCTTCTAGAAGAGGACCAGCCGATTATTAAAATAATAACGGAAGCTTTAACTGAACAGGCTTTTTATGAGATTAAAAATCTCTTTTATGAGTTTATCCTTTATACAAAATGTGATGATTGGTTCCGCACCATCCTCACAGAGCGTTTTTTATATAATGATGAAGAAGAAATTCAACAAATCCTTGATATTATCCATTCGATTTTAGAAGGCGAACGCAGTGAACTGGCAGAGTTGATTAAGGATTCCGAGGAGAAAAATCTGCTGAGGCAGGCCATCAATCACATGATGAAACGAAATATTTCTTTTTCCTTTGATTCGTTTGTTAAATTTCGCTTGCGGGAATTTTGCTCAAGACTTGAACGGTATGTCGAGCTTTCGATAGATGAGTACAAAATGGAACAAGATTATCAAATGTTTATTCAAACGCTACGTGAATTTATTTCGACGAGGTCTGCGTTAGTCAATTGTCTGCACATCTTAATTGATGAGGATATTTTATTTTTTGATGGTGAATTTTTGGAAATTAAGCGGATGCAATTAACGAAAATGATTGATCGTAAGCTCTTATTTAATCATCCTGTTTATGTAGATTCCACGACAATTGCACCGCTATTATCGATAGCTCCTGAAAATATATATTTATACAGCAAGGAACCTGAACAGCCTTTAATTCGCACGATCTGTAATATTTTTGAGGAAAGAGTTTTGATTGAAAGCGTGACAGCCTTTTATGAACGCAGAAATAAGTGTTCGGAAATTGATAAAAGAATCCCTTGATTTTCCTGAATTGACACACTATAATTACGTACATAATAACTGAATCATTATTGTGATGATAAGGACATGGGTATTCTTTTACGGTTTCTAGAGAGGGAAGACTTGGCTGGAAGCTTCCTAGCACGAATCGAATGCTTACCACCTTTGAGCTTCAGCTGTGAATATGATGGAAATTATCGCGCTAACTGTGGCCCGAGTTTCATTAGTAATAGCTGACGGCGAACTGCCGTTACCAGAACCAAAGTCGTTTTTCGCGGGTGGAAGTGTTTCGCGGAAAATTGTGAACTAGGGTGGAACCACGTGTACACAACTCGTCCCTTCTTATAGGGACGGGTTTTTTTATGCTTTAAAGCGGTGGGGGACAGTCCCCCACTGCGTTAAAGCGTTACAATTTATAAAGGAGGATTTATCAATGGCAGATGTTGTTAAGATTGCGTTTCCAGATGGAGCAGTGAAGGAGTTTCCTAAAGGAACGACAACAGAAGATATTGCTGCTTCCATTAGTCCGGGATTAAAAAAGAAAGCCATTGCCGGTAAACTGAACGGAAATATGGTTGACCTTCGCCGTGCTATCGAAGAAGACGGAGCAATCGAAATTGTTACACCAGAACATCAGGACGCGCTCGAGGTGCTTCGTCACAGCACGGCACACCTTATGGCACAAGCCATCAAGCGCTTATATAAAGACGTAAAACTAGGAGTTGGACCGGTTATTGAAGGTGGTTTCTACTACGATATCGACCTTGAGCAATCGTTAACTCCAGAAGATCTTCCACTTATCGAAAAAGAAATGGCGAAAATCGTAAAAGAAAACGTCGATGTAGTTCGCGAAGAAGTAAGTCGCAATGACGCAGTCAAACTTTACAAGGAAATTGGCGACGAATATAAACTAGAATTAATTGAAGCCATTCCTGAAGACGAGACAGTAACAATTTATAAGCAAGGTGATTTCTTTGACCTTTGCCGCGGGGTACATGTACCTTCAACCGGCAAAATTAAAGAGTTTAAATTGTTAAGCATTGCCGGAGCTTACTGGCGCGGCGATAGCGACAATAAAATGCTTCAACGTATTTACGGAACAGCTTTCTTCAAGAAAGAAGACCTTGCTGAGCACTTACGTTTATTAGAAGAAGCAAAGGAACGTGACCACCGTAAAATTGGTAAAGAGTTGAACATTTTCACAAACTCGCAATTGGTTGGTCAAGGTTTACCATTGTGGCTTCCAAAAGGCGCAACAATCCGTCGTATCATCGAGCGCTATATCGTCGATAAAGAGGTTAGCCTAGGTTACGATCATGTCTATACTCCAATTATGGGAAGTGTAGATTTATACAAAACTTCTGGGCACTGGGACCACTATCAAGAAGATATGTTCCCGATTATGGACATGGACAATGAACAGCTCGTTTTACGTCCGATGAACTGTCCGCACCATATGATGGTTTACAAAAATGGAATTCATAGCTACCGTGAACTGCCAATTCGTATTGCAGAATTAGGCACAATGCACCGCTATGAAATGTCTGGAGCTTTATCCGGCTTACAACGGGTCCGTGGAATGACATTAAATGATGCTCACGTATTCGTTCGTCCGGATCAAATTAAGGATGAGTTCAAACGCGTTGTAAATCTAATTTTAGAGGTTTATAAGGATTTCAATCTTGGTGATTATTCCTTCCGTTTATCTTATCGTGATCCACAAGATACTGAAAAATATTTTGATGATGATGCGATGTGGGAAAAAGCGCAAAGCATGCTGAAGGAAGCAATGGATGACTTAGGTCTTGACTATTACGAGGCGGAAGGCGAAGCGGCATTCTATGGTCCGAAGCTAGATGTTCAGGTCAAAACTGCTCTAGGTAAGGATGAAACACTATCTACTGTACAGCTAGACTTCTTGTTACCTGAACGCTTTGATTTAACTTACGTTGGTGAAGACGGCAAACAACATCGTCCGGTTGTTATCCACCGTGGTGTTGTATCAACAATGGAGCGCTTTGTTGCCTTCTTGATTGAGGAGTATAAAGGAGCATTCCCAACATGGCTTGCACCTGTTCAAGTTCAAGTGATTCCGGTTTCACCAGATGTTCATTTTGAATATGCGAAAGAAGTTCAAGCTCAACTTAAAGCTGCAGGCTTCCGTGTGGAATTGGACGGTCGTAATGAAAAAATCGGCTACAAAATCCGCGAAGCACAAATGCAAAAAATTCCATATATGCTTGTTGTTGGTGACAAAGAGGTAGAATCTAAGTCTGTCAACATGCGTAAATATGGTGAGCAAAACTCAGAAACAGTAGCGTTTGAGCAATTCTTAACTGATATAAAAGCAGAAGTATCTCGGTAACGTAATCGCTTTTTGATTTTTGTTAAAATAAAAAAGTTCTTGTCAAAAATCAAGTCTATGTGTTAAGATTCTCTTTGTTGTTATAAAAACATCGTTTGACACATCGTCTAGGTTTATGATATAGTTATCAAGGTAAATTGAATACGAGTTTGAGAAAAGAAGAAGCACCCGCTTCTCACCTGATTGACGCTATAGAAGCTGTCGGTAGGTTTACGGATAAACATGTTTATTATTGTATGTTAACGTAAGTGTGGGTGTATTGCGCCCACACTTTTTTATTTGCATTATAAGCGGTTTATGATCTGTCGATTCAACTTTGTGCTAATCAATTGGTGAGATTTGGAGGGAAGCTTTCCGCTTTAATCCGATTCGAATTCTTGATTCAAACGTTGTATTCGCTGAAAAAACCTTGGAGGTGTCTAACTATTAGTAAAGACATGTTGTTAAACGAGGGTATTCGTGCCCGTGAAGTTCGTCTCATTGACCAAAATGGCGAGCAGTTGGGGATTAAGTCAAAAATTGAAGCGTTAGAAATTGCTACGCGTGTCAATCTTGATCTCGTGTTAGTCGCTCCGAATGCTAAGCCTCCAGTAGCCCGTATCATGGACTACGGAAAATTCCGCTTCGAGCAACAAAAGAAAGAAAAAGAAGCTCGTAAAAATCAAAAGATTATTACGACTAAAGAAGTCCGTTTAAGCCCAACCATTGAAGAGCATGACTTTAACACAAAGTTAAAAAATGCCATTAAATTCTTGGAAAAAGGCGATAAAGTAAAAGCATCGATCCGTTTCAAAGGACGTGCCATTACTCATAAAGAAATCGGTCAACGTGTATTGGTTCGTTTTGCGGAAGCTTGCACAGAGGTTGCAAGTGTGGAATCACATCCAAAAATGGACGGCCGTAGCATGTTTATGGTCTTAGCACCTAAAAACGACAAGTAACAAGGAGGAAGCTCTAATGCCAAAAATGAAAACTCACCGTGGCGCTGCTAAGCGTTTCAAAAAAACTGGAACAGGTAAATTAAAGCGTGACCACGCTTATACTAGCCACTTATTTGCAAACAAATCTACTAAAGCTAAGCGTAAGCTTCGTAAAAGTGGAATGGTTTCAAAAGGCGATTTCAAACGCATTCGTTTCTTATTAACTAATCTTAAGTAATCTCGAACGATTCATATAGGAGGGAAAACACATGCCACGTGTAAAAGGCGGTACAGTTACGCGCAAGCGTCGTAAAAAAGTTCTTAAATTAGCAAAAGGTTATTTCGGTTCTAAACATACATTATACAAAGTTGCTAACCAACAGGTTATGAAATCATTACAATATGCATTTCGTGACCGTCGCCAGAAAAAACGCGACTTCCGCAAACTTTGGATCACTCGTATCAACGCAGCTGCACGCATCAACGGTCTTTCATATAGCCGTTTAATGCATGGATTAAAGCTTGCTGGTATCGAAGTTAACCGCAAAATGCTTGCTGACTTAGCTATCTCTGATGCTCAAGGATTCGCACAATTAGCAGACGTTGCTAAACAACAATTCAATAAGTAATCATTGAATGTATGATAAGTAGTAGGCCACCCTCTCGAGTTGAGAGGGTGGTTTTTTTGATTTTGGAATTTTTGTGTGAATCGTGCCCGTGGCGGTGCAAAAAATGATTGGGAGGTAACGATAAGAAGTCTATCGTGCCCGTGGCGGTGCAAAAAATGATTGGGAGGTAACGATAAGAAGTCTATCGTGCCCGTGGCGGTGCAAAAAATGATTAGGTGGTAACGATAAGAAGTCTATCGTGCCCGTGGCGGTGCAAAAAATGATTGGGTGGTAACGATAAGAAGTCCCTCACCTTACCGCTTATCCTAAATATAGTAAGAAGATGGTCCGAACAAAACAAGATTATATTTTTTTGCCAACAACCTCCTAATTGTTTTCTTAGAAAGCCCCATACCACACCACTCATGAACCAACTTTGTAGTAATTCTTAACTCCGGAAAAAGAAACCTCAATTCCTCCACATTTCGTAAAACTGCATTATCTACAACTTCGATACAACCACATTTCCTACAAATGAATTTATTTTCAATCACCACTGTTTCTAACGAAAAACACCTCCCGCACATCATTCCTTTATCAATCGTTTGATAGCTAAAGGCTGGAATTTTCATATTCTTTGACACAGGTTGATGTAAAGATATCAATTGTTCAGCGAGATCATAATGCATTTCGTGCAACGACGAAGGTGTTTTATTTAGCTTATTTATGAATCGATTTAGCTGGGTTGGATGGATGATAGGCAAATTTGGTGTAGAATGGTATAGGTGGAACTCGGGGTTAACGAAAATAAGGTATGGTTTAACAGTAATTTTAAAGCCTAGCTCGCGTATTAATTGGCGAATGGCTGTTTCACTTCTTTCTAATTGAAGCATGGGATTTTTCCTATCATTTTTTGGAAAGGTATACCATTTATTGTCTTCGATAAAAAAATCCCCTTCGAAATTTTTGACATCAAATAGGTATAATGTGTTTTGTGAGATTAAAAAAGTATCGTTTTGAAATTCGGTGTTGTTCGCTTCAAGTAAGAGATCATTTAAGATGAGGCAGTTAAGTGAGAGGTTTTTGAGTAGTAGTTGATCGAAGGTGAGTTCTCCGGCATAACCTTTTTCTAAATTAGAATAGTAAAGTCGTTCTTTGTCAGTTAACTTTGATCTTGTGTTTAACGACCTCATATACTTTAAAGATATAGGGACAGGACGTTGTTTTCGGATTTCCATATTTTATCTCCATTCTTTATTGTAATATATTAATTTTAGAAAAAATTTAAACATTATACAAGTAATAACCAGGAGGTTAAATCATTGAACGTCATGACATGGTTTTTAGTAATCGTTAACGCAGTTGGATTCTATATTATGGGGGAAGATAAAAGGCGGGCGAAAAAGCATGAATATCGCATTTCTGAGCGTACACTTTGGCTCACAGCGGCAATGGGTGGCGCCTTTGCAATGACGATTGCTATGTACGTATTTCATCATAAAACAAAGCACACTTCTTTTAAACTAGGATTTCCATTCCTAGCAATTGTACATGCTGCACTAATCATTTATTTTTCATCGAATTTTTAGCCAAACCCTAAGACTGCTTCATTTTTTACACAAAATAAACAAAATGTCTTATATCCACCAACATTCTAAAATATTATCATTAAAAATAGAGACGGAGTCACGGATATAAACGTCTAAATATGTACAGGGAGGCCTTAGCATGTTTCTGTATTGGCTGTTTGCCTATTTCTTAGGAAATATGATGACTGGCTTTCTGGTTGTCAGGCTCATCGGAAACGATGATATTCGTAAGCAGGGTAGTGGGAATGTCGGAGCGAGGAATGCTGGCCGCATCCTGGGTAAGAAAGGCTTTATTCTCACGTTTCTTGGTGATGCGTTAAAGGGTGCACTTATTGTTCTTATTGCGAAGTATTTCGGATTCGCAGACGAAATCCTCCTTGTGGGAATAGCGTTAGCCATCCTCGGTCATATTAAACCGATTTTGTTGGGGTTTCAGGGTGGAAAGGGAATTTCGACGTTTATCGGGGGGATAATTACGTTTGAGCCACTCCTTATTCCGATTATCATTGCTGGATTTCTCGTTATCTATTTGTTTATTAAGAGCTTTACGTTTGCCGGACTTGGCTCGTTTGTGTTAATCCCAATCACGCTTTATTTTCTCCACTACTCAAACATAAGCTGCATTATCACTATTGGAATCTTAATTATTCTTTATTTTGCCCACCGTGAAAATATTAAGGAAAGGTTGAGCAAACATGAGCGAAAATCATGAATATTTATTTAAAATTGCCACCCATCCTCATGAATTACAGCAGATTCATCAGTTGAACTATCAAACGTTTGTGAAGGAAATCCCACAGCACCATGAAAATGAGCAGGAAATGTTAATCGACCCATTTAATGATGAAAATACATATATCATTTGTTTAAAAGAAACACAGGTAATCGGGATGATTGCAGTGCGCGATAAGCGACCGTTCTCTTTAGATAAAAAAATCGGGCCAGTTGAAGCCGCACTCCCGAGCCATATTCAGACTAATAAGCTATGTGAAATTCGGTTGCTGTCTGTTGACAAAGATTATCGCCAGGGCCGGGTGTTTCTTGGTCTTGCTCAATTTTTGGCTCGCTACTGCTTACACAAAAGCTATGATGCAACTGTTATTTCGGGAACGACGCGGCAACTTAAGCTTTATCGTCAAATGGGATTTGAACCATTTTCACACCTTATTGGCAGCGAGGATGCCCAATATCAACCAATGTATTTGACGAAGACTACGTTTGACCAGTCACTCGCGGGGAGAATTATTAAACCGCCGATTCATTTTCTGCCAGGTCCGGTTCCGATTTTACCATCAATCAAAGAAGCTTTTGCAAAAGAGCCGATTTCCCATCGTTCAGAAGCGTTCATCGAACAACTCACCGATACGAAAAGGCGATTATGCGAATTAATGAATAGTCAACACGTGCAAATTCTCCTTGGCTCCGGTACTTTAGCGAATGACATGATTGGAGCCCAACTATCATTATTAAACGGAACTGGCCTGATCTTAATCAATGGCGAATTTGGCACAAGGCTTAAGGAGCAAGCGGAACGCTTTGGCCTCACTTTTGATACCCTCGAGAAGGACTGGGGACAACTATTTTCAATTCGGGAGATTCTTGAAAAAATAAATACAGGTCATACTACGCCTACTTGGATATGGATGGTTCACAGCGAAACCTCAACTGGAATCCTAAATGATCTGGAATCCATTACGGCAATCGCTGCTGAACATGATATTAAGGTTTGTGTAGATTGTATTAGCTCAATTGGTACGGTGCCAATCGATTTAAGTAGAGTATATTTAGCGTCTGGTGTTAGCGGTAAAGCACTTGGTGCCTTCACGGGGCTGTCGTTTGTATTCCATCAGCATCAGGTTAAGCCGTCAAAGCGACTGCCGAATTATTTGGATCTCGGTTTGTATGAGGAACATGACAGCATTCCATTTTCACATTCATCAAATCTGATAAATGCCTTACATACAGCTTTACAATTTGATTTTCATGAGCAATGCAACAAAATAAATCAGCATTATCGTTTGATTCGCGAAAACTTGGAAAAAGTGGAATTAGAGATTCTTGCCCCAAAAAATCACGCAGCACCGATTATCATGGCGGTTGTCATACCTGAGTCAATCAGTGCAACTGTCATTGGGGAAATTGTTCGCTTTCACGGGTATCAACTTCATTACCAAAGCAGCTATTTACGTGCGAGAAATTGGATTCAGATTGCAACAATTGGTGATTATCAGGATGAAGAAATTGAAAATATGGCCCGGATTTTAGCAAGAGCCATCCAATATGAACGAAAAATACTTGAAACGAAATAATCTATATGAGGAGAAAAAGTAATGAACTTAGAAAAACTATTTGAGATGCAAAAAGGATTAGACCAACATATAGAGGAACAACACAATTTGCAAAATGAGGATTTATTCGACCGCAAAGTACTTGCCTTGTTAGTGGAATTAGGGGAACTTGCCAATGAAACTCGTTGTTTCAAATTTTGGAGCCTGAAGCCGGCATCAGATAAGGAAGTCATTCTTGAAGAGTTTGTAGATGGAATTCATTTTATTTTATCATTGGGGATTGTCGCCGGTTTTACGGCGAAAACGATTCAACTAACTGAGACTCCACCACAAACAAACTCATTAACTGAACAATTTTTAACTACATATGCAAAAATTGAACAGTTCCGCTCAAGCAGAACGAAACAGGCCTACCAGGAAATGTTCCAAGAATGTCTTCAAATTGCCCAATTACTTGGTTTTTCAGCTGTCGAAATCGAACAGGCATATATAAAGAAAAATGAAGTAAATTATGAGAGACAGCAGCAAGGCTATTAGCCATAAGTTTTTACAATGAACATAGCGTTTTGTATAATGAAAAACAAATACATATTAAGGGAGTCGAACTAAATGGCGAAATTAGATGAAACGTTAGTCATGCTGAAAGATTTAACAGATGCCAAAGGAATTCCCGGCAACGAGCGCGAAGTTCGCGAAGTAATGAAAAAATATATAGCACCATTTGCTGACGAAGTGACGACGGATAATTTGGGCAGCTTGATTGCCACGAAAACAGGTAAGGCTGGCGGACCAAAGATTATGATTGCTGGTCACTTGGATGAAGTCGGTTTTATGATAACGAACATTGACGATAAAGGCTTCCTTCGCTTCCAAACCGTCGGAGGCTGGTGGGGGCAAGTTATGCTCGCTCAGCGTGTAACGATTGTGACAAATAAAGGTGAAGTAACTGGTTTAATCGGTTCAAAGCCACCGCATATTCTTTCTGCTGAGGCACGTAAGAAACCAGTTGAAATTAAGGATATGTTTATCGATATAGGTGCATCAAGTCGTGATGAAGCAAAAGAATGGGGCATTAAGCCTGGTGACATGGTCGTTCCTCACTTTGAATTTACTGTGATGAACAATGAAAAAATGCTGCTTGCTAAAGCATGGGATAACCGCATTGGTTGCGCGATTGCGATTGAGGTGCTAAGAAGATTGCAAGGTGTCGACCATCCGAACGTTGTGTATGGTGTTGGAACCGTACAGGAAGAGGTCGGTTTACGCGGGGCGAAAACATCTTCTTATAAAATTGAACCTGATATTGCTTTTGGCGTTGATGTTGGTATCGCTGGTGATACTCCAGGGGTATCGGAAAAAGAAGCATTAGGAAAAATGGGAGCAGGCCCGCAAATCGTTCTTTATGATGCTTCGATGGTTTCGCACAAAGGCTTGCGAGATTTTATCACTGACATTGCTGATGAGCAGGAAATTCCATACCAGTTTGAAGCAATGCCTGGCGGTGGGACTGACTCAGGTGCGATCCACTTATCTCATAACGGAGTGCCAGCCTTATCAATTGGGATTGCAACACGTTATATTCACTCACATGCGGCGATGCTCCATCGCGATGATTTTGAAAACGCAGTGAAGCTGATTGTTGAAGCGATTAAGCGTTTAGACAAAGAAACGGTTGACCGCATTACTTATAATTAAAATCAAAAAGGGTACCGGACCAACATTACGTGGCGGTACCCTTTTATTATTTTTCTAAAAGTCCTTAAAAAACTTAGCTTTTAACGCCTTTTTCAAGCGTTTGCAGCATTTCAACGCGTTCTTGTTCAGAAGCATTTTGCCAAATTACCTCAAATAGAACTCCTAATCCAGGGAGCATTTTTTCTTCACCATTTTGAATTGCGTCAACGATGGTGCCACGTAATTCATCTTGAGAATTTCCAGAAACATTTTGGATAATTGCATTTCGTAAATTAAAATTCATTAAGATTCGCTCCTTTATTATCCATTTCCATTTCAACTTTTATCTTTTACCTATTATCATTTTTTTATGTATGGGATTTACGTTATAATAGAGGAACTGAATTTGAATATTAAAGGTGTGACTAATGTGAAGTACATTCACTCTACAAAAAATCCACAAATTAAAGAATGGAAAAAGCTGCTGACGAAAAAGGAACGGGATAAAACAGGGACGTTTTTAGTTGAAGGCTTTCACCTAGTTGAGGAAGCGCTAAAGCGAGAGGATACGATCATTGATTTGATTGTGAATGAAACAACTGAGCTTCCGCCGCAGTGGAATTACGGTTCGATTCCTGTAACGCAGGTGACCGAGGAAGTCATAAAGACATTGTCGGATACGGAAACACCCCAAGGAGTCATTGCTGTTTGCCGTCAAGAACGGACTAGCTTAGACGATGCGACCGCCAAAACTTTTCTGTTAATAGATGCTGCTCAAGATCCAGGAAATGTTGGTACGATGATTCGCACAGCTGATGCTTGCGGGATCGATGCGGTTATTGTTGGTAAAGGTAGCGTTGATATATATAACCCGAAAGTATTACGCTCAGCTCAGGGCAGTCATTTTCACCTGCCAATTATCACAGGGGATCTGCATGACTGGATTGAAACTTTTTCGCAAAAAGGAATTCCAGTATACGGCACGTCTTTGGAAAATGGCCAAGTTTATACAGAAGTACAACCAACACCAGGCTTCGCCCTAATTGTCGGCAATGAAGGCAGCGGCGTCGCAAAAGAATTGCTCGAGCAAACGACCAAAAACCTCTACATCCCAATCTACGGAAAAAGCGAATCACTAAACGTAGCCGTAGCAACCGGAATCTTGCTTTATTATTTAAGACAAGGATAAAATTATTGGTTGATTGGAGCGCAAATCAACCACTAGTAAAAATAGGACAATAATTTTATAGAAATATTTGAATCTGTTAGTAAAATGTACTATAATTAACTGCAAATTGCATGAACAATAAAAACAATGATGGAGAAAAGTAACTATAAACTACCATTAAGGGAGAAAATGCCGTAGACTGAAAGCATTTTTATGGAACAGTAATAGTGAAGTTCACCTCCGGAGTTGGCATCGGGACCTTGACGAATTGCGTGTAGCGAGCCGCTTCCGCTTTTCTAGAGTAAAGATGCACCGGCTTTAAAGGCCGTTATCCAATCAAGCGAACAGGCAGAATTATTATGCTTGTTAATAAGGGTGGTACCGCGAACCAAACCTCGTCCCTTTTTCGGGCACGAGGTTTTTTTGTGCCAAAAAATGCATGACCTAAAATTGAAGGAGGAAAAATCACATGCAGGAAAGATTAACAGAGCTGCAGGCTGAAGCGTTGCAAAAAATCGAGCAAGCAGCAGGTCTCAAAGAACTAAATGACATTCGCGTTTCATACTTAGGGAAAAAAGGTCCGATTACAGAAGTATTAAGAGGAATGGGCAAGCTTTCTGCGGAAGAGCGTCCAAAAATGGGAGCACTTGTTAATGAAGTGCGTGAGGAGATTGCCTCTAAAATTGAAACGAAGCAACAGGAGCTTGAAGCAGCGGCAATCAACGAAAGATTAGCTGCAGAAACAATTGATGTCACTTTACCAGGCAGACCTGTTAAGGTTGGTAACCATCATCCGCTTACACGAATCATTGAAGAAATTGAAGATTTATTCGTCGGAATGGGTTATACCGTTGCTGAAGGTCCCGAAGTAGAAACGGATTTTTACAATTTTGAAGCACTTAATCTTCCAAAAGGGCATCCAGCACGTGATATGCAGGATTCTTTCTATATTACTGAAGAAATCCTGCTACGTACTCACACTTCACCAATGCAAGCACGGACGATGGAAAAGAAACAAGGTAAAGGCCCTGTGAAAATCATTTGCCCAGGTAAAGTTTACCGTCGTGACAACGATGATGCGACACACTCCCATCAATTTATGCAAATTGAAGGTCTTGTTGTCGATGAAAATATCCGCATGAGCGACCTAAAGGGCACGCTTGATGTATTTGCGAAGAAAATGTTCGGTGAAGATCGTGAAATTCGCCTTCGTCCAAGCTTCTTCCCATTCACTGAGCCAAGTGTTGAAGTGGATATTTCTTGTAAAATTTGCAGCGGCCACGGCTGTAGCGTATGTAAAGGTACCGGTTGGATTGAAGTATTAGGAGCAGGGATGGTTCATCCGAACGTCCTTGAAATGGCTGGATTTGATTCAAAAAAATACACAGGCTTTGCGTTCGGAATCGGAGCCGAAAGAATTGCGATGCTGAAGTACGGTGTGGACGATATTCGTCATTATTACACCAATGACATTCGCTTCTTAAAACAATTCTCTTTACATGAATCATTATAAATAGGGGGACAAAAGAATATGTTCGTATCATATAAATGGCTCCAGGAATACGTTGATCTTGATGGAATGACGGCCGCGGAGCTCGCTGAAAAAATCACGAAAAGTGGGATTGAGGTTGAAGGCGTTGAGCTTTTAAACGAAGGTATGAAGGGTGTTGTAGTTGGTCATGTTGTTGAACGTGTTCAGCATCCAAATGCCGATAAATTAAGCAAATGTCAGGTGGACCTTGGTGGGGAAGCTCCGGTACAAATCATTTGTGGTGCGCCGAACGTCGCCCAAGGACAAAAAGTTGCAGTAGCTACAGTTGGTGCAGTATTACCTGGTAATTTTAAAATCAAAAAAGCAAAGCTACGTGGCGAAGAGTCAAATGGGATGATTTGTTCACTTCAAGAGCTTGGAATTGAAAGCAAGCTAATCGCTAAAGAATATTCGGAAGGAATCTTCGTATTCCCTAGTGATACTGAAGTTGGTCAAGATGCTCTTGCACTTCTAAATCGCGATGACGAAATTCTTGAGCTAAGCTTAACGCCAAATCGTGCGGATGCTTTAAGTATGCTTGGTGTGGCTTATGAAGTTGCCGCTATTTTAGAAAAAGAAGTAAAGCTTCCGAAGCCACAAATTGAAGCATCATCAGAAAAAGCGTCTGATTATATTAAAGTAAGTGTCGCAGCAAATGAGGATAATCCAATTTACACGGCTAAAGTTATTAAAAATGTAAAAATTGGTCCGTCTCCTTTATGGATGCAGGCGCGCTTAATGGCTGCAGGGATCAGACCACACAATAATGTTGTTGATATTACAAACTACATTTTGCTTGAATACGGCCAGCCGCTTCATGCGTTTGATTACGACCGGTTAGGTTCGAAAGAAATACTAGTTCGTCGTGCAAATGACGGCGAAGAAATCGTAACACTAGATGATGCGAAGCGTACATTAACAGCTGACCATCTTGTCATCACCAATGGAACTGTGCCTGTTGCGTTGGCAGGTGTCATGGGTGGTGCGAATTCAGAAGTACAAGCTGATACAACAACGGTGCTATTAGAGTCAGCTTATTTCACAGGTGGTGTAATTCGCAAGGCATCAAAGGATCATGGTTTACGAAGTGAAGCAAGCACACGTTATGAAAAAGGCGTTGACCCGAACCGTGTTCGTATCGCAGCAGAACGTGCAGCCTCATTAATGGTTCAATATGCTGGTGGTGAAGTTCTTGAAGGAACTGTTGAAGTAGATACGTATGATCAAAATCCAGCAGTTGTGACGATTTCTTTGGAAAAAATCAATTCCGTGATTGGCACGCAACTAACTCTTAACGAAGTTCAAAATATTTTTGTAAGATTGCAGTTTGATGTGGCTGTTGATCAAGATGTCTTAACGGTAACAGTTCCAACTAGACGTGGTGATATTACAATTGAAGAAGATTTAATTGAAGAAGTAGCACGTCTATATGGTTATGATCATCTGCCAATGACGTTACCAGTTGGATCATCTAACCCTGGTTACTTGACTGATTTCCAACAAAAACGTCGACTTGTTCGTCGTTATTTAGAAGGTGCTGGTCTTTATCAAGCTGTAACCTATTCATTAACAAGTGCTGAGAAAGCGGCGCAATTTGCGCTTGATAAGCGTGAGCCAATTCGCTTAGCAATGCCAATGAGTGAGGAGCGTAGCATGCTACGTTTGAGCATTGTGCCTCAGCTTTTAGAAGCATTGAAATATAATACAGCGAGACAATCTGATAGTATTGGTCTTTACGAGGTTGGCGCAGTATTTTTAGCAAATAATGCTGATGTATTGCCGACAGAAAAAGAGCATGTTGCTGGAGCGATTACTGGCCTTTGGCATTCACACCTTTGGCAGGGTGAAAAGAAACCGGTTGACTTCTTCGTCTTAAAAGGAATATTGGAAGGACTGTTTGCAAAACTTGGCTTAACGGACAAAATTGAGTATCGTCAAGCTGTATTAGAAAATATGCATCCAGGTCGAACTGCGGCAATCCTTTTAAATGGCCAAGAAATTGGTTTTATCGGTCAAGTTCATCCATCTACTCAAAAAGAGCTAGATTTAAAAGATACTTATGTATTTGAGTTGTCTTTAAGCATGATTTTGGAAGCTGAAACACCAGCGCTTAGCTATGAGTCGATTCCACGCTTCCCATCCATCACTCGCGATATTGCTTTAGTGGTAGATAAGGAAAAATCAGCGGGTGAATTGCAACAAATCATCGTTGCTGCAGGCGGTACTCTATTAAAAGAAGTACATGTCTTTGATCTATATGAAGGTGAAAAAATGGAGCAAGGTAAGAAATCGATTGCCTTCTCATTGAAATACTTCGATCCGGAACGTACTTTAACAGATGAAGATGTGACGAAAGCTCACGAAAAAGTACTAACAGCTGTTAAAGAACAAGCTGGTGCAGTATTACGAGGTTAATTTTAAATAGAAATAAACAATGGCTCATCGCAATGAAAAACACGCGATGAGCCATTTTTCTATCTATTTCGACCTTTTCGTGTAAAACTGTTCGTGTTATAGTAAAGAGTAGGAATTTGAAGGAAAAGGTGGCAATGGCATTGTCAGAACCTAGAAAAAATCGAACAACTGTAGAAATTTATGGCCAACAATATACCATCGTAGGCACAGAAAGCGCGAGCCACATCCGTTTCGTTGCCTCGTTAGTTGATGAGAAAATGCGCGAAATTGGCGGATCCAATTCTTCACTCGACAGTAGCAAGCTTGCCGTTTTAACAGCTGTCAACGCTGTTAATGATTTAATAAAATTAAAAGATTTTTATGAGCGTCAAGAGAAAGAAATCGAAAGGTAAAGGTCTATAACACATGCTTGATTTGATCATGTTAGTTTTATTCATTAGCGGTATTTTTATTGGCTTAAGAAGGGGCTTCATTTTACAATTCATTCATTTGACCAGTTTTATTATTGCATTTATCGTTGCGAAGGTGTATATGAATGAGCTTGCTGAAAAATTAATCCTTTGGATACCGTATCCAAGCTTTACTGGCGATACACCAATGGAAATGATTTTTAGCAGCGGTAATTTAGAAGATGCTTATTATCGTGGCATTGCCTTTTTGATTATCTTTTTTATTGTAAAAATTGTTTTGCAAATTGTTGGGTCTATGTTGGATTTTATTGCCCATCTACCAATCTTAAAACAGTTTAATTCATTGGCAGGTGGAGTTTTAGGGTTTTTGGAGGTCTTTCTATTGGCGTTTATCGTACTTTATTTTGCAGCGCTAGTGCCAATCGAATCAATCCAAACCGCCTTGCAAGATTCGGTATTGGCTGAAAGTATCGTTAAGCACACACCAATATTGTCCCAAGATATTAAAGAGCTTTGGATTCAATAGAATGGCAAACTTCTCTTCACAAGAGAAGTTTTTCTATGTAAAGGATATGATAATAAGAAAAGCGTAAGTGCAGTACCACTCGAAAGTAGGTGAGCTTTTTGGAAGCTAACAAAAAGGATATTATTCGTTTGTTGGAAACGATTGCCGTCTATATGGAACTTAAAGGTGAAAATACATT
The DNA here is from genome assembly GCF_012843265.1 of Bacillus sp. DNRA2. Lineage (GTDB taxonomy): Bacteria > Bacillota > Bacilli > Bacillales > Cytobacillaceae > Bacillus_BU. The sequence goes on along the minus strand of NZ_JABAIT010000010.1, from coordinate 40,787 downwards.
TAAAACAGCCGCATTTCGAAAAGCAGCAGCAGCCCTTGAGGCAGATGACCGCAGTTTGACAGAAATAGCTGATTTTACCGCCCTTGCCGGTATTGGTAAGGGAACGGCTGCTGTGATTACTGAATACATAGAAACGAGAACTTCTAGCGTCCTGCAGCAGTTAAAGGAAGAGGTTCCAACAGGCCTAATTCCGCTTTTGCAGCTACCAGGATTAGGTGGGAAAAAGATTGCTAAGCTCTATAAGGAGCTGGGAATAGAGAATGTCGCTGACTTAGAAGCGGCATGCCGAGCCGGTAAAGTTCAGGCTTTAGCTGGCTTTGGTAAAAAAACAGAAGAGAAAATTCTCGCTTCTATTTTAGAGGTGGGGAATAGACCGGAACGACTACCAATCGCTTACATGCTGCCAATAGCGGAATCAATCGAAGCACAACTTGACCAGTTTGCAGGGATTGTTCAATATTCACGGGCTGGTAGCCTGCGCCGCATGAAGGAAACGATCAAGGATTTAGATTTTATCATCGCAACAAATCAGCCTGAGGTCATTAAGGAACAGTTGCTTAAGCTTGCTAATATTAAAGAAATCATTGCAGCCGGTCATACGAAGGTGTCGTTAACATTTGCCTTTAGCTATGATGTTTCGGTTGATTTTCGGATTGTGACACCTGAACAGTTTGCCTCCACACTTCATCATTTTACTGGCTCGAAGGACCATAATATTAAAATGAGACAGCTTGCCAAAGAGCGTGGTGAAAAAATCAGTGAATATGGGGTTGAAAATGTCGAAACAGGTGAAATGACCACCTTTACTAGCGAAGCGGAGTTTTATGCGCATTTTGGCTTACCGCATTTTCCACCGGAAATACGTGAGGATGGAACTGAGGTTGATGAGTACAGCGTGGATATGGAACTCATTTCAGTTGAGGAGATAAAGGGTGACCTTCATATGCATTCAACATGGAGTGATGGGGCCTATTCGATTGAGGAAATGGTTAATGCTTGTCGCGCTCGAGGATATCAATATATGGCAATTACCGATCACTCGCAATATTTAAAGGTGGCAAACGGATTATCACCTGAACGTCTGAGGAAGCAGCGTGAGGAGATAAAACGTTTAAATGAGCAATACGAAGATTTCACGATTCTTTCAGGAGTCGAAATGGATATTTTACCAGATGGTAGTCTCGATTACGATGACGAATTGTTAGCGGAAATGGATATAGTCATTGCGTCTATTCATTCTTCTTTTTCACAATCAAAGGAAAAGATCATGGAACGCTTACGGACAGCCCTGAAAAATGCCCATGTAGATATTATTGCCCATCCAACCGGAAGATTAATTGGGCGACGTGAAGGCTATGAGGTGGATATGGAGATGCTTATTCAATTAGCCAAGGAAACCAACACTGCGTTGGAACTAAACGCAAATCCACATCGACTGGACCTGGCTCCTGAATATTTACGAAAAGCACAGGAAGCCCACGTCATGTTGGTAATAAACACAGACGCACATAAAATTGATACGTTAAATCATATGGAAATCGGAGCTGCTGTAGCCAAAAAGGGCTGGGTAAAGAAATCATCGGTGTTAAACGCTTTACCTACTGAAGACTTACTGGCATTTTTAAAGCGAAATGATTAAATAATTTACTAATAGACATGGATTAGCGTCTTGTGCCTGTCGCCCCTGAGCAAGGCGCTTACGCTTTTGATAAAGGAGGTTCGCTCCGTGCACGAACGAGTACTGAGAGTATTAGAATTTAATAAAATTAAAGAACAATTACTTGAGCATGTTTCGTCTTCGTTAGGCCGTGATAAAACAGAAAAGCTCATCCCCTCATCAGACTTTGCGGAGGTAGTCAGACTTCAAGAAGAAACAGACGAGGCAGCAAATGTGCTCAGGCTTAAAGGCAATGTACCACTTGGGGGTATTTTTGATGTGCGTGCGCATGTTAAACGTGCTGTAATTGGTGGAACTTTAAGTCCTTACGAATTAATGCAGGTGGCAAGCACCATCCATGCCAGCCGCCAAATGAAGCGGTTTATTGATGATGTAGCCGAGGAAGGGGTTATTATCCCGATTCTCGTTGAGTTTGCCGCGCAAATGATCGTTTTAGCTGAGCTTGAGCAATCGATAAAAATGGCGATTGACGACAATGGGGAAGTATTGGATGGTGCGAGTGAGACACTTCGTTCGTTAAGACATCAACTTCGCTCAAAGGAAGCGCGCGTTCGCGAGAAACTTGAGAGCATGATTCGGTCTTCTAATGCTGCAAAAATGCTTTCAGATGCCCTGATCACCATTCGTAATGATCGCTTTGTCATTCCGGTGAAACAAGAATATCGCAGCCATTATGGCGGAATTATTCACGACCAAAGTGCATCAGGACAAACATTATTTATCGAACCACAATCCGTTGTTGAATTAAATAATGAATTACAAGCAATCCGTCTAAAAGAAGAACAGGAAATCGAACGTATTTTGATTCAATTAACTGGTAAAGTGGCTGAAAATCAACCTGAACTAGAAACAATTGTTGACGTGTTAGCTGAGCTTGATTTTATGTTCGCAAAAGCCCGTTATGGCAAACGCATAAAGGGCTCAAAGCCATTAATGAATCATGAAGGAAAAATCTCGTTGAATAAAGCACGCCACCCATTAATCCCAATCAAAGAAGTGGTGGCAAACGACATCATGATTGGAATTGATTTTTCGACAATCGTGATAACCGGGCCAAATACAGGCGGTAAAACAGTAACATTGAAAACGGTGGGGTTGTGTACACTAATGGCCCAGGCTGGTTTGCAGATTCCAGCACTCGATGGCTCGGAGATGGCTGTTTTTGATGAGGTTTATGCAGATATCGGTGATGAACAGTCGATTGAGCAAAGCTTAAGTACGTTTTCTTCGCATATGGTTAATATTGTGGATATCTTAAAACGGGTCGAATCGAACAGTCTTGTTCTATTCGATGAGCTTGGAGCTGGCACCGATCCACAGGAAGGTGCTGCACTAGCTATTTCGATTTTGGATGAAGTTTATAAACGTGGTGCCAAGGTCATTGCTACAACACACTATCCTGAACTCAAAGCCTATGGCTACAATCGGGAAGGGGTTAGCAATGCCAGTGTCGAATTCGATGTAGAAACGCTAAGTCCGACTTATAAACTGTTGATTGGAGTACCTGGACGAAGCAACGCCTTTGAAATCTCACGCAGACTAGGGTTGGATGAGAGTGTAATTGAAAGCGCTCGAACACATATCAGTGCAGATACAAATCAGATTGAAAACATGATTGCTTCACTTGAAGAATCAAGACGTCTTGCTGAAACAGAGGAAGAAGAGGCCAATGATTTACTTCGTAATGCTGAAATGCTTCATAAAGATTTGCAAAAGGAAATGATTTCTTTCTACGAGCACAAGGATCAACTTTTTGAAAAAGCTGCTGAGGAAGCTCAAGAACTTGTCTCGAAAGCGAAGGCAGAAGCGGAGCACATTATCCGCGATTTACGGAAGTTGCGGATTGACAAGCAGGCCGAAGTGAAGGAGCATGAGCTAATCGAAGCACGCAAACGTCTCGAAGAAGCCTCACCAGCATTACCAGCGAAAAAGTCTCCAGTGAAGACTGCAAGTAAAAAGCATGTACTTACAACGGGCGATGAAGTGAAGGTGTTAAGCTTTGGTCAGAAAGGTACTCTTTTAGCTAAAAAGTCTGATGGCCATTGGGAGGTTCAAATCGGGATTTTAAAAATGAAAGTTGAAGAAACTGACCTCGAGTATTTGAGCACACCAAAGCAAGAGGAAAAGCGTCATCTTGCCACTGTCAAGGGCAGAGATTATCATGTCAGCCTTGAGCTAGATTTGCGCGGAGAACGGTTTGAAAATGCGTTAATGCGTGTCGAAAAATACATTGATGACGCCTTGCTTGCAGGCTACCCACGTGTGTCGATTATTCATGGAAAAGGTACGGGGGCGCTAAGGCAAGGTGTTCAAGAATACTTGAGAAATCACCGCTCTGTTAAAAGCATTCGTTTTGGCGATGCCGGTGAAGGTGGAACAGGTGTGACGATTGTAGAATTTAAGTAATGTCAGGCGCCAAGAAGGATGAGTGGTAAGGATGAATCAGTTTTGGGAAAATGAATACGTGGCAATTGCGGCTTATTATAGCGTCGTCATACTTTGTTTGGTTGTTTTTTTAGCCGTTTTTGAGCTTGTGACAAAGTATAAAAACTGGGTTGAAATTAAAAATGGAAATCTGGCTGTGGCGATGGCTACTGGTGGGAAGATTTTTGGTATCGCTAATATTTTTCGACATACAATCATGCAGCATGATTCTCTCATCACGATGATCAGCTGGGGGATTTTTGGCTTTATCCTTCTCCTTGCAAGCTATTTTATTTTTGAATTTTTAACTCCATCATTTAAAATAGATGAAGAAATTAAGAATGATAACCGTGCTGTCGGTTTCATTTCAATGATGATTTCAATTGGTTTGTCCTTTGTAATTGGGGCAGGGATTTCGTAAGGAGAGGGAAACAAATGGAGAATTTGGCGAAGATACTGTTTGTACTTTGCGGTGCATTCATATTGATTGGACTCATTTATTTGTTGTTTTTTGCATAAGAATCTAGGGAGGATGACAAATAGGTCAGCCTCCTTTTTTCTAAGGAAACAACAAGGAGGGAACAAGTTTGAGTGATTTTAGACCGTGGTTGAAGCAGTATCCGAACGAAATTCCCGCACATCTCACCTATGATGGTATTCCTATACATGAATATTTACAGCGTGCAGCCGCTAATTATCCTAGTAAAATCGCAACTCATTTTATGGGTAAAAAATTAACCTATCAACAGCTTTACCAATCAGCGTTGCATCTTGCAGGTTATTTACAGAAGCTTGGAATCAAAAAGGGTGATCGCGTCGCCATTATGCTCCCTAACACCCCACAAGCTGTCATTGGCTTTTTCGGAATTTTGCTGGCTGGCGGAGTAGTGGTTCAAACGAATCCCCTCTATACAGAGCGGGAGCTAGAGTATCAAATGAAGGACTCAGGGGCTAGAGCAATTATTTGTTTGGATATCTTGTTTCCCCGCGTGGCAAAAGTCAGACAAAGGACCGAAATACAGCATATCATTGTAACCGCTATCAAAGATTTTCTTCCCTTCCCGAAAAATCTCATCTATCCGTTTATCCAAAAAAAACAATATGGTCTTGTGGTTCATGTTAAGCATGAAGGGAATCACCACTTATTAACGGAGATACTTAAAATGCCAATGAATCAAATCACGATTCCGGAAATACAGATTGCAGAAGATTTAGCCGTTCTTCAATACACTGGAGGTACGACGGGGTTGCCAAAGGGAGTGATGCTCACTCATCAAAATCTTGCTGCCAATACAATTATGTGTAAGGCGTGGCTCTTTAAAGCTAAGCCTGGAGAGGAAACTTTGCTTGGGATTGTGCCATTTTTCCATGTCTATGGAATGACGACGGTTATGCTCCTAGCAATAATCGATGCCCATAAAATCGTCTTACTCCCAAAATTTGATCCCCTTACAGCCCTAAAAACAATCCAATCACAAAAACCAACTCTATTCCCAGGTGCTCCAACTATCTATATTGGACTACTCAATCATCCTGATATTAAAAAATATAATCTCTCCTCAATCGAAGCCTGTATCAGCGGCTCTGCCCCATTACCAGTAGAAATTCAGCAGCAGTTTGAGGGGGTAACTGGCGGAAAACTTGTTGAAGGTTATGGGCTATCGGAAACTTCTCCGGTTACTCATGCCAATTTTCTTTGGGGAAATCGTGTTAAAGGTAGCATTGGTGTGCCATTTCCTGATACTGATGCCCAGATACAATCACTCGAAACGGGTGAGCCAGTACCAATCGGTGAAATTGGCGAAATTGCGATAAAAGGTCCCCAAGTAATGAAGGGGTATTGGAATCGACCAGAAGAAACTGCTGAAACTTTTCGCAACGGCTGGTTATTAACAGGTGATTTAGGTTATATGGACGAAAATGGATACTTTTATGTCGTCGATCGCAAAAAAGATTTGATCATAGCTGGTGGCTTTAATATTTACCCGCGTGAGATTGAAGAGGTGTTATATCAGCATGAAGCTATTGCTGAGGTTGTCGCTTGCGGCGTGCCAGACCCTTATCGCGGCGAGACGGTTAAGGCTTATATTGTTCTGAAGGAGAATGCCAAAGTCACTGAAACAGAGTTGGATCATTTTAGCCGTATCCATTTAGCAGCTTATAAGGTTCCACGGCTATATGAATTTCGACAGGAGCTTCCAAAAACTGCAATCGGCAAAATTTTAAGAAGGGCGTTGGTTACGGAGGAACGGTTGCGCAGCCTCAAAAATCACGATGATGAAAAGCACGCATAATCGCTAGTTTTGTAAAAAAAAGCCGAAATTTCGGCTTTTTTTTATCGTCATGAAAGCCCCGATTTTATTGACAGATAATTTTCTGAATATTATAGTAAAACTAATGAATGGTTATTCATTCAATCTATAAATGACCCCAATACATACATCTCTTAAGAGGAGAGATTATCGTGAAAAAAGATAAACCGAAATATCGACAGATTATTGATGCAGCGGTAATAGTGATTGCCGAAAACGGCTACCACCAGGCGCAAGTGTCAAAAATCGCCAAGCAAGCAGGGGTGGCAGACGGTACCATTTATCTTTATTTTAAAAATAAAGATGATATTCTAATCTCTCTCTTTCAGGAAAAAATGGGGAATTTTGTAGAAAATGTTCAGACAAAAATTGCAGGATTTCAAACCGCAGCAGAGAAATTATTAGTATTGGTTGAGTCCCATTTTGACATGCTGTCGAAAGATCACCATTTAGCGAGGGTCACACAGCTTGAGCTAAGACAAGCTAATATTGAACTACGACTGCAGCTTAGTGATGTACTCAAAGGGTATTTAAAGGCTGTAGATCAAATTTTGCAGGAAGGCATCGACAATGGCGAATTTTCACCAACCCTCGATACCAGACTAGCTCGACAAATGATCTTTGGCACGATTGATGAAACGATTACAACTTGGGTTATGAATGAGCAAAAATATGATCTCAAAGCGCTGGCCCCAAAAGTACAACATTTATTGTTACATGGTTGTGGGAAGCAATAGAAAAAAATGGCACACAAACCTAGCAAGGAGGGGAAAGAAGTGGAATTTTTAAAATGGTCCACAGAAAATCGGATTGCAACGATTACAATTGCAAAGGGTCCGGCAAATGCACTTTCTTCACAAGTATTAAGAGAATTAGCGCTTGTGTTAGATGAATTAGAGCACGACGAAAATGTAGGAGTAATTGTCATTCATGGTGAAGGACGTTTCTTCTCAGCAGGTGCTGATATTAAAGAATTCACTACGATTGAAACTGGCGAACAATTCAGCGAGTTAGCTCGTCTAGGTCAAAATCTGTTCGAGCGAATGGAAAACTTCGATAAGCCAATCATCGCCGCTGTTCATGGCGCAGCACTTGGTGGGGGCTTAGAGCTTGCAATGGCTTGTCATTTCCGTCTTGTAACTGAAACAGCTAAATTAGGATTACCAGAATTACAGCTTGGATTAATTCCAGGGTTCGCTGGAAGTCAGCGTCTTCCTCGCTTTGTTGGCACAGCTAAGGCTGCACAAATGCTTTTAACAAGCACGCCAATTACAGGTGTCGAAGCTGTACAAGCAGGTCTTGCTAACCAAGCTTATCCAGAAGCTGATTTAATGGAAAATACTTATAAAATTGCTAGTCAAATCGCGAAAAAGAGCCCAATTGCTGTCAAAGCAATTTTAGAACTGTTCAGCTACAATAAACCAGAAAAATTCCATGCTGGTGTAGAACGTGAAGCTGTGTTATTCGGGCGAGTGTTTGATTCTGCAGACGGTCAAGAAGGTATCACTGCATTTATAGATAAACGTGAACCAAATTTCGTTGGTAAATAATCCAGCAAAATTTTTTAATAAGAATTTTCGCAATCTTTGGAACTTGTACAATGTTCCGACAATTAACGACATTATTTTCAGGAGGGAAACTAAATGAACATTTATGTATTGATGAAAAGAACCTTCGATACTGAAGAAAAAATCACCATTTCCGGTGGGAAAATTAACGAAGATGGTGCAGAATTCATCATTAACCCATACGATGAATACGCAATTGAAGAAGCCATTCAAGTTCGCGATGCTAAAGGCGGCGAAGTGACTGTCATTTCAGTTGGAAATGAAGAAGCTGAAAAGCAATTACGTACTGCATTAGCTATGGGTGCTGATAAAGCTGTTTTAATTAACACTGAAGATGATCTAGAGTCGTCTGATCAATTTTCTACTGCAAAAATCATTGCTGAATATTTAAAAGATAAAGATGCAGAGTTAATCATTGCCGGTAACGTTGCAATCGATGGCGGGTCTGGCCAAGTTGGTCCACGCGTTGCTGAATTGCTAGATATCCCATACGTAACAACCATTACAAAATTAGAAATCGATGGAACAAATGCAACAGTTACACGTGATGTTGAAGGAGATTCTGAAATAATCGAAACTTCATTACCTTTACTAGTAACTGCTCAACAAGGCTTAAACGAACCTCGCTACCCATCATTACCAGGTATCATGAAAGCGAAGAAGAAGCCATTAGAAGAGCTTGAACTAGATGATTTAGATCTTGATGAAGATGATGTGGCTCCAAAAACAAAAACAATTGAAATTTATTTGCCGGCTCAAAAAGAAGCAGGGAAAGTTCTATCTGGCGAAATTGCTGATCAAGTGAAAGAACTTGTTCAACTGCTACACACTGAAGCTAAGGTGGTTTAATAGGAACGCATTGATTGAGCGCTCGTTCGTTCAACACGTATTGAAAAACACAAGCGGGAGGTTTAAATAATGTCAAGAAAAGTATTGGTTGTTGGGGAAGTACGTGAAGGTTCACTTCGTAATGTTTCCTTTGAAGCCATTGCTGCAGCAAAAACAGTTGCAGAAGGCGGAGAAGTTGTTGGTGTTTTAATTGGGGATTCAGTAAACGCTTTAGGTCAAGCGTTAATCGAAAATGGTGCAGATCGTGTTGTTGTTGTGGAAGATGCTAAATTAGCTCAATACACTTCAGACGGTTTCACTCAAGCGTTATTAGCAGTAGTTGATGCAGAATCACCAGAAGGAATTATCCTTGGTCACACTGCACAAGGAAAAGACTTAGCTCCAAGAATCGCTGGAAAATTAAATTCTGGGTTAATTTCAGACGTAACAGCTATCGAAGAAGCAGGCGGTAACATCGTGTTTACTCGTCCAATCTACTCTGGTAAAGCTTTCGAGAAAAAAATTGTAACTGAAGGTATTTTATTCGCAACGATCCGTCCTAACAATATCACTCCACTTGGTGTTGATGAAGCTAGAACAGGTCAAGTTGCTACACTTGCTGCGGAAATCAAAGATCTTCGTGCGATCATCAAAGAAGTTGTTCGCAAAGCAAGTGAAGGTGTAGATCTTTCTGAAGCTAAAGTAGTTGTTGCAGGTGGTCGTGGCGTTAAGAGTGAAGACGGCTTTGGGCCACTTAAAGAATTAGCAGATGTGCTTGGCGGAGCAGTTGGTGCTTCACGTGGTGCGTGTGACGCTGAATACTGCGATTACTCATTACAAATTGGACAAACAGGTAAAGTTGTAACTCCAGACCTTTATATTGCTTGCGGTATCTCTGGTGCTATCCAACACTTAGCTGGTATGTCAAACTCTAAAGTAATCGTTGCTATTAACAAAGACCCAGAAGCAAATATCTTCAAAGTAGCAGACTACGGCATCGTTGGTGACCTATTCGAAGTCGTACCGCTTTTAACAGAAGAATTCAAGAAATTGAAAGTACTATCTTAATAGAAGAAACATGCTATTTTTGGAAAAATAATCATTATATGACAGACCAATTCGCGATGCGGGTTGGTCTGTCATATTTTTTGTATTTTTCATTTATGAATTGGGAAAAGTACGTACGAAACATATCATTCGCAACTATAAACAAACGGTGCTATACTGACTTTAGATTTTAGTTTACCATAGGAGGCATATTTAAATGGCTATTACACATGCTACAGATGAAACATTCAAAAACGAAACAGGTTCCGGCGTTGTGCTGGTTGATTTTTGGGCACCTTGGTGCGGCCCTTGTAAAATGATTGCTCCAGTACTTGAAGAGCTTGCACAAGAACTTGGTGAAAAAGTAAAAATCGTCAAGGTTGATGTTGATGAAAACCCTGAAACAGCTGGTCAATACGGAATCATGAGTATTCCAACGTTACTAGTATTAAAAGATGGCCAAACTGTTGATAAAGTAGTTGGGTTCTCACCAAAAGAAGCACTTGCAGGCGTTCTTGAAAAGCACATCTAATTTAACCAATCGGTTGTAACATAAAAGCTAACCCTTAGGTCGTTTTCAGCCAATGGGTTAGCTTTTTTCCATTTCCTCCATACACTTTTCCAAGATAAAAAGAAAAATGGTTTTGTAAAAGCAGAAGATGAGGTAACATGATATCATTGAAAAAAATCATGGGGTGAAAAATCAAATATGAACGAAAACATTAAAAATAAGCTCACCCTTCTGCCTGATCAACCGGGATGTTACCTTATGAAGGACAGACAAGGAACGGTCATTTATGTAGGGAAAGCAAAAATCCTTAAAAACCGGGTCCGTTCTTATTTTACCGGTTCACACGATGGGAAAACGCTCAGACTCGTTAATGAAATCGAGGATTTTGAATATATTGTTACCTCTTCCAATATTGAAGCACTCTTACTGGAAATCAATTTAATTAAGAAATATGATCCAAAATATAACGTAATGTTAAAAGATGATAAGAGCTATCCATTTATCAAGCTAACAGCTGAACGTCATCCTCGCCTGATTACCACGAGAAAGGTAAAAAAAGACAAAGGCAAATATTTTGGTCCATACCCGAATGTGCAAGCTGCAAATGAAACAAAGAAGTTATTGGATCGAATTTATCCCCTCAGAAAATGTTCGACATTGCCTGACAGGGTTTGCTTATACTACCACATGGGGCAATGTCTAGCACCATGCATAAAAGAAGTCAGTCAAGAAGAGTACAAAACGTTAACAGATGAAATCAGCAGATTTTTAAACGGTGGCTATAAAGACATAAAGAAGGATTTAAGTGAAAAAATGATTGAGGCCGCTGAACAGCTTGATTTTGAAAGAGCGAAGGAGTTTCGCGATAAAATTATCCACATTGAAACGATTATGGAAAAGCAAAAAATGACGATGACCGATTTTACCGATCGGGATGTATTTGGCTATCGGGTCGACAAGGGATGGATGTGTGTTCAAGTCTTCTTCATCCGACAAGGCAAGCTGATCGAACGCGATGTTTCGATGTTTCCCATTTATGATAAACCTGAAGAGGAGATTCTCACTTATCTAGGGCAATTTTACACAAAAGCGAATCATTTCAAGCCTAAGGAAATCCTCGTACCGGAATCAGTTGATACGAATATTGCGGAACAGCTTTTAAATGTTAAGATTTTGGTGCCTCAGCGTGGTCCAAAAAAGGATTTGGTAAAGCTAGCTGAAAAAAATGCCGACATTGCCTTAAAAGAGAAATTTGCTTTAATTGAACGGGATGAGCAAAGAACAATTAAAGCAGTTGAAAATCTGGGTGAGAGCTTGGGAATATATACACCGCACAGAATTGAAGCTTTCGACAATTCTAATATTCAAGGGACAGATCCGGTATCAGCACTTGTTGTCTTTATTGATGGTAAGCCAAACAAACGCGAATATCGTAAATATAAAATTAAAACGGTAACGGGTCCAGATGATTATGAATCAATGCGAGAGGTTACAAGACGGAGATATACCAGAGTGTTGAAAGAAAATCTGCCGCTCCCGGATTTGATTATGATTGATGGGGGGAAAGGGCATGTTGAGGCAGTTCGAGATATCCTGGAAAATGAACTCGGCTTGGACATTCCAATTAGTGGATTGGTAAAGGATGACAAGCATAGAACATCACAGCTTTTATACGGTCAGCCATTGCAAATTGTCCCGCTAGAACGAAATAGCCAGGAATTTTACTTGTTACAACGGATTCAGGATGAAGTCCACCGCTTCGCGATTACATTTCACCGTCAGCTACGCGGCAAAAATGCATTCCAATCGCTGCTCGATGATATACCGGGAATCGGTGAAAAGCGGAAAAAATTGCTACTTAAAACTTTTGGTTCAGTAAAGAAGATCAAAGAGACCAGCATCGAAGCCATTGTCGCCTTAGGTATTCCTGCTCCTGTCGCAAAAGAACTACTCGATAAGATAAATTCGTAAAGTATAAAGGCTGACTCAAAAAGTCAGCCTATTTATATGAGTTTACATATCGATTTTGTCTTTCGAGTCCCATTTTACGGTAAATTGGACCTTTGCATCCTTTTTGCGCGGGTGTTCAAATGCTTCGGATAACACACCCTTTTGCGCTTGTATTTGTTGTGCTAGGAAACCAGACTCAAGATGGAAGGTGCTATTGGGATTTGCTTTTAGCCGATCAGCAATCACTACGCTTTCCAACTCAAACAACATTTCGTGTTTAGATTCTGATTTGATTGACAGCGATCCCCAACCAGCTTTATAAAAAAATGCGATAATTTCGTCAATCGTTTGCAGCGGATATTTTCGTGCTAATCTTTTACCGGCCCAGTATAAATGCTCAGGCGTATCCTTGCCGAGCAAATCCGTTAGTAAATCCTCCCGTATTAAGTTATATCCGAAAACCGGGACAGATAATGTTTCTTTTTCGACTAATTTTTCTTGAATTGTAAGTTCACTCAATGTTCTCCCCTCTTTCTCTAGGTCTATTATATACATTATTAGGTTACACAGTCATGAGATTTTAACCCAACTTATATGAGTTCCAACGTTTTCCTACCACTCTCATCGCACAATTCTACATAAAGCATACCGAGCGCTTCTGAAAACCAGATAAGTTTTTGCATTTTAAGACAACATTCATCCATTTTCTGAAATTTCTGAAAAACAAATTATTCTAAAAAAAGTTATTTTTCAACAAAATATTGAATACGTTTTCTTGACGCTTTGTAAAGACAGGGTTAAAATAGATTTGTTACAAAATTGTTAGAAATTCCTGAATCATTTTTGAAAACGACAATATTCTGCTTTCTTTTTCGTTTTTTTAATGGTTCAGAACTCGTAACGCCATTATATATCATTAGGGGGGGTAAGCTCATGGCAGAGAATCGAGAATTTTTTTATCGCAGATTGCATTCATTACTAGGGGTAATTCCGGTAGGTCTTTTTCTGACGCAGCACTTAATCGTCAACCATTTTGCAACCAAAGGGGCAGACGCATTTAATGATGCTTCTCATTTTATGGAAAACCTACCATTTAAGTGGTTTTTAGAAACGTTTGTTATCTTTTTGCCATTATTATTTCATGCAATCTACGGGCTTTATATTGCGTTTACAGCACAAAATAACGTAGGACGCTTTGGTTTCTTCAGAAACTGGATGTTCGTACTACAACGGGTATCCGGGGTCATCACCCTTATTTTCCTAGCATGGCATGTTTGGGAAACCCGCATTGCAGCTGCAATGGGCGCTAAGGTAAATTTTGACATGATGGCTGATATTTTATCAAATCCAATCATGTTAGGATTCTACATTGTCGGTGTCGTTTCAGCTATTTTCCATTTTGCTAATGGACTATGGGCATTCTTTGTTAGCTGGGGCATTACAGTTTCACCACGTTCACAACGCATCTCTACATATGTAACGCTCGGAATTTTCGTTGCCTTATCCATTGTTGGTGTACGCGCTTTACTAGCTTTCGTATAAGGTTAATGTTTAATAGTTTAGTAGACCAATATGGAAATCAACTTTACTAGGATTTAAGGGAGTGAACCACGATGAGTAAAGGAAAGGTAATCGTAGTCGGTGGTGGGTTAGCCGGCTTGATGGCAACTATTAAAGTAGCAGAACATGGAACACCAGTAGAATTATTCTCATTGGTTCCAGTTAAACGATCTCACTCTGTTTGTGCCCAAGGTGGTATTAACGGAGCTGTAAATACAAAAGGGGAAGGAGATTCACCATACATTCACTTTGATGATACCATTTATGGTGGAGACTTCCTTGCAAACCAGCCGCCAGTTAAAGCAATGTGTGATGCTGCGCCTGGAATCATTAATATGCTAGACCGTATGGGAGTAATGTTCAACCGTACTCCAGAAGGTTTACTAGATTTCCGTCGTTTCGGTGGAACACAGCATCACCGTACCGCATTCGCAGGTGCAACAACTGGACAACAGTTACTTTACGCTCTTGATGAGCAAGTTAGAAGACACGAAGTTGATGGTCTTGTAACGAAATACGAGGGTTGGGAATTCCTAGGAGCTGTTATCGATGACGATGGAATTTGCCGCGGTGTTACTGCGCAAAATCTATCTACAATGGAAATTAAATCATTTGGTGCTGATGCAGTTATTTTAGCAACAGGTGGTCCTGGAATCATCTTTGGTAAGTCAACAAACTCTGTAATCAATACAGGTTCTGCAGCTGCTATTGTTTACCAACAAGGTGTTCATTATGCAAATGGTGAGTTTATCCAAATCCACCCAACTGCAATCCCTGGTGATGACAAACTTCGCTTAATGAGTGAATCTGCTCGTGGTGAAGGTGGTCGTGTATGGACTTATAAAGATGGTAAGCCTTGGTATTTCCTTGAGGAAAAATATCCTGCTTACGGAAACCTAGTACCTCGTGATATCGCTACACGTGAAATTTTTGATGTATGCGTTAACCAAAAGCTTGGTATTAATGGCGAGAACATGGTTTATCTTGACCTTTCACATAAAGATCCACATGAGCTTGATATTAAGCTTGGCGGTATCATTGAAATTTATGAGAAATTCATGGGTGAAGATCCACGTAAAGTCCCAATGAAGATTTTCCCAGCAGTTCACTATTCAATGGGTGGATTATGGGTTAATTTCGATCAAATGACAAATATTCCTGGTCTATTTGCAGCCGGAGAATGTGATTATTCTCAGCACGGTGCAAACCGTTTAGGTGCTAACTCATTACTATCAGCTATTTATGGCGGTATGGTAGCTGGACCTAATGCTTTGAAATACATTGATGGCCTTGAAAAGAGTGTTGACTCTGTTTCTTCTTCAGTATTTGATAAACATGTTAAAGAACAAGAAGAAAAATGGAACAACATCATGTCTATGAACGGTACTGAAAATGCTTATGTTATCCATAAAGAGCTTGGCGAAGTGATGACAGCTAATGTAACTGTTGTTCGTTACAATGATAAACTTCAACAGACTGATGATAAAATTGTTGAGTTACTTGAAAGATATAAAAATATCAATATCAATGATACAGCTAAATGGAGCAACCAAGGCGCAGCGTTCACTCGCCAGTTAGAAAACATGCTACAACTAGCTCGTGTCATTACGCTAGGAGCCTTGAATCGTAACGAAAGCCGTGGTGCGCACTATAAGCCTGACTTCCCTAACCGTGACGATGAAAACTTCATGAAAACTACTATAGCTAAGTTTGTGGATTCTAATTCTGCTCCGGAAATCAGTTATGAGGATATTGATGTTTCATTAATCAAGCCACGTAAGCGTGACTATAGTAAAAAGAAAGGGGAGTAATTAAATTATGGCAGATCAAAAAACAGTTCGGTTTATTATCACTCGACAAGATGGGCCTAATTCTTCCCCTTATACGGAAGAATTTGAAATTCCTTACCGTCCGAATATGAACGTTATTTCCTCTTTGATGGAGATTCGTCGTAACCCTGTCAATGTAAAAGGAGAAAAAACAACTCCAATTGCTTGGGATATGAACTGTTTGGAAGAGGTATGTGGTGCGTGTTCAATGGTAATCAACGGAAAACCACGCCAATCTTGTACAGCTCTAATTGATCAATTAGAACAACCAGTAAGACTTGCACCAATGGGTACGTTCCCAATCGTTCGTGACTTACAGGTAGATCGTAGCCGTATGTTCGATTCCTTGAAAAAGGTTAAGGCATGGATTCCAATTGATGGTACTTACGACTTAGGTCCTGGACCACGTATGCCAGAAGTGAAACGTCAATGGGCTTATGAATTATCTAAATGTATGACTTGTGGTGTTTGTTTGGAAGCTTGTCCAAATGTTAATAGCAAATCAGCATTTATCGGACCACAACCATTATCTCAAGTTCGTTTATTCAATGCGCATCCAACTGGTGCAATGCACCGTGCAGAGCGTTTGAATGCAATTATGGATGAAGGTGGCTTAACAAATTGTGGTAACTCACAAAACTGTGTTCAAGCTTGTCCGAAAGGTATTCCATTAACAACTTCAATCGCATCATTGAACCGTGACACTACTGTTCAAGCATTCCGTAATTTCTTCGGAAGCGATCAAGTTTAACAAACGATACCCTTTTCCAGAAATGGAAAAGGGTTTTTTTCTTAAAAATAATATATGAGACAATTGTACTAGAATATTATGGTAATATTTGGATATTATTAGTTATAATTATTTTTTATAAAAACTATTCTTCTTCAAGAATTGTAGTCACTCCATAACTTTATATTTCATATGATATTGTGACTAAATATATACCCACCCCGCGGTTCATAGCTGGCGAAGGCAAGGAGGGTTACAGTACTTGAAGGAGAATGATTATACTCACAAGCCATTACTCACCAAACGTGAAAGAGAAGTGTTCGAACTGTTAGTTCAAGATAAAACCACAAAAGAAATCGCTAGTGAATTATTTATAAGCGAAAAGACGGTTCGTAATCACATATCTAATGCCATGCAAAAGCTTGGCGTTAAGGGGCGTTCGCAAGCGGTTGTAGAGCTCCTTCGTATGGGAGAGCTAGAACTTTAATGAAGACCGGCTTTCCTTCACAGGGGGCCGGTTAACATATTTAAAAAAGTGACTGAGATCGAAAAATTTTTTCATTTTTTACCTTTTATTGCATCTTGAAGTTATATAATAAAAGAGAGAGAATTAAAGAAAAACGTCGAATCGTCAAATTTTTCAATAGGAGAGGAATAATATGGAGTTTGATGATAAAGTAAAGTTGGGAATTATTGTAGACGTTGAAAAGGAATCTCGGTACATATGTGATATCATCAAACAAAAGGGTAGAGAAATCCTTCATAATTACTCAATTACACCACCTCAATTTGCTGCTATGCAGTGGTTATTTGAAGCTGGGGAGATGACGATTGGGGAATTATCAGGTAGAATGTTTTTAGCCTGCAGTACGACTACTGATTTAGTTGATCGGCTTGAAAAAAATCAATTTGTTCAAAGAATAAAAGATGAAAATGATCGTCGTGTTGTAAGGATTCATTTACTTGATAGTGGCAAGAAAATCATGAATGAAATCCTTGAACAACGTCAGCAATATATGAGACAAGTATTAATCAATTTTACGTATGATGAAATTGAAACCTTAAAAAAATTAATGACGAAATTCCACCAAGGTATGCTCGAAGAATGAGGCGATAAGTTTTGAATACTCCAATTGGTATAATAGATTCTGGGGTCGGCGGTTTAACAGTAGTAAAGGAAGTAATGCGTCAACTCCCGAATGAAAAAATCATCTATCTAGGTGATACAGCAAGATGTCCATATGGGCCACGACCAAGCGAAGAGGTACAACTTTTCACTTGGCAAATGACCCATTTTTTGTTGCGAAAAAATATAAAAATGTTGGTTATAGCTTGTAATACTGCGACTGCTGTTGTGCTGGATCAAATCAGCAATAAGTTGACTATTCCTGTAATCGGCGTTATATCTCCAGGATCAAGGGCTGCGCTAAAACATACCCATAATAATAAAGTCGGGATTATCGGAACAGAAGGTACTGTAAAAAGTAAAGCGTATGACAAAGCCTTAAAGGCGTTAAATAAGCAAATTCAAGTGAAAAGTCTTGCCTGTCCAAAATTTGTTCCATTAGTGGAAAGCGGTGAGTACTCTGGTCCTGTCGCCAAAAAAATTGTGGCTGAAACATTACAGCCTTTGCGAAATTGTGACTTGGACACGCTTATTTTAGGATGTACGCATTACCCGTTGCTTGAGCCTGTTATAAAAAATGTCATGGGAAAAGGGGTTAGTGTCATTAGTTCGGGTCAAGAAACAGCACGAGAAGTAAGTACGATTCTTTCTTACAAAGACATTTTGAATACAAATGACGAGGAGCCACAGCACGAATTTTATACTACAGGTTCCAGTACGATTTTTGCTAAAATAGCGACCGAATGGCTCGAAAGACCAATTGAGGTAGTCGAAACAATAAAATTAGGAAGACGGTTTGAATCATAGTATTCAAGCCGTTTTTTTGGTTTATTTTCGCTCTAATCAACTTATGAAATTAACACTGTCGTAAAAAATTCTTAGCTAAGACGGTCTAAAAACAAAAATGGCTCGTATACATTTAGTACAAACTGTCTTAGGAGGTATTTATGATGTCTTTAAATAAAAGGACGTTATTCTTTTCTACTGTCATTCTATTAGCAACAACGTTAACTGGGTGCGGTTTGTTGGGCGGTGAGGAAAAAAAGCAAATCGATCCTCCGGAAACGGTCACATATGAGGACAGCGGTAAAGCTGTCAAAAAAGAATCGGCCTCAGTAGAAAAGAACGACAAAGATAAAAAAGAAGCTGCTGAGAAAACGGTCATGACCGAGCTCTATTTAATTGATAAAGACGGCTATGTAGTTCCGCAAACAATGGCGCTAGAGCAAAAAGAAGGGATTGCTAAGCAAGCTCTTGAATATCTAGTTGTCAACGGACCTGTATCTGAGATGTTGCCAAATGGATTCCAAGCGGTAATTCCTGCAGATACTCAAGTATCAGTAGATATTAAAGATAAGGTTGCGGTAGTAGATTTCTCAAAGGAATTTGCTAATTATAAGAAAGAGCAGGAACAACAAATCCTTGAAGCAGTTACTTGGACATTAACCCAGTTTGATTCTGTCGATTCAGTCAAACTCCAAATGAACGGCAAGGTATTAAAGGAAATGCCAGTTAACGGTACACCAATTAGTGCAAAACAAAGCCGAGCAAATGGTATCAATATAGATGCCGAGGATGTCGTTGATATTTCTAATACAAAAGCTGTAACTGTATATTTTGTTGGTGGTGAAACAGGAAATTATTATTATGTGCCAGTAACACGTCGTGTTGATAACAAGGTGAAGAATAACATTGAGGCAGCTGTAAATGAACTAGTAAAAGGACCAAGCTATACGACAGATCTTCAATCAGAATTTGCAGCGGGAGTAGAATTATTAGATAAGCCTAAAATCGAAAATGGCAAAGTCACTTTAAACTTTAATGAAGCGATTTTCGGAGGCTTCAAGGAAAAAATTATTTCTAACCATCTATTAAATTCCCTTGTACTTTCTTTGACTGAACAAAAGGGAATTGAAAGTGTCTCAATTCTTGTAAAAGGTAAGGCGGAACTAGTTACGGAAGAAGGAGAAAAGCTTTCTGCACCAGTAACTCGTCCTGAAAATGTGAATACAGGTAGTTACTAAAAAACAATTTTTGATATACTATATATTGGCATCGTGAAGGGGTTGGCATCTGGCCAACTCCTATTTATTTCAATAGAAATTACCAAAGGACACGAAAGCTAGCAGATGAGAAATAAGGAGGAAGAAACGTGCGTTTTGATGGACGTGAACCTAAGCAGCTTAGACCAGTAACAATTGAAACAAATTATTTAAAGCATCCAGAAGGCTCTGTACTGATTTCTGTTGGTGATACCAAGGTGATTTGTACAGCAACCATCGAGGAACGTGTTCCGCCGTTTTTAAGGGGTCAAGCTAAGGGCTGGATTACGGCTGAATATTCAATGCTGCCCCGTGCCACAGAGCAGCGGAATATCCGTGAAGCATCTAAAGGTAAGGTCACCGGTAGAACGATGGAAATCCAACGTTTAATTGGACGTGCGCTTCGAGCAGTTGTAGACTTGGAAGCTCTAGGTGAGCGAACAATTTGGATTGATTGCGATGTGATTCAAGCAGATGGTGGTACCCGAACGGCATCCATTACTGGTGCGTTTGTGGCAATGACTTTGGCCATTCAAAAGCTTGTTGAAGAGAAGCGCTTGCCGAGTTATCCGATCAAAGATTACTTAGCAGCAACAAGCGTTGGTGTTTTACCAGATGGAAGTAACGTTCTCGATTTAAATTACATAGAAGATTCACAGGCTTATGTGGACATGAATGTCGTTATGACTGGAAAAGGTGAATTCGTGGAGTTACAAGGTACAGGTGAAGAGTCCACTTTCTCTTATCATCAACTACAAAAAATGATTGAATCAGCACAAAGCGGCTTAATGGAATTGTTTGAAATCCAGAAGCAAGCCCTTGGCGATAGTATAGTAAGTAAAATAGGTTAATTTCTAATGCTGATTATTTAACAGGAGATATTCCTTGTATTAAGGCATAGGAGGGGATGCGGAATGAAGGAAATTATTATTGCGACAAAAAATAAGGGAAAAACAAAAGAGTTTCAACAAATGTTTGCTAAAAGAGGTTATCAGGTGCGAACCTTGCTTGATTTTCCGGAACTTGCGGACGTGGAGGAAACGGGTACTACCTTTGAAGAAAATGCGATTTTAAAGGCGGAGACGATCTCAAAGCAGCTTGATAAAATAGTCATTGCTGACGACTCCGGCCTGGTTATTGATGCCTTAGACGGTCGTCCTGGTGTTTATTCAGCTCGCTATGCTGGCGAAGCAAAAAGCGACGAAGCAAATAATGATAAGGTTCTGGCAGAACTTGCAGATGTACCAGACGAAAATCGTACTGCCAGATTTTATTGTGCCCTTGCCATCGCTGTTCCAGGCAAACTTACTAAAACCGTTAGCGGAACGGTCGAGGGAAGAATTCTTCATGAGCGTATCGGAACAAATGGATTTGGCTACGACCCTATTTTCTTTTCATTAGAAGCGAATCGAGGTATGGCAGAGCTTTCGAGTGAGGAGAAAAATCAAATCAGCCATCGCGGTAAAGCTCTTAAGAAGCTGGATGAGCAATTTGAGTCTTTATTTGAAAGGGCTGAAATCTAATGACCAAAGCGCTAATTGTAAGCGACAGTCATCGATTTGTTGAAGAGCTTGATCATATTAAGAAAAAACATCAACATGAGGTTGATGTGATGATTCATTGTGGGGATTCTGAGCTCTTTTTTGATCAGCCTGAAATAGAGGGGTTTGTCACCGTTCGTGGAAATTGCGATTATGAGATGAAATACCCAGATGAGCAAGTCGTTGAATTTGCAGGGCTGAAGATTTTCGTCACACATGGCCATTTATTTTCGGTAAAATCAACCTTAATGAATCTGTATTATCGTGCCCAGGAGCTTGGTGCGAACATTGTGTGCTTTGGACATTCACACATGCTTGGGATGGAACAAATAGATGATATCTTATTTATCAATCCTGGAAGTATCCGACTACCTCGTGGCCGCAAGGAGCGTACTTATTGTATTTTAGAGCAAGTGGAAAATCAGCTTGAAGTTTCTGTTTATGATCTTGATAAAGGAGAAATAGCGGCATTAAAGCAGCGTTTTCTTCTTTAAAATAATGGTTAATTTTAATATAATAAGGAGGAAAGATTACCTTTCTTCCGATTTTTTTATTTTTGTGTTGACTTTTTAATTACTACACAATATAATAAAAAATGTCCTCGCTGAAAGGCAAAGGAAAACTTAATATGTCCCAGTAGCTCAGCTGGATAGAGCAACGCCCTTCTAAGGCGTCGGTCGGGAGTTCGAATCTCTCCTGGGACGCTAGCAAAACGTCATATCATCTCGATATGACGTTTTTAATTTTTGTCTAAAAATAACTAGTTCTACCAGATCAGCTGCCTTTTATCGTCAACATTCCCTTTTAATGTAAATCATAGTAAAAAATTTTAATCTCAGAAGAATGTGAATATACCAACAATGTAAGCGGATTCATTATTCTGAACATACTATAATGTTCAAAAAATTACTGAAAATGTTATTGACTCAGACTAAAAATGAAGGTAACATTATCCTCAAATATATAAACAAAATATTTCAAATCCTAAAAATATTAAGTGCGAAATTTGTGGAATTATCGCAAATTTTGTTTTCTGAATTTTTCATTATTTGGCTCAAGTTGAGTAAACTAATTATTAATTGAATAATTAATCACGATGATGAGGATAAGTAATTTTATGGAACGGGATTTACAGAGAGCCGGGAAAGCTGGAAGCCGGTAATCCTGCATAGGATGAACTCACCTCTGAGTATCGGTCTGAACGAGCAATCAATTAGGACTGATCGGGTGTCACACACACTCGTTATTAAAAAGGAACAGAATTACGTTCATAAGCGCACGCTGTAACAAGCGTGAACAAGGGTGGTACCGTGGAACAGGTTGCAAAGCCTTTTCATCCCTTTGCCTAGCATCAATAGGCGAATTGAGGGATGAGAAGGCTTTTTTATATGAAAAAAAGGATTTGAAAAGAGGAGGTCAACTCACGATGTTGCAAGGAGCAGCCTTTACTGAATCGAAGGCAATCAAGAAAACCTTAACGGGTGCTGATCTATTACTAGAAGCGTTAAAAAAGGAAAATGTTGAAGTCATTTTCGGATACCCAGGCGGTGCAGTACTTCCAATTTACGACAAAATTTACGATGCTAATATTCGTCATATTCTGCCTAAGCATGAACAAGGTGGAATTCATGCAGCTGAAGGATACGCTCGCATTACTGGGAAACCTGGTGTTGTCATTGCAACTTCTGGTCCTGGAGCGACGAATATTGTTACAGGGTTAGCAGATGCATTTTTGGATTCCTTGCCGCTCGTGGTTTTCACAGGTCAGGTAGCAACAAGTGTTATTGGAACAGATGCATTCCAAGAAGCTGATATTTTAGGGATTACAACTCCAATAACTAAATATAACTATCAAATTCGCAATATTGAAGATATTCCAAGAATTATAAAAGAAGCTTTCTATATTGCTCAAACTGGTCGTCCTGGTCCAGTTATCATTGACGTACCGAAGGATATTGCAGCAACTGTAGTTGGTGATATTCCTGAAGAAGTTGAGGTGAATCTTCCAGGTTATCAACCAAACCTTCAACCGAATTACTTGCAAATTCGCAAATTAGTTGAAGCAGTATCAAATGCGAAGAAGCCAGTTATTTTGGCTGGTGCTGGTGTCCTCCATTCAAAAGCTTCAGAGCTTTTAAAGCAATATGCAGAGCAACAACAAATTCCAGTAGTACACACTCTACTTGGTCTTGGCGGTTTCCCTGCTGAACATCCATTATTTATGGGTATGGCTGGAATGCACGGCTGTTACACAGCTAATATGGCTTTATATGAAGCGGATTTATTACTTAATATCGGAGCGAGATTTGATGACCGTTTAACTGGTAATCTTGCTACTTTTGCTCCAAATGCACTTGTAGCTCATATCGATATTGATCCTGCTGAAATTGGCAAAAACGTTCCAACGGAGATTCCGATTGTTGCCGATGCTAAGGCTGCCATAAAGCAATTGATTGCTCAGAATGGTGAAAAACCTGAACATCAGGAATGGATGGATACACTTAACACATGGAAAGAAAAATATCCATATTTTTATGAAACTGATAAAGAGTTAAAGCCACAACGAATCATCGAAATGCTTTATGAAAAAACAAAAGGTGAAGCAATCGTTGTTACAGATGTTGGTCAACATCAAATGTGGGCTGCTCAATACTATAAATTTAATAAAGCGGATCGCTGGGTTACCTCTGGTGGTTTGGGCACAATGGGCTTTGGTCTTCCAGCAAGTATTGGCGCACAATTGGCTGATCCAAAAGCGACCGTTCTTTCGATTTCTGGTGATGGTGGCTTCCAAATGTGTTCACAGGAATTGATGGTTATTTCTGAACTTAAGCTACCAATCAAAATCGTTGTCTTAAATAACGAGTCACTTGGAATGGTTAAGCAATGGCAAGAATTATTTTATGAGGAAAGATATTCTTACAGCCAAATTCCGGCACAGCCAAACTTTGTAAAATTGGCAGATGCTTATGGCATTAAGGGTTACACTATTACCTCTGAAGAGGAAGCTGAACGCATCCTGACAGAAGTACTTGTCAGCCCAGAACCAGTACTACTAGATTTCCGTATTTCACCAATGGAAAAAGTTTACCCAATGATTGCACCTGGTAAAGGACTTCACGAAATGGTAGGTGTTAAAGAATGAAGCGAATTATTTCATTAACCGTTTTGAATCGACCTGGGGTACTAAACCGCATTACTAACCTGTTCTCCAAGCGTAACTACAATATTGAAAGCATTACAGTTGGTCATTCTGAGCAAGAGGATATCTCCAGAATTACCTGTGTAGTAAATGTTGATAACGATGGAGTAATCGAGCAAATTACCAAGCAATTAAACAAGCAGGTTGATGTCATTAAAGTAACCGATATGTCTGAACAATCTATCGTGTCAAGAGAGCTTGCGCTAATCAAAGTGGTTTCAAGTCCAAGTACAAGAAGTGAAATTTATTCGTTGATTGAGCCATTCCGCGCATCTGTTATTGATGTTAGTAAAGATAGCTTAGTGATCCAAATTACTGGTGAACCTGACAAAATTGAAGCGTTCATCGAATTAATCAGACCTTATGGTATTAAAGAATTAGCTAGAACCGGTACGACTGCATTCCCGCGCGGAACACAGCGTGCCTCTAATAATCAAAGAAATATTTCTATTCTTTAAAAAACAAAAATTCTAGAGATTAAAAGGAGAAGATTACAATGGCAAAAATGTACTATAACGGAGATGCAAACCCATCATATTTACAAGGAAAAACTGTAGCAGTTATTGGATACGGTTCACAAGGTCACGCACACTCTCAAAACATGAGAGAAAGCGGCGTTAACGTTATCATCGGATTACGTCCAGGTAAATCTTGGGATAAAGCTGTAGAAGATGGTTTTGAAGTATTATCAGTTGGTGAAGCAACAGCTAAAGCTGATGTAGTAATGATCCTTCTTCCAGACGAACTTCAACCAAAAGTATATAACGAAGAAATCAAACCAAATCTTAAAAAGCAAGCATTAATGTTTGCTCACGGATTTAACATCCACTTCAACCAAATCGTTGCTCCTAAAGAAAGTGACGTATTATTAGTAGCACCTAAAGGCCCAGGGCACTTAGTTCGCCGTACATACACTGAAGGTGCCGGCGTTCCAGCATTATTCGCAATTTATCAAGATGTAACTGGTGAAGCAAGAGAATTAGCCTTAGCTTATGCACATGCAATTGGTTCATTAAGAGCGGGTGGGCTTGAAACTACATTTAAAGAAGAAACTGAAACTGACCTATTCGGTGAGCAAGCAGTTCTTTGTGGTGGTACTTCTGCACTTGTTAAAGCAGGCTTCGAAACACTTGTTGAAGCTGGTTACCAACCAGAATTGGCATACTTTGAAACTTTACACGAATTAAAATTAATCGTTGACCTAATGTACGAAGGTGGATTAGCGAACATGCGCTATTCAATCTCTGATACAGCTCAATGGGGCGATTTCGTAACAGGTCGTCGTCTCGTAACTGACGCTGTTAAAGCTGAAATGAAAGAAGTATTAAAGGACATTCAAGAAGGCCGTTTCGCAAAAGGTTGGATTTTAGAAAACCAAGCAGGTCGTCCTGAATTTACAGCAATCAACCGTGCTGAAAACGAACACTTAATTGAAAAAGTTGGTAAAGAATTACGTGCAATGATGCCATTCGTTAACCCAAAAAACAAGGAAGTGGTTGCCGGTGCCAAAAATTAAAATCTTCGATACTACGCTAAGAGATGGTGAGCAATCTGCCGGTGTGAATTTAAATCTATCCGAAAAGCTTGAGATTGCTCGTCAACTCGAGCGAGTAAACGTGGATATAATTGAAGCCGGCTTTCCCGCTGCCTCCAAAGGTGACTTCCAGTCAGTTCAGAAAATTGCTCAAACTATTCGTGGTTGTTCTGTCACAGGATTAGCTCGTTCAGTGGTTGGCGATATTGATGCTGCCTGGGAATCCCTTAAGGATGGAGCATTCCCGAGGTTGCATACATTTATTGCAACCTCCCCGATTCATCGGGAATATAAATTAAGACAATCAAAAGAGCAGGTTATCGAAACTGCTGTTGCGGCTGTAAAATATGCAGCTCAAAAATTCCCAATTATTCAATGGTCTGCAGAAGATGCGAGCCGTACTGAGTTACCATACTTAGCTGAAATAATTGAAGCTGTCATTCAAGCGGGTGCTAATGTAATCAATTTGCCAGATACTGTTGGTTATGGAACACCTGCTGAATATGGTGCAATGTTTAAATATGTGATGGAGAATGTGCCTTCTGTTCATAAGGTAAGTTTATCTACTCACTGCCACGATGACTTAGGTATGGCTGTTGCTAACTCTTTAGCAGCTGTTGAAAACGGGGCTACACAAGTTGAAGGTACATTTAACGGTATCGGTGAACGGGCTGGTAATGCTTCACTTGAAGAAGTCATTATGGCACTTTACATTCGTGGTGATTTTTATAAAGCAGAAACAAGAATCACTTTAAATGAAATCTTCAGAACAAGTACGTTAATCAGTAAATTAACTGGAATGCCAATTCCTCCAAACAAAGCGGTTGTAGGTCGAAATGCCTTTGCACATGAGTCTGGGATTCACCAAGATGGTGTGTTAAAGGAAAAATCAACCTATGAAATCATTTCACCTGAATTAGTTGGGGTGAAATCTAATTCATTAGTTCTTGGGAAGCACTCTGGTCGCCATGCGTTCAAGATACGCTTGCAAGAGCTTGGTTTAAATGTAGCGGAAGAGGAAATTCCGCAACTATTTACGATTTTTAAAGAGTTGGCTGATCGTAAGAAAGAAATGACAGATGATGACTTAGTCGCCATCGTTCTTGATCATCAGCTTTCTAAGGACCAAGACCAATTCTATGAACTAAAATCTGTTCAAATTCAAAATACAGCTGATCAGGTTCATACTGCGACAGTTACATTATCGGGTCGTAACAATGAAATCATTGAAGAATCTGGTAGTGGCGCTGGTAGCGTTGAAGCTCTGTATAATACATTGGAATGTTGCGTAAAGGAACAAGTCCATTTATTAGACTATCGGATTCAATCTGTTGGTGCAGGCCGTGATGCGTTAGCACAGGTATTTGTGAAATTGAACTATGCAGGCAAGGAATCAAGTGGACGCGGTTTAGCGCAAGATGTTATTGAAGCATCTGCAAAGGCATATATAAATGCTGTAAACCGTGTGATCTATCTTGCAGAGCAAACTCAAGTGACAGAAGGATCTCATTCATAAAACTTGCCAGCTGGCGAGCCTTATTTGTATCAATTCGTTTAGCTGCCAAAGTTATCTTTGTGCAGCTAAACATCCTTTTAAGCATATATTTTACTATTTTTATTAGAGGGGGATGGAAACCGTGGAAAAACGTATTGCGGTTTTACCTGGTGACGGAATTGGAAAAGAGGTAACCAACGGTGCAATTGCTGTACTACAAGCAGTTGGTGAGCGTTTCAATCATCAATTCCATTTTTCGTTTGGGAGAATTGGTGGAAATGCAGTAGATACTGACGGTACTCCATTA
The DNA here is from genome assembly GCF_012843265.1 of Bacillus sp. DNRA2. Classification (GTDB taxonomy): domain Bacteria; phylum Bacillota; class Bacilli; order Bacillales; family Cytobacillaceae; genus Bacillus_BU. The sequence continues at coordinate 13,103 of NZ_JABAIT010000010.1, read as the reverse complement.
CCGGAAGAAACAATTAAGCTTTGTAAAGATAGCGACGCTGTTTTACTTGGCGCAGTTGGTGGACCAAAGTGGGATAATATTGCGGTTGAACTTCGTCCAGAGCAGGGGTTATTGAAAATTCGTAAGGAATTAGAATTGTACGGAAACCTTCGTCCGACAATGTATTATCGCAGTTTAGCTGATGCTTCACCGCTTCGTAAAGAAGTAATTGAAGATATTGATATTTTAATGGTCCGTGAATTAACTGGCGGAATTTATTTCGGTACACCTCGTGAGCGAACAATGCGCGATGGCGAGCCAGGTGCACTTGATACACTTTACTACTCACGTCGTGAAATTGAACGTGTTATCCGGACAGCATTCGAATTAGCAAGCACTCGTAAGAAAAAGGTTACGTCTGTTGATAAAGCAAATGTGTTAGAAACTAGTAGATTATGGCGTGAGGTTGCTGAGGAAATTGCAAAAGATTTCCCAGAAGTAACACTTGAGCATATGCTAGTCGACAACGCCGCTATGCAAATCATTAGAAATCCAAAACAATTTGATGTTGTAGTAACGGAAAATATGTTTGGTGATATTTTAAGTGATGAAGCATCTGTTATCACTGGATCACTAGGAATGCAGCCATCTGCAAGTATTTCTGAAAATGGACCATATTTATTTGAACCAATTCACGGTACTGCTCCTGATATTGCTGGCCAAAATCTTGCCAATCCAATCGGAGCGATTATGTCTGCAGCGATGATGCTACGTGTTTCCTTCGGTTTAACTGAAGAAGCAGATGCAGTTGAAGCAGCTGTAAACCAAGTGCTTGATAACGGTTATCGTACAGGTGACATTGCATTTGAAGGCTGTAAACGCCTTTCAACAACTGAAATGATCGATGAAATCAAAGCATCAATCATGGACACAGAAGCACTTTTAAAAATCCAAAATTGCTATTCATAAGACTAAGTTAAAAGGTTGGCGCAGCTGGCCTGGGAGTGACTTTTGACATTCCGGGTCAGTGCGCTTCTAGTTTAAATAGAAGGCGCTTGCGCTTTTCGTAGTAAGGAGGAAAGCAGATGGGTAAATCAATCATTCAAAAAATCTGGGAAAACCACATCGTTCATCAAGAAGAGGGAAAACCAGATCTTATTTATATCGACTTGCATCTTGTTCATGAAGTAACCTCACCGCAGGCGTTCTCTGGACTAAGATTAAAAAATCGTAAAGTAAGAAGACCAGATAAAACATTCGCGACAATGGACCATAACGTTCCAACTGATAATCCGTTTGAAATCAAGGATAAGGTAGCGTTAAACCAAATTACAACATTAGAGCGTAACTGTGCTGAATTCGGGATTACACTAGCCGATTTGAACAGCCCAGACCAAGGGATTGTTCACGTTATCGGTCCTGAACTAGGATTAACTCAGCCTGGTAAAACAATTGTTTGTGGAGACAGCCATACTTCTACACATGGCGCGTTTGGTGCTTTAGCGTTCGGTATTGGTACAAGTGAAGTGGAGCACGTATTAGCGACACAAACATTATGGCAGACAAAACCTAAGACGTTAAAGCTTCAAGTTAATGGAAAATTAACTCCAGGCGTAACGTCAAAGGACGTTATCCTTTATATTATTGCTAAATATGGCATTAATTTTGGGACAGGTTATGTCATTGAATATTGCGGCGAAGCAATTCGCAGCATGTCAATGGATGAGCGCATGACAGTATGCAATATGTCAATTGAAGGTGGCGCAAGAGCGGGTCTTGTAAGCCCTGATGAAATTACTTTCAACTATTTAAAAGGAAGAAAATATGTTCCAAGTGGCGAAGAATTCGACGCATTAGTTGAAAAATGGTCTGCGCTTGCTTCTGACGAGGATGCAGAGTATGACAAAGTCATCGAAATCGAAGGTGCGGATATTGCACCGATGGTAAGCTGGGGAACAAACCCATCTATGACAGCTCCAGTTGATGGCAGAACTCCATTATTAACTGAATGTGAAACAGAAAACGATCGAAAAGCGGTTGAACGTGCGCTTCAATATATGGGACTTAAAGAAGGTCAATCCATTGAGGAGATTGAAATTCAACACGTATTCATCGGTTCATGTACAAATTCTAGAATCGAAGATTTACGTGCTGCGGCTACTGTCGTTCAAGGCAAACATGTACATCAGAATGTGAGAGCGCTGGTAGTACCTGGTTCTCAACAAGTGAAAGCAATTGCTGAAGCAGAAGGTTTGGATAAAATCTTCACAGAGGCTGGCTTTGAGTGGAGACACGCTGGCTGTTCAATGTGCTTAAGCATGAATGCTGATATTGTACCTGCAGGAGAACATTGTGCGTCCACATCAAACCGTAACTTCGAAGGAAGACAAGGTTCTGGAGCACGCACTCACTTAGTAAGCCCTGCAATGGCAGCTAATGCTGCAATTCATGGCCGTTTCGCAGATGTCCGCAAACTCGCGGCAACAGAAGTACAATAAGCCTTATTTTAAAAATAACATTAACTTGAGCATAGACTGAGAGGAGGCGCTATTTTGAGCGGATTTAAACAATTAACAGGTAAAGCCGTTGCACTTGACCGTGTCAATGTAGATACTGACCAAATCATTCCTAAACAATTCCTTAAAAGAATCGAAAAAACAGGATTCGGACAATTTCTCTTTTTCGATTGGCGTTTCAAATCGGATGGAGAACCAAATCCTGAATTTGAATTAAATTTTCCTGAAAACCAAGGAGCTTCCATTCTGATTACAAACGAAAACTTTGGCTGCGGATCGTCTCGTGAGCATGCGCCGTGGGCATTATTGGATTATGGATTCCAAGTAGTGATTTCAACATCCTTCGCGGATATCTTCCATCAAAATTGCTTAAAAAACGGAATGCTGCCTATTAAGCTAACACCAGAGGAAATTAAATACTTGTTAGAAGCTGCGAAAAAACAGCCGTACAATCTAACAATCGACCTTGATTCACAACAAATCAAGGATGAAGCTGGATTTACAGCATCATTTGAAATTCATCCATATTGGAAGCACATGCTTCTAAATGGATGGGATGAAATTGGCATCACCTTGCAACTTGATGAAGAAATCTCCAAATACGAAGCAGCACATTAATATTCAAAAAAAGATTCACAGCCGAGTCTGTGAGTCTTTTTTTTACTATTTAAGAAAGCGTGGCTTTGAACTAGTTTTAGTGTCCAGCTCCAGGCGCCATCGGCTCGAGGTCACAAGCCAATCCGTCCTGAAGGTAAAAGGCAACCTTCCGGCCGGCTCGTCTTGTGCTTGTCGCCGATAACCGGGCGCCTTGCGCTTTTCTAAGCTCCTTTTTGTAATTTTTAACTTCACATGCTACACTAACCTCAAACGTGAATTAAGGGAGAACCTTCATGAATAAGAGGGACCAGTCAAATAAAGACAATAACATTATCCTTTTTCCGAACTTAGAAAAGCGCCTACTGGAAAAGGGCTTGGATCAACTTCAGCGTAAAAATTTTTCTGAAGCCATTAACTTGCTTAGCCAGGCTAATGAACTAAATCCAGACGATGAGGATATTAATCTCGGCCTTGTGGTGGCGAATTTTGAAGCAGGCAATTTGGCCGTGGCCAACCAGCGTGCAAAACATATGCTTCAATTAGGAATTGGAGAATACTTTACAATCGTTGACATGTACATAATGATTCTCGTTCAACAAAATAACTATGCAGAAATTGTCATAACAATAGAAGCTTTGTTGGAGGAAAGAGAAGTACCTGCTGAAAAGCTGGAGCACTTCATGAAAATGCTTCATTTTAGCCGTAAAATGGCGGAAACACAACCTGAAACACAAATAGCAAATGAAACTCTAACCAACCCAATTAAAGATTTCCAGCTCGAATTGTTTTCGATTAAGGACCCAGGAGAGCAGGTTCATGTAGCAGGGCAACTTGCGAATAGTAATGTTCGGGCATCCATTTTAGAAATCAGTGAATTCCTATCTTCGGACCAGGGGGACCCATTTTTTAAAACGATTCTGCTAACTGTGTTAAAGGAACAAGAATATGATAAAGAAGTTATCGTGAGAAAGTATTCGCGAGATTTGGCTTTGATTCCGGAGAGTCTTTTTGAAGTACATAATCATCCTGATTTTCTTGCTTGTATAAAGATATCATCTGAAAAGCTGGAGAATGACGATCCAATATTGCTTGATAGTATTAAACAATTAATGGAGCGGTATTTCTTCCTAATTTACCCGTTCCGTATTGAAAACGAGGAGCCTCATATTTGGGCTTCAGCCTTCCATTTTGTCGCATCTTCCTATTTTGGACAAGAATTGGAACTTGAAGAAATTGCTAATTTTTATGAGGTTAAAGACACTGATATCCTTGGTGCTATAGAGCAGATTAGTACGATTGAAGAAATTTCTTCCCCATAATTTAGGCTTGCCTGTTGAAACAAAAACATCCTATGGTATAATATAGTGGTTGTATTGTGCGAAAAAATACACAAAAAATTTATTTTTATGGATTTCGATTGCCAGTCATGAAAAATTCATATCCATTCGTTCCGTATGAAAAATGAGAATAGATTGTTGGAGGGAAAAAACAGTATGTCTGCTAAGTTAGAAAAATTAGAAGGGAACCAAGTGGTTCTTACAGTTGAAGTAGATGCAGAAACAGTAAACCAAGGTTTAGACGCTGCATTCAAAAAAGTAGTAAAGCAAGTTAATGTACCAGGTTTCCGTAAAGGAAAAATGCCTCGTCAAATGTTCGAAAAACGTTTTGGCGTAGAATCATTATATCAAGATGCGGTTGACTATCTTCTTCCTGAAGCATACACAAACGCTATCGAAGAAACTGGTATCGAGCCAATCGATCGTCCAGAAATCGATGTTGAACAAATCGAAAAGGGCAAAAACTTTATTTTCAAAGCAACTGTACAAGTTAAGCCAGAAGTTAAGCTTGGCGAATACAAAGGTCTTGAAATCGAAGCATTTGATACTAACGTAACTGATGAAGAAGTAGATGCAGAAATCAAGAAACTTCAAGAGCGTCACGCTGAATTAGTAGTTAAAGAAGAAGGTACTGCTGAACTTGGTGACACAGTTGTTATCGACTTTGCTGGGTTTGTTGATGGTGAAGCATTCGAAGGCGGCACTGCTGAAAACTATTCATTAGAGCTTGGATCAGGTTCATTCATCCCTGGATTTGAAGAGCAATTAGTCGGAGTAGCTACTGGCGAAGAAAAAGATGTTGAGGTTACATTCCCTGAAGAGTACCATGCAGCTGAGCTTGCTGGTAAACCAGCTGTTTTCAAAACAAAACTTCATGAAATCAAAGGTAAAGTAGTTCCTGAACTTGATGATGAGTTTGCTAAAGATGCTGATGAAGAAGTGGAAACTCTTGATGCTTTAAAAGCAAAAATCAAGGATCGTTTAGCTCATGATAAAAAACATCAAGAAGAGCACTACATCCAAAACACTATTGTTGAAAAAGCAACTGCAAATGCTGAGATGGAAGTGCCAGAAGTTATGGTAAACACTGAAATCGGTCGTATGTTAAGCGAGTTCGAACAACGCTTACAAATGCAAGGTATGAATCTTGACCTTTACTACCAATTCTCTGGTCAAGATGAAGCAGCTCTTCGTGAGCAAATGAAGCCTGAAGCTGAACAACGCGTTCGTGGTAACTTAACTTTAGAAGCTATCGCAAAAGCAGAAAACATCGCTGCAACTGAAGAAGATGTAACTGCTGAGCTTGAAAAAATGGCTGAAATGTACAAAATGTCTGTAGAAGACATCCAAAAAGCTCTTGGTGGAACTGAAGAAATCAAAGGTGATCTTTCATTAAGAAAAACTGTTGAGTTCTTAGTTGAAAACAGCAAAACTGTAGCTGCAACACAAGAGTAATCAAAAAAGTAAATTTCATACAAATTATATAATAATAAACAAGGCGCGATTTTATCGTGCCTTGTTTTATACAAAATACACATACATATATTATAATAGAGGTATGGTGAAAATCCCTTCTGCAGAATAATGGGAAATTGGAATATAATTCAGGGTTTTCCCATAAATTTTTTTAATGGATTTTTTGTAACCCGACTGAAGAGGCTGTTTTCTGGAAATGCTTAATTAGTACATATTATTGTTTTGGTGAACTTGGATTAGCCTCCCTGAAATGAAAACTTTAGCAGTTCAAGTGTTATCATTTCCTGTCCGTATGAAAAGTGTGTTACAATCCAATATACATAACTGTAGGAATATTTAAAAAATAGGCTAATCTAAGTTCGATTGATTTGATCCAAACTATATACGAAAAAGTTTTTATCGAGGGGTGAAGTCATTTGTTTAAGTTTAATGATGAAAAAGGGCAATTAAAGTGTTCCTTCTGTGGTAAGACGCAAGATCAAGTCCGCAAGTTAGTTGCTGGACCAGGTGTATATATATGTGATGAATGTATTGAGTTATGTACTGAAATCGTTGAAGAAGAGCTTGGTACAGAAGAAGAAGTTGAGTTTAAAGACGTACCTAAGCCCAAGGAAATTCGCGATATATTAGACGAATATGTAATTGGACAGGATCAAGCGAAGAAATCACTTTCAGTAGCTGTTTACAATCATTACAAGCGTATTAATTCCAACAGCAAAATTGATGATGTTGAATTGTCAAAAAGTAACATTTGTATGATTGGTCCTACTGGCAGCGGTAAGACATTATTAGCACAAACATTAGCGCGAATTCTAAACGTTCCTTTTGCGATTGCTGATGCAACCTCATTAACTGAAGCAGGTTACGTTGGTGAGGACGTTGAGAACATTCTGTTAAAATTAATCCAGGCAGCTGATTATGATGTAGAGAAGGCTGAAAAAGGCATTATCTACATTGATGAAATTGATAAAATTGCCCGTAAGTCGGAAAATCCATCAATTACCCGTGATGTTTCCGGTGAAGGTGTACAGCAAGCGCTTCTTAAGATTTTAGAAGGTACGGTTGCAAGTGTTCCTCCGCAAGGCGGTAGAAAGCACCCTCATCAAGAATTCATCCAAATTGATACCACTAATATTTTATTTATTTGTGGTGGTGCATTCGATGGTATTGAACCAATTATTAAGCGCCGTCTAGGTCAAAAAGTAATTGGCTTCGGGGCAGATCCAAAAACGCAGGAAATTGCTCAAAAAGAGCTTCTTTCAAAGGTTCTACCTGAGGATTTATTACGTTTCGGTCTCATTCCGGAATTCATCGGTCGTCTTCCAGTCATTGCTAGCCTTGAGCAATTAGACGAAGATGCATTAATCGAAATTTTAACTAAGCCTAAGAATGCTCTTGTTAAGCAATTCCAAAAAATGCTTGAGCTTGATGACGTTGAGTTAGAATTCGAGCCAGATGCATTAAAGGAAATCGCTAAGAAGGCAATCGAGCGTAAGACAGGTGCGCGTGGTCTTCGTTCGATTATCGAAGGAATCATGCTAGATGTTATGTTTGATCTTCCTTCGCGTGATGATATTACAAAATGTATCATCACCAGTGAAACCGTTATAGGAAACAGCGTTCCTAAGCTAGTTCTAGAAGACGGTACAGTTGTTGAAGAACAACGCAAAACATCTGCATAAAAATACTTAACTCTAACTAGCCAACCAATCAGATTATTGATTGGTTGGTTTTTTCGTTAAAATGCCATCCATTTATTTCAAAAAAAATCTTGTTTATTACTTCTTACCCTCGGAAATACTAGCTATTATTATAAGCTACTAATAACTCCAGGAGGGAATACGATGAATTGGACGGGGATTGCCTTATTCATACAGCTTTTTTTCGGCGTCATAATCGGTATCTATTTTTGGAACCTATTAAAAAATCAGCGGAGCCAAAAAGTTTCGATAGACCGGGAATCACGAAAGGAAATGGAGCAGCTTCGGAAAATGCGGGCAATCTCATTAACTGAACCCCTTTCAGAAAAGGTTCGCCCAACCAGCTTTCAAGATATTGTTGGTCAGGAGGACGGAATTAAATCATTGAAAGCAGCATTATGTGGACCGAACCCGCAGCATGTCATTATTTATGGACCACCAGGGATTGGAAAAACAGCTGCAGCAAGACTGGTGCTTGAAGAAGCTAAGAAAAATGGGAAATCTCCATTTAATCAATCCGCAGTATTTATCGAACTCGATGCCACGACGGCACGTTTTGATGAGAGAGGAATTGCTGATCCATTAATTGGTTCAGTCCATGATCCAATTTATCAAGGTGCCGGTGCTATGGGACAAGCTGGCATACCTCAGCCAAAACAAGGGGCTGTTACGAATGCTCATGGTGGTGTTCTGTTTATCGATGAAATTGGCGAGCTCCATCCAATTCAAATGAATAAATTGTTAAAGGTGTTGGAAGATCGTAAGGTTTTTCTCGAGAGTGCATATTATCATGAGGAAAATCCACAAATACCTAGCCACATCCATGATATTTTTAAAAATGGTCTTCCTGCTGATTTTCGTTTAATTGGCGCTACTACAAGAACGCCAAATGAAATACCACCGGCGATTCGTTCTCGTTGTATGGAAGTGTTCTTTAGAGAGCTAACCCATGATGAAATTTCAACTGTCGCCCAAAAAGCTGCTGATAAGGTAAGTTTAACGATTAGCGACAAAGGTTTAGATATTCTTTCTACATATGTGCGAAATGGCCGTGAAGCAGTTAATATGATTCAAATTGCTGCTGGAATAGCGATTCAAGAGGACCGAAAGTTTATTAAGGATGAAGATCTTGAATGGATTATCCAATCAAGTCAGCTTAGCCCGCGAATGGATAAAAAGATTAATAAAAATCCGATAATTGGCTTAGTGAACGGTCTGGCTGTGCACGGCCCAAATTCTGGTTCCTTATTAGAAATCGAAGTGACTGTCATGCCTGCTAAGGACAAAGGTTCCATCAATATTACCGGAATCGTCGAAGAGGAGAGCATTGGGAACCAGGGCAAGTCCATTCGTCGTAAAAGTATGGCCAAAGGCTCTATTGAAAATGTTATTACCGTTCTTCGCTCGATTGGTGTACCAGCGGATGAGTACGACATTCATGTGAATTTCCCTGGTGGTGTCCCAGTTGATGGCCCATCAGCTGGAATTGCGATGGCAACAGGCATTTATTCAGCAATTTACAAGCTTCCAGTTGATCACACGGTTGCGATGACAGGTGAAATAAGTATCCATGGTAACGTTAAGCCAATTGGCGGGGTTTATCCAAAGGTAAAGGCAGCGTTGAAGGCCGGTGCTAAGACGGTAATTATTCCTGAAGAAAATATGCAATCAATGCTTCATGAAATTAAGGGTATTGAAATTATTCCTGTGGCCCATTTACATCAAGTATTTGAACACACGTTTGTGAAAGATGTTGCTAAAGATATTGAAAGCACTAGGGATCAAATTATTACCGCAGCTATCGATTTATCGAAGAAGGAAAGTGTGTAGGTTGCAAGTTTTGGTACCCGATATCGCACGAAAAAGACATGAATGGTCATCATTGACGAGATGAGATCGTTATCGTGCCCGAAATCGCACGAAAAAGATTCGAACGGTAACGATAGCCGAGTTAACGTGCCCGATATCGCATGAAAAAAATCCGAACGGTAACGATAGCCGAGTTAACGTGCCCGATATCGTTCAAGAAAGAGCCGTAGGGTAACGATAAATGAGTTATCGTGCCCGATATCGCGCGAAAAAGGCGCTAGTGGTAACGAAAGCCGAGCTATCGTGCCCGATTTCGCACGAAAAAGGCCCGAATGGTAACAATAGCCGAGTTAACGTGCCCAATATCGTTCAAAAAAGAGCCGCACGGTAACGAGAAACGAGCTATCGTGCCTGTCCTGAGAAAAAAAGATTAGAGCGGTAACAGTAAACAAAAAAACACGGAGTTCACCAAATCAACTCAAAAATTTTTTGGCTTCGGTTTGCCAACAAGTGACGAACCGAAGTTTTTCTTTGATTCCATTTATTTAATACGTTAAGATTGTACAAAGACTTCAACTGAATTATGATAAAAGTATGGGTTTAAGTATTGCAATTGGAGGTGTTATTGTATGACTACCAAAACTGAAGAGCTCATCGTTCCCCTCCTGCCTCTTCGAGGGTTACTCGTATATCCATCAATGGTCCTGCATTTAGATGTAGGTCGGGAAAAATCGGTGCAAGCCCTTGAAAAAGCAATGGTAGATGACCATTTGATTTTTTTGACAACACAAAAAGATGTATCAATTGATGAGCCAACTGAAGAAGATTTATTCCATATTGGAACATTGACACGGGTTAAACAAATGCTCAAGCTTCCAAATGGCACGATTCGTGTGCTAGTTGAAGGGCTAAAACGGGCGGAAATCGTTCTTTTACACGACGAAGAGACTCACTATGTTGCCAGCCTGAAAACATATGAGGATAATCCGACCAAGGATGTTGAAGACCAAGCATTAATGAGAACGATGCTTGAACATTTTGAACAATACATAAAACTATCGAAGAAGATATCAGCGGAAACTTATTCATCGGTTACTGATATCGAAGAACCAGGAAGAATGGCTGATATTATTGCATCTCACCTTCCGTTAAAACTGAAAGATAAACAAGAGATTCTCGAAACAATTAATGTGAAGGAAAGAATGAATCGAGTCATTGATATCATTCATAATGAGAAGGAAGTATTAAACTTAGAGAAAAAAATCGGTCAGCGTGTTAAACGCTCGATGGAACGAACTCAGAAGGAATATTATTTGCGTGAGCAAATGAAAGCGATTCAGAAAGAGTTAGGCGATAAAGAGGGTAAAACGGGTGAAATCGCCGAACTTACTGAAAAAATTGAGAATGCAGGCATGACAGAAGCAGTGAAAGAGACGGCTCTTAAAGAACTCGATCGCTATGAGAAAGTTCCAACTAGTTCTGCAGAAAGTGCTGTCATTCGCAACTATATTGAGTGGCTTATTTCGTTGCCTTGGACAACAGCAACTGAGGATGACCTAGATATCCACAAAGCCGAAAAAATTCTTAATAAAGATCACTATGGCCTTGAAAAGGTAAAAGAGCGTGTCTTAGAATACCTTGCAGTCCAAAAGCTTACCAATTCACTAAAAGGTCCAATTCTTTGTTTAGCAGGTCCTCCAGGAGTTGGTAAAACAAGCTTAGCGCGTTCGATTGCAACTTCAATGAATCGTAATTTTGTCCGTATCTCCTTAGGCGGAGTTCGTGATGAATCTGAAATTCGCGGTCACCGTCGCACATATGTCGGCGCGATGCCAGGACGAATCATTCAAGGGATGAAAAAAGCAGGAACGATTAACCCAGTGTTCCTACTTGATGAAATTGATAAAATGTCTAGTGATTTCCGTGGTGACCCATCTGCGGCGATGCTCGAGGTATTGGATCCTGAGCAAAATCATAATTTTAGCGACCATTATATTGAAGAAACATATGACCTTTCGAAGGTTATGTTCATTGCAACAGCAAATAATCTGGCAACGATTCCAGGACCATTACGTGACCGTATGGAAATCATTACGATTGCTGGTTATACGGAAATCGAGAAACTTCATATTGCGAAGGATCATTTATTGCCTAAGCAAGTTGTCGATCACGGTTTATCAAAAAGCCAACTACAGCTTCGTGACGAGGCAATATTAAAGGTTATTCGCTTCTATACACGGGAAGCTGGGGTTAGAAGTCTTGAACGACAATTAGCAACGATTTGCCGGAAAACAGCGAGAATTATTGTATCTGGTGAAAAGAAAAAGGTTGTTGTAACAGATAAAACGATTGAGGAATTCTTAGGAAAACCAGTCTTCCGTTATGGGCAAGCTGAACTTGAGGATCAGGTTGGGGTTGCGACAGGTTTAGCTTATACAACCGTTGGCGGGGATACATTGCAAATTGAGGTATCATTGTCACCTGGTAAAGGAAAGCTTGTTCTTACAGGTAAGCTTGGAGATGTCATGAAGGAATCAGCTCAAGCAGCCTTTAGTTATATTCGCTCTAAAGCAATTGAGCTTGGAATTGATAATGATTTCCATGAGAAATATGATATCCATATTCACGTACCAGAGGGCGCTGTTCCGAAGGATGGACCATCTGCTGGTATAACCATTGCTACTGCACTTGTATCAGCTCTTACTGGTAAGCCAATTCGCAAAGAAGTGGGTATGACAGGTGAAATTACCCTCCGTGGTCGGGTTCTACCGATTGGCGGGTTAAAAGAAAAAACATTAAGTGCTCATCGCGCTGGTTTAACGAAAATCATCTTGCCTAAAGATAACGAAAAGGATATTGATGATATACCTGAAAGCGTACGAGGCGAACTTGAATTTGTGCTTGTATCAAGCATTGATCAAGTGTTGAAGCATGCATTGATTGGAGAAGGAAATGAAAGTAACTAGTGCAGATATAGTAATAAGTGCGGTCAGGCCGGCGCAGTATCCTGAGGGGGATTTTCCGGAAATTGCTTTAGCAGGGCGTTCGAATGTGGGTAAATCCTCATTTATTAATAAAATGCTGGGCCGCAAAGCGTTAGCGAGAACATCTTCAAAGCCGGGAAAAACACAAACATTAAACTTTTTTATCATTAATGAGTCCTTCTACTTTGTAGATGTTCCAGGTTATGGTTATGCGAAGGTGTCCAAAAAAGAGCGAGAAGCATGGGGGAAGATGATTGAAACCTACATCACGTCACGCGAGCAGCTTAGGGCAGTAGTTTTGCTTGTTGATTTGCGTCATCCACCAACAGTTGATGATCGAATGATGTATGATTTTCTAAAGCATTACAATATCCCTTGTATTATTGTCGCGACAAAGGCTGATAAAATCCCAAAAGGGAAATGGCAAAAGCATGTAAAAGTAACCAAGGAAACGTTGGAGCTTCATGAGGATGATCACTTGGTGATGTTTTCCTCTGAAACAGGTGAAGGGAAAGACAAAGCTTGGTCGATTTTAGAAAGCTACATGCGTTAGTGATCAGTTCATAAAAACTCAACCAAAAACAAAGAGGGCTGGAATCACAAGGATCTAAAATGGCACCCATGTCAAGGACACAATAAAAAAAGAGGTTAAGCAACTAGAAGATGATTCCTAAATTGAATAGGGGTCATCTTTTTTAAATTCCA
>NZ_JABAIT010000009.1 GCF_012843265.1 Bacillus sp. DNRA2 | reverse complement strand
TCATCTTCAACCAGTCGTTTCATCGAAATGACGTCTCTGTCAGATAATTAAAAGAAGAGTGCTGACTGGATCAACACTCCATGCGACTGCCCGTCGCACAAAAAGAGACTACTCAATAGTCTCTCATTAGTTTAATATTTGAAAAATTTTCGGAAGAAAAATCACCAGACCGATGATGACAGCGATTATCGCGAAAACAAAAACAGCTCCTGCCGCTACGTCTTTAGCCTGTTTTGCTAACGGCAGATGCTCCTCCGTCACCAAATCAACAACCCGCTCGAGCGCTGTGTTAACCAGCTCCAGCGATATTACCGCACCAATCGCCAAGAGGATAATGAGCCATTCAGTTATCGAAACAGAAAACCAAACCGCAAAAAGGCAAACCAGCACAGTAAAGGTTAAATGGATACGAAGATTTCTCTCCATTTTTACAGCATGGACGATGCCTTCTATCGCATACGAGAACGACTTGAAAACCTTTTTAGCCTCAGCGCTCCAATCCGTACGCATCGAGTATTTCCTTTTGTCTTCCGAACATGATTTTTTCCTCGTCATCTGTCATATGATCATAACCTAGCAAATGTAAAAATCCATGTACAGCTAAAAAGCCTAACTCACGGTGAAACGAATGCCCGTATTCAGCAGCCTGCTCCTCGGCACGAGGAACGGAAATAATAATATCTCCCAGCACTCGTGGCATATCCAGACCGGAAAGCTCAATTTCACCTTCACCAAGCTCTTCCATTGCAAAGGAAATGACGTCAGTAGGTTGATCTTTGTCGCGGTACTCGCGGTTTATTTCTTGAATTTTTTCATTAGTTACGAAAGTTACTGATACTTCACTATCTACTTCGACACTTTCCCGTTTCGCTGCTAAATTTAATAGTTCCAGCACGGTTGAAATGTCTTTTTCTGTTAATTTCTCTGTTTCATCAAGATAATCAATTAATAGACTCATGCTTGGCTCACCTTCTGCTTAATGGTTTCCGGATATTCAATCCGTGAATGAAAGATTCCTTTGAGGGTTTCCAACAACGCATTGGATACAGTCTCAAGCTCCTTCAATGTTAAATCACATTCATTGAATTGATCATCAGCCAAACGATCGGCGATGATTTTTCGAACAACTGATTCAATTTGCTCGTGGGTTGGATGTCCCATCGACCTCACAGCCGCTTCAACACTATCAGCTATTCCGATAATAGCCGCCTCTTTTGTTTGCGCCTTCGGTCCTGGATAACGGTAATCCATCTCTTTAACCTCAATCCCATCCTTCTTCGCTTTATGGTAAAAATACTGCAATAATGTTGTACCATGATGCTGTTCGGCAATATCAATGATTTCTCTCGGCATTTTATGCCTTTTAAGCATTTCCACACCATCAATCGCATGGGCAATGATAATATTTTTGCTTGTTTGCGGTGGAAGTCGGTCATGTGGATTTTGAATATTCATTTGATTTTCAATAAAAAATTGCGGCCGCTTTGTCTTACCAATATCATGATAATAACATCCGACTCTTGCTAATAGACCATTTGCACCTATCGCTTCACATGCCGTTTCAGCAAGATTAGCGACCATAACACTATGATGATAAGTTCCTGGAGCTTCCGTTAAAATTTTTTTAAGTAATGGATGATTAGGATTGGATAATTCGATTAATTTCAAAGTTGAAAGGATGCCAAAGCCCGCCTCAAAATATGGTATTAACCCTATTGTTAAAACAGCTGAGCCTATTCCAGACAACAATGCTCCAATCAGATAAAAACCATATTCCATTCCGGAAAATTGACCATTTCGTAAAAATAGCAACGAAAAAATGACGACCATATTGACTGCCGCAACCAATAAACCTGCTTGGAGAATTTTAGAGCGATTATTATGATTACTCAAAAATAGAACGCTTGCCATTCCACTAATTAAAATGTAAATCATCACCGTAACTTGCACCGTCGCTGTGATACCCTCATTAAAGATGATTCCTCCACAGATAGCCAAAATCAGTGAAAAAGCAACAGCCAAGCGTTCATGGGTTAAGAGCTTTATCAGCATAGCCCCCATTGCTGCCGGGAAGATATACGCAATTTCTGAGTAATTCAACTTCAAGAATAAACTTAACACCTTCATAATCGCAATCGACATTACCAGGATAATTGATACGATTAGTACGTACTTGTGTTTTATGTCTTGTGATACCCCTAAATAATGGAAGAAAAAATATAAGCCTCCTAGCAAAATCAATATTAGCAAGGCCAGGCCAACAAATGGCTTAAACGAATGTTCATTATCTGAAATTCCCGCTAACTCCAGTTGTCTGTATATATCGCGACTAATTAATTGCCCTTCCTCGACGAGAATTTGCCCTTCCAGTATCAAAACTGGCTCGACTCCCTCCATCGCCTGCTGTCGCATTTCCTCAGTAGCATTCGGATCATAAAACTCATTTTGAATCACTGCATAACGTCCTAATTCAATTGCAGCATTTTTTAGATTACTATTTAAACTTGTATATTTTAACTCTTCTTCCAGTCGTTTTTTTGCATTTTCAACATCATCCTGAGGAATACGTGAACTCATGACATAGTTGATTGCCGTTACCGTTAAGTCTCTTGCAATGGAAAGTTCATCGTTTGATGACTGTAATAGGGCAATAAAAACCGAGTCGGATAACTCCTTTGTTTCATTGTCGGTTAGTTTTTGCTTTACTTTCTCTAACTGTACTGATACGGGCGGTTCGGCTTTATCTGTATTTTCTGCTTTTGCCATTTCATCAGCAATGTCCTCTTTTACCTCAGAAACTGAATCAAAAATAGACGTAATTAAGTCTACGCGATTTTGCGTATACTCTTTTTTAAGAATATACACATCCTGAACATTGTTAAGTGCTTCCTTGCGCTTACGTTCGGTGCTCTCTTTGTCCTCAACCGTAATCGGTGAACGAATCGTCTGGTCCGCTACAGAAAATAATGTAAGGTCAAGCTTTTCTGGTTTGACATTACTATACATAGAAACAAAGAGAATTAAACCTAATATCACAAATAAAAGAATTCGAAATAAGGTTTCACCGAGAAAATTTTTCATTTTAGCAATTTGAAGCTGAATTTTTCCCAATGTTAACACCTCTTAAATATGGCTATGCCAAAACCCAACTTTTGTTATGTAAAATAATATCAGTTTTCAAAGAAAGTTTCATCCTAATTTGATAAACTTGCGGTGATACGCAAAAAGCCGACACCTATTGGGTCAGCTTTCTACATTCTCAAATTGATCGTAAGCATTGATAATTTTTGCAACGACTGGATGACGAACTACATCAGCTGCCTCAAGATAAACAAAGGACACGCTTTTGATATTTTTCAAAATATTCTCCGCTTCGGTTAAACCCGATTTCACACCTTTCGGTAGATCCACTTGAGTACGGTCACCAGTTATGACCATTTTCGAACCAAAGCCAAGCCTTGTTAAAAACATTTTCATTTGCGCATGAGTCGTATTTTGAGCCTCATCAAGAATGACGAACGCATCATCGAGAGTTCTGCCTCGCATATATGCAAGTGGCGCAATTTCTATCGTTCCTCGTTCAATTTGACGAACTGTGTGCTCCATTCCTAGAACATCATAAAGTGCATCATACAAAGGTCTTAAATATGGATCAACCTTTTCCTTTAGGTCCCCTGGCAAAAAGCCTAAGCTCTCACCTGCCTCAACTGCAGGTCTAGTAAGGATAATCCGCTTTACATGACCATTTTTCAACGCATTTACTGCCATTACGACAGCTAGGTAGGTTTTACCTGTTCCTGCTGGTCCTATTCCAAAAATAAGGTCATTTTGTTTAATAGCGTTAACGTAACGACGCTGACCGAATGTTTTGACTCTAATCGATTTCCCTTTGGAGTTTTTACTGATTTCTTCCTCGTATAATTCTCCAAAATAGTCAATTGTTCCCTTTTTAACCAATTTCACAGCATAGCTAACATCGCGTTGGCTGATTGCTATCCCTTTTTTAATCACTTCGAGCAATTTATCAATTACTTTTCCTGCAAGATGAAGCTGTTCAGGCTGACCAGTAATCGTTAAGGACTCGCCGCGGGTAATAATCGACACTTGTAGTTCTTGTTCAATGATTTTTAAATTGCCATCAGAATTGCCAAACAGGGTTATGGCTTCCTCTTGATTATTTATTTTTACATCAATTGTTTTTCGCTCTTCTGTCATTCTTCGTCTCCTTGAATTATTGGTTGTTCCTCCGCAATATCCTCTATAATTTGGAAATGGATTGATAATGTAACTTTACCATTCTCTATAGCTTGATGTAAAACATTTTCCCCCTTAATGATAGCATCCTCAGATAGCTTGCTTTTTATATCTTTTCTTGCAATTTCCATAGCTACTTCGGTTGCTTCTTCCTCTGAGTAAATTCTTGTGACCTCTTCCTTTTCGCGAATCACCGTATCAACAAATGAGATAGGCAGTTCCCATTTCAAAAAACGCAGCTTATGATTGGTGGTATCTTCGGTAAATGAAGGATATTTGGGCTTTCCAAAGCCCCATACAGGTATTTTCACTTTTCCCATTTTAATTGAGTATTTCATTTTTTCATTACCATTAAAGACTTGGAATGTACTTTTTATTGGCAATTCAACTGTTGATTTATACCATGTCTCTCCAAATACTTCCCCTGTTGCCGAAACAATTTCGGTCTTTTCTTCCTTTCCAATTATTCCAGATACTAGCAATTGCCCCTTTTGCACATGTTGGTTAAGTTCAACCTGTTTCTGACCTTTTTCAACATATATTTTGGAAATGACTGCTTCCTTTTTAGCGACTAAATGGCGAGGACCAAAAACCTCCGTCTTTTTCGGCTCCTTCTTCTCAACGACCTCAAGATGAAAGGTTGTCCCCCTTAACTCAACACCAACCCAAGTGATGACTTGAATTTCATTGGTGAGCTTTCGTTGAACCGTTTCAACATCGTCAATGAAAAACTGAAGCTTTCCAGGTTTAATGCCCATCTTGTCCAATTGTTTATAAATTTTATGCTCTGTTGCTGGATTAGCCCCCTTCACCTCGACACGCCAGACCATGTTTGAAAGTAGAATAATGACAAAAAGAAACAGAATGGCCCCAGCCAATAGACCGCTGTTTCTTAACATTTGTTTTAGGAGAAACGGCATGCCGATTCTTTGCTGGAACACGATTTTACATTCACTATTTCTTGCAAGTGGCCGTATCTTTTTGACATCCCCAAGCTTTAAATGAAAAACGACTGTGTCGACACCATATCTTTTAACATCCCAAATCGTAATGCCATTTCTGAGCAGTTGATTAATGAACCTTTCAATTCCTTTTCCCGAGACCTTTACTGAGACAGTTCCGGAAAAAAACTCGAGCCATTGGTTCTTCATTGCGCTCCCCCTGAATCAATCATTGATATAAATAACCTGATCTATTTTTCCTTCAAGTAAGATTTCTTCTGGTAAAATCGTTTTTATTACAAAGGCCTTTCCTTTTACTAATAGCTGGCCTTGTTTTAACAAGAGGCGTATTTCACGATCAGAGAAGGTTAATAATCCACGGTGGTTCTCAATATAAATATGAATTTGTCCAACCATAGTAATGCGGGGCAAATCCATCATGACATCCTGAGGAAGCTCCATGTTTTTTGTAACCCAGTTGCGAATAAGCTGGCCCCATTTTTTTGCCATAAAAAAAGAACCCCCTTTCATCTCATACTTATGAAATGAACGAAGGTTCTAGCACTTATTTTTACGTTTCAGGGTTTATTTAATCGCCCGATGCGGTCGTTTCGATCGTGGCGGCCCTAACACCTCGGACCAAATTAATCCGTCTATTAAGGCGTTAGGAGCTGTATTTAACGTCGTTTTATTACTTTCTCCTACTTCTTCATCTTGGAGAATTTGATTTCCCTCACGAAGGACTGTGGCTTGCTGCGGGACTGCTGTATGATCTTTATTTACCTTTTCTATTCGAGCAGGCCGCTGCTTACTAAGCGGAGTAGCTGTCCCTTGTTTATGAACGTGCGGCTTCGGTGGTTTGACTACTTTTTTCCGTTCCGGCTGTGTTTCTTTTTTCTTTTTTAAAAAGGAGGAAATGACACCAATCAAAATCACCAAAATTAACGGATTTTCCAATATAAACCTCATCATGCGGGCCTCCTAACCAGGGAACCTACTACTTGTTATCATTTTGCTTCTTATCACCTGTCATCTTCCCAATCGAGTCTCTCATATCGGTATCAGCTGAAATATTTTGGAAGTTCATATAGTCCATCACACCAATATTTCCTTCACGAAGTGCTTCAGCCATTGCTAATGGAACAGTCGCTTCAGCTTCAACGACCTTGGCGCGCATTTCCTGTACTTTCGCCTTCATTTCCTGTTCTTGGGCAACCGCCATCGCCCGACGTTCCTCTGCTTTCGCCTGGGCAATTTTCTTATCTGCCTCAGCTTGCTCGGTTTGTAACTCAGCCCCAATGTTTTTACCGATATCAACATCAGCGATATCAATCGAAAGTATTTCAAAGGCAGTACCCGCATCCAAACCTTTTGAAAGAACAGTTTGCGAAATCATATCTGGATTTTCTAATACCTTTTTGTGATTACTACTAGAACCGATTGTACTGACGATACCCTCGCCGACACGGGCTACAACCGTTTCTTCTCCGGCTCCCCCGACCAGACGTTCAATATTGGCACGGACAGTAATTCTGGCCTTAGCCTTAACTTCAATCCCATCCATTGCAACCCCGGCTATAAACGGGGTTTCGATGACCTTTGGATTAACACTCATTTGTACTGCTTCCAACACGTCACGACCTGCCAGGTCAATTGCAGCACAACGTTCAAAGCTTAGTTCGATATTGGCACGGTGTGCTGCAATTAACGCATTCACAACGCGGTCAACATTACCACCCGCTAAATAATGGCTCTCCAATTGATTAGTTGTCACATTAATACCAGCCTTATGCGCTTTGATAAGCGGATTGATGACTCTACTCGGAATAACGCGACGTAATCTCATTCCAATTAATGTAAAAATACTGACCTTTACGCCTGCTGCTAATGCAGAAACCCAAAGCATCACTGGGACAAAAGTAAATAAAATACCCAACAAAATAAACCCGAGAACGATAGCAATAATTAAAAAAGCTGTTCCTGCTGCCATGTTAAAACCTCCTTATTCTTGTATCCTTGATATGATTTCTGTTTAATGGACAGTTCTTACGACTATCCTTGCACCCTCAACCTTCACAACAATTACCTCTGAATCCTTTGGAATAAATTCCCCTTCACTTACAACATCAATTCGTTCCTCGCCGATTAACACTGTACCAGCTGGTCTAAGAGCAGTAATCGTCACTCCTTTAAGTCCCAGCAATTCTGTCCGATTTCGATTGGAAACATAACCGCTTTGTGTATCGGTTGAATCAGTTAAGATTATTTTCTTAAATAGGCTCATTTTTTTCCCAAACACCCTTATCATGATGACAGATGCCAAAATTGATACTCCGATGGCAATAAGGATCGAAATCCCCATGTAAACCGCATTATCTGCTGCTAAAAATAAGCTTCCTAAAATAGATAAAGCTCCAATTGTTCCAATAATTCCCCCCGGTACAAATAGTTCAACAACCACGAGGGCTATTCCAACAACAAACAGGATTAATGTTTCAAACCCGGCTAAACCTGATACTAGATGTCCATAGAAAAATAACAGTAGTGCTGACAATCCTATAAAACCAAATATTCCAAACCCCGGAGAAAACAACTCCAATACCAAACCTAAACAGCCTAATGTTAAAAGAATTGTGATGGTAACAGGATGTGTAATCATTTGAGAAATTTGAGTGACTAAGCTAGCCCCATCAGATTGTACATTTTCAGCTCCATAGCTTATTACCTGTGCACCTGCACTCATCCCAGGAATTATAATCATAAAAATGATAAATAAGGACAGCATTATGAGTATGAACTTTCGCAAGTATTTCCCTCCTCTCTTCGCCCTCATAATATTATTTACGGAACTGTAAGAGAATAGTTTCATATTTCTTTTAAATGACATGAAAAGCCGCAGAGAATCATTCTCTGCGGCCATTGATGTCGTTAATTATGAAAGGTGTTGTTGAACAAGTTTATTTACGAGTGTTCCGTCTGCTTTACCTTTAACTTTCGGCATTACCGCAGACATTACTTTTCCCATCTCAGCTTTTGATGTTGCACCTACTTCTGCGATTGCTTGTTTTACAATCTCAGTCACTTCTTCTTCAGATAGCTGTTTCGGCATGTACACCTCGACAAATGTCAATTCAGTACGCAATTTTTCAACCAGATCTTCACGACCGGCTTTTTCAAATTCGTTGAGGGAGTCCTTGCGTTGTTTCATTTCGCGAGAAAGGACAGTTAACTCTTGCTCTTCGGATAGCTCGTTGCCAAGCTTTATTGCTTCATTTTGCAATGAAGCTTTAATCATCCGAATTACAGAAAGTTTGTCTTTTTCCTTATTCTTCATCGCTTGTTTCATATCATTATTTAAACGCTCGAGAAGACTCAATGTATTACACCCTCTCTTACCACTTACGTTTTCTTGCTGCTTCTGACTTTTTCTTACGCTTTACACTAGGCTTTTCGTAGAATTCGCGCTTTCTAGCTTCTTGTATTGTACCTGATTTAGATACTGTACGTTTAAAGCGACGAAGAGCATCTTCAAGCGATTCGTTTTTACGAACGACGGTTTTAGACATTCTCTTTCCCTCCCTCCGAACACAACACACTAACATCGAGGACATGGATACCCATGTACTTTGACAATTATAATATAATGCACATATTAGGTCAACTCAATTTGACCTTGTTCCGACGATTCGAGAAAAATTGTTCTTTTTCGACGATTATTTTATGTTGTTTGTTATATTTTTATTACTAAAAAGCATGTCTATTCATGGTATTTCATACATATATAAACAGTGGGAGTGAGTGGACATGTTATATATCTTACTTTTTATCTTGCTCATCACTGTATTCATCACTGGAATGACAATCCTACGAGCAGGCTTATTTAAACTTTCAGGTGAAACGTTTAAGCACTTGCTTGAACGCGTTACTAGTTCGCCCATTAAAGCAATGCTCACAAGTATTTTCGTTACAGCTATTCTTCATAGCAGTTCGGCTGTGATGGTCATTACAATTGGATTAATTGCTGCAGGTATGCTCACTTTTTCAAAATCAATTGGAATTATTTTGGGTACAAATATTGGGACCACGTTCACCACAGAAATCATCACTTTCAATTTTAACCAATACTTGATTCCGATGACGATTATCGGTGCTTTTTTGATGGTTTTTCGAAATGAAAAAATAAGGAGTTCTGGGTCGATTCTATTCGGTATGTCAGCCGTTTTTATCGCTATTAGAGGCTTTGAATTTTTAGCAACACCGCTAACGGATCTCGAGGCGGTGGATAGTATGATGAGGATGCTCAATCAAAGCCATTTATTAAGTATCGGCTTTGGAACGATTTTAACCGCCTTAATACAGTCAAGCACTGCGATGACTGGCATTACGATGGGATTTTTGTCGGGTGGAGTGCTGAAAATTGATTCAGGAATCGCTATTATGCTTGGTTCCAATATCGGAACCTGTATCACTGGTTTCCTTGCATCAATAGGTTCAGGTCGCGAATCAAAATTATGCGCATATGCTCATATTTGGTTAAATGTTGTCGGCGTTGCATTGTTTATCCCTTTTATTGATTGGCTGGCATCCCTTGCACCGTTGGCTGCCGATAGTGCCGATGTCCAATTGGCTCATTCGAGTTTGATTTTTAATGTGGTATCTTCATTGGTTGTATTACCTTTTGCTGAGAAGTTTGGTAAGTGGATTGAGTATGTACATGGCGGGAGGCGAGTATAGGTAATTGTAGTCGAAGAAATCGCTCGCAAGGAATGATGACCGTTTTTATTTTTACTTGAAAAAATGGGAATCAATCGCTGGGTTTGGTGACCGTTTTTATTTTTACTTAAAAAAATGGGAATCAATAACGGGGTTTGGTGACCGTTTTTATTTTTACTCGAAAAAATCGGAATCAATCGCTTGGTTTGGTGACCGTTTTTCGTTTTTCTCAAAAAAATGGGAATCAAACAGAGGATGTCTGTGAATTGAGACATCCTCTAGCTTCTAATAATCAGAATTACTGGTTAAACCATTGACAATTGCCATGCCAGAGCTGGCACCAATTCTTGTTGCACCTGCTTCGATCATGTTTTTGGCATCTTCCGCATTGCGAACCCCACCTGAAGCCTTAACTCCAATATCAGGGCCGACAGTTTTGCGCATTAATGCAATATCTGCAACTGTCGCTCCACCAGTTGAGAAACCTGTTGAGGTTTTGACAAAATCCGCTCCAGCTTTAACAGCTAATTGACAGGCACGAACTTTTTCTTCATCATTTAGCAGGCTTGTTTCAATAATGACTTTCGTTAACGCTTTGCCCTTGGCAGCGTCCACAACAGCACGAATATCACGTTCGACTAACTCGTTGTCACCGTCTTTTAACGCACCGATATTGATGACCATGTCAACTTCAGTTGCCCCGTTACCAATGGCATTAGCTGCTTCAAAAGCCTTAGTTTCTGGGGTATTTGCCCCTAATGGAAAACCGATTACGGTACATACTTTAACCGAACTACCCGCTAATAACTGGCTAGAATATTTAACCCATGTTGGGTTTACACATACTGAAGCAAAGCTATATTCTTTTGCTTCTTGACAAAGTACTTCGATTTGCTCTTTTTTTGCATCTGCTTTTAACAAAGTATGATCAATCATTGCTGCTACATTTTTTGTCATTGGATGTTGCTCCTTTCACAGTGCACTTTGGTTGTCCGTACCTCTTTCATGATACCATTCGAATGTCGAAATTTCGAGTGATTTTTAATAAAGACATTTTGATGAAATTGCTTTATTTAGTGTTATTTGGTTTATGGTAATTTATGCAGGCAAGAAATATTAGGAAAACTTCTATTGTTACCGTTCAGCAATATTTTAGACTCCATGGGCACGATTCGATCGCTATCGTTACCGTTCCCCCTTATTTTAGGCATCCATGGGCACGATTCACTCTCTATCGTTACCGTTCCGCCTTATTTTGAGCCTCCATGGGCACGATTAGTCCTCTATCGTTACCGTCCACACTTATTTTTGGCCTCCATGGGCACGATAAGTTCTCTATCGTTACCGTCCACACTTATTTTAAGCCTCCATGGGCACGATTAGTCCTCTATCGTTACCGTTCCCCCTTATTTTAAGGCTCTACGGGTACGATAAGTCCTCGGATCGTCAAAGCACCAATATATGGAACAATGACCAAAAAAAACTGCCAAGTGCATCAAAAAATTCGCACTTAGCAGTCAAAAAAATATATGTTTATATGACTTCTTCGGCATCCTCTTCCGCAACGAGGTCATCATTTATGACACGAACCAATTGACCTTCGTTATATGGGTAGCCAGCTTTCGTGAGCTTCACTTTAACGATTTTTCCAATCATAGCTTCCGTTCCAGCAAAGACAACCTTCAAATAGTTATCTGTGTAGCCAACATAAAGAGGGTTATCAGAATCTCCTTCGAATTTTTCCTCTGGAATCACTTCAAGTACTTCATCTTCAAATTGTGAGGCGTATTCTTTCGCTAATTGATCCGACAAGGCAATCAAACGGTGGACACGCTCGTTTTTCACCTCTTCATCAACCTGGTCTTCCATCCGAGCTGCGGGCGTTCCAGTCCGTTTCGAGTATGGGAAGACGTGAAGCTCAGAGAATTGGTGCTTTTTAATAAAATCGTAAGTCTCCATAAACTCTTCCTCAGTCTCACCAGGGAAACCAACGATTACATCTGATGTTACCGCAAGGCCTGGTAGAACTTCTTTTAGGCGGTCTAGACGCTCAGCAAAGAAATCCATCGTATATTTACGGCGCATTCGCTTCAAAACAGAATCTGAGCCTGATTGAAGCGGGATATGAAGGTGACGAACAATGACATTAGATTGCTTAATCGCCTCAATCACTTCATCCGTTATTTGGCTCGCCTCAATTGATGAAATTCGAAGTCGCTTTAAGCCACGAACTTCCTTTTCAAGATCTTTTAACAGCAACGCCAAATTGTAATCCTTCATGTCTTCACCATAGCCACCAGTATGAATTCCGGTTAGAACGATTTCTTTATAACCTGCATCTACAAGTTGTTGAGCTTGATGAATAACCTCTTTAGGATCGCGAGAACGCATTAACCCGCGTGCCCATGGAATAATACAGAACGTACAGAAGTTATTACAGCCTTCTTGGATTTTTAATGAGGCACGTGTTCGGTCAGTGAATGCAGGCACATCCAACTCCTCATAAACACGGCTCTTCATAATATTTCTAACACCGTTGATTGGCTGGCGTTCTTGCTTATATTGTTCAATGTAATCCAGCATTTTAACGCGGTCCTGTGTTCCCACAACAACATCAACGCCAGGAATAGCGAGGATTTCAGCTGGAGAGGTTTGTGCGTAACAACCAGTTACACAAATGACAGCATCTGGATTCTTACGGACCGCACGGCGAATAATCTGCCGGCTTTTTTTGTCTCCAGTGTTTGTAACAGTACAAGTATTAATAATATAAACGTCAGAGGTTGACTCGAATTCAACCCGTTCGTAGCCTTGTTCCTTAAATAATTGCCAAATCGCTTCAGTTTCATAATGGTTTACTTTACAGCCAAGTGTATGAAACGCTACTGTAGGCATAATGATCACCTCATTAATTCTAATTGATAAGACACAGCTGCTAATAAATAAAGTGGAGCTGTTTCAGTCCGTAAAATTCTTGGACCTAACCCACAAGCCAAAAATCCATTCTCCGTTAACACTTTAATTTCATTTGAAGTTATACCGCCTTCAGGGCCAAACACAATCAATATCGATTGTCCAGGTTTGATTTCGCGAAGCGATTGGGCTAAAACAGATGCCTCGCCTTGTTTTGCTTCTTCTTCAAAGGCGACCAGCAATACATCAAACCCTTCTGCTCTTTTAAGCAATGCCTGAATCGTTACCGGTGCACTTACAACTGGAATTTTCGAACGATATGATTGCTCTGCTGCCTCTTTAGCAATCTTTTGCCATCGTTCGACCTTTTTTGCAGACTTCTTTTCATCCCATTTTACAATGGAGCGGGCTGCAAGAAAAGGGACAAACTCATGTGCACCTAACTCTGTGCCTTTTTGAATAATCCATTCCAGCTTATCCCCTTTTGGCAATCCACTCGCGATTGTAACTTGAACCGGGAGCTCAGTTGACCCATCTTCCCATTTTACTACCTTAGCAATAATTATTTCATCGGTAATTTCTGCAATTACAGAAAGTGCACTTTTTCCATCTTGTGTGACACAAACGATTTCGTCACCTTCCTTCATCCTCATAACGCGAATGATGTGATGGTAATCCTCACCGCCAATATGAAAACTAGATGCATCGGACTCGGCATTTACAAAATATCGCTGCATATCCAAACTCCTTTTTACATCGAATGAATAAAAGGATACAAAAAGAAACTCGCCAGTTAAGGCGAGAAACCTATTGTATCCGACAATAAATCGAACCTAATTTTTCTTAGCAATAAATGCTACCCAATCTTCCATGACCAACGTTTCTTGAATGGTAAAATCAACCTTTTCTATTGCTTCTCTTACCTGTTGCTTTTTTTGCTGAATAATGCCTGAAGCAATAAAATACCCGCCGGGCTTGACCACCTTAGCAACATCGTCAGTGAAGCGCAAAATAACTTCTGCAAGAATGTTAGCAACGACAATGTCTGCCGGCCCTTCAATTCCATCAAGTAAATTATTTTGGGAAACATTTACAACTTCATGGGCTTTATTAAGCTTAATATTTAACACAGCAGATTGAACAGCAACCTCATCAAGGTCCAATGCCGTTACTTTTGAAGCCCCTAACATTGCAGCTGCGATACTCAAGACCCCTGTTCCAGTTCCAACGTCTACACAGGTATCACCCTCATTAACAGTACGTTCAAGTGCCTGAACACACATTACTGTAGTTGGATGTGTACCCGTTCCGAACGCCATACCAGGATCAAGTTCGATAATTAGCTCATCACTCGATACAGGAGTATAGTCTTCCCATGTTGGGACAATCGTAAACCGTTCTGATATTTTCACAGGATTATAGTATTTTTTCCAAGCGGTTGCCCACTCTTCCTCATTTACTTCGCTGATTGTTACACTATTTTTACCGATATCAATGTTAAATAAGATTAAGTTATTAATGGCATCTTTAATTTCCTCAACCGTTTCACCTAAGAAGCTGTTGATTGGAATATAGGCTTTAATGATGACACCTTCATCAGGGTAATCATCTGGATTGAGTTGGTAGATTTCACCGAAGCGGTCCACCCGTTCCTTGCTAAGTTCAAAAGGATCCTCGATTACGACGCCGCTTGCACCGGCCTCATGTAAAATGTTTGAAATTGGCTCAATCGCTTCATTTGTTGTATGAATGCTGATTTCTGACCATTTCATTACTACCAACTCCATTTTCTTTAAATGATTAGTCACCTTTAAAGGCGCGTTTTACTTTGGAAAAGAAACTATCTTCCGGTCCACCCGAAGGAGCTTTGCCACTTGCTTCTGCAAATTCACGAAGTAACTGTTTTTGTTTATCAGACAATTTAGTTGGTGTAATAACGCGTATGATTACGTGTTGATCACCAACTCCATAGCCACGGACATTAGGAACCCCTTTGCCCTTTAATCTAAATTTTGTTCCTGTCTGCGTACCTTGAGGAACCTTTAGTTTAACTTTACCATGAAGTGTTGGAACTTCAACATCATCCCCCAGCGCAGCCTGAGCAAATGTAATTGGCATTTCGCAGTATATATCTTCACCATCACGCTCGAAGAATTCATGATCGCGCACATGGAAGACAACATAAAGATCCCCTGGAGGTCCGCCATTAAAACCCGGTTCCCCTTGACCTGTTACGCGAAGTTGTTGACCATCGTCAATACCCGCTGGAATCTTCACGTGAATCTTACGACGCTTTTTCACTTTACCTGTTCCACCGCAGGTTGAACACTTATGCTTAATTTGTTTACCAGTTCCATTACAATAATGACATGTGCGGCGATTCACCATTCTACCAAATGGTGTATTCTGTTCAACATTAATTTGACCGCTGCCTTGACAATGCTGACACGTTTCAGGGTGTGTCCCAGATTTGGCACCTGAGCCGTGACAAGTTTCACATTCCTCTTCACGTGGAATTTGAATATCTGTTTCTTTTCCGAACACCGCTTCTTCAAAGTTAAGCGTCATGGTGTATTGCAAATCAGCACCTTGTCTTGGCGCATTTGGATCACGACGTCTCGAACCACCACCGCCGAAGAAGGTATTGAAAATATCTTCGAAACCGCCGAAGCCACCACCAAAATCACCGCCACCAAAGCCTTGATTAGGGTCAGTATGACCAAATTGATCATAATGTGCACGCTTTTGTTCGTCGCTAAGGACTTCGTAAGCTTCTTTAATTTCTTTAAATTTATCTGCTGCATCATCAGCTTTATTGATATCAGGGTGATATTGTTTTGAAAGCTTTCGATAAGCTTTTTTTATCTCATCCTTTGATGCGCTTTTAGCAACACCCAGGACTTCATAATAATCCCGTTTACTCATACTTACCCTCCCGAATCCATTCACATAGAGATTATTCTATCATTTACGGTTAAATAAAATCAATAAGAAATACTTAAGACTAAAGGTGTTTGATTTCCACCCTAATTATACTTATCAAGCAAACTCTATCTTTAAAAAGCTGAAAAAGCCAAAGTCTGGACGACCTGACTTTGACTTTTCCTTATGAAGCATTTTATGGTAGCTACAGCAATCGTTCAGCGTCTAGTGGACTTACTTCGCCACTGAACGATTGCTTCCGCTTTTTAATTATTTATCGTCTACTTCTTCAAATTCAGCATCGACTACATTGTCATCTTTTGGTTTTCCGTCTTGAGCACCTTGAGCTGCTTGAGCTTGTTTCGCTGCTTCCTCATAAAGCTTCACGCTAAGGTTTTGAACGATTTCTTGAAGGGCATCTTTTTTCGCTTTGATTTCTTCTAAATCATTTTTCTCGATAGCAGCTTTTAAAGCATCTTTCGCTTCATTTGCTTTGGCAACATCAGCTGCATCGACTTTATCTTCTAATTCTTTAAGTGTTTTTTCAGTTTGGAAGACTAGCTGATCAGCCTCATTGCGAAGCTCCACTTCTTCCTTACGTTTTTTATCCGCGTCAGCATTTTCTTCTGCTTCACGAACCATTTTTTGGATTTCTTCATCAGATAAACCTGTTGAAGATTTAATTGTAATGGCTTGCTCTTTGTTTGTGCCAAGGTCTTTCGCACGAACATTTACTATACCATTTTTGTCAATATCGAAAGTTACTTCAATTTGTGGAATTCCACGTGGTGCTGGTGGAATATCACTTAATTGGAAGCGGCCTAAAGTTTTATTGTCAGAAGCCATTGGACGTTCACCTTGAAGAACATGGATATCTACGGCAGTTTGGCTATCAGCTGCTGTTGAGAACACTTGAGACTTTGAAGTAGGGATGGTTGTATTACGGTCGATTAATCGAGTGAATACACCGCCCATTGTTTCAATACCAAGTGATAACGGAGTTACGTCTAGTAATACTACATCCTTAACGTCACCAGTAATAACCCCACCTTGAATTGCTGCACCCATAGCAACGACTTCATCAGGGTTAACGCCTTTTGATGGGTCCTTGCCAATTTCCTTACGGATTGCTTCTACAACTGCAGGAATACGTGTAGAACCACCAACAAGGATAACCTTATCAATCTCAGAAGGTGATAATCCAGCATCTCTAAGTGCTTGACGAGTTGGTCCCATTGTTCTTTCAACCAAACTTGATGAAATTTCATCAAACTTAGCTCTTGTTAAATTGATTTCCAAGTGCAATGGTCCTGCTTCTCCAGCAGTGATGAAAGGTAATGAGATTTGTGTTGAAGTTACACCAGATAAATCTTTTTTCGCTTTTTCTGCTGCATCCTTTAAACGTTGTAACGCCATTTTATCTTTTGAAAGGTCAATGCCATTTTCCTTTTTAAATTGATCAACTAAATAATCAATAATAACTTGGTCGAAATCGTCTCCACCGAGGCGGTTGTCACCAGCAGTCGCTTTTACTTCAAATACTCCGTCTCCTAATTCAAGGATGGATACGTCAAAAGTACCGCCACCAAGGTCAAATACAAGGATTGTTTGATCTTCATCTGTTTTGTCTAAGCCATAAGCTAAAGCAGCAGCAGTTGGCTCATTGATGATCCGTTCAACTTCAAGACCGGCAATTTTACCAGCATCTTTAGTTGCTTGACGCTCAGCATCATTAAAGTACGCAGGAACGGTAATAACCGCCTTCGTAACTGGCTCACCAAGATATTCTTCTGCGTATGATTTTAAGTATTGTAAAATAATCGCTGAAATTTCTTGTGGAGTGTAGTCTTTTCCATCAATAGTTTCTTTATGACTAGTACCCATATGGCGTTTAATTGAGATAATGGTATTTGGATTTGTGATCGCTTGACGCTTCGCCACTTCTCCAACTTGACGCTCACCGTTTTTGAACGCAACAACTGAAGGAGTTGTACGATTTCCCTCTGGATTTGGAATAACCTTTGGTTCGCCGCCTTCTAACACGGCAACACAAGAGTTTGTAGTACCTAAGTCAATACCAATGATTTTACTCATGTTTCTTTACCTCCCGTACTTACTATGTAAGTTCACTTATTCTTATTTTTATTGGTTTACTTTTACCATTGAAGGTCGTATAACGCGGTCCTTTAAGCAATAGCCCTTTTGGAACTCATCCACGACAATATTTGATCCAAAATTAGCATCCTCAACTTGCATCACTGCTTGATGAAAGTTTGGGTCAAACTCCTTGCCAACTGCGTCAATCAGTTCAACGCCTTCTTTCTTTAAGGCTTCTAGCAAGCTTTTATATACCATTTCCATCCCCTGTTGCAATGATTTTGTTTCGTCATTTTCTGTGGTCATGGCAAGTGCTCGTTCAAAATTATCTAATGCAGGTAAAAGGTCTGTAATTAAGCTTTGTGCTCTATATTTTTCGCTCGCTTCAGCCTCGAGTCGACTGCGTCGGCGTATATTATCAAAATCAGCTTGTAGACGAAGATTGCGATTTTCAGCAGCCTCAAGTTTTGCTTCTAAATCAGCAATTTGGGCTTTTGCTTCTTCAAGCTCATTTGCTTGTGTCTCCACATCAGCCTCTTGTGTAGCTTCAACCTCTGCCTCCGCAAAAATTTCTTCAACGGTTTCTTGTGCTGGTTGATTCGCTTCTTCTAAAACTTCTTCATTTTTAACATGTTGTTCCTGTGACATAATTTTGTTCACCTCCCTTAAGGTGTTTGTAAAAGTTTATCTGATACCTGATACATAGAAAGGGGATGGAACCTTAGCTCCACCCTAATCAATATTTCCTGTGTCAGTTATTTTGATACAGTTTTGTTAAAACCTTGGATAAATCACTAGATAGCATTTGCAGTAAACTAATCACTCTTGAGTATTCCATTCGTGTGGGACCCAAGATGGCGATGGATCCGAGTTTTTCTGCGCCAACTGAATAAGTAGCCGTAATCAGACTGCAGTTTTCCATTGCTAAGTTGTTGTTTTCTCGACCAATTCTCACATTAATTCCTTCAGGATTCCTATGCAACAAATCATAGATACTGTCTTCCTGTTCGATCATGTTCATTAACAGTCTGATTTTTTCAATATCATGAAATTCAGGTTGTCTGAGCATATTGGTTTTGCCACCAAAAAAAAGTTTATTGGTCGTGGACGGTTTCAAAGTGTCAACGATCGTGGTCAGCATTGTATCATAGTGATGAATGTGCTGACGCAAAAGGACTGCGACTTCTTTGTATATTTTTTCATTCAAATCAGCCATCGGTACATTCACTAATCTGTCATTTAAGATATTAACTAGCTTTTCAATTTCAATAGCATCCAGCGACGCAGGTAAATGGAACATCCGATTTTCTACATGGCCCGTATCAGTGACGATAATAGCAATAGCTGTTTCTTGATTTAATGGAATAATTTGGATCTTTTTCAAGCGATTCTCGTTCACCGCAGGACCTAAGACAATCGAGGTGTAATTTGTTAATTCCGATAGAATTTTTGCCGATCTTTGAACAATTTTTTCAAGCTCGTATATACGTTCTTCAAAAATCGACCGCACCTTTATGATGTCGTCTGATCCTAGATGTTGAGGAGACAATAAATGATCCACATAATAACGGTAGCCCTTTTCAGATGGGATCCGCCCAGAGGAAATATGCGTTTTCTCAATGAAGCCCATCTCCTCCAAATCTGCCATTTCGTTTCGAATTGTCGCAGAGCTAAATGAAATTTCTTCTTTCTTTGACAAACTTCTTGAACCGATTGGTTGTGCAGATCGAATAAAGTCATCAACGATTACTTGGAAGATTAATAATTGACGATCTGTTAACAACGGAACATCACCTCTGTTAGCACTCAATATTAACGAGTGCTAATTCTATTAATAAATTATCAAATAAGGAGCGAAGTGTCAACGATTAGATAACACCTAGAAAGGATTGGAAAACTTCGTTACCAAGTAATTTCCCACATTTTGTGAGGCGAACATAATCCCCATCCACCTCAATTAAGCCTTGTTTTTGCAATTTTTCCAGTTCATCCTTAAATAATAGCGTAAGATTTTCATGATATTTGCTTTGAAATTTCGACAGTGAGACGCCTTTTGTTTTCCTCAACCCAAGAAACATTTCTTCTTCAATTGACTCATTTTTTGTCACAAGGTGATTTTCCATTAGCGGCAAGACATCTTGCGCTAATGGGTCCATGTATTTCTTTAATGGACCAAAATTTGAACGACGATATCCCTGAACATAACTATGAGCTCCGGCACCAAATCCGTAATAATAATCATTATTCCAATAGGTGAGATTATGTCTGCTTTCGTAGCCTGGTTTGGCGAAGTTACTGATTTCGTATTGCTGATAACCGTGTTTTTCCATTTCCTCCATTAATATCTCATACATCTTTGCTTCAGTATCCTCACCAACAGTCGGAAGCTTTCCTTTGTTTAGCAAATTGTAAAAGACCGTTTTAGGCTCAATGATAAGCGAGTATCCTGAAAAATGCGGTAGATCTAGAGCGAATGCTTGCTTTAAGGTGTCAGTAAAGTCAGCAATTGTTTGGCCTGGTAAGCTATAGATTAAATCAATACTGATGTTTTCAAAACCAGTGATCCTTGCCAGTTCAATTGTCTTTCTTACATCTTCGGCGCGATGTGTTCGACCGATTTTTTTCAATAAATCATTATTGAATGTTTGCACCCCAAAGCTAATTCGATTAACGCCCGCATTTTTTAGTATTTGAAATTTTTGCGGTGATAAGTCACCTGGATTCGCTTCAAACGTAAATTCTGTTTGATCATTAAAAGGCAGTTTTGTTTTAATGATTTCACAAAGCTTAGCAAGCTGTGTTTCTGTTAAGGAGGTCGGTGTGCCTCCGCCGACAAAAATAGATGTAAAGCTGCTTGGCGGCTTACTTTGAGCAAATGTCAGCTGGATTTCTTTTTCCATTGCTAATAGATATTCATCAACAGGTTGCCCCTTTAAAAAAACCTTATTAAAATCGCAATAATGGCAAATATGTTCACAAAAC
Source organism: Bacillus sp. DNRA2 (assembly GCF_012843265.1). Lineage (GTDB taxonomy): Bacteria > Bacillota > Bacilli > Bacillales > Cytobacillaceae > Bacillus_BU. Next base: position 131,365 of record NZ_JABAIT010000009.1, on the reverse strand, counting down.
GGAATGTGAAAATAAGCCGCATCAACCATTGCTCCCAACTCCTTTTTTATAATTAAGGGAGGATTGTTCGGAGGATTGTTGGTCGGAGCGGAGGGCGCGAAGACTCCTGCGGGAGCAGCGGGACAGGTGAGACCCCGCAGGCGCATTAGCGCCGAGGAGGCTCACCGCCCGCCCCGCGGAAAGCGAAGCGCCCGGAGCGGAGACCAACAATTCGTCTAAAGAAAACATCCTACAAAAAAGAGGCTAGCGTAGCCTGCTGTGCAAGCCTGTCTAACCTCCCCTAAATCATTATTTTTTCGTATTATTATCATCCATCCGAAGCACAGCCATGAACGCTTCCTGTGGAACCTCAACGGAACCAACTTGCTTCATCCGCTTTTTACCTTCTTTTTGTTTCTCCAACAACTTACGCTTACGAGAAATATCCCCGCCGTAACACTTAGCCAACACGTTTTTCCCCATTGACTTAATCGTAGAACGAGCAACAATCTTTTGACCAATCGCCGCTTGGACTGGAACTTCGAATTGCTGTCTTGGAATAAGCTCTTTCAACTTTTCAACAATGATCTTACCACGCTCATAAGCAAAATCCTTGTGAACAATAAAGCTCAACGCATCAACCTTTTCGTTATTAAGCAGAATATCCATTTTCACTAATTTTGATTCCTTGTAGCCAATAAGCTCGTAGTCAAATGAAGCATAACCTTTCGTGCTTGATTTTAACTGATCAAAGAAATCATAAACAATTTCAGATAATGGAATTTCATAAATGATACTGACTCGATTCTCATCTAAATATTGCATATCAATGAAGATTCCGCGTTTTGCCTGACAAAGCTCCATAATCGCCCCAACATAATCATTTGGTGTCATCATCGTCGCTTTGACATATGGTTCTTCGATGCGGTCAATCTTTTGTGGATCTGGCATTTTCGAAGGATTATCTACCTTAATTTGTTCCCCGTCAGTTTTAACCACATGGTAAATAACACTAGGCGCAGTTGTAATCAAATCAATTTTAAATTCACGCTCAATCCGCTCTTGAATAATTTCCATGTGCAAAAGTCCTAAGAAACCACAACGGAAACCAAAACCTAACGCTTGTGATGTCTCCGCTTCAAATTGCAGCGCAGAATCGTTCAATTGCAGTTTTTCTAATGCTTCACGTAAATCATTAAATTTAGCTGAGTCGATTGGATACAAACCGCAATACACCATCGGATTAAGACGACGGTATCCTGGTAATGCTTCTTTGGCACCATTCTTGGCACTGGTGATGGTATCCCCCACCCGAGTATCTCCAACATTTTTAATCGCCGCTGTTAAGAAACCTACATCGCCGACAGATAGCTCATCCCGCGCTTCCGACTTAGGTGTAAAAACACCAACCTCGGTAACCTCGAATTCTTTGCCGGTCGCCATCATTTTAATTTTGTCGCCTACCTTAACAGTCCCTTCAACAACACGAATATAGGCAACAACACCACGATAAGCATCAAATAGCGAGTCAAAAATCAAGGCTTTTAATGGTGCTTCAGGATCTCCTTCTGGAGCAGGTACCTTCTCAACGATTTGCTCAAGGATTTCTTCGATTCCAATCCCGGCTTTTGCTGACGCCAATACCGCTTCAGAGGCATCCAAGCCGATAACCTCTTCGATTTCATGACGAACACGTTCCGGATCGGCGCTAGGTAGGTCAATTTTATTAATAACAGGTAAAATTTCCAAATTGTTATCCAATGCTAAATATACATTCGCCAAGGTCTGCGCTTCAATCCCTTGAGCCGCATCAACAACAAGAATCGCCCCTTCACATGCAGCCAAGCTTCGGGAAACTTCATAAGTGAAGTCGACGTGACCAGGTGTATCAATTAAGTGGAAGGTATATACTTCACCATCTTTTGCCTTGTATTGCAATTGGACAGAGTTTAATTTAATGGTAATTCCCCGTTCTCGTTCTAAGTCCATGGAATCTAGTAGCTGATCCTTCATTTCACGCTGTGATAGAGCATTCGTTTTTTCGAGGATGCGGTCTGCTAATGTAGATTTACCATGATCTATATGTGCAATAATAGAAAAATTACGGATTTTTGATTGTCGTTTTAACTTGTCTTCTCGGTTCATTCTTGTTCACTCCTACAATTCTCGCGCATATACACTATTTTTCATTATACCAACTGGATTTTTAACAAGCAATAAGAAAAGCGCAAGCGGCTTGTTCAGGGGCGACCAGCACAAGACAGACCTGCAAAAAAAATAACACAGAGGCGCATGTTCGCACCCTGTGTTATTTGTTAATTTTTCCAGCTACATGGTCCAGCATTTTTTCTGTAAGCTCAGCTATCCCTTTGGTTATATTTTTCCCAGTGGATGAAAAAATGTTGTAGGCATTCATTTCCTCTATTTCTTGCTTCTTTTTTTGAAAATCATGACTGTCAACATCCTGTCCTAAAAATGAAGCCTCAATTTTCCCATTGTCATTTTCGCTTAAGGACACAGCATTACCAAAATTAGCATCATCATACCCTTTCATACGATGGATGCCATCATTGGCCTGCTGCATTCCAAACAGCACACATACCATCATAATTGAGGCCAATACAAAACTTTTCAGCATAAATAACTTCATCATTTTCACCTACTGTTACTACTAATTTGGATTCGCAGGCTGACTAGTATCCTGGTTTACCTTTTCTGCCTGCCAATAATATTCACTGAATGCATCTGCCAACGCGTCTGAGGAACGATAAAGTTCTTCAAACGTATTGTCAACACCACCAAACTCGACCAAGAAAGCATTTTCCGATAAATCCTGATTATACTTTCCATTGCCTTCATGCTTCACAATAACACCACGGCTTAAGCCAGGATATTTTTGGTCGAGAATTTTGTGAAGCTCAGTAGCCAATTTTGCATTTTTTTCGTAATTACTTTGATTTCCACCAATGATAAAAGCCAACTTTGCATATGATTGTCCATTAATGATTTTTGTGGTCATTTCCTTTCGATGACTATCACGATGAATATCAATAAAGAATTGATGATCACGATTGTTAGCCATTGCGGTTTGGACAACCGGCCTTGACTCTTGATAAGACTGTGTGTAATTCATTCCTTTGCGACTCAGGTTCCCTTGAATATCGGTTTTATCAACAAAGGTGCCAATTCCACGACCTTCTAGTTGCTCCTTTAACTTTTCACCAATTTTGGTGACATTTATCTCAGAATGATAAGCTGCATCTGGATTCGTTACTCCCTTTAAATAGGGGAGATACGATTCACGATTATGGGAAAAATAAACAAATACCACTTGGCGCCCTTCAGTTGTCTGAGACGGTTTATCCGAGTTCTCCTGATTTTGATTACCAGATTCAATATCACCTGTATTTTGCAACGCCGCTTCTTTCTCAGCGGTTAGTACCTCTATCGGTGGTGCTGATTCGATCGGCATATTCGTATAATTCGTGCCTTCCCCAGCCACGAGAATCTTCCCATCAAATAAGGAAAAGCCAGGTAATTCACGACCCAACAAGCTTCTTGGATCATCCAAATTGATATTAGTTGAGAGCTTAAAGGCAATATTTGTCAATTTAGGCGGTTTGCTACTTTCCGGAAGACCTTCAAGAAAATAGTGATTTTCCGTCCCCATCAAATGGAACAGCCATTCTCCAGTCATATGCATAGCAACATTATTAACCGATGTGCTAGATAAACGGTATTCTGGCTTTAGCGAGGTCATCAAACCACTTAATGAAAAGACAAAAAACAAAAACAGTAGAAAAGTTAGCACAGCCTTCACTAGACTTGATGCACGAACGGCAACTATTAAACCTGATTTCCTATTAAATTTCATGGTTCCACCTCTCTCAAGCCATTCTAGTAAATACTATGACTTTGCTAGAGATGGTAGAACCAAATTTTCATCATGTCGACAATTTACAGCAATCCGAACCTGCTTAAGACTAGTTTATCTTGTATAGAACCCCGTATTGTCCTGATCAATATTTTGATGCAATGCAGCGTTTAGACCATTGGCCAATAAATTCGCCATATCTTCGATGAAAACATCTACTTCCTTTGGCGTAACCATGAGATTGTGACCCAAAGGGGCAAGCACCTCATAAATTAATTTCCGTTTCTCTTCATCTGGCAATACGCCTACAAGTCCTAGGAAAGATTTGCGATGCTGCTCCTCTGGCAGGTCCTCATCTGTCAATTTCTTTTTTCCACCAAATGTCATCCCAGCTGGTGTGAGAGCCTTTGAAGGACGGTTTCCTTCTTTCATTTCTCGACCAAAATGCTTCAAGATGAAATCAATCGTGTCACTTGTAATGGAAACAGCGTCGCAGACTGTTGGAACACCCAGCGCTATCACCGGAATTCCTAATGTATCCTGACTAATTTCTTTGCGCTTATTACCTACCCCAGAGCCAGGATGGATTCCTGAATCAGAAATTTGAATTGTCGAATTGACTCGTTCAATCGAGCGAGCTGCGAGTGCATCAATGGCAATCACAAAGTCCGGCTTTGATTTTTCGACTACCCCAAATATGATGTCACTTGTTTCGATGCCTGTAATCCCCATAACTCCTGGTGCCAATGCACTAACAGGACGAAATCCTGGTTCCACATTTTCAGGCTGAAGCTTAAATAAATGGCGGGTGATTAATAGATTTTCACAAACAGATGGCCCAAGCGCATCTGGGGTAACATTCCAATTCCCTAATCCGACCACTAAACAAGACGCATCATCTTTTATACCCAAACTTTTTAAAAAATGAGCGAATTCACGGGCAAATACCTTTTCTACTTTTTGCTGAAGCTCACTATCTTGTTGACGAATTCCAACTACTTCGAGTGTTAGATAACGACCAGGCTTTTTGCCAATAGCCGACTCAGCTTCCTTAGTAATTTCTACCAAGGAAATTTTAATATCATCCTCTTCTTTTTCTTTAATGATAACCCCTTCGATTTGCGATTGGTTCACTTCATGTTGTACCGATTTCGCTCTTTCTGCGATAACCATCTCTCGTGCTTCAACAGCTAAATCTGTCCGAACCGCGTACTTACTTAAATCTAGTGACTCGCCCATATAATTCCCTCCATCATTTAAGTTAGAAAAATTTACTAGAATGGGATGTATAATTGTGCAATGATGTTGATCGAAGCGCCTGTAACGGAAATCAACATATAAATTCAACAAAGTTAATGTGAATGTTTTCCAATTCTTATCCTTTCCTTTTCATGGAATAAACATTCGTATTTAGGCAAATTAACAGCAGAGTATTGCAATTATTTTTGGCGTTTGATAAAATATCACTTGTTCGTTCTTAATTAAATGTTAATGAATGCGAAAGTGTAAATCGAGTTGATATAATCTCGATCTTTTTAGGAGGTGAACGGAATGCCAAATATTAAATCTGCTATCAAACGCGTACAAACTAGCGAAAAAGCAAATGCTGCAAACACTCAAGTTAAATCTGCAATGCGTACTGCAGTAAAGAAAACAGAAGCTGCTGTTGTAAACAATGATGCTGCTGTTGCACAAAACTTTGCTGAAGCTGCAAGCAAGCTTGACAAAGCTGCTGGTAAAGGCTTAATCCACAAAAACGCTGCTGCAAGAAAGAAATCTCGTTTAGCGAAGAAAATCAATTCTTTAAACGCTTAATGTTATAAAAAAAACGACCCGATTAAAGGTCGTTTTTTTATTTTTTCATGTTTAATTGAAGCAAAAACAATTCAATCAGCATTTCCTTATTCATTCCACCAGTTTTCATCTGGAAATCTGCATCAGCCAATAAACGCATCATATGCGTTAATTCTTCATCAGAGAAACTTCGAGCATGCCCTGCTGCCAACTTTACCCGATATGGATGAATTTTGAGAAAACTAGCCATTTGTTGCTGACCATAGCCCCGTCTTGAAAGCTCTTTTACCTGGTAGATCAACCTAAATTGCCCAACAATCATCGCTAAAATTTTAAGTGGTTCCTCATTTTGCTTTAACAGATCATAAAAAATCCGTAACGCGCCTTCAACGTTTCGTCCGACAATTTTATCAATCAAAGTAAATATATTTTGTTCCAATGATTTTGCAACCAATTTCTCAACAATTTCTTCGTCAATATATTTTGAATCGGTAACATATAATGTCAGCTTGTCCATTTCTCCAGCCAACATAAATAAATTTGCCCCTACTAGCTCTATCATTCGTTCGGCAGCTTGATCAGTTATTTGAATGTCTTGGACAGTTGCCCGTTCATGAATCCATTGCTTTAATTCAGGCTGAGAGAGTTTTTTTGCCTCAAACAACGCCGAAACCCGTTTTAATTCCTTTGTTACTTTTTTCCGCTCATCTAATTTCTCATAGGGCGCAATAAATACCAGCACAGAATATGGTGCCGGTTCCTTTAAATATGCCTCAAGTTTGGCAAGATTATGTTCAACCTTTTCCTTCGTTTTTTCTGCTGTAAGAAACACGGGATTATGTAAAAATATTAGCCGCTTATCCCCTAAAAAGGGTAACGTTTCAGCATCTTCCAATACTTCCTCAATGGGTGTTTCCGCTAAATCATAGCTCGACAAATTAAAATCAGACTCATCTTCAGCTAAGACATGGTTCATTAATAATTGCTTTGTTTCATTTATGAAAAAGGTTTCTGCACCAAATAATAAATAGACAGGAGCAATTTGTTTTTTTCTGATTTGCTTCCAAATTTCAAAAATCACTGAGTCTCTCTCCGATCACTTTCCAAAAATAAACTGCCTCTCACTATCGTAAAGAAGCTAACGCAATTTGACAAGTGCATTGGAGGGAGGGAATTGACAAATCCGTTATTTGCCAATCCCCTTTTTTATAATAAACGTCGTAAACATAAGGCCTAGGATCTTACTTTACGACGGTATCACGTTTGTAATGATATTTTTAACGAAATTCGGGTGAACTATTTGTGACAACTCTTGTCAGTAAAGGAAGTGAAAAGAGAACTCTAGATTTTTTTGAATGTTTAGCTTATACTAAAAAATGATATAGGGGAGGGATTAATGTGAACGAATTTGAAAAGCTTGTCGACAAACGTAATGATGCTCTCGACTCAGGTATGGGGTTCTTCGTATCATTCGGATTTTTCGCAACACTTTTTATCATTGCAACAATTATAGATGTTGTCGGATCTTAATTCGACCGCTACATAGTATCACTTTTTAGACTGCATTTATGATGCAGTCTTTTTCTTTTTTACTAGCTGGTCTTTAGGGGTTATTGGCGTGATTTACATTATACTATGGAAGCATCACTGAAAAAGTTCCTGGTCCGTTTTTAAAAAAATAGGAAATTGCTCCGTTTTTATCAGTTCTATATATAGTCATTTGATGCGACGCCAATCGTGTCAAAACACTACCATGTGGATGACCATAGCGATTGCCTTCGCCAACTGAAATTACCGCTATTTCAGGCTGAAACTGTTGTAACAATTCCTCAGATGAAGATGTCTTGCTACCGTGATGTCCCACCTTTAATACATCCACATCGATGAAAGGATAATTTTCAGCTAGCTCCATTTCACCTGTTTCCTCTATATCTCCGGTAAACAACCATGTTAATCCACCGATCTTAGCATAGAGCACAATGGATTGATTATTTTTGTCAAGCTCAACACCGGAACCCGCAGGTGCTAACACCTTAAACAAGGACCCGTCATCCCCCCATTGCTTCCCTTCATATACATAATGAATCGGAATTCCCTTTTGATTCGCTTTTCGTACGATTTCAAGTTCAATATCTGATTGAGCTTTCACTTTAGGCAGTAATATCTCCGTGATCGATAATTCTTCTATGACAGCACTTGTACCACCCACATGGTCCATATCACCATGAGTAAGAATCAATTTATCAAGCGTTGAAATCCCTTTACTTTTTAAATAAGGAACAATAATATCTTTGCCAACCTCAAAGTTCGTACGTTTTTGCTGCCATGTATCACCACCAAAAGGCGGATTACCACCAGTATCAATTAAATAAGTTCCTTTGTTAAAGGGTAATTTTACTAAAATCGCATCACCTTGTCCGACATCGATGAAGGTCACTTCTCCATAAGGAGACCAATTTTGAATCACCGCTATAACAACAAGAGGTATCACAATCAGCAAACTGTTTTGAAGTCTGTTGAAATTGTCTTTTTCCAACTTGTAAAAAATCACTAAAATCGAGACAGATAATAATAGCAGAAGGAATTTTCCTGGCTTGCCTAATATCATCATATGAAAGGGCAAAGCAGAAATCATGTTTATTCCATCATTAACAATCATGATTAATTTATTTGTTGCCCAAAGTAAGGGATTAATGATAAACGCTAAGAAAGGATGCAACACAAAGACTATAAAGAAAAATGGAGTAAGAAATACAGAAAAAAACGGAACAAACAATAAGTTTGCTGCGATGGAAAGAAGAGAAACTTCAAAGAAATGAACCAAGATTATCGGGAGCGTCGCAAGCTGAGCAATATATGAAGTTAAAATCAATTGGCTTATTCCCGCTTCATTTGTAAATATATACGGTGTAGAAAGCAATAAAGCGACACATGCACTAAATGAAAGTTGAAAACCAATATCATAAATAAGATAGGGTGAACACAACACTAAAATTAAAAAAGCACAGCACAATGCATCTAAGGGGTTTAAGCGCCGACCTCCCCACTTTAAGCTGATGAGAATGACGAGCATCATCATCACTGCTCTAACCACAGAAGGTGTTGCACCAGTCAATATAGCGTATAAAGGAAGAAATACCATTAAAATTGTGATCATTTTTTCTCGAACCATTCCGATTCTTAAGCCAATGTAGAAAAGTACCCCAGTTAACAATGTAACTTGCAAGCCGGAAATTGCCAACAAATGAACGATACCAATTTTCTGATAAGCAGTAACTATTTCACTATTCATATAGCTTTGATCACCAAATAGTAGGGCTATGGCGAGTGATGCAGTTGGCTCTGGAAAATACTTAGATACGTAATTTATCCCGGCGGTGCGAATTTGATCCATTAAGGAAAAGAATGTTGGACTTGTCGCCTGGCAGTTTCCTGGTGGTATAGAATTTACGTTGAAAATCCAATAAATTTGCTTGGTGAATAAATACTGCTGGTAGTTAAAGACATTGGGATTTTTAGAAGGTGATGGAGGTTCTAGTGTTCCAGATAAACTACAGATGAAACCGTATCGGAGTTCACTTTTCAGGAGAGCTTTTTCTTGGGGCGAATGTATTCGATAACGAATCAGAAGTTTTTCATGTGTTGTTTGCTCGATTCCGTTAATGAGCAACACATCACCATTGAAATCTGTTTGCAAAAGCTGCACTTGTACACTCTGTTCTGAGCCTGTTAACTCCGTTTTATTGTGGATGCTCGCCCAAAAACCAACACCACTATAAATGATAAATACTAACACAAATAGGAACAGGTGAAGCTGGGTCATTGATTTGAAACGATAAAGAAAATATAGATAAAACAGCATCAGCAATACCATTAATCGATCACTTTCTAAAGCGCTTAATATTCCTATAAGGGCGGCTATGGCCAGATAAATACCTTTTCCTTTCATTAGCATGATCCTCCATTATTTATACCAAAGCGATGAAGGTGCTTGTCCATTACTCTGGCACAAGCATCTTCATCCCGCAAAGATTTCATATTATTCCTCTTTTGTTCCTTCAACTAGGTGAACCACTTCGATATTTTTTAAGAAATGCTCATTCCACTTATTTGGATATTCATTTTCAAATACAATTCTTACAATACCTGCTTGTGCCAATGTTTTTGCACATTTTTCACAGGGTTCATGCGTCACATAAGCAGTAGCACCTTTTAAATCTGCTCTTTCGGCATGCAAAACACTGTTTTCCTCTGCATGTAAACATCTAATACAACGACCTTCTTCATTTAGCAAACAGCCTACCTCTTCACAATGTTCATGACCGTGAATCGAACCATTATATCCAGTAGAGACAATATGCTTATCTTTCACGATTACACAACCGACTTTTAAACGATTACACGTTCCCCGTGTCGCCACAACATTGGCGATGTCCATAAAATATCGATCCCAGCTTTTTCTTGACATAAGTTCCTTGCTCCTTTTGAAAATATCATACCTATTCTGCTCGTCAACATCTCTTTATTAGTGTAATGCCAAGGGATACGCCCGTCAATCAGCGAAAAATTAGTCAATTGTGATTTTTTCTTTTAATTTTTCAAAGGTCTTTTCACCAATACCACTAATTGATTTAATGTCTTCAATTGTTTTAAACGGTCCAGTTGTCTCTCTGTATTCGATAATTGCTGCCGATTTGGACGGACCAATCCCAGGGAGTGTTTCAAGTCCGGCTGCATCAGCGGTATTGATGTTGACTTTTTCGCCATCTGTTTGCCCACCTGTTACGCTTGGTATAGGTATTTCATTGACCACTTCACCGACAGCTGGAATATAAAGAATCATCTCATCTTTCACATACATGGCAAAATTAATTTTTGAATCGTCCGCGCCTTCGGTTAATCCACCAGCACGTTTAATTAAGTCATGGACACGTTCCCCTTCAGTTGCTTGATATACACCTGGTTTCATTACCTCTCCCTTAATATCAATCATGATTATTTTCGGGGATTGTCGTTCTTCCGGATTTGTTTCAACTGCATTTACTTTAGCTTTGCTCTCGGTTTCTTGCATATTGGGCTCAGTGACAGGAAGTGTAACAGCAGGACTTGCAAATAAATAATAATAAGCCATTACAGCTACCACAAGCATACCGCCAAAGGCGTAAAGCTTATTTTCCTTTATCCACTCTTTCACCTTGTACCATCCTTTCCATAGTTATATTCTTGAAAATCTATTCATATGGTATATGAGAAACCTGTTCATGAAGGAGGATAGAGTCATGAAAATTGGTGTTATCGGCATCGGAAATATGGGGAGGATTTTAACAGAAGCCATGCTAGAACAAGCGGCGGTCGCTCCATCTTCCTTAACAATTACAAACAGAACGATGAAAAAAGCATTGGTGCTTAAAAATAAATATCACGATATTTCTGTTGTTTCCACGAATAAGGATGTGGCAAACAACTCTGATCTAATCTTTTTATGTCTGAAGCCACATGACATTTTCAAGGTCATTCAAGATATATTACCCTATATTTCAAAGGATAAATGTCTGGTTTCTATTACAAGCCCGATAAGTGTTGATCAGCTTGAAGCAATCGTTCCATGCTCAGTTGCCCGAGTTATTCCCAGCATCACCAATCGTGCTAAAGCAGGAGTATCTTTGGTTACCTTTGGTTCTCAATGCACAGGAAAATGGCGGTCAACTCTAAAACGCATGTTCCGAAAAATATCAGTACCGATCGAAATTGACGAAAAGGTTACCCGAGTTGCTTCTGATATTGTCAGTTGTGGCCCAGCCTTTTTCAGCTATTTAACGCAGCGTTTTATTACGGCTGCAGTAAAGGAGACAGAAATAAACGAAGCAACCGCCAATATTTTAGCCAGTGAAATGTTAATTGGTCTTGGTGAACTTTTAAAAAATGGCTATTATACATTGCCGACATTACAAGAAAAGGTATGTGTTAAAGGTGGAATCACCGGTGAAGGAATTAAGGTTTTAGAAGAAGAATTGGGTGATGTGTTTGAACATGTATTCCATGCAACTCATTCGAAATTCAGAGAGGATATTGAAATAGTCAAAAAACAATATCCTAGTATAAATTCTTGATTGCTGTTAAAATTCCTGCGCTTTTTCATAACTTATAAAAAAAATTTGAGAGGGAGACAATCGTCCCCCTCTCTGTTTATCTTTTTCTGGCAGTGAAAAAAATCCGTTCTGAATCTTCTTTGGGAGTTTCATCAGTGAAATCTGCCCCGATATTAAGTAATTCAAATCCAGACTCTTCTAACCATTCAACATATTGCTCAAAGGGATAAGTTCTTTGCATATGTATTTCATCAATACGCTCATAATGGCCACTCTTTCCATCAAGCACAAAAAAACTCAATTCATGCTCGACGCTGTTCGGCGTTTCACCAGGAAAACACTGCCAAATATATGAAATGTCGTCCTCATTCAATACGAAGGGGCCCTCGCTTAGAAAAATATCATTCATCTTAAACAGCGAATGGACATCAAACATGAATATTCCATCAGGTTGCAAATGCAAAGCAACCCGCTCAAACGTCCGTTTAACCTGTTCACTTGTTTGCAAATAATTTAACGAATCGCAGAAAATTGTAACAACATCAAAGGGCTCGAATCCTTCAAGCTCCGTCATATCCTGCTGATAAAAAGCAATCGGTAGCCCTCTTTCACTTGCCTTAGCGTTGGCCACCGCGAGCATATCTAAAGAAAGATCGACTCCAGTTACATTATAACCAGCTTCAGCTAACCAAATTGAAAATTCACCTGTTCCACAAGCTAAATCCAAAATCCTATTAGCCTGAACTTGATATTTGTTCGTCTGCCGAAGGACGAATTCAACCCATTGATCATATGGTGTGTCTTTCATTAAATCGTCATAAACATAGGCAAAGCCATTGTAGGTCATTGATTTAACTCGCTTAGTACATTTTCGATTGGAGCATCTCCCCACAAGCGTTCAAGCTTATAATAGCTCCGTTCGTCTCGATGGAATATATGGACGACCACGTCGCCTAAATCCACCAAGATCCACTTCGCTTCATCAAAGCCTTCTGTTCGTTTCACTGGGAATTGTAATTCATCAACTTTCTCTTTAATTTCTCTGGCAATTGCTTGAACCTGCTTATCAGAATTACCGTGACAAATGACGAAGTAATCAGCAATCATCGAAATCCCTTGCATATTTAGTACTAAAATATCTTCTGCACGTTTGTCATCAGCTGCTTTAACAACTGTTTGTAATAAAGTTCTTTCTGTCATGAAATCATTTCTCCTTAGTTAAAATGAGATGATTATACGTATCAAATGTGTCAGGAAACACAGGTTGGTTCTTTTTTAATAAAAAAACAATTGTGTTTTTCATTGAAGCGATTAATGCATCTGTTAGGCTTGTTTTAGCCAATTCTCTAACTTCTTCCACACCGGGAAAATGCCGCCCCGGTTCAATATAGTCTGCTAAATAGATTACTTTTTCCAAGAGTGTCATTTCTGTTCTGCCTGATGTGTGGTAACGAACAGCGTCTAATATATCCGGATCAGTAATACCAGCTTCTTTTTCAATCAAGTATGCGCCAACTGGTGCATGCCATAGCTCGCTGTTGTATTCCAAAAGAAGCGGATTCATGCCCTCTTTGACAATAATTTGCCGCATTTCTTCTTTTGGACGAAACTTGGCGTAATCATGAAAAATCGCAGCCAATTCCGCTTTTTTCTCGTCAGCCCCATAAAGTTTTGCCAGTTCAACAGCAGTTTCCATCACGCCAAGCGTATGCTGATACCGATGCTCCGTTAATTGAACTTTTACAATTTGTAAAGCTGTCTCACGATTCATAAAGCTTTTTCTCCTCTATATACTCTTGTACTGATTCTGGGACCAAGTAACGAATCGTTTTATTTTCCTTTAGCCGATCACGAATTAATTTGGACGAAACTCCCATTTCAGGAACCGTTACATTAATAATCGGAAATTCCGTTATTTCTTCATAATCTGGTCGATTTACTCCGACAAACTTGACAATATTAATCAACTGATCAATTTTATACCATTTAGATAAATATTCAACCATATCTGCCCCGATAATAAAATAAAAATCAATCTCCGGGAACATTTCGTTCATAAGCTTCATCGTCTCATAAGTATATGATGGCCCAGATCGTTCAAGTTCGAGTTTTTCAATTCTAAATTTAGGATGACCGCAGGTTGCAAGTTCGAGCATCTTTATTCGGTCTATATTACTCGCTCCACCGGATTTAGACTTGTGAGGCGGTTCCTGATTTGGTAAAAACCATATTTCATCTAATTCAAGTGCTTCAAGCACTTCATTGGCGATCAGGAGATGACCGTTATGAGGAGGATCAAAGGTTCCACCTAGTATGCCGATTTTATTCAACAACAGCCCTCCTCCATACTATGGCAATACGATTTGTTTATTTTCTCTTGATTCTTTGTAAAGGACAACCGTTTTTCCAATCACCTGAACAAGCTCAGCTCGACAGCCCTTTGTAAGCTGATTTGCCACTACATCCTTATCTTCCTCACAGTTTTGAAGGATGCTGATTTTCATTAATTCCCGGACCTCCAAAGCCTCCGATATTTGCTTAATCATATTTTCATTTACTCCACCCTTTCCTACTTGAAAAATAGGGGTGAGATGGTGTGCTTGTGAGCGTAAAAACCTTTTTTGTTTTCCAGTTAACATTATTTTCCTCCTAATTGCATTTCGACAATTTGCTTCATTCTTTCCGTATTAGGAAATATACCTGTCCACAATTCAAAAGCAAGTGCTCCTTGATACACAAACATATCAAGACCGTTTTGAATCTGTGCTCCACGCTGTTTTGCCTCGGTCAAAATTCGAGTCTCAAGCGGATTATAGATGATATCACTTACAAATGCTCCTGCTTTTAATCTTTCAGGACTCAATGGAACTTCATTCACCTTTGGTGACATCCCAATAGAAGTTGTTTGTATGATGATATCATACTCTTCCAAGGAAAGCTCCGCTTCGTTCATTTCCAAGGCACTAGCCTCAATTTCATATGGGCACTCGTTGATAAGAGCTTGAGCTTTTTCAACTGTCCTGTTGGCCAGATCCATTCTTCTAACGCCTGCTTTAGCCAGGGAAAAAAACAATGCTCGAGCTGCCCCGCCTGCTCCAATCATCAGTACCCGTTTATCTTCTAAATCTGAAACATAATGAGTTAGCGCGCGAACATACCCATTTCCGTCAGTATTATAGCCAATAAGTTTCCCCTCAACATTAACAACTGTATTGACTGCACCGATTGCTTTAGCTAACGGATCGATTTCATCTAGGAGTGACATAATCTCAACTTTATGAGGTACAGTGACATTAAAGCCGCTCACTCCCAACACCTTTAATCCATTGATCGCTTCTGCCAATTTTTCCTTTTTAACATGGAACGGAAAATAATGAGCATCAAGCTGATACAATTGAAATAGGTCATTGTGCATAAGTGGCGACATCGAATGAGCAATCGGGTCGCCAATCACCCCGAATAATTTTTTCACTTTCCTCTCCCCTTTGTAACACACTTCATCTAGATTAATGATTTTCGGATCATCACTTCGACACCTTTAGGTACATGAGCAGCTATTTTTACACCTGGCTCATTTATGGTCACCCAACCAAGCCCTGAGAAAACCACATCAGTTTTTGCTTCTTTAATCGTAAATTCATGGCGAACTAGCTCAGGAAAATGTTCCAGTTGTTCAGGGCGCGGTGGTGTTAATAATTCCCCAACATGATTCTGATAAAGCTCGTCAGCGTTTTCAAGTTTCGTACGATGAATCGAAAGTTCGTTTGATAAATAACAAGTAAATGAATGACGACCGCCACTAATATAATCAAATCTTGCCAAGCCTCCGAAATACAAGGTTTGACCTTCATTTAACTGATAAACCTTTGGCTTAATTTCCTTTTTTGGTGTGATGAATTTAAGATCACGCTTGTCCACATAATGAGCCATCTGGTGATGATTAATAATTCCAGGAGTATCGATTAATGCTTTCCCATCAGATAATGGAATTTCAATAATATCAAGCGTCGTACCTGGAAAATGTGAAGTGGTAATCACATCTTTTTCACCAGAGAATTCCTTAATTACGCGATTAATAAAAGTTGATTTACCGACATTCGTACACCCAACTACATATACATCTTTTCCGTTGCGATAATCCTCGATAGCTGCCACTGCTTCGCGAATAAATTGTCCTTTAGACGCACTGACTAAGAGAACATCCTCGGCCTTTAACCCAAGCTCTCTCGCTTCTTGCTTCATCCAATGGATTAATTTATTTGGCTTAACTGATTTCGGCAATAAATCGACTTTATTACCTATTAATAGAATTTTATTATTCCCGACAAAGCGATGCAAACCAGGCAGCCAACTGCCATTAAAATCAAAGATATCAACGATTTTAACAATTAGAGCATCCTTTGTTCCTAAGCCATTTAAGATTTTCAAAAAATCATCATCAGTTAGCTGAACATCTTGAACTTCATTATAATTTTTCAGACGAAAGCAGCGCTGACAAATGATGCTTTCCTTTTCTAATGCTGATTGAGGCGCGTAGCCTAATTCATCAGGATGCTCCGTTTGAATTTTTACACCACAGCCAATACACGCAAATTGTTCTTCACTCACTCTTTAATCCTCCCATTGAATCATTCCTTTTTTTCTAAACCAATTTAAGATCACTCGTTCCATTTGCCGATTAAATTTTGTGAAAAAACCATCAGTTTTTGCTACAGGAACAACCAGTATCGTGTGGATACCACTTCGATTTCCACCAAAAACATCTGTTAAAAGCTGGTCCCCGATAACAACAACCTCTTCCTTTCTCACATTCATTTGTCTTAATGCTTTTTGAAATGCTCGTCCCATTGGTTTCCTCGCTCGAAAAATATAAGGAATTTTATGTGGCTCAGAAAACGCCTTCACTCGCTCTTCGTTATTATTTGAAACGATTGTAATCAAAATATTATTTTTTTCCATATCTTTAAACCACTCAATGAGCTTTGGAGTCGCATTGGGCCGATCCCATTCCACCAGTGTATTGTCCAAGTCTGTAATGATTGCTTTAATCCCACGTGATTTTAACTGCTGTGGGGAAATGTCAAATACACTTTTCACATGTTGGTCAGGTAAGAAATTTTTTATCAATTGTTACACCTCATATTCCTAGTACATTCATCATGCATTTTCTTATGTAGAAATTAATCGAATTCATTCCTATTATGGTATCTTCGTTTAAAAGTTTTCGACAGTTTCTCCCTTTTTGATATCCTGTGGATAACTTTATGCACACTATCAAGTCTATCCTTTTCACTTTCGAGACATTTATAAACATATTAATCACAGGTTATCCACTACCTATTGTGGACAAGAGAACGGTTGTTCTTGCATTTTTTATTTGATAGAGTAGTGTTACAGAAAGCATCTTACCATGATATGCCAAAGAATGAAAAATGATTCCTAATAATTATTTTGGAGGTTGCTGTATGAGAAAGCTATCAGATCACCTACTGCTTGAATCATATCACAAAGCTAAGGAGCTTAAGCTAAACCCAGATTTTATTCGCTTAATTGAAATGGAACTTAAACGTAGATCTTTAATTCACAACATAAAAGTTTCTTCGTAATACGCTTAAAGCCATACGGCTTATTTTTTTTCTTCAAAACCATTCATCTTTATTTCACCCAATTTTTGACCAACAATCACTGGAGTTGGCGGTGCTAGCTCTGGACTCAAAGTAAATGTATTTTTTTCAAACAATAAAACAACGGTTGAACCAAATGTAAAATAAGCTAATTCATCGCCTTTATTAATTTTTGAACCCTCATGAACCATTTCAATTGAATTAACAAACATTGCACCCACTTTTACAACAGCGATATGTCCGTTTTCATGCTTGATTTCCGAAATTCTTCGATAGTTTTTCGAAAGTGGCCGGCGTCCATATTTTAGCCCTAGCTTATTTACTGGATAAGATTTTTTGCCGAGTGTCCACTGTTCGATAATTTCGCCACTAACTGGACTATGAATCCGGTGATAATTTGTTGGACTCAAATATATAACCATGTAGCTTCCTTCTAAATATTTGTTAAGAACCGCTTCACTTCCTAGCATTTCACCAATTGAATACATTTTTCCTTTTACTTTAATTTCGTTTGATTTACTGATGATCCCAAAATCCTCTAACACTCCATCTACAGGACTGGTTACTGTGTTAACTGAGGAATCTTGGATACGTGCATCCGGCTTCAATCTCCTTGTAAATAAATCGTGTAATGTGGAAAATTCAGGAAGTTCTTTTTCCATTTCCAACAGATTGAGATTATAGACCTTAGCAAATGAAGGTATAATAAAACGACTTAAGCGTGAAGTAGCAAATCGTTTTAACAAGCCTGACGTCAGTCGACCATTTGTTAATTCAATTAAAATTCTGTACAATGTGCTAAGCATGCACTGACCTCCAAATATGTAAATAATCTTTACTCACATGCATAAAAGTTTTAAAATTAAATAATATTATATAAGTTTATTAACCCCTTCCGTTCTAAGGAGTGAGGAAAATTTGTTTTTACTTGAAGTATTTGATCAAACCATCAAGAAGTTAAAAAGTCAAACAGCAAACGTTTTAACTCTTACAAATTTAGGGCTAGGTGGATATGCAATCATCGTTGGCTTAAATGGTAATTTAAGACTCAGTCTCCTACTTATTTTTGTAGCAGCCCTGGCAGACCGCTTTGACGGAATGGCCGCAAGAAAGTTCCAGATAGAATCAGAACTTGGAAAACAACTCGATTCCATGAGTGATATTATATCATTTGGAGTCGCCCCTGCACTATTATTATATCAAGGAATTTTATTTGAATTTGGCGCACCCGGAATTTTTTTCACAGTCTTCTTCATTGGTTGTGGTGCATTTCGCTTAGCTCGGTTCAATATTTCCGAAAACAATGGGTATTTTACCGGATTACCGATTACTGCAGCAGGTTGTCTTGCCACGTTAAGCTTTCTGGCAATACCACACGTACCGCCACAAGGATTCATTTTTATTATGATTGTGCTATCACTGTTAATGATTAGCCCGTTTAAGCTTAAGAAAATATAATTCTGAATGATGACTTCACAAAAAAACAGCACGATGCTCAAGTGCTGTTTTTTTGTATTATTTTGGATTTCAGAGTGTGAAAATATTCTTTGCAACTGTTTTTTAAAATTTTTGATTGCAACGCAAGGAAGAGTTAACTGTTCCCATTTTTCCGTTTTTCTTTTTCAGCACGATAAAATTCATGAAACATTTTCATCAGTGCCCTTTTTTCTATCCGCGACACATAGCTCCGTGAAATTCCCAGTTCCTTAGCGATTTCCCGTTGTGTTTTTTCTTTTTGCAAATCAAGACCAAATCGACCAATGATGACTTCTTTTTCACGTTCATCTAATACATCAATGTATTTTTTGACTTTTTCAAGCTCCATATTTAGCTGGATTGTATCGATTACATCCTCCGACTCACTTTTCAATACATCGATTAAACTAATCTCATTGCCTTCTTTATCCTGTCCAATTGGATCATGTAAGGAAACGTCCTTTTTGGTCTTCTTTAAAGCTCTTAAATGCATCAAAATTTCGATTCTAATGTCAAATGTGTGCATAGTCAAGGACAAGTTTTTCGAAGTTATGCCAATAAATATTACAAAATTGTTACAAAAATATTAAATTTGTGTTAAATCGTATTTGTGACGCTTGTCAAGGGATTTTGCGGTTGAATTACGAAGTAGAAGTCGCTTAGATAACGTTAGTATTTCGTTAGTTTCAACGAAACTTCGATACAATACTTCGCTTGATAGTAACCATTCTTTCGGAACTAAAAATCAAGTTCCTCAAGAACGGTGCAAGCAAAGCTTGCTTAACTTTGGAACATAAGTGACAAAGTTAATTAGATAACGACAAAGATATTCGCAATATAGATTCGATTAGATTGTCGCAAATTACGAAGTAAACGTTAATACGTAATAGATGTCAAAGAAGATTAAACGAAAATACATAAAATTAATCCTTACCGTTTCCGTATGCGGCATTGACATACAATCGGTTATTCCTCCGAGAAAATGCGATTGGTTGCGAGCTTTTTACCGTGACCGTCGCATTTTTTTATACATTGTATCTTGTTTTTTACGAATTTAGTCCAATTGTAACTTACAAGGGACGTTTTAGAACAATTGATAATTAGAAGCGGGTTCTTTAACGGGGGAATCCGCTTTTTTACAACTGAATATTGGTTGCCGACCCAAGTTCGATTTGACCTATCGAAGCAGCGTGCAGTAGTGCGATTGCCCGTCTTATTGGCGGGACATTACTTTTTGGTCAAGAACTTGTTTTTTACTAATTTAAAAGGAGGTTGAAAGTATGGAAGGATTTGTTGTCAAAGCATTGCGGACGAATCTAGGACTGAATCAAGGCGATTTTGCCCGTGAAGTTGGCGTATCTCAACAAATGATTTCGCTAATTGAATCTGACAAATTGCCAATTTCCGAACGACTTAAACAACGAATCATTTACCGATTCAACGTTAAGCCAGAAGAAATCGAAGCAATTCGCAATTTGAAAATCATGCGTAGGTTTGAAAGTGAATGAAAAAATCAAATTGAAAATTCAAACGCAACATTGTGTTGCGGTAAAAAGGGGGGAGTTGATTTATGTCAAAGCAACAATTGGAAGCGGTCAAGTCTAAAATTCAAGAATTGGAAAACAAGCAAGACGAATTGACGAATCAAGTAATTGAATTAACGCAAGCAATCGAAGATTCAACCGAACAATTACTTTTAGGGATTGTTTCTGAATCCGACGTTGAACAAGCAAAGGTATTGTTGAACGATAAGAAATCTGAACTTGCCGAAACAACCGAACTTCTTCAACGTGCCTATGCAGTACGCAAAAAATTAGCGGTTGAAAAGTTTGTTCCGTTCGCAAAAGAACACCGTGAAAAACGGTTGAAGGAAATCCAATCCCGATATGACAATAAGGTTGAATCCGTGATTGCTGCAAGAAATGAATTATTGAAGCAATTAGCGGAACTTGGTCAAATTAAGAACGAAATCGGGAATGTAAATCAAGAATACAACAAAACAATGTTTGACTTAGGGATTCCTACCGATAAGTATGGTCGAACTATTAATGAACGAAAAGTCTATTCACCAAAGGATTATACTCCCGAAGAATTTTGTCTTGGATTAAAGACTGAAACACAAGAAAAAACGTATTCCAGCGGTCGTGTTCCCGCTTGGGTGAAGTAATTATGAATGTTCTTGCAATGATTCATTTCTTGATTGCAGTTTGGTCATTGGTCATAATTGAAAAACATTTTGGTGGTGTATCGGAATGACGGCACTCGAAATGTTAGTGAAACAGACGGAATATGAAGTTAAAACGCTTGATATGATTCTTCGCATGAAACGCGAACGCAAGTCGCTTGAAGATATTGCGAAAGAAGTTGGCGTATCTACAACCGAAGTCCGTATCGCACGACCTAAGGGATTGGAACGGGCAAAGGAACGTCTTGAAAGATATAAAAGGGGGTTGAATTAATATGGCATATTCACAACGTAAAGCATTAGAAGAAATTGCGAAAGGTTATGCGGAAAGTCCGAAGTCAAAGAAGATAGTCGAGGAAGCTAAGAAAAATGAAAAGCATAACGTCGAGCAAATTGAGTATTGGCGTAAATTGCTTAATGAAGGACACAATCTTCCACCAATTTGTTTAATTGCAATTGGAATGTACGACGAGCAGATCCGCCAGCAGAAGGAACGTGAAAAAAGTGGAGAATTAACAACAATCGAATTAAAGAAGTAAGGACGTCCTTCGGGGCGTCTTTTTGATTGGTCAAAATGAACACACCAAAACGAACTTGGGATAGGAGGTCATCAATATGTTTGTTGAAGCTGATGGAAATATTAGATTTGAACCAATAAATGAAAACGAGGTCAAATTGTTGAATTATATTAAGAGAAAGAACGGTTTGCACGGTTGTCGCCGATTCAATGACTTCAAGTTCAACGACGACCGAAGTGTCACAATATTCTTGAAGGACGGGCGGGAAACACTAATTTCGAAGCATAGATTGTCGGAAGTATTGCAGAAAGGAAAAGTCGCCGCTTTCTTAGGGAACAATGGAATTTACGCAAATATCGCCGTTGGGAAAGGAATTCGAAGAAAGGAACAATTGCATAGATTCATCATGCGTCAGGAACTTGCCAAATACAACGGATTTTTCGAAGAAACGGGAATGTCAATTCAAGTCAATCATAAAAACGAACAAACTCTTGATAATCGGGACGAAAACCTTGAAGTGGTTACCGACCGTGAGAATTGTTTGAAATATAAATTGAACCATGCAAAAGGATTTACGAAGACGTCAAGCGGTAAATACCAGGTTGGAGTTTGTGGAAAGCATATTGGGACGTTTGAAACAGAATCAGAAGCCCGTGCAGCATACGTCAAAGCGGTCAAGGCGGAATTAAAGCGATTGGAACAAATACGAATGAATTGGTTGAAATCGAAAGGTCACGCATAGGTCGAACTTGGGAACGCACAAGAATACGTTCCCTATTACATAAAACACCCGCAAGCCTGTCGTTATATGTCCGATTATAGAAATATCACTTTGTCTCTTTATTGTGGTAAAGTGTTGATGCGTAAGGGATTAAACGGTCTTTCGTTATGTCACACGAATACCAAAAGTGACATTGGCGTTATATCATTGCACGTTTATTGCACGTTCAACGGTTTCTTGAAATCCTCGCTTTCCATGCAATATATGTTCCGTTTTGTCCGTTTTTTTTTCATCGAAAGGAATTGCCCCAACGTTTGCAGTCGCAAGGGATTCCAGCGTTTTTGTTGCGGTACAATAGGACATAAGCGGAAATTGACTTCGATATAATTGTTCGAAACTCCAAAGACGACGAATCGGATATCCCAACGAATCAAACACGACGAATCACCAACGAAAGAATACGGGTTCGTGCGGTCT
Source organism: Bacillus sp. DNRA2 (assembly GCF_012843265.1). GTDB lineage: Bacteria > Bacillota > Bacilli > Bacillales > Cytobacillaceae > Bacillus_BU. Next base: position 108,628 of record NZ_JABAIT010000009.1, on the reverse strand, counting down.
TGTATATTTCAATTCGTCCTATATTGCCTATTATATGACGAATAGCAATAGGTTTGTCCATAAGATAGTAATTGTAATGACGGGTTGTCTTCCGTATGTTTATACATCGCTTGCTATTTCATTGCAAGACCGTACATAGCCTTATGGTGAACGACATTTAATTCATGAATAACCATTCGGAATGATTCAATCGCAACACACACGCAAGTAAACGAAGAAACGGACGAAATATTCGACCCCACCCACGGGGGGACGGGGGGGGCATTTCGGCGGAAGAAGACGCATTCAGAATATACACAACAATTTTGAAATATCGGGTCACTACACGTCAGGGAACGTCCTTCAAAAGTGAATGACCAAACGTAGGCGAGTATCTTGTTATGATATTACAAAAATATGAAATGAAATCCAGTGTGGTAAAAGTCAATTCTTCTTCAACTAACGGTAGCTAGTAATGAAAAATATTAAAATTTTCTTTACACTGTACTATGGTACAGGCTTTATAATTTGTATGGGGTGATATTATGTATGGGATTGGTGAGCTTGCTAAAAATTGCGGTATCAATAAAGAAACAGTAAGATATTACGAAAGAGTAGGTTTGCTTAAAAATACTCCTCGAACCAATGCTGGTTATAGGATGTTTACGGAGGAAAGTGTTAAGCGTATAAAATTTATCAAGAGGTTTCAAGAACTAGGATTTACTTTAAGCGAGATTTCTAAATTACTTGGGGTTGTAGATAAAGATGATGAACGATGCCTTGATATGTATAGCTTTGTTGTCGATAAAATTGCGGAAGTACGAGCGAAAATTGGGGATTTAAAAAGAATTGAACAAATGCTGCTAAAGTTAGAGGAATGTTGCCCCGACAATAAAGCTATATACGAATGCCCAATAATTGAAACGCTAGATGATTGAATGTAGTAAATAACAGAAATGGGGGGTTAATATGGTCATACAATCAAATATGTCTCCAAAAGCAATAATTGACGTCTGGGAAATTACGATACCTATTTTTGCGAAATTTAATGTACCAATAACAGATAAAGCATTAGAAAGTAATGTTGATTCTGAGATTCTTTTGGGACTTCTTGCTGAATTAAATACAGCTGTTGGAAGTTCCTCCGTTACCTGTATTGAAGGCGGCTGACAAATGCCAACTAAAAAGGAGTAGGTTACTCCCATAAAAAATGAACTTTACTTTGAAGTGGTACTCCTAATTTAATTAAAGGAGTGCTTACTTCATTTTGAACCGTCGAAATGTGGTTTTTTGTTCGAAAGAAAAGACGCTCCGCCCTTGGAACGTCCTACAATGAAATGAAGTCAATTTTTCCGTTTGAATATACACGAATTTCCCGATATAACATTCGAAGTAATTCTTGTTTTTCTTCAATCGACATAGATTCGGGATTTTCGTTTTCAAAATATCGTTCAACCGCCTTTGCCCGAATTTCGTCGTTGACTTCGTTATTTTTCCGTTCTTCAATCAATGCAGCGGTTTCTTCCTTCAACTTCAACAAGTGATCTTCTTTTTCTTTTAACTCTTTCAATTGGTTGCGAATATCTTCTTCGTCCACAATATCGGCATTGTTCGTCAAAAAGTCGAGAAGACGTTTCCGCCCCGATTTAATGCGAACGAGTTCCGATTCAATGCGTTGCAATTCCGATTCTTCGAATGAAATTGAATCCTGGGATTCGGTTGTTGCCGCAACTTCGGAATATGCCGATTCCCCTTCGGTTGTAATGACATTGACAAAATGATTCCATACATAAGCGTCAAGGTCTTCGCATTTTACCCGATTTCCACAACCCTTATGCTTCGCCCCTGCGGTATTCTTGACGTCGGAATATTCAAAGACATAAGTTCCCCAATTCTTCGCCCGTCGCCCCGTCATGGTATTGCCACAATCGCCGCAACGAACCAATCCCGAAAGAAGATATTTGTTCTTTGAAGTACCAGCCCAACGACGTCGGGATTCCTTCAACAACTTTTGGGCAAACTTGAATGTTTCCTTTTCGATAATCACTGGAACTTCGACGGGAATCCATTCTTCTTTAGGTCGTAAGGTCATTGAAACCTTTTCGTCGTCTGAATCCTTGTATTTGTTGACAAGCATTCCTTCCGTATTCCATTTGTTGTGATAGAATACACCCGTGTAGGTTTCATTCATAAGAATCTGGCGGACTACTTGCCTATGCCAAACGCCTTTTCGTTTTTTGGTCGGAATTCCTTTGTCGGTCAAATAGTGGGCGATTCCATTTATACCCTGTACCCGCCCCCGTGGGTCGGTAAATAGTTCGAAAATCAATCGAACAATCTTTGCTTCGGGTTCATATATTTCAAGTTCTTGCGATTCCTTGTTGAACTTGTATCCATAAACTTTGACGTCTTTGACGACTTTGTTCTTTCGAGCCTTTGCACGTCTTCCGTTGGTCATACGTTCTTTGATTTTCGCCTTTTCGAATTCCGAGAATGCCCCACGCATTTGATAGAACAAAATTCCTTCGGGTGTATTCTTGTATTCTGAATTGACGAAGATTAATTTTGCTCGTTTTTCGATTTCTTCCGTAACAATCAATTGATTCGCAAGTTTCCGTGATAAACGGTCGGGGTCATAGACGATAACTTTGTCAATTAGTCCTTCCCGAAGGTCATTCCGTAATTTTGAAAGTGCCGGACGTTCAAGGAATCCCCCCGAATAGCCGTCGTCCACGTATTCAATACATTCCGCATTTTTGCCCGCCTTTTCACGGCATTGGCGAATTTGGTCTTGAAGTGAATATCCGCTTTTAGCTTGTTCTTCTGTTGATACCCGTGCGTATAGTGCAATCATTGTTCCGTCGTTCCCTTCTAATTTTTTCTTTAATTGCGTTATAGCAATTAGCAATTAGTCGGTCGGTTGCGTCGCTTCTTATGAATTCGGAATGAAATTTACTTGCGGAGATATAACCTTTTTTACTCATTGGTGTCGTCCCTCCCGTTTTCAATTTCGTGGTTGCTTCACAAATAAATGTGTTGTGTGAAAACGGTTATTGTGACGTTAAGAGGAAATATTTTTGAAATGATTGTTTCGAAGTGATACGCAACACTATTGACTTTACAATTTCATTCTCTATGCAACGCGCCGCATAGGTTGCAAGCTTCGTTCCTTTTCCCTCTGAATAGCTCTCAATCGCTTTTATTAACCCAATCGTACCTATCGAAATCAAATCCTCGGAATCCTCACCAGTATTTTCAAATTTTTTCACTATATGGGCAACTAGTCGCAAATTATGCTCAATCAGCATATTACGAGCATGCTGATCGCCATCTGCCATGAGTCGTAAGTATTTTCGTTCATCTGCAGCAGACAAGGGCTGAGGAAATGCATTATTTTTTACATATGAGACTAAAAAGACAATTTCTTTTAGTAAGTAACCAAGTGCTGTCAGTATTCCAGACATGAATTCACCCCCCGCGAGATTAGGCCTTAGCCTATAACTAATTCCTATGTGCTAAGAGGTGAGATTGTGTCTGTCCGGTAGTTTTTTATCAAAAATAAATTACACTCTGAACTGTAACCTATAAACTGAAAATATTTGTGTTTAAGCATACTCTTATCCGTCTATTGGTGACAATTTGGGCCTCCACACAGGGAATCTGTCACCAAGTAGGGGGATTGGTGACAATTTGGGCCTCCTACAAAGAGAATCTGTCACAATGAGGGGGATTGGTGACAATTTGGGCCTCTCACAAAGAGAATCTGTCACCAATAAGGGGGATTGGTAACAATTTGGGCCTCCCACAAAGAGAATCTGTCACCAATACGGGGGATTGGTGACAATTTGGGCCTCCACACAGGTAGTCTGTCACCAATAACCTCTCATGATTTTGCTATAAAAAAACCAAGGCTCCGTATAGAACCCTGGTCAGTAGTTTAGCTATTTTTTAATCCAGTCACGATTTTCATAACGAGTGTTGCAGAATTGACTGCTGCTTTATCCAAATATTGTTCAAATGAGACATTGGACTCTTTTCCAGCAATGTCAGACAAAGAGCGGATAATCACGAATGGTACATCGAACTGATGAGCAACCTGTGCAATTGCTGCCGCTTCCATTTCTACGGCTTGGAGATTGGAAAATTTAGAGCGTACAAATTCTACCCGCTCAGGATCATTCATAAAGGTATCTCCCGTCGCAATCACTCCCGTAACCACTTGAATTCCCTCGATTTCCTTAGCGCTTTGCTCTGCAATCACTACAAGCTTGTCAGTAGCCGTAAAAGCAGCCGGTAAGCGAGGAACTTGACCGTACTCATAGCCAAATACAGTGACGTCGACGTCATGATGACGAGCTTCAGATGAAATAACAACATCACCAACATTCAAGTTCGGATCAAATCCACCGGCTGACCCTGTATTAATTATGTAATCTGGAGCAAATTTTTGCAAAAGGATCGTTGTTGACATGGCTGCGTTAACTTTCCCAATTCCTGAGCGAAGCAAGATGACTTCGACCCCATCCATGATTCCTGTTGTAAATTCACAGTGTGCTATTGTTTCAACCTGCTGATTTTCAATATTTTTTCTAAGTAAGCTTACTTCTTCTTCCATTGCTCCGATGATGGCAACCTTCATGCTTTTACCTCTTTTCGTAAGTTATGTATCTTTGTTAGCCGCAACTACCATTTTAGCGTACTTATGTAGTATAAAACAAAAAGGGCTCCTTCTGAAATAGAAGCAGCCACGATTACATTAATTATTGTTGAACTTTGTCATTTTCAATTAATTCCTCAACCTTTACTGGCTTCCAACCATCGCCATTCTGCCATTCAAGGTACACACGGTAGGCCTCGGGTTTTCCCTTTTCTGTTACAGTTCCAATCGACTTGTCTGAACCGCCATCAAAGCTTAAATACCAAACGGTCATATTACTTTGATCGGCACCGATTGCATAGGCAAGCGCTTTGACACGCTCATCCCAATCCACCGATTGTGACGAATTTGGACCTGTTTGTGATGTGCCAACCGCTTCCCATTTTGGATTAATGATTGTCTTTTGCACATTGTCACCACCGCCTTCAGTTTCAATTGCGGTGTTGTCCTCCTTGTCATTATTGTCATCGGCGACTTCATTATTTTTGGTGTTGTTCTTTGTTGTTGTCTTTGTCTTTTTGTCTTGACTTGTTGAATTCTGAGTTTGATTGGCTTGCTTACCAGCTACATCATTAGTAGTCTTCGTTTCAATCGCTTGTGAATCCTGTTGTTTTTTTGCTTCATCGTCTTTAGAAAAAATCGATACTGAAACAATAATGATTAATAGCAGCACGAGGACAATTAAGCCATTTAAGATCATATTCGTCTTTCTACGTTTAGAACGCATTTCAGAACGAATACCATCTCGTGATTGATTAAAATTGCTTTTCAAAAGATAAGCCTCCTTTGACAAGTTCGCTATATATTTTATCATGCCTTTAGCAAAACTTGAAGGAGTTTATTACTGTTCATTTTGCGGTGTATCGATTTTGTATAGCTCTGATACCATATCAGCAAAAAGCTGATTGACTCCACCTTGATCTTCAGGAACGTCCAAATTCACTGCTACTAACGCATATTTCGGATTATCATATGGAAAATAGCCAGCGAACCATTTATTATGAAGTTGCTTTTCGTTTTCATATTTTCCAGTTTCTGCTGTCCCTGATTTTCCTGCGACTGCATATGGAAGATCCTTAAACCAGCGCCCGGTTCCATGATCGTTTGTCACAACTTCACGTAGTAGCTCTTGCAACTTCATTGCTGTATACGGTGCAATCGTTTCTCCCTTTACTCCTGATTCGGAGAAATCAAACATCGTTGTTCCATTTTGGTATTCAATTTTGGAGGCGACCCGCACCATTTCCTTTTTTCCACCTCTGGCAATCGTCGCCATCATATTGGCTACTGCTAGCGGGGTTGCTCTAACCTCATGCTGCCCAATCCCTGTCATTGCAACAAAATTTTTATCTTTTTTTGCATCTTCACTAAGAAATACGCGTCCCTTTTCTTCATCTGGCAGTTGCGCAAATTGATTAAGATGAAATACAGAGCCTTGCCAACCAACCTGTCCAACAATTCCAAGTTTTGCTGCGTAAGCTTCAATAATATTAGGATCTATGTCCTTTAATTCATTAGCAATTTGACCAAAGGTTGCATTACAACTACGGGCAAAGCTATCTGTAAAATTGAGCATGCCGTGATTATACTTTAAATCCGGTTCCCCATTAATCTTTCGGCTACAATTAAAGTTCCGAGTCGGTGTGTTCAAATTATAATCAATTGCTGCTGCTGCGATGACAGTCTTGAAAACGGATCCCATGATTTGCTGTTTAACCATCAGGTTTTCAATTCCACCTCCAGCATACGGATCCTTAGGATTTATGCTCGGGCGTGAAACCATCGCCAACACATTATTCGTTTTCACATCAAGGAGAACAAGACCCCCTTTTTTTATACCCTGAGTATCAACAAGGTTTTCGGCTACCGTTTGCAATTTTTTATCAATTGTCGTTTTTATGTTGACAGGATAATATGAATTTGCCGCGTCTACGTATTTTACATCTACCCCGAATAACGGAGCACCATCACCATCAACATGGTAAACAAGCTTTGACTCCCCTTCAGCTATTAGAAACTCATCAAAGCTCTTTTCAAGGCCTGAAATTCCAATTAAGGTTTTCCCCGGGTACTCCTTATCAGGGTAACGCTTCGCAAGCTCTTGATTATTTTGTTTGGTTATGCCAATTAGCTGTTCGGCAGGTGTTTTTGCCAACAAATATTTCCGTTCTACCGCAAATACACCAGGAATTTTCAGATCATTTATTTTCTTCATTTGAGAATGAGTTAATCGGAGCGGGTTGGGATCTCCAAAAGCAAACGGCTTATCAGAATTGCTGATTGTTTTCAAAAGGTCTTGCTTATTTACGCCAATAATCTTCGCGACCTTTTCAGCGTCCCAATCGATCTTATTTAGGAAAGGAAACAAGATTAATACCGATAGTTGATCATAGATTAATGGCTTACCCGTACGGTCGAGGAAATTTCCCCTACCGCTATCTAATACCACCTCTTGTGAACGCTGCTTAACACTCGCTTCCAAAATATTAACTTGATGTTTGGAGAAGCTTTTCGTATCAACTAATTGAATTTGCACTAATCTGCCCATTAACAATACAACACATATAAAGCTGGAAATACCCCAGACCAATATTCGTTTCTTTTTCAACATAAAAAACACCTCGTCATAAGTGTTGACGAGGTGTTGCTTTTTCAAACAATTATAACTATTTAATTGAAACGATTCTGACGCTCATTTCTCCACCAGGAGTTTGAACGGATACTTCGTCGCCAACCTTTTTACCCATTAAACTTCTAGCAATTGGTGAGTCGTTTGAAATTTTACCTTCAAACGGATCAGCTTCCGCACTACCAACGATCGCATAAGTTTCTTCATCACCATCTGGTAATTCAACGAATGTTACTGAGCGCCCTAAAGCAACCTCATCACTTCGCATTTCGTCTTCACCAATAATTTTCGCGTTACGGATCATATTTTCAAGAGTCGTAATCCGACCTTCAACAAATGCTTGCTCTTCTTTTGCAGAATCATACTCTGAGTTCTCAGATAGGTCACCAAAGCTTCTGGCAATTTTAATCCGTTCAACGACTTCTTTACGTTTAACGGTTTTTAATTGTTCTAATTCATGTTCTAATTTTTCTTTCCCAGCCTGTGTCATCGGGAATACTTTTTCTGTAGCCAAAGACATTCACTCCTTCTAGTCGTCACAATCCCCCAATGAAATTGTGGATAAATAGTATGTAGAATCAAATAAATACATAGGAGCGCGTCCTATGTAGGGCGCGCCTAATTTTATACTTTTTTATTATCTATGCTATTGTTTCATAAAAATGATTTTTGTTCAAGAATTGTTTGTATTTTTGTGACCATCAAATCAATAGCAACGTGATTATGTCCGCCTTCCGGAATGATAATATCAGCATACCGCTTCGTTGGCTCAATAAATTGATTATGCATCGGTCTAACAACGTTCACATATTGATCAATAACTGAATCCATTGTCCGACCTCTGTCCTTAATATCCCTCCGTAGTCTGCGAATAATTCTTAAATCCGCATCCGTATCAACAAATAATTTGATATCCATTAAATCACGAAGACGCTCATCTTCAAGGACTAATATTCCTTCTAAAATAATAACATCCTTCGGCTCTACTTTTATGACTTCATCAGAGCGAGTGTGAATCGAATAATCATATACAGGTTTATTAATGGGTTGGTACTGCAAGAGACGTTGAATATGGTCAATCAATAAATCATTATCAAATGCCAATGGATGATCATAATTCGTTTTTAAACGCTGCTCAAACGGCAAATGGCTTTGATCTTTATAATAATAATCCTGTTCAAGAATCAATATCGAATGTCCTGTGAATTTGCGATAAATTGCTTTTGTAACGCTTGTCTTACCTGATCCGGAACCACCGGCGACACCTATAACAACAGGTTTCGGAGCCATTAGGTTAGTTCTCCTTTCGCATCATGTTGTTAGGGAACACAGGTCGGTCCATTTTAAATTTTACAATTTGGAGTGGGTGACGAGCAGCATCTAGCTCATTTCCATCCTCATCCCAAACCTTATCAATAACAAACGTAAAGTTATCGATTTCTGGACCAAAAAATTCTACTTCATCTCCTGGTCTAAAATGGTTCCGTTGCTGCAGCGTCACCATTAGTGTCTCAGGATTATAATCCAATACTAAACCGGCAAATTCGTAAGTCGTCTTCTTGCTATGGTTTCCAAACATTTGCTCTTTATACCCTGGAACTCCTTCAAAAAATGCAGAAGCCGTATCACGATTTGCACATTTATCTAATTCATCTAGCCATTCCTGTTTAATTTCAAAATGTTCAGGATCAGCACAATAAGTATCGATAACCTTACGATAGACACTAACAACTGTAGCGATGTAGTGGATTGACTTCATCCGACCTTCAATTTTTAAGCTATCGATACCTAATTCTATCATTTTTGGAATCGATTGAATTAAATTAAGATCTTTAGGGCTCATCGCAAACGGAGCATCATTTTCTGCAAACAATGACGTTTCTGATTCACCATTTTGCTCATATAAATCATAATCCCAACGGCATGACTGGCAACAGCCACCACGGTTAGAATCCCGCGCTGTCATATGGTTACTTAACGTACAACGTCCGGAGTAGGCGATACACATGGCACCATGAATGAAGGTTTCAATTTCAATATCCACCTTCTCCTTCATCTCCTTAATTTCTTCAGCGCTTGTTTCACGAGCTAATACAACTCGTTCAAGGCCTTCCTCTTTCCAAAATTGAATTGCCTTCCAGTTGGACAATGACTGCTGAGTACTTAAATGGACTTCAATCTCTGGGGCAAGACGACGGCAGGTTTCGATAATTAACGGGTCAGCAACAATAATTCCGTGAATCCCCGCTTCTTTTAACCCCAAAATATAATCTTCTAACCCCTCAATATTTTCGTTATGAGCAAAAATATTTGTCGTAACATAAATTTTTGCCCCATAATTTTTTGCGAATTCTACTCCTTCTTTCATTTCAGCAAAAGTAAAATTATCGGCATTTGAACGCAGTCCATATTCCTGACCGCCAATGAATACTGCATCTGCCCCGTAGCGAACAGCAATCTTTAATTTTTCAAGATTACCAGCAGGCGCAAGGAGTTCTGGTTTTTTCACAATGACGCGTTTTCCATCAATCATCTCGGATATTTTGCTTTTAACATCTGAAGTCATTCCTTTTGCCTCCTTCATTAATAAACTGTTTCCTTGAAGAAGAAGCCTGTATCAAGTGCACGATTGGCAGGCTGAACCTGTTGAATCTCTTCAAGTAAATCTGTTTTCATATCTTCATATGCATCAGGGTCTTCCACACATACATCAATCGCTTTGCGGTAAAGCTTTGTTACCTCAATCAGATAGTCTAGGCTTTTCAGAATTCCATCGATTTTAAAGGAATCCACGCCGGCTTCAACCATATCCTGGAGCTCATCAATCATACAAACATCGTTTGGACTCATGATGTGAGTTCCATTCTCATCTTCGAAAATAGGATATTTATTACCACGTTCTTTGTCGTGTATGAACTTATTTTTTTCATATTTGTTTTTTTGGACTTCCAACGGTTTCCCTTGATATTCAAAATAATGACCGAGCAAGCTCCGTTTCGATTGGAACATGCACATCATTCCATGAATATGAACTTCAATTTCCACTTCGGCATGCTCTTTCGTTTCAATGACAGCATCCATGCTAATTTCTCGTGCAAGGACAGCACGTTTTGCGCCTTTACGGCCCCAATAGTTGCAATGATACCAATTAGTACCTGTTGTTTCGGTGCTCCAATGTAGCTTCATATTCGGTGCTGTTTCTTTCGCAACCATTAATACGGCTGGGTCACCAAACACGATTGCATCTGCATTAACAGATTGTAAAAAAGTAATATACTCAGCTAACTCATCAATTTTTTCATTATGGAAAATGGCGTTCATTGCTACATATACTTTTTTCCCATGATGATGAGCAATCTCGATTGCTTGTTTTACCATTTCACGGTCAAATTCGCCCGCTAGGCGTAATCCATAACGCTGTTCACCCAGCATAAATGCATCGGCACCTGCAAGAGAAAGTGGTGCAATATCCTGTAGTGAAGTTGGTGTCACTAATAATTCTGGTTTCGTCATTCTTGTTCACCTCTTTTTTTACTAATCGCAATCCCGTCGCCAACGGGAATAATAACAGTATGATAATCAGGGTGTTGCATCAACCAGCTGTTATACTCTTTTATCTTTTTTACTAATGAGCGCAAGCGCTTATTATCAATGTTTGCCTCAGAAACCATCCCTTTAAACAGGACATTATCTGTAATAATTAATCCACCATCGTTTAAGTACTGTGAATATAGGCTGAAAAAGCGTTGATATTGCCCTTTCGCTGCATCAATAAAAATCGCATCAAATGGTCCATGTTGCTTAATTTGATCCTCTACAAGAAGCGCATCACCGTTGATGATCATGATTTGAGCCTGTTTTTCAGCTCTATCAATATAGTCTACTGCTTTTTGAAGACGTTCTTCATCCCGCTCGATTGTCACGATTTTGGCTTGAGGTAATGCAAAAGCCATTCTAAGCGCCGAATAGCCAATTGCTGTACCAACCTCCAAAATGGTATTTGGATTATGAATTCGCAGGAGCTGAAGCATCGCTTCAATCCCGATTATTTCCATAATTGGAACGCCGTTTTCTTTTGCGTACAACTCCATCTCAGTCAGCAATTCGTTCCGCGAGGGAATAAGTTCCTCTATATAAAATTGCAGCTTTTGATTTTCCGATTTTTCCAAGCCGCCATCACCTCATAAAAAAATCTATTGTTAGTATTTTAAACAAGAAAAAATAGCGTTCACAGATTGGAGACATGAAACAGGAGCACTGCTTCAATAAAAACATCCTTTCCGTGGGAGACGCTATTACAATGGTGTATTAAAACACTCGAATAATTTTAACATAAATATTTTTAGATTGCTAATTTTAGTTATTGCCCAGATATATGCTTGGCTTTCTGTCGATTATGCTCATCCAACGTTTTGGTGAATATTACATCTCCATCTGCAGTAGCTAGGAAATATAGGAAATCTGTGTCATCTGGATTTAAAGCAGCTTCAATCGAAATCGTTCCTGGGCAGGCAATCGGCCCAGGTGGAAGGCCTGTGTTTTTATATGTGTTATATGGAGAATCCACCTCTAAATCCTCATATAGCACTCGTTCTTTATGTTTGCCCTTTGCGTACAAAACAGTTGGATCCGTTTGCAATGGCATATCAATCTTCAATCGATTGTAAAAGACACTAGCAATCGAATTTCTGTCAGCTTTTTCAGTCGCTTCTTCTTCAATGAGTGAAGCCATCGTTAACAATTGATGGGGTGTCATATTCTTCTCACTCATTTGCCCTTCATATTCATGAATGACATCACTTGTTTTATTTAGCATTTCGGTAACGATTTTTTCAATTGATGGGTTTTCTTCGTAGTATGAATAGGTAGCCGGGAATAAATATCCTTCCAGCGGATACATCACCTGATTGTTTAACATTTCATCTGTTAAGATATCAGGATATTTCGCCTTCATTGATTTAATAAACTCAGAGTCATTAAGGGTATTAAATACTTCATCATAATCTCGATTTGTTTTTTCAGCAATAATCTCGGCAATCTGCCTTAACTGCTTGCCTTCAGGAATGGTAATTTTAAAGGCGACCTCCTCCATCACTTTACCGGTTTTAAGTTTGCTTAAAATTTCAGGTAAAGTCATTGACGGTGCTAATTGATAGCTTCCCGCCATGAAATCGGCTTCATTTTTGAATTTGACATAGTATTTGAATACTTTTCCGTTCTTGATAATGCCCTCTTTTTCTAATATTTCGCCAATTCCCGAAACAGATGAACCGATTGGGATTTCTACTGTAACTTTCTTTTTATTGCTTGGGTCCACTGGTTTTAAAGCTGAGTGTATGTAGAAATAACCTCCACCAAATACTGCACCAATTAATAAAAGAATAATAATAGCTGCAATCAGTACGACTTTACGGACGACTTTTGCTTCGCTTTGGCGTTCAATTAAGCTTTGTTGAAAAACATTTTTATCTTGCTTCCTGTCTGACAAAAACCTTCCCTCCACTCACGTAAAGCAATTTTCTCTTTTTAGCATCTCGACCCATTATACTATATTTTTATTTTTTGTAGCAAAATCTAACAAGATTTACGCTAAGATAGAAGGTTGATTTGCGCTTCAGGGGTTCGCTTTCCGCGGGGCGGGCGGTGAGCCTCCTCAGCGCTTAAGCGTTTGCGGGGTCTCACCTGTCCCGCTGCTCCCGCAGGAGTCTCACCCCTTCCGCTCCAATCAACAAACTTTTCATTAGATTACGAAAAAAAACCCGAGAGTTTAGTCTCGGGCAATTTTTATTGATTTTATTCTTCTTCTTGCTCTTCTAAGAAAGTATTAAGCATTTCTTCGATTAAATCCCATTCTTCGTCAGTTTCGATTGGCATTAGGTCGCCATCTTCACCGTTTACGTTTGGAGTAAACGCAGAAGCATGAATTTCGATATCTTCTTCATCATCATGTTCTGCACCAACTGGATAATATAATACGTAAGACTTACCGAACTCTTCCGAATCAAAAGTAAATAATACTTCACATAGTTGCTCGTTGCCGTTTTCGTCTACTACTGTAATGTTGTTTTCTCCGTGATCCATTATTAGCACCTCTTTATTATTTGCTATCTAAATAGCCTTGTAAAATTAGTATAGCGGCCATTTTATCAATGACTTTTTTCCGTTTTTTTCGACTGACGTCAGCTTCTAAGAGAACACGCTCAGCTGCCATTGTCGTAAGCCTTTCATCCCAGAGGATGGTCGGCATACCATACAAACGTTCTAATTCACTGGCATAAAATTGACAGGCCTCACCACGCGGTCCAATTGTTCCGTTCATGTTCTTAGGCAGTCCAACAACAATTTTCTCAACTTCGTGTTCATTGATCAATTTCCCAATTTCCTCAAAACCATACTCTTTTTCATCTTCATTAATTTTTAAAGTTGTCAGTCCTTGTGCGGTCCAACCTAACTCATCACTAATTGCCACACCTACTGTTTTAGTACCGACATCCAAACCCATTACCCGCATATACTACCCCTCGTGCTGTTGTTTTAAATACGATTTGACCAATTCTTCAATAATTTCATCACGTTCTAGTTTGCGGATAATATTGCGAGCATCACGATGACGTGGTATATAGGCAGGATCTCCCGACAATAAATACCCAACAATTTGGTTAATCGGGTTGTATCCTTTTTCTTGTAGTGCTGCATAAACCTGATTTAGAACTTCCGTGACATTATGCTCGATTGGCTCTTCAGGGAAGTTAAATCTCATCGTTTTATCAAATGAGCTCATCTTAGGCACCTCGCTTTTTTCAGTGGAGCAACGATAATCGTTTTAGAAATGGTTATTTTCATTTTACACTACTTTGTTCAGTTATCAAACGGATTTCACCCATTCTTCAACAAAGATCAGTGCAGCATCCAATTTGCTAGGGTCCTTACCTCCCGCTTGAGCCATATCTGGGCGTCCACCGCCGCCACCACCGCAGCGTGTAGCGACTTCTTTAATTAGCTTACCAGCATGGAAACCTTTTTCAATTAAGTCATTTGTAACACCGGCAATCAAATTGACTTTGCCTTCGTTTACACTACCAAGCAGGATAATTCCAGATCCAATTTTTTGTTTTAAATCATCAGCCATGTTCCGTAAGTTGTTCATATCTGTGGCCTGAACCTTTGCAGATAGGACCTTCACACCATCAATTTCCTTCACTTGAGAAATGATGCTTCCAGCTTCAATATTGCCCAATTTTGCCGCTAAAGATTCATTTTCACGTTGTAATTGCTTGATTTCTCCAAGAAGGGCTTCGACGCGATTTGCTACATCTTTTGGATTTGTTTTCAGCTTCGCAGCTGCATCCTTTAAAATGTTTATTTGGTCATTTAATAATTGATAAGCTGCTTCTCCAGTAACTGCTTCAATACGGCGAGTTCCAGCACCGATACCTGATTCAGACACTATCTTAAATAAGCCAATGACTGACGTATTTGGCACGTGGCAGCCACCGCAAAGTTCTAGGCTGTAATCACCAACTTGAACAACGCGGACAATATCACCATATTTTTCACCGAATAACGCCATTGCACCCATTGCTTTTGCATCAGCAATCGGTTTTAAATCGATGTTAACTTGAAGGCTACGCCAGATTTTTTCATTCACGATGGTTTCAATTCTCTCAAGCTCTTCCGGATGAATTTGGCCAAAATGAGAGAAGTCAAACCGTAACCGCTCCGCTTCAACAAGTGATCCAGCTTGATTAACGTGCTCACCAAGCACATCCTTTAAAGCCTGATGTAATAGGTGAGTGGCCGTATGGTTCTTAATAATTTGCGCACGATTATTTTGATTGACAACAGCCGTAACCTGCTGATTCGTTTTTAAGCTTCCCTCAACAACAACAGCCTGATGTAAATTTTGACCATTTGGTGCTTTTTGCACATCTTTAACTTCCACTTTTACCCCAACTGCTTCAAGCGTACCTTTATCAGCGATTTGACCGCCACTTTCCGCGTAGAATGGAGTTTCATCTAAAATGAATTGAATATCATCGCCAGCATTGGCTTCAGAAACCATTTGTCCATCTTTAAGAACGACTAGCACCGTTGCATTTGTTTCTAGTTGACCATAGCCGATGAATTTGCTCTCGACTTTAATATCACCGAGTACGCCGCCTTGAACATGCATTGAATCTACATCTTGCCTTGCTGCACGAGCGCGTTCACGTTGAAGCTCCATTTCCTTCTCGAAGCCATTATGGTCAACCTTCATGCCCTCTTCTTCAGCATATTCCTCAGTTAATTCTACCGGGAAACCATACGTATCATATAAACGGAATACATCTTCACCTGGAATCGTATCACTGTTTTGGTCTTTTTGCTTTTTGATTACACTTGAAAGAATCGCTAAGCCATCGTGTAACGTTTCATGGAAACGCTCTTCTTCGTTTTTAATTACTTTTTGAATAAAGTCTGTTTTTTCTTTTACCTCTGGGTAAAAATCGTGCATGATTTCGCCGACAACTGGAACTAACTCATACATAAACGGACGCTCAATGTTAATGTGCTTTGCATAGCGAACCGCACGACGAAGCAGACGACGTAATACATAGCCTCGACCTTCGTTTGATGGTAATGCCCCGTCACCAATAGCAAACGCAACCGTACGAATATGGTCAGCAATTACTTTAAAGGCTGTATCAAGTTCTTTATTTTCTCGGTATTTCACACCAGAAATTTCTTCTGTAGCATTGATAATTGGCATAAATAAATCTGTGTCAAAGTTGGTAGGAACATCTTGAACTACTGATGCCATCCGTTCAAGTCCCATCCCAGTATCAATGTTTTTCTTTGGCAGTGGAGTGTATGTACCATCAGGATTATGGTTGAATTGTGAGAACACGAGGTTCCAAACTTCTAAATAACGTTCATTTTCACCACCAGGGTATAATTCTGGATCATTAGGGTCATCGCCATATTCAGGACCACGGTCGTAGAAAATCTCTGTGTTAGGACCACTTGGACCTTCACCGATATCCCAGAAGTTCCCCTCTAAACGGATAATTCTCTCCTCAGGAATCCCTATTTTCTTATGCCAGTAATCGTATGCTTCAGTATCTTCAGGGTGAATCGTAACGGATAAACGTTCCGGATCCCAACCGATCCATTTCTCACTAGTCAAAAACTCCCAAGCCCACTCGATTGCTTCTTCCTTAAAATATTCACCAATTGAGAAATTCCCAAGCATTTCAAAGAAAGTATGGTGTCTTGCTGTTTTCCCTACATTTTCAATATCATTTGTGCGGATTGATTTTTGCGCATTGGTGATTCTCGGATTATCTGGAATGACACGGCCATCAAAATATTTCTTTAATGTAGCCACACCACTGTTGATCCATAAAAGTGATGGGTCATCATGCGGCACAAGTGGCGCACTTGGTTCCACGTTATGTCCTTTTTCTTTAAAAAATTCTAAATAAAGCCGGCGTATATCTGAGCCTGTTAAATTTTTCTTCACAAAATACCCTCCTCATATATTAGGACTGCGTTAAACAAGTCAGTTGATTTCCGTTATAGGCGCTTCAATCAACACTGCAAATACAAAAATACTTCTTTAACAAAGCCTTTTAAAAAAACAATACAAAAAGCCCTCATCCCTAAAGCAGGGACGAGAGCTTGAACTTCTCGCGGTACCACCCTGATTATGGACTACCAGTACAAGTCCACCTCTCAAAACACCTTAACGCGGCAAACGGCAGTTATTAGCTGCACTCCGGACTAGCTTTCTGTTATCCTTCATCCTGGAATTTCTTTCAGCCTAGGAAATTCCTCTCTGGCAGGAAAAATCGTGGTTGTATTCCCATACTCACCGTTTCCCTTAAGATGGTCTATAACATACTCATTCCTTCAACATGTTAAATATGCATATAGCCGAATTATATAAAATCATGAAATAGTTTGTCAATGTTTGGGCAAAGTGCTGATATTTTCCCGATATTTCATGATATGGTTCTTTCCATGAATGATCGCCACTTTTGCGATAGACAAAACCGGGACTGCAATGATCAAGCCAAGGATTCCACCAATTTCGCCTCCAACTAACAATGCGAACATGATCAACATCGGATGCATGTGCAAACTTTTGCCAACAATAAATGGTGATAATATATTCCCTTCGAGAAATTGCAGTAAAAAAATAATCACCAATGAGGTTATAACCATTTTCACTGAAAGTGTTGCGCCGATAATAACAGCCGGAATGGCACCAAAAATCGGACCGAAATACGGAATAACATTTGTGACCCCGATAATAAACCCGAGCAGCAAAGGATAGCGCATATCCGTTACCCAGAACAAAAGCGCCGAAATGGCACCAATCACAAGGCACACCAATAGTTGTCCGCGAATATATTTTCCGAGTGTTGCATCTACGTCCCGCAAAAACAGCACCCCCTGTTTTCGCCATTTTCGCGGTGTTAAGTACCAAACTGCTTTTTTCAAATGATGATAGTCTTTAAGCATATAAAAAGCGATAAACGGAATAATGGCAAATACAACAATTAAATTGATGAGTCCGACAAAGCCATTTAAAACTCTCGTTAAAAATTGATTCAATTTTTCCTCAACTGCAAGTATGCCTGTGTCTAACTTCTCCCGAGCCCCCTCAGGCCACTGGTTCGTTTTTTTCTGAATTTCATCGACCATATCTCGGTACTGGTCTGCAAATACCGGGATATTTTCAGATAGGTCTTTCAATTGATGAATGACCGCCGGAATACCTTTGTATAGCCCGTAGCCAATTCCCCCAAAAAATAGCAAATAGATGATGATAACTGCCAAACCTCGATGCAAGCCTGAACTATGGAGCCTTTCAATTGTAGGGTGCAACAAATAGCTAATAAATGCTGCAATAAAAAAAGGAGTAAACACGGTGACCAATATTCGAAGAATCGGCAGCCAAATTTGCTGCAGTTTTAGAAATATAAAAAACATCCCGAATAAAAGTAATAAGAAGCCAATTCGGTAAAACCATTTTATCTGTATGTCCACGCTACCCCTCCTCCTTTTTAGTTTCTTGAGGATTAGGGAATTTTATACACCCCGTCAGTAATCTGAATGACCGTTAACCTGAAAATTCAGGACACTTTCATCATGCTTTTCATGCATTTGATAAATGGTAAACGTTTCTCATCATGAAATCTCAATGGCAAGACCAAACTAACAATGTTCGGAAAGGCGGGGAAAACTTTTGCGAACGTTCTCGTTAGTTAAAGGTCTTCCAGTTTTTGATTTGAAAAATGGTGAAAAACTCGGTGATGTTTGTGATTTATGTATTTCGAGTGATGGGAAAGTTGAAGGGCTGCTGCTAAAAAAGAAATCAATGTTTCATAAAATGAACAGAGTTGATATTAGTAATATTGTTTCCTTAGGTCCAGATGGTGTAATGGTTAACCGGCCTCAAGCTATTGAACCGATACTTGATCCTCCCGATTTTACCATCGAGCATCAACATAAACTTACCGGTAAAGTGGTAATGACGGCTGAAGGAGAGAATCTCGGGTTAGTTGAGGATGTTTACTTTTTGGAAGAATTGGGCACAATCGTAGGGTATGAATGTACGGATGGATTCTTTTCGGATTTAAAGGAAGGAAAGCGTGTCGTGAAAACCGTTCAACCACCTGCGATTGGAAAGGATACCATCATCGTAAATGTAGATTCTTGAGTGAGGTGTCCTTTATGTTACAGTGCCCAAACTGCCATAGTAAAGATGTAGGGAAGATTGGTATTAATCAGTATTATTGTTGGAATTGCTTTATCGAACTTTCCTTAGGAGATGGTCTAATCCATACCCATCAGGTCGAGGAAGATGGTTCATTGAGTTCATTGGATGATTTGTTTGATGAGGACGAACGTCGATACAGCGTTTAAATAAACCTTAGAGGTGATACGGATGAACAAAGTAGTTTCCTCTGCTCTTGCTATTGGTGCTGGAATGGCTGCATACAAAATGATGCGAAATAATAACATGGTATCTGGCCGACAAATGAAACGAGTGGGAAAACGTATCAGTCGAATGTTTTAAATAATGCATGGTAACATCCCCGCAGTCTATTGCTGCGGGGATTTTTTGTGTTGGATTGGATTGATGCAGCGCATCGAGATACTTTAAGTGACCTATTTTTGCTTTTAAGCCGAAACGAGGGTACTTATACGTTGTATTAGTACCCTATTTTTGCTTCTGCCCCGAAACGAGGGCACTAATCGATATTTTAGGACCCTCGTTTTTACTTCTGCCCCGAAACCAGGGCACTGATCACAAATATAATGACCCAATCATCAACCGATAATGATTTCTTCCATAAAATCATACGGTGTCAACTGCTCCATGCCCACCATTGGATCGGCAGCCATCAACAGCTCTTCATACGTCAACTCGGATTCTTGCTCGCTGACCACAGTGCTCAAAGCACTCGTCTCCTTTTTTACGAGCTGCAACGCTTCCTGAAGCTTTTCCGATAATTTGGTATTGCGAGCTTGGTCATCGGCCCGCTCCACACCAATTCGTAATGCTTCTTCCTCGCCGCATAAAATCAAAAACTGCTTACTTCGAGTAATGGCGGTATAAATTAAATTCCGTCTCAACATACGATAGTAACTTTTGACGATTGGTAAAATCACAATCGGAAACTCACTTCCTTGCGACTTGTGAACCGAACAACAATAAGCAAGTGTGAGCTGATTCAAGTCATTACGAGTGTAAGTAACTTCGGTTCCTTCAAACGAAACAAGCAACATATCCTGCTTCTCTTCGTTTTCTTTTGCATAAAAAATCGAAATAACCTCTCCGATATCACCATTAAAAACATTATTCTCAGGTTGATTTACAAGCTGCAGAACCTTATCTCCAATCCGGTATTTGATTTCACCGAATTGAAGTTCTTTGCGGGTTCCATCAGGATTGGGGTTGAAAATTTCCTGCAGAAGGCTATTTAATTTATCCACACCAGCCGGACCACGATACATCGGTGCAAGCACTTGAATCTCTTTAGCAGTAAAGCCTTTCTTAATAGCGTTTTGAACAACCTTTTCGACAGCATTGGCAATTTGAGCGGTTGAACACTTGATAAAAGAGCGATCCTTCTGCTGTCCTGTAACCCCAGCAGGCAATTTCCCTTGCTTAATTTCATGCGCTAAATCAATAATCGAAGACCCCTCAGCCTGCCGATAAATATCGGTTAATCGGACTGTTGGAATCACTTCTGACCGAAGCATATCTTTCAATACTTGACCGGGACCAACGGATGGAAGCTGGTCTTCGTCCCCAACAAAAATCACCTGAATATTCGGAGGCAAGGCTTTAAATAGTTGATTTGCCATCCACACATCAACCATTGACGTTTCATCAACAATCAAGATTTTCCCCTCAAGTGGATTATCCTCATGATGATCAAAGCCCTCGGCGCCATTCCAGCCTAACAACCGGTGAATTGTTACCGCTGGCAAACCTGTTGATTCTGCCATTCGCTTCGCTGCTCGACCAGTTGGTGCTGCCAACAGAAACGGAAACACCTCTTCTTTTTTATAATCCTTTGGGTTTAGACTGCAGCCGTGGAGCTCTGAATAAAGCTCAACAATTCCTTTAATTACTGTAGTTTTACCGGTACCCGGACCACCAGTTAAGATGAGCATCGGCGACATCAATGCCGTTTGAATGGCTTCCTTTTGCGTCGGAGCATACTGAACACCTATCCGCTCCTCTAATTCTCCTAATGCTAATAAAAATTCCGATTCCGGAAATTGGTCTGCATAATCAGTTTGTGCCATTAATCGTTTTGCGTGCGATACAATCCCTTTTTCAGAATAGTAGAGCGAAGGCAAATAAATGAGCTGTTCTTCAATGATGATTTTTCCTTCTTCAGCGAGCTTGATTAACTCAGCGGAAATCTCAGCGAAATCAATAATGTCCCGTTGATTTTCCTCCAGCAAGGCCTTAACAGAGGTTAACAATTCGCGAGCAGGAAGATATACATGACCCGCCTGAATACTTTCTGTTTCTAGCGTGTAATACAAACCGGCCTTAATGCGGTCAGGATGAGCACCAGTTAAGCCGAGCTGATACCCCAGTTCATCAGCGCGCCCGAAGCCGATTCCCTCGATATCTTCCACGAGTTGATAAGGATTTTTTTGAATAATTTCTAAAGTTTGTTCTTTATAAGCCTGATAAATTTTCATCGATATTTGCGGACCAAATCCATACTGATTCAGCGCCACCATAATTTGCTCAAGACCTTGATGCTCCATCAGGGTATCGTATAGCATTTTGGCACGCTCAGGGGGAAGTTTCGGAATGGAATCAAGCAGCGATGGTTGATTTAATATCCTTGAAATCGCATTCTCACCTAAGGTTTCCACAATCTTTTCAGCCGTTTTTTTACCGATACCTTTAAACATTTCCCCGGCTAAATAATTGATGACACCCTGTTTGGATTGAGGCATGTCCTTGCGAAAATGGGTTGCCTGAAATTGCATACCAAAGCGCGGATGCTCCTTCATTTCACCGTAAAATATGTATGATTCTTGTTCATGAACACGAGGGAAATACCCGGTAATCACAGCTTCTTTATCCTCATAGTCTTCATTCGTTTCTTCTACACGAATTCTTAAAACCGTATAAAGATTTTGTTCATTATGAAAAATCGTGACGAGGTGCTTACCCTTAATAAACTTACCATCATCAGAAAATATATCGAGTGTACCTTGCTGTTCCATGGGCTTCCCCCCTTTCATTGCATGGCCTTGCTTAATTTACATCAGAATTCGCGCCTGTTAGCACTGCCTTTGTATTCACTGCCAAGATATGGTCAGGCTGAATTTCTATCGCTTTATCCAAATGGACAAGTGCCTGAGGCAAGTTCTCTTTAAAAGCATAAGCAACACCTAGATTATAGTGCGCATCAGCATGCTCTGAATCGATATCAACGCATTTTTGCAGCTGGTTAATCGCTTCATCGAGCATACCCTCCTGTGCCAAACAGAGCCCACATTGAAATAAGGCTTCAGCATCAGTTGGATTTAATTCAACTGCCCGTTGTAAATACGGCAATGCAAGCCGAGCAGTTTGCAGCTGGATTAAACACATGCCAAGCATAAAATAATTATCGCTAGTTTGTAACCCTGCTTTAATAGCAGCATCAAACATTTTTTTCGCCTCATCAAATTGTTCTTTTTCATAAAGAAGAGCTCCAGCACTGTAATATGCTGCGCCACCGCCGCCCAACTGAATCGCTTTTTCAAAGAATTTAAGCGCTCGTTCTGGGTCTCCAACAGCAGATAAGACATTACCAAAATTTATATAGGCTACTGCATCCTTCGGGTCTCGTTCAATAACCTCCATAAAGATTTTGGCCGCTTCCTCCCATTTCCCGTCTTGCATCAATTGAATTCCAAGTTGATTCTTATCCATTTTCTCACTCACTCCGTTCTAAAAAAGAGTATAACATGAAAAGGCACTGACCCTTAAGCGATAGTCAGCACCTTTCATCAGCTTAGCCGACATATGTCAGACGTTCACCGTTTTTATATACTTCATCAATCGTGCCGCCACCTAAGCATTCATCACCATTGTAAAAAACAACAGCTTGTCCTGGTGTCACCGCACGGATGGGTTCAGCAAAAACAACTTCAACTCTTTCGTCATCCATGACCTTAACTGTAACTTTGTTATCAGCTTGGCGATAGCGGAATTTAGCTGTACAGGTAAATTCTTTACTGACCGGACGATTCGAAGTCCAGCTTATTTTTGTCGCAATAATCGAATCGGAATATAGCTTTTCATGATGGAAACCTTGCCCAACATAAAGCACATTCCGCTCCAAATCCTTACCGATTACAAACCATGGCTCCCCGGAACCACCAATCCCCAATCCATGTCGCTGACCAATTGTATGATACATCAGCCCATCATGGCGACCTTTAATCTCACCAGCAAAGGTTTCCATATTGCCTGGTTGGGCAGGAAGATAGTTCCCTAGGAATTCTTTAAAGTTCCGTTCGCCGATAAAACAAATCCCCGTACTATCCTTTTTCGTTGCTGTCGCTAAATTGGCCTCTTTCGCTAATTCGCGCACTCGAGCTTTTTCCAGTCCGCCGATTGGGAACATGACCTTTTCCAATTGACTTTGTGTTAACTGATTAAGGAAGTAGGTTTGATCTTTATTTTCATCAATCCCGCGGAGCATCTTGTACTCCCCATCGCGGTACTCAACGCGCGCATAGTGTCCTGTTGCCAAATAATCTGCGCCAAGCTTCAAAGCATGCTCCAAGAATGCCTTGAATTTGATTTCTTTATTACACATGACATCAGGGTTAGGTGTCCGACCCGCTTTGTATTCTTCTAGGAAATAAGTAAACACCTTGTCCCAATATTGTTTTTCAAAATTTACGGCATAATACGGAATGCCAATCTGATTGCAGACCCGAATCACATCTTCATAGTCTTCGGTAGCTGTACAAACGCCAAATTCATCTGTATCATCCCAGTTTTTCATAAATATCCCGATAACATCATAGCCTTGCTGCTTTAGTAAAAGCGCAGCAACAGATGAGTCTACACCACCGCTCATCCCCACAACTACACGGGTATCTTTTACTGCTTTTTGCACTGTCTTCACCTCGCTAAAATAGCGATCCTTCGTATATTTAAAGAGCTGTTAACCGTTGTACGATTTTAGCTGTTTCTTTGCCAACCTTTTGGATTTGCTCAAGATCGTTGGTTAAACCAAAGCTAAACCGAATCGAATTTGTAATTCGCTCCGAGTGTTTCCCAAACATTGCGACAAGAACATGGGAAGGATCAATTGAACCTGCAGTACATGCCGAACCACTTGAAGCTGCAATACCAGCCAAATCTAAATTGACAAGCATCGATTCGACATTAACTCCAGGAAAGCTTAAGTTTAAAACATGTGGCAAGGAATTTTCAAGTGTTCCGTTTATGGAAAAATCAATCTGAGCTTGCATTAGCTCATTTATAAGGCATTGCTTATACTCTCGATACTGGTCACTTCTTGTTTCAAGCTTAGCTTGAGCAATTTTGACAGCTTCATGAAATCCAACTATCGCCGGAACATTTTCAGTTCCTGCTCGACGTTTGCGCTCCTGTTCACCACCAAAGCTTTGCGGAAACAATTTGATCCCACTTTTAGCAAAAAGAAAGCCAATCCCTTTTGGTCCATTAATTTTATGAGAGGAAACTGATAATAAATCAATCTTCTGCTCTTTCACATTGATTTTTTCCAAACCATAGGCTTGCACTGCATCCGTATGAAATATTGCTTGATGATTTTCAAGGAGGCTGCCAATTTCAGCAATCGGCTGAATCGAGCCTACTTCATTGTTTCCGTACATAATCGAAACAAGAATCGTATCATCACGCAAAGCTGCCTTTACAGCCTCTACAGAGATATGACCCGTTTCATTGACAGATAAATAAGTAACTTCAAAGCCTTCTTTTTCAAGTTGTTTACAGGAATGCAGGATAGCATGATGCTCTATCGACGTTGTGATAATATGGTTTCCGTTATGACGGTTTGCCTTAGCTACCCCGAATAAGGCAAAGTTATCACTTTCTGTCCCACCGCTTGTAAATATCAATTCAGTTGATTTCGCACCAATGCTTTCGGCAATTGCTTCCCGCGCCACATCCAAACGATGGCGGGCTTCGCGACCAAAGAAATGAATGCTAGATGGATTCCCGAAGGTTTCTTGCATTGCTTGGGTCATGACCTCAAGTACCTGCGGATGCATCGGCGAGGTAGCCGCATGGTCTACATAAATTCGTTCCAAGAGATTTTCACCTACTTTCAAGCAGTCTCCGTTCCACACTATTTGACTTTTTAATAAACAATTTCAAATCAGCGAATGGAGCCTACTGTCTAAATATAAAACATATATGAATCAGGTACATTATCATCTTCAGAGAAATTAGCTAAATCCTCAAGAGTAGTATTATCAAGAACATCCTTCACGGCATCACGAATTCGGATCCACAACTGGCGTTTTACAGGTTCCTCCTCTTCAATTCCTTCAACAGGAGTAATCGGTCCTTCTAAGACACGAATAATATCACCTGCTGTAATCTTTGAAGGTGTGTCCCCTAAAACATAACCGCCATATGCTCCGCGAATACTCCTTACCAATCCAGCATTACGCAATGGTGCGATCAATTGCTCCAAGTAATGCTCTGAAAGATCATTCGATTGCGCGATTGCTTTTAGTGACAATGGGCCTTCCCCATGTTTTTTTGCTAATTCAATCATAATGGTTAATCCGTAGCGACCCTTTGTTGAGATTTTCATTAACAAGCACCTCTTTTTAATTTTACATATATATATTACAATTTTCGCCAAATGTTATCATGACTATTAAGTGTTAAAATTAATTCCTTACATTCAAATTAATTTTATCAAATTTAAAACACTCTTGTTATTATAGCACAAGAAAATGCATTTTTCCTTCTAACATGATATGTTTAATGGGTAGTGTTTGCATTAAAATGGGATTTTGTTACAGGTTGGAGAGATGAAGTATGTCGGAAAAACCACTTGCATTTCGAATGAGACCGAAAAATATAGATGAAGTCATTGGACAGGATCATTTAGTCGGTGAAGGAAAGATTATTAATCGGATGGTCAAAGCCAAGCAACTATCTTCGATGATCCTATACGGCCCCCCGGGTGTCGGTAAAACATCCATTGCGAGTGCCATTGCTGGGAGTACAAAATACGCCTTTCGCATGTTAAATGCTGTTACTAACAATAAAAAGGACATGGAGATTGTCGCTGCCGAAGCGAAAATGTCAGGTAAAGTCATCTTACTCTTAGATGAGGTCCATCGCCTTGATAAAGGCAAACAAGATTTCCTGCTTCCTTATTTGGAAAACGGGATGATTACATTAATTGGCGCAACAACCAGCAATCCTTATTTAGCGATTAATCCGGCGATTCGTAGTCGCTGTCAAATTTTCGAACTAAAACCGTTAACCCCTGAGGATATCGTCGTGGCCCTAACCCGAGCTTTAGCGGATTGCGAGCGTGGACTTGGTAAAATGGATCCCGAGGTTTCAGATGATGCCTTGCTCCATCTAGCGACCGTTTCAAACGGGGATGTCAGAAGTGCCTTAAATGCTCTAGAACTCGCTGTATTATCAACTTCCCCAGGACAAGACGGAAAAATCCATATCGATGTAAAAACGGCCGAGGAATGCATTCAGCGCAAAAGCATGTCCTACGATAAAGATGGCGACGGCCATTACGATGTACTCTCTGCTTTCCAGAAATCGATTCGTGGCAGTGACGTTAATGCCGCGCTCCATTATTTAGGTCGGCTTATTGAAGCAGGAGATTTAATCAGTATCGCAAGGCGCTTAATCGTCATTGCCTACGAGGATGTCGGATTGGCGAGTCCTCAAGCTGGTCAGCGTACGTTAGCGGCAATCGAAACAGCGGAACGCCTTGGCTTCCCTGAAGCAAGAATACCTTTAGCTAACGCGGTGATTGAGCTTTGTCTGTCACCGAAGTCAAATTCAGCGATTATCGCGATTGATGCTGCTTTAACAGATATTCGCCAAGGAAAAAGCGGTGAGGTTCCGGCACACCTTCGCGATGCACATTATAAAGGGGCGAAGGAGCTTGGACGGGGCATTGATTATAAGTATCCACACGATTATGATGCCGGCTGGATTAAACAGCAATATTTGCCTGACCGCCTGAAAAATAAACAATACTATGAGCCAAAGCTGACCGGGAAATTCGAGCAAGCACTGGCCATGGTGTATGAACGGTTGAATAAAAAATAGAGGTCTGATGTCCGCGTATAATTGTTGAAAGTCAATATTAACGGACATTCATTCCGTTATTTTGACAAAAACGCTTAATTTGATTTACTAACGGACATCAGATTCTTTATTTGATTAAATGAAGGCATGAAATTCTTGATTTTGTTTAAATAAGGCATCATATGTCCGGTAAATCATAAAAACCAACAAAAATTCTAAAATAAGGCCTTTTGTGTCCGCAAAAAAAGCCTGGTTCACACGGAACCAGGCTACTCTTTTATAAACACTGAACCAACAACAGTTAGCAACGACGAACCTCTATTTTTTTACGCTCCAATATCTCTTTTATTAAAAACATAATAGGCTAATCCTAAAAACAAGGCCAAATAAACAAGCAGCATCGCGACCGAGAACGTCAAAGTCATTCCTTCAATCATCGGAGCTCCTTCATAATATTGGAACAAATTCGTATTGGCAAATAAAATGTATTTAGCCCATTCGTATTTTGCGGCCAACAGCTGAGTAACATTTCCACCTGTAAACATGAAGAAGATTGATAGCCCAATTGCCAGTGAGCTGTTGCGAAAAACGGCTGACATCATGAATGCCATTGTCACGAGCATGACCATATTGATCGATTTCAAGCTGTAATATACGATCAAATAAACCCATATTGGCAGTTCTGACACCACCCCATCACGATAAAGCAGATGTGGCGCTGGTCGATCTGGAAAGCCAAACAATATTGCACCGAGTATCCCTGATAATAGGAAGGTAACAATTAACATAAAGATTCCAAACAATAATACCGTGAAATATTTTGAAGTTAATATTTTCGCCCGGTTGATTGGTCGGATTAATAGTAATTTGATTGTCCCCCAATTAAATTCACTGGCGACAATTCCAGCTGCAATCGTGATAATAAAAATCCCAATAAAATCAATCATTTCGGAAATATCGCTGACGAAGTCCCAGATTGTGTAGGCTGTCAATGGCGGTAGATTATTCTCAATTCTGTATTCATTGCGGGCAATGCTCTCTTTAAAATACTCAGCCATTTCCGGCTGATTTTCTTCGTATTGTTCTTGCTGTTTTTTTAGCGCTTCATTCTCAGTTTGCAAATTTTGCTTCCACTGCGGGTCATTACGTTCCACGTTGGCAAGATTGTATTTCATCGACACACCAGCAATTGCAATCACAATTAGCAGCAAGCCAAGCATGACGTATGTACCTGGGCGACGAAAAATCTTAATCATCTCATTTTGAATTAATCCAATCATTAGATGCTCCTCTCTCCTCAACAAGAGTCCTACTTTTCTTTAACTTACCGTTTTTCTAGGTACTAGGCAAGGGGCGTCTTATTTTTGTAAAATATAGCGGTTATTTCGGAGTCAAATAAATAAGCCTTCGATTTCTCGAAGGCATGATGGTTATTTTTTTTCATCGCTAACTCGGGTGATTTTAATATCAGCAAGAAGTTGACGGACAACGTAACTAGCCATAATCAAACCGGCAACAGATGGTACGAACGCATTCGATGAAGGCGGCATTTTCGCCTTGCGAATTTCTGCCTGGTCGTTACCAACCACCTTACGCACATCCTCTCGAATGACTATCGGACTTTCATCGGAAAAGACAACTGGGATTCCTTTGCGAATTCCTTCTTTACGGAGCTTTGTTCTAATGACCTTAGCAATAGGGTCAGTATGAGTTTTTGCGATATCAGCTATTTGGAACCGAGTAGGATCCATTTTATTAGCTGCTCCCATACTGGAGATAATCGGAATATTTCGCTTTAGGCATTCCTTCATTAGATGGATTTTATACACGATCGTATCGGATGCATCAACGACGAAATCAAGTCCATAACTGAAAAATTGCTCGTATGTTTCTTCTGTATAAAACATTTTCAAGGCAATAACTTCACAATCAGGATTAATGTCTTTAATCCGCTCTTTCATTAGTTCTGCCTTCGGTTGACCAACAGTGGATAACAAGGCAATCACCTGACGATTGACATTGGTAATATCAACAGTATCCTTATCTACAAGTACTAATCGTCCCACGCCTGAACGGGCCAACGCTTCAGCTGCAAACGAGCCCACGCCGCCAATGCCAAGCACTGCAACTGTACTGCCCTTCATGATATCGAGCCCATCCTTGCCGATGGCCAACTCATTTCTCGAAAATTGGTGTAGCATATTTATCACTCCAACAACAAACTCATTGATTTTATACTTCTTAGCTTTTTCCCGATAATGAATATATCATACTTAGCATGATAAATAATAGTATTTCGATAGGAATTTAGTAAAAAAGGTATTTAAAAATACAACCTTAAAAATGAGTACAAAAAACCCCATGGATGGTTATCCATGGAGTGTTAGGTTTTAGATAAGGTGAAAGAGCCCCAATCGTGCCGTCACGTAATTGCTTCGTTTTGATCCTGCTCCCTGCAGGTGGGTGTCCTGTTCCAAGTTTATGTAGGTCCCCTATAACGAGGCATGAACGCGACTTGAAAACGCAAACTCCCAAAGTGAAAATGTTAGGTCAAAACATCTGCTAATGCAACAAACACATCAGGACTCTTTCTGTTAATTAAATACTACCATAAACGATAGGATGATTCAAGAATTCAGAAGTGGCAATTACTTGTCCATTTTGACAGTTAAATCCAAATAAAGCTCTCTTAACTGAGCCTTGCTCACTTGTGACGGCGCTTCTGTCAACAAGCAGCTTGCACTTGCTGTTTTCGGGAAAGCAATTGTATCACGAAGGTTGGTGCTACCAGCCAGCAACATCACTAAACGGTCTAATCCTAATGCGATACCACCATGTGGTGGAGTACCGTATTCAAATGCCTCAAGTAAGAAACCGAATTGGTCTCTTGCCTCTTCTTCAGTGAATCCAAGAATGCTAAACATTTTTTCCTGGATAGAACGCTCAAAAATACGAAGTGATCCACCACCAAGCTCGTAACCATTTAACACGATGTCATAGGCTTGAGCACGAACCTTGCCAGGATCTGTATCTAGTAAAGCTAAATCCTCACGGAACGGCATGGTAAATGGATGGTGTGCACTATAGTAACGGCCGTCCTCTTCAGAGTACTCTAGTAATGGCCAATCGGTTACCCATAGGAAGTTGAACTTGCTTTCGTCAATTAGGCCCAATTCCTTACCAAGTTTTAAACGTAATGCGCCTAGGCTATCGGCAACAACCTTTTTATTATCTGCAACAAACATGATCAAGTCGCCAATTTCAACGTCAAGAGCTGCTTTGATTTGCGCTTGTTCTTCTTCAGACACAAATTTAGCAATTGGACCTTTTAAGCCGTCTTCTTCAGCTTTGAACCAAGCTAAACCTTTCGCGCCATAAACTGCTACAAATTCAGTTAAATGATCGATATCCTTACGTGAATATTTCTCTGCTCCACCTTTCACATTTAACGCTTTTACTTGTCCGCCAGCAGCGATTGGACCTGAGAATACTTTGAACCCAGAATCCTTTAAAATCTCAGACAGATCAGTTAATTCAAGGGCAAAACGTGTATCTGGTTTATCTGAACCGAAACGACTCATTGCTTCATCATAGGTCATCCGTTGAATTGGTAACTGAATGTCAATGCCTTTAACTTCTTTCATGACTTTTGCCATCATCGTTTCCATTAAAGAAATGATATCATCTTGGCTTAGGAAGCTTGTCTCAATATCGACTTGCGTGAATTCAGGCTGACGATCAGCACGTAAGTCCTCATCACGGAAACAACGAGCGATTTGATAGTAGCGCTCTACTCCACCAACCATTAATAGTTGTTTAAATATTTGTGGTGATTGTGGTAAAGCATAAAATTCACCTGGATGCACACGGCTTGGTACTAAATAGTCACGCGCTCCTTCTGGTGTACTTTTTGTTAAAATTGGTGTTTCAATATCAAGGAAGCCTTCTCCATCCAAATAATCACGAATCGCTTTCGTTACTTGGTGACGCATTTTGAAAGTTTCAAACATCACTGGACGGCGCATATCAAGATAGCGGTATTTTAAGCGTAAATCTTCAGAAACCTCTGTTTTATCTTCAATTTGGAATGGCGGTGTTTTAGCCTCGTTAAGAATGGCCACTTCGTCAACCATCACTTCAATTTTTCCTGTTTTGATATTTTCGTTGATTGTGCTAGCGTCACGAGCAACGACGGTTCCTTTAATATCAAGGACATACTCAGAACGAACCTTTTCAGCAATTGCTAATGCTTCGCTTGAAGTTTCATGATTAAACACGATTTGCACAATGCCTGTGCGGTCACGCAAGTCGATAAAAATAACCCCACCTAAATCACGGCGCTTAGACACCCAACCTTTAAGTGTTACTTTTTCTCCAATAGCTGTTTCAGGTACATCTCCACAAAAAAACGTTCTTCCAAACATTGTTTCTTATCCCCCTCTTTATTTACAAAAACCAGATAAAGTTTCAATAAATTCTGGTAAAGCAACTTCGGTTTGTTCACCAGTTGCCATGTTTTTCAAATTGATTTTGTTAGCCTTCAATTCATCATCGCCGAGAACAGCAACAAATTTTGCTTGCAGTCTATCTGCAGCTTTGAATTGCGTTTTGATTTTACGATCCAAGTAATCACGTTCTGCCGAAAATCCAGCTTTACGCAGTTGATGTAAAAGAGCTACGGTATGGTCCTTGGCGTCTTCACCGAGTGATACTAGGTAGCAATCAATGCTCTCAGAAAGCGGAAGCTCAACCTTTTCAGCCTCTAATGCCGCCAAAAATCTCTCAATACTCATCGCAAAACCGATTCCTGGTGTTTCTGGACCGCCGAGATCTTCGACAAGTCCATTGTAGCGACCTCCGCCACAAAGCGTTGTAATCGCGCCAAAGCCTTCAGCATTACTCATAATTTCAAAAGCTGTATGATTATAATAATCCAAACCACGCACTAAATTTGGATCAATTTCAAATTCAACCTCAAGTGCTGTTAAGTATTTTTGCACCTTATCAAAATAACTTCTTGATTCATCATTTAAGTAATCGATAATCGAAGGTGCCGTTTTCATCAGCTCATGGTCACGGTCCTGTTTACAGTCCAAAATACGCATTGGATTTTTTTCTAAGCGATTGCGACAATCCGAGCAAAACTCACCAATCCTTGGTTGGAAGTGCTGAATTAACGCCTCGCGGTGCGCATTACGACTATCCTTGTCTCCCAAGCTATTGATGACAAGCTTTAATTTTTTCAAACCGAGCTCTTGGTACAGTGACATCGCCAGTGAAATCACTTCTGCATCAATTGCCGGGTCTGAGCTGCCTAATGCTTCCACACCAAATTGAACGAATTGACGGAAACGACCGGCCTGTGGACGCTCATAGCGGAACATTGGTCCCATGTAATACAGCTTAACGGGCTGGTTCGCTTGGCCGAACATTTTCTTTTCAACATATGCCCGGACCGTTGATGCAGTTCCTTCCGGACGAAGCGTGATACTTCGATCCCCTCG
This sequence comes from Bacillus sp. DNRA2, assembly GCF_012843265.1. GTDB lineage: Bacteria > Bacillota > Bacilli > Bacillales > Cytobacillaceae > Bacillus_BU. Next base: position 76,040 of record NZ_JABAIT010000009.1, on the reverse strand, counting down.
GTCGGTAAATGTATACATTTCCTTTTGAACGATATCTGTTGTATCACCAACACTTCGGTGGAATAAATCAGTATGCTCGAAAATCGGCGTGCGGATTTCATGATATTGATATTTTTCACAAAGCTCTCTGGCTTTCTTTTCAATTAACTGCCATTTCTCCACTTGACCTGGCAGAATGTCCTGCGTTCCACGCGGAATTTGAATTGACATGATCTGCATATCCTCCTTAAAACCTAACAAATTTCCTATCAACGGGTATGATTGTTATTTTATGTAAATACAAAAAAACCCCCGCCCCCTTGTTAATTCCTAACAAAGGGACGAGAGTATATATTAATCCCGTGGTACCACCCTAGTTGAAGCTATCTAGATAGCTCCCGCTTTTAAACAGATAACGCCTGCCTACGTTCGCTCCTATTCAAGCAACTCGCCATTTCAGAGTGAAGCCTCCTGGGTGTTCTTTCATCAAGGCACATGTAGAAATGCTTTCAGCCACGACATTTCCTCTCTAATCATGTGGAATCTTCATTACTTTTCCCGATCATTGGTTTTCTATTTGTCATTTTATCTTTATAATCATAAAGAGCAAACTCGGGATTGTCAAGAGCAAAAAAGCTGAAGCTATCAGTCAGCGTCGTGCAGCAGTTTCTAGAAGCTAGAGCTGGATTATTAAAACTTACGATCGCTCCAAATGCTTTTTCAGTTTTTTGACATCTCCTAGTGTTAAACCAAATTCTGATGCAAGCTCATACATATTCGATTGCTGCTCGCGTTGGATAAAGTCATGAAAATCGATTCCAAATAATTGATTTTCCCCCGTTGTTGCAGACATTGCTTTACTGCTATTCCGCATAATTTGTCCCCCCTGAATCTTGATTGTTATTATCTTTTCCAAGAATGGCAAAAATGTTTCATTTAAGTGTTAATTTCATGAACGTCGAAAAAAAGGAATGATTTACATAATTCTGTCCGTTAAAATGGATGTAGGCTGAAAGGAGGGCACTACTTGCGGAAAAATACATATATGATTTTCGTCTTCATTTTCGTCCTGTTCGTTGCTGGATTAGCGCCAAGCCATTCGTCTGTTTCAGCAGCGACAAGCACCGTTACCATCATCTCAAATCAAACCAATGTCCGCGAAGGACCTGGTTTAAGCTATAAGAAAATCGCACAGGTTAATAGCGGTGACAAATTTTCAGTGATTAAAGAGAGCGGTGACTGGATCCAAATTGAGCTTAGTAAGAACAAAAAGGGCTGGGTCGCTAATTGGGTTGTAAAGCGTGACCAGACGCAATCATCCAGTACTTCAAAGGTTACAAAAGGTAGCAGTGGCGTAGCGACAACAGATGGTCTGCGTGTCCGTTCTGGCCCTGGCACAAACTATAAAGTACTTGATACATTAAAAAATGGAACGACCATTGAAGTCGCTGATACAAGTGATAATTGGATTAAAGTTTCATATTCAGGTGGTCAAGGCTGGGTCAGCAAGGACTATGTCAAGCTAACAACGGATGCGAAGCAACAGGACAAACCGCCCAAAAAGGATTCCAGTATTAAACAGGAAAAAGGCTATGGCACAGTAACCGCTTCAATTTTATATGTACGTTCTAAAGGATCACTTGACGGAACAATCATCGGAAAAGTTCATCAAGGTGACCGTTTTAAAATACTAGAAGAAACCAATAATTGGATTAAAATTGAATACCAAAAGGGTGCTTACGGATGGGTCGCCTCTTGGTTTCTTGACCAAGCATCTGATGCACAATCAGTGGCTATCCCATCAGGTGAATATATTGAAATGTTACATGATGGAACAAACATCAGAAAGAATCCAACGATTCAAGCTGAAGTTGTTGAACGGGCCGATAAGGGTGAAGTGTTCGAAACGGTTAAGCAGGTACAAGATTGGTTTGAAATTCGCTTAAATAACGGCGATACTGCTTATGTTGCCGGCTGGGTTGTGAAAGTAAAGGGAAGCGGCCAACAAATCGAAAAATCCGACTCTGAGGTTCATTTGAAAAATAAAACGATTGTCATCGATCCTGGACATGGCGGAAAAGATCAGGGGACTTCAGGCTACCGTGGTACATCAGAAAAAAATATCACGATTCAAACAGCACAATTGCTCGGCAAAAGGTTAGCAGCTGCAGGTGCTAATGTCATTTTCACCCGATCCAATGATACGTTTTTATCCTTATCATCGCGTGTTCGCCTGTCCCATTACCATGCAGCTGATGCCTTTATCAGTATCCATTATGACAGCAGCGAAGACAGAAATGTGCGAGGCACAACAAGCTTTTATAACAATTCGTTTCAAAAGCCACTAGCGAGTGCGCTCCATACTGCCGTTGTCCAATATACGGGTTTAAAAGACCGTGGAGTGCGGCACGGTGATTACCATGTTATCCGTGAAAACAAACGTAATGCCGCCCTGTTGGAATTGGGATATTTAAGTAATCCAACTGAAGAAAGCTTAATTACCACAAAGGCCTTTCAGGAAAATGCAGCAACAGGCATCTATCAAGGGTTAGCAAAATATTTTAGCAATTAATTTGATTAGGCTCGTCATTGGACGAGCCTTTTTTGTTGTTTTGTTGAGTTAGTTGAGATGTTTAGCTTAAGGGGAGCTAGTAGGAAATTTATTCATTACCCCTGAGTCGCATAACAGAGCGCTAGGGGGTATGAATAGACCTTAATCGTTACCCCTAAATCTATATTTAACATGCTAGCGGGTACGCAATGACCTTTTTCGTTACCCCTAGAGTATTTTAATCGGTGTCAGAGGGTACGATTAAGCAAACAAACCAGCAAAAAAGCAAGAAACTCCGAACCTTCCCCAAATAAAAAAACTCCCCATCATTTCAGATAAGAAGCTTCCATACCAAAAATTCAACTTATTTACTTTCAAGAATTAGCGTCACTGGACCGTCATTGACTAATTGCACGTCCATCATCGCTCCAAACACGCCAGTTTCAACACGAATGCCTTTATCGCGCAAAAGACGGTTAAAAGACTCATAAATTTCAATCGCATGCTCCGGTCTTGCTGCGTCCATAAAATTAGGACGGCGACCTTTGCGGCAATCACCATATAAGGTAAATTGCGATACCGAAAGAATTTCTCCACCGACATCAAGCAATGATAAATTCATTTTGCCGGCATCGTCTTCAAATACGCGGAGATTGGCGATTTTATCAGCTAAAAATGCGGCATCAGCTTCCGCATCCTCGTGCGTTACCCCAACTAACAAAACGAAGCCTTTATCAATGTGACCAACGACCACTCCGTCCACGGTGACACTAGCTGTTTTACTACGCTGCACTACTATTCTCATTTTCGTAGAACTCCTTAATTCATAATCCGTCTGACAGCATACACATCAGGGATTTGTTTAATGCGATCGACCACCTTCTGCAGATGGGCGACATTATGAATCGCAATCGTCATGATGATCGTTGCGGCTTTATTCCGATCAGATTTACCGGTAACCGCCGAAATATTTGTCTTCGTTTCATTCACTGCCTGAAGCACTTCGTTTAACAAGCCGCGGCGATCGTAACCGGTAATCTCGATATCCACATTATATTCCTTCCGGTCATTAAGGGCTGTTTCCCACTCTACTGGAATCAGTCTTTCCTTAGCATCCTCAGTGTTAATATTCGTACAATCTGCGCGGTGGACCGACACGCCACGCCCCTTTGTAATAAATCCAACGATTTCATCACCAGGGACCGGGTTACAGCAGCGGGACAAGCGAATTAACAAATTATCAATACCGGTAACACGAACACCAGACTCCCGCTTTTTACTTACCGGGAAGCCTTTAAGCTCCGAAACTGCGGTTGAAACATCAGCACTCTGTTCAAGATCGCGCTTTTTCCGCCATTTTTCGGTTAAGCGGTTAGCTACCTGCAGCGCGGTTACACCATTGTAACCAACCGCAGCATACATATCCTCATCATTAGCAAAGTTGAATTTCTCAGCAACTCGTTTTAAATTATCAGCAGTCAAGATTTCTTTTACATCAAAATCCATATTGCGGATTTCCTTTTCAACAAGCTCCTTACCCTTTTCAACATTTTCCTCTTTACGTTGCTTTTTGAAGAATGCTCTGATTTTATTTTTTGCCTGAGAGGTTTGGGCTAGCTTCAACCAGTCCTGACTTGGACCGTACGAATGCTTTGATGTTAAAATTTCAATAATATCGCCAGTTTTCAACTTGTAATCAAGCGTAACCATCTTTCCGTTTACCTTGGCCCCAATCGTTTTATTCCCGATTTCAGAGTGAATACGGTAAGAAAAATCGATTGGAACAGAGCCAGCCGGTAGTTCAATCACATCGCCCTTTGGAGTAAACACAAAGACCATATCAGAAAATAAATCAACTTTAAGTGATTCCATAAATTCCTCGGCATCCGAGGTTTCATTTTGGATTTCAAGAATTTCTCTAAACCAAGTAAGCTTCTCCTCATAGGAAGCGATATCACTTGGTGATTTACCTTCTTTATAAGCCCAGTGCGCAGCAATCCCGAATTCGGCAATCGCATGCATTTCCGAAGTTCTAATTTGCACCTCGAGTGGCTCACCCTTTGGTCCAATCACGGTTGTATGCAGAGATTGATACATGTTTGGCTTTGGCATCGCGATGTAATCCTTGAACCTGCCTGGCATAGGCTTCCAACAGGTATGGATAATTCCAAGCACAGCATAACAATCCTTGATACTGTTGACGATGATGCGAACCGCTAATAAATCATATATTTCATTAAACTGCTTATTTTGCAGATGCATTTTTCGATAGATGCTATAAATATGTTTTGGCCGTCCAAACATATCAGCCTTGATCGCGACCTCATTCATTCGCGTCCGTACCTCAGCAATAACTTCATCAAGATATTGCTCGCGCTCAGCCCGCTTTTTCTTCATCAAATTAACAATTCGATAATATTGCTGAGGATTTAAATAGCGCAATGCGGTATCCTCGAGCTCCCACTTAATTTTGGAAATCCCTAAACGATGGGCAAGCGGTGCGAAAATCTCCAATGTTTCGTTGGCGATTCGCCGTTGTTTTTCATGCGGCAAATGCTTGAGAGTTCGCATATTATGAAGACGATCTGCTAGTTTAATCAAAATAACCCGTATGTCTTGGGCCATTGCGACAAACATTTTCCGGTGGTTTTCTGCCTGTTGTTCTTCATGTGATTTATATTTAATTTTCCCGAGCTTCGTCACTCCATCGACAAGCATTGCTACTTCATCGTTAAATGTCGTCGTTAAATCCAATAATGTCACGTCTGTATCCTCAACGACATCATGAAGAAAACCGGCTGCAACAGTATAAGGGTCCATCTCTAAATCGGCAAGAATACCTGCGACCTGAATCGGATGGATAATATACGGTTCACCAGATTTTCGATATTGATCACGATGGGCATGCTTGGCAAATTCATATGCCTTCTGCACTAATTTAACATGCTCCGCATTTAAGTATGCTTTTGTTCGGTCGATGACTTGTTCGGCGCTAAGTACTTGATCATTCGCCATTATAATCACCTTTATATTTCAACTTTTTATAAATTTTTTGGGTTCTAATGATTAATTATAGTATACTGACAGCCAACCTTCAAAACCTTTATGTTGTTTTTTGAAAAATAATTCTAAATAAGCTGCAGATTCTCGATATTTAGACAAAGCCATGGTTTTTTTTGGCAAAAAAGAGCACCCAAACTGGAGTGCTCCTCATCATTAATTCGTATGATTAAAATTGCATTAGTGTTAGCATATCGTAGTCTTGTAGCTTGTTACGTCCTTCTAAGTAAGAAAGCTCAATTAAGAAGGCAATTCCAGCAACTGTTCCACCAAGCTGTTCGACAAGTCGAATCGTTGCATCAATTGTTCCACCAGTCGCTAAAAGGTCATCAGTAATAAGGACTCTTTGGCCCGGTTTAATTGCGTCTTTATGAATTGTCAAAACATCTTTACCGTACTCAAGACCGTATTCTGCTTTAACTGTTTCACGCGGAAGTTTTCCTTCTTTGCGAACCGGAGCAAAGCCCACTCCTAAACTATAGGCAACTGGACAGCCAATAATAAATCCACGAGCTTCAGGTCCAACAACAAGATCAATTTGTTTTTCACGTGCATATAATACGATTTGGTCAGTCGCATATCTATATGCATCACCATTGTCCATCAAAGTGGTGATGTCCTTAAATTGAATTCCTGGCTTTGGCCAATCAGGTACGGTTGTAATAAATTGCTTTAAATCCATGCGTTTATTTCCTCCTCATTATGAACAGACCCTTGAATCATTTGGTCAAACCAACCTTTTAGCTGCTGGTATGACGAAAACAGTAAATCATTTTCAAGGGAGAATTGCGCCAATTTCTTTTGGTACGTCTTTGATTCTGTTAAGTCTCGTTTCTGTGTTGTTTTTTGCAAGGAAATGAGTCCATTGTTTATTGTAACAAAGTCTAATTCAAAAAACACCTGTGACATAAATTCGATTGTTTCCTTTGACCAGCCACGATGCTTTGCGAGCAGGTGCCCGTGCTGCGACATATTCAGCGGACCCTTTTTCGCCAAAAAGGCATAAAACCATTTAAAGTGTTCCCTCGTCGGGACAGTACTAAAAAAGTCACTGTCACGTTTATAAAACTGGACATACACACGTGAAGGCTTCTTCCCAACAAATAGCTGCTCAATTACTTCCTTTGTTGGGGGCATATCGACCACGATCACGTTTTGCCCATCAAGTGAAAGCTGTTTAGCGTCATCCTCTGACTCCACACAAATGACCGCTTCATTTTGATAATCAGGAATCAGCGCAGTATGGTCAGAATCAAACACAATCCATTTCCGCTCGTGTTTTGGGATACTATCGATATAATGAATTTGTTTTTTATTGCCGCGAAAATCAAACAGCTGCCACGTTTCTACTGCCATATCAGCAAGGAAAATTTGCGGCTTGCGAATATTATTCCACTCATTGATGGATAATTCTCCTATTACCGATATTTTGGCACTAGGTGCAATGTGTTCATACAGATGACCGAGACCAAACCCTACTCCATCAAGTTTTGCTGAGCTTTCAGCTAATGTTACCTTCAGATGGTTTTGTTCAGAACCTATCTTGCGAATTTGGGCAAGCTCCACAGAGTCGATTAATACCTTCGGCTTTGGATTATCAACTCCGTACGGTGACAGCATTTGCATCTCTTCAATTGCTTTCAAATCAATATGAGCAAGTGAAACAGCACTATCAATGTTAACCACTGGGATAAAATCTTCGTCCGTTAACTGCTCATTAGCTAGAGAATTTAACCTAGCTCTTAACTCGTCCACGTCATCAATTTTCAAGGTCATCCCTGCTGCCATCGGGTGTCCGCCAAAGTGCGGCAATAGCTCACGACAAGTTGAAAGATTTTGAAACAGATCAAAGCCGGCAATACTTCGGGCCGAGCCTTTCGCTAGTCCCTTCTCTAGATCATAGCTAAGGATAATCGTCGGCCGATAATAGCGTTCAACAAGCTTAGAAGCAACGATTCCGATTACTCCAGCATTCCAACCTTCTTTTCCTAAAATCAATACCGAGTTTTCTGAGACTGGGTAATTCTCCTCAACTTCTTTTATCGCTTCTTCAGCTATTTGATTAACGATCGCTTGGCGCTGTTTATTCAACTGCTCCATCTCTTCAGCAATCGACATCGCTTCATTTTCATCATCCGTTAATAATAAATCAACTGCAATATCAGCACTTTCGAGCCGTCCTGCTGCATTTATCCTTGGTCCAAGCGTAAATCCAATCGTCTCTTCATTGATGGTGGATGGATTTACACTAGCAAGCTTTAGTAAGGCTTGGAGTCCAATATTCGTAGTTGATTTCATTTTCTTGATACCACGTGTAACAATTAAACGGTTTTCTCCAGTTAAAGATACGAGGTCCGCAACTGTACCAATCACAACAATATCTAGTAAATGCTCGGGTACTTTTCCGTAAAGAGCATGTGAGAGCTTAAACGCCACCCCGACACCAGCTAATTCACGAAAAGGATATGTGCTGTCATGCAGCTTTGGGTGAACAATGGCATAGGCTTCTGGTAGAACTGGTCCTGGTTCGTGGTGGTCTGTAATGATTAAATCAATGCCTAATTCCTTGGCCACCTGGGCTTCATGTAATGCTGAAATCCCAGTATCGACTGTAATAATTAAACTCACACCACAACTCGCCAAATGGCGGAATGCCGGTTCATTTGGACCGTACCCTTCTGTAAACCGATTGGGAATATAATATTGAACATTGGCGCCTAAGTCCAGCAGCGTTTTCATCATCACGGTTGTACTGCTGACTCCATCGGCATCATAATCGCCAAAAATAAATATTTGTTCTTGCTTTTCAATTGCTTCTTTCATACGATTAACAGCCTTGTCCATATCCTTTAGTAAAAACGGATCATGGAAGGCTTGGTCATTAGTATATAAAAATTTGCGTGCCTCTTCTGCACATTCAATACCACGATTGACAAGTAATGAGGCTACAAGCGGTGAAATCGCTAATTCTGTTTGTAAATGTTGAACCTTTTCTTCATTGGTCTGTCGAACCATCCATCTTGATTTTGATTTTAACATTCGTTTTCACCCCTCAACCTTCTTATTATACAAAAGCTAGTCAGGGGTTTCAATGAATGAAAGTGAACAGAGAAAAGCTTATTTTTTCAAAATAAAAAGACAATCCCAACCTGAATCACAGGCTGGGATTGCCGACGTCACCACTACTACACTTGTGGTTGATCTGAACTTTTGCGTTTTACCTTAGCGGTCTGGATAACACCTTTTTTCTTCAGCTCTTTATTTTTCCAAACTACCCATAACTGAGCGGCAATAAATAGTGAAGAATACATACCAGCAATCAACCCGATTAATAGAGCTAATGAGAAATTGCTAATAGCTTCACTACCAAAAATCAATAGGGCTACAACGGTGATAATAACCGTTAACACGGTATTAACGGAACGATTCAATGTTTGACGTAGGCTCGTATTTACAACATCCGCAATATCTGCAGGTGTTTTAAGCCGCTTTTTCTTTTGCATATTTTCACGCATACGGTCAAACGTTACGATTGTATCATTTATCGAATAACCAATGATGGTTAGAATGGCTGCGATAAAGGTTAAGTCCACTTCAAGACGGGTAATGCTAAACACGGTAAGAATTAGAAACGCATCATGAAGCAATGAAACTATGGCTGCCACGGCCATCGACATTTCAAATCGGAGTGATACATAAATAATGATTCCGATTGAAGCAATGATGACTGAGATGATCGCGTTTTTAGCCAATTCTTTACCAACCGTTGGTGAAACAGTTCCAACGTTAGGCTCCGCACCAAACTGATCTTTAAAATGTGATTTCAGCTCTGAAATCTCATCCTTTGCCAACACACCTTTTAATCTCGCAACACCAACATCTTTATTCGTACCTGATAGGACGATATCCTCGGCATCAAGATTAAGAGCCTTCAACTCTTTGTCAATCGCTTCTGCTGTAATCGGCTCTTTTGAGATAACCTCAATTCTCGTACCACTTGAGAAATCAATCGCCAGATTTAATCGGAAAACAATTAAGAAAATAATCCCTAATACTGTTAGAGCCCCTGAGAAAATGAAGAATTTGTTACGAACTTTCACAAAATCAAATCGATCAAATCTTGTCGGTAAATCAATAGTGTCAACATTATCTTTTAAATCGTGAATTTCGTCTTTCTTAACGCCAAACCAGCCTAATTTTTTATTAAACATTTTGCTATGAACTAGTAAAGCCATAAATAAGCGAGTTCCGTATACAGCAGTGATAAAGCTGCATAAAATACTTACGATTAGCATGGTAGCAAAGCCTTTAACAGAGCTGTTTCCGTAGAAAAATAACACCCCTGCTGCAATAATCGTTGTAATATTTGCATCGAAAATGGCGGTTAAGGAATTATGATTACCTGCTTGGAAAGCAGACTTTAACGATTTTCCTACCCTTAATTCCTCTTTTATTCGCTCATAGGTGATGATATTGGCGTCAACTGCCATCCCGACACCCAGAATTAATGCTGCTATACCTGGTAGAGTTAAAACCCCATTCATCCAATCAAACACTAACAAAATTAAATAAATATAAACTGATAGCGTGATACACGCAACTAGTCCAGGTAAACGATAATACAATAGCATGAATAAGAAAATAATCGCTACTCCAACAATTCCAGCATAAACAGTATCGTTTAATGCCTGTTCACCAAATTTCGCACCGACTGACGTTGAATAGATCTCATGGAGTTTAACAGGTAACGCACCGGCATCTAATAATGAAGATAGTGTTTTCGCCTCATCAATTGTAAAATCCCCAACGATAGAAACTTGTTTTGAATTAAAAATTTGACTAACTCTTGGTGCTGAAAGGAATTTTGGATCTTCCTTCGCTATTTCTGTTTTAAAGGAATCCTTTCCTTCTTCAAAATCTAACCAAATAACCAATAAGTTATTTGGGGATCCCATATCGACAATTTCTTTTGTTACGTTCTTAAATTTATCAGCACTTTTTAATGTAATGGATACGCTTGGCTTACCATTTTCATCGAAGGTTTGCTTTGCACCACCTTCGGCCAAATCCGAACCATCCAACATCAAACGATCATTAACATCGCGAAATGATAAATTGGCTTCAGTCGATAATATTTCCCGAGCCTTTTTCTGATCAGTTACACCTGCTAACTGAACACGGATTCTATCTTTTCCCTCGATTTGAATATTTGGCTCACTCACACCTAGGACATTGATCCGTTTGTCCAATGCTTCGGCAGTGCTTGCCAACACATCCTTATCAATTTTCTGTCCTTTCTCAGCTGGCTTTACTTCGTATAAAACCTCAAAGCCACCTTGCAGGTCCAGACCTAGCTTAATTCGGTCAAGGATGCCTTTTGTTGTTGTCCCCATCAACCCTGCAAAAAGCACGATGAGGAGAAGGAAAACCATTATGCGACTCCGTTTTACCATTATGTATAAATCCTCCTTAGTAGAAAAGCGTAAAGCGACTACTAATCAGCAGTATTCCTTGAGCTGATGACGCCTCTTTTGCTAAACAATTAAAAAAACTAAAATAAATCAAGAAAAGTCAGTATTGTCATTATGAAACAGTTAAAAGTGGAAGTCAATTCCACTTTTAAAATGTCAACAAAAGTTAATATTCCGCTAATATTTTTATTTTAACAAGGCCTTACGATCCTCTTCATTATCAAAATCAAAATCAGGTGCTCTAAAGGCTTCAACTGTTGCGAAACTCATAAACTGACCGATCTGAACACCCAAAATATCCTGAATTATTTCATACAGATGGATATCTCCTTTTACCTTTCGCCACTTTTTATTGATTAAAAAACTCCAGACTTCCTGCTCTGACACTTTTTCATAACCAAGTATTTGAAACTCCGATACCTTACTTTTTAACGCTGGGCTTACTAATTCACGAAATTGTTCGTATTCATGACGAATCTCCATTATTTCCCGCCTCCAAGCATAAGTCGATTTAATTTTGTATCAGCGAAACAACTTGTCATGCTTTGTCCACTCTTTTGCATATAGATAATTGTATATGATATCAGCATGTTTGAGAAGGCAGGGAGCCCAGATGTCTAAGTTTTTAAAAGGAACTATTATTCTTTTAATATCAACATTCGTGACCAAGGTATTGGGGTTCATCAATCGGATTGTGATTGCCCGTTTTATTGGTGAAGAAGGCGTCGGGCTGTACATGATGGCCATACCAACCTTTACTCTAGTCATTACCATAACCCAATTGGGTCTGCCTGTAGCTATTTCTAAAAGTGTCGCAGAAGCTGAGACGCAAGGCGATACTAAAAAAATAAAAAAGATACTAATCGTATCCTTATCGATTACGCTTTTACTATCGACCATTTTTACTCCTGCCCTGTTATTGTTAACACCCTACCTAGCAGAAACATTATTCACAGACCCTCGGACCCTTTATCCCCTTCTGGCGATAGCACCAATTGTTCCAATCATCGCCGTATCATCAGTGCTACGCGGATATTTCCAGGGTAAGCAAAACATGAAGCCTACCGCCATCGCTTTAGTTCTTGAACAGGTCATTCGCATCGCGCTAATTGCCACCTTAACAAAAATGTTTTTACCACTTGGAATTGAATATGCGGCCGCAGGAGCTATGTTTGCTTCGGTAATTGGTGAATTGGCATCGCTTATTTATTTATTAACTTCTTTTAAATTAAAAAAGCGTTTTAAGCTTCGGACAAATTTTTTTAGGTTTGTTCACTCAGGAAAACAAACCTTTCATGAACTGATGAGTGTGGCCTTACCAACTACAGGAAGCAGAATGATCGGTTCAGTTGCTTGGTTTTTCGAACCAATCGTTGTCGCCCATAGTCTCGCGATTGCTGGTGTTGCAACAATCGAAGCTACGAAACAATACGGTGCACTGACAGGTTTCGCGATGCCAGTCCTGATGCTCCCTTCGTTCATTACCTTATCGCTTTCCACATCGCTCGTTCCAGCTATTAGTGAGGCCAACTCGAACAATAACAAAAAACTAATCGAACATAGGCTTCAGCAGGCTCTTAGGCTGACCTTCCTGACTGGTGGAATTTCGGTGATTCTCCTGTTTGTGTTGGCAGACCCGCTGATGGAGGTTATGTATGGATCAACAAGCGGCTCTAGTTTTATTAAAATTATGGCCCCGTTTTTCTTATTTTATTATTATCAGGGACCACTTCAAGCAGTCCTGCAAGCCTTGAATTTAGCACGAGCGGCCATGATAAACAGCTTAATTGGTTCGGTTGTAAAAACTGGGGTTATTTTTCTGCTGGCAAGTCAGCCTAGCTTTGGTATAAAAGGTGCTGCCTTAGGGATTATTACCGGCTTTGTGCTTGTTACTTTCCTTCATTTCGCAACGGTATTGAAGACTATTTCATTTTCATTTTATGTTCGGGAATATGTAAAAACTTTTATTGTCATCGGAATCACATGCTGGTGCGGCTTCTGGCTCTTGAAACATTTCTCGTTTCAAGTTCCACTTGGCATTAAATTATTAATTACGGCAACTTTAATCTCATTGTTGTACACGATTCTCCTGTTTGCATTCAAATTGGTACACAAAGAAGATGTTCGCTGGATTCCTTGGATAGGAAACCCCATCGCCAAATGGATATTCCGTTAAGGATTTGAAGTTAGCAGTAATTTTACTGATCATTTTTTGCCAGCAGTCTCAATGTTCATCCATTACATCTATAAAAAATTCACCGTCTTGATAGCTGCAAAAGGAGATGGCTTTCGGATTGTCAAAGCCGCGCTGCTTGAGTTGCTGACGGAGCCAAAGGTTCGTTTGATGCATATTCTGGAGGTTTTCTTCGATGATTTCACCGTCCATAATGAGTGGAATCGTGAAGCCTCCCTCTCTTTCTTTTTCATTATCAGTGTTTTTTTCGAGCACTGACAGCTTTCCAGACGATTCTAGGATGGCAAATTCAACATTGGCGATACTGCGGATATTCTGCTCTCTTAATTGCAGCAAAAGGTCATCAAAATTATAACGCTGCTTTCTCATCGCCTTTTCATCAATTTTTCCATTTCTAATAATGATGGATGGCTGTCCATCAATGAGATTACGAAACCTTTTACTTTTTAAAGATAGAAAAGCAAAGATTATTTGAATTGCCATTAATAATATCATTGGAACTACCGATCGAAGCATGGAATCATCCGTCTTATCAATCGATAGTGCTGCTAATTCAGCTATCATCATAAAAACTACTAAATCTAACAAACTTAATTCACCGATTTCGCGCTTTCCCATCAGTCGAAACATCAATAAAATGAGCAAATACAATAGAATTGTGCGCGTGATAATGATGATATATTCTTCCATTCTTTGCCCCTCCCTGACTTGAACAAACTTAGTTTGTGTAAAGATTGGAAAATCATAATTCCATTTGTGTATTTCCATTAATTATCAGAAATATAAATCTCTGATTCTAATCCGAAAGTTCCGTGAATATGCTTGTACTAGCAAATAATGAAATCCAATAGACCTAAATGACCTCTATTGGGAAAAGAAGGGAGAGGTTGAACATCGGATCCAAACAATTTGGCTTAGCTGTTTTACACGGCTTAATCGCCATTTTTCTATTGGAAATTGTAGGTAGCTTAATTTTTTCCCTCATTCTAAAATTTTCGTCAGTACAGGAATCCGGTTTACAGGTTATTATTACGGCCGCCTCATTTGTAGCCATATTTGCAGGAGGGTTTATTTCTGGGGGGAAAGGAAAGGAAAAGGGCTGGATGCTTGGAGGCTTAACCGGCTTGCTTTATTCGATGGTAATCTTCCTGTTCCAGTATCTTGGCTACGATCGTCTCTTTGACCAGCAGCAAATCATCTATCATACCTGCTTTATGCTCATAGCCATGATGGGTGGAATATTAGGAGTGAATATGTCATCTAAATCGAGAAGTGCATAGACAACGAAAAGCGTAAGGCGCCCGCATATCGGCGACAAGCACAAGGCGAGCCGGCCGGAAGGTTGCTTTTTACCTTCTGGACGGATTGACTTGTGACCTCGAGCCGATGGCGCCTGGAGCTAGACACTAAGACTAGTTCAAAACTTTTACTATTTTATACAAAAAAAGGAAGCGAGCATATTTGCTCGCTTCCTTTTTATTATTTATTTTCAATTACTTTTCAATTACTTCACGAATTGCATTACGGTCGTATGTTAGACGGCTTCCGTCACCACATTTAATGACGACTGTTGCTTCATCCAATGAATCAACAAATCCATGAAGGCCGCCAATTGTCACAACCTTGTCCCCTTTTTTCAGGTCACTTTGCATTTGTGTTACAGCCTTTTGTTTCTTCTGTTGAGGACGAATTAACAAAAAGTAAAACAAAGCAAACATTAATACTAACGGTCCAACTGTTCCTAATAGGTTTTCCAAACTATTTCAGCTCCTTTACTTGTTAGCAATTAAAAGTTCTTTGCATCGGGCTTGTTGAAGCCGTATTTTTCAAAAAACTCTTCTCTAAAGTCACCTAAGCGATCTTCACGAATCGCTTGTCTGACCTCATCCATCAATTTTATCAGAAAATGTAGGTTATGATAAGACGTTAAACGTATTCCGAATGTTTCGTCACATCGGATTAAGTGGCGAATGTAGGCTCTTGAGTAATTTTTACAAGTATAGCAATCGCAATTTGGATCCAATGGTCCGAAATCCTTAGCGTATTTGGCATTCTTTACAACCAAACGGCCTTCACTTGTCATTAATGTACCATTTCGGGCAATTCTAGTTGGCAAGACGCAATCGAACATATCAACACCGCGTATCGCACCGTCAATCAATGAATCCGGTGAACCAACACCCATTAAGTATCTTGGTTTATTCGTTGGCAATAATGGTGTCGTGAATTCAAGGACACGATTCATGACATCCTTCGGTTCTCCAACTGATAATCCACCAATTGCATAGCCTGGGAAGTCAAGTGAAGTCAGGTCTTTGGCACTTTGGCGGCGCAGTTCTTCAAACTCTCCACCTTGGACAATCCCAAATAAGCCTTGATCCTCTGGACGCTTATGGGCCTTTAAGCAGCGCTCGGCCCAACGCGACGTGCGTTCAACAGACTTTTGCATATATTCAAATGTAGCTGGGAACGGTGGACACTCATCAAAGGCCATCATAATATCCGAGCCTAAATCATTCTGAATTTCCATCGCCTTTTCTGGTGAAAGAAATAGTTTATCGCCATTTAAATGATTGCGGAAGTGGACGCCTTCCTCCTCAATTTTGCGAAATTCGCTTAAGCTGAATACTTGGAAGCCACCAGAATCAGTTAAGATAGCCCGGTCCCAATTCATAAAATTATGAAGGCCCCCTGCCGCTTTAACGATTTCATTACCTGGGCGCAGCCAGAGATGATAGGTGTTACTTAAAATAATTCCTGCTCCCATCGCTTTAAGCTCTTCTGGAGACATGGTTTTAACGGTCGCTAATGTGCCAACCGGCATAAATACTGGAGTTTCAAACGAACCATGCGGTGTATGAACCCGCCCTAGTCTCGCCCCTGTTTGTTTACATGTTTTAATTAATTCATAACGAATCGCAGACAATTGCTTGTCCTCCTTTATTAAGAAAAGCGCAAACGCCTTGCTCAGGGGCGACAGGCACAAGGCAAGCACTGCAGGAAATCCTGATTTCCGGAAGGGCTTGCCTTGTGACCCCGAGCCCCTAGGCGTTTGCGCTAGACACTAATCTAAGTTCAATTTGTTTTTTTATCAAAACTAGAGTATTAACATCGCATCACCAAAACTAAAGAAGCGGTAGCGTTCGCTGACAGCGAGATTGTAAGCTGCTAGGACATGTTCACGCCCAGCGAGCGCACTTATCAACATAATTAATGTTGATTTTGGCAAATGGAAATTCGTCACCATGCCATCAATCGCCTTAAACTGATAACCTGGATAAATGAAAATATTCGTCCACCCTGTTGAAGCAACAAAGCTCCCTTCATTGGCAGAAGCAATCGTTTCTAATGTCCGTGTCGACGTTGTTCCAACGGAAATAATCCGTCCGCCTGATGCGCGCACCTGATTCAATAATTGGGCAGTCTCTTGTGACATTTGATAGTATTCTGCATGCATTTCATGTTCATTGATATCATCAACACTAACTGGACGGAATGTGCCAAGACCAACATGAAGCGTGATGAAGGCAAGCTTCACACCTTTTGCTTGTAATTCTTCCAACAATTCTTTTGTAAAATGAAGACCAGCTGTTGGAGCTGCAGCAGAGCCTCTTTCCTTCGCGTATACAGTTTGATACCGATCACGATCCTCGAGCTGCTCCTTAATATATGGTGGCAGCGGCATCTCCCCCAACGAGTCGAGCACTTCGTAAAAAATACCATCATATTTAAATTCAAGCGTTCGGCCACCATGGTCGCTCGTGCCTACGCAAACAGCCGTAAGACGTCCGTCGCCGAAGCTAATGTGTGTACCTTCTTTAATCCGTTTTGCCGGCTTCACCAATGTCTCCCATTGGTCACCTTTTTCATGCTTTAACAACAAAACTTCAACATGTGCACCCGTTTCTACTTTTGTTCCGTAAAGTCGGGCAGGCAAAACCTTTGTATCATTTAAAACTAAACAATCACCAGGTCGGAAAAACTCAGCAATATTTTTAAATATTTCATGCTTTACCGCACCCGTTTCCTTATCCAAAACCATCAGGCGACTGTCGGTCCGATTGACAAGCGGGACCTGAGCAATCAACTCCTCCGGTAAATCAAAATCAAACAAATCAACTTTCATGTATGGTCACCTTAACCTCTAACATTCTTTAATAATTTTCTGGAGCTTTCTAAAATCCTGCTGCACTCGTTGTTCACTTTAGCTTCTACCGAAAACGGCCAATGACATAAAAAATGACCGATAGCAAAACGCTAAGCAAAATAGACGTCACCATTGGAAAATAAAACGTTGTATTTCCCTTTTTTATCACGATGTCGCCTGGCAGCTTTCCTAAGTGGATAAAATTCATCAAAAAGCCGATGACAAAAATGATTGCTCCAATCATCATAACGGTTTTTGCTATACCTGTCATTTTTTATCAGGCACCTCCAGATCAAAATGACGATATACAAGATCGGTCACAACTCTACCGCGCGGAGTCCGCTGTAAAAAGCCAATCTGCAAAAGATATGGCTCATAAACATCCTCAATGGTTGTCGACTCCTCACCAATTGAGGCGGCAATCGTGTCCAATCCTACCGGACCACCTCGAAATCTTTCAATGATCCCCATAAGTAATTTATGGTCAATATGATCAAGACCTAAACGGTCAACTTGCAATCTCTGGAGGGATTCGTTGGCAATAATGAGGTCTATGTGTCCCGTTCCACGCACTTGGGCAAAATCCCGCACCCTTCTGAGGAGCCGATTGGCAATCCGTGGCGTCCCTCGTGAGCGGCGCCCAATTTCCTCAGCAGCCAGCGGTTCAATTTCAGTATCCAGTATTTCCGCAGTTCTTGTGACAATATCAGTGAGTTGCTCGACCGTGTAGTATTCAAGTCGACCATGGACACCAAAACGGTCACGCAATGGCGCCGAAATGGAACCCGCTCTTGTTGTCGCTCCCACTAACGTAAACGGCGGCAAATCAAGTCGGACTGAACGAGCACTTGGTCCTTTACCAATCACGATATCTAGACAAAAATCTTCCATTGCCGGGTAAAGCACCTCTTCAATTGAACGTTGAAGGCGATGGATTTCATCAATAAAAAGTACATCGCCGGGCTCAAGCGAAGTAAGAATAGCAGCTAAATCACCAGGCCGTTCAATCGCCGGACCAGAGGTGGTACGAATATTTACGCCCATTTCGTTAGCAATAATCGTTGCAAGGGTGGTTTTACCAAGCCCTGGAGGTCCATACAGGAGAACATGGTCAAGTGTCTCTTGGCGAAGTTTTGCTGCTTTGATAAAGATATCAAGATTTTCTTTGATTTTATTTTGCCCAATATATTGGGTTAACGTTTGCGGCCGTAAGCTTTGCTCATAGGAATCATCCCGGTCGTCCGCTTCGGCAGAAATAAGTCTTTCATCCATGAGTACTCTCACCCTTTTTATCAGTCAAACTTCTATTTCAGGATGTTAGGCAGTGTTGATTCAGTTCTTTCACCTTACTCCCTTATCGAGTCAAACTTTTATTTTAACAGTTTTTGCAGGGCTTTCTTTATGTATTGATCCGTCGAAAGCTGTTCTTTTTGCAGCTCGGGAGCAATTTTTCTAATTTCCTTATCGGAATAACCGAGTGCTTTCAGCGCAAGCTCTGCTTCTTCCCATTCTGCTAATGATGGCTTTCCGAAGCGATCTTCTCCTGCAGTGAATAGGTCTGGGAAGTAGTCTGGCACTACGGCCTGCAGCTTTCCTTTCAAGTCTAAAATCATTTGTCGTGCCGTTTTCTTGCCAACTCCTGGGAATTTTATCAGGAATGCCTCATCTTCACTTTCAATTGCGGCAATCACCTGTTCCGGATTTCCCGAAGCGAGAATGGCCAGCGCTCCTTTCGGCCCAATCCCTGATACGTTTAATAGCTTCGTAAATAACACTTTTTCTTCTTTCGTTTGAAAACCATATAGCGCCATCATATCTTCGCGCACATAGTGGTAGGTGTAGATTCTGATTTCCTGCCCAATTTGTCTTGAAAAAGCAAACGGATTGGGGGTAATAATTTGAAAGCCGATTCCCTGATTTTCAACGACAATATATTCTGGTCCAACTAATTCAATGCTGCCTTTTATGTATTCAAACAAATGTTTTCTCTCCTCAATTTTTCACTGTTACTCATTGTATCATATCATTTTTCGCAGGATGAACAAAAATGTTATTGTCGGAAAAGTTATTCGGTTTGTGTGGTCAGAAGTGGGGTGAGGTACGCTTGATTGTGGCGAAGACTCGAAGATTTTGATTACCTTCTTCGGATACTAGCTCTTTGGTTACTGCTTTTGTCTTTTTGCAAGGCTCGCGGTCACTATTCACTCTCTTTGGTTACCACTTTTTCGTGACGCTGAATTTTTGGGCATCAATCTGCCACTTTGATTCCCGTTTTTTCGTAGCGCTAAATTTTTGGGCATCAATCAGGCTCTTTGGTTCCCATTTTTTCGTGGCGCTGGATTTTTGGGCATTAATCACCCTCTTTGATTCCCATTTTTTCGTGACGCTGGATTTTTGGGCATCAATCGCTCTCTTTGATTACCGTTTTTCTACGACTCCAGAATTTTGGGCATCAATCGAGCTCTTTCGTTCCAATTTTTCCATCACTACGATTTTCCGGGCACAATTCACAATTACACAACAAAGGCTGAACCTCACATCGAGTTCAGCCATGCCCTACTATTCATATTTTGTATATGGCTTGAAGGTTTCCAATACCTGTTGATAGCGATCTTTAGTTTTGATGGGAATGCCCTTCATGAGCTGCTGCTTTTTGCGGCTTTCTAATTTCCCAACATCAATTTGATAGAACGAATGGATGATTTTTGAGTGTTTTGGCTTCCCGTTAAATATTGTCAAAATGCCTTCATCGGTTATCCCGAAATAGCCGTTTGCTTTTAAGAGCGGGGAAATGTCATCGAAACATAAGCGAAATACAAGCTTGCTATCTTGCTTGTCGATCAACTGCCATTGCTCATACCTTTCTTGAATCTCATGCATTGAGTTGGCCGTTTCAGTTATGACCTCTTCACTCATATCTCCATCTAAATATACCCGCTGTAAAACAATCGTCACCTTTTGCTTTGTTGCTGCCAAATGTCTTGGTAGTTCCTTGGCTGACCCGATTTCTTGGTTGAAAAATAACAACAGAAAGCTGGCTGCGACGGCAATTATCACGGACATTCTGGCATTCATAGAGACCACCTCTTTTAATAATAGGAAACCAGCAAACATGAACTTCACGTGTATAGCATGACCATCTCAAGAAAAATTATCCGTTTCGATAAAACGAACATTATCACACCGCAGCACTCCAATAGCAAAAACAAAGCAGAACCTCAAATACATCGGGTTCTGCTTTGCTGTAAATTCGCTTATCGCGCTTGATTTAAGTTACCAGATCGAAGCATATTTCGAATTTCCTGGTTGTCCTGGTCACGGTAGCCATTTTGTTCCGACATACTTCGCATCCGTTGAAAACTGCCTCGGTCGGTAACAATGGTTATCGTTCGGCCATTGACGTATGGTTTAACGACATCCTCAATCTTTTTTCTTGTTTTAGCCGCATCAAGATAAGAACCCATATCAACAGCAATGACAACTCGATTATTATTTACAACGGTTTGTACCCTTTTTACATTAGGTACAGCTGCTACCGTTTTATTCAACTGATTCATTAAACTTGCATCATTGGCTGGATTTGGCGTACTCATAATGCTCGCTTGATTGCCATCCGTTTTACGGTCAGTATTTTTTCCAAAATTGTTATTGGCTCCGTCTCCAGTCATGACCCTATTATTGTTGGTACCATAAATGCCATCACGATTATAATCCGTTGTGGATCTTAACGTACTGGCACGGTTGCCATCCAAATGGCCATGATAGTTGGCATCACTACGACTAAAGCGATTGTCTCGCTCAAAAAAATTACGGTCCGTGTTCGCTAATGGTCGCGTTGGATTCTTCGGATTACCATTTTCGTCCTTCACCTCGAGGTATTGTTGACGGTCATTACGACTGTTTGTCCCCTCTGTCCCTAGTGAGTGGTCCATAATTTCTATTAGCGGACCATCATTATCGTCTAAAATCTGTACATTACCACCATTCTTGTGATTTTCATTGGAGTAATACCCAAATGGCTGAACTCGGTTGGTGTTGCGGTCCTGCATGGCAGACTCATCATTACCGCAGCCTGCTAGCCCTATTGACAAAAAGCCAATAACAGGAATTAGGAAACGTTTTGTATGCAAACGAAAAACCCCCCTCGGCTAACATATGAGCACGAAGCTCACCATTAGCTTGTGTGCAAGGTGGGGTTTTCATAACTGTTAATATTGCCCGAGAACGCTGTGCAGACTAGTTGAATTTTGGTGGAGCAGCCGCAAGATTGCGTTTGTGTTCGGAAATTCGGTGAAGGCGATCAATGATTTGGCGATCTTTTTCAGGAATCTCTTCTCCCTGTAAAAATCGATCAATCATATCATAGGTCGTTCCCATTTCATTCTCATCGGTTTGGCCCTCCCACAGACCTGCGCTTGGTGCCTTCGTGATGACTCCCTCTGGGACGCCTAAAGCTCTTGCCAGCTCCCGAACTTGCCCCTTCGTAAAATGGACTAGCGGCACTAAGTCAACACCACCATCTCCATATTTTGTAAAATAACCAGTATGCCATTCAGCAGCATTATCAGTTCCAACTACTAAATAGCCAAAATTGTTTGCGATCGCATATAGCGTTGTCATTCTGAGACGAGCACGGGTATTGGCATCACCAAGTTTGGCGCGATCCTCATTCCAAGCATCAGCTTGCTTTAACTGCTCCTCAACTGTAGAAAATAAAGCTTGATGGGTCCCAGTTAATTCGATTTCGACATGCTTGATGCCACAGCTTTCAATTACACTTAGAGCATCTTCGCGGTCCTTCGGGTTGCTCTTTAACGGCATAATCACACCTAGTGAATCATTTGGGAATGCTCTTTTAATCAAATGAGTAACAACAGCGGAATCGATTCCACCGCTTACCCCAACGATTAATCCTTTTGTACCACTTTCCTCGACCTTTTGCTGAAGCCATTGGACGAGCTTACTAATCGCTTGTTCCATCTTTTACTTCCTTTCAGCTGCAATATTTTCTTGTTATTTTACCACATTCTTTAGCTCTTTAACGAATTGTTGTCGCAGATGAAATTGCTTCGACGTCAATTCAATAACGGGAATGAGTTTTTTAGGGCGTTGGTAAGCTCGACTTTTGATAATTCGATTCCATTCTCGAAAAATATCAGTAGGGTACATGAGCGCATACAAAAACGCACGATGCTGTAAATAGTGCTGAAACTGAGAATATTGTGTGAGATTATCAAGCGACCAGTTCAAGTATGGAAGAATCCGATTAGCATACTGAAGCAAATCGGCGCTCTCATGACCGATTGCGATTAAGTCAAAATCAATTAGATTTAGCTTTCCCGATTTTGATTTTAAAAAATTATGATGAGCAACGTCACCATGCAAAATGGCAAGTTTTGAATCATCACCAAATTCTTGGTTCTCTAGCTGCAAGCCAGACAGGGATATATTTCCCCAGTCGAGCAATTCTTTGAGCATGAAATCAGGCAGATAGTTAGCAATGATAGGTTGATTTTTCAAAAATTGACGTGATCGTTCGATCCACTTTTCAAGCAAGTTAAATGAGGGAAGTGTTTGCTCAAAGCTTTTGACAAATTTTTTTGTCGTGAAATGATATGAACGGAGTAGCTCTAAACCTGCGATGCGATTGTTTTCACTTTGATACGTAAACGTTTCGCGGTGAGGCTCTAAGTATTCAATCCAGCCCCAATATTTATGATTATAAGTGATTGGATTTTCTGAAAAACGCAGAAATGAGTAGGTTTGCAAAAATCCTTGTTTTTTCAGTGTTGCTGTAAAGACCTCCTGTAATCGCAAACGCTGATAGGATGAATACCCCTTTAAAATATAAGGTCGACGATCCGTTTCGATAAAATAAACATTGTCCCGAAGTTGCTTTACTTTTAAAACCGTAAAAGGAACCGACTTGTTTAAAATGGAAAGGAGACGATTATTGAATACATCGTCTCCAAATGTTCTAGCCTTCATATTCACTGCTTTCCTCACGACTTTGATAATCCATTGGATTACCTGCAAATGGATTCAGATATTGCTGTTGTCCGTAAAAGGGTGAGTATACCTGGCCAGCCTGCGGAAAATATGGTGCTCCATCTCCTCGGAACTGTTGCCCCTGTGGCACTTGGCCTCCTGACATTGGGCCTGCTCCTTGCGGGAACGATGTCATTGGGCCTCCTGGCATCTGTCCTGCTCCTTGCGGGAACGATGTCATTGGGCCTCCTGGCATTGGACCTGCTCCTTGCGGGAACGATGACATCGGGCCTCCTGGCATTGGGCCTGCTCCTTGCGGGAAGGTTGCCATTGGGCCTCCTGGCATTGGGCCTGCTCCTTGCGGGAAGGTCGGCATTGGGCCTCCTGGCATTGGGCCTGCTCCTTGCGGGAAGGTTGCCATTGGGCCCTGTGATGGCAATGGAGCCCCACCCATTGGGAAGGTTGGATAGCCCATTGGTGTCATCGGTACACCACCTTCAAACATTTCAGGAGATCCTTGTGAAAATGGCATTCCTTGTGGAAAAGCATGCATACCTCCGCCAATTGGTACATTAGAACCACCACAGCCGCAATCTTTTGTACCTGCTACTGGTGGTGGGTTGAATGACCCCATTGCAGCTGTTTGTGAATATGGCTGTTCCATCATTTCTGGTGATTCCCACATTCCTTGCATCGGTTGCCCGCCTTGCATTGGATAAAATGGCATTCCTTGAGGCGCACCATATCCAAATGGCATTTGTCCCGGTGGTAGTCCAGTACCTGGAAGTACAGGTGAAATTGGATATAATGGTCCACCCATAGGTAGCTGTTGCTGTCCGCCTGGAACCCCTTGACCCATTGGCATTTGTCCCGGTGGTAATCCCGATCCTGGAAGCACAGGCGAAATTGGATATAATGGTCCTTCCATTGGCAGCTGCTGTGCACCTGGATTCTCTTGACCGAATGGCATTTGTTGACTCATCAATAATTGTGGGTCCTGTACTCCAGCCACTTGCGGTGCCTGTTGCATTGGTTGCATTGGCGGCATAAATGATGATGATTCATCAATGTTATACGGCATTCCAGTTGGTGCTACACCAGTTGGCGGTGAGAACATTCCTTGAGTTTGCGGGAATGGTTGAGCCTGTTGAAAAGGCATATTAGGCAGTCCAGATCCCGGCAGCACTGGTGAAATTGGATACATATAACCTGGTGGGCAAGGGAACATCGGTTGGACACACTCCTCTTGAATAGGTTGTGGTACAGGCATTTGTATCGGGCTTTCAACTGGTTCTTCTTTTGGTGGTGGCGGAGCTGGTTGCTCCATTTTTACGTTTGCCATATTCATCATGTAATAATTGTTAATATCCATTTCTGGAATGACTGGAAGAGGCATTTTTGGAATGAAAGGTTGTTTTGGAACCTCTTTGATTGGAGCTTCTTTAATAGGTTGTTCTTTTACGATTGGTTGTTCTTTTACAATTGGCTGTTCCTTAACGATTGGTTGCTCTTTTACAATTGGCTGTTCCTTAACAATTGGTTGCTCTTTTACAATTGGCTTTTCCTTGATAATTGGTTGCTCTTTAACAATTGGTTTTTGCTGCACGATTGGTTTTTCTTTGGCAATTGGCATTTCCTTTTTAGCGCCCATATTGATTTTGGCCGGCGCTCCTCCGATCGGGGCTTCCTTCTTAATCGTTCCCCCTGTTGTTGGAACTTTTATTTTCATACCGGGCATGATCATATCAGGGTTGCTGAGCTGGTTGTTTAATTTCTTCAGCTCTTCAAAATTCACGCCGTACTTCTTGGCGATTTTCCAAAGAGTATCACCTTTCTGTACGATATGGATCTTCACACTGATTCCCCTCCTAAGGTGGCATAAGTCCATACATTGTATGTCGAAGTGGGCAATTTGCTATTCATCCACACAAAAATTTATTAATTTTAGTAAATCATATGAGTTATTGCGTTTTTTCATTACTTTTTGCAGGAATCAGGTTAGATGTCCCAGTAATTCTATGATAAAATGGGGAATCATCAGAGGGTAAGGTGAGCAAATGTGAAGGAACAGAAAAAAATTTTAGGCGAAGAACGACGGACCTTGCTTCTTAATCTACTCAAAAAAAGTAATCAGCCTATTACCGGCAGTGAATTAGCCGCAAAAACAAAAGTGTCCAGACAGGTAATCGTCGGTGATATTACGATTTTAAAAGCAAAAAAGGAACCAATTATTGCGACCAGCATGGGTTATTTATATCTCCACCAGCCTGGACTTGAGAAAGTGATGGAGCGTACCATTGCAGTTTCGCACCAACGCGAGCGGACTGAGGAGGAGTTAAATATATTGGTCGACCACGGTGTTACCGTAAAGGATGTACGGATTGAGCATCCCGTCTATGGAGATTTAACAGCGTCGATTATGGTGTCAACTCGTAATGATGTTAAGCATTTTATGGAAAAGATTCGTGCAACGAAGGCTGCCTATTTGTCAGAACTGACGAATGGAATTCATTTACATACGATTACAGCTTCTTCTGAGGATGCCTTGGACAATGCCGTTGCAGCGTTAAAGCAGGGTGGATTTTTAATGGAGTAAAAGAGTGCAGCAAGCTTGTTGCGCTCTTTTTGTTTTGAAAATGAAAATTTGCATTTACCACAAAAAAGAGCTCGCATCAGCACGATGCGAGCTCTTTTTCATATTTATTTGAGATTAAAAACAGGATAGCTTCCTAATAAATTCACACCACAGCCGACAGCTTCGAGCTCAGCAATCGCACCAGGAAGAAGCACCTCGTCCATTTTCATTGCGATATCGATGATAAAGAAATAATTGCCTAATCCGGTCTTCGATGGTCGAGATTCAATTTTCGATAAATTGAGCTTGCGCCATGCAAATGCGGATAAAACTGTATGTAATACACCTGGATGGTCGGAAGGAAGAGTCACCATCAGCGAAGTTTTATAACCGACAAAGTAAGAGCGGTCTTCGGATAACTCCAAAGGCTGCTTCGCTAGGATGATAAAACTCGTGTGATTAAATGGTAAGTCGTGAATATCTGGCTGTACAATCGTTAGACCATACTCTTTCGCGGCCAACTCGTTGGCAATTGCGGCAGCTTTTATTTCCGGATGCTCAATAATAAATTGGGCAGCAGCAGCTGTCGAAGTCGTATTTTCACAGAAAACGCCTTTAAACTCTTTATGTAAAAACTTATGACATTGCGCGATTGCATGGGAATGACTCATAATTCGATCCGTTTCACGCCAGTTCGCGGCATTATCAGGATGAACCATAAAATGCTGGCGAATCGGTACCCGGATTTCTCCCAAGATTGGTAAATCTACTTCATGCACTAAATAATCAAGCGTAATATTAACTGAGCCCTCAAGCGCATTCTCTAGCGGAACAACCGCAACATCCACTTCCCCATCGACCACTGCATCCATACACGATGGAATCGTGATGTACGGAACCCCAGTGTCGTCTGGAAACATGTTGCGCACCGCTATGTCTGTGAACGTCGCTCGCGGACCCAAATATCCTACCTTCACGTTTTTTCCCTCTTCCCCTTAAAAATCAAAATTAGGTGGGAATCTGATTGATAGCCCGACT
This sequence comes from Bacillus sp. DNRA2, assembly GCF_012843265.1. Taxonomy (GTDB): domain Bacteria; phylum Bacillota; class Bacilli; order Bacillales; family Cytobacillaceae; genus Bacillus_BU. The sequence goes on along the minus strand of NZ_JABAIT010000009.1, from coordinate 49,037 downwards.
ACGACCTACAAACCGGATCCCAACACCTCAACTTTTTCTACAAATTCAAGCCGCCGCAATTTTGTCAGCAGCTCATCAATATCAATCCCCATATTGGCAACATTTAATGAAAGTGTAACGTTTGCGCGACCTTGAATTGGAATCGTCTGGTGAATCGTTAGTACGTTACAACCGGAATTCGCAACCAATCCAAGTAACTCTGAAAGCGTGCCGGAGCGATCCTCCAATTGGAAAAACAGCGTAATCAATCTTTCTTTTACAATGGTATGAAAAGGAAAGACGGTATCACGGTATTTATAAAACGCACTTCGGCTCAGATCCACTTTATTGACAGCATCCCAAACCGACTCAGCCTTTCCCCGTTCAATCATTTCTTTGGCTTCGAGCGTTTTTTTCATCGCTTCCGGCAAAACGTCCTCACGCACTAAATAAAATTTCTTATCGAATTTATGTCCTCTCATTTCTCCACCCCGTCTTGCGAAGCTCTATTCAATAAACTCGAATTCATAGTTCAATAACTTAACGGTGTCACCGTCCTTGGCACCTTTTGCACGAAGCGCTTCATCAATTCCCATGCCGCGCATTTGCCGCGAAAATCTTCGAACGGATTCGTCCCGTGAAAAATCAGTCATTTTGAACAATCTTTCTAATTTTTCCCCTGAGAGGACAAAGCTTCCGTCCGGCTCACGAGTAATAAAGAATTCTTCTTGTTCTGCTTCATGCTTGTAAACAACACGGTGAACTCCAGCCTCTTCTTCTTCCTCTTCGTATAGCGGGAATTCAGGTGTTTCCTCAAGCTTATTCGCAATCGCAAATAATAAATCACGCAGACCACTTTTTGTCAGTGCCGAAATTGGGAAAATCGGATAATCATCCGTCAGTTTTTCCTTAAACGCCTCTAAGTTTTCCTCAGCATCTGGCATGTCCATTTTATTAGCAACAATTATTTGCGGACGCTCCGTCAAACGCAAATTGTATTGAGCCAATTCATTGTTAATCGTTAAATAGTCCTCATATGGGTCGCGCCCTTCGGTTGCAGCCATATCAATGACATGGACGATAACCCGGGTTCTTTCAATATGCCGTAAGAACTGATGACCAAGTCCTACACCTGAGTGTGCCCCTTCAATGAGTCCTGGTAAATCGGCCATAACAAAGCTGCGTCCATCCGCAGTTTCGACCATTCCCAGATTTGGCACAATCGTAGTAAAATGGTACTCGGCAATTTTTGGCCGTGCCGAAGACACAACAGATAGAAGTGTTGATTTCCCTACACTTGGGAATCCAACAAGTCCAACATCTGCCAATAACTTTAATTCCATTACGATGTTTCGCTCATGCCCTGGCTCACCGTTTTCGGAAAGCTCTGGTGCCGGATTAGCTGGCGTCGCAAAACGCGAGTTACCACGACCACCGCGACCACCTTTTGCAATAACTGCTCGTTGGCCATGCATCGTTAAATCGGCGATGATTTCATTTGTATCTTCATCCGTTATGGTCGTACCTGGTGGGACTTTAACAACTAGGTCTTTAGCGTTTTTGCCATGCATGTTTTTAGACATCCCGTGTTCACCACGTGGAGCTTTAAAATGGCGTTGATAACGGAAATCCATTAATGTTCTTAGGCCTTCCTCGACCTCAAAAACGACGTCTCCGCCATGACCACCATCGCCCCCGGCTGGTCCACCTTTTGGGACATATTTTTCACGACGAAACGCAACCATCCCATTTCCGCCGTCTCCACCTTTTACATATACTTTTACCTGATCGACGAACATTCTTGTTCCTCCCGCCTGTTATTTATAACAAACTAGTTTCCGTCAAGACGAGAATCGCTTTTTTCACACCTTTTTACACAAATGGCATAAAAACATCAATTGCGAGTTCCTGTTGAGAGAATTCCAAGACCTGATGCGATGGTGATACATCCCCATCGCCGCCAAGGAATTGTTGTAATTTGTCTTTATCCTTTATTATTCCGCTAAAATCGAAAAAGAAACGAATACCATTTTTTTGTGTTTCTATTGTAATGGACAGATGGTTTTCACCAAAAGCATCTACAGCATTATGTAAGGTTGTAAAAAAGGTCTGTGTCCAGTTTGCGATTTGGGTATCATTAATTGCTAATATTTCACTGCCGTTTAAGATTTCATATTCTATGATAAAGGAATAGGACTCCCAATTCCCTGTCATTAAAAGTGTTGCGAAGTGAGGGATTTTCAAATTGGTTAATTTGGCCTCTTGTTGGGCTTCCATGACTATTTCTTCAATTAATTGTTTCACTCGGTCTGTTTTATTTAAGTCAAGGTTACCTTTTATTAATTGTATTTTATTTAACCAGTCGTGTCGTGCATGACGCATTACTTCGACCGTGTTCCATTCTTTTTTCATACATGCACTCCCACTCAGCCAGTATATTGTCATCAGACTGCTTGGTGTTAGTATATCAAAAAACGCACAAACCGTAAGCAAAAAATGAAAATTTTAGCAAAACTCCTCACTAAAGAAAGGAATAGGGGTATTATTTTGAAGGCTTAAGCTAGCGTTCATTGAAGAAAAAAGAAAACTCTAACCAACATGGGCTAGAGTTTTCTAATAAGAGCTTACGCTTCTTGTGCTACTGGGTATACGCTAACTTGCTTGCGGTCACGACCTACGCGCTCAAATTTAACAACACCGTCAACTTTAGCGAATAGAGTGTCATCTCCACCACGACCAACGTTTACACCTGGATAAATCTTAGTGCCACGTTGACGATAAAGGATTGATCCACCGCTAACGAATTGACCGTCTGCACGTTTAGCGCCAAGACGCTTAGAATGAGAGTCACGACCGTTTTTAGTAGAACCTACCCCTTTTTTCGATGCGAAAAACTGAAGATCTAATCTTAACATGAGTTCCACCTCCTACTTTTTGAAGGTAATTTTTATGTGCTTTCCGTAATCTCTTTCAATCGTTTCTAATGAAACAACCATAGCTTCAAGAAGCAATTGAACTTTCTCTTGTACATCCTTTTGTAAATCAGTTGGGTATGTACATCGGAGAAAGCCGCCTTGACTTTGTTCAATCTCTGGTACGATACCAGTTAATGCCTCGATGGCATTGACAGAACCAAAGGAAACAGCGGATGCTCCCGCACAGACGAGATCCTCGCCGTGACGTGCGAAATTGGCATGTCCATTCATAGTGAACGAATGAATAGTTCCGGATTCAGTACGATTAATCGTAATGTTAATCATCAAATCAAACCTTACGCGTTGATTGCTTCGATAACAACTTTAGTGTATGGCTGACGATGACCTTGCTTTTTACGGTTGTTTTTCTTCGCTTTGTATTTGAAAACGATGATTTTTTTACCGCGGCCTTGTTTCTCAACTTTAGCTGTAACAGTAGCGCCTTCAACTAATGGGCTTCCTACTTTTACGTTTTCTCCACCAACGAAAAGAACTTTGTCAAAAGTAACTGTTTCGCCTGCTTCTGCGTTAAGCTTTTCGATGTAGATAGCTTGACCTGCTTCTACTTTCAATTGCTTACCGCCAGTTTCGATAATTGCGTACATGAACTGCACCTCCTTAAAATTGGGGACTCGCCATTGCCAGGCGTTCTGCGGAACTTCATAGAATCACGCAAAAGCTTACTACCTGAAATGCGCGGTATGCTATAAACATAACATTAAAATCCTATCACACTCGCTATATGGTGTCAACTGAAAATCTTGACGGAAAATGAGTGAATATGGATTAGGAAAACGATATAAACGACTCAAATTACTGTTTGATTTTTTCAATCAACTCATCAATCAGGCCATATTGCCGTACACGATAAAATGGCTTATCAGCTTCAGCCACAGTAAGAATTATTCGGAAGCCAAGCAATTCCTGAAAGCGTTGCAAATGGATATCCTTCACACCCGCAAAGACAGAACGGACCTCTTCAGTCGTCTCCACCCACACCGCATCATTATCCAAATGACGGTGCTCCCACAATTCACGTTCAAGCCTGAAGGCAATCGTTTCCGGACTTAACACTTTTCCAGAACCGTTGCAGGTTGGACAGTTTATCGACAAAGCTTCTGATAAAGCTTGCTTTGTTTTCTTTCTTGTCAGCTGCAGAATTCCCAATTCAGTAAAGCCTAGCACCTTCGTAGGCTTTTCGTCTTTTGCCAATTCGGTCTCGATGGCTCGCTCGACCATATGTCGTTCGTTTTCACTTTTCATATCGATAAAATCAATCAGAATGATTCCGCCAATATCTCTTAAGCGCAGTTGCTTTGCAACCTCAACTGCTGCAGCAAGGTTTGTTTTTAAGACAGTTTCTTCACGCTTTGTTTTCCCTATAAACTTACCAGTATTAACATCAATAATCGTTAAAGCTTCTGTTTCGTCAATGACTAGGTAAGCACCATTAGCAAGCTCAACCTTCCGTTGCAATGCCTTGTCGAGCTCTTGCTCAATGTGATAGCTTGAAAAGATGTTTTCCTTTCCTTGATAAAATAATACCGAACGGTCTGGAGTAGCCAAGCGTTCAAGCTCCTGCTTCAACATCAAATCATCGACCCAAATCTCACCAGCGTTTAAGCTCGTACATTCTGTTTTAATTTGTTCAAGAAAATGGTTTCTTTGATGATATAGACCTGTTTTCTTCCGATGTTGTGCAAGTTGGGCTAGTTCTTGATATTGTTTTCTTAGGACTTTGATTTCTGCTAGGATGTCATCAGGTTCTTGCCCCTCTACTGCAGTCCGAAAAATAAAGCCTTCATTTCCGATTCTTTGCTTCATTCCAAAATTAAACCAAGCTTTACGTTCGTTGTCATCGTTTAGTTTTTTAGAAACAGACACAGAATTTTCGTTAGCCAAGTAGACGAGATGCTCACCATTCAGTTCGATTAGGCCTGAAAGGCGTGGACCTTTATCGCCTGTTTCATCCTTTACAACTTGGACTAACAATTTTTCACCTTGATAAGTAAAGGCTGTTACCGATTTATTTTTCCGATCAGAAAATGCTCCGGAAGCATTTCTGTAAGCTGCCAATTGGTCACGGTGCAAAAATCCTTGTTTCTCCGTACCAATATCAACAAAGACAGCGTTTAAGCCCGGCATCACCTTCGCTACCGTTCCCAAATAAATATGCCCCACCAAGGATTCATGTTGGGGCTGATAAATATTGACTTTTTCAATCTTTGAACCGTTTAATACAGCATAGCGTTTTTCTGTTAAAGAATGATTAATAATGATTTTTTTCATAATAGGGCCTCTCTTTTGCTACGACTATTAGTATGTATATAGTAAATCACGAATTTTGGCTGTTAACAATTTTTCTGCGAAAATTGCATGTAGAATTTCATTTTCATCAAGAATGCCCTTTTCTTTACCATTTTCTTCAATGACAATTGGATGCTTGCAGCCACGGCAAAATCGTTCTAGAACGTGTACAATCAATTCTTCCTCAGCAACCTTCAACGGCTTGAGCACACGTAAATCGTCTCTTTTCCCATAATAGCGTTCCAGCAAAAACCGCATAAAAATAAAGCGATGCTGCTTCCATTCATAATAAAGGGAAAACAGTAAAAAGGCGAGAATAATCCATACGTTTAAATTGCTTGGCATTAATAGGAGCGTAAATACTGTAAACAGAATGATTGACAGGAATGAGATATAAATCATCATACGGTGGGCAATCGGAAAGGGCTTTATATAGGACAATAATAAAAAGACAAGTTTGCCCCCGTCAAGCGGCCAAATCGGGAGCAAATTAAACATGAGCACCATTAGATTCATAGATAAAAAGAGTGAATAATGATCGGGACTTAACCACGATAGCTGATAAAAGCAAAAAGCAACCCCAATCAGCCACACATGTTGGATAGGGCCTGCCAAAATTACAATGGACTCTTCTAATAAAGGTCGATTTCCGTGCTCATCCATTTCAACTACACCACCGAATGGAAGCAAGGTAATGTGTTTAATTCGCCATTGAAAATAGGACGCTGCTGCTGCATGCCCTAATTCATGAACGAGGACGATCAAAAATAGGATGGTTACTTCCCAAAATCGCGCTGTTAACACGGCTAATGCAATCACAAACCATAGGAGTGGATGAATTTTTACCTGCCTGAGAAAAAAGATAAGTTTATTCAAATTGAATCACCTGGATTGGATCGATGAAGTTTTCATCCTTTTTAATCGCAAAATAAAATGACCCTTTTTCACCCGAATCTCCATTACTGACCGTACCGACCTTTTTTCCTTTTTCAATAAAATCATAAAGACTGACAGAAATCTCCCCTAAGTTACCGTACCACGATTCACTTTTGTCAGCATGCTGAATGACCACTGTTTTGCCGAAACCCTCCTTTTCGCCGACAAACCGAACCATTCCTTCTCCCATTGCTTCCACAGCCGCATCCTTAGAGGTTTCTATGATGACTCGCTGTCCGCTTTCTTGAAAATCCTCTAAAATTTTCCCGGATGCTGGCAAAGCATAATGTTGTCCATTATCCTTCTGGACATTTTCCTTACCGCCTCCTTTACCCTCAGGAACTGGGAAAAGTGCAAGTGGCTTACCAAATTTATCTTCATACCAGTTAGAAACAGTTGCGAACTGAAAATCCTTTTCAAATGACTGCGAAACAAAATTCCGTGCTGTATCCAGCGCTGGGGACTCATTCCGAAATAATATCGCCAAGACCAAAAATAAGCAGGCAGAAGCCATCACCTTAAACAGAAATACTTCCTTGCGAAAAAGAGGATGATTTCCTTCCTCTGGAGTTATTTCATAGGATGGAAACCGATCAAATCCATCCCGCTCTTCTGGCTCCTGATATAGAAAACTTGGTTTGCTTGGTTTGCTTGGTCGGTTTGGCTCGACTTGCTTTTCGCGTTCCCGTTTTCGTTTTGCAATCCGTTTCCGCACGTCATCTGCACTAGATCGCATAATCTCCCCACCATTCTAAATAGACATTTGTACAAGTCTATGAGTGGTCCAAAGGGAATATGCTCACAAACCAAATAAAGCCTGTCTGCAAATTTATCAGACAGGCCTTTTTATTTCAGATATTATTTTGCACCAAAGAAGCGTTTGATTTTAGAGAACATTCCTTTTTCATCTGATTCTAGTGATTGAAGCGGGATGGACTCTCCTAAAATGCGTCGGGCAATGTTGCGGTAGGCAATCGATGCCTTGCTGTTTGGATTTAAGGCAATTGGCTCACCATGGTTGGACGCTTTGATGACTTCATCGTCATCCGCGACAATACCAAGCAGGTCAATCGATAAGTGTGAAGTTACTTCATCCACATCCAGCATGTCACCATTTTTCATTAAGTGATTACGAATCCGATTGATCACTAATTTTGGTGATTCAATCCCTTCTTCTTTTTCCAACAGACCGATGATACGATCGGCATCACGGACTGCAGAAACCTCAGGGGTCGTCACAACAATCGCTTTATCCGCACCGGCAATGGCGTTTTTGTAGCCGTGCTCGATTCCAGCTGGACAATCGATAATAATATAATCATAGTCTTGCTTAAGTTCATTCACTAAGACTTTCATTTGTTCAGGTGTTACCGCTGTTTTATCAAGGGTTTGTGCTGCAGGCAACAAGTAAAGCAAATCTTCAAAACGCTTATCTTTGACGAGCGCCTGATGAATTTTACATCTCCCTTGAATAACATCGACTAAATCATAGATGATTCGATTTTCAAGTCCCATTACGACATCAAGGTTTCTAAGCCCGATATCGGTATCGACTAAACATACACGTTTACCCTGCAATGCCAAAGCAGTGCCTAAGTTTGCTGATGTGGTAGTTTTTCCTACTCCGCCTTTACCCGAAGTAACAACTATTGCTTCTCCCATTGCTAGAATCCCCCTTCCAATCTTGTTAAATTTGGTCTAAGATGCATCAATACTTGTATTCTATCAACGACAATTTGTCGATTCTCATCAATAAAAGCACATTCAAGCATCTTTTTATCGGAGTCTGCAGCATGATCTGGTGCACGATTGATACAATCGCTAATCCATAGCTGAGACGGATTCATGACTGCAGCTGAAATAACGGCTTGATCATCGCCATAGCAGCCTGCATGGGCAATCCCCTTTAACGTACCCATGATAAAAATGTTTCCGCCAGCTTTCACAGTGCCCCCCGGGTTCACGTCACCCAATAGTAATAAATCCCCCGGAACCTCCAAAACCTGTCCAGAGCGGATAATCCTCGCCACTGAAACGATTTCTGATTCAGCCTTGATTCGTGCCGCCTCTTCAATCGTCATAACACTTGTGACGATTTCGTCTACGACCAAATTTTTCTTTTTGCGAATAATCTCTTTAATTTCTTCATGCATTTCATCGGTTAAATACCGATTTCCAACTTGTACCTTCACTGTTGTAAGCGGTTGACCTTCATTGGTGCGTGAATTTGCAGACAGCTTGATATCGAGTTCTTTTTTCAGCTCTTCATATGAGCAGGAATCATCGAGATGTAGTGTGATGCCGTCTTTCGTTCCCTTTATGGTTACATTTTGCGATTTTTTCATGGTAGATTGCTCACCTCAATGGAAAATGAATTCGACAGAAACGTGAAAAATTCCTTTTATTAAAACAAATAAGAAAATATTTTTCCATACTAATACTTATTCATTTCGCAATTGATCCGCTAATTTTTCAAAATGCCGCTTCAGAGGATAAGCGAAAATAATCGTCAAGACAAGATTGAGAATAATCGTTGGTATTAAGCGATCGTGTAAAAAGGTTGAGAAAACCATGTCGGTTCGGTGGATGAGGAAGCTCATATAATACACAGAAACCTCAAGCAGGGCAACCCCAATCAGCGTTACGAATGTCACGATGATTAAGTTCGTTTGAAGCACTTTCATGATTTTCGAAATTAAATAGCATACAATCGGAAAAACGACCATGTATATTCCAATAATTTCAATATAAATCACATCAAAAAGCAGTCCAAAGATAAAACCGTACATGATGCCATAGTTCCGATTACCATAGATCGTTAGGAGAATCAGCGCAATCATCAGTAGATGCGGAACAAAAAGATTGTCATGGTGAAGATACTTCCCTGGAGTTAATTCCAGAAAAATACTTTCAAAAATAAAGCAAGCTGTGAATAAGACAGGAAGAAGGAAGGTTCTCACAACTCCTCCCCCTTGTCATCTACCATATCACTTGCTTCGGGCTGAAGCATTCCTCTTTCAATCACCATCACGTGCCGTATATCATAGAAATCTGCTCCTGGCTTGACATAAGCCGTTTGTGTTAACCCATATTCATCAGGAACTATTTCAACTACTTTACCAATCGGTAAACCTGGCGGGAAAATACCACCCAAACCAGAAGTTGTAATATTTTGATCCTTAGTGACCTTTGCGTCAGCAGGAATTTGTTTCATCAGTAATAGTTCTTTTTTCTCATCATAGCCCATAATCAGACCATGAACCTCAACTTCTCCACCTAAAATAACAGCAGATATCCGATTTTTCGGATCATTTGCGCTTAATAGTTGGACGGTAGAAGTAAATTGATTAACCGTCTTAACCTTACCAATTAAACCATTAGCGGTAATAACCGCCATGTTTTTGGCAATTCCGTTCGTTTTACCTTTATCAATAATAACCTGTTCATTCCAGCGATCTGGATTTCTAGCAATGACCGTTCCTTGAGTAGATTTATAATTTCGTAGAGTATCCTCTTTATCAAGGATTTCGTTTAAGCGTTTGTTTTCTTTTTCCAATAACTGTACTTCCGCTTCTAAGCGGGCAATTTTGTCAACACGTTTCTTTAATTCTTTGTTTTCATGATATGTATCCTGCAAATCATTCAAGTTTTCAAAAAAACCAGCAACATAATTAACAGGCCGAGACACGAGGGATTGCACTAAACCGGTCGTATCCTTCATGAATTGCTCTGGCCATGTAAGTTCTTCTCTCTCTCTTAAAGAAAAACCAATCAATGCCACGAGTATAATCATGCTGACGAGTAAGATAATCAGTCGTTTATTAAGAAAAAACGGTGGCATGATGTACACCTCTTTTTTAGGGTCTAATCTAATGTGCTTCGTGAAAGGAACAAATCGTTCTTTTCACGAGCAACATAAGTTCTATCTAGAATCACGAGCTTTATTTTTAAATAAATGAATATGGTCAAGCGCTTTACCAGTACCAATTGCGACACAATCAAGCGGATTTTCAGCGATTAAAACAGGCATGTTCGTTTCTTCACTAATAACCTTGTCCAAATTACGAAGCAATGCACCACCACCAGTTAAGACGATACCGCGGTCCATAATGTCAGCAGCTAATTCTGGCGGAGTTTTCTCAAGTGTCACTTTAACTGCGTCGACGATAGCATAAACCGTATCATGCAAAGCTTTTGATATTTCTAAAGCAGTAATTTCAATGGTTTTAGGAAGACCTGTTAATAAGTCACGTCCACGGATTTCCATGTTATCGACGCCTTCAGGGTCACCTGCAGAACCAATTTCCATTTTAATAATTTCCGCAGTTCGTTCCCCAATCATTAAATTGTAATTCTTGCGAATGAAGTGAATAATGGCATCATCCATTTCATCACCAGCTACGCGGATTGATTGTGATGTTACGATACCACCCAAGGAGATAATCGCCACCTCTGTTGTTCCACCACCGATATCGACGACCATGCTTCCTGTTGGTTCCCAAACTGGCAAGTTCGCACCGATTGCAGCAGCAAACGGCTCTTCAATTGTATAAGCATCGCGGGCTCCGGCCTGACGTGTTGCATCAATGACAGCACGTTCTTCAACCGCGGTGATTCCAGATGGTACACAAACCATGACATAGGGTTTTCCTGCAAACAGGCTTTTCTGCTTCGTCGCTTGTTTTATGTAGTATTTCATCATCGTTGCAGTTGTTTCGTAATCGGCAATAACCCCATCCTTCATCGGGCGTAGTGCCACGACATTCCCAGGTGTCCGACCAATCATATTTTTCGCGTCATTTCCAACAGCGACGATTTGCTTCGTATCCGTTTGAAATGCAACGACAGAAGGCTCTCTTAATACAATACTTTTTCCTTTTACATAAACGAGCGTGTTCGCCGTCCCTAAGTCGATTCCTAAATCTTTTGTTCCAAATCCAAACATGGTTGTATCTCCCCTTTTTTTGAAAAACAATGTAAAGACAAGTGCAAGTATTTACACGATTGTGCGCACATGATTTTTAATATTAACGTCCAATATTCGTTCCATTTCGGCAAAAAATCATAACTAATATTATAGCTTAACGAAACCCAAAATCATAGTGCTACAAATAACCTTTTTCCTTCAAACTAACATATTTATTCTCACCAATAATAAGGTGATCTAACAAATCAATCCCAATAATTTTTCCACATTCCACCAAACGCTTCGTCACCTCAATATCCTCCCGGCTTGGTGCGGGATCGCCTGATGGGTGATTATGCAAGCAGATAATGGAGGCAGCGGAACGCCTGAGCGCTTCTTTATATACCTCGCGGGGGTGTACAATAGAGGCATTGAGGCTACCAATAAAAATGGTTTGCTTATGAAGAACCTGATTTTTGGTGTTAAGGTACAAGCAAACGAAATGCTCCTGTGTTAAAAAGCGCATTTCATTCATCATCAGCTTGGCGCCATCCTCAGGGGAACGAATCACATAACGATCCTCATGTACTAGGTTGGAAATCCGTCGACCAATTTCAACCGCTGCCAATATTTGAATCGCCTTTGCTTGACCTATTCCCTTAATAGACGTAATTTCTTCCAAAGTGGCTTCCTTCAAAAGTCTTAATCCTTCAAATTGAGTTAATAAGCGATTGGATAATTGCAGCACTGATTCGTCCTTCGTCCCCGTGCGCAGCATAATCGCTAACAGCTCATGATTAGACAGACTCCTTGGTCCACTTTGGATAAATCGTTCCCGAGGTCGTTCATCCTGTGGAAAATCACGAATCATTAATGATTCTTGCTTCAACAAAATTCCTCCCTATATTCGGGGAGTTCTAAAAGTTTGATGGAGGTTGGGAGCTTTATCAATACGGAAGCTTGTAGCCCGCCTTTTGCAATTCACGGACCGTCCTTGAAACAGGAAGTCCGACTACCGCAAAATAGTCACCTGAAATTTGCTTGACAAGCATACTGCCAAAACCCTGAATTCCGTAGGCTCCAGCCTTATCAAACGGCTCCCCGCTTTTAATATAAACGTTAATTTCTGACTCTGTTAATTCCCAAAATGTCACATCTGTTTTTTCGTAAAATTGAACCCATGTTTCGCCATGGACAATCGCCACACCTGTATAAACGGAGTGCGTTTTGCCCGATAGTTTCGTCAACATATCGATGGCATCGTCCTTGTCTTTCGGCTTACCCAATACTTGATGTGCTAATACGACGATTGTGTCAGCGCCAATCACAAATGACTCTGGGTTTCGCTGTGCGACATCGCTTGCTTTTCGAACGGCCAACTCCATTACAATTTGCGCTGGAGCAGTACCTGGTTCATAGCTTTCATCTGCTTCACTGCTGGAAATGTCGAATGTTAATTGAAGAGTTTCAAGAAGTTCTTTTCGCCGTGGAGATGATGAGGCTAAAATGAGGTGTTGCATTAAATCACTGTCCTTTCATTGCCAAAAAAATTATTGGGGAGATACAGTTCAATACTATCAAAGTTCAAGTCTACAAACAATTTTTATTATGGAAAATTATCATAAAAAAACAAAACAGAGGATGACACATCACCCTCTACTAGCTTTTATTATTGCCCGGAAAATATTCGACATTATTACGTTACCTTTATTGTTATTTCAAATCTTGGTATGTTGCTAATATCGATAGTAGATGTTGTTGAAGCTCTATACTTTGTTTTTTGTCCGGTTTCTTTGTAATGGATTCAATATTTTTGATAGCAGCCTGACTATGAGCCTTTATAGACTTTATTTGTTTATTTTCAATCTTGTTTAATTGATTAAGGTTATTTGAAGCTTTCTTTAGGCTTTTGAGGTCTGAATCAGCTAGCTTTTCTGCAGAGGTAGCTTTCGTCATTTCGGCAAATAATGGAGCGAATCCTTCAAGAAAAGCTTTTTCTTGATCGTTGATACCCTTTAACTCATTTCCTCCAGTACTAATTTCTTTAGAAAATGGTTCATTTATATTAGAGTCAGCCAATTTACCGCTTAACACCTTGGCGCTTTCCTTCGTATCTGCAACACCTAATAATATAAAAGATTTGTCACCTTCAAAGATTGTCGCACTCAGACCTTTATCTTTTAAATCATCGACTACTGATTTTGCAGAGTTTGAATTAGCATAGGCTCCCTCCTGAACAACCCAAGTTGAGATTGTGGGAAGGACAAGCGAAATAGCACCAGTAGGTTTGGTACTTGGTTCTTTCTCCTCTGGAATGACCGTTGTCGGAATGGCCGTTTCTGAATCGCTTGCCTTTTCAATAAAAACGAGCTTAAGCATCGTAAAACCAAAGCTTGTCCCCAGAATTACCGCTAAAAAGACGGCGAAAAATATCGTCGCAAACACTCCGCGATTGAATTTTGACTTACTTGTCATAATTTTAAATGATGACTTTTTTGGAGCCACTGCTGTTGATTTCTTCTTGTTTGGCTCGTCAACCTTCTTGTAATCCTGCAAATCTATTTCATTTGATCGTTCTGGTAGAATCCAATCAAATTGTTCTTCCTTATGTTCTTCTGACGCAGCAGTTTCATTTATTGAAATAGTTTGGTTCTCAATGATATTTTCATTTTCCGATGTAATAAATCTTTTTGGTTGCTCTTCATCTTTCATTATCACCGGTTCAACCATTGTGTTTTCGTGAATTTGTCCCTGACGCCGCGTTAATTTTTGTTTTTGATCTGCAAAAGCCTGATGCTTTCCATTTATTTTTATCGTAATCGTTTTTCCTTGTTCTCGCTTTTCCATCCTGCCCCCTCCTACTTTCGTGCTGAGAATTGTTTCCATCCTATCATAGTAGACAAAAAAAATAACAAGACTTTTGTCGTCTTGTTAAGAAAGGCTTTCGCCAATTTTTTTAATAGTTTATTTTAATAGCTATTTAAATCCGGGAAACGATTGAAAGGATTTGTCTTGTTTGCTGGCGGTGGAGCTACTAATTCAGGAAGCTTGTCCTGCAAATCGGTTAACCCTGGCATAAAGAATGCCGACAGCGTTAAATTATATGATAGTTTTTCATCTTTTGTTGCTTCAACTTTTGTTACTTCAGTTGTACCCGAAAAACTTATCGTTTCAATAACAATTGTTCTTTGTAAACTCTCTAAGGACTCCATGAATTTTTTTAATTCTTCATAGTTATTTGATTCTACTGAAAGAGTCACCATTAACCGTTTAATTCCACCAGGTAATGGAGTCGGTTCATATGTATTGGCCTTTTCGCCATCCTTTTCAGTATTATTATCTTCCTCAGTGTTTTTATTGTCATCAGTTGTTTTATCATCAGCTGCTTGATTATCCGCACTCTGATCCGTTTTATCGTCTGTATTACTGTTCTTTTCTTCATCATTGGCATTTGCTTGATCCTTGTTGGTGTTGTTTTGTGTTTCCGCTGGCGCTGGGGCTACATCACCTTCAGAAAATGCCATACTCATAATTTTCGTACCCGAAATTACTTCAGCTTGCTCAAGATCCAAAATCAACTGTTCCTGCTGGGGCTTTACCGGAACCTTGCGCTGCAAGACCGCAAGGCTTTCAGCGGTAATATCCGATTTAGTTTGTTGCTGTTTTTGTAGTGATGCTAAAAGCTCTTTTTCAGTTTTTAAGGAAGCAGTTTGGGTATCAATATTCTTATATTTTGGTTCTAAATATAAATAATAAAGAGCAAAAATTGAAGCAATTGTCAGTAATAAAGTAAGTACAAGGATTAAGGTTTCTCGTTTTGAAAAGTGAAGATTCATCGATTACCGCCTCCTTGTGTTTCAGCAAGCTCCTGACTATTAATTATATTCCGGTTTAAAGTAAGCGTATATTGGCCGGTATAACGCGGAAGAATTTGCTCGTTATCTGCAGTATTAGTATCTGTTTTAGAATCTCCATTATCATCAATTTCTGCTGCAGCTAATGATGATAATGTTGCACCTGTAATCCAATCAGCATCCAACAGCGTTTTATAAAAATAAGCTGCTTCTCGGCTGCTATCAAACTGAACCGTCATCGTTACATTACCTGTCTCGGCATAGGAAATATTTTGAATAAACCCACGTTCTGGAAGAAGTGCAACAATTCGCTTTAGGATGGGTGCTGATTTAATTGGTTCATCATTGGCCCATTTGACCGCACTATCAAGTTGCGTATAGGATTCTGTTCCTAGTTTATTCTTTTCCAACTTTGCTTGTTCAGCTTGGACAAGCTTTTGGGTAGATGAAATTTTACTATTCAGGTTATTTAACTCATTCTCTAAGCGACTGCCTTGCCAAAGGATGAGAAGTCCTGCTAAAAGTAAAATGACGAGTGCTGAACTGATGATCACCAAAAATGCAATACTTTTTGGTTCCTTTCTCGGCAGCAGGTTAATTTCTACTAGCATGACTACACCTCTTTTAACGCTAGCCCAAAGGCTAGATAATGGCTTCTAGGCAATGGTCTATTCTTCAAAGTTTCCATCTCATTTATCTCAAGCATTTCAACAGCGATATCAAATCGTGCTTGGAGTGCCTGCTTAATTTCATCCAAGAACGGGTTATCACCAGTTAAGACGATTTTGTTAATTTCATTTTTACCTTGATGGAGTGAGTATTGATAAAAGTCAATCAACTTACTTACTTCTTTTAGAGCATCATCAATATGATCTTTTAATTCATCAAGATCACCAATAAATGTAGGCTGTTGAAAACCACTACGTCCAATTTTTATATCCCATTCCTGTTCATTGTATGGAAAATACTGATGCCTCATAAAAAATGGAATTTCATTTTCAAAAATGCTCATGACAACGAGATCGATATCAAATTGAAGAACTAGAATTTTTTCATCATTTTTCTGTTTTTTAATTAAGTGATATAAACGATACAATGCCAATGATGAAAGATCGACAGCATTGGGAATCATTTTTAAGTCTGAGAAAAGTTCTGAATACTTCATGACATATTGACGATTGGCCGCAAATAACAATATTTCCCGTTTTTCCTCTGTCTTAGGAAGGGCAAGATAATCAAAGATTGGATCCTCAAATGGTAAATGAATGCTTGCGCCGATTTCCAAATTTAAATATCCATTGATTTCATCATGCTGTACATCATCGGGAATCGCCAAGCGGCGAATTGTAACATACGGGTCGGGCGCTAGAAATCTAACTTTCCGACGTCGAATTTTCCAGGCATCAATACACTCATCTAAAATAACCGATAAAGTGTCTTCATCAGCGATTTTTCCCTCTTTAACCAACCCAGGTGGCAAATAACGTTCGCCCCAGCGAACTGGAATCGGCGGGTTCCCAGGTTTTATTTCAATATAACGAATGCTGTGATCATTTATAATGATATCAATAGGTCGGCTACCAACCGATAGGCGGGGTAATCCCATATTCCAACCCCCTTTGTTTTATGTAAAAAATAAATCAAGATAGGCATTAATAATAGTTTCACCAAAGTAATAAGCTAACAACGTTCCTAAGGCTATAAACGGACCAAACGGAATTGGCTTCCCCCTTTTAACAACTTTTAACGCCATTCCAAGCAGCCCAAACATCGCCCCTAAAAACGTCGATAAAAAAAAGGCTAATAATAATGTTTTGACCCCCACAACAAAGCCAATCAGTGCGAATAGTTTAATGTCACCGCCGCCCATACCACCTTTACTAACAAGGGCAATTATGAGCAAGAGACCAAAACCGATTCCCGCACCTAAGAGGGAATCCCACCAGGGTAAAAGTGGAAAAAACAACCGTTCCAATAAAAAAATCCCTGCGAATACTAATAAAACTTTATCAGGGATAATCATATATGCTGTGTCAGATACCAAGATGATAATAAATAGTGAAATGAAGGTTAAGGCAATTAATAGTTCACTATTCCAGCCAACTACAAGTGGGGCTGTTGCAAATAAAACTCCCGTTAAAAATTCGATGATTGGATAAATAGGAGAAATGCCCGTCTTACAGACGCGGCATTTCCCCCCTTGCAAAAGGTATGACAGAACTGGAATCAGTTCAATTGCTCTAAGCTGATGCCCGCATGTTGGACATGCTGAGCGGGGTGAAACAATCGATTGACCTTGTGGCACGCGAAGTCCAACTACGTTATAGAAAGAACCTAAAAGTAAGCCGTATATAAACAACAACTGATGCATATTGTTAATAATCTAATAAATTCTGTTCGGTTGCACTGGTTGCTGAACTACCATTTACAATTTGAACAGCTGCATGATCTGTTATTTCATAAGTGTATTTTCCACTTGCGGCTTTAGTAACCAAGACTGTGTAGCCTGTATCATCCACGTTATCAAGATAAGAATCTAATTCAGTGGTTGTTAATTCCATTTTACCATCGCTCGCAGTACCATTATCGATATGTTGATGTGCTGACATATATAATTTTGCAGAACTAATAATTTGAATACCTTCTGAGACTTGAGCGTCTTTTTCAGTTTTATCAATAATCCCACCAATCGCCGGAATCGCAATCGCTGCAATAATCCCCAAAATAACGATTACTGCTAATAGTTCGATTAATGTAAAGCCTTTTTGGTTTTTAAGACGTTTTTTTAATTTTTGTAACATAACTTCTCTCTCCCTTTCATCATTATATTGATAGTATTTTTTGTCTTCTATCACCTAGATTATACACATTATTTCGACATAAATAAATTGGTAATTATACTATATTCTACAGCTGATCAACGTGCTGGAACATGTCAAACATCGGCATCATAATTGATAGAACGATGACCCCAACAATCCCCGCTAAAAAGACAATCATAATTGGTTCAATTAATGCTTTGATTTGATCAGTTGTGTTTTCCACCTCCTGCTCATAAAAATCGGCAACTTTTGACAGCATCGTATCAAGAGATCCTGTTGTTTCACCAATCGCAATCATTTGTGTGACCAATGGCGGAAACGCCCAGTGCTTTATCATTGGAGTCGTTAGTGAATTTCCTTTCCCCAATTCATCTCTAGAAGCACGGACAACTTTGGCAATGACCTCATTTTCAACAACCTTTTCACAGGATGCTAATGCTTGTAAAATCGGTACGCCACTCGAGAATAACGAGCTTAATGTTCTACTCAAGCGGGCCAGAGCTGCTTTTTGTTGCATTTTCCCAAACACTGGCATTCGCAATGCTGCATAATCTAAATAATATCTTGTCTTTGGATTGCCTCGTGCGGCAACAAAGCCAAAGATAATACCGATAAAAATAATTATGACTAACCACCAAAACTTTTGCATAAACTCAGAGGCATCTAATACAAATTGAGTAATAGCCGGTAATTCAGCGTTCATGTCCTCAAACATACTTACAAAAGTGGGCACAACAGAGGTCAATAAGAAAATGACAACGCCAATAGCGATAATTCCAATGACCGTCGGATAAGAAAGTGCTGATTTTACCTTTTGGCGAGTATGATGCTGCTTTTCGAAGAAAACAGCCAAACTCTCAAGCGTTTCCTCCATATTTCCGCCAACTTCTCCGGCCTTTACTAAATTAATAAACATCGACGAAAAAACCTTTTTATGCTTTTCTGCTGAGTCTGAAAATGGACGTCCCATCCGAAGTTCTGATTCTATATCCATTAATGCTTTTTTTAATGCCTTACTCTCAGTTTGTTCAGCCAGAATCGCAGTAGCGTCAACGATGGTGACACCTGCTTTGATTAATGTTGCAAATTGACGCAAGTAAATAACCATATGCTGCAACTTTACTGGATTTCCAAATTGGATATCCTTGGTCAATGCGGTTTCTGGAACTTCGGTCATTTCCAAAACACGGACTCCATCACTACGAAGCTTTTCAATCGCTTCTCGCTTTGACGGAGCATTTAACGTCCCTGTCCTCTTTCCTTTACGGTCTCGACCTGTATATTTATAACGAGCCATCTACATCACCGGATCTTTCATATAAGGCTGAGCTTCTTCCCTTGAAATAATACCGTTCATGACAAGCTCTTTTATACTTGATTCAAGCGTCTGCATTCCCTGTGCTCGTGAAGTTTGCATGATTGATTCAATCTGAGGAATTTTATCATTGCGGATAAGGTTGGCAATGGCAGGGCTATTCACAAGAATTTCTAAAGCTGCCCGTCGGCCTTTCCCGTCAACTGTTTTAAACAAACGTTGCGAAATAATCGCCACCAAAACAGTGGCAAGCTGTGTCCGAATTTGCGGCTGATGGGCCGGTTCGAACACGTCGATAATCCGCTCAATTGAAGCGGGTGCACTCGAAGTATGTAAAGTACCAAATACTAAATGGCCTGTTTCAGCTGCTGTTATCGCAATTTGAATCGTCTCTAAATCACGCATCTCACCAACAAGAATTGAATCGGGATCCTGACGCAGCGCTGCCCTTAAAGCATTAGCAAAGTTCTTTGTATCAAAGCCGACCTCTCGCTGATCAATGATTGACGTTCCATGCTTATGCAAAAATTCGATCGGATCTTCTAAGGTAATGATATGATCGCGCTTTGTATGGTTCATATAATTGATCATCGCAGCCAAGGTTGTGGATTTACCACTTCCCGTTGGTCCTGTGACAAGTATTAACCCCTGTGGTTTTTCAGTAATTTTCGCACAGATTTCTGGTAAATTTAGATCTTCAATGGTTGGAATTTTCGTCGGAATCGTCCTGATCGCAATTGCAATACAGCCTCGCTGTTTAAACGTGTTCACACGATATCGTGAGACTTCTGGTATCGAATAGGAAAAGTCTAATTCTCCCAGTTCCATAAATTGCTCCCACATTCCCTCTGGAACAATTTCCCGAGCCAAAGCTTCTGTATCTTCAGCCTCCAGCACGTCTTTCCCATAACGTTTTAATTCGCCATGTAAGCGAAATATTGGTGGAACACCCACGGTTAAATGAATATCAGATGCCTTAAGCTCAAAGGCAGCTCTTAATAAGTGATCTATTCTTTCTTTCACCTTTGCACCTCTATTCAGAAATGGCTACTTTAAGGACTTCCTCAGTTGTCGTTAAGCCTTGTTTTACTTTAAGTAAGCCATCATCAATCAAGAAAATAGTTTTGTTTTTAATCGCAATTTGTCTTAATGTTGTTTGAGAATCATCTGTCATGATAGCTCGACGCATTTCTTCATTGACCGTCACAACCTCATGAATCGCAAGTCGACCTTTATATCCAGTCATGTTACAAGAAGCACAGCCTTTTCCACGCATGATTGTCTCGATTTTTAAACCACGGCTTGCAAAAATTTCCTTTTCCCTTGCAGTTGCTTCATGGTGCTCACCACAGTCACGACATACTTTTCGAATTAAGCGCTGTGCAACAATTCCTGCAAGTGAAGTCGCAACAAGAAATGGCTCCATTCCCATATCAATTAAACGGTTAATCGAGCTCAAGGCGTCATTTGTGTGCAATGTACTTAATACAAGGTGTCCGGTTAGCGATGCCCGAATTGCCACTTCAACTGTTTCCTTATCACGGATTTCCCCCACCATGATAATATTCGGATCTTGACGGAGAATCGATCTTAATCCAGTTGCGAATGTCATGCCAATGTTTGAGTTAACTTGAATTTGACTGACACCCTCCAATTGGAATTCAACTGGGTCTTCAATCGTAATAATGTTAACCTCTTCACTGTTTAATTTATTTAAAGCAGCATAAAGTGTTGAGGATTTACCAGATCCAGTTGGACCGGTAATGAGAACAATCCCATTTGGACGTTCAATCATTTTATTAAAACGATTAAGATTCAGCTTATTAAAGCCAAGTTTATCGAGATCAATGAGTGCATTTCCTAAATCGAGAATCCGCATAACGATTTTTTCGCCATGAACCGTCGGTAATGTTGAAACCCGCAAATCGACAGGATAAACATTAAGATTAATTTTTATCCGACCATCCTGCGGTACCCGATTCTCGGTAATATCAAGGTTTGACATAATCTTAATTCTGGCTGTCAAAAAGCTTTGCATATTTTTCGGGAGCACACGCTCAACTCTTAAAATGCCGTCTACCCGGTAACGAACTAAAACCTTTGTTTCATGCGGGTCAATGTGAATATCACTAGCCTTCTGCATAACTGCATTAGAGAGAATTTGATTGACGAGACGAACGATTGGTGAATCCTCATCAGTTATGGTCTCTTCTTTTTCACCTTTTTTATTACCATCAAAGAATTCATCAAACTCTTCATCGACGTCATAATATTTATTGATTGCCCGA
Organism: Bacillus sp. DNRA2; assembly: GCF_012843265.1. Lineage (GTDB taxonomy): Bacteria > Bacillota > Bacilli > Bacillales > Cytobacillaceae > Bacillus_BU. Next base: position 27,655 of record NZ_JABAIT010000009.1, on the reverse strand, counting down.
ACAATATCATCCTTTGTTGCCAGAACGGCTTCGATCTGAAAACCTGTCGCAAGCCGGAGGTCGTCAATTGCAAAGAAATCCATTGGGTCGGCCATTGCGACAAACAGCTTGTCCCCATCCTTCTTAATTGGAATCAGTAAATTGCGCATGGCGGATTCCTTGGAGACAAGGGAAAATAGATTCGTTTCAAATGGATATCCGTACAAACTGATATGGGGTATTCCAAGTTGAACTTCCAAGACTTCAATTAATTGTTGCTCAGTAATATATCCTCTTTGCAACAAGGCGTCACCTAGGCGTTGACCTTGTGGTTTTTCTTTTAAAGCTAATTGTAGCTGGTCCTCTGTAATCAGACCGGCCTCGACCAATAAATCACCTAACCGCTTACGCGTTTGCTTCATTGTGGCACACCCCACATTGTTTCTTATTTTGTCTGCTCATTTGGTTTGCCAAAAATGTCATCATTTCCATTACCTGATTGTGATGAATCTGATGGATTCGGTTGTACTGTTGTCCCATTATTACTTCCAGGAGTCTCAGTATTTTGGTTTGTGCCCTGACTACCATCAGTACCACTTGTACCATCCGTACCATTATTGTTCTGATTTGACGTTAAACCATGTACTTCTATATTATGGATCGGTGGATAAAAATCCTCAGAGATAAAATCATCTCGGAGCCATTCTTCACTTTCACCATAAACGGCTCGATAAACTTTTATCAAAAGCCCGTTGCTTCCTTTTTGCTGAAGCTTCTTCGCTCCAGGATTCAATAAAGGACTATATTGAATGATTGTTTTCGGCTCAAATTCCTTACGGTCTGTAAGTTTTACTTTGTACTGATTTAGGAAAGTGTTACCTGAGAGACTTGCATTTAGCGTATTACCATCTAATTGCAAAGCAATTTCATAGTTGTTTTCGTTCGGATTAGCAAAAATGAAATCAAGATGATTTTGATAATCCACTTTTGCCTCGTAACCCAACTCAAGGTAATCTGGTAAAACTTGACCAGTATGCTTTTCAATCATATTGAAATTACTAGATAAAATTGCTTGATAAATGACTGAAGCAATCATACTTGCCGCTTCAGACGGGAAGGTCGTAAACTGACGTTCCTCCATTAATGAAAGCATCGAAACCTGGGCACCTGCATCAACCTTAATCGGTGAAAGTTCTTCAACCAACATCCCCAATTCAATCGGCAAATACTCAGGGGTAATGGTAGCTTCACTAATCACATCCTTATCATTAACTGCAGTCGATAAGAATTTTTCAACCTTTAATGTTTGATCGCCACTACGGAAATTGGCACCAATACTTATCAGTTCATTTAATAATGGGTCTGTTTTGACTTTCGAATTATCAAGTTCACTTGAAAGACTCTTTAAATATTGATACATATCCCCTGATTTGAACGTTACTATCACTTCATTTTGTTGACCATCCTGGACCATTTCCATCGTATTTTCAAAATCAAATAGGAATTGTTCATTATCAACCGGAACGCTGTTTTCTTTATATTGCAATTTGATATTGGTTTGAGAGCGCCAGTTTTGCATTTTTTCAGTTAACAAAGATTTTGCTTCTTCCTTTGTATTACCTGAAACATCAACTGGGCCAATCATTGTTCCGTCACCAAAACGGGAACTATCAGATGTAATTGCCTCATATGCCGAAACTCCAAAATGTGAAAAACTAAATATGAATGCTGTGCAAATGAATAGTACAATAAAGAGCTTTAACTCTGGCTTCTTCCTCACATACCCCACCCTCTTACTAGCAGTTGATCAAAATTGCAGCTGCAATCACTAATGTTTAACCATAGTATTATCTTCAACTGCCTGCTTATGTTTCTCTTTTTCTTCTTCTATAGATTTTGATTCAGCGATTTGACTTGGAATTAGTTCAATCTCATCAAGCTCGAATTCATCATTTAACCACGTTTGTGGTGGATCATTCTCTAGCTTGATTTCTTGTTGAATCTCAAGCTCTTCTGTAGGCTCTAGAATATCCTCAACATTTATTACGGGTAATGGCACTTCTTCTAAAGAAGCCTCATTAGATTGTTCATATTCGCCTGTTTCGAGAATCTGTTCAATTTCACTTATGTATGGCTTGGAATCATCAGCTCTAGCCTGTTTCGCCTCAAATTCTTCCGCTTCCGCTTCTGTCTTATGAATAATCGCTTCGATATCAGGATCAAATTCTTGCGCTTCGGTAGTATCTACTAGCTCTTCAATTTTACTTTCAACATCGGCTAAATTGACCGTTTGAGAATCTTCGACTTCAGCCTTTGTTTGTCTATCCTGATCTTCCTCTTGCAGTGAAGGATTTTGTATTTCTGCTGTCGCTTCATTAGTTGGGTTTATGTTTAATACAAGCTCCTCAAGCTCATGTTCGCCAAAATCTTGATGATTCTCTTCTTTTGAAATCATTGATAAACTCTTTTCATTACCTGAAATCAGCTTTTCGAGCAAACCATGCTTCATATCATCGTTTTGACCATGATTCATTTCTCCTGGTGGTAACGATCGAGGATTTTTTTCAGAAATAGCAATATATGTATAACTTGGTTTGATTTCCGGCAAGATACTCTCCGCCTCTTCTTCTTCCTCATCAATTGAGAAAGGGTCGATATCATCATCTTCCTGAAGGTACATCCACGCCAAATTACGTTTACTCATTAAATATGCTAAAGAGCTAACAAACAGCAACAAGATCAAACCCGTTTGCCACAACGGAAAAACTGCTGCTGAAATGAGTCCAAACATCCCGATTAACAATGATGCCAAAACAACAAAGACTTTCCCTTTTATGGTAAAGCCTAATGGAAGGAAGTATAGTATCGGAATCAAAATAAGCAACGATACTCCAGCTAATATGTAACTCTCCATTTTTCCACCCCTATCGAAAAATAGATTTGCCAATCCCATCCTTATTATTCAACGAAATATGACAATATATGACTTTGACTATAATTGTATAATATATGTTATTTTTTTAAAAGAACTTTTAATGAAATAATTATTTTAATTAACTGATATTATGAATTTTTAGTATATATATTAAAATAACTATTTTTACCATAAATGTTATTTGTATGTTGCGTTTATGATTATTTCATTTCTATCCCAAATTGCACCTAAAGGTGTATGGTAGTATTCCTCTGCAATGATTCCACTAGTCCCATTAGCTATTTCTGAGGCACAATCCAGTGGTTTCTTCACTTTAGGCATCGGATCCGGATCATCAGGTCCATATACATATAATTTTCCTTTTACACACATGAGCGCATTCTTGCCATCGTCTTGATGCAATTGAATATCATAAACATGAGCATCCTCATTAATCGTAAAATACGTTCCGGCATTTGTAGTCACAATCGCTCCCAATGAAACAATTCCTTTTGAAAACGTAAGGACGTCCTTTTCGTTTGTACTTTTAAAAGTAAAGCCATTCGCAAAATAGTATTGATCAGATTGAATTGTATTGGCATCTTGGTGTGTGTATGCTGGGTCAGTTTCTACATATTTATATTCACCTGACTCGTATTCTGGAAATTCATTAATAGCAGCCACCGGTGCTTCTATCGTGCCTTCAATTTGAAACATTTCATTTAGTGCAGACCCTGTTGACTTAAAGGCAATAGAAACCTTATCAATATTAGCGAAATCATTTAATGGTGTTGGCGTAACAATTAAATCAGATAATGTATAGGAAATCCCATCTCGTACTTTGAACGTTTGATTATTGATTGCTGCAAGTTTTGTTTCTAGAATCGTTTGAATATTTGATGGTTTTAGTGAAGTTTTATTGGCGATTAAGGTTTGAAAAACAAGTTCTTTTAAGTGAACAACTCCCATTTCGGCTACATTAGTAGCTTGAATGTCCTCACCCGTTTTCGTTACCTGTTTTGTAGTTGTCGTATTGAGCGCCATTAATGTGATACCAATAATCGAGAAACTGGCAATGATGAGCAAAACAACCACTAAACTTGACCCCTTTTGATTTCTCATGATTGCTTACACTCCTCTCGATAACGTCGTCCTAAGCGTGTAGCTATCATTTCCATGGATGATTTTAATGTTGATCATCACCGGTGCCTTATTTTTAACAATAATCGCTTCGTTTGTTTCATAAGTTTCGTTGTCATATTGAATTTCAGCGTTATAGTTATACTTGTCTGAAACAGTCGTTCCATTTAATTCGATCTTATCGGTATATATAGTTAATTGATATGTCGTCCCGCTATTGTATTCATTTTTACTAAAATACTCTTTCCGAAGAATGGTCGCTATGTAGTTCGCTTCTTGTTGAAGGTCAACATCCTTCTTCGTGTCCTCGCCCTGGCGAAATCCAGTAATATAAATAGAAGTTGCAATTGTTACAAACAGCGTTGTTAGCAACAAGCCTGCCAATAATTCAATGAGGGTAAAACCATTGCGTTTCAATTTAGGTCCCTCACTTTATACCCATATGTCTCATATACCTCATTTCTTGTCCCATTAATATCTTCCTCAATGATCACGGTAATGAGATTTAATTTTTCTAACGCTACGGGTGATTGTAAAACAGTTTGGGTCTCTACTACTGTATTCGCTTGACTGATATAAACCTTTGGAAAATAGTGATGATTGTTGACAACAATCCCTTGAGCGGAGTCGTAACCAATGAGGCTTTCTAGCTGTTCTTGCGTTAATGTCGAAGTATAATTTGAATCTCTGACTTTAATTAGGACCTCTTGACTAAGCTGACTAGCGGAACCTATGCCTTTATTGATTTCAACATGTGTTCTAGATTGGAGAAAATAACCGAAAAATACGGTGAAGATAATGGATAAAATCGTAATCGATAGGAGGATTTCAAGCAGCAAATATCCGTTTTCATTTTTAATTGGACACATGACTACTTCCCCCTATTTTATTTTCTGAATAGTATCCTTCATCTATATCATAACAAATTTCGACAAAAATACACTATTTATCATTACTACTTACTATTTTGTTTCATCCATCTTAAATACTATTCAAAGAAACTTCATATCCGTTTAACAATAAGATTAAACAGTTCAAATATTCTGGTATATGATATACTAATAAAAGGTAATCATGATTAATTTTGGTATTTTAATATACATATTTTTACCACTATATATACATTGTTATATCATCGTATTATCCTGTTTCACCTTTGAAAGGAATGATTTTATGATATTAATCCGCTCTGAAAAAGGTGTTACCCTCATAGAAGTCATCGCATCCATTACTATTCTATCGATTGTGTTAATTACGTTCTTTAATTTTTTTCCACAAATGGGTTTCATGAATAAACAAAATGAGGACAAGCTCCAGGGAATTAATACTGCCAAACTGGTAATGGTTAAGTGGAAGGAGTCCGATAAAGTAAAGGCTATTATAAGAAACTACACTAGCTCGAATGTGGATCCAAATTCACTCAACGATGATACACTCAATTATGATTATGGGGAAAAAATAAATAAAGATGAAGACTCAGATGTTGATGCACTATTATATACAGCATCTATTGGAGATTTAACCGCCAAAATCGAAATACTAGTTGATTCTGATTTCGATAGCGCATTCAAAACAGAAGCACATCAAATCCACGTCACTGTGCTTAACAACAAAGACAAACTCCTTAGTGAATCTTATGGGTATGTGATATCAGAACCAATTGGATGGGAGTGAAACTTCTAATGAATAACGAACGTGGAATTACATTAGTTGAAGGATTAGCAGCATTAGTAATTCTCTCCATCATTGGTGTGCTAATTTGGAATGTTTTTTTTCAAGGATATAAATATTCCCAAAATGCCGTTTCAAAAAATACGATGCAGCAAGAAGCTAACATCATTATCACTAACCTCACCAGAATCCATCAAACCTCCCAAGAGTACACCATTACAAATTCTAACGGAGTCGTTACGATTACGGCAACCAACCCGGATGTATCCACAAAATTTAAGAACTCAAAAGTAAACTATTGGATTAAAGAGAGCAAAACAGAAGTCGACGAACAAGACAGGACAATAGGGCCAGTTAACCCTAAAATAAGTAAGATGGAACTATTTATCATCATTAAAGATAAGCAGGACTCTAGGAATAAAGTCGAAATTGAAACATTACTTTATCGACTTTAGGGGGAAAAGTTGATGAAAACTTTTAAAAATGAAAGTGGATATTCTCTTTTGTCAGCCCTACTAATTATTACTATATTTACAATCATTTTCCTCGCCTTCGTAGGATATTCCTTTACCACTTCTAAACAAAACACTACGGTTGAAAAACAAACGAAGTCTGTTGCATTTGCAGAAATGGGAATAAATTATGTTGAGGCAGCTATTAACGATATATATCAGTCAAATAAGGATGATATTGATGATGAAATTCTTGCTGAAATGAAAAATGATATAACTGATAAAGATTATACTGATTTAGCCTTGGATAAAATGAAGACCTGTTTAGATCAGGGTTTGGAAGATTTATTTAAACTTGAAGAAAATACTTTCTTGAACAATTCAGTACCTAATCCAATCTATGCGAAAAGTATTAATTCTGACATTTCTAACCCTAACATTATCATTCGTGATTTCAATCTTATAAAAAATTCTACTGATGATAAAATTACGATATCATTTGTTTCTGAGGGTAAGAATATTGGTGGTGATAATGTACCGCTTCAGACAGAAATGGAAATAACCATTACAGAAAATGAAGTAGATGATGGGGGGATTCACGTTGGTGTAGTTCTTCCTAAGTTTAACAGTATTATCGCTCCATCAGGTGGTAACTGTGATTTCCCGAAAAACTGTGACGGACTTCTAATTAAACCAGCCGCAGGCCTTTTAGAATCTGTCATTGAGTTTCTAACCACAATAACCGATAACATTAACAACACCGTTAATAAGACGATTTTTTCAACAAAAGGCATAACCTTAAATGGAAATCTTAATAGTACAGAAAGTTTAAAATTACACGCAGTAGAGAGAATTCTAATAAAAAATAATATGAATAACTCAAATAATTTAGTATTAGAGACGCTATCTAATTTGACTCTTAATGGTAATACAGATTTTCTTGGTAAATCAACACTTTATATCGGTAAAAGTTTGACCAATAATAAGCATCTTAATTTAGCAGGAGATACCGTTGCCTTTGTGGAAGAGAATCTTAATATCAATGATAAGTTCAATATGAGTTCGAACGCAAAAATGTGTGTCAAAAATAATATAAACATAAAAGACTTAAGTTATATTACGATTGATAGTGATTTGGGATTGATTGTAAAAAATAAAGTATTTGTAAATGGCAGAGAGACAACTGAACAAATAGCAGGTATTAAAACAAGTGAAAATGATTGGGAAGAATTATGCGAATGCCAAATTCCATACACTTGGTCCAAGGATATAAGTAATAATGTTGACTATCAATATTAAGAAGATGTGATGGGCTTCCATCACATCTTTTTTAACTTAATAAATCAACTAGTTTAATAGCTATAATCAAACTTCGGTGATATATCCATAGTTCCCCAGCTAATTGTTTGATCTGAGGATGGTGCGTTACAGCTGCACTCTTTTTCAAAATCAGCGGGATTTGTATTTACGTATGTGGAGTTTTTTGTGTACGTCGTAGATTTAGCATAGATTTTACTAGAGTTATCTTTATTTATATTGACATTATGTTTCGGGTCGAACACGCCATCGACACATAATTTTGCATTGTTATTTAAATTAATTGCATCGTCCACATCTGTGTAACCTTTAATATGGAGGATGGACTGATTAAGGGTGAAGCCCTTTTTTAAATAGGTATCATCTGTAACATATACTCTGGAATTATTAGTAATGTTCAATGTTTCATGGAATGTAACCTTTACGTCTTCACTTGGATTTCCTTTAACATATAAGAACGAATTATTAATTGAAGTATTTTTCTTAAAATCAGCATTCCCAACATAAATGTTTGAATTCCCTTTAATGTCTACAACCTTATTAAAGTCAGCAAATCCATTAACATAAAGATTCGACTGATTTTCGATGGTCAGTCCATCTGACATTGAGAAGTTAATATCGCCACCAACGTATAGATTGCTACCTGTAAATCGTACGGATTTTTTAAAATCAACATTATTTTCCACATAAATCGTTGATTTTGAAATTGGGAAATTCATATTTCCGTTTACATCCATCGATTTTAGTTTAACTATCGATTCGTTAAATTTTAGCTCGTTAAAATTGCTACCTGTAATAATGTCACGAGGATCACGACACGATTTACTTGAATAATCAAATTCATTTGTGAAGGTGCAACCATTAATGATATTACTTGGGAACGTTATCGTTAATTCCGGCGGCAAATCGACCAGTAGCGTTGGGCTCGGTGTCTGATTCGCACCTTGAACCATCGTGATAAAATTAGCGAAGCTAATCGTCACACTTGCTGTGATTTCCGAAGTTTTTCCGTTATTATTGCCGATACTTTTTGAGGTGACAATGAGTTCATCCCCTGTTTCACTTTTAACAAAACTAATTTGATCAATCGTAAATGAGGCATTTGTTTTATTTTTCATTGGCACGGTTACAGTATTGATTTCATCGTCCAGTTTTTCAATTAATATTTCGATTGAACGTTCCGTAAAATGTTCTTTAGGATTCGCGACGTCTCCAGTTGTACGCTGTTCTGTCTCAATTTCAGTCCGGACTGATTGAATCAAGTCATTGGCAGCATTTTTCACAGCATATTCGAAGTATTTCGCACCCATTTCAGCCAATTCAATGGACTGTGATTTCTTCTCTGCCATAGCATTTTGCTTCGTACTAGAAAATGAATTAGATATTAAGGCAATGGATAATACGCCAAAAACAGTGATTGTTAGCAAAACGGTTAACAGAGCATAGCCTTGATTATTTTTCAAAATGAACTTCATTCATTCATCACCACTCTTTAAGCGGGATAAGACAGTCTCAATTGTCACTTTATTATGTACGTCATTCTTATCGGCCGCAGTTAATGTAAAATCAAAATTTTCCTGATTCGGATTGACGGATTTATTACCAGTGAAATTTGAACTGAAGCATATTTGCGGATGTTCCAATACAAGCGTTTTAGAACTGTTGGATACTGTAATCTTACATTCATTAACCTTTATTTGATAAGTTGTAGCAGAACCTCGATGAAAATTCGCAAGTGAGGTGATTACATAATTGGCTTCCTGCTGAATCTGGCTTTTCTTAATCGTGTCATTCGAAAATTCATATCCCTGAAAATATACATTCCAGATGACTATCCCAATAATCGAGAGGATAGTAACTGCTGCCAATACCTCAAGTAGCGTGAGACCCTTATCATTACGATACATAGCTTATTCCCCCACGACCATGTAGCCAAAACTTTCGCCAATAATTTTATTTTTAATGTCCTGCAATTGTACGTGAATTTGATATACCTTTGTTGGGCTTGCTTTCGGGATGTTTTCTCCTAAATCTGAACCTTTAGCAATTTTTACAATTACTTTTTGGTTATTTCTTGTTGTTTCTGAGACATAATATGCGCCTTGGTCTGTTAAATAAGCGGGTTTGGTATTAATGGCCGGATTTAACAGGAAGTTCTTTACCTCCGTTTTTTCTTGCCATTGGATGAGCACCTGTCGCGCAGTATTAATCCCCTGTAGCTTTGTTTCATTTTGTTGATTTAAGAAACCCATCTGTGGAAAAACATTTAAAATGGTGACAAGAATGAGGGACAAAATCACAATCGAAAGAAGAACTTCGAGAAGCGTTATTCCATCTTGATTTATTATTTGTTTCAGCTTCCTCATCAGCAACACCTCACTTTTTTTGCACAGTCAATAATTATTAATTATCCATATTTATAGTACTATTTTCCTAAATAGAGAGGTTTGATAATTATCATACATTCTGAGAATATTTATTGTCTATTAAAAAGTTCCTATATTCCGGTAAAGTGACAAATCACTGTGTTAATAAGAATTTGTAGATGCCAAAAAAGAGAGCCCAGCTTAAGCTCCCTTTTTGGCATATCAATTATTTACTTTCCCTGCTCGGTTTTTTGGTTAATAAATCATTCATCGATGCGGATGCACTATCTGGAGGGAAGAATGGCAAATCCCCGTTGTTCACGTTTGTAAAATTAATCCTACTTCCACCATCAGCTGTTAATGATTTTGCAATGATAGAACCTTTGACTGTTGCACCGCCTGAAGCATAGAATGTGGCATTTGGCGCATAAAATAGCTGCGCTATCGCATAGGCTCCACCATCAATAGTCACAGTCTTTCCACCTGTAATAATGTGGCCCTGAAAGCCAGAACCCTCAGTAAAATTTAGATTAGCATCCTCAGCAAAAAGTGAGCCATAAATTTTCTGTGCTCCACCTATCGTGAGTGTTTTTGGAGTTGTCGGAACTCCGGAGCCCTTTAAATAAATATTTAGCTTGTTTACATTCTGACCAGTGTTTATCACACTTCCTGAGCCCATCGTGATATTTCCCTTAACATAAATAGTTAATTTCCCAGTACCAACAATGTTGATAAACCCATTTGGCATATCAAGGTTATTTACGACGATACTTCGATCCACCGACCCCACATTAATGTTTAAAGTGTAGCCAGAAGCAAAGCGAATGTCAGTAAAATTAAGATTTTGAGTCATATTCAATGTAAAGCCATTGACAAGCCAGTTGTCAATTCGCAAAGCACCGTTTGAGATGACATCATAGCTATTATTGCCGCTCACTACCTTTTCATTGGCTGGAGTTGTGAAAGTTGGAATCGTTGGAAACGGAGGTAGCGTAAACGTTTTAACAGCTGAAATCTTAGTCGGATTACTCACTGTGATATATGACGGCTTCGTTATTACTCCGCTACCTGCACTCGGTCCGACATAAATTGGACCACTAATCGTGGAGCCACCATCAAGAATAATCGAACCATTCGCTGAGGAATTTGTGCCGACACCACCTGAAATAATCGCTCCGCCATCAAGGCTTACTGTGTTATTCACAAAGACAGCCGTATCAGTTGGAATCATTGAGCTTGCGCCACTTGTTTTGGGAATCCACTTAATAGTGAACTGTTTTTCAACTATTCTGTTTCGGTCACCAATTATTCCTTTGGAAATAATTTTGTATTGTCTCTCTGGTGAGGTTGTTGTTTGACTATTAATCTTTGTTTCTGCTCTCGGCTGCTCCCCAAATGACTTTTCAAAATCATCATAAATCACTTGTTGACCAACAGACAGTTGTGTTTCTATATTATTAAAAAATTGCGTTTCTGTTGTTGCATTATTATAGATTCCCATCACTTTAGAGCTAACCTCATTCATGCGATAGGTTGCACCAGATTCGGCAATGTAGTAGGTAGATTCATAATTCCGCTCGCCAACACTTTGCTTTTGATTGGTTGCAGCGAGCCCTAACAAACCGAGCCCCATAACTGATACAATCACTACTATGAATAACGCCATAGCAAGCGCAATACCCTGTTCATTTTGTAAAAGCCGTAGCGTTTTCTGTGTCTTTTTCATCGTCTCACCTATTCCCGGATATAGATCGTTGTTGTTCGTACGACGGGATTCTGATTGTTTGTCGATTGACCTTCTAGTAAAAGAGTTATTTTATTAGCATCCTTGCTCACTTCAAATTTTTTTATTTTCGAGACAAATGATTGGTTATTCTTTTGAAGCGTATTTCCGACGAGTTGGTATATATCCGAATTGACGGTTAAGACATTGTTTTGAACCGTTACGGTATTAGCACTACGAATTTCCTTTGTTAGTGTGCTGATGGCGATGCGTATATTCGTCTGTTTCTCGATGTCGTCAACCTGCTTGGTTACTTGCTTTTGACTAAAAAGTTGAACAGAGTTTGCAAGCAAGAGGACCATTGATAAAAGCGCTAGTACACTCAAAAGCTCGACAAGAGTCATGCCACGGTTGTTTTTGATCATGGTTGTCACCTACGTTTGCTTCCATGTTATTAGCATTTCCATTTGCGCTTCCTGTTTTTGCTTCGTTTCATCACGATAAATTTTTATCACAGCAGCACCGCTTGCTTTTATATTAAGAAAAACATAACGATTATTGCTTTTTTTTGCGTAGCATGCGCCACTTGGACAGCCTGTTGTGATTTTCGAATAACCTAAATTAGTTGTTATCTTTGTGGAACTGTTTGCTAAAGTTGTGGTTGTGGAAATATTGTAGACGGCTTCCATTTCGGTTTCTGAAATATAGGTTGAGTCTACCCTATTCTTTGCGGTCTCCGTCGACCGGGCAGATTGAACAAACATAGATAGAAGAGACACGATAACGATAGAAATAATGACCAAAGCAGCTAAGATTTCAACTAAGGTCATTCCTTTATCAGAGACGATTTTCTTGTTAAAAATATTCATGATGTGCAGCTCCTAAAATGTTTACAATCGGACAATATCGTTACCTAATTATTATTCGACAATATCTTTCATTATATTTTAAATTTCGACCAATGTCATCTTTCATAATAGATCCTTTACTCCAAATAAGGTGAAGTAATTGTGGCGGTTGAAAGGGCGGTGTTGTAGGTAAGATTACGAATGAATTAGTTATAAAAAAAAATAAGGACAACCCTCGTTGTTGATAAGTCAAGGGTTGTCCTTTGTGTTTATTTTAGCAGTTGAAGAAGGTATGGCTTCACCTCTGATAGGAAATAGAGGGAGCCTGTGATAACGAGGATTTCGTTATCTGTTTTTTGTTGCGAAAGTGTCTTCGCTTGTTGCTGTAACAGACGTTGGAGTCCTTCGCGCCAATCCGGCTCAATTTGTTTGTTTGGATGTGAGCTTAGCGCTGCTAAATCCTCTGCTTTTGATGCTCTTGGATAGTCGAATTGCGTAAAGATCAAATTGTCTGCAGTTTCATCCAGTTTTGCGATCATTTTATCTAGTTTTTTATCAGCAAGAGCAGTGAAAAAGATGTTAATGCGTTTGCCTTGATAGCGCTGCTTCAGCTCATTTGCGAGGGCGTCGATGCCCTCTTGATTGTGTGCGCCGTCGATGATGATGGTTGGCTGCGCGGAAATTAGTTCGAAGCGCCCTGGCCAATATGCCTTATTTAGACCTTTACGAATTTGCTGTTCATCAAAAAGGAACGCATAAAACTGGGATAGTATTTGTGAAGCCATCACCGCTAGTGCGGCATTATCAATTTGATGTTGACCAAGCATTGAAATTTGGAGCTTGTTCAGGGCTTTCAGCAGTGCTGAACTAAAATTAAATTCTGCTCCGTTTGGTAAAGTTAGTATGTCTGTTGCTTTGAACTCGGTACCGAGTTGGTATAACGATGCATTTACTTGTTTCGCCTTATCTAGGATAACCTGTTGTGCTTCAGGCTGTTTCACCGCAGTAATGATTGGTACACCATTTTTAATGATACCTGCTTTTTCTGAGGCAATTTGCTCGTATGTATCTCCCAGAATATTCGTATGGTCGAGCCCAATGCTCGTGATAATCGATAGCAACGGATGGATGACGTTAGTCGAATCGAAACGACCGCCGAGTCCCACTTCAAATAAGGCGATATCAACTGGATTAATTTTTGCAAAATAATAAAGTGCCATCGCTGTTATCACTTCAAATTCGGTCGGACCACCGAGTTCGGTTTTTTCTAATTCTTCAGCGAGTGGTTTGATTGTGTTAGCAAGTTCAAGCATTTCTTTGTCAGAAATTGGTTTACCATTTATGCTGATGCGCTCATTGAAGTGTTCAAAATAAGGCGACGTAAACGTTCCGACGTAGTAGCCCGCTTCTTCAAGAATGCTGCGCAGGAAAGTTAGCGTGGAGCCTTTGCCGTTTGTGCCACCGATGTGGATCGTTTTGATATTACGTTCAGGATGATTAAGGCGCTCCATCATCCATTCCATTCGTTTGAGACCAGGTTTGATGCCGAGCCGGAGCCGGCCATGAATCCAGTCTAACGCTTCATCATACGTTTGAAACATAGCTCTGTTCACCTCCAGAAATCTTACGCGTTTTAACGCTTTAATGCAGTGGGGGACTGTCCCCCACTGCACTAATGGATTAAAGTGTTTTTAGTTCGTTTAGGCGTTCTTGTACGGCTGCACGTTTTTCGATGTAGTCTGCTTCTTTGGCACGTTCTTCTTCGATTACTTTCGCAGGAGCTTTGGCGACGAAGCCTTCGTTGCTAAGCTTTTTCTGAACGCGTTCAACCTCTTTGTTAAGCTTATCAAGCTCTTTTCCGAGACGAGCAATTTCTTCATCTAAATTGATTAAACCTGCTAACGGTAAGAAGATTTCAGCACCTGTTACAACTGCTGTCATCGCCTTTTCAGGTGTGTCAATGTCAACGCCGATTACAAGCTCTTCAGGATTACAGAAACGCTCGATGTAGCCACGGTTGCTTTCAAGAACTGCCGCAACACCAGCATCCTTAGCTTTCAGCACCATTTTGATTTTCTTGCTTAGCGGTGTGTTTACCTCGGCACGACTGTTACGAACGGAGCGAATGATCTCCACTAATAGCTTCATTTCGCTAGACGCCTGATCGTCAACTAATGCTGGGTCAACTACTGGCCAGCTTGCCGTTGTGATCGACTCACCAGCGTGTGGCAGGTTCTGCCAGATTTCTTCGGTAATAAATGGCATAAATGGATGTAACAGGCGCATCGTTTGATCCAACACATACGCTAAAATTGAGCGAGTTGTTTTCTTCGCTGCTTCATCGTCACCGTATAGTGGGAGTTTCGCCATTTCGATATACCAGTCACAGAAATCATCCCAGATGAAGTTGTAGAGATAACGGCCAACTTCACCGAATTCGTAGCGGTCAGATAGGCGCGTTACGTTTTCAATTGTTTCGTTTAAACGAGTTAAAATCCATTTATCGGCTACTGATTTTTCACCGCTTAGATCGATTTCGTCATAAGTCATTCCGTCCATATTCATTAAGGCAAAGCGAGATGCGTTCCAAATTTTATTAGCAAAGTTCCAAGTTGCTTCTACCTTTTCTGTGCTATAACGCAGATCTTGACCTGGTGAGCTTCCTGTTGATAAGAAGTAGCGCAAGGAGTCGGCACCGTATTGGTCGATTACCTCCATTGGGTCCACACCATTGCCAAGCGATTTACTCATCTTGCGGCCTTGTGCATCACGAACTAAGCCGTGAATTAATACGTCATTAAACGGACGTCCACCCGTGAACTCGATACCTTGGAAAATCATTCGGGATACCCAGAAGAAAATGATATCGTAGCCAGTTACAAGGGCTGCTGTTGGGTAGTAACGCTTGTAATCGGCAGCTTCCGCATTTGGCCAGCCTAAGGTTGAAAATGGCCATAATGCAGATGAGAACCAAGTATCCAAAACGTCATTGTCCTGTACCCAGTTTTCGCTATCAGCCGGTGGCTCGTTTTCTACGTAAATTTCGCCTGTTTCTTTGTGGTACCATGCTGGAATGCGATGACCCCACCAAAGCTGACGGGAAATACACCAGTCACGAATGTTTTCCATCCAGCGCAAGTATGTTTTCTCGAAACGTTCTGGTACAAAGTTTACCTTGTCTTCTTTTTCCTGTAAGGCAATAGCAGCATTAGCTAATGGTTGCATTTTTACAAACCATTGCGTGGAAAGATAAGGCTCAACTACTGCGCCACTGCGCTCAGAGTGACCTACTGAGTGTAAGTGTTCCTCAATTTTGAACAGAACACCCTGCTCTTGAAGGTCTTTGACGATTTGCTTACGGCATTCGAAGCGGTCCATACCTTGGTATTTGCCGGCGCGTGCATTCATCGTGCCGTCTTCATTCATCACTAACACGCGTTCTAGATTGTGGCGGTTTCCAACTTCAAAATCGTTCGGGTCATGAGCTGGGGTAATTTTAACCGCCCCTGAACCGAATTCCATATCAACATAATCATCGCCAACGATTGGGATTTCACGACCAACGATTGGCAGAATCACTGTTTTTCCAATCATGTGTTTGTAGCGTGGATCCTCAGGATGAACAGCTACCGCCGTATCACCAAGCATTGTTTCCGGACGAGTTGTTGCTACTTCAATGTGACCTGAGCCATCAGCAAACGGATATTTCATATGATAGAAGGCACCTTGAACATCCTTGTAAATAACCTCAATATCGGACAAGGCAGTTTTGGTTGATGGATCCCAGTTAATAATGTATTCACCACGATAAATTAAACCTTTTTTGTAAAGAGAAACGAAGACTTCTTTAACGGCATCAGAAAGGCCTTCATCAAGCGTAAAGCGCTCACGCGTATAATCTAAACCAAGGCCAAGCTTTGACCATTGCTGGCGAATATGTCCTGCATACTCTTCCTTCCATCTCCATGTTTCCTCAACAAATTTCTCACGACCTAAATCGTAACGGCTTTTCCCTTCACCGCGTAGCTTTTCTTCAACTTTAGCTTGCGTAGCGATTCCGGCATGGTCCATACCTGGCAACCATAAAACATCATAGCCCTGCATCCGCTTCATTCTAGTTAAAATATCTTGAAGGGTTGTATCCCAAGCGTGACCTAAGTGGAGCTTTCCGGTTACGTTTGGCGGTGGAATCACGATTGTGTAAGGCTGCTTGTTAGCGTCACCCTTCGCCTCGAAAAATTTACCTTGTAACCACCAATCATAGCGGCCTTGTTCGATCGACTGCGGATCGTATTTGGTTGGCATTGAAATTTCTTTCGTTTCCATTTGTTTACCTCCATTTTTGAAAAAATTAATATGTACATCCGTACAACTTGATGTTTTTTTGAAAAACAAAAAACCCCATTCGTCATTAAAAGGACGAATGGAGTTAGCTTCGCGGTACCACCTTTATTCCAGTTAGCACAGTATTCGCGCTAATTGGCACTTGAACCTTTAACGGATGTCCCGTCTCCAACTACTGATAAGTGTTCGCTGGAGATGCTCAAGGGCGACCTTCCAATGGTCTGTTTAGGAAGCTTTCAGCTAACACTTCCCTCTCTAGAAAACAGATAAACATTGTACTCTTCCCTATCTTCGCAATGTTTTCATTTGTATGCTCCGCTTCTTTTGTGCGGAAAAATTGTTCATAAATTATACTACCCAAAAAGAGGGACTTGCGTCAATCATCTTTGCCGATTTTTTTCTAGTATATACATTTTCATTGGAAATGTTTTGTCACCCGTTAGCACTTTTCAAAAAAAATGGGCATAGAATGTAGAAAAGCGCAAGCACCACTCTCATCCTGTGAAGCTTGTCCCTATAGGCAATTGGGCTTTCACTAGACACCGCTTAAGTTAAATGTTTGAAGGGGGATTCAAAGTTGAAGCGTAAATACAGTCCCTATACCCTTCCGCCATGGCTTCGAACGTTCCGTAATGTGTGTGGGCAATTTATTATTCCTTTTTGTGTATTTCAGGGGATTCGCACAATATTCTTACCAACAACCTTTGATGTCCTATTTCTAACCATCCTCATCCTACTCGCACTTGCATTCCAGTTTGAACTACTTTAAAGCATTAACGCATTGGGGGACTGTCCCCCAATGCGTTAATGCGAAAAAGGAGCCCACGTTGACGATTGTCACTGTTGGGCTCCTTCTTGCTGTGCCTGGGCTTGTGCTTGGGCCTTTTCTTTTTGTTGGCGATCAATTTCACCTAGCCTCCGTACAACATACTCAATATTGCGCAGTTGCCAATAATGGCGCTGCAATTGCAGGGTATATTTCATTTCCTTCTTAGGCGTTTGCTGCTTATGGTATTTTTGCACGACGCGAAGCAATGCAGTAGGATGGGTAAAATAGCTGAGCATAAGCTGCTTTTCCTCATCCTTAAGCGGAAAATAATTGTAATAGGTTTGCAGCCAATTAATACTGTCTTCACTATATTTCGGAAATCCCTTCAAAGTTCGGAACAAATATGGCAATAAATCCTGATACGGAGAGCCCGGTTTAGCATTTTCAAAGTTCATAAAATAACCATAGCCCTTATCGTCATATAAGAAATGATCCGTTGATAATTTCCCATGAATCAATACTGTGCGAATCTTCTCTTCATCCTTTGTTTTTTCATACCATTCTTCAAGCTGCTGTTTTGAAAAACGCAAGGCTGAATGAATATCATTGTAATAAGTACAAAATTGCAGTTCAAACGGAGACATGTAGACTTTCTTTTCGCAACGTTCCAAGAAACCGACTAAAAACTCTTCATCCTTTTCAAGCGCAAGCAGTGTATTTTCATAGTGCTCCTTGCGTTCTTCCTTTCGGATCGGATATTCACGAACAGATAAGGTATGCAGTCGCGCTAACTCACGGAACAATTTTTTATTTTTATCATCGTGCTCTTCCTTGACCTCATTCGGTAGCCATGGCATTAAATAATACAGCATGTTTTGGTGGAGTACAGCATAACGTCCATCAAGCGTTGGATAAATCGGAACGACACGATTATATCCTTTTTGATATAAAAACTGGATGTGACGAATAAATTCAGTACCTTGCGCTGGCGGTATCGATTTTAAAGCAAACATCCCTTTTTCAGACGTAATACGCTTAATTTTTCCCAAATCCTCAACAAAATATGGCTTTACCCCGTAGCTCGAAAGAATAGCAGATACTTCATCAAGATTAATGTTTGAACTCATGTATTTCACTCACTTTCAATCAGTAAAGCGAAGCTCTTTAAGACGGGTTAATTTGAAAAAACAGGAGAGCAGGTCGAAATCTACCTGCTCAAATGAATTCCTTATTTGTTGGCTGCTGTTTCCGGTATATAAAGGACTTGCCCTTCATACACATCCTGGTTCGCCTCTAAATGGTTGACCCGCATAATCTGCTGGATTGGTAATTCATAGCGCTCCGAAATTCGATCAAGGGTGTCGCCATGTTGCACTATGCACACCTTTAGTTTCGCCTGTAATTCATTATCTGTCTTGCGTCCTAAAAACTCAGAAATGGACATGCTCTTCTTTTTAGTTAACTTTTGCATTATGCTTTTCTTTTCCTGCGGCGACGAAGACGAGGAAGATGATTCTAGCTCTGGACTCTCCGCCTGAGAATACTGTGCCGATTCATACTTAGCAGTATCAGGACTTTCAAAACTCGGTTCGATATTCAACTCTTGCTGTGGAGATTGCTCAGATCGTTTTGATGAGAAAGTAAACTCTGGAAGCTTTGGAATTGCAGGCGGTGATGGTGGTTCAGGTTGTGACACCGCTGCAGGCTTTACCCATGAAAATGGCGAGTCATTTGCAACTTCCTCTTCAGGCTGCCGCTTAGCTTCTGCTGAAAACGGTCGTTGATAATCAAATTGATCTGGCTCCTGGTCATCATCGTCAAAATCGTCCGTATCGTCATCGACTTCATTAGGGTAGGAGAGAATGAAATTTGGAGAATATGATGGAGCTTGCAAGCCTATCTCCTCCGAATGCTCCTCCTGCTCGGAACGATACAATGGTTCAAATTCTTCTTCCACCTCATGCTCTTCGTCCTGCTCTTGTTGATAGTTGCGAATTGGTTCGGCCTCTTCCTCATCATAGCTGTCCGTTTCCTGCTGTGCTTCTGCAATTTCATAAGCTCCGCGAACGACCTCAAATTCTTGCTCTGGCTCAGCTTCATCGATAGGGACATTTTGCTGCTCCCCGTACAACCCTGAAATAGTGAGCTCCGCAACGAGGCGAAGGCAGCTTCGTTCCGGTACAGCGTAATCGAACGAATCAATGGAAACATCGATATCGTACACACTTTCAATCCGATTATTCGGAATCGTGATATCAACCGGGAATCGGTGCAGGAATTCACAAAGCCCGCCCTCCCGTTCCTCAACGGATTGAACAAATTTCGGTGCGGAAATGATGTCTTCCTGTTCAGTTACTTCCTCATCTACTCTCTTATATTCGCCTGTTAATTCAAGCGAGCCGCGAATCGCAACATATTGATCGTTTTCAATGATGGTGATGTTTGGATCTAAAGAGATCGATAATAGATCAGCGACTTCCTGTCCTTTTTGAAACCACACTGACTCTTCTAAGGAAAATCGTAGAAACGATTGATTTTCTTGAGACAAAGCGACTCCTCCCTTCATTCCCTCTACTGTCATTACACTGTATGTATGGGAGGTTTTATTTATGATAAAAACAAAGCAGGGTTGTTGGAGGAATATGAGATTGAGTGGGGATTAATATGGGTTTGTGAGTAAATTTTGATTTTGGCAAATAAATCTCGAATTTGGCAAATAAATTCGCAAAATGGCAAGTAAATCTCGATTTTGGCAAGTAAATTCGCAAAATGGCAAATAAATCTGGATTTTGGCAAGTAAATCAAAATTTTGGCAAATAAACCGCAAACAAACAAGCAAGCGAACATAAAAAACAGCCCGGAAACCAGTTCCGGGCTGCAACCTTTACCCGCGCAGCTTAGAGAATGCCTTTTCTGCTGCAGCGATAGTTTTTTGGATGTCTTCATCCGTGTGGGAAGTTGAAAGGAAGATTCCTTCAAACTGTGAAGGTGGTAGGAATACGCCTTCGTTCGCCATTTCACGGAAATAGTTTGCGAAAAATTCCAAATCAGAAGTTTTCGCTGTTTCGTAGTTAATTACATTTTCATTTGTAAAGAAGAAGCCAATCATTGAGCCTGCACGGTTGCAAGTTAATGGAACATCGTACTTGGCTGCAGCTGCTTTAAAGCCCGCTTCTAGTATGTCCGCTTTACGAATGAATTCCTCATAATCAGCCGGAGTTAGCTGGCTTAGTGTTTCAAGACCTGCAGTCATTGCTAATGGGTTTCCAGACAAAGTACCTGCTTGATAAATTGGTCCTGCAGGAGCGATTTGCTCCATGATTTCCGCTTTACCACCATAGGCACCCACTGGAAGTCCACCACCGATTACTTTTCCAAGGCAAGTGATGTCAGGCGTAATTCCGAAATAGCCTTGTGCACAATTGTAACCAACACGGAAGCCAGTCATGACTTCATCAAAAATCAATAACGCGCCGTATTGCGTAGTGATTTCACGTAAGCCTTCCAAGAATCCTGGTTGTGGTGGAACCACACCCATATTCCCTGCAACTGGTTCAACGATGATACAAGCGATGTCATCGCCGAATTGTTCGAACGCATAGCGAACGCTCTCTAAATCGTTGTAAGCGACCGTAATCGTGTTTTTAGCTACACCCTCAGGAACACCTGGGCTATCTGGTAAACCTAGTGTAGCGACGCCTGAGCCTGCTTTAATGAGCAAGGAATCACCATGACCGTGGTAACAGCCTTCAAACTTTAAGATTTTATTACGGCCTGTGTAACCGCGCGCTAAGCGTAATGCACTCATCGTCGCTTCAGTACCTGAAGAAACCATGCGAATCACTTCGATTGAAGGAACGCGGTCACGAACAAGTTTTGCCACTTCATTTTCAATTAAGGATGGAGCGCCGAAGCTTGTACCAAGTTCAGCAACCTTTTTAATAGCTTCAACAACACGGTCGTTTGTATGGCCAAGAATTAGCGGTCCCCATGAAAGAACGTAATCAATATATTCATTGCCATCGATATCGTAAATTTTAGAGCCTTTGCCGCTTGCCATGAAAATCGGATCCATGTTCACCGATTTGAAGGCGCGCACTGGTGAGTTCACACCGCCAGGCATTAATGTTTTAGCTTCTTGAAATGCTGCGATAGATTTTTCGTAAGAGCGCATGATAATCTCCTTATGTTCATTATCGTAGATATTCTATTTTATTTTTCTCTTAAAAATAAAAATTATGATTGTTCCTTAAGCCACTTAGCGGCATCTTTTGCAAAATAAGTAATGATAAGGTCTCCCCCTGCACGCTTCATGCCTGTTAGCATTTCAAGTACAGTGTTCTTTTCATCAACCCAGCCGTTTTGAGCAGCTGCTTTAACCATGGAATACTCCCCGCTCACGTTGTAAATGACAACTGGCAGATTGAAATTATTTTTCACATCACGGACGATATCTAAATATGGAAGACCTGGCTTCACAATTAAGAAATCCGCTCCTTCCAACACGTCAGATTCTGCTTCGCGAAGCGCTTCAATGCGATTGGCAGGATCCATTTGATACGCCTTACGATCGCCAAATTGCGGTGTACTTTCAGCTGCTTCACGGAATGGACCGTAGAACGCGGATGCATATTTTACGGCATAAGACATAATTGGAATATTTTCAAAGCCAGCTTCGTCTAAACCAGCACGGATAGCTGTAACGAATCCATCCATCATGTTAGATGGGGCGATAATGTCAGCTCCAGCCTTCGCTTGGCTTACTGCTGTTTGCACTAGCAAATCAAGTGATGCGTCATTTAACACCACACCATTTTCAATTAAGCCGCAATGGCCGTGGCTTGTGTACTCGCAAAGGCAAGTATCCGCAACAACCAAGACATCAGGATAGTTTTCTTTAATAAAACGAGTACCTTCTTGAACAATCCCGTGGTCATGGTAAGCGCCAGAGCCACAGGCATCTTTTTCAGAAGGAATCCCGAATAATAGAACAGATTTAATTCCTAAAGCCACCACTTCGTCCATTTCTGTAGCCAGATTATCCAATGATAATTGATAAATTCCCGGCATGGATGAAATTTCATTGCGAATGTTGCTTCCTTCAATGACGAAAATCGGGTAAATAAAATCGTCAACACTTAAATGGTTTTCGCGCACAAGTGCTCGCATGTTGGCACTTGAACGTAAGCGGCGATGGCGTGTAAATTGTAAATCTTTCATTTTTTTCACAACCTCCAATTTATGTAGTTGTCGTTTGATTTAATAAATCAATTACGGCGAGTAGCATATCTTTTACAGTGTAATCTTGCGGACAAACGTCAACAGTTAGTCCGTGTTGGATGGCTTTATTTTTTGACACTGGACCAATCACTGCAATCATACAGGCTTTTATTTTATCCTGTAATTGCTTCTCTTCAACGATTTCCATGAAATGATCAATCGTCGACGGACTCGTGAAGGTGAGCACATCAAGTTCTTCTTTTTCTAAAAACTCTACAAGTTTATTCTTGCTCTCCTCGGGAGCGAAGGTTTCATAAATCACTATTTCGGTTACATTTGCCCCGGCTTCGCTTAAACTTTGTGCAATAAAATCACGAGCTAAATTCCCCTTCGGAATCAACACCTTCATTCCAGGTTTAACGAGCGGCAAAAACTCCTCGACAAATCCTTCTGCGACATATTCTTTTGGGGTAAAATCAACCGGTACTCCGCGCCCAAGCAAAATTTCCTTTGTTCTAGCACCGATGACAGCGATTTTTGGAAGTGATCCCTTCCCTTTTTCACCGATAATACTAAAAAACGTATTAACAGCAACATTGCTTGTTAAAATAAGCCAATCATATGTATGTAAATCGTTAATCATCTGACGTAATTCAGCGGTTAACGTTACGGGACGAAAAGCAATAAGTGGAATTTCTACCGGAACTCCACCATATTGTCGCACTAAATCGGAAAAGGGCTTTGCTTGCCCTTTTCCTCTTGGAATCAATATTGTTTTACCTAATAAAGGTGTTGATTCGATCATTCTTGATCAAGCTCTGCTTTCACTTGGTCAATCAAATCTTTCCCGCCTTTTTCAATCAAGCGTTCAGCGACGATCACTCCGATATCTTCTGGGTTTTGACCAACTGTTTGTTCTTTAATGATGGTGTTTCCATCAGGAGAAGCAACTAAACCAGTTAAAACGACTTCGTCCTGTTCATTAATATAAGCGTAGCCAGCAATCGGCACTTGGCAGCCGCCTTCCATTTTTTGAAGGAAAGCACGTTCAGCGCGCACGGCACGGTCTGTATTTTTACAAGTGAATTTAGCAAATAATTCCAATAAATCCTCATCATCAGCACGGCATTCGATTGAAAGGGCACCTTGTCCAACTGCAGGTACACAAAGATCTGCATCGATATAATCGCTGATAACTTCCTCTGCCCATCCTAGACGCTTTAGTCCAGCAGCTGCAAGAACAATCGCATCGTACTCGCCATTTTTAAGTTTTTCAACGCGCGTATCGATATTACCACGAATCCATTTGATTTCAAGATCCGGGCGCTTCGCTAGAAGCTGTGCACTGCGACGTAAACTGCTAGTACCAATAACCGCACCTTGTTTTAATTGATTAAAAGGAACATTGTCTTTTGAAATTAGCACATCGCGGTGGTCTTCACGATGTGGAATACATCCAATTGTTAAGCCTTCAGGAAGGACTGCAGGCATATCTTTCATACTGTGGACTGCCATATCGATCTCTTTATCAAGCATAGCTTGCTCGATTTCTTTTACAAAAAGACCTTTCCCACCTACTTTAGATAAAGTTACATCTAAAATGCGGTCTCCTTTTGTAACGATTTCTTTTACTTCGAAATCAAAAGAAGGATCTAAGCTTTTTAATTGAGCGATCACCCAGTTCGTTTGTGTTAACGCTAGTTTGCTACGTCTTGAACCTACAATAATTTTTCTCATGACAGCCTCCTTGAATTATGCATACCAAATATGAAATGTTGATAGTTTTCCAAATAAAAAGAAGTTTAAAATGACAATCAAAAATGATGCCATATTCCAAAATGCGAGTGTCCGGCCATATACATTTTTCCGTACCCGCAAGTAAATATAAACGCTGTAAGTGCAGAGCATGATAAAGGAACTAATGACCTTCGGATCATACCAAATTACATTGGGTAATTTGATCAAGGCCCATTGAAGTCCTAGAACTAAACTTATAAATAGTATCGGAACCCCAATTACATTTAATACATAGGATAGCCGTTCTAACTTTGACAAATCGGCAATCCTTGTCAGTCTTGTCCCCCATTTCTTCCTTTTCAATAAATCATATTGAATCAAGTACAATAGGGAAAACACGAAAGAAAAGGTGAATGCCCCGTAAGAAAGGATGGCCATAGTAATATGAATGAGTAAAAGCTCACTCACAAGCTGCTTTGCCATGACGACTGAGTTATATTGAACCGGTGCAAAAGTATGGATAGCCATTATGATAAAGCCGAGGATATTGGTGAAAAAGACAATGAAGTCCATCCGAAGTAATCGATTAATTCCAAGCGACAACGTCACCAAAATCCAAGAATAGAAATATAGACCTTCAAACACGGTGAGAACCGGAAATCTACCCGTTTTTACCATATAAAGAATGAAAAAAGTTGTTTGAAGCCCCCATACAAATGCAAGTAACCAGAAGGCTACTCGATTAGCCTTCCGGTTATTATCAAGAAAATCAATAAAATATAAGAGCACACTTATGGCATACACAATAACCGTAAGTTCGTGCAGCCGAGTCATATATAAATCAAACATGGACAGAACCTCACTTATACTTGGAAGGAAGCCTGTGGAACTTGTACCTTTTCAGCTTTCGTTTCGGCTGCTTTCAATACGCGCTGTTTCTCAACTAAATCCTCAATATTGAAAATTTTAACAAATAAATCAAGTTGTTGAGAAGCATTAGATTCTCCAGCTAGCTCTTTTGCTTGGAGGATTGGATCCTTTAGCATTTGATTAATAATACTTTTCGTATGCTTATTAATGACTTTTATATCACGCTCAGAAAGATGTGACAGCTTTCTTTCCATGCTGTTCATTGTTTCTGATTGAATTAAAAGCGCTTTTTCACGCAAGGCAGAAATAACAGGCACAACACCTAGTAGACTTAGCCATTGCTTGAAATCGACAATTTCCTTTTCAATCATGAGCATAATCTTTTCGGCTGCTTTCTTCCGCTCTTGTAGATTGGCTTCAACAATACCTTCCAAGTCATCAATATCGTATAAAAACACGCCCTCAAGCTCGGCAATTTGCGGATCTAAATCGCGTGGCACTGCGATATCAACCATAAATAATGGATTGCCCTTGCGTAATTTCGTAATGTTTTGCATCATCTCTTTTGTGATGACAAATTGTGATGCACCAGTTGAACTAATCATAATGTCAGCTTCAACTAGGGCACATTGCAGTTCTTGAAGCGTTTTGGCTTCACCGTCAAAACGACTTGCTAAATCCAATGCTTTTTCAAAAGTACGGTTAATCACCGTTACTTTGCTTGCACCGTTAGCATGAAGATTTTGAATGGCAAGCTCGCCCATCTTTCCTGCTCCAAGAATGAGCACATTTTTCTCATTAAGCGTACCAAATATTTTTTTGGCAAGCTCCACTGCCGCATAGCTGACAGAGACAGCGTTTGCACCAATATCAGTTTCTGAATGACCACGCTTAGCAACGGTAACGGCTTGTTTAAACAACTGGTTAAAGACTGTGCCAGATGTTTCTTCCTTTTGAGCCAACAAGAAACTTGAACGGACCTGTCCAAGGATTTGCGTTTCACCTAATACCATTGAATTAAGACCACACGCCACCTTAAACAAGTGTTCTACTGCACCATCCTGCTCATAGATAAACAAGTATGGAGAGAACTCGTCCTGGTCTAAATTGAACCATTCGGACAGGAATTCTTTAATATAATAACGGCCAGTGTGAAGCTGATCCACGACCGCATATATTTCCGTACGGTTACAAGTAGAAATAATAACATTTTCTAGGATGCTTTTTTTCGATCTTAATATGTGCATTGCTTCGCCAATGTTCGCCTCATTGAACGTTAAACGTTCACGAATCTCTACAGGGGCAGTTTTGTAATTAAGACCGACAACAATAATATGCATTTTCTTATTGACCCCCCTAATAAAATTGCATATTCGCCATAACTCATTATATCATGTTGGTAATTTTCATCTGATTGGAAATGTGAACATAAAGTTAAATTCAAGTGACAAAAAATGCTTAACCATCCCCCATGGTTATCAACTGAAAAAGTTTAGTCACCTCTTTAAAAATCCCAATTTTCTAAAATAACCTAATCTATTATGAAAAAAATATATGTTTTACTATTTAAATATTGACCATTTATATCCAATCAAGGTACTTTTATATAGATGACCTTTTTCGTATGCTATAAATCGACATATTCTTTCTTATGAAGAGTAACAAAAAAAGAGATATTTTTCAAGGGAGCCTTTTTGGAAGTGGGGGTAAAAGTGAAAAATCAACGGTATTTTCTTGGGATTCTATTGATTGGCTTTGGGGGATATTTTCTGCTACAAAATACAAAAATTGACTTTCTTCAACAGTTTGTTGGATGGCCAACACTGATGATGATTGTTGGTATTGCGATGCTGTGGCAAGGTTACGCAGGAGGCGAACATGCGTTAATTTTTCCGGGGGTCATTTTATTTGGCTTCGGACTTCACTATCACGTAGTGACTCATCTGCACATTTGGCCCGACCATATTGGGGTATTTATCTTAATCGTGGCCTTTGCATTCATTCTCAGTTTTCAGATGACCGGAAACGGACTAGCAAATGGGCTTATTTTCTTAGGAATAGCAGTCGCTCTGTTGTTCCAAGACAGTCTCAATGATTGGATAGGAACGCTCGAGTCAAACGGTGCACTGCTACTTAAGTATTGGCCAGTTTTATTGGTTGGTGTTGGGTTTATTTTTTTCATGAAGCAAAAATAAAGAGGGCATGGATTAAAATGGTACCTGTAGGTAGGACACTCGAAAAAAAGAGTGTTTCACCTACAGGTATTTTTTTATATACTTGAATTTCAGAATATGGGGATAAGGGG
>NZ_JABAIT010000008.1 GCF_012843265.1 Bacillus sp. DNRA2 | reverse complement strand
ATCCCCAACGGGGATAATTATGGAGGAGCCGTATGCGATGACCCGCACGTACGGAACTGTGAGAGGCGCATGAGTAATTCATGCGCCTACTCTATTTTGCCATTTAGGCTGTCTCCAAATGCTTTTTTTCTTTTAAATGATATACTCGATAAAATACAAAAGCTATGACTGTTAATACAGTTCCGATGATGTATGGGAGACCACTAGACAGTGTGAATAGCCAGCCACCGAGAACAGGTCCTGTGATTCTTCCAAATGAATCGAAGGATGATAATAGTCCAGTCGCACTTCCGTGTCCAGTCGTAGACCGCTTTGTTAACAAGGAAGAAATGCTTGGACGAATGACACCATTGCCAATGCCAAAAATAGTTAAGAATACAGCAGCAGTAATAAAATCATTCACAAGTAAAATTAACGCAAAGCCAATTGCTGAGATGATAATTCCACCTTGAATAACTGGACCTTCGCCGTACTGCTTAGTTAATTTACCCATCAATCCACCTTGGACCACTGCGCCTGCTAGCCCCATAATCATAAAAACATAGCCCATTTCTGTTGAATCCATTCCTGCTCTTTCAGCTGCAAAATAGGCAAATGTTGCTTCCAAACCAGACAAAGACAGCGAAATGAATAATTGAAGAATAAACAAGGTGGATAAACTTCCACTAAATGCTTTCCACATTGAGGATTCCTGTTTTGCATTCTCAATTCTGCTTTCCCTTGTTGAGGACTCTTTTAATAAAAGTACGACTAAGACTAAAGTAACAAAAGAAGAAATCGTTGCGATATAAAATGGTAGGCTAAGGCTTGTTTTGGAAAAAATACCTCCAATAGCTGGTCCAAACACAAAGCCGAGCCCCACAGCTGCACCGATGATTCCCATGCCCTTCCCGCGATTTTCAGGGGTAGTGATATCAGCTACATAGGCCATGGAAGTTGGCATATTTGCCGATGAGAGGATCCCCCCAATGATACGTGCAGCGAATAGCATCCATAAACTGTCAGCAATCGCCATCATATAAAATGATATAGCCAGACCAATAACACCTAACATTAACACAGGTTTCCGTCCAATTCTGTCTGAAATTTTCCCCCAAACAGGTGAAAATAACAGCTGCATGATCGAATAAACAGACATAAGTAGCCCTAATTCCGTTGGTGTTGCCCCTAGGTCTTCAGCGTAAAAAGGCAATACAGGAATAATAATCCCGAATCCAACCATAACGAGGAACATTACGAAAAATAAGATGAACATAGCATTTTTATTTTTCAAAAACATTTCACTTCCTAACTTTTCCGATAAATATCATCTACATAATTTATCATATTTATGACTATAAGGGAATTGACATGCTTATTTCAATATACTTAATCGTTATATTTTTAATAAATTTGAATATTTAGCGAGATATGTAATTGATTTGTTTGAATTAATATAATTATGTGATAAATTAGATGAGTAAAGGAGGGATATCAAAATGACATTTACGAACGTAACATTAAATAAAAAAGCGAATATTTATTTTGATGGAAAGGTGACAAGCAGAACAGTCCAATTTACTGATGGTACTAGAAAAACACTAGGAATCATGTTACCGGGTGAGTATGAGTTTTCAACAGTCGAAAGAGAAGAAATGGAAATTCTTGCTGGAAAATTGGATTATAAATTGAATGGTCAGGATTGGAAAACCATTGAAGAACAGGGAATCTTTTTTGTTCCAGCAAATGAATCTTTTCAACTTAAAGTCTATTCAGTTGTTGATTATTGCTGTTCATATCACAAGGAATAAGAATACATACATAAAAACAGAGCGAATGACTGCTCTGTTTTTTCTTTCTTCTCTAATAAATGAATCGAACAATTCCGTACAATGTATCTAGAACGGCTTCAGCTTCTTGTTCTTTTCCAGATGGAATTGGAATTTGAAATTCAGCGATTGTTTCCGTCTCTCCCGCCGAAAATTCAATTTTAACAAAAATGCAAGCTGGACTTCCATTCGTGATTTCTAACGCTTTAAAATAAGCAAACCGATTCCAGTTATAAAATATGACATCACCAATAAGGACACCGTCTGGGCAGATATAAACCTCTTTGACATTAGCAAGTTTCTTTTTATACCATGATAATGCGCTTCCTCTGCCCTGAAAGGATGCGAAGTTAATGGAGTCATCATACGTCCAATGTGCTAAAAAGTCTTTTTCGCCAGCTAATATTTGTTTGCGCACTGAATTAGTATTCTTTTTCGTAAACCAAAATAACGAATATACCGCAATACCGATGATAAAGATGATGCCAATGATAAACGGGAGATAGAAACTCATCATTTACACCCCCATAAATGTATGTTGTTATTAATCATATTGGTAAAAATGTAATTCATTCCAGTACGATGTGGGATATTTTTTTGGCATTGTATTGATTAAATCCGTCATTTGTATCAAAGGAGATTCAATTGCCTGTTTCATTTTCATGATGAAACACTTAACAAATGATTAAATTGCGGTATATAATAATACAGTGAATAGGACAAAGAGTCCCTTCACAGCGGTTATTAGCTAATGTTGAAAGTGAGTGTTCAAGATGGGTCGTAAATGGAATAATATTAAGGACAAGAAAGCGTCTAAAGATGCAAATACTAGTCGTATTTATGCAAAGTTCGGCGTAGAGATTTATGTTGCAGCTAAACAGGGTGAACCGAATCCTGAGGCAAATCAAGCGTTAAAGTTTGTGCTTGAACGAGCAAAAACATATAACGTGCCAAAGCATATCATTGATCGTGCAATTGATAAAGCAAAAGGCGGTTCAGAGGAAAACTACTCAGAGCTTCGCTATGAAGGCTTTGGTCCAAATGGGTCAATGGTGATTGTGGATGCGTTAACAAATAACGTAAACCGTACTGCATCTGACGTTCGTGCAGCCTTTGGAAAAAATGGTGGAAACATGGGCGTGAGTGGATCCGTTGCCTATATGTTTGATGCTACAGCGGTAATTGGTTTAGAAGGTAAAACTTCAGATGAGGTATTGGAGATTTTAATGGAAGCAGATGTCGATGTTCGTGACATTCTTGAAGAGGATGAAGCGGTAATCATTTACGCTGAACCAGATCAATTCCATGCTGTACAAGCGGCACTTAAAGAAGCAGGTGTAACAGAATTCACCGTTGCTGAACTTACGATGCTAGCTCAAAATGAAGTAACACTACCAGAAGATGGGCAATTAAAGTTCGAAAAAATGATTGATGTATTAGAAGACCTCGACGATGTACAACGCGTCTACCACAATGTAGATTTAGGTGAATAATAATACATATCTCAGACCGATTGTTCTATAACAACGGTCTGTTTTATTTTTTAAAAATGATCATTCAATTGTACAAAAAAGTAAAAAAATTAAAAAAATGATTGACGAAGTTTAATAACTGTCATATATTAATAATATGAAAAATAAATTGTTATATAACAGAAAGGGGAAATGACAAATGGATATGTATCGTCAGGCTTACGAAAGCTATAAATCGGCTTGTGAAAACTATGGAATGGAGACCATGAACTTTAATTTGTTTATCAAGCATTTAACAGATGAGCAACTATCTCAATTCAGTAAAACAAATAATTAATGAAATAGGATGTGATTACCACGGATATTGAAGCGGAAGTCAAGGTCTAAAAACCCTGCCAGTATGTAAAAATACAAGGCGGGGTTTTTTGTGTTTTAAACCGAAGGATTTTTCAATATACATAATAAGCAATACGTAAAATATTAATGAACAAAGATAAGTTATGTTACAATAGTTAGTGATTAATTGATGAAATATTCTTTATTTTGAATGGTGGTGTGCGCATGGGATATCGCGGAAGATTAAGCATTACGATAATAAGTTTAATGGTGGGAATTCCTTATTGCGTATATAACTATATAACTCTCCAAAGTAGTACTAGAACACTGATTGACATGATGGTGTTAATAACGGTAACGGCCATCGTCTATTGGCTTGGAATGCAATACGACCGGGCAACCTTTTATCATAAAGAATTAAAATTGAAACAACAACAATTATTAAATAGTTATCAACAATTAATGGCATCACAACAAAAGCTCAGAGAGTTAGCCTATTATGATGAATTGACATCCCTACCGAATCGTGTTCTATTATATAATTATTTAAAAAAGTCGCTTATTGATATAAAACAGAATAAGCAAATGCTAGCTGTATTGTTTATTGATTTAGATGGATTTAAAGAAGTAAATGATCGAACGGGGCATAACGTTGGGGATATGCTTTTGAAAGAAATAGGGAAAAGAATCCAATCATGTGTTAGAAATGTAGACTTAGTATCCAGACTTGGTGGAGATGAATTTATAGTTGTTTTAAGTAATTGTGATCGAGAGGCAGCTAGTGATGTTGCTAATCGAATTATCAGGGAGGTTTCCTATCCTTATCATTTTAATCATGTGAATTTTCAAATTACGGCAAGCATTGGGGCAAGTATTGCTCCTGATGATGGTGATAATGAAGAAGATTTAATCCAAAATGCAGATAAGGCGATGTATTTTGCAAAAAGCAAAGGAAAAAATACATTTGCTTTCTATGATAAGAAGCTTGTGCAGTGATATGGATTACTAATAATAAGAATAAGCAGGATTAAAAAAGGGCTGACGAATGTCAGCCCTTATCTTTTTTGCTGGAATCTTTTTGCTTTTCTTGTGTTTCCTTTGGTTTACCGAATTGTTCATTAATTTCGTTTGCTAATTCTTCTAAAAATTCATCTGATAAGAGTGGTTTTTTTGCTTGTGCCATATTAACTGACTTACCTTTCTAATTTTTTATTATCATCTTTAGCGAAATTCTGTTTATTCATTCAAAATTAGTAAGGATCATCTAATTTTTAGGATGAAAAAGCCTAATTGTGTAAATCCTTTAAGGTAGGAATGGTCGGTTTTAATGAATGGAGTGTGGTTAAAAATGGTTTCTTCAATTAAAAGGTTACTAATCGGAAGACCATTAAAATCAACTGAGCTTGGAGAACAAAAGCTTACAAAAATCAAGGCATTAGCAATCCTTTCATCTGATGCCTTATCGTCAGTAGCGTATGGTCCTGAACAAATCTTAATCGTGTTAGTTACCATCAGTACTGCAGCATTTTGGTATTCAATCCCTATCGCTATCGGTGTATTAATATTGTTAGTCGCATTAATTCTTTCCTATCGGCAAATTATTTTTGCCTATCCACATGGTGGTGGTGCTTACGTAGTATCTAAACAAAATCTTGGCGTGAATTCAGGTTTAGTTGCCGGCGGTTCCCTCCTAGTCGATTATATCTTAACAGTTGCGGTAAGTGTTTCAGCAGGTACAGACGCTATTACCTCAGCTTTACCTGGGCTCCATCAATACAATGTTCTAATTGGAATAGTTTTCGTGATATTTTTGACGATTCTAAACTTAAGGGGAGTGACAGAGTCAGCATCGATTTTGGCCTATCCAGTGTATTTATTCGTCTTTGCTTTATTTATCTTAATCATAGTTGGAATGATCCAGATCACAAGTGGCAATGTGCCAGAAAATCTCCACGCACCGATCGGTTCCCCTGTCGCTGGAATGAGCTTGTTTCTTCTACTAAGAGCTTTTGCATCAGGTAGCTCAGCTTTAACTGGAGTAGAAGCGATTTCGAATGCCATTCCAAATTTTAAGGAACCAGCCCCAAATAATGCCTCGAAAACTCTAATTGCAATGGGGTTATTATTAGCAGGATTATTTACAGGAATTGTATTTTTATCATACTTTTATGGAATTGCACCTAAGGAAGAAGTAACGGTCGTTTCCCAAATTGCAGAAGTAATCTTTGGGAGAAATGTTATTTACTACTTTATTCAAGGAACAACTGCATTAATCTTAATTCTTGCCGCCAATACAGGTTACTCTGCCTTTCCATTGCTTGCCGTTAATTTAGCTAATGATAAATTTATACCTAGGATGTTTACAAATCGTGGTGATCGTTTAGGTTATTCTAATGGGATCTTAATGCTTGGAGTCTCTTCCATCTTACTAATTATTGCATTTAGGGGGCGAACCGAGCATTTGATTCCACTTTATGCAGTAGGAGTATTTATTCCATTCACACTGTCACAATCCGGTATGATGGTGAAATGGATTCGCGAAAAACCTAATGGTTGGTTACCGAAATTCATTGTTAACACAATCGGAGCCGTCATCAGTCTAATTGTGACGATAGTATTTTTTTTAACGAAGTTTATCCAAATTTGGCCAGTTCTCATTTTTATCCCGGTCATCATTTTTATTTTTCATCGGATTAATAAACATTATCGAGATGTCGGTGAACAATTGAGGATAACAGAACACGATCGCATCAACCCGATTAAAGGTAATGTGATTATCGTACCAATTGCCGGAATGACAAAAGTAGTTCAGAATTCGTTAAACTACGCAAAATCTTTTCCAGCAGATCAGATTATTGCTGTTAATGTTTCTTTTGATCGTGAGGCAGGTAAAAAGTTAGAAGAAAAATGGAATAGCTGGGAGCCGGAGGTGAGATTGGTCAGTTTATATTCTTATTATCGGAGTATTATTCAGCCGTTAACGAAGTTCATTGACACCGTAGAACATAAGGCGAGTGAAGCAAATTATCAAGTAACCGTCATCATTCCGCAATTTATACCGAAGAAGGGGTGGCATCATATTTTGCACAATCAATCGAGCTTATTGATTCGTACATATTTATTGTATAAGCGAAAAGTAGTTGTCTCTACTGTACCGTTTCATTTTATCAAATAAAACGGAAAGGGAAATAGAAACTGAATCTTAATTTGTTACTGTTATTATAGTAAAAAGTAATAAAACCTTCACAACTATGACACCTAATCAATGATAAAATACTGTTAATGTTAAAAACAGTTAGGAGCGACAACATGGAGGAATTACTTAAACAACTTATCGAAAATGTTAGTGAAATAAAAAATAATCTCACGAAGATTGACGACTCCATACATGTATTAGAGAATCGTTTATCAAGATTAGAAAAGATGGATAGCATAGAGCACCGTGTATCAGTCAATCAAATTGACCTAACAGATATTAAGGAAATTGTTGAAAAGATGGAACAATTCCAGAAAGAAATCATTTTACCAATGACGAAAAAACAATACAGTGATGAATTAGCATATA
This sequence comes from Bacillus sp. DNRA2, assembly GCF_012843265.1. Lineage (GTDB taxonomy): Bacteria > Bacillota > Bacilli > Bacillales > Cytobacillaceae > Bacillus_BU. The sequence continues at coordinate 149,962 of NZ_JABAIT010000008.1, read as the reverse complement.
TTCATAAACGCTTAGACGCACAATTGACCAAAATTGCCCAAAATGAAGAAACTATTTTGATGATGTCAGGGAAAAAAGAAAAAGCGAATTAACAATATTTACCCCCCACACCATAAGGAGTGGGGGGTATTATTAGTTATCCAATTTTACTTGAGTGCGAGTTTTAAAGGATAGTTGTTTTTTGAGGGTAACTGTAATATCCTCAAATAAAAGTTCCATACCAACGATAGTTAGGGATAGGAAGTCTGCATAATGCTTCTTAACTTCCCATTTCAATTCATGTTCACCACAAATACTATACTCATTGATACCTTCAATTTCTTTTTTGATTTTTGCCAATTCGGCCGTTTTTTCAGCTTCAGGTAATGTCATAAGGTGATCGATTTGGGCAATATACTTCATTGAAGCAGCAATTTTGCTCTTTACATCTTCATAAGTTGTTTTATCGATTAAGTTATATTTTAGCTTGAAGTCGTTTAATAAACTAGCAGATTCATAGGTTGAGTTAACAATTTCATCACGAGTCATCTTATTTGTTTCATAACTTAGCATGTATTTCCAAGATGGAGCTTTAATGGCTTCACGGTGGTCCTCAAGTGAATTACAGAATTTTTTATAACCGTAAAGCTCCGGATTCTCAAACGCTGGGCTTGCTGGGTCCAAGAATGGAGCAAGCGGAGCAACAAAGTAAGAGAGACGGCGGTCCTGATTACATGCATTATGAATTTCTTCGACAAAATCAATATTCTTTAAGGCACTTGCATAATCCTGATCAGGAATACCAACCATGAAGAACAGGTCGATTTTCGCACAGCCATGCTTTAATGCAAAGTTTAAGGTGTCGATGACTTTCTTGTTGGTACAACGGAATTTTCCGTTAAATCGTCTGATTCCTTCATCATGTGTTTCTAATGTTAACTCCATGCTATATTTTGGTACAGCGTCGTTAATCTTATTAAAGAATTCTTCATCAGCATATTGGAACAATTCAAAGACTAGTTCATTTTTTAGGTTAATTTGTTTTAACCGACTTAAAAATTCATCTACATACTCTTTACCGCCTTGACGGATGTCATGCAGAATAAAGATAGGAGCACGGCTAAAGCGTTGAATAAATTGTATATCCTCGACCAATTTGGCTGGTGAACGTAATGCTAAACCTGGGCGATTACAGTTTTGCTCGTAGGAAAGTTTTGATCCTCCGCAAATCAAGCAGCCTTGTGTACAACCACGTGCTGTTAAGATTGCGGTGTTAGGATATTGTAACCAACCGTTATATGGAAGTGGATCTTTGAAGTTAAAGTATTTAAAGACCGATTTAATCGAATATCGATAACCTGGAACATCAAATTCATCTAAGCTATCTGGCACATACGTTAGCGGGTTAGAAACAGTTTCACCATTTCCGTCTCTCCATGATAAATTCGGGATATCATTAAAATGCTTTTTGCCATATTTGATTTCTTCAATAAGCATCAGCATTAATTTTTCGGTTGAATCTCCGCGCATAACGAAATCAATAAAAGGATAGTCATTAATTAAATCCTTGTGATAGTATGTTGCGGATAAGCCACCAAAAATGATAGGTGTTTCAGGATGGAATTTTTTTGTTAGCTTTGCAAGTTCGATACTACCGTGAGCATGTGGCAACCAGTGTAAATCAATTCCAATTGCATGAGCCTTTATTCCTTTTAATTTCTTTTCAACATTAAAGTTAGGATTCATCAGCATGCGGTTAGCAATGTTGATAATCTTTACCTTTAAACCATGTCTTTCTAAATAATCTGCAATACTAGTTAAACCAATCGGGTACATTTCGAATACCGGTGAGGATGGTACTACATCACTGATTGGTCCAGCTAATAATGAATTCTCACGGAAATCATAAACACTCGGAGCATGTAATAGGACTAAATCGTATTTCATATATCGTCACCTCAATGAGTTTTTTTACCATTCGTTTTATTAGAAAAATTTGTTGTGATGTTATTCACATCTATCACGTGATAATCGTATTAAAAAAAGGAAATTAAATCTATATCTATAAAAATTGGACAAGAAACGTTCGAAAAGCTGTTTCGAAATCTTGTCCAACTGTGATGTATTTCGCATTTTTAGTCATTATTTTTATAAAAAAGGTTGATAAAATGTAATATTGATATAACTTTGGAATATATTGAATTTTTCTGCAAATAGTGTAAAATTACACCATAGGGAAAATTTGAAATCGATTTTAAAAAAACGATGAGGGGGTGAAGGTCTTGGATGGACCATTAAAAAATGAGCGAAAAAAGATGTTTTTGGAGGAATTACATCAATTATTAGAAGAAGATTACATTTCCGGGAAACAATTTAACGATATTGCCAGAGCACATCACCAGTATTATCGTGATTTGCAATTTGACGAGGAAATAAAGCCAAAAGAACGAAAAACAGCTATTCAACCAACTACACCACCTGATCGCACACAACATGGATTGATCAAAATGAAAGTACAAACAAAACAGAAGATAGAAAAGAAAAAACTGACAAGCGAGGAGATAAGGGAAAGAAATATTACATGGTCGTTAAACCTGGGTGTCATTTTACTCCTTATCAGTGGTTTGTTTGTGGCAACCAGTAATTGGGCAGTGATGACAAACTGGATGAAAAGTAGCCTGATTGGCTTCATTTCCTTCCTGTTTTTTGGGATATCCTATTTATCAAAGCGTGTACTGAAAATTGAAAAAACTGGCCTAGCCTTTATTGTATTGGGTAGCTTGTTTTTACCCATTTTCCTTCTTTCGATTGGTTGGTTTGAATTACTTGGAACGTATTTGTCTTTTAACGGAGAGGGAAAATATATCTTTGGATTATTATGCTGTATCCCACTCATTCCGATTTATATTACGATTGCCAAAAAGCTTTCATCACGTCTATTTGTGTGGTTTTCTTATTTGACTATTACCGCTTGGGCGGCATTTTTAATTGCTTCACTCCAATTGCGACAAGATTGGTTTTATTTGGGATTCATGCTTTATAACGCAATAACTGTAATAGGCTTTCATAAATGGAAAGGTCGAGAGAATCTCAAGTTATTCACAAATGAACTAGTAGCATTTGCGCAAATCCAGCTAGTAATATCATCATTATTAACATTAGTTTTTTATGAGAATCAGTTAGTCAATGGCATCAATATATTACTAACTGCCGTGGTTTATCTTAGTATGGTTTTTGTCAGTGGAAAAAAAGAGTATCATTTTGTCTTTAGCACAATGATTGTTTATGGTGCTTATCAGGTAATTGAACATTCGCTGCTAACGAACTTTGCTGCAGTACTTTTTGTCTGTGTGGGGATTGGATTTTTAGCAGTTCCACGATTTCTTAATGACGATGTTTACTGGAGAAAAATATTTCAATTAACAAGTTCTGTCGTTTCCGTTGCCGCATATATCTATATAAGTTTTGAGGCCTTTATTGTTAATATGCATGAGGGTGCTCCTTCTATAGCAATTTGTTTAGCGTACTTATTGTTGTCAGTTCAATTTGTTTATTTGGCCAACAGCATGAAGACACTGATATTTCGCTACCTAAGTCCCATCTTTTTAGCTTCCGCCCTGTTTGAGTTTGTGAATTTAGCCAACAAAGTCATGGGACTTGATGAGTTAACATTCCCGATATTTATGATTGGCTTTATTTTATTTGGTTTATTAGGGTACTACTTCAGATATTCCTACCTTGATATGATCAAGCAGAGCTCACGTGATGTAGGTCTTGCAATCATGGTGCTAGGTATTTTATTGACTTTGTTTTATGAGAAATGGCTTCAATTAGGTTTTATCTCTTTATTACTAGCTGTTGCTTTCTATATTTGCATTCAGATTGAGAAACGGCGGATCGTAATCTTAGCGGCTCAATGGTTGCTACCGCTATCATTGGCACTCTCAGGATCAGCATTTAGTGAACAACTTCGCTCGATTTCAGATTTTTATTTTATCAATTTTGGTATAGCGATAAATGCCATTTGGGGTAGTGTTTTTTCTTTTATATCTTACTATTGCTGGAAAAAGCTGAAGAAATTGGAGAACTCAAGTAATTCTTTTATGATAGGACAATTGTTTTACACAATGGCAATTTTGTTTGCATTGACAACTTCACTTGATGTGCAATGGGTTCGTCCAGCAATTCTCATTGGTGGAATAGCTGTCTATATTTCGTTTTACCGGGTTACGTTATATCAATGGCTACCATATTGTATAGGGGTTATGAGTTTAATAAGCTATTTCGCGTTGTTGCAATCACTTTATTTACAAATTCGTGTGCCAACGAGTTTGATATACTTTGAAAATACAGTGGCTGGAACAATCCTTCTTCTTATTGGTTATTTTATAAGAAGTAAGTATAAGGCAATAGCAAAGGGACTATTTTGGATTGGACATTTATATCTACCTTTTGCACTCGCATTCAGTTTCTTCATTTTTGCAGAAAAGGTTGTTTGGAGTTTCATCATTACTGCTGTAATTTATTTTGCAAGTGCATATTTGTCAACGAAAGAATGGCAAATCAGAACATTTTTATATTCCGGCTTTACCTCGATATTTTTATGGATTGTAACGGGTATGTTAAATCTACATTTTTCTCTTGAACTGCAATATGCATTTTTATTTACTAGCTTGGTAATGATGGGATATTGGCTTGTAGCTGCACCGGAATTTAAAAATCGTACAAAATATTATCTCGTACCGTTTTCTATCATTGGAATCGCTGCTTTTATCGGAATCTATCCGTTTACACTTATACTGTTTATCGTCACCGTTGGCTATTCGTTGGGGTTACTTGCATATTTAACCTTGATAAATTGGAACATTATGACGTTTGTCCCTTTGCTGCTGTTCTTCTCAGCAACCATGCAGTATTTACTCCAGGCAACAATGCTGGATGTATATAAAATGATGATGGTAGGCGTAATTGGCCTCGTTTTGATAATAGTAGGCAAGATTACCTATCAACAATTGTGCGAGGTGGATGAGAAGGGGATAGTCAAACAGATTGATGGCTATACCATTATTGCTTTTTTGTTCCTAGGAGCGGGCTATTTGTTTAATACTGACTTAATATTCACAGTATCTATTCCTGGAATACTCATCTCATTAGCTCTCTGGCTTCAAATAGTAAGAGTGCCTACGCACTTAAGAATTTGGCTGAAGGCTTTAAGTGGTATCTATTTGCTAGAACCTTATTATGCAACCATTGCAAAAGTAGATATACCACTATTGTTGGAACGAGAAGTACTCGTGCTTCCTTTAGTTGCGGTTACCATATTCCTCCGATATAGTTTAAAAGGAAAATATAAGCACATTACCAATAAAATTCAATGGATCATCTTAATTTTTGTCTCATTAACACTCGTTCAAGATGGCTTAGCTAGCTCGACGATTTATGATGCCATTATTTTAGGGACATTATCACTCTTATCAATGTTAGCCGGGATGTATTGGAAGGTGAAATCGTTCTTCTTAGTTGGATCAGGGGTACTATTATTAAATGTATTGCTGCAAACACGTCCGTTTTGGGGGAATATGCCTTGGTGGGTATATATGCTTATTGCTGGTTCAATTCTTATTACTGTTGCCAGTTTTAATGAATGGAATAAGCAGAAACTTGCCAAAGGAGAAATAACCGGACTGACCAAATTTAAGGAAAAAGTTCAATCGTGGTATAAAAAGTGGGATTAAACAAAGCGAGGCTGAAGCGGAGTTTATCAGCCTCGTTTTTATATGAAAGGCTGTGTTAAAAAAGAATGTTGTTTTTTACAATGTAGATTGGAGTGGAAGGCGCGAAGACTCCTGCGGGAGCAGCGGGACAGGTGAGACCCCGCAGGAGCCTTAGCTCCGAGGAGGCTCACCGCCCGCCCCGCGGAAAGCGAAGCGCCTGTAACGGAAATCTACACACACCTTTAACACAGCCCTTTGGAAAAATTGTTATTTTATGATAGAAATGAACCGAGATTCGTCGAATATTGTTTAAAAAAATAATATCGCGCAACGTTTTTTCTATGTTATGATTTTTATGCTTTTGATATTGCGACGGGGAGGGTGCTATGGAACAATTTATGGAACAATTTGTTCTCATTTTTGTTGGACTTATTTTATCAATTTTTATTCTATTATTAATTTTAAAAACACACAGGAAATTTGGGTTGGGAGAAAGCCTTGATGATGTACAGGCATTTATTGAAAATAATGGCGGGACACATGTATCGCATTTGACTTTCCTTAATGATAAAGAAGTATATCGAACTAAAAACAATAAAGTGTTATTTGTTTATCAATTGATTGGGAATAAAGCGATTGTCCTAGGGGACCCGATTGGAAAAGATGAGTATATTCGTGATGCAATTCAAGAATTTCAAAAATATTGTAAAGAATTAAATAAGACTCCAGTTTATTACCAAGTATCAGAACGGTTCTTATTATTCTACCGAAATTTTCATTATCGACTGTTTAAATTAGGGGAAGAGGCAAAACTAAATTTGCATGAGTTTAGCTTAGCTGGCAAAAAAGGAGCCAAGCTGCGGACGAGGAAGAATAAATTTGAACGAAATGGTTATCAATTTGCAGTTTCATTTCCGCCTCATAATCATGGACTGTTAGAGACAGCCGAAGATATTTCTAATTGTTGGTTAGGTGAACGCAAAGAAAAGGGATATTCAGTCGGGTTTTTCTGTAAGGATTATCTCTCACGGTTTCCGATTGCTACTCTAACAAATCCTGACGGAAAAATGATTGCATTCGCATCACTTGCATGTGATAAGCAAAAACAAAAAAAGACATTTACGGTTGACTTAATGAGACATACATCTGATTGTCCTCATGGAACAATGGATTTTTTGTTTTTATCGATTTTCCAGTGGTGTAAGGAACAAGGTTATGATTGGTGTAGTATGGGAATGTCTCCATTAGCCAATGTTGGGACTTCAAAACAGGCGACAACATATGAAAAGCTCGCTCGATATGTGTTCGAACACGGAGATTCGTTTTATAAGTTTAAAGGATTACATGAGTATAAAAATAAGTTCACTCCACAATGGGAATCTAGATATTTAGTATATAAGAAATCATTTTTACCATTTTTATTTTTGCAATTAATTTTCCTTATTCATCAGAATAATACGAAGAAAGCTGAAGCTAAATTAGCACGGGGCTTACGACGTGCCAGTTGATTTTCGGAAAATATGAAAAGAGGCGAAGTTCCGGAGGGGATTTCACCTCTTTTTAGTTTGTTTACATCAAATTTTAATAGGTATTTTTTGATGGATGTTGTCTGTTAAGGGTGCACATTTACAGTGAGTGTAATAGAATGGGAGTAAGGAAATCTTTGTTATATTAAGTGTTACAAGCTTTATCGCTGTGTTTTTAGGGTGTACAAATGTGTGTGTCATGTAGTGCGGAACCTAAATTGGGAGGTTGAAACATGACTAGTCAGAGATTGCATTCGTTTTTAGTGGATAATTTGCAGGAACTGAAACAAAAAAACTTATACAATGTGATTGATCCGCTTGAAAGTCCCAATGGTTCAGTGATTACCATTAACGGAAAAAGCCTGATTAATCTTTCATCGAATAATTACCTGGGTTTGGCGACGGACCAACGCCTGAAAAATGCTGCAATCAATGCCATTAATACTTTTGGAGTAGGCAGTGGGGCAGTTCGGACGATAAATGGTACGCTAACTCTCCATGCGATTCTTGAAGAAAGACTTGCCAAATTCAAACAGACCGAAGCAGCCATAAGTTATCAGTCAGGGTTTAATTGCAACATGGCAGCCATCTCGGCAGTAATGGACGAAAATGATGCCATTCTTTCTGATGAACTAAATCATGCATCGATTATCGATGGCTGTCGGCTTTCAAAAGCGAAAATTATCCGTTATCAGCATTCCAATATGGAAGACCTAAAGAAGCAAGCCATCCAGGCCAAAAATTCAGGACGTTTTAACAAAATCATGGTGATCACTGATGGAGTGTTCTCAATGGACGGTGATATTGCAAAGCTTCCGGAAATCGTCGAGATTGCCCAGGAGTTCGATTTAATTACCTATGTAGATGATGCTCACGGTTCGGGTGTGTTGGGTAAAGGAGCGGGTACCGTTAAACACTTTGGACTATCAGACAAAATCGATTTTCAGATAGGTACTCTTTCAAAAGCGATTGGTGTAATCGGTGGCTATGTTGCTGGTAAACAAGCATTGATAGATTGGCTGAAGGTTCGCAGCCGTCCGTTTCTATTCTCGACAGCAATGACTCCTCAAGACACGGCAGCTTGCATAAAGGCCATAAGTATATTAATGGAGTCTTCAGAACTTAATGAGCGTTTATGGGAAAATGGTTACTATTTAAAAAAAGGTTTAAAGGAATTAGGCTTTAACATCGGTAAAAGTGAAACACCAATTACACCATGTATCATTGGTGATGAAGTACAGACACAAGAGTTTAGTCGGCGATTAATAGAAGCGGGCGTATACGCCAAAGCAATCGTTTTTCCAACGGTTGCCAAAGGAACCGGCCGAGTTCGTAACATGCCGACTGCAGCACATACGAAAGAAATGCTCGATTCAGCGATTGCCATTTATGAAAAGGTTGGCAAGCAAATGGGCTTAATTTAGCAACTCTATTGGATCCTGACTCTACGCTCAGTAGAGTTTCAAACGGAGGAGCAGCGATGAAGAAAATATTGATTACAGGAGCGCTAGGACAAATTGGAACGGAATTAACCGCTTTTTTAAGACATATTTACGGAAACGCTAACGTTATTGCAACAGATATTAACAGTACAGGCACCGAAACAACAGAGAGCGGTCCATTCGAGATACTTGATGTGACAAATGGGATGGCAATGGCTAATATCGTCAAGCAGTATCAAGTCGATACAATTATTCACTTGGCTGCACTGCTATCGGCTAAAGCAGAAAAGAATCCTTTACAGGCATGGAATTTAAACATGGGAGGCTTAATCAATGCACTGGAAACAGCAAGGGAATGCAAATGTCAGTTTTTTACGCCAAGTTCGATTGGTGCATTTGGTCCGTCTACACCAAAAGTTCAAACCCCTCAAGACACCTTCATGCGTCCGACCACCATGTATGGCATAAATAAAGTTTCCGGGGAACTGTTAAGTGATTATTATTTTCTAAAACACGGGGTTGATACAAGAGGTTTGAGATTTCCAGGGTTAATTTCCTATAAAACTGCACCAGGCGGTGGAACGACGGATTATGCGGTGGAAATTTATTATGAAGCATTAGCGAATGGCCAATACACCTGTTACTTAGACAAGGGGACCTATCTTGATATGATGTATATGCCAGATGCATTGCAGGCAATTGTCGATTTGATGGAGGCTGCCCCCACAAAACTTAAATATAGAAATTCTTATAATGTAACTGCGATGAGTTTTGACCCAGAGGAGATTGCTGCGGAGATTAAGAAGCATATTCCGGGTTTTATTTTATCCTATAAAATAGATCCGATCAGGCAGGCAATCGCTGAAAGCTGGCCCAATTCACTTGATGCATCAGCAGCAAAAGCAGAATGGGGTTTTAAAGCAAATTATAGCCTCTCTGCTATGACTGAAGACATGCTGGCCCAGTTAGGACATGATAAATCTCCACTCGCAAGTTAATCGTTATTTTTATGCCTAAAGCTGATTCTTTTTCTATGAAAACGTAATCAGCTTTTTTTCATATGCCTTTAATCGTTTGTTAATAGAATGTTCACAATGTGTCGCTAAGATATATTTATAGGGCTATAAAACGATTAAGGAGATGAACCATGTTAGCAATATTGAAAACTAGAAAAGGTATCATATACGCATCGATTGGAGTACTCGTCCTTATCACTGCTATCGTGATAAGTGTAACGATTTTAAACAAGGATGTAGTAGCGGAGGTAAATGGAGAAAAAATCTCGCAGACAGAGCTAAATAAACTCCTAAACGATACGTATGGTGATGATATATTAGATTCATTAATCTCGAAAAAATTAATTGAGCAGGCAGCTGCCAAAAAAGATTTATCAGTATCTAAAAATGAAATTGATGAAGAATTCAAAGCGCTTCAAGAATCCTATGGTGGCGAAGATGCGTTTAAACAAACGATCGCGTCCAGTGGTGTGACTGAAACACAGGTTAGGGCAGATATTAAAAACTATCTTTTAGCTGAAAAAATTCTAAAGCCTGGTATTAAAGTTAGTGATGAAGAGATAAAACAATATTTTGAAGATAACAAAGACTCGTTTGCAACATCTGAACAAGTGAAGGCAAGCCATATTTTAGTAGAGGATGAAGCAACGGCCAACGAAATTAAGGTGAAGCTTGTCAATGGAGAAGATTTCGCAAAGCTTGCGAAGGAGTATTCAACTGATACAACCACGAAGGAAAACGGTGGTGATCTTGGTTATTTTTCGAAAGGTGATATGGTTGCAGAATTTGAAGAGGTGGCATTTACGCTTGGTGTTAATGAAATTAGTGCACCAGTTAAAACGGATTACGGTTATCACATCATTAAAGTAATCGATAAAAAGGCAGCACAGGAAGCTAAATTTGAGGAACATAAAAAAGAAATCAAAGAGACGCTAACCGATGAAAAGCTTTCTAGCGAATATACAAAATGGCTTGAAGATGCAAAGAAGGATGCGAAAATTAAAAAATATTAAAACAGCTCGAGAATATTGGACATCCCCATTCTATCGTAATTCTCCTCAGCATATATTGGTAAAAAAACATAGGGGAGATGTCGGTGAGGGAATTAGAGAATCTGACAAAAATTCGTGTTCGATTCATATATATCATTCTTACTAGTTTGATGGCAATTGTCCTGATTCGGTTCGGTTATATGCAACTGATATACCAAAAAAATATTGTCACCTTCGTGCAAATTGATCAAACAGCTCATGAGCTAAACCGTCCCATTATTGATGAGGTTAAGAATAGCTTTGCTGTAAATTTAGACGGTTTTAAAGAAGAATCAACTGATGATATAATCAATAGTGGTAAAACAGATGTCGCGTCACTATCTCTCCTTGATATCGTGTATACGAGTTGTAAGAATGGCTGTTATGGACGCCCGGCTGTCTATTTACACGATGATAAAGGCTATATTTTTTATAAAAATAATGATGGAGAAAATACGCTCCTTGAAATAATCCGCAGTAGTGACAGGTGGAAAATTAGCGAAGCTTTTGAGAAAACTAGCGAATAGCTTCAGAAAATTAGGGATGACATGGCTCATCCCTTTTTATATGGGTTTATCCTTCGTTGTACCAAAATATTCCAATTTTTCCAACGTAAATGAACAAATTATTAACAAACTATTTCTGCAAGATTAAACTTTTGGGATAAAGCAAAAAAACGGTTGAACGTTCTAGTAATTCGTTTTACCTTGAATTTAGAAGTATTTTTGGTTTTCAAACATTTTTTAGGCTAAACTGAATTTTATATTTAAATGAATCGTATGTACTAAAACAGGCAGGTGTTTTTTATGAAAATTTTAATGATAGAAGATAATGAGAGCGTTTGTTCGATGGTTGAGATGTTTTTCTTAAAGGAAGGAATCCAGGGCGAATTTGTCAATGATGGTCGCGAAGGCTTTCAACGCTATAAAGACGGAGTATGGGATTTGTTAATCGTTGATTGGATGCTCCCTAATATGGATGGAGTGACCATTTGCCGCAAGATTCGTGAAGAAGATAAATCCATTCCAATCATTATGCTAACGGCTAAAGATTCAGAATCAGATCAGGTATTAGGGCTCGAAATGGGCGCCGATGATTATGTTACAAAGCCATTTAGTCCGCTTGCTTTAATGGCACGGATAAAGGCAGTTTCTAGACGAGTTGGGGCCGTCCAGAAAAATGACGAGGATCAGCTCAATCATTTTCTTGAGACGCAAATGTTTAAAATCAGCAAAGAAACACGGGAAGTCTTCTTAAATGGTGAGCTAATCTCAAATTTAACACCGAAGGAATTTGAATTGCTTTATTATTTTATCGAGCATCCCCGCCAAGTATTTTCTAGAGAGCAGTTACTCGAGCGCGTTTGGGGTTACCAATATTATGGCGATGAACGTACCGTCGATGTTCATATTAAGCGATTACGGACAAAAATTGGTACTGCCAAACAACCATTTCTGCACACGGTATGGGGAGTCGGCTACAAGTTCGACGAATCGGTGGTAGAGGATGAGGCTTAAATATATTTATCAGCTCTTTATCAGCCATTTAAGTATACTCGTTGTAGCTTTTCTCATTCTCAGTCTTGTCTTTACTAATTTAGTTGAAAACTTTGTTTATCGTAACAAGGCAGAGGAATTAACGAATTACGGTGAGAACATTCTCCATCAGTTTCAGCGAATTCCGGTAGGCCGTGAACAGATTTTAGGCCAATACAGCTCGGTATTAAAAGCCAGAAATATAACGTTTATTTTATTCGATGAACGAGGAATTGTTGTTTATCCTGTTATGGGAAGAATACCAGAGATTGAATTCGATAAAAGGGAATGGCAGCAAATCGCGAACGGGGAAAAGCTTGTCGTTAAGCGTGATACTCGATATGATCAGGATGTTTCGTTGGTGGCCGTCCCTTATCTTCAGTCAGGTCGGTTTGTTGGCGGCATATTATTGCTAGCACCTGTAAGTGGTACTCGGGAAATGATTAGTGAAATTAACCGGTATTTGCTTTATACAGTTGGTATTGCATTGACAGTCACGTTATTGTTGAGTTGGATCCTTTCTAAGTTTCATGTTAGGAGAATTCAAGGAATTCGCGATGCAACGTCGATGGTTTCTGCTGGGAACTACGATGTCCAATTACCATCATCAGAATTTGATGAAATTGGCGAATTGGCAAACGATTTTAATAAAATGGTGTCAAAATTAAAAAGCTCCATGGATGAGATTGAAAGCTTAGAGAATCGCCGCCGGCAATTTATGGCCGATGTCTCACATGAAATGCGGACACCGTTAACTACGATTAGTGGTGTAATTGAGGGAATGCGTAACAAAATGATTTCTGAACAAGACAAAGAGAAGGGCATCAGTCTCGTCAGCAAAGAAACAAAACGGTTAATCCGCCTCGTCAACGAAAATTTGGATTATGAGAAAATCCGTTCAAATCAGGTTAAATTAAACAAAGAGGAAATTCAGCTAACCGAATTGCTCGAAATCATTAAAGAAACCCTGCTGTTTCAAGCTGAAGAAAAAAATAACCACATTTTAATTGATGCGGACGAAACTGCATCCGTATTCGCCGATTATGACCGATTAACGCAAATATTAATCAACATTGCTAAAAACAGCATCCAATTTACAAGCGATGGAACGATTACTCTACGAGGCCATAACAATAACGATTATTCGGTGATTGAAATTGAGGACACTGGTGTGGGAATCCGCGCTGAGGAAATCGAAGCAATCTGGCGTCGTTTTTACAAAGCTGATCTATCTCGAAAAAATAACCCTTACGGTGCGTTCGGTCTCGGTTTGTCAATTGTCAAACAGCTAGTCCAGCTTCACGACGGTGAAATAACCGTTACAAGCATAGAAGGGGAAGGTACAAAATTCACGATTAAAATCCCACTTAAACATTCTTAAATCATCCTGTTTACTAAGCCAAGCATCCTTTTGGGGGTGCTTTTTTTGTTTAATTGTTGATTTCAATTTGATAGAAAAATAAGCGGACAAATTCCGTTTAAATTGGGAAATACCTATATTTCCTTAAAAATAAGGGGAGTTTTTCCGCTTATTTGATCTAAATCTATTTATTTTGTTCTATTTTGAGCTGTTAATCGGAATCTCTCCGCTTATTTGGGCTATTTGAGCCACCTTCTTTTACAGTAGACGGAAATTCTCCGCTTATGAATTCTCATAATTACAGGAAAATCAACTATGAAGAATAACATAGCCTTTCGTTTAATTTTTTGGGCTGTGTTAAAGCAGAATGTTGTTTTTTGGCATAGTTGATTGGAGTGGAAGGCGCGAAGACTCCTGCGGGAGCAGCGGGACAGGTGAGACCCCACAGGCGCTTTTAGCGCCGAGGAGGCTCACCGCCCGCCCCGCGGAAAGCGAAGCGCCTGGAACGGAAAACAACGGACACATTTAACACAGCCAATTTTTTAAAAAATGATATGCGAGTAACAGTTGAACCCAATTGTTCATTCCCGGTGTTAACAGTAATGAATTGTTTCATATCTCTTAATCATCTCTTACCAGTTTGTTAATAAGTTGGTCATATTTTATCGATAAGATGATATCAGATGAAATTATGTTGATTATTCACAAAAATTGTCAGTTTAAATACATGGAGGGTTGTAGGATGGAAAATTATGAAGGAATGGACCGTCAAGTAGTTGTGAAAAAAAGTTCGAAGGGAAAGCAATTCCTAGCTACATTAACCGGAGGAATGATTGGATCTGTGCTAACCGTAGCATTCATCGCAAGTCCATATTCAGAAACAGTGTTAAATAAGTTAAATCTAGAAAATCTATCACAATCGATTCCAAAGATTGAAGCAAAGGATGAGGTTGCGAAGGAAACTACTACAGCAGCAGTTACAGCACAAGCTTCTAATGGAAGTAGCCAGGCAAACTTCTCGTCACTTGCTGATATGGTTGAATCCGCATCGAAGTCGATTGTTGGAGTAACAAATATTCAACAAACAAACAATCGATTTGCCAATGGGAACCAGACAGTCGAAAGTGGGACAGGCTCAGGGGTGATTTTTAAAATAGTCGGAAACTCAGCCTATGTTGTAACCAATAATCACGTCATCGAAGGAGCGAGTCAGGTTGAGATTACATTAGACGATGGACAAAAGACATCAGCAAAAATAATCGGAGCGGATGCGTTAACAGACTTGGCTGTATTGGAAATTGATGCGAAATATGCTAGCAATGTCTTAAGTTTTGGTGATTCTAGCACGGTTCGAGCCGGGGATCAAGTTGTCGCTATCGGTAATCCACTTGGTCTTGATTTATCTGGTACGGTAACTCAAGGGATTGTCAGTGGTGTCGATCGTTCTATGGCAGTATCAACTTCAAGTGGAGAATGGGATTTGGATGTAATCCAAACAGATGCAGCAATCAATCCAGGCAACAGCGGAGGGGCTCTATTGAATACGTCAGGTCAAGTCATCGGAATCAATAGTTTAAAAATCTCCGAAAGCGGTGTTGAAGGTTTAGGTTTTGCAATCCCAAGTAATGATGTTATTCCGATTGTAAATGAGTTGATTACAAACGGTAAAATCACACGACCATATTTAGGTGTTAGCTTGGCAGACCTTGAGCAAATTCCGGCGCAATATCTGCAGGACCTTCCTGAGAAGATTACCAAAGGAACAATGGTGACGAATATGGATGCGAATTCCGCCGCAAGTAAAGCGGGACTCAAGGTCCAGGATGTAATTGTTTCATTCAATGGTAAAGACATCGAAGGGGCGAGCGATTTACGGAAGATTTTATACACCGAATTGAAAGCCGGTGATAAGGTGAAGATTGGCGTATACCGCGACGGAAAAACCGAAACAATTACCGTTTCGTTAACTGAATAGTAAGTGGAAATGTGTCGAATTGGTGGAATCGGCAAATAAAAGGGCAAAATCGGCAAATAGAACCCCGAAATCGGCTAATAAGATCGGGTAATCGGCAAATAGAATGCGAGATTCAAGCATCGATTCATTTGAAAGGAGGTGAACTGAATGAAAAAAAGATTGATATGGTTGATTGGAATGGTAGTAGCGCTATTTATTGTATTCCAATTTTCAAAGATGGTTTTCTTTCACCTTGGACAAGGAACAAGTCAAGTAGGCCAGCAGGTCGTAATCCACAACTTTGCAAATAGTGCAGGTTACAATCATTTCGACGGACCGCACCACACAATGGTCATGCAGCAGCGAATGGGAGGTTATCAAGCTCATCACCCAGGCTCGTTCTTACCATTTTTACTTGACTTAGGTATCATCATTGCCGGAATTGCCCTCTTCAAATTCGCAAACAAAAAAACATTGGTGAAGGGGATTGGTGCATTACTAGTTTTCATTGGACTTTTGATGCTGTTCCCTAACTGGCTTGCGCTATTGTTTATCGTGATTGGTGGTTATTACTGGTATAAATCTCGAGAAAATGCAGATGTTTCGATAGATGTTTCAAATGAATATGTGTCTGTGTCAACGCAAAAGCTAGACTTCCTAGATGAATGGGAACGGACAATTAATAAGGAGGATAAATAAGAATGGGTATTTTTAAAAGAATAAAAGGAATCGCTCTTGCTGATATCAACAATGCCATTGATAAAATGGAGGATCCGGTAAGTATGCTGAAGCAATACTTACGGGACTTAGAAGGTGAAATCGAAAAAGCAGAACAGGCATTATCTAGCCAGTTATTTATTGAAAAGAAATACGAATTGCTTATTGCGGAGTCTGAAAGTGTAATTGAGAAGCGAACACGCCAAGCTCAACTTGCAGTTACACGCAACGAGGAAGAAATTGCTAAACTAGTTTTCATTGGACTTTTGATGCTGTTCCCTAACTGGCTTGCGCTATTGTTTATCGTGATTGGTGGTTATTACTGGTATAAATCTCGAGAAAATGCAGATGTTTCGATAGATGTTTCAAATGAATATGTGTCTGTGTCAACGCAAAAGCTAGACTTCCTAGATGAATGGGAACGGACAATTAATAAGGAGGATAAATAAGAATGGGTATTTTTAAAAGAATAAAAGGAATCGCTCTTGCTGATATCAACAATGCCATTGATAAAATGGAGGATCCGGTAAGTATGCTGAAGCAATACTTACGGGACTTAGAAGGTGAAATCGAAAAAGCAGAACAGGCATTATCTAGCCAG
Organism: Bacillus sp. DNRA2; assembly: GCF_012843265.1. Lineage (GTDB taxonomy): Bacteria > Bacillota > Bacilli > Bacillales > Cytobacillaceae > Bacillus_BU. The sequence continues at coordinate 133,087 of NZ_JABAIT010000008.1, read as the reverse complement.
TTATTTATTGAAAAGAAATACGAATTGCTTATTGCGGAGTCTGAAAGTGTAATTGAGAAGCGAACACGCCAAGCTCAACTTGCAGTTACACGCAACGAGGAAGAAATTGCTAAATTAGCACTACAAGATAAAATTACGAATGAGAATAAACTCATTCAAACAAAGGCAGCATATGAAACCATTAAGCAACAAACGACTAGTCTGTATGCACAAGTAAAACAATTACAAGATACTTACGAGCAATTACTGCAGAAAAAGCTTGCGTTAATTGCCCGCGCGAATGCTGCTCAAGCAACACAACATGTTAACCAAACCTTAGTATCATTCTCACCACAAAATGCAGTAAAAGGTTTTTCACGGATGGAAGAGCAAATATTAAATCTTGAGGCGAAAGCAACGGTTGCGCAGTCCATTACAGAAATGAAGCGGCCACAAGAAGCGATTTTCTTGGATAAAATCCTTCAAGATGAGGTTCAAAAGGAATTAGATCGGCTTAAACAACAATCCCAGCAGGAAATAGTATAAAAACATAAAAATCCCCATTGCAACTTGAATTATGCAAAGGGGATTTTTATGTTAGATAGGTAATAAATGCAATGGTAACATCAGTTTACCGTCTAACATAAATCAATTTGTCTTGTTTTTCTTTGACGACACCGATGATTTCTGCAATGGCATGTCCACGTTTATGAAGCGCTTCGATATATGCTGCGGCTTCAGCTTCATCAATCGCAACGAGCAATCCACCAGATGTTATCGCATCACAAAGGACTAGTTGTTCATCTAATGTAATATCCTCGTAATTCACATCGTTCTCAAGCCACTTATGATTAGCTTTTGAACCTCCAGGGACGACACCGCTTTTGGCGAGTGCGAAAGTACCTTCAAGGACAGGAACCTTTGACAGTTGAATTTCTAAGCTAACATTACTGCCTCTTGCCATTTCACTGCCATGACCTAGCAATCCAAATCCTGTAACATCGGTAACGGCCGTTGGATGAAAATCTTCGAGTGCTTCTGCAGCAGTCTTGTTTAACATCGCCATCGTTTCAGTAACGATTTCTTCCTGCTCAAGAGTGACAGCACTTCGTTTTATTCCAGTGGTAATAATCCCGACACCAATAGGTTTGGTAATTACCAAGACGTTTCCAGGTTTTGCACCAACATTTTTCCATATTTTATCAGGATGGACGATTCCTGTTACGGATAAGCCGAATTTCGGCTCTTGATCGTCGATGGAATGTCCTCCAACAGTGACAGCTCCACTTTCTTTTACTTTATCAGCAGCACCGCGCAAAATTTCTGCAAGTATATCCGGGCCAAGCTTTTTAACCGGATAACCAACAATGTTTAAAACAGTTTTTGGCTTACCGCCCATTGCGTATACATCACTTAAGGCATTGGCAGCGGCAATTTGTCCAAATTTATATGGATCATCGACAATCGGCGTAAAATAATCAAGCGTTTGAATTAACGCAATCGAATCTGTTAATTGGAATACACCGGCATCATCGCTCGTTTCGTGCCCAACTAATAACTCAGGGACAGGAGCTTGCTCAGGCAATAGGCGCAAAACTTGCGCCAAGTCCTCAGGACCAATTTTGCAGCCTCAGCCAGCTTTCGAAGATAATGAAGTTAGGCGAATTTTTTCTTGTTCACTCATGTAGTTCCACCTCCATTGAATAGTATACCTTTATTTATCCATTCTCGCACATAATTAAAACAGATGGTTTGCTAGTTGAAACAGATTTATACTACAATGACGATACCATATGCTTAATTTTTTGGAAGAGGAGAAAGATTGATGAAGAACTATGTTGTAAAAATTGAATTTTGCATGATGTGAAACTATGCTCCAAAAGCTGCGAGTGTCGCAGAAGACTTATTTACTCATTTCCGAGGTCAAATTGAAAAAATGGAACTTGTACCAGCTTCTGGTGGGATCTTTGAAGTTACCGTAAACGATGAAAAGATCTATTCCAAAAAGGAAACAGGAAGATTCCCGCGTTCCAATGATTTAATAGAAAAAATGAATGGTTAACTTGATTGTACAGACTGATTTTGATGAGAAATCAGTCTTTTTTCATATCTGTTAATTTAGAAATATGTGTGACAACTCTATCTTGATTTTTTAAATGGTGGAAATATTGGTATAATAGCTATTGTATCTTTTCTTGGAGGGGATTAATTGAAACATTTATTACGATCATTACCTCCTGTTCATGAGCTGCAAAAGGATTCACGGTTTGTCCATATCGAATCGGAGTACGGCCTTACGACAGATTATGTAACTGGAATGATGAAGCAAACACTTGATAGCATCAGAGAAGAAATATTAAACGCCAGTTGGAACGGTTCAGCCCCTGGAACTGAGCAGTTTTTAGCAGAAATCTTCAAGCGTGCTGAAGCGCAAGTAAAAACTAGAATAAGTTATACTTTAAAGCGGGTCATAAACGCTACTGGTACAATTTTACATACAAATCTTGGTCGAGCTAGATTGAGCGATCAAGCGGCAGCCCATGTTGCTAATGCTGCCCAAAATTATTCAAACTTAGAATATAAAATAGAAGAGGGAGAAAGAGGGTCTCGTCACATTCATGTAGAGACATTAATCAAAGAAATCACAGGTGCCGAGGCTGCTATGGTTGTTAACAATAACGCTGCAGCAGTTTACCTTGTTCTTAGAGCCCTTGCTTTTGAAAAAGAAGTAATCGTATCCCGAGGCCAATTAGTCGAAATTGGCGGCTCGTTTCGAATTTCATCGATAATGGAAGAAAGCGGTGCAAAGTTAATTGAGGTGGGGACGACAAACAAAACGCATTTATATGATTATGAAAATGCGATTAACGAACATACAGCGATGCTTTTAAAGGTACATACGAGTAATTTTAAAACGATTGGCTTTACCAAATCGGTGGATACGAAGGAATTAGTTAATTTAGCCTATAAACATGATCATGTCATTTTTTATGAAGACCTTGGTAGCGGTGTGTTATTTGATTTTCAAAAATACGGAATTGGTGATGAGCCAGTCGTCGGTGAAGTTTTGCAAACAGGCGCTGACATTGTCTCGTTTAGCGGAGACAAGTTGCTTGGGGGTCCACAAGCCGGTATCATTGCCGGGAAAAAATCCCTAATTGATAAATTAAAGAAACATCAACTCGCTCGCGTCCTTCGTGTTGATAAGATGACTTTAGCAGCACTAGAGGGTACTTTAATAGATTATGTTAAAGGTGGTAACGAACTACGCAATATCCCGACGATTCGTGATTTGCTGGTTTCTAAAGAAGATATTCAAGAAAAAGCAATGCACTTCGTCGATCAAATCCCTAAATCCTATCAAAGTAAAATAATAGAAGGAACTAGTCAGGTTGGAGGCGGAACAATGCCGGATGTTGCACTGCCAACTTACGTAGTTGCCCTGAAACATCGTGATTTCACTGCCGAGCAGTTAGCGAGAAAATTGCGAACCGAACACGAACCAGCGATCATTGTTCGAATTCAAAATGAAGAAATACAGCTCGACTTAAGAACGGTTACCGAAGAAGAAGCGGAGTTAATCTTGATTGCTTTATCAAAGGTTGCAAATGGCGAATAACGCCATTGCAACCTTTTTTCTTTTATATTGGCGAATTTGGTTTTGCCAATCGTACCCCCTAACTCGAAAATAATCATCCCAGGGGTTACAAATACAAGCTAATCGTACCCTCAAACTTGATATTAATCATCTTAGGGGTAACGAAAAGAGTTTAATCGTAACCCCTAGTTACCACAATAGCATGCTAGGGGTAACGAAGACCTCAAAAACACCATTCAATTATCGTACCTACCCGATGTTACATGTCATGATGCTGATTATGTTTTTGTCTGGTATGGTTGCGATTTTTTACTTTATGTGAACCACTTAATGGCTCTGGTTGTCCACTGTTACCACTTTTTGGAGCATTTCTGCGCATATCTTTACCATCATTTTTGTTCATATTCATCCCTCCTAAATATAGGGTGTGAATTCGTCTAATGATTATACTGAATATTTCTTTTAAAAATTGCACAATTTAACGGTAACCTTGAAATAGGAGTGAAATAATGCATGCCTTATCATAAGAACAAACAACAAGCGTTTCAGGCAGCACAGCAGGGAATAGAAGATGTGCAAGGATTATATACTGAAATCGTTCAGGATGGAGCTAGCTACGGTCATCAGTTGAAGCATCTCAAAAACGAAGTTAATGAAGCATATCAGCAAATTGAAAATGCACTAGAGGTTGCATCAGATCATCAGCGGGCACAACTCGAGCGGTTCCGTTCCGATTTGGAAACCATTATCCACGAAGTGAATTTACCAGATAATTAAACGAAAAGCGGTCACATGAGTGGCCGCTTTGTTATGTTATTGGTTCTTCTTCCTTTTTTTATTATTCAACTTTTGTTTTTCTGTTAAAGGTTCATTGGCAAATTCTTCGTTATAACCGACGCCCATTCCTTGCGATTTAGCGGCATTCATACCCGGTATGACATGGTTTGCTTTACGCTTTGACAATATTTTCACCTCCCATGGTAGTTTTTCCTTTACAATAAATGTCATTCAGAAGTTATTATATTATATAAAAATAATGTTTTCGTATAACAATCGATGGAGTGAGCATCTATACCATCATAAATTATCAAGTTTTTATCGATTTTAATGTTAATTATCTTCAATACAATAAGAAAAACTTATATAAAGCAATAACTTTCTTGTTATTTACTTATAACGCGCAATGTATTAAAATTGGAATTGCGAGAAAAGTTCGGATGGGTGAAAATTCAAACTTTTCGACAATTAACCTTGTTTTGGTATAATTGAATACGAATAGGGGGTAATACATATGTCAAAAAATGATGTTTTAGCAAAAAATGATGTATTCCAATCACGTACATCATTTGAACTGAACGGCAAAAAGTACAACTATTATCGATTAAGCGCACTTGAAGATGCAGGTCTTGGTAACATTTCAAGATTACCATACTCAATCAAAGTGTTGCTTGAATCTGTGTTACGTCAATATGACGGACGCGTTATCACAAAAGAACACGTTGAAAACCTTGCTAAATGGGGTACTAGCGAAGTTAAGGAAATCGACGTACCTTTCAAGCCTTCACGTGTAATCCTTCAAGACTTCACTGGGGTACCTGCAGTAGTTGACCTTGCATCTCTTCGTAAGGCAATGGCTGATATGGGCGGAAATCCTGATGCGATTAACCCTGAAAAAACGGTTGACCTAGTTATCGACCACTCTGTACAAGTTGACAACTACGGTTCACAAACTGCTTTAGAAGCTAACATGGAATTAGAATTTGAACGTAACGCTGAGCGTTATCAATTCTTAAGCTGGGCTCAAAAAGCATTTGATAACTATCGTGCAGTTCCACCTGCAACTGGTATCGTTCACCAAGTTAACCTTGAATATCTTGCTGATGTTGTACATGTTGCAACTACAGAAGACGGCGAATTAGAAGCATACCCAGATACATTAGTTGGTACGGACTCTCATACAACTATGATCAACGGTATCGGCGTTCTTGGTTGGGGTGTTGGTGGTATTGAAGCAGAAGCTGGAATGCTTGGACAACCTTCATACTTCCCAGTACCAGAAGTTATTGGTGTTAAATTAGTTGGTGAGCTTCCAAACGGAGCTACTGCAACTGACTTAGCATTAAAAGTTACTCAAGTTCTACGTGGCGCTGGCGTGGTAAATAAATTCGTTGAGTTCTTCGGACCTGGCGTTTCTTCATTACCATTAGCTGACCGTGCAACTGTTGCTAACATGGCTCCAGAATACGGCGCAACATGTGGATTCTTCCCGATCGATGGTGAATCATTAGCATACCTACAATTAACTGGTCGTGACGAAGAAGCAGTTAAAGTTGTAGAAAAATATTGTAAAGAAAACGGCTTATTCTTAGATCCAAGTGATGAGCCTGTATATACTAAAGTTGTTGAAATCGATCTTTCTGCGATTGAGGCTAATCTTTCTGGTCCTAAGCGTCCACAAGATTTAATTCCTCTTTCTCAAATGAAAGAAACTTTTGTTAACCAAATCAGTGCTCCACAAGGCAACCAAGGTTTCGGTTTGACTGAAGCTGAACTTGACAGAGAAATCACTGTTAAGTTTAACAATGGTGACGAAACTGTAATGAAAACTGGTGCTATCGCAATCGCTGCAATCACTAGCTGTACTAACACTTCTAACCCATACGTACTTGTAGGGGCTGGTTTAGTTGCTAAAAAGGCAGTTGAATTAGGTCTAGAGGTTCCTAAATTCGTTAAAACTTCATTAGCTCCTGGTTCTAAAGTTGTAACTGGATACCTTCGTGATTCTGGCTTACTTCCATACCTTGAGCAATTAGGTTTCAACACAGTTGGTTACGGATGTACTACTTGTATCGGTAACTCTGGTCCATTAAAAGACGAAATCGAAAAAGCTGTTGCAGATAGCGACTTATTAGTAACTTCTGTTCTTTCTGGTAACCGTAACTTTGAAGGGCGTATTCACCCACTAGTAAAAGGTAACTACCTAGCATCTCCACCACTTGTTGTGGCATATGCACTTGCTGGTAACGTAAATATCGATCTTCAAAACGATTCACTTGGTAAAGATAAAGATGGCAACGATGTATTCTTTAAAGACATTTGGCCAACAACAGCAGAAGTTAACGAAGTTGTTAAACAAACTGTTACACCTGAATTATTCCGTAAAGAATACGAAAACGTATTTGGCGACAACGCTCGTTGGAACGAAATCAAAACTAGCAATGAGCCATTATACACTTGGGATGCGGATTCAACTTACATTGCGAATCCTCCATTCTTCGAAGGCTTAAAAGCTGATCCAGATGAAGTTAAACCTTTAACTGGCTTACGTGTAGTTGGTAAATTCGGTGATTCAGTAACAACTGACCACATTTCACCAGCTGGTTCAATTGGTAAAGATACTCCAGCAGGTAAATACTTGACTGAAAAAGGCGTTTCTCCACGTGACTTCAACTCTTATGGTTCTCGCCGTGGTAACCACGAAGTTATGATGAGAGGTACATTCGCTAACATCCGTATCCGTAACCAGATTGCTCCTGGTACTGAAGGTGGATTAACAACTTACTGGCCAACTGGTGAAGTAATGGCAATCTTTGATGCTTGCATGAAGTACAAAGAAAACGGAACTGGTCTTGCAATCCTTGCTGGTAACGATTACGGTATGGGTTCTTCTCGTGACTGGGCTGCTAAAGGTACTAACCTATTAGGTATCAAGACTGTTATCGCTCAAAGCTTCGAGCGTATCCACCGTTCAAACCTAGTGTTAATGGGAGTTCTTCCGCTTCAGTTCAAAGCTGGCGAAAGCGCTGAAACACTTGGCTTAACTGGTAAAGAAACAATCGAAGTTCAAGTTGATGAAAATGTTAGACCTCGTGATATGGTAAAAGTTACAGCAACTGACGAAGCTGGCAACAAGAAAGAATTCGAAGTTCTTGTTCGTTTCGACTCAGAAGTTGAGATCGACTACTACCGTCATGGTGGTATCCTTCAAATGGTATTACGCGAAAAAGTTAAAGCTGCTAAAGCTAACTAATCGTTAAAAGGCACCCGATAATTAGTTATCGGGTGCTTTTTTTTGGGATAAATTAATACCCGTATAGGTATTTCGTTAATTTGTCACATTTAAATAGGTAAACGGCTTTGTTATATTAAGTTTTTTAGGTTAAAATATTTTCAATAGTAATAATTTAGAGGAGGCGCAGCATGATTAAAAAAGTAATTGCTGCAGTCGTCATTGTAGCCTTATTTGCTGTAGCAATGGTACAGGCAATGGGGAAAGACGACCAAGATAATTCAGGGAAAGAGGTTGGTTTTGAAATTGGCAATACACCGCCCGATTTTGAACTTAAAACCTTAGCCGGAGATACAGTTAAGTTATCTGATTATAAAGGCAAAAAAGTCATGTTAAACTTTTGGGCAACTTGGTGTCCGCCATGTAAAGCTGAAATGCCAGATATGGAGAAGTTTTATGAAGGAAATAAAGATCGTGTTGAAATATTAGCAGTTAATATGGATACTACAAACGATGTTGAAGGTTTTGCAAAAGAATACGGTATCACTTTTCCGATTCTGTTAGATGAAAAAAATGAAGTGAATCGCGACTACGGAATTGTTTCTATTCCAACCACATTCTTTATTGATGAGAAGGGTGTTATTAAACAAAAAATTAATGGCTCGATGAAACTCGAAGATATGGAAAAAAACACTAAATAACTCTTAAAGCTAACCATGATATTTTGGTTAGCTTTTTTGTTGTTGACACTTGAACGAAAAATTCGCATTTTTTTACAATTTTGTTTTCATGATTATTAACATAAAAAATACTTAAAATAATTTTCAAAAAGTTGTAATAATTGAAACCGTTTTCGGAAAGAATAACTGATACAATAACATTAAGGAAGGTGAATATGATGAGAAAACCAAGAAAACGCTCCTTCGCAGAGTTAGTTTCCGAAAACAAGCGTCAGTTATTAAATGACCGTGTTGCGATGGAAAAAATCGAAGATCGCATTGAAGAAAAAAGATTGGAAAAAGCAGAATAAATTTGGATGCATTTCCTAACGAAGTTCCTTTCATAAATGGGTAAGCTATTTATGAGGAGGGATTAATATATGGGCAATCAGAAGAAGAGAAGTCAGGCTTTTGTTCCAGAAACCCTAGGTACGCAACCCCGAGGATTTGGAGGCAATAAAGGGAAGCAAATGCAGGATACATCTGGAAAACACGCCCAAGTCATCCAAACTAAAGGGGAATAAATATATCCTTTTACAAGTCAGCCCGCCAAATGGTGGGCTTTATTTTTTATCTTGAATTTCCTTACTTTTCCTCAGATTTTTTTAAGGTTTCGTTACAAACTAATTTTGTATCAAGCTTAACGAAATTGGAGGATGATGAAAAATGGCTCAAAATCGAACTAATCCAGATGATCGTAGTGATAACGTTGAAAAGCTGCAGGAAATGATTGTTCATACAATCGAAAACATGGACGAGGCTGAGGAAGCGTTAGAATTTGCAAGCCCAGAAGAAAAAGCCCAGATTGAGGCGAAGAATGATCGCCGTCGCGAAAGTATTGATGCGATGCGATTAGAAGTAAAAGATGAAGCGCGAGCTCGAAAATAATTAAATGAAGAAAAGATCTATTCAAAGTGAATAGGTCTTTTCACTAATCACCAATTATTTGATAAACTGATCTAATAAATGGATTCTTCGTTGATCCTCAGCAAAAAGTCCGCGTTCGCTAGTTTGCATGAAGAGATAAGATAATCCTTCTATATGATCCCCTATAATTCGTTCAACTGCTTTTGGGAAGCCGCTTTTTGAAAAATGCTCGCTCGGACGAATTTTATTTAATTTATCGACTTCTACTAAGTGGATATTTTTAATCTTTAGTGTATTATTCAACATGATTTTTCCTTGGGCAACAACGGGTGACAGCAAGCATTCCACGCCTATCCGATTTAGTGCTTTCCTGCTTAAAGCATGAGGGACTGCCACCATCGATCCAATTCCTAAATCCTTATGGTCATAAGCCAAATTAACAGCATATTTTAATGCCGTGACAATATTTAATGGAAAACGTAAATCTAAATAGTAATCCAAATTATTGAGGGTTAAATCAATTCCATTTGAAATCGCCTTTGCATAAGGGAATAGATCTTTAGCTGGAATGGGGAAATCTCCATCAATAAATAAGATAATATCACCGGTAGCTAACATGGCTCCTATTGAACGACCAACATCATTTCCAAGTCTAGACTCAATTTCAACTGTCGTTGCTCCGCAGGCTTTTGCTAATGCCGCTGTGTTATCAGTGGTCCCGTTAACAACAACAATAATTTCAGAAGGCTCAATTTTTCGAACCTCGTTTATTACATGCGCAATCGTATGCGCTTCGTTTTGAACGGGAATAACGACAGAAAGAGATTGACCACCATACAGATTAGAATGGTTAATGATTTTTCTACCAGGCGAAACTCGTAACGTTCTTTGCTGATTAGTTAGATCTTCAATTATCTTTCTGTTTCTATCCCCATCAGCAAAATTACCGCGTGAATTAGTCTTTTCTAGATGTCGATGTAATGCAAATAAATGGTCACCAATCATCCTTTTTTCAGAAATAGATAACTGGATAGGATTCGTTTGATGTAGTTCAGGACGATAGCGATTCAGTTTAATGACTTCAATTGGATAATGTCGAACTGCTAAAGTTGGATTTGACATCAATAAAAGCTGCGCCAGGATGGGGTAAGCCAGATTTTTACTACCAATTTGTTGAATCGCTTTCTTTGTAATGGCGTGGGGGACGGAAAGCGTAGAATTTATTCCAATCGTTGGTTTTTGGATGATGGCGGAGTTCATGACTTGTCTCCACACAGTAATGGAGTGTGGTCGTTTTTTTTCATGAAACAATGATGATAAATCATTTAATACAACATCTGTTTCGCCTGTTAAAATTGGTGATAAAAATAATTCTAGTTGTGCCGTAGGTATTGAAAAATCTGCATCGAGAAAAAGAACTACTTCAGCTTGTGCGGCATCTGCACCAATTGCTCGTCCGACATCGTTTCCGAGCGGGCTGTCTATTTGAATCACTTTTACAATGGGTGAAGAATTTTTCGCAATGTTTACTGTCGAGTCTGTACAACCATTGGCAACGACAATAATTTCAAAGGGGGCTAGTTGTAAGCATGACTGAATAACTTGTGAAATGGTTTCTTCTTCGTTACAAGCTGGAATAACAATCGAAAGTAATCTTTTTTTCAAATCAAACAGCCCCAGTTTTAATTAACCATTGAGTCGTTATTGATATGCTTTGAGTGATAACAATTCTTATATTCGCCATGCTAGGATACTCCTTTATCTAACCGATTCCTGATTACACCACGTGTGTCAATTATATTTTGTGCATGATCGCTTACGAATTGCCAATCTATTGATGTATGATCTGTTAGAACAACAATGATATTAGCAGATTTAATCGTTTGAGTAGTAAGCGGCATAGAATGATAGATTTTGTCATTGATGTTTACAGTGGGAATGAACGGATCATGATATTGCACATCGATGGATGATTCTACTAGCTTTTTAAAAATAACCATTGCAGGTGATTCGCGAAGATCTGCAATGTTTTTTTTGTATGTTAATCCAAGCAATAGCACAGACCTGTTATTTGGTTGATTGGCAAGTTTGCTGTTAATTTTATTGATAATCTCTAACGGTATAGATTGATTAATTTTGTGCGCAGATTGGATTAGTTTACTGGATTGACCATAATGAGAAGCTTTCCACTGAAAGTACAAAGGGTCGACTGGAATACAGTGTCCACCTATACCGGGGCCAGGATAGTAAGGGGTAAAACCAAAGGGTTTTGTTGAAGCTGCATCTATTGCCTCACGAAAATCAATTCCCATTTTCTCGCAAATTAGCTGCAGTTCATTAACGAGAGAGATATTGATTAAACGCTGGATGTTTTCAAACAGTTTTGTCATTTCAGCTACTTTTGGCGAACTTACAGGTACCGTTTTTTGAAATACAGTAGAATAAAATTCGTGTACCTTTGTTTTACAAGTATGGGTTAACCCACTAACTACTTTCGGAATTTGTTCGACTGTTAACGTTAGGTTACCAGGGTCAATCCGTTCTGGTGAATAGCCCAAAAAGAAATCCTTGCCCACTGTTAAGCCTGATGTTGTTAGGATTGGGAGGACCACTTCCTCTAATGTTCCTGGGTAAGTAGAACTCTCAAAAATAACCGTTTGATTACTAGCCAAGTGTTCAGCAATGTACTTAGAGGCAGTGACTAGCGCTGTTAAATCAGGTTTCATTTTTTCCTCGTCAAACGGAGTCGGCACCGTGACAATAATATATGCCACTTCTTGAATTTTTGATGAAGGTAAGCTAGCTTCAAAGCCATATTGTTTGTGTAATGTTTGAATCTCAAAATTTGAAACATCCGTAATATAGCTTGTACCTTCGTTTAACATTTGGATTTTTTGGGGATCTACATCAAAACCATATACTTTGTACCCTTTCCCTGCAAAAAGGATCGCTAGCGGTAAGCCAACAAAGCCTAAACCTATTATTGCTATTTTCGTATTTTCAATCATTATTCTCCTCCAATTAATAATCGAGATATTTCGGATCGGTCCCGATTTCCATCACTGAATCCTCCGCGTTCATCCTTTTTGCTTAATAAAAATTGAAACGCTTCCATGTGATCACCAAATATACGGTCAAAAGCTGGGATTCTTCCTTTTTCGATTTCATGCTCCGATCGACGCCGGTTTGGCTCAACTACATTCACATAATGAACAGCCCTTGGTTCATAACCCATCAGGATTGCTTTTGCTAAAGCCAGTGGAGGGATGATTAAGGAATCGTAACCGATGGATTCAATCACTTGTTTTTTTATTGCAAAAGGTACGGCGGTGAGGGAGTTGTTAAGTAAAGTTGGCATGTTTAAAGAAATATTCAAGAAATATTTTACGGCACTAATGGGGTCGATGGGATAAAAGCGATCTAATAACGATTCCAAATTATTGAGAGCGATATCTGTTCCGTTTTCTACAGCTGTAATGAATGGAACTAAATCTTCTGAAGGAACGATGAAATCCCCATCAACAAAAAGGATGGTTTCACCTGTACAAAATAGAGCGCCAATCGCTCGACCGACATTATGTCCGAGAGCTTTGTTATAAACAATCACGTTTGCCCCTGTAAGACGAGCCTTCTTTATCGTAGTTTCATCGGCTCCATTAGCGACAACAATAATTTCCGTGATTCCTGCATTTTTGACTGATTTTATCACACCTTCAATTGTTGCAGCCTCTTCACCAACTGGAATAACCGCACTCCGCCTTCCTTTAACAGTTAATTTTTGAGGGGTTATCGTTTTTAAGACAGCACGGTTTCGATTCCCTTCTGAAAAGCCTCCGCGAAAACCGCGTTGTTGTAAAAGATAATGGATTGCTGTTAAGTGGTCACCAATAATTCGATTTGTCGTAATAGGGTAGGGGGAGTTCATTTCGATATTTAAATGAATATTTCGCACCTTATTACGATGGATTACATCTATACTTATGGGAGCATGAATGGATAACCCGTTTTCAGCTGCTATTGCTTGTGTGAGCACCGGATCCACTAAATTCCACCAGCCGATCATATTTAAAGCTTTTCTACTTAGGGCATGAGGGATGGCAAGGATGGAATTCACTGAAAGCTGTGATTGTTTGAGCAAATGATTGGTAGCTTGTTTAATGACGGTCGTTGTATGAGGTCTAATGGGCAAACAACTAGACCAAATTAAGTTGTTAAGAGCAATATCATGACCTTGTTTAATACTTTCAACAAAGGGCGCTAATTCTAAGGCGGAAATTGGAATATCTCCATCGAGAAAAAGGATAATGTCACCAATGGAATGATAGGCACCTAGGGCACGACCTGTATCATTGCCTAACGGTAGTGGGTACTCAATGATTTTGCAAGGATATTGATTGAGGCTATGTCTACTAGAATCAGTACACCCATTTAGAATAATAATGATTTCGTCTGGAGTTAGTTTCACCACTTCATCTAGAACGAGGCGTAGGCTATCGGCCTCGTTTTTTGCCGGTATGATGACTGATAGGCGATTCATGGAATTAATCTGACATAAGCGATTTGATCTATGCGTATCACATGGTCAGTTATGTCACCGTAACCTGGAAAAATCGTTTGAACGATTATTAAATTGTCCGTAACATTTTGTAAGATTCCCGTATAATTGTCATCTGAAGTCGCTACATAAATTTGTGTTGATATATAATTAGATAATTTTTCTTGAAATGTCATTAATTTAAACACTCCCTTGTAGTGTGATACCTTGAATATGACGATAAGGAACCAATGTTTCATACCCTAATGTTTCTTGGAAAATGAGAAAGTCTTCTTCAACACTCAAAATCTGTCCTTGTAATGTGCCACCGGTAGTGATGAGTTTTATCTCCATATTCATGTATTCCTTGGCAATTTCTCCGAAGTCCGAATCATTAGGATTAAGGATATTTTGCAGTATGGCTTGAAAATATGATGAGGCTAAATTTTCACGAATGATATTGTTAACAATTTCATCGAAATCATCTACAAAAGCGATTAATGATTCTTGTGTAGAAGCTAGTTGGTTCAAATTTGAATTAATCTCGACTAATTTTTTGAGTAACTCTTGGTTCACCATATCCTTACCATGTGGTTTTTTTGGCAAGCTAAAATCCCCCTTAATTGATAAAATGAGCATTTATGAGCATAAGATTTACTTTGATAACAGAACAAATGTAAAATAGATACATTAGATCATTTAATGCTTGTCTGCTAGGTCTATATGTAACTTATGTTTGGTAAATGAAATTGACCATTACATTTGTCTATTTTTAGCAAAAAAAGTATGAAGGGGACATTTAAATATGCTTGTAGCTACAAAAGAAATTGAGGTGCGATACGCTGAGACAGATCAAATGGGTGTCGTCTATCATGCAAATTACTTAATTTGGATGGAGTTAGGCAGAACCAAACTAATACAAGATCTAGGCTTCAATTATGCGGAAATGGAGAAAGATGGAATCATTTCACCAGTGATTGATATTGAAGCATCTTATAAAAAACCGCTTCGTTACGGAGAAACCGCTATTGTGCATACTTGGATAGAAGAATATGATGGGTTCCGTGTAGCATATGGTTATGAGATATATAATCAAGCTCATGAATTATCAGTAACAGGTAAATCGAAGCATGTATGTGTTAAGCACGACACTTTTCGTCCTATATCTATTAAACGGAAATACCCTGATTGGCATGAGGCGTATGAAAATGCGAAGAAAAAACACCAAATAAACCAAGTTTAAATGAGGGATTTCGATGGCATTTGGGATCAAACGAGAGGAACTTATGGAGTGGAAGCAAAAGGTCGCTGGTGGACAAATTGCTTTTATTACACATTACTGGCTTGATGAGCGGTTTCCTACTAGTAAAACAGTTACAAAAGTTGGCTGTAGGGACATAAACCGCTTAATTGAATGGGGAAATCAGTATGGATTGAAGCCTGAATGGATTGATGCTAGAAATAAAATGTTTCCTCATTTTGATCTTATCGGCGAGAAACAGGTTGAAATATTAACAAAAGAAGGTCTGGTTGATTATATTTGGTAAGGTTTAACGTTTGACGAATATGACTAGAATAAAACAAGCAGACGAGGATATCGCCTGCTTGTTTATATTATTCATGAATTAGAAATTCAGGTTCTTGAAATTGTTGACTCAACTCAATGTATAAATCCTTGTCATCGAAATACCAAAGGTCTCGATCTTCTATGAAGAAGGTAATTCCACCAATGACTTCTTTAACACCGATATCGATAGGATTCTCGGTTGAAAGTCCAAGTGAAAAACCTTGTTGAACTGAGCTATGACCACCATATCGAGCAAAAAACCGAACATTATCACCATTTTGTAAGTGTAATTCATCTCTATACCATTGTGCTGCTTCATTACTAATGTGGATTTTCATATTGAAAACTCCTCTCCTCGGTATGATTTTATTATAAGAAAGCTCGAAAACAATGTCGATGGGTATTCACTGTTTACACAGTTAATTCATGATTTTGTAATACCTTTGCCATGAAACTTTTATGCAATTGTCACTACTTTTTAAATGGTTGTGTTGTTGATTTCCGCTGTAGCCACTTCGCCCACCTTAGGGGCAAATATCTTATTTGTTGAGCCACTGGGTCATGTGTGCTATGATTTCGTTGTTTTTTTCAAGAGCACCTGATAATCCAAAAGCGGAAGCATCGGAAAGAGGTACAACTCGATAATTTTGCAGCTTTTGATTGGAAACATAAGTTGGTAAGAAGGTTGGATTCGATAATTCGATGTTGACACCATCTGAACTAACTGTTTTTCTTACATCTAGCGTAACCATTCCACCAATATCCTTATAATCATGCATTTGTCCAGAAAGAAAATTCCCTAATGAATAAATAACAAATGCTTTACGTCCATTTGAATCAGTTAACCATTCCATCGGTTGCAATACATGGGGATGATGTCCAATAATAATGTTAGCCCCTTCATTAACAAGAAACTGGGCCAAATCTTTTTGAACAGCTGAGGGGATACGTTGATATTCAATCCCCCAATGAATGCTCATGACGACAATGTCTGCTTGTTGTTTCGCACGCTTAATTTCTGCTTTTATTTTGTCTTTATCAATAATGTTAACCAGATAATCCTTACCGTTTGGAATGGGGATTCCATTTGTTCCATATGTATAAGAAAGAATCGCTGTCTTAATTCCGTTTATATTCATAATTCTTAGCGTCTGTTGATCCTCACGATCTTTAAAAACACCCACGTAAGGTAAACCTACCCGGTTGAAATAGTCAATTTCAGTCAATATCCCTTTTTCACCTTTATCAAGGCTATGGTTATTTGCTGTACTGACAAAATCTACCCCTGCATCTATAAATGCATCTCCAACTTCTTGTGGGCTATTAAAGGTAGGGTAACTGGAAAGTCCCATTGCAACGCCACCTAGAATCGTTTCTTGGTTAGCCATTAAGAAATCAGGCTTTGTCATAAAAGGTTTAATATTTGCAAGCATCGGTTTAAAATCGTACGTAGAATCGATCGCTGCATCTTGATAAACCCAATCATGGATTAAGATATCACCAATCGCACCAATCGTTGCAGTTTGGACAATTTCCTTATCAGCATTTACGCTAGCGGAAGTTCTCACTCCATGGGTGCGAACCTTCACTGAGTTTGAACTCTCAACTGTGAGTGATTGAGCATCTTGGTAAAAATAATAATATGCAAAGGCTGCAATCAAAACAACAGATAACAGCATCTGTAGCTTAACGCTTTTCTTCATAATAATCTCCTTGTAAAAATATAGGTATGAACATATGACTTATTTTAATCAAACTAAACTATATTATGTAACAGTTGTAGATGGCAAGCACTATGTGAGTTCTTAGTTTTTGGAATTGCCTCAAACCAAAAAGGTCTGATTTCCTATACAGCACACTTAAATTAAGAAGCGTAATGTGAACTAGGAAATCAGACCTTTTGAAGACTAAGTCATTTTGTTTATTCTATTGATTCGAAAAAATCAATCAATTCTTCGAAATTTGTAATGATTTTCCGTGGTGTACCTTCGCAAGATTGATTGGGAGAGTAATCAAAAAGTTCTAGAATGAATTCATCAACAGGGCTAGAAGCTTCACCTGTAGATGTAGCAAATATGAATTCGTTATGCTTAGTGTTTGAACTTATCATAATAACACCTTCCTCAATTCGTTAATCTTATTGTATCTTGAAATGAGAAAGTAATTATCTATATTTTTTGACAAAATCATGAAACATGTGTCAAATATCACACCTGGTATTAACTGGTCCGATAGATAGGTAATTCAATTCTAAAAGATGTGCCTAAATACGGTGTGCTTGAAACAGAAATATTTCCACCATGCTCCTCGATGATTTTTTTACATACGGTTAAGCCAATCCCAGTTCCCTCGACTTTTGTTGAGTAGAAGGGGACAAAAAGATTATTCACCGTTTCTTTCTCCATGCCAAGGCCATTATCTTCTATTTTAATAACAGCAAAGTCTTCAATCGATTGCGTGACGATGCGAATTTTCCCTTTTTCTTTAGAGGGATTTTCCGCGATTGCTTCAAATGCATTTTTGATTAAATTTACAAGGACTTGTTTGATCTGTTTTGTATCAAGATACAAGTGGACACTTCCACCTTGAGATATCGATTCCATATCAATATTCCTGAGGATTGCTTCGCTTTCAAAAAGCATCATAATGTCTTTTATGAGCTTTTGTAGATCAATAATTTGTTTTTTATTCTCTTTTGGTTTTGCGGAGTTTAGAAATTCATAAATAATTTCGTTTGCTCGATCGATTTCTTCAAGGGCAATCAGTGCATATTCCTCTTTACCAATATCAACTAAGTAAGGCTGGATGAGTTGAATAAATCCTTTTACAGTTGTAAGCGGATTGCGGATTTCGTGGGCAATTCCAGCAGCTAACTGACCTATAGTTGCCAAATGTTCGGATAAAATTGCGGCATCCTTCATTTTTGCCAACTTTTGATCAAAGAAGAATTTATTAGCCTCAAGATCATGATTAAGCGTAGATATTTTTTGTTCTACAGAATCAAGCATATGATCTACTTCATAATAGCTGTCCATAGGGATGCAAAACAGATGGCATATGCCATCTTCCTGTTGAACTTTGTAAACTTGAAAAAACAGCATTTTGTTTTCATTTACATTCATTTTTACCTCTACATATGGATGTTCTAACTTATTGTTAAAATAGTCATCTAATAGAGGCCAGTAAGTTTCCGGAACAATTTCGAAAATAGTAGACCTTTCTGAAAAACGCCGTTTGGCTGAGTGAGAAGAAAACAGAATTTGATAGTGTGCATCAATGATAAAGTAAGGAAAAGGCAATTGTTCAAATACTGATTTTTGATCCATTTGCATAACCATCCACCCTTAAGTATACCGGTAAATGTACCAGTCATTTTTAATTTCATTCGTCTACAAAAAATTTATGATACTTTTCCTGTATATATGTCGATTATTGAAAAAACATTGTTAACTGTGAGAAAAATCACCTTTACACAAACACATCATACCAAATAAAGGCAACTCAGAACAGAAATTTACACAAAATATGTCATTTTTCCTTTGGATTTAATCGATAAGACATCGTTTTGTAATAAAAAAGAACCCGTTGTAGGCGGGTCCTTTGATTCGGCTATCTTCTTGTTTTGTTAAAATCAAGCCATGTTACTTTAGGTTCGGTTTTGTCTATAATTCTTTTAATATTTGCTCGATGACGGAAGATTACAAAACTGCTTAATAAACCTACAACAATGATTAATGGTAAATCTCCAGTAAAAAGTGAATAGGTTATCGCAGCGATCGCAGCGAGCATCGAAGAAAGTGAAACATACTTCGTTATATAAAGACTGATGAAAAAGGCTAGTAATAATATCATAAACATTACTGGAGCGTAAGCTAATAAAATTCCTCCTGAGGTTGCGACTGCTTTTCCACCTCTAAAACCTGCAAAAACAGGAAACATATGACCGACTACGGCGATAATACCGGCAATCAGGGGATGAAAGTCAGCACCCAACCAACGTACTAATAGGACAGCTAAAGTCCCCTTTAAAATATCTGCAAAAGTAACAACAAGACCAGCTTTTTTTCCTAATGTGCGAAAAGTATTGGTAGCACCTAAGTTTCCGCTTCCGTGTTCCCTTATATCAATTCCATAAAATACCTTCCCAACAATTAATCCTGAAGGTATGGAACCTAGTAGATAAGCGATGATAATAATAATTCCGTTAGTTACCATAAAATGTCTCCTTCAAACTTACTTAATCACATTTATATATTGTATCATCTTTTTTTAAAAACACCACGGGGAATCTGAAGCTTTTAAAACTGACACAGAATCGGCTTTTTTTCACAGTCATCCTTTGTTAAGATTAGAGAGTATGTGAAAAATCAATCGTATAATGGGCCGATCATCACTGATTTAAGTCAGCGGATTAGTTTATTGTATTGTTTGAACAAGGAGGCGATTTTACTGGCTAGAGTACAACTTCATAAACAAAAATCAATTCCGTCTGGTATTTTGATTGCCGGCATCTTTTTTGGCGTGCTTTTGGTCATATCTAGTATTCTGATATTCTTATATCCTTTTGCATCAAAGGATAAAGTTCAGTATTTCAAAGGGGAGCACCCCATTGTTTTTGCAGGAAAACAACAAGGGAATGCCTTTGTTGACGGGGAATCCATTTATATTCCTTATCAATTATTAAAGAAGATGGATGATAGTGTAATTTATGATAAAAAATCCAAATCTATGATTATTACTACTTCGGATAAAGTGGTACAAATGCCAACGGAATCGTTAACCTTTTTTGTGAACCAAACTCCGGTAAACCTAGAAATCCCAGCCTTAACGCAGAAAAATGGTGAGCATTTCATTGCTATCGATTCAATCATGGAATTTTATCCACTCCGTTATAAAATTCTCCCAAATACAAATGCTGTATTAATAGAAATGGATGGTCAAAAGCTTAAGAAGGCAAAGATTACGAGCAAAGATGTTAACGAAGAAAAGTTAAGATTAAGACAAGAACCTAACTTAAGATCTGCTTATACAGCACAAACGATTACGAATGAATCAGTATTTATTGAAAGCAAGAAGGAAGATTACTATTTTGTAAGAAAAGAAAATGGAATTGCTGGTTACATTGATAAAAAGCTTGTCACACCAGGCAAAGAAGAAACGGTTACAGTAAAACAGGAGGTGAAACAAGCCGACCTTCCTGAAATTTCCGGGTCCATTCACTTAACCTGGGAAGCAGTTTATTCTAAAAATCCTAATACTGCTTCAATTCCTGATATGCCTGGGGTTAATGTTGTTTCACCAACCTGGTTTAAACTTGGAGGTACAGATGGAACAGTTCATAATTTAGCCTCTACAGATTATGTGAAATGGGCTAAGGGGCGCGGTTATCAAGTTTGGGGCTTATTCTCAAATGCGTTTGACCCTGATCTAACCCATACCGCTTTTTCTGATTTCGAAACGAGACAAAACGTGATTCGGCAATTGCTCCACTTTAGCCAAATCTATGATTTAGATGGCTTTAATATTGATATTGAGAATGTCCGTAATGAAGATGGTCCTTTAGTGACCCAATTTGTCCGTGAAGCGACGCCATATTTTCATGAGGCTGGTTTATATGTTTCCATGGATATTACATTTATCTCTTCGAGCGGAAACTGGTCAGGTTTTTATGAACGCGAAAAACTAGCCGATATTGTCGATTACATGGTGGTTATGGCCTATGATGAGCATTGGGGGAGTTCACCTGAAGCCGGAAGTGTTGCCAGCCTTCCGTGGGTGGAGAATAATCTGCAATCCTTACTAAAGCAAGTACAGAATCATAAATTGGTTCTAGGTGTCCCGTTATATACACGTTTATGGAAGGAAACGCTAGGTGAGGACGGAGCTCCGGTCGTAACCTCAGAAGCGATGTCGATGGAGAAAATGACCAAATGGCTAACAGAGCACCAGTTGACACCGACATATGATGCTCAAAGCGGTCAAAACTATGTAGAATATGTTTCAGTTGAAGAAAATGCGACGTACAAAGTTTGGTTAGAAGATGAGGTTTCATTGAAAAAAAGAGCCGAGCTTGCTGCCAAATATGAGCTTGCAGGTGTGGCAAGTTGGTCGCGGTATTTTGCAGCGCCCGAAGCCTGGTCAGCTCTGCAAATGCCTTCAAGTCAAGTGTCAAATTAATCACTCCAATCAATCACGATAGTAAAATGTTAAATATCACTGTACTTTGATATTCATCTCAAGCAGAATAATAGGAATATCTTGGAGAAAAAGGTAAGATAATAGTACAAAACGATATTTGACCCGAAGCAGGAGTGATGAACATGTCAATTGAAAATCCTAGTCGTGAAACAATTGCTACTATCTTAAAAAAGGCAAAGCGTATTGCAGTTGTTGGCTTAAGTGATAATCCCGAAAGAACCTCCTACATGGTTTCCAAAGCGATGCAGGATGCAGGCTATGAAATCATACCCGTTAACCCACAAGCTGACGAGGTATTAGGTGTCAAGGCGGTCGCGAAGCTTTCAGATGTGAAAGGACATGTCGATATTGTCAATGTGTTTCGCCGATCAGAATTTTTGCCAGAAGTTGCAGAAGAGTTTTTGAAGATTGACGCAGATATCTTCTGGGCTCAGTTAGGACTTCAACACGAAGGCGTCTTTAAAGATTTAACAGATAAAGGATATACGGTTATTATGGATCGCTGTATCAAGGTTGAGCATGCGATTACTAAAAATATGTAAGTAAACTGGCATGGGGCGAAATAGTCTCATGCCATTTCTTTTAATGAACAGCCTAGAATATTGATAAATCAGGCTATTTAAAATGTATAAAATTTCTACAAATTGGTGAGCATTCCACAGAACTGTTTGCCAAACATAAAGAAAGCGAGATACAATAAACATTAGACGTTTCAAAAATATATGGTAAAATATTATAATTCGAACGTTCGTTCTGAAAATATATTTTCTTATAACCAACAAGGAAAATACGATTTAATAGACGAATAATTAAACAAGTTTGACAACATCGCTTTTATAATAGGATTTGTTGTTTTGTAAGTATGAAAGGGGTATGTTCGTGGCAAGAAACCAGCAAGTATTCGATTACAATGATGACGCCATCCAGGTGTTAGAGGGGCTGGAGGCAGTCCGGAAGAGACCTGGAATGTATATTGGCAGCACCGATGCCCGCGGTCTTCACCACCTTGTATATGAAATCGTTGATAATTCTGTTGATGAAGCATTATCCGGTTTTGGTAACCATATCATTGTAAAAATCCACAAAGACAATTCTGTCAGTGTCCAAGATAAAGGTCGAGGGATGCCGACGGGGATGCATAAGCTAGGAAAACCAACCCCAGAAGTAATTTTGACAGTTCTCCATGCCGGCGGGAAATTTGGACAAGGCGGCTATAAAACAAGTGGAGGTCTCCATGGAGTTGGTGCCTCTGTTGTAAATGCACTTTCGGAATCGCTAGTCGTTACGATTAAGCGTGATGGCTTTGTCTATGAGCAGCGTTTTGAAAATGGTGGTAAACCTATTACTACCTTAGAGAAAATTGGAAAGACGAATCAGACTGGGACGACGATTCATTTTAAACCAGACACTTCCATATTCTCCACCACCACCTATAATTATGAAACTTTATCAGAACGACTCAGAGAATCAGCCTTTTTACTTAAAGGCATGAAAATTGAGATTATAGACGATCGAAACAGTGCACAAGATGTATTTCATTATGAGAACGGAATTGAAGCATTTGTCACGTATTTGAACGAGGAAAAAGACGTCCTACATCCAGTTGTAAGTTTTGAAGGTTCGCAAAATGGAATTGAAGTTGATTTTGCCTTTCAATTCAATGATGGATATTCTGAAAACGTGTTGTCCTTCGTAAATAATGTAAGAACAAAAGACGGGGGCACACATGAAGCTGGTTCGAAAACGGCGATGACGCGTGTATTTAATGATTATGCACGCAAAGTTGGTTTGCTAAAGGAAAAAGATAAGAACCTTGATGGTGCAGATATTCGTGAAGGTCTATCGGCGATTATTTCAGTGAGAATCCCCGAAGAGTTACTTCAATTTGAAGGTCAAACAAAAGGGAAATTAGGAACAAGTGAAGCACGTTCTTCAGTTGATTCTGTTGTTTCTGAGCATTTGTCCTATTTTTTGGAGGAAAACCCTGACATTAGTACCCTGCTTATTAAAAAGTCTGTCAAAGCGTATCAGGCACGCGAGGCTGCACGTAAAGCACGCGAAGAAGCACGCAGTGGGAAAAAGAAAAAACGCTCAGAAGCAGTGTTATCTGGCAAACTTACACCTGCACAATCTAGGAATCCTCAAAAAAATGAGCTTTATTTAGTAGAGGGAGATTCGGCGGGTGGTTCAGCGAAGCAAGGGCGTGATCGTCGTTTTCAGGCGGTGCTGCCATTGCGAGGTAAAGTCATTAATACCGAAAAAGCAAAGTTATCAGATATCTTTAAAAATGAAGAAATTAATACAATCATTCACGCCATTGGTGGTGGAGTAGGTTCTGATTTTAGCATAGAAGATATTAATTATGACAAAATCGTCATTATGACTGATGCGGATACAGATGGTGCCCATATTCAAGTCTTATTGTTAACGTTCTTTTATCGTTATATGAAGCCCCTTATCGATAAGGGTAGAGTGTTTATTGCCCTTCCTCCGCTTTATAAGGTAAGTAAAGGCGCTGGAAAAAAAGAGATAATCGAATACGCTTGGAGCGATGATGAGCTTCAGGGGGCGATAAAAAAGATTGGCAAAGGTTATATGATTCAACGCTATAAAGGGCTTGGTGAGATGAATGCTGACCAGCTTTGGGATACGACCATGAATCCAGATTCACGGACGTTAATTCGTGTCCGTATTGATGATGCAGCTCGAGCTGAACGACGTGTCACAACTTTAATGGGTGATAAAGTGGAACCGAGACGAAAATGGATTGAATCCAATGTAGCGTTTGGATTGGAAGAAAATGGAAACATTCTGGAAAATGAGAATATTAGTGTTGCAGAGGAGGAATCCGAAGAATGAGTCAAGTAGAAAAATTCCGAGATCTTCCTCTTGAAGATGTTTTAGGTGATCGCTTCGGACGATATAGTAAGTACATTATTCAGGAGCGGGCTTTACCAGATGCCCGTGATGGCTTAAAGCCAGTGCAACGGCGGATTCTTTACGCGATGCATGTAGAAGGCAATACGCATGAAAAGGGGTTCCGCAAATCTGCAAAGACGGTTGGGAATGTAATTGGTAACTATCACCCACATGGTGATTCCTCCGTGTATGATGCAATGGTCCGGATGAGTCAGGATTGGAAGGTACGGAATGTTCTAATAGAAATGCACGGAAACAATGGTAGCGTTGATGGTGACCCTCCAGCAGCGATGCGTTATACAGAAGCACGACTATCGGCCATCGCTTCTGAACTCTTGCGAGATATTGATAAGGAAACTGTTGATTTTGTTCCGAATTTTGATGACACCACAAAAGAACCTACCGTTATGCCAGCTAGATTTCCTAATTTATTGGTTAATGGTTCGACTGGTATCTCTGCCGGCTATGCAACTGATATACCACCTCACAATCTTGGTGAGGCGATTGATGCTGCCCTTATGAAAATTGAAAATCCTTTCGTTACGGTGGACGAGTTAATGACCGTTATAAAGGGTCCAGATTTTCCAACAGGTGCTATCATTCAAGGTATTGAGGGGATTAAGAAAGCATATGAAACTGGCAAGGGAAAGATTATCATCCGTAGCAAAGCAGACATTGAGACCGTTCGTGGTGGCAAGCAACAAATCGTCATTACAGAAATTCCGTATGAAGTCAATAAAGCAAACTTAGTTAAAAAGATGGATGAATTTCGCCTTGACCGAAAGCTTGAAGGAATTTCCGAGGTTCGTGATGAAACCGACCGTACAGGCTTACGTATCGTCATTGAATTAAAGAAAGATGCTGATGCCGAGGGCGTATTAAATTATTTATATAAAAATAGCGATCTGCAAACTACTTATAATTTTAATATGGTTGCGATTCTTAACAAACGTCCTAAACTTATGGGTATCAGGGAGATGTTAACCTCCTATATTGATCATCAAAAGGAAGTTGTGACGAAAAGATCGCAATTTGAGCTGAAAAAAGCAAGTGAACGACAACATATCGTTGAAGGTTTAATTAAGGCTCTTTCTATTTTGGATGAAGTAATCGCAACAATTCGTGCTTCAAAGGATAAACGAGATGCCAAGGATAACTTGATTGCCAAATTTCATTTTACCGAAGCTCAAGCTGAAGCAATCGTGTCCTTACAGCTATATCGTTTGACAAACACTGATATTACCGCATTAAGAAATGAAGCGGAAGAATTGGCAAAGAAAATTGAAGAATTAACGGCCATTCTTAACAGTGAAACCAAGCTTTTGTCTGTAATCAAAAAAGAACTCAAAGAAGTGAAAAAGAAATATGCTGATCCACGGCGATCTGTGATTCAAGCTGAGATAGAGGAAATTAAAATTAACCTTGAGGTTATGATACCTAACGAGGATGTAATTGTTACCGTAACTGATCATGGTTATGTGAAAAGAACTAGTCAACGTTCTTATGCAGCCTCAAATGGACAAGATTTCGCCATCAAGGATAGCGATCGCTTAATGGCTAAGTTAGATATGAATACAACAGATGTATTGCTCTTGTTTACCAATAAAGGTAATTATCTGTACTGTCCTGTTCATGAACTACCAGATATTCGCTGGAAGGATATGGGGCAGCATATTGCCAATATCATTCCAATTGATCGTGATGAATCGATTCTTAAAGCCATACCAATCAAGACATTCGATACAAATGAATATTTATTGTTCATTACTAAAAATGGAATGGTCAAGAAAACGGAATTAAATCAGTATAAAGCACAGCGTTATTCCAAACCTCTTGTAGCTGTTAATTTAAAGGGTAATGATGAAGTGTTAGATGTCCATATTACAGACGGCAATAAGGAATTATTTATGATTTCTCACTTTGGTTATGCTTTGTGGTTTAAAGAAGAAGAAATCAGCATTGTCGGAGCTAGAGCGGCCGGAGTCAAAGGAATGAACCTTAAAGAAGGTGATTACGTAGTTGGCGGTCAGATAATTGAATCGGAACATTCCCACTCAATAGTTATGGCCACACAGCGTGGAGCTGTTAAGAAAATGAAATTAGCTGAATTTGAATTGGCAACAAGAGCAAAGCGCGGTGTTATTGTTCTACGTGAGCTAAAGACAAATCCGCATCGGGTAATTGGTTTTGTCATGGCCAATGATATTGATACGGTTCATATTGAATCATCCAAGGGACAATCCGAATCAATGCTTGTTGGTGAACTACGATATAACGACCGTTATCAAAATGGTTCTTTCATGCTGGACGAGGCAGAAAGCGGTAAGACTGTCACCATTTTTAAAGAAGAAGGCAAGTTAGAACAAGTCACAAACGAATAATTATCAAAAGTTAAACCTCTTATCAAACTGGTAAGAGGTTTTCTTTTTATAAAAATAGAAAATATACTTGCATCATTTTTCCTATTTTGGGCAAATTACCATGTAGGAAAGGTATGGTGATTTTAGATGAAGATTGATAAACTTTTTGTTTTACTCACGATTTTCTTTGTATCCTTTACCAATATGACAGTTGTTTACGCTTTGGATAAGCAATCACAAATCATGAGTTCGTATAAAAAGGATGTCACTGGAGATCATCATCCTGAACAAGTTCAAGTTATTAAAGAAGGTCAGAAAGTTAAATTAGTCGTTAATACTGGCAATTATAAAGCATATAGTTTTTCATTAGGAGCTGCAAAAAAGGTCAAGCTAATTTTTCAAGATTTAACTCAGGATCGAGTTAAGGATATTTTTTTAACGTCCTTCAATAAAAATAGCAATCAGGTTCTAAATTTATTAGTTGCTTATGAAAATGGGGAAATATCAAACGTATCATTACCAGAGACGTTAGATATTACAGCTCAATTTGAAAATAATTATCAAGCATCAATAAAAATTAATCAAACAAAACAATCTTATATGGTAAATTTGCTCAACTATAAGGGACAACTTGAAAAAACGGGTGTCTATCATAATGGTGCTCTAAATGAGCCGACGGAATTAATGGTTTCAGAATTAACTTCATTACACATTATTCGTCATAAGGATTTATCACTTGGTTTAAAAGGAAGACAGTTTGTTGATGATGGTTACGGCGGTGCAAAATTTGCTTATGTGGATTCAACTTGGAAAAGGATAAATGCTAATTGGGAATTACAGAAAACTACAGTTAGAAAAATCCAATACTAATAAATTCCTGACCTATTCTCAAGACTTTTGAGCATAGGTTTTTTTATTATTCCACAAAATTTTTTATATGAAAGGCAGTTGTCCGATACCAAATTTCCAGTTTCTAAATATTATAGAATGCAAGCACAAATTATGAAAAAGGAGTTGAGTATATGTCTAACGAAGAAGAAGAAAAAAAACACCATCATCATAAACCCAAGCCTCCAAAACCTAAACAGGGTCCAACTGGAGCTACTGGCCCTACTGGAGCTACGGGCGCGACAGGAAATACCGGCCCTACTGGCCCAACAGGAGGCACTGGCCCTACTGGCCCAACAGGAGGCACTGGTCCTACCGGCCCAACAGGAGGCACTGGTCCTACCGGCCCAACAGGAGGCACTGGTCCTACCGGCCCAACAGGAGGCACTGGTCCTACCGGCCCAACAGGAGGCACTGGCCCTACTGGCCCAACAGGAGGCACTGGTCCTACTGGCGCAACAGGACCGACTGGTGATACAGGACCAATTGGAGCACAAGGTGTAGCAGGACCGACTGGTGCAACAGGAGCAACAGGGCCAACGGGAGCAACAGGACCGACTGGTGATACAGGACCAATTGGAGCACAAGGTATAGCAGGACCGACTGGTGCAACAGGAGCAACAGGGCCAACGGGAGCAACAGGACCGACTGGTGATACAGGACCAATTGGAGCACAAGGTGTAGCAGGACCTACTGGTGCAACAGGAGCAACAGGGCCAACGGGAGCAACAGGACCGACTGGTGATACAGGACCAATTGGAGCACAAGGTATAGCAGGACCGACTGGTGCAACAGGAGCAACAGGGCCAACGGGAGCAACAGGACCGACTGGTGATACAGGACCAATTGGAGCACAAGGTGTAGCAGGACCGACTGGTGCAACAGGAGCAACAGGACCAACGGGAGCAACAGGACCGACTGGTGATACAGGACCAATTGGAGCACAAGGTATAGCAGGACCGACTGGTGCAACAGGTGCGACAGGACCGACTGGAGCAGACGGCTTGGGAGCGATTATTCCATTCTCATCTGGAGCAAGTTTAACTCTTTCAACAGTATTAGGTGGAACAATTGGTTCAGGTGGTGTCATTGCATTTGGCGATGCTTTACCAACGATATCTCTTGTAGGTAATACACTGGATTTGCAAGGACAGTTAAATCTGGCATTTTCAGTACCAAGGGATACCGTTATCACCGATATTTCAGCCTTCTTCAGTGTTACACTTGGCGTATCACTACTAGAAACAGTTACAGTCCACGCAGAAATTTGGAGTGCACCAGCAAACTCAAACGTATTCACACCAATTGTTGGAACAGATTTAGCTCTATCCCCTGATTTTTCTGGATTGATTTCACTTGGGGATACTGCTAGTGGGGTCCTAAGTGGCTTAAGCATTCCAGTTTTAGCAGGTGAACGCCTCATTATGGTAATCTATGCATCTTCAGATCCTGGTTTATTAGTTGCAGGACTGGAAGGTGTAGCAAGCGGCGGTCTAGCGTTAAGCTAATTAAAGGAATGGTGCTACAAATTTAGGAAGGATTACTTAGGTATCCTTCCTATTTCATTGTTACATTCAGGTACTACGTATAACCATTATCAAGTATATTTCATAATATTAATAGAAGAGAATGGGGGAGAACGAGAATGGAGGAAGTTGAAAAAAAAATATGCTTATGTATGATCGTAAAAAATGAGTCTAAGATAATTGAACGATGTTTAAATTCTGCAAAAGGGGTAATAGACTGTATTTCGATTTGTGATACAGGCTCTACGGACGGCACTCCTGAAATAATAAAAAATTGGTGTAAAGATAAAAAAATTCCCGGAACAGTTCATTTCGAACCATTTAAAAACTTTGGTTACAATCGCAGCAAGGCAGTAACTTTAGCAAAGGAAGCATATCCAAAGTCTGATTATTTACTGCTACTTGATGCAGATATGGTGTTAGAGGTTTCACCGGAATTTAATAAAAATTCCTTAAAACAGGACCAATATTTAACGATGCAATACAATCGAAAAATAAAATATTGGTTAACACGCCTCCTTAAAACCTCATTACCATGGCATTCTGTAGGTGTTACCCATGAATATTGGGACATTGATCGTGCAAAATTACCTAAAGAGTCATTTATATATATAGATAGTAAAGGTAAATTGGATAGCTTAATTGTAAACGACCAGGAAGATGGGGGAAGTAAAACCGACAAATTTGAGCGTGATAAACAATTATTATTACAAGGTCTCGGAGATAGTAAAACACCTGGTTTTTTAAGAGGTCGTTACATGTTTTACCTAGCTCAAACCCATATGTGCCTTGGAGAATATGCCGAGTCTATACACTGGTATAAGAAAAGAATTGAAGTAGGTGGGTGGGTAGAAGAGATTTATTATTCTTTGTTACAAATTGGTCTTTGTTATGATTTCATAGCAAATAGTACAGAGTCAAATGAAGAGAGTTTTGCATTGGCATTACATTATTTCCAGAAAGCCTGGGAAACCCGACCTACAAGAGCTGAACCATTATATCATTTAGCTCGACTTCATCGAATCAATTCCAATCACCATTTAGGATTGTTATTCGCTAGTCGGGGCAAAGAAATCCCATTTCCAAATGAGGATATTTTGTTTGTTGATTATCATGTATACGAATATTTGTTTGATTACGAAATTTCAATATGTGCAAATTATATTAAAGATAAACTGGAAATTGGTCGTGCAGCTCAGAAACGATTAGAATCAATGATCGATCGATTACCAGATCATCTAGCTGTGTCGGTAAAAAATAATGCCAGATTTTATTGACCATAATGATGAGAAATTTTTATATTTAATGAGTATCAATTTGTAATCAACAAGGAACATTGTAAATAAATCAGCAATTTATATAAAAATAAATTCTGTCTCATTATTATAAGTATACTTAATGATTGAGACAGAATATTTATTTTAGATTCATGTTCCTTAAATGAATATTATGTCGGGGGCACTAAAAGAATAATCGGATTTCACTCTACCCTGTGTCGATAGTTACTGTTTTTTATATTTTCCAGATTGATATGATTCACACTGTATTCAATTACGTCATTGATATACAGATCGTGATCTTTAGCAAACTTTTTTACATTCTCAAGCGTTTGTTTGTCGTATACAGTTTTATAATGGATTCGATCTTTAGGTCTCAATTCTTTGTTATAAGTAATGATGCCTTTTGTTAATACAACTTGTAATCCACTTTCAATTAAATAATTCACATAAGTATTGTTATTTTTGGCTAACATTTTTAATTGATCTAAAATTGATTTACTAATTGTGGTCCTAAATTTTATTCTTGATGAATCAGTAACTGAAACTAATCTTCCATTTGATTTTTTCCACATAAATATCACTCCATTAATAATTGTCTTGACTTACATGTATCATCATACGTTGTTTTTTATAATCAATATAAGCTTGATGTGTGTTTCTATCATATATAATTTTCGCTAACTTTGGAAGTTCATGTTTTCCTTTAACCCATACCCGATATACAGGTATAGCAGCCTTGGTAATTTGAGATTTAATTTCGCTTCGTAATTCCCATGATCGAAAAACGTTTAAAAGACCTTCTGCAAAGAGAATGCTGCCAGTTGTAATGTTCATAACATATCCAGATCTTTGAACCCAACCGTCACCATCGATTACACCTCTAATAAAGGAAGGTAAAAACTCCATAGGTACATCTGGAAACGGTACGGTTAAGGATTTATTTGATTTAATTCCTATTTTTTCAAGATCGTTACAAACTTCTTTTGAATGTATGATTAGGCTTGGAGTTGTTTTTGTTGGGCCAAATGGAGATAAAACGTATTCTGCATTCATGTAATCAGCTATTATATGTAATATTTTTTCATCTTTTTGAGCAAATGAGATAGTATTGTTTGTTCTATTTACATTTCCATCTGTGATAAACATACCTAAAACCCATGCCATTTCGTGCGACCATGTTTTAAAAAAATCCTCATTTACCTTGTGCTTTCGTGGCTGCCCAGATCTTTGTTCACGGAGCATTTTAACTCCATTCCTATGTAGTACCTTACAAATCCCTCTAGCTGTTAGTCCGATAATTGGTATCATTTCTTTGTAAGGCATTCCACTTTTATACAATTTTATAATAACCTCGTCTGTTATCCCCTCGTTTCTAGTCATCATCCCACTCCTCACATCCTTATATATACCATTATACACGAATGAGAACAAATGTTCTAGTAATAAACATAACAAAGAGCAGAACCATCATGATTCCACTCTACTGTTTAATTAACCTATTTTTTTATTCTCGATAGAAATATTAGGAATTGATTTGCTTTGATAGTTAATCGCAATAATACCTATTGCAACTAGTCCAATAGCAGCAATAATAAAGAAATTCATACTTTCTCCCGGTATGAACATGGCTGATAACATCGTTCCAAAAACAGGTGTTAAAAAATTATATATGCTCATTTCGCCAGCTTTATTGTATTTCAAAATTGTAAACCATAGCGCAAATGCAACTGACGAAATAATTGCGGCGTATACCAATAGGCCCCAACCAAATGGCGTAAAAGTAATCGAATTTGGCGTAAGCTGCGGTAGACCAATTAATAATAGCACCAGGGAACCAATCGTCAATTGCCAGCCTGTTAGTGCAACGGGATGAATGTCAGAAGCGAGCTCTTTACCCATGATCGTTGTCACTGCACTAGTTAAAGCAGAAAGGATCATATATCCTTCACCGGTCCATTGAAATGAGAACTGAAAGTCCTGACCCCAATTGGCCACAATAATACCGGCAATTCCTGCGATAATTCCAATCGCCTTCTTTCCATTCAAACGATCATTTTTATAGAAAAAATGTGCCAGAATTACCGCAATAAACGTGCCACTTGAAGTTAATATCGCCCCTTGCATCCCTGACACTTTCGCTAAGCCATTGTAAAAGAAGAAATATTGAACTGCTGTTTGAATGACTCCAAACAATACTAAAATCAATATAGATGAACGTTTAACACGTAATACGTTTTGATTCGTTATCATTAAAAATATTAACAGAATCATTCCTGCTAATAAAAAACGCATACCAGCAAAGACGATTTGTGCAATGACATCACCTTTTATCATTTGCAGTTCAACGTAACTGATTTTCAATACTGGAAATGCACTGCCCCATAGTAAACAACAGACCAAAGCAAGTCCTATAACAGTCCATTTATTTTGAAAAACATTTGTCAATTAAGCCCATCTCCTAGCTTCAATACATTAGTGGGTATTTTGTTTCAATAACAATGTATTATACCACTATTTTTTCTGCAGGAGATTTGTTTGATTTTTACAAATTTAATCTATCGCAATATGGATTAATGAATAAAGTTTTTCTAATCCATCCAATAGTCGTGGCGATGGCCGACAAAATAGCTCTTCTTCAAGAATAAAGATGTTATCGGCACAAAGTTTAAGGCTCTCAAAGCCAGGTCGTTTTGTAACATTACTTTTCTGGACTTTTTCCTTACGAACTCCAACCCAGGCCAGACAAATATAATCAGGTTTACGTGATAGAACATCGTCCCAATCGGTTTGCACGTTTGCCAAGTCAACATCTTCAAAAATATTGACTGCACCAGCAGCCTGTGAAATTTCGGTTAACCAATTTGTTTTACCTGGTGTAAACACAGGTTTTGGCCACCACTCCCAATACAGCTTGGGACGGTACTCATGCTCTTTTGATCGTGCTTGAATCGACTCCAACCGAGTTCTGAAACTTTGCGCTGCTGCTCTACCCCGTTCAGGCTCACCCAATGCATTTGCTGTAATAGTTAAATCCTGTTCAATATCAGCAAGCGATTGTGGATTAAGAATAATGTGTGGAATGCCGCGTTTTTCTAATTCTGCTATATTTCGTTCCATCCCAGGCACACTTAAACTAGCCAGCACTAGATCCGGCTGCAATTGTTCGACTAAATCCATGTTTATTTTCAAATCAGGTCCAAGTCTCGGCAGATGGGTGATACTTTCCGGCCAATCTGAATGGTCATCTACCCCAACCAATAGATGAGTTAAACCCAAATATTCTACGATTTCGGTATTGCTTGGGCAAATAGAAATAACTCTCATGTTTTTAATCAACCTTCCTATTTTTCTTCATTTATACTGTATTTGTTTTTTGGCGGAAAACGCCTTCGGTAATGGTTTTAAGATAATTTGAGGCTGAAATTTCTTCGATTCCCAGCTGATTTGCAATCGATTGTATGGAGATGCGTTTTTTATATAAATCATAAATTAATGCCTTTCGAATCGAAATGAGCGTAAGTGCTGGAACATGTTCTGGTAAAAGATCCTTGGATATTGCACGTAAATGAGTCAAGATTGACATCACCTGAATTGGACCAGGGTCTTCTTTTGCGCGATGTTTAGTGATAAACACATAATGATTGTTGTTTGTTAACGACTCGTAATAATATTCCTTAAAAATCGTCGCTTCTACACCATCAAGCGTTATCATACGATTACTGAGGTCAATTTCAACTTGATTTCTCGTACTTGAAATGCTTACATGTTGTTTTGTAAATCGGAAATCTGCTGTTTTTAAGCCTTTTGTTGCTAATAGAAATATTACCTTTCTGAGTGGAGAATAGCTCGGATTGTTTAATACTTTAATTTGCAATTCCAATATTTCTTGATAAGTGATTTCTAAATTTATTCTTTCCTGCAATTTGATTCGGCGAATTTTTACCGTCGGATCCACAGGGACTTTATCAATCTCCCATAAATAATTGAATAACGTTTTAATGATAGCGAGTTCTTTATTAATTGTTGATATACTTTTCTGCTTTTCCTGTTGTTCCTTCAGGTATTGCTTTATATCACTGGGAGATATTTGAAAAGGCTCCTTGTTTTGCGGATAAGTACTGCCAATAAAACTAAAAAACTGCTGGATTACTTTTTCATAACTTTTAATCGTTTCCTCGCTGTAGCCTTTTTGCTCTATCGCTTGAATAAATCCGTAAGGCATCCTTTTATTCCCCCCAATATACTGTCAGATAAGAATAATATTCGAGTATAGGTTCGCAATTTCCTGTCAAATTATCGAAATTAACAGAATTTTATCACTTTTTATAGAAGGATTGTATTCCTTTTGTTAATATTTTAAAATTCCCCTTAGTTGCTAGTTTTGAAAACACTAGATTTATTTAGGGTATGTTTGTACCCTAAATGATGATTGTCCAAATAATTAATAGCAGTTAAGGAATTTTCGCGATTCTGATTCAAATTTCAAGCTATTATTAGTAAAAAAGGCCACATTCTCGGGTAAAAAACCTGGAATGTGGCCTTTTTGATTATTTAGTTGCTTCATTCAATGATTCGATTATGCCAAAAAGTTCTTCTAAGTGCTTGATTTCGTATGTTGGAATGACTTCATTTCTCTCTTTGTCATGGCGGTTAATCCAAACGGACTTAATCCCGACAGTATTTGCCCCAAGAATATCCGTCATCAGATTATCACCAACCATTAACACCTCATCTTTACTTAAATTCATAAGCTTTAAGGCGTGTTCAAAAATCGAAGGATCAGGCTTCCCTCTTCCGAAATCTCCTGAAATCAGAATTTGATCAAAATATGGTACTAACTCAGGCGTAATCGCAAGCTTCGTATTTTGTAGGTCTGGTGAGCCGTTAGTTAACATAAGAAGTTTATAGTTCCCTTTCAATGCATCAAGTGTGTGAAAAGTTTCTTCATAAACATAAGGTGTTTTGCGGCGCTCCTCCGGGAAGCGTTCGGCGAGTTCGTAACCAAACTCAGGATCGTCAATTCCTAGCTTCTTTAATCCATTGGTCCAAGCATCCTTACGATATGTAGGAACAATCGTAGCCATTTTCCGGAAATCATCATGATCGTCAAGGAAATTGCCCCAAAGCCCTTCAAATGGATTAATACCAATCATTTGCGTGAACGAATATGTTTCATAAGAAGCATACAACTCGCGCGCCGCTTCTCTAACTGCTTCTTCAAATTGCTCTGGGTCTAAACCGTAGCGTACTTCGGCAATTTTACAAGTTGCTTCAAATGCATCCTTAATGCTCTTTTGATCCCAAAGGAGCGTGTCATCTAAATCGAAAAATAATGCTTTAATCATGCTCAAATATGCCTCTCTTTATTAGAAATATGAATATTCATAGTTTACCATTAATCATCGTTAAAGGTATCCTATATAGTGAAATTTCTTAATATTTTAGCATATTATTTAGGATGCTAACATATTTTGTTTGTTATGCATAATGTATAAAAGACCAAACTGTCGATAATGGCTCATAAACCTATAACGTAAGTGTGTGATAACATGATTCCTGCATTTCTTTTAAACAAACTGGTGAGCAGAATTCTTTCCCATGTCCTTGAAAGAACAGATGAACACCACGCTCGCCTGAACGAGAAACTAGCTCTTCTGGAAAATGAATTGTTTGACCTAAAGCAAAATAAGGAAATCCAAACACTAAAGTCAGACGTACAGCAAAAAGAATTACCAAGCATCACAATTGATCATATTACGATAGAAAATATTCAAGTCATATCTTCTGAAATACCTACACCACTATTGCAACACATTCAACATCCACACCCTCGCAAAGAAGAACATAACAAATCGCCTAAAATAAACATTAAAACTAGATATTAATCGACGATTTGTTTAAAACGAATTCTCTCATTGCTTTTCTATTTTGGCTGCTTCATACATTGTATTGAAGCGGTCCTCTACTTTAGCGAAGATGGATCCGGCTGGGTATTGACCGAATTCATCACGAATATTTCCAGCCACTACTCCGGTTAACAACTCAATTCCTTCAGCAATATGACCAATCGCCCAAATGTGGAATTTTCCTTGATTGACCGCTTCAACCACTTCATGATCAAGCATCAAATTGGCTACGTTTTGCTTCGGAATCATGACACCTTGTTCACCTGTTAAACCTCGTTCTTTGCAAATATGGAAAAATCCTTCGATTTTTTCATTCACACCACCAATTGGCTGAATTTCACCCCATTGATTTACAGATCCTGTTACAGCTATCCCCTGGTTAATTGGAACTTCTGCCAGTGAAGATAAGAGAACATACAATTCCGTACTTGATGCGCTGTCACCATCTATTGCAGAATAAGTTTGCTCAAAAGTAATACTTGCTGATAATGGAATCGGCCGATTCTTTGCAAATTCTCCGGATAAAAATCCCGTTAAAATCATTAAGCCTTTATTATGAATTTGGCCGCTTAATGACGCTTCACGATCGATGTTCATAATTCCACTTTTCCCAACAAACGTTTGTGCTGTAATCTTGGTTGGAATACCAAACACAGAATCTCGAGTACCTAATACGGCCAGACCATTAATTTGACCAGTACGGAACCCCTCCGTATCAACCATAATCGTACCCTTTTGGATCATTTCGCGAATTTGCTCGGATGCATGATTTGTGCGCTGGATTTGTTCAGCTATCGCCTGCTCTATATGGCGACCATCGACGCTTTCAGCCTCGCTTTTTTTCGCCCAGTAGCTCGCTTCAACTAATAATTTCGTAATATCCTGAAACCGTGTTGACAGTTTAGATTGCTCTTCGACTAAACGGGAGCTGTAATCAACAATTTTAGCTACTGCTTGGCGGTGAAACGGAAGGAGCCCCTCTTGTTCAGCATAATTTTTCACAAACATGGCCATTTTGTAACAGTTTTCACTATTTCGGTCCATGACTGTATCGAACTCAACCTTCACTTTAAACAGTTTATGGAAATCGTCATCAACAGCTGAAAGAAGGTCATATAAATAATAAGAACCGATTATAATCACCTTTATATTTAATGGAATCGGCTCTGGCTTTATCCCACTTGTTGGCACCATACCACGATCTTCAAGTGAATTTTCGATTTGCACATAGCCAGTTTGCAGTGAACGTTTTAATAGACTCCAAACATATGGCTGCTGTAGCAATTCCGTCGCCTGAAGGATTAAGTATCCACCATTAGCTAACTGGAGCGCACCTGGTTTGATATATGAAAAGTCAGTGACCCAGCTACCTAATGAACCTCGATATTCAATTTTTCCAAATAAATTGTAAAAAGTCGGATTCGTTTCATAAATCACGGGTGCCCCTTTTTGATGCTTGTTATTCACCAAAAGGTTAACAGTATAGCGATGAAAATGCTGTTCCTTCGAACCGATGAGTGCATTCATGATGTTGTTCTGTTCATCTTCCTCTGATGCCAAAAAGAACGAAAAACTAACAACAACATCATGGAAATACGCTTCTAAATAGGTAAGGATGTTAGGATAATCTTGATAAGCTTCTCGAAGCGGTTGAAATAATGCTTCAATCGAGTTCGCAGCTGATTCTCTCATAAACTGCTCAAGATTTTTTTGTAATTGCTCCTCTAATTTTCTAATTTGATGGAGTGTTTCGCGAATCTTTCCATCGACAAGCTTTTCACAAGCTGCGATTTGCTCCTGGGCTTCAACGGAAAGCTGTTCGTACTTTTTTCGTTCTAATGGCTTGCCATTATAAAGCGGATAAGAATTAATCCCTGTAGGAGTTCGCTCCAAATTGTATTGCTGTTCATTAGCAAAATCTTCGGCTAAATCCCACAAATCCTCCGTTTCATCACGGAATTGATCAATAATGACTTGTTTCTTTTTTTCATACTCTTCACTAGAAAAAGTCGAACGGAATTCACGTTCTATATCTATTAATAATGTTTCAATTTTTCGCTGAAATACTTGTCCTTCCCCAGCAGGCAAAGAAATCACTAGCGGATGATCAGGATTATCAAAATTAAATACATAGCACCAATCGTTAGGTACTTCCCGTGTTTTTGCGATTTTGTCAACACTATCAAGCGTATAGGTTTTTCGTCCCGTTCCGCTTGGCCCAACGACAAATAAATTATAATCGAGTTGCTCAACAGATAAACCAAATTCCATCGCCCGTTCTGCACGCTGTTGTCCGATCATTTCTTTAGCCATTTTATCGAGGTCTGCCGTCGTTTCAAACGGAAAATTGCTTGAATCAAATTCTCTACGTAAGCTTCCGATTGGAACGCGGAGGATTGATGTAATATTTTTATATTCTTCCATATTCATAGATATCTCTCCATTCGGATTATTCTCTATATTTACTTAATTGTTTCATAAAAAACAGCCAACAACAACTGTTGCTGACTGTTTTTTTTAATATTCATGTTTTAAATGGAACGATCTTAACTTGGAAATAAATCAGATGATAAGTACCGTTCTCCTGTATCTGGAGCAAGGCATAGAACTCGCGCTTCTTTTGGAAGCTTTTTCGCTACTTCAAGAGCAAAATATGCACTCGATGCCCCACTTGCACCGATAAATATCCCTTCTTTCGCAGCTAACTGACGCGCCATCATTTGTGCGTCCTCATCTTTGATATGAAGAATTTCATCATAAATCGTTTGGTTTAATATCTTCGGAATAAAACCTGGGCCAGTACCTGGAATTTTGTGCGGGCCAGGTTGTCCACCAGATAATACTGGTGAGCCATATGGCTCGACCACATATATTTTGATATTGGGCATCACTTTCTTTAATTCCTCTCCGACCCCAGTAACAGTCCCCCCTGTTCCGGCAGTAAGTACTAGGGCATCGAGCTTACCATCAAAGGCTTCAATGATCTCAACAGCTGTTGTAGTACGATGAGCATCTGAATTTGCAGGGTTTTCGAATTGCATCGGAATAAAGTAATTTGGAATGGTTTCAGCTATGTTATTAGCCTCATCAATTGCACCTTGCATACGGTCTTTTGCTGGAGTCAGCACCACTTTTGCACCATATGCTTTCAATATTTTAACCCTTTCTTCTGTTGCGTTATCTGGCATCGTAATGATGCAAGGGTACCCCTTGATCGCACTAACCATCGCAATTCCTATTCCTGTATTTCCAGATGTTGGTTCGATAATAGTGCTTGTCCCGGGAATCAATTTTCCTTCACGCTCGGCCTGTTCAATCATATTAATTGAAGCTCGATCCTTCACACTACCACCGGGATTAAACGATTCCAGTTTTATGTATACTTGTGCTCCATTTGGATTAGCAAGTTTATTGATTTTAACAATGGGCGTATTGCCGATTAAATCTAATACTGACTCATAAAGTCTCATTCGTAATCAACCTTTCCTTCGAATTTGTGTTGAGGCGTGTCTTTGAAGACAATTCTTTTGCGAAGAACCTCTTTTAACGATGTCCTACAATATTTTACTCAAATAAGTGTATCACAAGAATCAAAAAAACGCCGAGGAAATGCCAGGCGCTGCTGTATTTTGTATGAAAATACTTTTGAACTCAGTATGTTTGTCCAAGCCATTCTGCTCGTTTTTCATATAAAGATATAAACGAATGAAAGAGTGGTCATACATGAAAAAGCGTAAGGACACCGTGTCTTTTGGTACCATTAATGTATGTGCATTTGTGTTTCCTGGCGCAGATATTGGCACGTTTTCATCTACAAAACAATCTGCACCAGCACGAATAAAGCGAGAAATTGCCTGTGCCAATGCTGTTTGGAAACAACAATCAGGTAATGAAACAAAAAAAGCAGTTCATTTTAAATTAAAGAAAACCATCATTTTTCCGAATGTTGTTAAAGGTTTTGCAGTGAGTGCGGAAGATATCAGCATGAATGCCCGAAAACTTTCAAAAAACGCAAAGCTGTTATTGGGGCTGGCTGAAAAATATGGTCCTTCATGTGATTTGTATGTTTTTTATATGGATGGTGATCGAGTTGGAGCTGTTCAGCAAGGAGGGTCTAGAATTCTGGCGATAACCTACATCGATTATCCGATTATCATCATGTCAAATGGTGCACAATCAAGTGATTTTATCCTCGCACATGAAATGGGACATTTCCTATTTAATACCAATCGCTTTGGAGAAACGAATGATCCCGAGCCAATCAGAAGCGACCCAGCACATAATTCACATCAAGCGAATTTAATGTATCCAACCGGCATGTTTTGGCCAAAGCTGCCTAATATGCCCGACCTTACCTCAGAACAATTAACCAAAGCTCTCAATAGTAAACTGTTCTATTAATTGTTTCATAGGATACTCCTCATTTTCCCTCTCCTAATATGTCAAACTAGTTATATTTACCAACCTTTCCTCCCTCGATAATCTGTTACACTTTTAAAATGGAGACAGACTAAGGAGGATTGAATGATATGAAACGTCGAATACTCCTACTCATTATTCTCACCTTTATTGGAGTTTTTTTTGCTAGAGGTTTTTTTGAAACTAAAATAGAAAAACATAAAGTATTAAATGTTAGCAATAATCCTCTTTCTCAAAAAAAACTGCAGCACAAAGAGGCGTTAAGCTGGAAACCTGAACAACAAAAGGTGTTGATTGGTTATGTTCAAGATTTTCGAAGCCCGGATTCTATTGATTACCAAGCTTTTAGCCATCTTATTTTTTCATTTGCGCATCCGACTAAGGATGGTAGCTTCATCTTAAATGGCGACCAAGCCCTTACCAATTTGCGCTCAGTGGTCAGTAAAGCCAAATCCTCCCATACAAAAGTACTGCTAGCTGTCGGAGGTTGGTTTCATCTTCAAGGTGGTGAAGCTTACCCATATTTTCAAAGCGCGATTAGTAATGATTCTACTCGGTCAAGATTGGTTGAAGAATTAATAAAAATTGTGGAAGCAGAACAGCTCGATGGGATCGATGTTGATTTTGAACATCCCCGAACTGTTCAAGATGCGGAAAATCTTGAACAGTTTATCAAACAATTAAGCGATCAACTTCATCCATTAAACAAGCAGGTGACGGTTGCTGTTCATGCGAAAATTCATGCAGGTACACTTACTGAAGCACATTTTGTAAAATACGCACCTGAGATGTTCAAATATGTAGATTATGTCAATATCATGGCATATGATGGTCAATGGGATGGCGGCTATAATGCAGCAAATTTATCACCGCTGCCGTTTACTGAAAAAATTGTAAGTTATTGGTCCAATCTATTTCAGTCGCTCAAGCTTCCAACTGAAAGACTAATTCTTGGTGTTCCATCCTATGCACAACCTGAGGATCCAGCTACGAAACAACTATCTTATCAAACACTGCTAGAATATGATCCGGCTAATGCCAATCGAGATTCAACATTCATAAACGGGACAACCTATCATTATAATAGTGATGCGACGATTCAAAGAAAAACCAGCCTAGCACTATCAAGCGGATTCGGGGGCATGATGCTTTGGGAGGTTGGTTTAGATGCAAAAGGCTCACAAAGTTTAACAAGCGCCATCTTTGAAGTACTTGAAAATACTTAATAGTTAGTCAGATAGTCAGTAATAAAAAGCGGCATACAAGTTTTAAAATGTACCCTTTGTAAAGGACAATTTAAAAAAGCCTAGGCTGCTTTTAGAAGATGATCTCTGTATTGAACAGGGGTCATCTTTTTTAAATTCCATTGATACCTGTAGTTATTGTAATAAATCATATATTGCTTAATTTCATGTTTTAGTTCCTCTAGTGTTGTACATGGTTTAATACAGGCTTCGTCCTTAAAATGCCCAAAGAAAGATTCTTGAGGAGCATTATCCCAACAGTTTCCTCGTCTGGACATGGATTGATGTAATCCAAGTTTCTTTACTAATTTCTGAAAGTCAGGGTGTGTATAGTGGGTACCTTGATCAGAGTGTATTAAAGTGTCTTCTACCTTTCTAAAGTTCCGATTTTTCTTTAGCTTTAGGAGGGTATCTGTGGCTAAATCCATAGTAATACGTTCTGACACTTGATAGGCCAAGATTTCATTGGTTGAAGCATCTTTAATTGTCGACAAATAGGCTTTCTGACCCTTTCCATAAAATAAATATGTAATATCGGTTAGGAGAACCTTTCCAGGGATTCCTTGCTTAAATTGTCGGTTCAATAGGTTTGGTACAACCCGGTGTTCTTGAGTGGCTTTCATCATTCGTCTATATGGATTTGCCTCTCTGATTGGGCATTTGATTCCATACTTCTTCATGATTCGTCCTATACGCTTCAAATTATAGACAACACCAAATTGACCCGCCAAAGTCATTTTTGATTTGACGTGCCCCTTTTTTCCGTCGTTTGAAATTGAATGCCTTTAAGATAATCTCCTTTACTACTTCATCCTTTTCATCTTTAAGCTCTCTTTGTTTTTGGGACTTCTCTGAAAAGTAATTGTAATAACCACTCCTTGAAACACCGGCAACTTCGCAAAGATAGCTCACCATATTTTCTAATTGATATTTCTCTATAACTGAGTGAATAAGGATAAATTTCTGACTT
The DNA here is from genome assembly GCF_012843265.1 of Bacillus sp. DNRA2. Lineage (GTDB taxonomy): Bacteria > Bacillota > Bacilli > Bacillales > Cytobacillaceae > Bacillus_BU. The sequence goes on along the minus strand of NZ_JABAIT010000008.1, from coordinate 90,104 downwards.
GGGGGAAGTATTATTTCCTCATCCCCCTTTCTGCAAAACGAATCTTTTTTAAGAGTTCATTTTACGCCTTTAGCAGGTTAATTTGTGCTTCTAAGCGAGCATTTTTCTCCTCTAGAGAAAGCTCTCTTTCCACTGGGCGACCGGAATTATCAGATCTCGTGTCACGTAAACCGTTGATTCCTCTCTCTTTGTAAGTATCATTCCATCTTCTACTCGCTGATTGAATCCGCTGTTTCCCCAGAATATCTACATCAAAACCATGTTCTTCAAATATGCCTCTGGCAAACTTGCCTTTCTCTTTTTCTGCAATAAAAATATGTTTAAATTCATCAGTATAAGTAACTCCTTTTTTACTTACTGATTTAACGTAAGGATTAATTGATAGCTGCTTGATCTCTTTGTCTGTGAATATCTTTTTACTCATAATTTCCCCGTCTCCGTGTTGATTCTCTAGTTGTATTTCTAAATTATACAAAAAAATACCCTATAGGTAGACTTTTTTTACGTGTCTACTCTATAGGGTACATTTTATTTCTTGTATGCCGCTTTTTTCATATTGATTACTTCGCAACTAATGGGTTGTAAAGCTCTAATTGCTTTGTTGCTGTTGCTTGAGATTGCTTTAATTGATCAAGGAATCCTTCAACCGCTTTTAATACTTCTTCGCGATTTTTTTGTTGTTGGTCAATAACATTTTTGAAAGTTTCTTCTAATTGCGAAAGCGTTCTTTCAGCAACTTCTAAAGAGTTTTTACCAGGAGTGAACGCTAATGTTTGCGCTTTATGTCCAAGTTCTTCGACGCGATCTGTCCAATCAAGCGTATTTTGGAAGCCGAAATCAAGCTGTGCTTTGCTTAAAACATCTTGAAGGTTAGTAATCCACTCAGTAGTTAAGCGTTTTGAATCTTCTTCCATCTTTGTTAATTGATCTCCAGTTGAACGAATCCATTCTTTTTGGCTTTCGAAAGCCTGAATCGATTTTTCTTCCACTTCATTTTGAATCGTATGGAATGTTCGGTAGCTGTTAAACCAGCCATCCCAAAATACATCCATTACATTAATTAACTTATTTTCTTCTTTTTTTGCTGCCATAAAAATACCTCCCCTTATTCGTCACCTGATAAAGTAAACTTGCCCTATTTTATTCCTATTCATCATTTGAAAAAAATAGTTCAAGTTTTTTGCTACCCATATGTGTAATTTACACCTATTTGTTTTTACTGTCAACGGTTACTTATTATGCATAATCAGACAAAATTTCACTTAAATTGGCTAGAGTTTACCAGATTTTGTCGGATTTTAGCCTTTTTCAGCGTAATTTAACGGTTTTTTTTCCGACCATATATTAACAAAATAGTTTATTGTAATAGATATAGTTTTTTAAATTTTCCAAAAAGCTTGAAAAATCAAAAGGGGTTGAAAATTGGTGACACAAAATAAGTTTTTGGATCCATTCGCCATTTGGAAAGGCTTATATGATCAAACTGAGTCCAAAGTAAACGAAGTTCTACATGAAACAATGCAAAAAGAAGCATTTTCTGAATGGATGGGTCAAGTTCAAAATGGATATTTACAATACCAACAATTCGTTCAAAATTCGACTGAAGGCTATTTAAAGCAAGTTAATGTACCAACTCGTGAAGAAATTTCCAGCATTGCTTCTCTTATTATTAATTTAGAAGAAAAGGTTGAAGACCTTGACCAAAAAATTGAAGAGGAATTGTTAACAAACAGTGCCGCTTCTGAGATTAATAAGCTTAAGTCTAGCATTGCTAAGCTTGATAAGAAGATTGACACGTTATTAAAGGCTATTCAAGTAACTGATGAGCCAGTTCGCACTTCTACTCCAGTAGAAAATAAGTAAGTTTTTTAAAAAATAATTATTATATGAAAAGGAGCAATTAACATGGCAATCGTAGATAAAGAGCAAGTACAAGTATTAGATAATACATACGGGCTAAAGGATAAAGTAGTAGTTGTTACAGGTAGCTCTAAAGGTATTGGTGCAACAATTGCAAAAGAATTCGCAAAAAAAGGTGCTAAAGTTGTTGTAAACTACAACGCAAGCTCTACAGCCGCTGAAAACGTAGTCGACGAAATTACGCAATTTGGTGGTAGTGCGATTGCTTGTAAAGCAAACGTTTCGAACATTGAAGAAGCGAAATCTTTAATCGAACAAACAATTAACGAATTCGGACGCATTGATATCTTAATTAACAATGCAGGTATCACTCGCGACCGCACATTCCGTAAGCTTAGCGAAGCTGATTGGAATGAAGTTATCAATGTAAATCTTAACAGCATTTACCACACTACTTCTGCAGTAATTAATACAATGTTAGAGCAAAAATTCGGTCGTATTATCAATATTAGCTCTATCGTTGGTCAAGCGGGTGCTTTTGGTCAAACGAACTATGCAGCTGCAAAAGCTGGAATGATCGGTTTCACAAAATCACTTGCATTGGAAACAGCTAAAAATGGAATTACTGTAAACTCAATTTGCCCAGGTTATATCTTAACTGAAATGACTGCAGAAATTCCTGAAAATGTTATGGAAAAAATCGTAAACAGCATCCCAATGAAGCGTATGGGTACAACTACTGAAATTGCCGATGCTTGCATTTTCTTAGCAAACAGCGAATATATCACTGGTCAATGCATCAACGTAAACGGTGGAGCTTACATGTAATTTTAAACCGGTTACTAATCGGTTTTGATACTTGTCTACTACAAGTTTTAATTACAAAGTTAATGTTTAGTAAACTGATAAGTATTCCCTGTTCTGAGTCTTTAATCAAAAATATTAATCAGAAAACGAATGGTTATAAGGAGGAGAATCATGGTTTTTTCAACAACGAAAGAAGTGGAATCATGGCTTAACATGATGCCTGAAGAAACACAAAAAAGCTATCGTCGCTTTAAGCGTGTTTCAGATGTATTAACAAGAGAACCAGAGCCACAAGTAGGTCAAACTCCAAAAGAAGTTATTTGGACTAAAAATAAAGCAAAATTATATCGTTACCAACCAACTTTAACTAAAACTAAAAAGGTTCCCCTATTGATTATTTATGCCTTAATCAATAAGCCTTATATTGTTGATTTAACACCTGGTAGTAGCTTAATTGAATACTTAACTAATCAAGGTCATGATGTATATTTACTTGATTGGGGTACTCCAGGCTATGAAGATCGCAATTTGAAATTTGATGACTATGTACTTGAGTACATCCCGCGCGCTGTGCAGAAGGTCCTACGTAAATCTGGGGCAGATGAAATCAGCATTCTTGGCTATTGTATGGGTGGTACCTTGACATCTATTTTCGCTGCACTTCATTCTGATTGGCCAATTCGCAACTTAGTCTTCTTAACAAGTCCTTTTGATTTTGAAGATACAGGTTTGTTCTCAAACTGGCTTGATGAGCGTTATTTCAACCTTGATAAAGTTGTTGATACATTCGGAATCGTTCCTGGTGAAATGATTGACCTTGGTAATAAGCTATTAAAACCATTGGTAAATTACGTTGGTCCATATGTTAGTTTAGCAGAACGATATGAAAACGAAGAATTCATCAAAAGCTGGAGCTTAATGCAAAAATGGGTTGCTGATGGCGTACCTTTCCCTGGCGAAGCATTCAGACAATGGATTGGTGAATTCTATCAAAACAATAAGCTGATTAACGACGAATTATTTATTCGTGGTCGCCAAGTTAAATTGAGCGATATCAAAGCGAATGTCTTAAATATTGCAGCACAACGCGATCATATCGCAGCACCTAACCAAGTTGAACCATTAATAGAGAAAATTTCTAGCACTGATAAAACTTTTGAAGTGATGCCAACAGGTCACGTATCTGTTATTGTTGGTGGAACTGCAGTAAGAAAGACCTATCCTTTGATTGACCAATGGTTGAGCGAGCGCTCAAACTAGGTTATTCAAAAACCCCTTCTTTTGTGAAGGGGTTTTTTGTGGGTAATATAGTTACAGGTTAATCTGATTTATTTTTTTACACTATTTTTTTCGACGAAATTATGCGTTTCATCCTCTAAGGACCAGCCCGTCTTTAAACCTAAAATAAACCAACCAAGTGCTAAAATACCGGAAGCAAAGATAATGTCACCAAACATGCGAAGCCAAGTTAACCGCAAAATGATATTCTGTTGGAGGAAATCGGCAGATCTTGCATACCACATTCCATGCTCAACGCTTGCCCACGTCTGTAAAAGACCAATTGGTAATAAGCTAATCAGTACCATCAAGGCTAATCCTATATTGATACTCCAAAAGGCAAAAGCTAAAACTTTTGTTTTCCACTTCCGCATTCCGGTTAAGCCTTTTAGACAAAACAGCATGAGGCCAATACCGAGTACTCCATAAACCCCGAAAAGAGCTGTATGTCCGTGAACTGGCGTCGTATTTAACCCTTGCATATAATATAGTGCAATCGGTGGATTAATTAAGAAGCCAAAGATCCCTGCTCCAACTAAGTTCCAGAAGGCCACTGCAACAAAGCAGTATATCGGCCATTTATAAGCTTGGGTCCATTCCTTTGCGCGACTCATGGTTAGATTTTCATAAGCTTCAAATCCAATTAAGACCAGCGGAACCACTTCTAGTCCACTGAAAACTGCACCGAAGGCTAATACACCAATGGGCGTTCCACTAAAATAAAGATGATGGAACGTCCCAATAATACCACCGAACAAAAAGATAGTTGTGGAGAAGAGCACGGTCGCAGTCGCAGTCGTTGTTCTTAATAAGCCCATTCGTGTAAACAGGAAGGCAATAATAACCGTCGCGAAAACTTCGAAAAATCCTTCAACCCAAAGATGAACCACCCACCAGCGCCAGTATTCAGCAATCGCAATATGAGTATGTTGACCCCACAATAGCCCAGGAATATAAAATAGTGGAATTGCAGTCGCGGCTAGTAAGAACATTGTCAACAAGTGGCGATCTTCTTTGTTTTTCTTTAAAGCAGGAATCAGTGCTCTTCCCATCAAGAATAACCATAAAAATAAGCCTACAGTTAAGAAAATTTGCCAGAAGCGTCCCAAATCTACGTATTCATAGCCCTGGTGCCCGAACCAGAAGTTTTGTACATTCGAGAACCGCTGATCAACAGCCAGCCATTGACCAGCCATTGAACCTACGACAATAATTAGTAAACAAATAAATAAGAAATTTACTAAAGCTCGTTGAAATTTCGGCTCATAGCCTGATACAGCTGGAGCCATGAACAAACCTGTGGCTAGCCAAGCGGTTGCTATCCAAAGAATACCAAGCTGTGTATGCCATGTTCTTGCAACTGAATAAGGAAGCCAATCTTGCAGCGGAATACCAAAGAACCCTGAACCTTCTACCGCATAATGAGCATCAATTGCACCAAGTGCGACCTGGAGAACAATCAACGCTGCTACCACCCAAAAATATTTAAGCGTGGCTTTCATTGACGGAGTTGGATTTAGCGCCAACAAAGGATCCTTTTCCGGGAACACCTCATCTATATGTGACTCCTTATGACGCTGTGCAGCAAAATACCAGGCAAGCGCACCAACTCCTGCTAATAATAAGACAAAGCTAACGACTGACCATACGACCATCTCTCCAGATGGATGATTATCGATTAACTCTTCATTCGGCCAGTTGTTTGTATAGGTAACATCGTCATTTGGTCGATTTGTTGCTGTTGCCCAAGTACTCCAGAAAAAGAATGCGTTCATGTTTGCCATTCGTTCTTCATCTTTTATTGTATTTTCAGGAATAGCATAATCGGCCCGTAGCTCTTCAAACTCAGGATCATTCATAAAGAGTCCGCGATAATAGTCACTTAAATAGTCAAGCGCAGCAACCCGGTCATTGGAAATGACCAATTCCTTTGTCTTAGGGTTATAATTATTAGTTCGAATTTCATCCTTTAGTCTTGCTTTAAGCATCGCTTTTTGTTCATTGTCCAATTTGTCGTAATCTGTTTTAAAATCTTGGTGAGACCAGTTATCTAAAATATAGGTTAACTCGCGATGAAGCCAATCGGCGTTCCAATCAGGCGCAAGGTAGGCACCATGACCCCAGATACTTCCCAGTTCCTGACCGCCCATTGATTGCCATACATTTTGACCATTTTTAATATCCTCACCTGTAAAGAGCACTTCGCCATTCTCCGAGACTATCTTATCCGGTATAGGGGGCATAGATTGATAAATCCGGCCACCAAAATAACCTAGAACAATAAAAGAGATAACGACGACTAGAGCTAAGCTAATCCAAAGCCTTCTATAGTTTCCCATGTTTTACCTCCAATAAATTTAATAAAGTTAGCATTCCACAGTATTCCAATTTAATGTAAGAATTTAATAATGTTTTGGTAGTTTTTCCTGTTTTGGAAATTAGATGTATATATAGAAAAAGAAGCCTCGGTTAATTCCGAAGCTTCTAATACAAATGATTTAATGCTGTTTATTAGGCAATTGTCTTTCCGGATGACCCTTTCCTTGTGTTCGTTTATTTTTTTCTTGCTTTGCTTGATTATCTGCAAGCTTTTTCACAAATTGACTTGTATCCAAATTGCTTTCCCTCCTTCATAGAACAGCCTAATGTTACTGTTACCTAAGAGCAGGAAAATCATGCGCAATCCAGAACGAAATTATACCTCACGACGCATAGCGCTTAGTACATCAATTTGTGTAGCGCGTTTTGCTGGTCTTAAACCAGAAACAATCGTTACTAGATAGCAAATCACAAAACAGATAACTGGCAAGGACCATGGGATATGGCTAAACATGAATCCTTCAGGAATACTTTCCTTGAAAAATTGTTTTATGACAAGTGGGAGCGCGAAATTAACGCCAAAACTAATAGCATAGGAAACAACGGTTCCAATTAATGCTCCAATCAAGCCAATATAACTACTTTCCAATAGAAAAATATTTTTGATTGTTTTTGGGTTCGCTCCGATTGCTTTCATAATCCCGATATCGGGAGCGCGCTCTGTTACTGCCATGGTCATCGTGTTATAGATGCCTATCGATGCAATTAAAATTGCAATCGTTCCGATGAAAATCAATCCAATTTTAATAATATTAAACACCATATTGATTTGTTTTAGTTCATCAACCACTGAATACGTAGCATATTTTTCCTCTTTAAGTTTGTCAGTAATTCCTTTTATAGCTTCCATATTGGTCGCATAAATTTTTACTTGGTCGTATCCTCCGTCAGTTACACCTGACTGTGTTGTTTCATTATAATAGCTGTCTTTTATCATCCCTCTTGAGGTACCAGTAAATGCTTCAATCTCTTTTAGAATTTCATCTGAAATAAAAACATTTTTATCGAAGACCCATTCCTTTGTTGGCTTCTTTGTGATGCCGACAACTGTCACTTCAAAAGTTTTCGACACTTCCTGGTTATTTTCAAATTGTTTCACAGTCAACTGAACTTTCTTACCAATCATGTCTTTTTTGTACTTATATTGCTCCTTAATCTGCCCTTTTTCATCGTATAGATCATTTTGATCTACAGTTTTTTGAGCAAGTTCCTCGACAAAATGGTATCCAACTACCACTTCATCCTTGCTTTTAGGAAGCCTTCCTTTAGATAACTCAAACCCAGCCTTTACTTCAGATGGGACATGGGTGACAATTGTTTCTGCTGTTGTTTGATAATTGTCTATTTCATAGCTGGCTGCTTGCATGAGCTGCTTTCGACGCGTAACCGCTTTTACCTTTTTGATTTTTTCAAAAGCATGAACATCCTTATCCGTTAACTGTTGAAATTCGCCCTTGTTGATTTCTTTACCATATACGTCAATCGCAGTTACAATTCTTTGTTCCATTAAATCTTTTATGAGCGATTTCTGCAAACCAAATCCAACTGATGCGAGAACAATTAAGAAGGCGCAACCCATTGCAGTGGCTAAAATCGTCATAAACACCCTTGTCTTATTTTTCTTCATATTTTGTCGGACAAACCGGAATTGATCCTTTAGTTTCATCAGGCAAATGCTCCTTCCAATATTTGTCCATCCCTTAGTTCGATGATGCGATCTCCGGTTTCAGCAACCTTGTCATCATGGGTAATAATCAGAAACGTTATTCCAAGCTCGTGATTTAATCGTTTAATAAACATTAATAAATCCGCTTCTGTTTCACTGTCTAAACTTCCTGTTGGTTCATCTGCAAGTATTACCGGTGGATTTACAATCAAAGCTCTGGCGATGCTGACCCGCTGCTGTTGTCCTCCTGATAACTCCCCAGGGTAATGGTCTCTGTAATCGAGAAGACCTACTCTTGAAAGCATTTCTTCTGTTTGTTTTTTCCTAGCAACTTCACTAACACCCTTTAGGATAAGTGGTAGTTCAACATTTTCAAAGGCTGTCATGCTCGGAATCAGCTGAAAACTCTGGAAAATAAATCCGATATTCTGAATTCGAAAATCTGCGAATTTTGCTTCATTTAATTCAGAAACCTTCACACCACTAATGATAATGTCACCTTGCTTTGGTCGGATGAATCCGCTAATCAGGTTTAACAGGGTCGATTTCCCAGAACCACTTCGTCCTACAATCGTAACGATTTCCCCTTTGTTTATTGTAAAAGAAATATCTTTTAGTACTGGTATAATCGATTGACGTCCCTTTTTGCCAATCACAAAATCATGGCTTAGATTTTGAACAGTAATCATGTTTTTCTCCTCTCAATATTTTGCATTTTTTCTAAATATTTACATCCGATTAGTCAAAAAGGCCGAAAAGTAATGATCATTTAAGCTATATATTTTTCTGCCATACGCGCAATGAGCTTTTTTCGAGCACGATATAATCTATTTTTGACGGTGGTTGGCTTTAGCTGTAAAAAAGTCGCAATTTCTTGTTCCTTTAAGCCATGATTTATTTTTAATTCCAATACTTCCTTGTACTCCTTGGATAAGTCGGCCATTGAATCGTTGAGCTCCTGTTCGAAAAAATGCTGGCTAACTTCATCCTCAGTCTGATTTTGACAATTCGACTCATATAATACAGATTCAATTAATGTATGATCAGATACGAGGTAGTTCTTTCTCTGTTTAGAACGGAGAAAATCGATCGCGGTCCTGGCTGAAATGGCATTCAACCAGGCAGCGACTTTCGAAACATCATCGATTGTTTCCATTTTTTTATACGCCTTTAAAAATGTTTCTTGGACAATGTCCTCAGCTAAATGATGATCGTGGACGATTTTGAATGCAGTAAAATATAAGCGTTTGGAGTACATGGAATACAACTGATTAAAATCGAGTGCTATTTCCATGCTGATAAATCTCCCTTAGTTAAAATGTTTTTTCACAAAGTCAGGTGCATGGGCTTCATCAAAAAAGAATACTTCCGCCGGTCCCCCGTTGTAATAAACAGCAGCAGCATATTTTTGCTTTGCCATCGTTCCGGCCTGATGTAAGCACTGCTCGATTTGTTCGTCTTTCGTAACTGTTAACGGATTATGGCTGTTCTCGATGTCACTAATAAGTTCATTTATATCTAAAAAGTCTGTGGTATTTATTTTTGCTACCGTTATTTTATCAACATCCTTTGCGGTGACAGTAGCAATCTCAAATAATCCCTGATTCGTTAACCACTTTTTAAAATGCTGATAATTTGGTTTATAATTTAGGTAAACGGACTGTTGCTTGTTAATAAACAGTTCAATTCCCTGACTGCGACTATCATAATAAAATTGGTCCTGATACGTTTCCTCGAGAATATCCGCTTTCAACGCTGCAATTGCTTCGTTAATCTCAGTTGGGTTTGACACAATTGTATTTTTCTTTGTAGCAAGCGGAGACGAAATGGTGATGCTACTTACTTTATTTATGTTTATATGGAATATTTGATTGGTTCCCTGCTTGAATTCTGCACTTTCATATATTTTGCTGTAAGAATCTTCATAAACGTCTCGATTCACACGATATTGTCTAGTGAGTTTACTTCCATCTTTTAGTGTATACATAAACAACGCTGTTTCATATTTTCCATCCTTCAACTTTTCGTTCATGTCCTTATCGGCAATGATTTGTTTATGCAACTTAATGATTTCTTTTTTGTTTTGTTCACTAACTAAAGGAGTTGGGACAAAATATTCACCATATATATCTGGATTTTCAGATAAAACATAAGGCTGGTCAGTCAATATCACATTCTCGACTTCTGCTAGCGCAGGCAATTTTTTTTCATAAAAACCTAGCGATTGAACCGCAGTAAATATAACAGTAACAGCTAGTCCGTATATTACAAACCCTTTAATACTGCCAAGTACACGCCAAGTTTTTTGCAGAACCATCTCGGCGATAAAATAACCTATAGCCGCCCCAAGTATATAGCCAAAAATAACCCAGCCTCTACCGGAATTTTCAATTTCGTAAAAATAAGCACCTCCGAATAGCATCATACAAAAAGTAACGCCATATTTAAAAACGGATCGAAGCTTTGAAAATGCGACTGCTTCTTGAGCTGCCTCCACTTTTCTGATTTGATAAAAATACAGAGAGAGCCAGTATAAAATTATTGCCAGAGCACTAAATCCAAACACGTAACCCCACTGTAACGGACGATTTTGAAGCATTAACGCATAAGTAAGCGGTGAATACTTTTCCAAATCACGACTTAATAAAAAATCTCCAGGAAATCCATAAAGTGTTATCCTCAGGTTATAAAATACTAACAGGGTAATACCGACTGGAAATGCCATAAAAATATATGATAATACAGCCTGAACCGCTGAGATCCCTGTCATCATCGCCACAAACACGCCACAAATCATCAACACTAAATTAAATAATATGGTAACCCCAGCCCAATACAAAATATCTTTACCATCAAAAAACAGGCCAAGGTCTAACATACTATGAATAATGAACATGATAATCGTAATGAACACGACTGGAAGAATTAAGAGCACTCCACCAGTAAGACAATAATGATGATAGATTTTAGCTCTTTTTATCGGTAGGCTGTGCATTAAATCAGCTGCTTGCTTTACGTGTAAAAAACGAAACAAGAATACCGACATTAATACGGGAACAGCGATTAACAAGGTCATTTGGATTTCATAATCAAAATAAAACAGATTTTCAACTTTAACTGGACCTAGCTGATCATTCGAATACGTCATCATGACCCGAATGGGTAACGCAATAAACAATCCAATGAAATAAACGATGGAGACCCAGCCAACACTGCGAATGATTTGCAAAAATAGCTCTTTATTAAATGATGACATTTTTGATTGCATAGCCGATATCCCCCATTTCATAAATAAAGATTTCTTCAAGTGTCAACGGCAATATGTCAAAAATGACAGGGTTGGTTTTTTCAAATTCCAATTCAATTGACCCAGCACTGCCCCTGACAATATAAAGTTGTACACTTCCTCTTGTTTCTGAATGGAGAATATCAAACTTCGTTTTCAACTGCTCAGGAACACTTCCGCCTTTATAGGCTACCTGGATTTTATGGACATCGGCTTTTAATTCATCTATTTCCTTTTCTAACAGCAATTTTCCTTTATGAAGTACTCCGATATGGTCACAAAGATCCTCAATCTCACGAAGATTATGAGACGAGATTAATATTGTCATTTCCCGTTCTGCTACATCCTGAATTAATATATTTTTTACTTTTTTTCGGACAACCGGATCAAGTCCATCCATTGGTTCATCAAGAATCATAATCTCAGGCTTAGCTGAAAGTGCCAGTATAAATGCAATTTGCCGTTGCCATCCCTTTGAAAAGCTTTGGATTTTTTTATGAATATTTAGCTCAAATGATTTTGTTAGCTTCTCGAACCGTTCTTCACTCCAAGATGGATACATATTTTGATAGAAACGGGCCATTTGCTTCGTATTATATTGCGATAAAAACTGCGGTTGATCTGGTATAAAAAACAACTTTTGTTTTAAATTGATATTTTCGAACACTGAATGGCCAGCGATTGTCACTGCGCCAAGATCTGTTTGATATATTCCCGCAATCATTTTGATCAGTGTTGTTTTCCCAGCCCCATTTGAGCCTATCAATCCATAGATAGAGCCTTTTGATATTGATAAATTAACATGATTGACTGCTTGTGAGCGGTCGAAGGCTTTACATACCTGCTTTAGTTCAATCAATATGGTCGCCTCCCTTTTTCGCATTGTCTAACTTCAAAATGAGCTGGACTAATTCTTCTACCGGGACACCAAGATAGAGAGCCTCAAGGATCAGCTTTTCCAATTCTTTTTTCACCTCTGCGATTTTCTCGTGATTCTTTGTTTCATTGCTTGGGTTCACAAAACTTCCTTTCCCTTTGACAGAGTAAATAAAGCCTTGGACCTCGAGCTCCCGATATGCCTTTTGAATCGTGTTTGGATTTATTGTTAGCTGTGTTGCTAATTGCCTTACTGACGGCAGTTGTTCATCTGGCTTAAGGACCTCATTCATAATCAATTCTTTCAATTTATCTACCAGTTGTTCATAAATGGGTTTCCGGCTTCTTAAATCAAGCTCAAACATAAAACCCCCCAATTCTGATGCTACATAGCATCAATTAATATTAAATAAATGTATTGAAGCGCATTAAATAAAATGTATGTGTATTATGTGTACTACTTCTCTTAATACAGTTAGATTATAATTCAAGTTGATTGAAATGGAAAGACCTATATTTCTTAAGATTTTATTAAGATGGGGAAATGTGAAAGTTCATTAGTGAAGAAAAGCAGAGGAATGGTCATATAAAACCAGAAAACCTGCCTTATATGACCGTATATAAAGGTTTAACCGTAGTCTTAAATTTTGTTTGCTAATAGACCCTTTTAGCACCTACATAGTATTTAGACCAGTAAGTATTATCTAGTGAGACGATTTGAATCCCGTTTGAACTTGTTGCGGAGATAAATTTGTTATTACCAACGTAAAAACCAACATGAGAAATAACTCCTGGTGAATTCACCGCATAAAAGACAAGGTCTCCAGGCTGTAACTTGCTTTTAGTTATCGATGCTCCTTGTGTGTATAGATTACTGGATGTAGACCGAGCCGTATTTACTCCATGTTTGTTAAACATAAAATAGACAAATCCAGAACAATCAAAGCCGCTCGGTGTTGTCCCTCCCCACAAATAGGGAACTCCAATATAATTTTGTGAATCCTGAATTAATCCTTTTTTCACCATGGCATGTTCAAGTGCAGTCACCGTTGCTGCATCCCCGGTGCCTGTTATTGGTAAACCATAATCGCTTTGGAACGTTTTAATGGCTTCTATCGTACCGCTATCATAATTGCCTGTCATGGTCGGTACGGAATAATACCCCAATACCTGTAATTGCTTTTGAATCGTCACCGCTGCGCCAGAATTGCTCGGAGTCGTCGTGGTTGGCGGAGTAGTTGTATTACTTTGAATCGTCAATACTTGTCCAACCCTAATTAAATCCGTAGTTAAGTTATTACTTTTTTTAATCGCTTCAACCGTTGTATTATGAAGCTTGGCAATTCCTGAAAGCGTATCACCCGCTTTGACTGTATAAGTAATCGTTTGTACTGGTGCTGGGGCTGGAGTTGGTGTCGGCGCAGGTGACGGAGTAGTTGAACTACTCGGTATAATCAATGTTTGACCTACAAATAATCGATCGGAAGTTAAATGATTAGCGGACCTAAGCGCATCAACTGTCGTGCCATATCTTTGCGAAATCGCCCACAAACTATCTCCAGAGACTACAGTATAAGTTATCGCGGCTGGCTGTGGTGCTGGAGCCGGTTCTTCAAAAGCGGTTCCTGTTCCTGGAATCAATAACGTTTGACCTACTTGAATAATATTACTCGTCAGTCCATTCGCAGCTTTTAATTGATCGACGCTAACACCATATGTTTTCGAAATTCCCCACAAACTATCACCGGCTTTAACAACATAAGTTGTTTGATTGGCTGTTTGTGTAGAATTAGTAGCTGCTTCTGCATGATGACGGGTTTCACCCATCATGTGTACAGTCGATATTAAAAGAGTCCCAATCATCACTTGCACGGTTTTGATGACGATTCTTTTCGGAAACTTTTCGGCAATATATCGCCCAACCGAACGTTCCAATGTGTCCGGATTTTGCGCGTTTGTTATGTCTAGCTCTCTTGAAAACTCAGTTGCATGTTTATTTAAGAAAAGAATAACCGTGTAACCATCTTCGTCAGGAATTAAACGATAGCTTGAGAAAATATCCATCCTATTCCCCCCCTAGAGTAGTCTGACCCGCTTCAGGTGTAGAACCCACTTGAAGCCATGCTGAGATATCCTTCCAAATCAATGGATTGTCTTGACCGATGCTCCAGTTCCCCAAACCCTTTACATCGTATTGATGAATAAGGTCAATTTTTGCTTTAATCGCTTCGGAATTTTCAAACCAAACCGTGTAGGTACCCTCGGTTAGTGGTTTACCGCTTACGGTCATCACAGGGTCACCTTTTTTGATTGTAAAAACAGCTTTGGCTGACTTAGTGGCTTCATCAAAAGTAACCGTACCGTTATATAATTCCAAAGCTTTTTGGATTTGATTATTTGATATACCGTCACCACCATAGCTTGTCCCTTCCTTCCAATAACGCCCATAATGTCCCACTCCGACAACTATTTGATCCTTGTCAACACCCTGACTGATGGCATATTGGATTGAATCTTCAACAAAACTTATACTAGCAATGGGTCCAGCTGCACTTCCTGGATAGCTTTCATCATAAGCCATAATCATCAGATAATCAGAGTACTTAGCTATGCCACTATAGTCATAAGAACCATTCCAGCCTGATGTTAGTCCATTAGGATTGGCTGCAACCGCCACTGAAACCTCTTTATTTTGTGGGATTTTTTCTCTTAGCAAGCGAACGAAATCGGTATATTCGTCACGATGTTCCGCCGTTACATTTTCAATATCAATATTTACTCCATCTAAATTATAAAGCTTTACCGCTTCGGCGATTTGAGTTGATAGTTGATCGCGATTTTTCAATGCAATTTCTCCTGTTGCTCGGTCCCAGTGATTACTTAAAAATGGCACAACTCTGACTCCCGCACTTTGCGATGAAACAATAAATTGTCGGTCAAAATTGGCTGTAAGCTTTAATGAACCATCGCTATTAAGGTCAAAATAGCTAGGTGAAACAACGTTAATCGTATTAGCGGTTTGATTTATTCCTTCAATATAATTTTGCGTATTACCAAAATATAAATAACCCATATTGAAAAATTCCTGCTCATTAATATTTGGAGATTGGACTCCTGCAACGACGGGAAGGTTTAATTCCTGACCAATGAATATCATATCAGTACTAAGATTATTTAGCGCTTTGATGCTGGCGACGGTAATATTTAAGCGCGATGAAATTCCCCATAATGTGTCCCCGCTTCCGACGACATAACTCGTAATTCCAACAATGGAATCATTGGTTTGATTCCCAAATGAATCAGTTTGTTTAATCATTACAAATGGTTTGGAAATTGTTGAAATATTAACGATCTGTTCAAACTTTCCGTTGTGATCTGTTTGAATGACTTGCTGCAATTCCTTAGTCCCTGTTTGTTCTAGTACTGTCAATTCAATTGTTGAATCAGCTTCACCGGTACCAGATACTCGATAAAATAAACCATTGGCAGTTTTTTCTACTTTACTTGTAACAATAACTGGATCAATAATCTTTGTATCCTTTTCAATCGTATTTGTCACAATGTCACTAATATTTCCGGCTTGATCCCGGTGGGTAATCGAGACATTTAGCGTACCGTCATTTAAGCTAACTAAATCAATTTGTTTATCAAAGCGAGAGTTTAACACTAATGCTTCTTCAGTAATCGAATGTACCCCATCAGAAACAGTAATAGAAACAATGCTGCCATCTTCGTCACTATTTCCTCGAATCGAAACGTTCTTCACATTCTCATTATTGATTTTTCCGTTATTTTCAAACTCAACTGCCGACACAGGAATTATAGTCGTGTCCTTTACAGCCTTGGTTACAAAACTGTTTCCAAGATTACCGTGTTGATCGCGCGGAATTGCTGATATTGTAATTTCACCATCGCCTAAACCACTAAGATTTGGATGAAATAAAAATTGTCCGTTAGTATCTGCTTGAATAGTTTCGGAAACAGTATTTACGCCATCTGTTACCGAAATAGCGACAGTACTGTTTGGTTCTGTATTACCTGAAACTACATAATTACTAATCGTCTGATGACTAATTGTCAATAAAGGGTTAAATGTAAGTGAACTTGGAGCAGTTGTATCTTTTTGAAATGATATTTGATTCGCTACACTTTTATTTCCGGCAACATCTTCACTAATCGCCGTGATGGATAAATTTCCATCTTTAAGAGAAGTTAAATCGATCGTGGTTTGATAATTTCCTTCATTATCCACATTAATTTGTTTTGTTAACAAACCACCGATTTCATCAAATACAGTTAAGATGATATGTGCTCCAGCTTCAGTTTTCCCCGAAACCATAAATGAATCTAAATTTTCGGAAGTGGCGAATGAGTCCACCTGAAGACTTGGCATATTTGGAGCTTTGGTATCTTTTGCCACAACAGGTTCGTCTACTTTAACGGGAATGAGTAGTTTCTGACCGATATATATTCGGTCAGAGTTTAATTTGTTCAGCTCCATTATATCTTTTGAGGTTGTATTGAATTTTTTCGCAATAATACTTAAAGTATCCCCGCTGACAACGATATAAGCAGATTGATTTTGTACAGTGTTTGTTGGTGCCGGTGCAGTAGTAGGAGCTGGTACTGGCACAGGCTCAACGTTCGGAGTTGTGGATGGTGTAGTAACAGGTGTCGTACTGGTATTAGTATTTGTAATAGCAGTTGGACCAGGGATTTTTAACACTTGTCCAACCCGAATCAAATCAGTTGTTAGCTGATTTTCCGTTTTAATTGCTGCGACAGTTGTATTAAAGCGTTTGGCGATGATTGATAGTGTATCTCCAGAGACTACGCGATAGTCAGTGAGTACGGGTGTTTGCTGTGTTGGCCCCATTGTTTCAGTTGTTGTTGGTACTATTGGAACGATCTGTGCCGGTGCAGTTACCGGCTGTGTCGTTGGAGCTGATGTTGTAGTTGTAACGTTACCTGTACTACTAGGAAGATTTACAACTGGAACGATTAACCGCTGTCCAATCAAAATCACATTAGTTGTTAAATTATTTTTAGCTTTAATACTATCAACCGTAGAGTAGTATTTCTTGGCGATCACTGACAGTGAATCCCCGCTTACAACCGTATATCCTACAAATGGTAATTTTAATAATTGTCCAACATAAATGGTTGTTCCATTAATTTGGTTAATTTGTGTAATTTGACTGACTGATATCCCGTTTGCAGCTGCGATTTTCGATAAGCTATCTCCGCTTTTTACGATATATGTAATATATGGTAAACTCGCAATGGTGTTTTGCGTTGAGGAGGTCGAATTTGTCTCCTGTGCCTTAACATCAATCTGAGTAAATGGAAATGACCCAATTAACATCGTCCCCATCATGATGGTAACAGTCGTCACTCTAAGATTGGGAAACTTTTCACGAATCAACTGCTTTAAATCCTGTCGAAACGATGGTTTTATTTGTTGATTTATTGAACCGAACTCCATCGCAAATTCTGCTGTTGGCTGATTTACGTATACGACTAACTTATATCCATCACCATCAGGGATGAGTTTTACATTTCTGATTTCCATCTAATCACCTCGCATTTTTGTTTAGTCATATCTTTCGATTGAGCGAGGATTATCATTCATTAATTCATACATCACTTTATAAAGTGTAGAAAATAGCAAGGTAAATATAAAAACGCACAGCATTTTATAAATGCTGTGCGCGTTTTAATCTTTGTAATGTAATGGAATAGAGATGATTACAAATCTTTCCAAACTTCATCATAAATATCACTATCCCAATATTGGATATCTACTTCTTTATCCTCACTGGTAAGTTCCTTATATAAATTCAACTCTGGTAGACGCTCCGCAAAGTCTAAAACATCAGCTACTTCACTTTCTGGAATTTCATTAATTAGTTTTAATAATTTTTCCTTTGCCTCGTTCATGGCAATCACTCCTGTGTTTATTTGACTTGATTACATTATAGCATGTTTATTTTCCAATATGGCGATGTTAACAAAACCTTCAAAAATTACTGACAGTATTAACATTTTGCGGGTTTAACATTACATTTAGCGGCCCCAAATTCACAAAGTTGTTAAAAAACACTATTGACAAAATTATAGAAAGTTGGTAAAAGTATAATTAACTGAAAATATCTAAATATTTGAAATTGTTGAGGGGATCGAAATGAATAAGATAATCGATTTTGTCGAGTATAAGAGGCAAAAAAAGAGAGAAAAAATTACTGAATTTTTCAATAAATACAAGGTTCTCCTCGGATTTATTGTAATATTTTTAGCATCCATTACCATTTGGACAGTTGTTTCTTTTAAAGTGGCTATGATTACGATGGCTGTTGCGGTTTTAGTTCCCTTAGTGTTAAGCAAAAAGAGCTATTTACCTGTAGAAGAGAGACTTCCTATTTCGAAGCCACAATAAAGCCAGAATAACTTAAAAAACCCCGCATTAAACTTGCTTACCAGTTTAATGCGGGGTTATCTTTATTTATTCATATTTTTTAAAAATTAATGAAGCGTTATGTCCACCAAATCCTAGTGAATTCGATAAAACAATATTTACTTCCTGCTCTCTCGCTACATTAGGTACATAATCTAAATCTAGTTCTTCATCAGGGTTTTCTAAATTAATGGTAGGTGGAATGATACCATCCTGGATTGCTAATAAAGAAAATACCGCTTCAATTGCACCAGCTGCACCTAATAAATGGCCTGTCATTGATTTAGTTGAGCTAACTGATAGTTTATATGCGTGGTCACCAAATACTTCCTTAATCGCTTTCGTTTCATAGAGATCATTATAAAAAGTACTTGTACCATGTGCATTAATATAATCAACCTGTTCAGGAGCTAATCCAGCATCGCTTAAAGCAAGCTTCATAGCTCGTTGTCCACCTTCACCATTTGGAGCCGGTGTTGTAATATGATGTGCGTCACCTGTTGCACCATAGCCGACTATCTCACCGTAAATTTTCGCGCCACGTGCTAGAGCATGTTCAAGCTCTTCTAATATAATGATTCCAGAACCTTCGGCGATGACAAATCCATCGCGATTTTTATCGAATGGACGGCTAGCAGTATTGGGGTCTGGATTCGTTGATAGGGCAGTCATATTTGAAAATCCTGCTAAAGTCATTTCCGTGATGGCTGCTTCTGTACCACCCGCTACCATCATATCAACCTCACCGTTTTGGATCACCCGAAAAGCATCACCAATTGAGTTCGATCCAGAGGCACAGGCAGTTACCGAGCAGTTATTTATTGCCTTTGCGCCCAATTCGATAGATACACGCCCTGCAGCCATGTCAGGAATTAACATCGGAATAATAAATGGATTAACACGCCGTGGTCCTTTATCAAGGTAGCGCTTATGTTGCGCCTCGAATTCATCCAAGCCGCCAATTCCAGAACCGATCCATACACCAACACGTTCTGGGTCAACATCTTCACCAATTTGAACACCAGCATCCATGATTGCCATTTTACTTGCAGCGACAGCTAGCTGGGTATAGCGCCCCATTCGTTTCGCTTCCTTAGCGTCCATAAATTCCTCTGGTTGAAAGTTCTTTACTTCTCCATCAACTTTAACGTTAAACTTTTCTGTGTCGAATTTAGTGATTGGAGCAATACCGGAAACGCCACTTTTAATGTTTTCCCATGTTGAAAAAGCATCATTTCCAAGTGGAGTAATGGCTCCAATCCCTGTGACTACTACTCTTTTTTTCATTAGCTTTTCTCCCCAAATCATATATATTTGGCAATTATGCCGTTAGTTTACTTGCCCCATTTCATACAAACCGAACCCCAGGTTAGGCCGCCGCCGAAGCCGACGAGGACGATGGTATCGCCATCTTGGATTAAACCTTTTTCAATTTCCTCAAACAAGGCTAAGGGAATCGATGCTGCTGAGGTATTCCCATGTTTCGTAACAGCGGTTGATACCTTGTCTTTGTCAAGTCCAAACCGTTCTCTGGCAGCATCAATGATTCGAACATTAGCTTGATGCGGAATCAAAAAATCAACATCCTCTTTTTTTAGCCCTGCTTTATCTACTGCATGCAAACTGGACTCAGGCATTTGGCGAACGGCAAATTTATAAACTTCACGACCATTCATCTTTATTTTACCAGTTTCAGAATCAATGTATAAAGTATCCCCACCACTTCCGTCAGCACCTAAATCTACTGAAAGGATGCCTTTATCACTTGAGACCTCACTGAGAATGACGGCGCCTGCACCGTCTCCAAATAAAACGCATGTCGTTCGGTCGTTCCAATCTAGTGTTTTCGTGAATTTCTCACTGCCAATCACTAAAATATTTCGATAAGTACCTGTTTCAATAAAAGGTTTTGCAGTGGCCATTGCATATATAAAACCAGAACATGCAGCTCCAACATCCATGGCTGGAATGTTTCTAGCACCAAGTGCCTCCTGTACCATACAGGCAACCGATGGAAATGGCTGATCTGGTGTTGCTGTCGCAACTAAAATCATATCAATTTCACTAGCCTTTAATCCTGCATTTAGAAGGGCACGCTCTGCCGCTTTTATTGCCATATGCGAAGTATCGATATCTTCTCCGGCAATTCGACGCTCTTCAATACCGGTTCTGGTACGAATCCATTCGTCATTAGTATCTATTTTACTTTCTAAATCAATGTTTGTCACAATTTGCTCTGGAACGTATGTCCCAATTCCAACAATCCCCACCCGTTTCATTACATCACCCTAACATTTGTTTTTAAGACTAGGTCATAATATCTCATATAACATTATAAACGCTTCTTGCGAAAAAGTGAAGAAAGGAAACAGAAAACCACTAAAGTTGTGAAATAAAAAAGAGACTGCTAACAGGTAGCAGTCTAACAATATAGAAGGAAGTATTAATAGAAAACGTTTGTCGAACAATGTAAGCGTTGTCAAAAAACTTAATGTTTTTGTCGAAGTGCATCATTTTTAAAATCCGGATTATGCAACCTCAGATTCCTTCGAATGAACCTTCTTCATAAAGCTGTTAACATCGGCTGGAACTTTACGGTCAAGCTTAGAAACGATGTATACAGATAAGAAACCAACTGGTACCGTGATGATTCCAGGAATTTTAAATTGTAAAAACTCAGGTAATGTAGTTGGTAAGAAAATCATATACATTGAAACTGCTAATCCAATGATAAGACCCGCAATTGCACCTTTTTCAGTCATACCTCTCCACCAAATACCAAGGATGAAGATTGGTGTGAAAGTACTAGCTGCCACTGTAAAAGCAAGAGCAACCAAGTGACCAATTGAAGCATTTTTAACCATTAAACCTAATGCACCATAAAGAATACCTAGAATGACAATCGATACTTTACCAGCAATAACACGTTGTTTTTCGCTGATATTCTTGCGGAAAAGGTTTGCATATAGATCGTGTGCAAGTGCTCCGGAGCTGGCAATAAATAAACCAGATAAGTTTGAGAAAATCGCAGCAAATGCACCTGCAATAACTAAACCTAATAACCATTTTCCACCAAGAGCTTGAGCTGTTGAAGGAATAACCATGTTGTTTCCACCAAGTACTAAGTCTTTAATAACTTGTGGATCAGCTGTGCCTGCAAGATAAATTGAACGACCTACTGCACCTAGATATACTGCAAAGAAGAAGAAGACAGATGCAATTCCAATTGCCATTAATGCTGATTTACGAGCTGCTTTTGCACTTGGATTCGTATAGAAACGTAATAAAATATGTGGTAAGCCCATTGTTCCTAGAGATAAGGCGATTGTCATTGATACAGTTTGCCAGAAGCTTGGGAAGTAGTTTCCTGTACCAGACCATGATTGTCCATCATGTACAACATCTTTACCATCAAGAGCAAATTGAGCAGTTCCTTTGATTGATCCTGTAAATTCAGTTAATCCAGCAAGAATTTTTGGATAATGTAAGCCGCCATAAATAGCTGCTGCAACCATCAGGACGAAACATCCCAAACGAATCCATAATTCTAATGCTTGGTTAAGTGTAGTCCCTTTCATACCCCCTACACCAACATAGAAAATCATTACTGTGCAAGTAAAAATGATTCCAAATTCATAGGAAGTACCAAAGAACATCGTTAAAATCTGAGCTGCACCTAATAATTGTGGGGCTGCATAGAAACCGGAAATGGCTAATACAACAGCAACAGCTGCTAATCTAGCGCGTTTACTATGAAAGCGGTAAGCTAAGAAATCCGGAACTGTATAAGCACCAAAACGACGAAGTGGACCAGCAACGAAAATAGCCAATAGCGTTAAACCAATTGAGAAACAGAATGCATAATAAGCACCATCATAGCCTAATTGGAAGGTAAGACCTGCAATACCAAGGAAGGTTGCTGCACTAAGGTAGTCTCCCCCGATTGCTGACCCGTTTGTAAACCAGCCAAAACTCCGTCCGCCTACGAAGAAGTCAGACGCACTTGCATTTCGTTTAGTTAAATACGTGATGAAGACGATAGTTCCCATTAGGATGATCGTCATGAGCATTTTTGGTTCGAGTAGCGTTTGGATCATATAATGCTCCTCCCATCATTAGATTTGTTAACATCTTTGTCGAGAGGGCTTTGTGATGCTTTTAAGCGTTTTTCATACAAGTGTGTATGTACATAAGCGATGATAAACGCCATAGCCATTGATACAATTGCTGTGAAAAACCAAGATACACTCATTCCTCCCCACATCTGGGAAAACATAAAATCTGGAGCGAACCAGTTTAATACTGGGATCGTGAAAACAAATACATAATAGAATAAAGAAAGGGTAATTCCTGTCCCAAACTCTTTTTTCATGATATTATTTGTTTCAGTGTCTAGTGGTGGTAGATCTTTTACGTCAATCTTGCCTGCTTCTACATAATCATATTCAGTATACTCGCCTGCCATTGGTTCATCTCCTCCTCTTTTAACTAAAATGCATCGTAAGAGTTCGTTTCCCCTTTTGTTCTATCCCCCTTTTCATCAATTTGCAACAAATCTTAACTGATGCTTGTCTTGATTTTACTGTAAATTGTCAGACAATACC
The DNA here is from genome assembly GCF_012843265.1 of Bacillus sp. DNRA2. GTDB lineage: Bacteria > Bacillota > Bacilli > Bacillales > Cytobacillaceae > Bacillus_BU. The sequence continues at coordinate 66,894 of NZ_JABAIT010000008.1, read as the reverse complement.
TTGCAGATAATTGTCATAAATTTATAAATATTTGCTATTTTCAAAATATTTTCGTTATAATAGGAAAGGGATAATCAAATAGATGTGTGTTGAATGGAGGAGGATGGCATTGGATAGCATTCAGCTAATCATCAATGATATCAATGAAAAAGACAAGCTTACCATGTGGCTGCAAGAGGAATTCCACAATAATTCACTTCTTATTTCTAACATAGACCCTTCTTTCGATTACCGCATTTTAGTCGTCGAAATTAGTAAATTATTAGATTGGGTCTTTATTAAAAGATTGAAAAAGCACAATCCTCAACTAATCGTATTTCCTATTGTCAATAATGAGCTATTACATACGGCATCAGTTACGATTGAGCTAAATTTGCCCTACTTTTTTGTTAAACCTCTACGGAAAAACGTGTTTATTCGAAAAATTAAACAAGCATTTCTCGAGCCAAAAACTACTTATCATCAATTTCATGTACAACAAACAAACATTCCTCACTATGATTATGAGGATCATGAAGCGCTTCAGGGATTGTTTTTGCGGCGCTTGCTTCGTGGTGATGTTACATCTGAGCAAGAAATAATCGAATCTGGGTTGTTCAACAGTTCTAAAATGATTCCTAACACAGTTTGCTTTATTCAAGGTTACGTGAACATAGCAAACCGGGAGAAAATAGAAGGATGGCAAGCACACCAAATCATTCAAGAATGCTTTGAACGGCATTTTGAAAAATTAAACGGTAAAATCTTCTTCGTGCCCTATCGTAAGCATTTGTTGATGCTCCTCCGTGTTCCAACTGGTTTTACTTCACCTAGGTTTTGGAAGCAAGGTGAAGATATCATATTGGAGGTCATCACAGAATTACAGCAACAATATGGAATATTTCTGTTTATCGGTATTGGTAGTATATACAGCGAGCCTCAACTCTTGTATAAATCTTATATCGAGGCAAAGACGGCTAGACGGACCCCTCCTTTTGAACGACTTGAACTTCGTTATTATGATGAAACAGCACAGGACCCAACCATCTTAAAAAGTATTGAATATATCGCTGAACATTATGCGGATGAAATCACTTGTACAAAGGTGGCAGCGCATATCAACTTTAGTCCAACCTACTTTAGTAGGCTATTTAAAAAAGAAACCGGTCGGAGTTACGTGGAATATGTTAGTTTCGTTCGCTTACAAAGAGCCATTGCGTTAATACGCCACTCTGATAATACGCTTGAACAAATTGCCGAAGAACTGGGCTTTAATACCCCTAATTATTTTAGTAACACCTTCAAAAAATATGTTGGACTTACTCCAAGTGAATACCGAGCCACAAAAGAAATATTGTTTTATTAATACCTCATTCTAAACGTACGCCATTAGTGGTGTGCGTTTTTATGTTTTCTAGTCATAGATTTGTTGTATTTTATAAAACATTAACGTAAAATGTTTGTGTAGAGATAGACAATTTAAGGATGTGTTTATAAATGGAACTATCTGAGTTATTTTGGAATGCAGATATTAATGAATTAAAGCGAGGCTACCTTGAGGAAACTAACGGTTACGTCTGCCTATTGTGCGGAGAAAGAATTGAAAAAGGTGTAATTTACCCTCTTGATAACATATTTTATGAAGCTGAAAAGTTTATGAGCGTTCATATTTATAAGCAACATCATTCCGTTTTTGATTATTTAATCAGTTTGAATAAAAAATTAACCGGATTAACCGACCATCAGAATCGTTTGTTGCAGTTATTTTACCAGGGTAAAAATGATGCTGAAATTCAAAAGGAAATGGGAATCGGTAGTGCATCAACCATCCGAAATCACCGTTTTGTCTTAAAAGAAAAAGAACGCCAAGCGAAAATGTTCTTAACGTTAATGGAACTGCTGAAGGAAAAAGACCAGAACGCCCCCACCTTCCTAGCTCCCCATAAAACAGCAACTATGGTGGATGAGCGGTACAATGTTACCGTAAAGGATAAAGAAGAAACACTCGCAAAATTCTTTCCAGAAGGAACGGATGGTCCCCTGAAAGTTTTTCCCAAAAAAGAAAAACAAAAACTTATTATTCTTCAGGAGATCACTAAACGGATAAAATCAGACAGTATCCTTACTGAAAAAGAACTGAATGAAATCATCAAACCAATTCACGCTGATTTCGTAACTATCAGACGCTACCTGATTGAATACGGCTTCCTAGACCGAAAGCCAGACGGAAGCGAATACTGGCTAAAAAAATAGGAAGTGCCTGGAACGGAAATCACTTACTCATTAACAACGCAAAATAATAATAAAGGAGACTATCACGATGGATCGTAAAAAAGAATTAAAGCAGCAATATAAAGAAACAAAAATAGAAGGCGGAATCTATCAAATCAAAAATACAATTAACGGCAAAATTTACGTCGATAGCACCAGAAACTTCAAAACATTAAATGGCAAAAAATTCATGTTGGAGTCAGGTACAGATTACACTCATCCTCTACTTCAACAAGCATGGAATGAATACGGAAAAGATGCCTTTGAATTTGAAATTTTAGAAGTGCTTAAACCAAAAGAATCAGCCTTTTTCGATGAAAAACGTGAACTTAAAAAACTTGAAGAAAAATGGCTAAACGAGCTTAAGCCTTACGGAGATCAAGGCTATAACCGCTAAAAACACAGACTTGTCAACAAATCCCCTTTATACTGCTAAAATTCCAATAATTAAAATGCCATTTCTTTTGTTAATTATGGTAAATTTAAGTTGGTATTTTAGTTTTCGGTAATAATAGGGAGAGGGCTTGAATGAAACGGAGTTTTTCGGTTGTAATTGTCTATGATTCTATTTTTGGAAACACAAAAAGAATCGCTGATCGCATCGGTTTGGAACTATGCAATGATTGTAAGATTATCGCTGGATCCATTCATCATGAAATAGAGCCGGATGATATAGCTGACATCGACCTATTAATCATTGGAAGCCCAACACACAGCCATAAGCCGACACATGAGATGTCGCGATTTTTGGATCAGCTGGCAGCAAAAAAGAATTATATCAAACATGCTGCAGTATTTGATACCAGGTATAATATGCACATTTTGATATCAGGCTCTGCCGCTAAAAAAATAACAAAAAAACTTAAGCAGTTTGGAATTGCAACAATATGTAAACCCGAAAGTTTTCTTGTTACAAAATGTGAAGGTCCACTAAAAGCCAATGAACTCGAGCATGCGGAACATTGGGCACAAGATATTCTGCAAAAGCTTAAAAATGGGACCTAGGTCTGACTGATTCGACAACAATTACTGAGTGAGATTCCTCACTCAGTTTTTTTATTTCCAAAGTCTTGATTATTCGTGGAACCGGGATTTTCGGGAGATTCAATCATTATAGGGTTTAAAGTAAAAAATTGATGATGTAATACTGTGTTCCCCACTTGTGGTTCAAATTCATCATTTAAACCAAAACTGCTGATTAACATATTACTAGTATTAATGAGTGATATTCTGACCTCGTAACAAGGATTTGAGGGCAATAATAGTGGTTGTGGGAAATCTGCCAAGACAGTGAGCTGCATTTGTGGTGGGAGTTTAAAAACTAACGGCTTTGTCAAAGCAGGAATATCATCCTCTTCTTCAAACGGGTGAATCGTTGGGTCAAACCCCTGTACCCCTTCATCTTGCTGATAGCCAATATCATTTGGATTAACCTGTTCTCCACACAGGAGAATGATTTTACCCAGTTCGGTTGGTGGACAAGTTGTCCAATTCTTAATTTCCACAATGATATCACGTGGTTGTACAGGATCTACATTTATTATATTTACAGATATTATTTCTGTATTTGGTGTAGCTTCGATTGGTCCTGAACTTATCATCCTTTGCTTACTCCATTTCTCGAAAGTTGGACCTTCATTGTTCAAACGTTCATTGTCTTCTCCCACACATCAACACCCCTTTCATTATATAGTCATACTATTCTCGTTTTTCAAAAACGAGACGGTTATTCCACTGTCTTGTCCAGATTCCAGCCGTTTATTTATTGTTAACTTTATTTAATTAATAGTTGACAATATCTTTTGACCAAACTAAAATGAAAAAAAGAGGAAAAAAAGTCGAAATATTTAAGAAAATGGTGAGGAAATAATGAAAATTAAAGAAATGACTTATGTAGCTTTATTTGCTGCAATTATGGGGGCTCTTGGCTTTGTGCCACCGATTATGTTATCGTTTACGCCTGTTCCTATTACACTTCAAACTATCGGTGTCCTTCTAGCAGGTGGAATTTTAGGTGCAAGATTAGGTGGGTTAAGTATCACTTTATTCTTATTACTTGTTGCAACAGGTTTACCACTCCTATCTGGAGGTCGTGGCGGTATCGGCGTATTTGTTGGACCTAGTGCTGGATATTTAATCGCATATCCCATCACTGCTTTTGTCATTGGATATTTAGTGTCTCACTTACGTACTGTACAACTTGGAAAAATTATGCTAGTTAACCTAACTGTCGGCATTTTGTTAATTTACCTTTTCGGGATCCCTGTCCAAGCATTTATCATGGATATTCCAGTAGCAGAAGCAATTAAATTAAGCCTTGTTTATATTCCTGGTGATGTAATTAAAGCTGTTTTAGCTTCACTAGTAGTCTATCGATTAAGAAAACACCCGGCATTACAAAAAAATCTTGCAAAAGCTTCCTAAGGAGACGCAATCGTGTCTCCTTTTTCTTCATATTAAATGTTTTAGAACATAAAGTTTCTTTGCAAAAGGAGAGTAGCAATGACAACGATTACTGCGACATATGGAAAAAACGCTAGCGAATTTCCTAATCGCCCGGCGATTCAGATAGGACAACAAACGATTACATATAAGCAATGGAATGAAATAGTTGAAAAAACAGCAGGTTGGCTTATTAGCTTACATGAAAAAACACCAACATTGGGGATATATTTACCAAATGGCATTCCATTTTTACAATTATTTGCTGGTGCAGCAAAGGCTGGTTGGACCTCAGTTCTATTTGACCCAAAGTGGCAAGTTGCGGAAATTGACAAACGTTTGTCTCTTTCTCGTCCCTCAATCCTTATCACAACTCGTAGAATGGCAGAAAAAATTAGGCCTTTTTCGGGAGAAATCTTGATTTGGGAGGAATGCCATATCAGCATATTACAGGCAACTCCTCTAATACAGGAGCCGAATCCCGCACTCCCCTTTTATATGGGTTTCACCTCTGGTACAACTGGGGATCCTAAAGCGTTTGTGCGCTCACATGCTTCATGGACTGCGAGCTTTATCTGTAATATTTATGATTTTGCGATGGACGGCTCTGAGTCTGTGCTTATTCCTGGCGCTTTGATCCATTCACATTTTCTGTATGGCGCTATCAGCACACTATACTTAGGAGGGACAGTTTACTTACTCGAAAAATTCAACCCCTCCCTCACCCTTTCGATTTTAAAAGAAAAGTCGATCTCTACCGTTTTTGTCGTTCCGACGATGGTACAAGCCTTTTTGAAGCAATGTAAACCCATCTCAAAACAGCTAACCATGATATCCTCTGGGGCAAAATGGGAGGAAGCTTCAAAGCTGAGCATTCGTCGTTGGTTTCCAAATTTAACGATGTACGAGTACTACGGAGCAAGCGAGCTTAGCTTTGTGACGGTCTTAAACAATCACGAGCAAGAACTAAAACCCGGCTCTGTCGGAAAGCCTTGCTACAAGGTTGAATTGCAAATTCGCACTAAAGATAATGAATTAGCTAAAGTTAATGAAATTGGAAAAATATACGTGCGAAGCGAAATGGTGTTTATGGGGTATCTTTATCAATCAAATGACTCGATCACGATAATAGCTGATAAGGAAGGTTGGATAACCGTTGATGATATGGGCTATTTTGACGAAGATGGATATTTGTATTTAGTTGGTCGAGAGAAAAATATGATTCTTTACGGCGGTATTAATATTTTTCCGGAAGAAATTGAAAAAGTTTTATCTTCCCATCCAGACATTGACGAGGTTGCTGTTATTGGTCTGACTGATGAATACTGGGGACAAATCGTCGCAGCAGTTGTCGTTGGGAACACCACAAAAAAAGGATTAGTCAAACACTGCAAAGATGAGTTGGCCTCCTTTAAAATCCCGCGAAAATGGGTTTTTGTAGAGGAAATGCCGCACACCATTAGCGGAAAAATTGCACGTGCTGAATTAAAGCAATTAATAGAAAGCGAGGTGAAGAATGATGCCAACCGCAGTCATTGTTAATGCAAAACGAACAGCAATTGGAAAGAAAAATGGCATGTTTAAGCACTTGGATGCTTCTGACCTCGCTGCTCCTATCATTCGTCATTTAGCCACCGGAATTGAAACCATTAATGAGGTGATTCTCGGTAATATTGTCGGCCCTGGCGGTAATGTGGCTCGCGTCGCTTCGTTAAAAGCTGGTCTGCCCCTTTCCGTAACTGGACTAACCTTAGATCGCCAATGTAGTGCAGGATTAGAAGCGATCAGAATCGCTGCCTGCTTCATTAAAGCTGGTGCCGGAATTAGCTATATTGCCGGAGGGGTCGAGAGTACATCAACTTCACCGTTTCCAACAAGAGCCCGCTTTGCTCCTCTTGAAATCGGTGACCCTGACATGGGTGTAGCAGCAGAATTTGTTGCACAGTATTATGGGATTAGCCGTGAGACTCAGGATCACTTTGCTCTATTAAGCTATGAAAGAAGTTGGACATCCCTCGAGCAAGGGATTTTCGAAGCAGAAATAGTCCCAATTGAAGAGCAAGCACGCGATGAGGAATTTACCAAAAAACGTAATATGGAAGCATTATTAAGACGTGCAAAGCCGCTTTTTACTGATAAAAATGGGACAGTAACCGCAGCAAACAGCTGTGCGATAAATGATGGCGCCAGTGCAGTATTAATCATGGAAGAAGAAGCGGCTCGTTCTCAAGGATACACGCCAGTGCTTCGTTTTGTAGACAGTGCTATAGCCGGTGTCCATCCGAATTTTCCTGGCATTTCACCAGTTCCGGCGATATCTGAACTACTTGAACGAAACAAACTTACAATCGCCGATATTGACTTGATTGAAATAAATGAAGCGTTTGCTTCCAAAATAGCAGCTTGTACAAATGAACTATCCATACCAATTGAAAAGGTAAATGTTCGCGGTGGGGCTTTAACACTAGGGCATCCATACGGAGCTTCTGGTGCAGTCCTTGTAACCCGATTATTTTATGAAGTTCAAAGAATGGCAGCTGCAAAATATGCAATTGCTGCAGTTGGTAGTGGTGGCGGCATCGGTATGGCAATTTTATTTGAGGTGGTACAATGAAAACTAGTGAGGTTTCTATCATATTTCATCAAACGGACGTTACTGAATTTATGAAAGTAATGTCTGACCCAAATCCAATTTACCAAAGTGTGGAAGCAGCTAAAAATTTTGGATTTAAAACAATGCCACTTCCACCAACCATGCCGTTGGTTGCTTACAAACTGTTGAACCTTCCTTGGCAGTTGACTGAACCTATCCTTCACCGCAAACAAGAATGCTCGTATCATCAAACGATGTATATCGGAGAAACTTACAAAGCGCACATTTATTTAACAGAGCATACTGAGCGAAAAGGTTTTTATCTAGTGAAACAATCTCTAGTCATTGTGGATATGCAAGGTAAACTTTGTTTTGAAGGAAATTATCAAATTGTCTGTGGTGGTGTTATATGAAAACGATAGAATTTATCATAAGTGAAGCTGATATTGAAGCGTTTGCTCATGTTTCTGGAGATTTCAACCCTGTTCATTTGGATCAAGAATACGCCAAAGTTCATGGATTCCCCAATCGGATTAGTCATGGATTATTAACAATGGGAAAGGTTTGGAGTGTATTATCAAGCCATTTTCTTAAACCAAACGATTTACCTTATTCGTATGAGATGAAGTTTATTGCCCCCGTCTTTGTAGGTGATACGGTGACTTTATCCATAAACCATGTTGGTGATAAATGGACCATCAAAGGTGTGTGTGCCAAAAAACCAATTATTAATGCTACCATCCTAATAAAACAATAAGAAGGGGCTGATTGGAGCTACGTTTCGAAAAAACTCAATAAAAATATAGCTCCAATGCGGTAGATTGGAGCTACACTTCAATAGAACTTAATGAAAATTAACCTTGCGCTTCTTCTGGTTCCATACTTAATTGCCATTCAATTCCGAATTTATCGGTTAAACTTCCATAGCATTTACTCCAGAATGTTTCCTGAAGCTCCATATTCACCTTACCGCCGTCCTTAAGCTTGTTATACCACACCTTAAGTTCATTTTCATCCTTACTTAATACGGTTAAACTAATGTTATTCCCTTGTGTAAACGGCATCCCTGGAAAAACATCTGAAAACATTAAGCGGCTGCCACTTACGATGATATTAGCGTGCATGACTAAGTGTTTTGCCTCTTCTGGTAAAGGATAGTCTGGGTTTTGTGGGCCTTCACCAAATGTCATAATTTGTGGTGCTCCCGTTTCAAACACTTCTGCATAAAATTCAACTGCTTCACGACAATTCCCATCAAAATTTAAATACGCTTCAATCGGCATATAAATCCCCTCCTATTATTGCTATCCTTATGATTCATTCTCAATTATAGCATGTCCAAAATCAGTGATATTCATTTCAAAACTACGAAAATTATTTGCTACATTTCTTTACAAATATCGACTATATTCTGCCGCTATATTCGATTACTAGTTTAATATTGTCAAAACCATTGTGATGACAGGTATTGTAAAATGACATAAAATAGAGAAAAGTCTATAGATTTAGGAGAGTCATGAATGGAAATTTTTTCATTAAGTGGTCCAAGTGGATCAGGGAAAAGTACAAGCGCTCTTTCATTTGCGCATAAACATAAAATTCCTGCCATTATTGATGATGGTTTATTAATTTTTAATGGTGAAAAAATTGCTGGCTACTCAGCAAAATTTGAAAAAAATGCTCTAAAAGCTGTGAAGCGGGCAACCTTTTTCGATGAAGATCATTTAAAAGAGGTTCAAATGGCAATCAATAATTATTTCATCGATAGAATTCTTATCATCGGGACTTCTGATAAAATGACCCGTCTAATCGCTAGTCGATTAAATCTAGGTGACATTAACCATTATTTTTATGTGGAGGATATTCGGACTTCAAGCGAAATAAAATTAGCTCAATTTATTAGAGGAACTGAGGGTAAGCATATTATCCCCATTCCGTATAAACAGGTAGATCAGAATTTTTTTAAAAAACTGATCCAAAGTGGTGTCGAAATCTTCTCCTCAAAAAAAGAACGAATTGGTGAAAATACCATTGTCCATCCTGATTTCCATCGCGGCGCAATTAACATCCAGCCAAAAGTATTTAAAAACATCGTTGAAATTATCTGTAGTCAATATCAGCAAATTGGTGAATGTAAAGCAGTTGAATTTAATATTGACAAAATGCCACTCCTTAAGGTTATCATTTCGATTAAATACCCAATCCGCGGCAATCTGATTAACTTGACGGAAAAGCTGCAACAAGAAATCCGCATGCATTTTTTAAATCAGTTAAATATTGAGCTTTATCAAGTAAATCTTACCATTCTGTTATCAAAAAAAACGGAAGGCTCAAGCATAAGCTAGAGCCTTCCGTTTTTTTTACTGTCTAGCTTCAGCGGCTAGGGCCTCGGGTCATAAGCCAAATCTCTCCAGAGGCTTACGCCTCCTGCGTGATTCGTCTTATGCCTGTCGCCCCTATGCGAGCCGTTTCCGCTTTTCTTACTATTTTCTTTTAAATTGAGGTGGTCTTTTTTCAACGAAAGCTGCGACTCCTTCAGGAAAATCTTGGGCATCGACAAATGGTGTTGAACCATTCCAAAGTACCGGTGCGCTGTTAATGCATTCATTAACTGATTGTTTCACCGCTAACAATGATGCAGGTGACATCGTCGCAACTAATTTCCCCATTTTAAATGCATACCGGTCTAATTCTGACTCATCAACCAAATAGTTTAGCATCCCTAACGAATATGCTTCTTCCGCTTTCAAAATTCTCCCTAAATAAACTAATTCTTTTGTAATGCTTGGACCCACTAGATCAACGATCCGTTTCGCAAATTTATTATTTAAAGTTATACCAAGCTTTCCAACGGGAATTCCCAATGCTGCCTTGTTTGAACCTACACGAATATCACATGCTAAGGCTAGTTCAAGACCTGCGCCCATTGCCGGTCCGTTAATGACACCGATTGTCGGAATTGGTAAGCCTTCAATCGTCGAAATAGCCTTTTCCATTAATACAAACGCATGCTCTGCCTCTTCCAGTGACATTTCATGGAACTCACCTAAGTCAGAACCAGCTGTAAATTGTTCGCCAGCACCTCTTAAAAGCAGTACTCTATTTTTAGGATTTTCAATCACCTTTTGACCTATTTCAGCTAACTGATTCCACATATTAGCAGTTAGCGCATTGCGTTTCTGTGGGCGATGAATGGTAATAATGGCCAGCCCTGCTGCTTCTTGCAATGTAATTTTCGCTTGTTCCTCTGTCATTCTTTTAATTCCTACACGCATCAATCTCTCTCCCTTTACGATAATCTTTGAAAATATTGGTCAACTATTGTGCAAACCTTTGTCATATCCCGACAAAAATTGATGGAATTTTCCGTATGTGATTATGATAACATACTGTACTATAACACAATTGACGAAAAATATAAACAATTCGCGCTCTTTTAACAAAATTTTTCGTTCGGAATTATTCTGTTTCCATAATGATATGATGACAATCATCAAATTAAAAATCAGAATATTACAATTAGTGAGTAAATTATGTTAAAATATGAATGAGCATAAAAGGAGATGAGATGAATGATAAGGAAAATTATTTTAATGATACTATTAGTGGTAAACAGCTTTTATTATATTTTTTTCATCGCTAATTTTGGCAGTGCTGCTCTCTTGAATTCAGTTTGGGCAATTGCTTTTTACTTAGGTATAATCATATCTGCTTATTTTCTGTACCAATATGTAAAACAAGCTGCTAGAGCGCGTTATTTATCCATCGCAGTGTTGATTATTAGTGTGACATCGTTGGGGGCTTTCTATTTTCGACAACTTTTAGAGGGGATCCTTTAATGAATATTATGGTACCGTATGATATGTAACATCCCTGTGCAAAGGTGCTTGTTTCCTTTTCACAGGGATTCATTTTATTTACTATTTAAAAAGAAATATCCTCGAATCATAAAATAGGTGATTTCATTAGGAAGCAATTCCTTGATAGGCTTTAGTTTATCAGTACCTGCGGTTTGAACGGCTTTTGCAATGACTGGTCTGACCTCCTGCGGCAGTTCATTTTCCCAATCAATTTCAAGTCCCTCTTCGGCACAGCGAATCAGGTGATTTTGAACGGTAATTAAGGTAATATCCCTTTCCTTTGCAATCTCAAATAATGACAATCCAGACCGGTATTTTTCATACGTTTCATGATGTGATGGACTTCCAGTTGGATTCCGCTTCTTAGCATGAGGTTTTGGTGTCGTAACAGAATTTGCTTCGTGTAATGAGACTTGCGTCTCCCGCTCTGGATTTCGCTGACAAAAGTCACGGATTAATTGAATAAATTCCAGACCGTATTTTTCTAACTTATGTTCGCCTACACCTTTAACATTTAACATTTCACTGTTTGTTTTTGGCAACTTTATACACATATCTTGCAAACTAGAATCTGAAAAAATGACAAACGGTGGTACTTTTTCCTGTTCGGCAATCGATTTGCGGAGCAAGCGGAGTTCCTCAAATAATGGGTCTGACTTTGAAATCGTTTTTGCTTGAATTGCCTCTTTTCGGCTGACGTTTTGTCGACCGGTAAGTACTTCTTTGCCTTTAACCGTGACGTATATCGTTGGGAATTGCCCATTCTCTATTCCAATTAATTCTTCGGTAATTAAATAATCGATAAACTCAGTGACATCCTTCGTGCCCTCTGATTGCAGCAGTCCATAGGTGGAAAGCTTATCAAACTGAAATTGTGTCACCGACTTGCTTTTTGAACCAGTCAGGACTTTGGCAACAGCCGCCTTACCAAAGCGCTGCCCCATTCTCACAATACAAGAAAGCACAATTTGCGCTTCCTTTGTCACATCAACACTTTGTCTCGTATCAGTGCAATTGCTGCATCTCCCGCAGTCACCTGAAGGCTCTTGATTAAAGTAATCAACAATCCAACTTTGGAGACAATCCTCGGTATGACAAAACCCCACCATTTGGTTTAATTTTTCGAGTTCGAGGGGGATGCGTTCTCTCTCCCATGATTGATCTATTAAAAAGCGATGAATTTGTGTATCGGCAGGTCCGTATAAAAGGATGCATGTACTGTCCAATCCATCCCGTCCTGCTCTACCGGCCTCTTGATAATAACTTTCCATATTTCGTGGCATTTGATAATGGATAACAAAACGAACATTCGATTTATCAATTCCCATTCCAAATGCAGAAGTAGCCACCATGACCGTTTTTTCATCCTGTAAAAATGCCGTTTGCATCTCTTGCCGCTCTTGATCACTTAAACCCGCGTGATAGCGTGCAGCTTGAATATTTTGTGCCTGTAATTGCTGATAAAGTTGATCAACTGTTTTTCGAGTGGCAGCATAAATAATGCCAGATTCTTTGTCATTTTGTTTCAAATAATCTAGCAAAAATGCGTCGCGGTCTTGACCTTTAACAACAGAAAAAGCTAGATTGGTTCTTTCGAAGCTAGTGACAACTTCATCTTCGATTTGTAACGATTGTCGGATATCCGCACGGACCTGAGCTGTTGCTGTCGCAGTCAAAGCTAAGATAATCGGCTTTGTACTTATGTGAGCCAGAATGCTCGAAATATAACGATAGCTTGGTCGAAAATCGTGACCCCATTGCGATATGCAATGAGCTTCATCAACGGCAATCAAAGGAATTTCTATATCCTTTAACTCGTCTAAAAACATCCCTGATTCTAGCCGCTCTGGTGAAATATATAACAGCTTGTATGTACCTTGTTGAACTAATGTCAATCTTTCATTCATTTCCGCTGGTGTTAAACTGCTATTAATATATGTGGCAGCAATACCTAATTGCTGCAATGAATCAACCTGATCTTTCATGAGAGAAATAAGTGGTGAGATGACAATCGTTGTTCCAGGGAAATTAAGTGCGGGGATTTGATAACAGAGTGATTTTCCGCCTCCAGTAGGCATTACGCATAACGTATTTTCGCCTTTAAATACGTGTTCAAGCGTAGCTTTTTGGCCTTGGCGAAATTCATCATAACCAAAATATGTTTTTAAAATTTGCTGTGCTGCTTCAAGCAAACGACATTCCCTCCTTACCATTTAAAGACATGTATCATATGAGTATTATACATGATTATGTATAAGAAAAATATAAAGGATGACTTATATCAGTTTACACCAACTAAGTCATCCCAATTTTAAAAATGGTTAATGCTTCTTTTTAAAAAAGTAAGCTAGAATGAAAACGAGTAACGGTATCAGGATAAATAATCTAGTAAATCCGGGCTGTGTAAACAGAATAATTGCTGGTACTAGGAACGCCAAACCACTTATGACTAAGGCTTTCCAAGACTTTTTCCAAATTCCCCATAATAACAAAAGTCCAGATGCAATAACAAGACCCCACACAACAACTCCGATAAATAAGAGTCCCCAATCCCCCCAGTTAAAGCCTAACAAGAAGAATTCCATATGACTCCCTCCACGATATTACGCTTTATGAGGGTTACAAAAAGTGCGACAAAATTTAATAGCATCCCTCAATTTCAGTATACTCCTAAAATCGTAAAATAGTGTTTCTGTCGAAAAATTATCTAATATTTTTTGTAACCCTACCGCAACTGCTGCAAAAAATAAAAAGGGTCTCAAAATTTGAGACACCCTGATTATTTTTCATAAATAGATTACTTAAATCAATTACTTCTTCAAGAATGTGCTTGGCATAACGACAGCGATCACTTCGCCACGAGCACATAATGCTTCGTTTGCATACACTTCTGCTTCCACCTTGAATTTTTTTGGATGAATTTCATGGACAGTCCCAACCGCTTTTAAAGGAACATTTTGAGGTGTCGGTTGCAGAAAATCAACCTTCAAGGAAGCGGTTACAAATCGAGGCGGTTCAGCTCCGTCGCCGACCTCATGACCATTTTTTCTATGTAATGTCAATGCTGCAGAACCTGTCCCATGACAGTCAATTAATGAAGCCACGACACCACCATACACAAAACCTGGAAGTGCTGTATGCTCTGGTTTAGGTTCATAGATTGTGACTGTTTGTTCGCCCTGCCAACCTGTTCTTAATTGATGTCCGTGTTCGTTTAAACGACCACAGCCATAACACCATGCGAAATCATCTGGATACTCATCTTGAATTGCATTCACTACTTTTTCTACAGTTTCTGCCACTAAAAATCACTCCTTTGTTGTACATTATAACATATTTATTCTAAAAATACAGAAAATTTGGTTAATTAATCCAAAATTTGCACAAAAGAAAACCACATTCTCCTTAGTCATAGAATGTGGTGATATCATAGAAACATAAAGGACAAGTTAAATTGGCACGTCAGTTAAAGACGTTCTTCTTCTGCTCTGGTTTCTTCTCTGTTTTCATACCAATTGGTAATTTGAGTTACAATCGCAAAGACGAGAAAAAAATTCATTGCCCACACGTTGATGAACGGGGCAATCCCGCCAAATTCGATGGTTTGATAGCCTTTTAGTTTCATTACGATGATTGATTCAACAAAAATCAGAACGAAACCAACTACCCCCGCTATGGCCATTCGAATCATGTTATCCCCCATTCCTTTTCACTAGTTCCGATTTCAAAATAACATTATATTACAAAATATTCAATCATTTAAAACTAATAATAATACAGACAAATGTCATCCACCAACGATATAAATCACAATCTATGTATACATTTTTCTGGTAAATCCTTAAAATTTACTTATTAATCCATCCTATGCAGTTTTTATAAGAAATATTTTCCAATTTCAAAAAAACAAGCTGTATGTCCTCCATCATAATGGATTCATACAGCTTGTTTTATATGATCGTGTAGTGACCCCACTCTATTGGCAATAGCGAATGATAGGGCTCTGATAAAAAACGATCATCAACCAAAACAATTGTCCCATTATCAAATTCGGAACGAATTAATCTTCCGCCTGCCTGCAGAACTTTATTCATTCCAGGATATACATACGCATAATCGTAACCATTTTTATTTTTTTCGGAAAAATGTTCCTTCATTAAGTTTCGTTCATAGCAAACCTGTGGCAAACCGATCCCGATGACGATAACACCATTTAGGCGATTTCCAACCAAATCGACTCCCTCGGAAAAAATCCCGCCTAAAACAGCGAACCCGAGTAAACTTTCATTAGGCTCGTCTGTAAATGTATTTAAAAAGTTCTCTCGTTCGGCTTCTGACATTCCTTGATTTTGAACAATAGTCTTTGTAGTTTGGTCATATTTTTTATATTCATCATAGACAGCTAACAAATATTGATATGAAGGGAAAAAAATTAAATATTTACCTGGTCGACTCAGAATTAACGATTGTGTCATCGTGACAATTTTTGCTAACGAACGCTCCCGATCCTTATACCTAGTTGATAATGGGTTAATAAACACATCAAGTTGTTCCTGTTTAAAGGGAGATGAAATCAAAAGGTGAAAATCCTCCGAAGTTCCACCTAAAATATCAATATAATAGGAGATGGGTGATAGTGTAGCCGAAAAGAAAACTTTTGATCGGTAGCCCTTACCCTGTTTCTTTAACAATTGGGATGGATCGATACAAAATAATTTAATCCTTACATTCGTTCCTATTGTTTCTCCATAAATAATATAGTGATCATCGAGAAGTTCCGAAATCCTTAAAAACCTTTGAACCTCAAAATACGTTTCGAGAAGATTTGACTCGGCATGGCTCTCATTTAACAAGATTGTCTCTACAGTTCCAATAAATTGTTCCAAAAGCTGAGTCATACCGTCTGGCAATGTAGTGATTGTAAAATCAGCATGATGAGGATTAGTCTTTTTCACTGAAAGGAACAATGAGTTGATTTGTGAACTCACTTGATACAGATTTTGATCATGATTCTTGAACTGTTTCTTTATTTCTAAAAATGGGGCTTTGTCAAGTGCTCCAGAAAACATATCCCTGCCGCGGTCCACAAGATTATGTGCTTCATCCACGAGCAAAACCGTTGTATTCTTTTGTTCTTCCATAAGACGTTTTAAAGATACTCGTGGGTCAAAAATATAATTATAGTCACACACGATTACATCAACTGTATAGGCCAAATCGAGCGAAAATTCGAATGGGCAAATTTGAAATTTACGCGCATAGATTTCAATGACTTCTCTGGTCATGCTCATTTCATTTGAATAGATATCAAGTACAGCCTCATTTACTCGATCATAATAGCCCTTTGCAAATTCACATGCATCAGCCTGGCATTTTGTGCTCTCTTTGAAACAAATCTTATCCTTCGCTGTAATCGTCACATGTTTTATCTGAAGACTCTGTCCACGCATCTGTACCATGGCTTCCTCGGCTGTGGTTCTCGTAATGGTTTTTGCGGTCAAATAAAAAATTCGATTGCATAGACCTTCACCGATTGCTTTGACAGCAGGAAATAAGGTTGACATCGTTTTACCAATTCCTGTTGGTGCTTTCGCAAACAAATTTTTCTCATCTAAAATCGTCTTATAAACTGCACCGGCTAGTTTCCGCTGACCTGTCCGATACTTTTCAAATGGGAATGCCAGTTGCTTGATACTCTTATTTCTGTTTATTATATGCTCCTGCTGTAAGCGCGCATATGGAGCATATGCACTTAACAATTCAAACACAAAATCCTCAAGATTAGCGAATGAATAACGCAGACGCAATCTCCGTGTTTCTTCTGTATCGACATGTATATAAGTCAATTGTACATAAACATCAGTTATCTTACGTTCTGCGCAAATCATATAAGCATATAATTTGACCTGCGCCCAATGAACTGGATATCCATTTGGTTCCAAATCTCTGAGTGGCTGTGAAAACGATTTAATCTCATCCACGCAATAACCATCTGACTCTGCTAATAGTCCATCACATCTGCCATCGATTAAGAACCAAAGATCATCAAAAGGAAGCTTCATCGACAAGTAAACCTCCTTTTGATCCCCTTCCTGGTATGTTTTTTGGATTTTTTGGTGCAACCTCGTCCCGTCTACCCTCGACCCTTGTGAGCGAAAACGCACATCAATGTTACCACTGGAATACACATACTCCACCAAAGCCCTAACTGATAATTGAACCTCTAACGCCAAAACCTCACCAGCCTTTATATCAACAATAAGAATGTATGTTCTTATTGTATTATATCAAATCTTTCAAAATAAGTCCCAAACGGCTTATTATCAACATAATTATTTGAAATTTTTATTATATCGAAATAACAATATTCTTTTGAAAAAACTTTCTTTTTCATGATACCCACTCTAAAACATTGGCATTAAAGCATTTATACATTATCAGATAACGTATTACAAATATTTATTTTGACAATAACAAACTATTGAAAGTATTATATTAAAATAACAAGGAGGTTGAAACATGTCAGTTGCAAAAAGACAGAAAATTGTGGATAGTGCCCCAATTAGCGAGCGCCAGCGCATTGTTGACAGTGTGCCACAAACTGGTTTCGTAGGGCATCCTAAAGGACTCTTCACACTTTTCTTCACAGAATTTTGGGAACGTTTCTCCTATTATGGAATGAAAGCGATCCTAGTGTTTTATTTGTATTACGAGGTATCAAAGGGTGGTTTAGGAATAGATCAATCCCTCGCGTTATCCATCACTTCAATTTATGGTTCCCTCGTCTATATGAGTGGTATTATTGGCGGTTGGTTTGCAGACCGTATCTTTGGCCCCTCAAAAGCAGTATTTTACGGTGGAATCTTAATCATGTCCGGGCATATTGCTCTTGCTATACCTGGTAGCTTTACCATGTTCATTATTTCCATGGTTCTAATCGTCTTAGGTACTGGTTTATTAAAACCGAACGTATCAACGATTGTTGGAGAAATGTACAGCGAATCAGATGAGCGACGCGATGCAGGTTTCACCATCTTCTATATGGGTATCAATATGGGAGCTTTCTTGTCTCCGCTTATCGTTGGTTCACTAATGAAGCAAAGTTTCCATTTAGGTTTTGGTGTAGCTGCAGTTGGAATGTTCTTAGGTTTAGTAATGTTTGTATTATCAAAAAAGAAAAACTTAGGTTTAGCAGGTACAAATATTCCAAATCCGCTTTCACCAACAGAAAAGACGAAAGTCTTCACAATGATGGGTATTGGAGTTGCAATTGTCGCAATATTGTGTGCAGTGTTGATTCCAATGGGCATTCTTACATTTACAAGTGTCATTAATCTAGTTACAATTCTTGGTATCATTATTCCAACTTCTTATTTTATTGTGATGTATCGCAGCCCCAAAACAACTGCAGTCGAGCGTTCTCGTTTACTTGCATACATTCCATTATTTATTGCAGCAGTCATGTTCTGGGCAATCCAGGAGCAAGGATCAACCATTCTTGCCACCTACGCAGATAATCGTACGCAATTAAACTTTGCTGGTCTTGAGATTTCACCAGCTTGGTTCCAATCATTAAATCCATTATTTATTATTACGTTTGCGCCACTTTTTGCTTGGATGTGGGTAAAATTAGGGAAACGCCAACCAACGGTGCCGCAAAAATTTGCTTTATCTTTACTCTTAGCTGGAATATCATTTATTGTTATTCTTTTACCAGCAGCCATTGGTGGAACTGATTCATTGGTAAACCCTTTATGGCTTGTATTAAGTATATTAGTTTGTGTCTTTGGTGAATTGCTTTTATCACCTGTAGGTTTATCTGCAACATCGAAACTAGCACCTGCTGCCTTCTCAGCACAAATTATGAGTTTATGGTTCTTAGCAAGTGCAGCAGCACAAGCACTTAATGCTCAATTAGTAAAGTTTTACTCTCCCGAAACCGAAACAGCGTATTTCGGTACAATCGGTGGTGCCTCTATCGTATTAGGTATTATCCTCTTCGTTCTTGCTCCAAAAATTCAAGAGTTTATGAAGGGTGTAAAATAAATAATATAAAGTTAATGAGTGCTGTTCACATGAACAGCACTCATTTTTGTCTTTGAAGATATATATTTTGACCACTACTGTTTTCTAAACAAACCTATCCGTTTTATTTCCTCTAGGTGAATCTCTGAAAGTTTTTCGAGCAATTGAATACCCTGAGGAGTCACTTCAATTAATATGCTTCTGCCATCATCAGGGTTTTTGCTTCGCGTTACTAACCCAACAGTTTCACAACGATCAATCAACCCTACACAAGCATGATGGGTAATTTGAAGCCGTTCAGCCAATTCACTAGCCGTAACATATTCTCTACCCGGATAACCTTTTATTGCGAGAATTAATTGATGTTGCTGCGGTGTTAGGCCAAGGTCGCGAGCAGCAGATTCACTAAATTTTTGGAATTTCCGCAATTGATAGCGAAACTCGGCAAGATATTCGTATACTTCTTTCGTTAAAATCGAAGCCAACCGATTTCCCTACTTTCGTATTAGTATTGATATTTATATCTTGTTGCGATATAATATTAACAAAGAATATATCTTAATGCGATATAAAGTATGTCCATACTGTGAATTTATATACTACTTCATAACTAAAATAGGATGGTGAATCGTAATGGATTTATTACAATTGTTTTCTCCGAATAGCTTAACTGGTGCGATTGTTTTCGCTACAGGTGTATTATGGACTATTTTCCTCAATATTAAAGTTTATCAAACAACAAAATAATACAGTACGAAGAAAAAACCAGGCTGATTCGCCTGGTTTTTTATACTTGTGAAAACTCCTCGATTAATTGTTTAAATCGAATGAGAGTGTTTTCAATTGGCATAGGTGTGGTTAAATCCACACCTGTTTTTTTCAATAACTCTAACGGATAATCACTACTACCGCTTTTTAAAAACTCTAAGTAAGCTGAGAGAGTTTGCTTATCTCCCTCAAAAATCTTTGTTGCCAAATCGATAGCTGATGCAAAACCTGTCGCATATTTATAAACATAGAATGGTCGATAGAAATGCGGAATCCTCGACCAGCCATATTTGACTTCCTCATCGAAAACGACTTCAGGTCCATTGTACTCCCTAAAGAGAGTTTCATATATATCGTTAAATATCTCAACATTTAGGGGCTTCCCTTGTTCAGCTAATTCATGAGTGATCTTCTCGAACTCAGCAAACATTACTTGAGTGAAAAATGTCCCCTTAAACTTATCAATAAAATGGTTTAATAAATACTTCTTGAGTTCCTCGTTTTGTTCATGCGCAATTAAATAATTCATCATGAGGACCTCATTTACTGTAGAAGCAACCTCAGCGACAAAAATACTATAACGTGCTGTAATTTGCGGCTGGTGTTGTGAACTAAGCTTACTATGTACTCCATGGCCGCACTCGTGAACTAAGGTAAATAGACTATCCAAATCATCTTGGTGATTTAAGAGGATAAATGGATGAACACCATAAACTCCAAGATTATAGGCTCCTGATCGTTTTCCAGGAGTTTCTCTAACATCAATATAGCGGGATGCTCTGAACTCTTTTAATGCTTCAACATAATCTTCGCCCAGCGGAGCTAAGCCTTTTAACATTAATTCGTATGCCTCATCATATGAAATCTCTTTTTTTACTCCCTTTACAAGCGGCACGCTCATGTCATACTGACGCAAGTCATCTTGCCCAAGCTTCGCCTTACGAATGCTTGTATAATGATGTAGTGGAGTAATATTTTCCTTCGTGGCCTTTATGAGGTTTTCATATACTTCTTTTGGAACCTTGTCTCCAAATAATGCTTTTTCTAAGGCAGAAGGATAATTTCTAAGCCGTGCTAATGTTACATTATTTTTAATTGCAGCGGACAATGTCGAAGCAATTGTGTTTTTCGCAGCAATATAGGGTTTGTAATAGGCTTTGTACGCCTCCATTCGCTTGCTTCGATCTTCATCCTCAATTAATTTAGAATACAATCCCCTTGTTAGTTCAATCTTTTCATCATTCTCACCTGTTACTTCGCCAAATTTAATATCTGCATTATTAATCATCCCAAATGTTGTCGCAGGTGCAGATAGAGCTTCGCCTAGCTGTGAAAGTACCGCCTCTTGCTCACTCGTTAATACATGGTGTTTATAACGAAATGAATCAAACAAATCCTCTGCAAAATAATCAAGTCCTTTTTCTTCCGCGATATAACCTTTTAACGTGTCCTCATCCAGGCTTAATAAAAATGGCATGAAGAAAGAGGTTGCTCCACTGAACTTTACACTTAATCCCTTCATTCGGTCGAGGAGACTTTGTGAAGAAGTATCTCGTGTATCTTCATCAGCTTTAAGCATGCAATAAGCGTATAGATGATTAAATGTGTAGGAGAGTTGCTCTGATTGCTTCAGGTATTGATACAGACTTTTGCCATCATGAATCGCCCCATCAAATTTCTTCAATTCCGGAATAATATTTTCAACTTTAGTAAAGTCTTTCTCCCATTTATCAATGTCTGTATATAAATCAGCTAAGTTCCAAGTTTCTTCGATAGGTACTTCTGTTCTTGAGTTATAGGTTTTCATAGTCTCCTCCTTTAAACATATTTGATTAAATTTTAACCTAACAACCAATAATCATCTATCTTTATGCTTGTTTTATCCAATTCATGCTAAAAATATAGCCCGCACTGCGTTTGCGTTGCGGGCTTAGTGTTATGGTAGTTCGCTTATTTTTTCAACGATGGGCGTTCTTTTTTTAGCTTCTGGGATTTCTTCAGGGTAGCCTACGCCAAACACCCCGATCACATCAACATCCTCATTTACAGCTAAAAGTGTGCGATTCTTAGGGGTGATTCCAACCGAGGACCAAAATGTACCGACCCCCTCTGCCCAGGCTGCAAGCATAAAGTTTTCGATAAAACATGAGGTAGCCGAGCGGTTTTCCTCACGTTCCACTTCATTTTTCCCATGTTTCGATAATACTGCAAAGACGATGGGTGCTCCACCAAAGTTAGTCTTGTGATTAATACTCGAACGTGTCTCTGGCCCAATAAACACGATCTCCCATGGCTCTGTGAGCCGATGGTTTGGTGCCATTGAGGCAGCTGTTAACCAAGCTATGATTTTATCTCGTTCAACTTGTTCTGGTTTGAATTTTTTAATAATGCGACGGGTGTTTATAACCTCGATGATCTCCACTAAACATCCCTCCTCATAATAACGTATGCTATTACGATTATTGGGTGTTTGACCACCAGCCTATACCCATACAAACAAAAAACGATTCCTCACATGAAGAATCGTTACAAATTTATATAGTTGCAATGTTAAAGGATGGGGTTGATTACAAATTGAGTTGATTGGAGCGGAAGGCACGAAGACTCCTGCAGGAGTAGCTGGTATGGGAGACCCCGCAGGCGCGAATGCGCCGAGGAGGCTCCCAACTAGCCCTGCGGAAAGCGAAGTGCCTGCAGCGGAAATCAACATTTTTACCTTGCTATATTTTGGTTAAAATAATTCCGAGCAGGGCTGAAAAAATTCCAACAACTTGATAAGATTTCAACGTTTCTTTATATATGAAACAACCGACGAAGATGACAATCAAACAATTTAAACTAACTAACGGAAAAACAATACTCGCGACACCCGTTTTCAATGCAAAAAAATAGCAACTATAGCCAATAATACTTAATAAACCTACTAAACCACCAAGCTTGATGACGGGTAGTACAATTTTTTCTCGATTTGAAAGCATTAAAACGAGCAAATAAGTACAACCTCCACCATATAATGAGATTAAAATATTTAACGAGCTAATATGTAAAACGGAAGATAATTTCATCAGAACACCCAATATTCCAAACGACAAAAACGCCAAGATAATTCTGAATAACCATGCTGAATAATTCGTGTTCATTTTTAATTGTTTAGGCGTATATTGAATCGTAATAACCGAGGATAAAATTAACAAGATGCCAAGCCATTGAACGGTTGAAATCTGCTCATGAAAAATAAGTCCTGCACTTAATACGGGAAAGATGGCATTAGCTGAAACAATAGGTGCAGTTAAACTCGCTGGCCCATTATCATATGCTTTTGACATTTGAATATTTCCGTTCGTATTTAATATCCCAATCGTCGCACCAAGCACAATCGTAATGACATTCAATTTTAACGATCCGGTACTGATTGCGTAAGCTGTTGTGAGTATAAACGCTGTAAAATAAAAGAAAAATTGCAGATGAACTTTGGAAAATCCCTTTTGTGTGCTCCATTTAAAAATTGCATTGTTGATGCCGAAACAAACAGTTGTTAACATTGCTCCCAAAAACCACATATCCACTTTCCTCGCAAACTGTATAAAGAATGATGTTTTCTAACACTATATTAGTATAATCATTTAATAAGGCCGAGGAAAGAAAAAATGTGAGAAAGAATCTTTGGTCATATCCTTGACTTTTTATAAAAAAGTAGTATGATAGTCTCTTGTGCAACGATTCTTTATATAAAATGACGGTTGCTCATCTTTTAACAAAATTACCATTTCCTACATCAATTAGTTCAAATAACGTATTTAAAAAACATAAAAACTATGCCATAATTATGTGCTAGAAGGTAGGTGCTTATATGAATAACGTCGTTCAAAAAGGTCAAATTATTTTAAACAAATATATTGGCTTTTTCTTTATGGCGGTAATCCTTTTATGGATTAAAACGTATTTAATTCAGCTCACACAGTTTGACTTAGGTATTGAAAATACGATTCAAAAATTTCTTTTGTTTTTAAATCCATTAGGATCTTCGATATTGTTTTTAGGATTAGCGTTAATTTTTAAAGGAAGAAAGAAATACACCTTCCTGATGATTAATTATTTCATTATGAGTTTTCTGCTATACGCCAATGTCCTATACTACCGTTTCTTTAACGATTTTATTACATTACCGACTTTGACGCAGACACAAAACTTTGGCGATGTAAGTACAAGCGTTACTTCATTATTAAAGCCTTACGATGTTTTGTTTTTTGTTGATTTTCTTATCTTACTAGTATTGCTATCATTGCGTTTTATAAAAGTGGAAGCAAAAGATATAACACGTCGTAAAGTTGCAGCCCTGTTTACATTAGCACTCGGAATTACATGTGCAAACCTTGGACTAGCTGAAGCTGACCGTCCACAGCTTTTGACACGTGGCTTTGATCGAAACTATATTGTTAAATATTTAGGTATGTATAATTACACAATATACGATGCGGTTCAAAGTACAAAAGCATCTGCTCAACGAGTTTTAGCTGACAGTAACGATATCACTGAAGTCATTAACTTTACAAAATCAAATTATGCAGAGCCTAATCCAACCTATTTTGGTAAAGCTAAAGGCATGAATGTCATATATCTCCATCTTGAATCGATGCAAGAATTTGTCATTAATTATAAACTAAATGGTGAAGAAGTAACACCTTTCTTAAATTCGTTAACTCGAGAGAAAAATACGCTTTATTTTGATAACTTCTTCCATCAAACAGCTCAAGGAAAGACAGCGGATGCCGAATTTATTCTTGAAAATTCTTTATATGGATTGCCTCAAGGTTCCGCTTTTACAACAAAAGGGTTGAATACGTACCAGGCAGCACCGGCAATTTTAGGACAGCAAGGTTACACTTCAGCAGTATTCCATGGGAATTCCGGAAGTTTTTGGAATCGAAATGAAATTTATAAGTCCTTTGGATATCAAAACTTCTTTGATGAAAATTATTATGAAATGACGCCTGAAAGCCTTGCGGACTATGGATTAATGGATAAACCATTCTATGAACAATCAACTGCACTACTAGATAAACTACCGCAGCCTTTCTATACAAAATTTATAACAGTTTCAAACCATTATCCGTATAATATGGCGCAAGAAGATACAACAATTGAAGCAGCGACAACAGGAGATAAGTCAGTTGATCAGTACTTCCAAACAGTAAGATATGCTGATGAGGCTTTAGAGCAATTCTTCAATTACCTGAAAGAATCAGGTTTATATGATAATTCAGTTATCATTATGTACGGTGACCATTATGGAATATCTCAAAATCATAATCAAGCAATGGAACAAGTTCTTGGAAAAGAAGTAAACGCTTTTGAAAGCACTGGTTTGCAACGTGTGCCATTTTTCATCCACGTTCCAGGGATTGAAGGTGGAACTAACCATGAGTATGGTGGACAAATTGACATCCTACCTACCCTTTTACATTTACTAGGGATTGATTCGAAGCAATATGTTCAATTTGGTACAGATTTATTATCAGAACAACATGACGATATCGTTCCATTCCGTAACGGGGATTATGTAAGTTCAACCATTACTTCTATTGATGGAAAATATTATGATTCTGTAACAGGTTTACCATTATCTGAGGACCAACTTGAAGAGGCTAAAAAATACTCGGAGAGTGTTGAGCAAAAATTAGAGCTTTCAGATCGAGTTGTAAATGGAGATTTGTTAAGATTTTACAAACCAGATAATTTTGTCTCAGTTGATCGAGCAAAATATAATTATAACACTCCTGATAATCAACAAGTTAACGAACAATAAGATAAAGCAAGCAGCCTTGGAATTCATCCAAGGCTGCTTTTCTATAATGGTGTTTCTTATACTGCTCGCTTTATAACACCAGCATATTGTGCAGACGTTTTTATTTCTACCGTCAATGTTCCGCCTGGATTATAGGTGGTTGTAATCAAAAATGGTGCACCGGTTGTGTTTTGGAAACGAAAATCAACTCCACCATATGACACGGTCGCATCACGCCCAGATGGGACATATCCTACCGTGACTGAATGGTGATGTAGCTCAATGTAATTTACACCAATCTGATCAACGGCATTATATAAGGTAGATGAAGTTTGGCAAATTCCGCCGCCAATCCCCATAATCAATTGTCCATTTACAGCTTCCTGTGCAGGCTGATAGCCATGTTCTTGATCACTTGGACCAACTGTTGTATTAAAAGAAAAATAATCATTGACTCCTACAATTACATTGTGGATTGCTCCAGCTGAAAGTTCAATATTTTTATTTCGCCCAGTAACACTAGGATTAAAATTTGTGGTATATGTAGCAACAACAACTTCTCCTAAAAATGGAACATCATCTGGATTGTAACTACTTTCTTGAATGGTAAGAGGTAGTTCAATATCACCACCCTTAGAAGATGCAGAGAAGATTCGGTTCACAAGTTCCTCTTCCTCAAGGACTACTCGAGGATTACCTTTAACAATTTGTCCATCTGGTCCGATTCTATCAGGTGTATTTCGTTGGTCATATCCTGGTGTAGTATCATTTCCCCTCGCTAACTCCTGTGCCCATTTTCCAAGCTCTTGTTTATATAATTGATCATTGGAACCAAAGCCCATTTCCTGTGGATTTATCGTCTTGATAACAGCTTTTGTGTTTGGATCCAGGATATTGACGACAATTTCCTCAGGTTCTTCTTTTTTATTTGATTCTTCTCCAGATACCTTCTCCTCTGCCCTCTTTTCTTCCTTGTTAACAGTTCGATTGTATGCCTCTGCTTCTTTGGTGGTATTTCCTGAACAACCTACTAATCCTATTAAACTACTAGCCACAACCATTGCCATGAACCATTTCCGCTTTAACATGTCACATCCTACCTAACCTTTAACAATATTTTCTATCCATAACTAATCGATCAAATTAATGGTAAGAATATTTCCACTTTTCAATTTATTCATTCTTGTATAAAGGTATTCCACCAGGACATGTAAATCCCTTCAACATATAGCGCTATACTTTTAGTCAAAAACTGTAATGAAGACACAAAATTTTTGATGATATTGTATAGATTTGTCCTTTTGTCGGTATTTGTGAGAAATTGAACAAATTTCTTGTCAATTTAAGCGGGTCTTACCATATAGGTCCACTGCGAATTTGCAGAGAACTATTATTTTGTCTGAGATGCGCGCAGAGTTTTCACTGTAAGTACATTGATTACATTTTATTACAATAGTATTTTTCGAAACTTTTTGCTTGATTTTTCTAAATATTATGGTAATCTATGATTACATTCACAAATTTGTCTAAATTGTGAACAATCACCCAAGTATTGTACATCCAGTTTTTTTCAATATAGATAATCGGTTGATAGGAGTGATTTAAGAGGTTAGAACGAGCCATATGTCTCTTTCGTACTCATGTTTTCCTGTTACTGGTCTTTGTGAAAAAAATAAATTTATGGAGTGGATCATATGTATAATTCTCAAAGTGGGTCATATTGTCAAAATTGCGGAAATATAACTTTAGCAAATGATGGAGCAGTAGCAACTAAAAAAAGTGGATTAGCTTATGTGGCGTTGGGATGGCTGTTTTTAGCAATTTCACTCATTTTTATGCCAATTATTTTTGGAGTAGCTGCTTTGGCGATGGGGTTCATGACCTATCATGAGAGAAATGAACTTCACGGTATCATGTTGATGGTATTCGCTGCAACTAGCACCGTTCTAGGTACATTATTTAGCTTTATCGTTTCAGGTACAATGTTTATTTAACTTTAAAAAAGGACATCATCCATCAGATGATGTCCTCTTTATTTGACTTCACTTATTTTTTTATTGCAGTAAACGAAAATATTTCTTAATCTAAACTAAAACGTGATAGAGGTGTTTTAAGGTGAAAATTGCTTGTGTGCAAATGAATATAGCTTTTGCTAAACCCGATAAGAATTACTTGACTATTGAAAATTTCGTCCAAGATGCAGCAGCTGCTGGGAGCGATATTGTCGTTTTTCCAGAGATGTGGAATACCGGTTATGCTTTAACTCAACTTAATAGCCTCGCTGATTGTGACGGTCACAAAACAAAACAATTATTAACCACACTTAGCCGCAGATATAATATTAATATAGTCGGCGGATCAGTCGCCACAAAAAAAGCAGATGGCTTTTATAATACAATGTATGTAAGCAATAAAGCTGGTACAATCGTTGCTGAATATGATAAAGCCCATCTTTTTAGATTAATGGATGAACATCTCTATTTAAATCCCGGAAATAGCAAAAACTTGTTTGAACTATCAGGTACTGTTTGCGCCGGTCTGATTTGTTACGATTTACGATTTCCAGAGTGGTTTCGTAGCCATGTATTAGCAGGTGCTAAAATTATTTTTATCCCTGCTGAGTGGCCAAAGCTACGCATTGACCATTGGCGCCTCCTCCTCCAAGCGCGGGCAATCGAAAATCAATGCTTTATCGTTGCTGTAAATCGAGTCGGTAGTGATCCTAACAATGAATTCAACGGTCACTCAATGATTATTGGGCCATGGGGAGACATATTATTAAGTAATCAGACTGAAGAAGGTTTGTACTATGTTGAATTGGAATTAACCGAGATTGAACAAGTCCGCCAAACTATCCCCATCTTTCAAGACAGACGTACAGACCTATATTGACACTCACTTATTAACGATTCAGAACAATTTTTAAGGGCAAGCTGACAAAATATGTGTAATTGAAAAATCGATAGAGCTTTTTGGTTTCTAGTAACTCCGTATCGGTAATAAGCTTGTTTTGTGACAGCAATCTAATTGAAAGCTGATTGATTTTGATTTCATCATATACTTCTATTTGAAGTTTGATTAAAATCAGACCTACATAAAGGATTAGCACTGTTCCATGTAACACTGGCAAGTTAAATAATAGTGAACCGAGCAATAATGGGATGAATATGTACTTAGCAATGACTGAAATTGGTATAAATAAAAAACGAAAATATTGAAATCTTAAGGCGTGGCATGCCTCGTGACTTCCAACAGCAATAGAATAAATTGTCTTCTTTCCGTAAACATCCGGTCCAAATTGAATTACCTTTAATAAGGGGTCATATAAGTTTTCCCCTATTATTTCTGTTTGGACTATTTTGATATGTCTTTTTTTATTCTTTATCAATATCCATTTAGCAAGTTCGTCTCCGGACATGTTTGATTTCCTAGTTTGCGTTATCAAGTTCGAACACTTTTGCGCTGCGAGTAAATTCAACAAAAAAGATAAGATTGTTATGAAAATAATCACATATGGTGTCAAGCTACTCCCCCCTATTCATTTAATAATGGGTCGAAAGCGGTCACCAAGTTGAATTTTTATAATATTTAGGCTATGGTTTCAATTGAAGTATATTTCTTTCTAAGTGAATTTGTCTATTTTTTTCATATTTTTCTTGTTAATGACTGTATAAGAAAGACAACCTAGTTTAAAATAGACCTTATGGAAAATTTTACAGGATGGAGATTTTCAGAATGAAACTTTTTACAGATATTGATTTAGATGGTCTCGGTTGCGGAATTATTGCCAAACTTGCTTTCGGCGATGAAGCGCACGTATCTTACTGCACTTACCGTGTTCTAAATCAGCGCGTCGAACAATTTATCGACAACCCTGATTTTCATCATACAGAAACTTATATCACAGACCTTGCGGTGAATGAGGCTGTTGAGAAGAAACTTGAGGAACGTCATAAAAAAGGGCATCATATTCAAATGATTGATCATCACGTTACAGCGTTGCACTTCAACGATTACCAATGGGGCCAGGTATTACCTGAATATGAAACAGGCAAAAAAACATGTGCGACTTCATTATTTTATGATCACCTCATTACTAACAACAAAATGCAACGGTTAAAAAGCTTAGAAGAATTTATTGAGCTCGTTAGACAATATGATACATGGGAATGGGACGAAAATAATAACATCACAGCAAAGCGACTTAATGACTTATTTTATATCCTTGAGCGTGAAAAATTTGAGGAAAGTCTTCTCAAACGACTTGTAGATAATCCGGATACATTTTCATTAACAGAAACAGAGAATTTGCTTCTAGATATTGAAGAGAAAAAAATTGATCGTTACATTAACTCAAAAAACAGACAAATGGTTCAAGCGATGATTGATGATTATGCAATAGGCATTGTACATGCTGAACAATATTTGTCAGAACTTGGTAATGCGTTGAATAAGCTTAATCCACATCTTGATATGATTGCTCTCTTAAATGTTGGTACGAAGAAATCTGGTTTTCGGACGATTCATGATCACATTAATGTGTCTGAGTTTGCAAAGGGCTATGGCGGTGGTGGTCACCCAAAAGCTTCCGGTTGTGATTTAAGTAGTGAACTATTCGAAAAATTTGTGGTCAATGTTTTTGGAGTCGTTCCAGCAAAAATAGACGCTGACCGAAATGAACTAAATGTTAAGGAGGCAGCATACGGCACCATTTATGAAAATCGCCGTGGTGAAATTTCATACCTTCACCAAGCTACGACGAATGTTTTTGAAATCATCCATAATGGACGTAAGCTCTCAGAAAGCTTTAATAGTTACGATGATGCTGAAAGATATATCAAACGAAATTTCGTATCATGGTTACGATATGATAACGATAATTTATTTGATATTTCAAGACAATTGCAACTTCCAATCGACCAAGTGAAAAAGAAATATAAAGATCATCTTAAAACATTTATTGCTAAACTTGAAAAAATGAAATAGAACCACTTAAAAGTGAAGGTCGGATAACTTACATTACCCGACCTTCTTTGTTATTTTGCCTGCTGAATTTCATTTTTTTTGCTAATGTTGTGCTTTTGTAATAATCCCACAATTGTATTCAGTGATTCCAAATCTTCGATGACAATAAAATTTGGCTGAGTAAATGTATTCTTAACATCAAAGCTCAATTTATAAGCATTATTCACACGTGAATCTAACCCATATAAATCATGCCAACGGATGATTTGCTCAACCTGATAGTGTTTTACTTGGGTAAATGAATGATATTTTCCGTTTAACACAAGTCCATTTTGACAAATATAGAAATTGCCAGGATGGTGAATGGCACTTATCGCAACACAGAAAAAATAGATAAGGTTTAAAAATTCCGACTGAAACCAGTCAGTCACTAAGGCCAACGTGAATAAACCGGAAAATAATATGATAACAAGCACGGTCCCCCAATTAACGAGGCGATAGGACCTAGAATGTTTTGTGAGTGGCTGCATTTCCTTCCATTCCGCAGGAATCAGAATTTTGGCTAATTCCTCTTTTGGTTGTGGAAAAATGGCATCCTTGGAAGCTTCAACTGCTTTCTTCAGATTTATTCGATACCAAAGTATGTAGTACATGCCGACAATAAATAGAGTAATAAATAAAATATTTAGGATAATACTATATTCCCCCTTTCGTTAGTTGTTTAGCTTTTATAATTTACCTATATATTCCATTATACCAATATATGGAGGTGCTGGTCAGGATTTTATAATAAAAACAGCCAGAATAATTGGCTGTTTTCAATTCATTGTAATTCTCAATATCTAAATGCATATAATTCTCTATTTAAATCTTTCGTTTGCTGATAAATTAATTGATAGAGTGAGAATAACTTTTTATATTTTTCAACATTCTCAGGCATTGGTACAAACGTTTTCACGGTATGCGAAAACAAATCTACACACTCCTTTAAAGATGTGTACCAGCCACAGCCGTAGGCAGCGATTATTGCTGCGCCTACTCCTGGACCTTGCTCCGAAGCTAGCTTGTGAATCTTCGCATTGAAGATATCTGCTTGAATTTGCAGCCATTCGTCATTTTTCGCTCCACCACCAATGGAAATGATTGAATCAATCTTCTTCCCACTTTCACGAAAAATTTCGATGCTCTCATTTAAAGAAAAAGTAATACCTTCTATTACAGCACGAACAAAATCAATCATTTTATGCCTAGAATCCATACCGATAAAGCTTGCTCTAATCTGGGCATCGGCATGTGGAGTTCGTTCCCCAACGATATAAGGGGTAAACAGTAACCCGTTAGCACCAACAGGTACTTCTTCGATTCCATCGAGTAAATCAGAAAAATTCTCATGGGCTGCGAACGTATCTTTAAACCAACTTAATGCAAAGCCTGCTGCAAGTGTGACACCCATCGTATAATACGCATTTTGTTTGCCATGATTAAAATAGTGTACTTTCCCTTGAAAATCATGTTGTGAACTACTTTCATAGGATAGGAGGACACCTGAAGTCCCAATGCTACACAAAGTGTTTCCTTCCTCTAATACCCCTGAACCTATTGCGCCACATGCATTGTCAGCTCCACCTGCGAACACTTTAGTCTCAACAGATAAACTGGTTTGTTCTGCTATTTGTCTAGTAATCGTACCAACACAGTGATGCGACTCGACCAATGGCGGGCAAAGCCGAATATCAACTCCTACAGCATCACAAATCTCCTTGCTCCATTGCTTTTCGGCTACATCTAATAAGAGGGTCCCCGCAGCATCTGAATACTCACTATGCAATTTTCCAGTTAATCGATATCTTAAATAATCTTTTGGTAATAAAAAGAGCGCAGCTTGCTCAAAAACATTTGGCTCATGCTCCTTTACCCACAAGATTTTTGGTAAAGTAAACCCTTCAAGAACGGGATTTTTCGTTATTTCTAATAATGTTTTCGTTCCAACAAGCCGTTTGATTTTTTCACACTGTTCCGTTGTTCTTGTATCATTCCAGAGAATTGCATTTCGGAGCACTCGATGCGCTTCATCCAACAACACCAACCCATGCATTTGTCCTGAAAAACTAATCCCTTCTATTTGGTTTGGAGCTAATGTGGACGCCTTAAATAATTCTTGTAACGCAGCTACGGTTTTTTTAACCCATTCCTCGGGGTTTTGTTCACTATAACCTGGCTTGTCCTGAATTAATGGATATGTTTTGGAGACTTCACCACAAATTTTACCGTTCTGATTTACTAATATCACTTTAACCGAACTAGTCCCCAGGTCTATCCCTATACAATATTTCACTGTGATCACCCTATCGCTTTGGTAGAGTTTCTTATTATCAAGCTTGTATCAAATACGACCGACTGCAGTTGATTAGCCTGCTTTGATGTTTTTCCTTTTTTTATGATTTCTAAAATCTTTTGTGCCGCAACTTTTCCTAACTCGCTTTTAGGATGTTCAATCGTGGTCAGTTTGACTTCTGTTATTTCTGCTAGAAATGAATTGTCAAAACCGACAACGGAGATATCCTCTGGAATGTTCATGTCCTTTTGCCTTAAAATGTCTAACAAGCGCATGACCAACTCATCGTTGTAACAAACCAATCCAGTCGGTTGCTCTGTCCCACTATCAAGCATCGCTTTTAAACATTCGGCAGGTTTTGTTAATTTCTCAGAGGTGGAATATGTAATAATATTCTTGGAATTAATTGATAGCCCATGGTCTCTAAGTGCTTTAATATAACCCTTCATTCGCTTTACGCCTTGTAAATCATCCGTTTTAAAAAATCCAGCAATCCTTTTATGACCAAGCTTAATTAAATGCTCAGTTTGTAAATAACCACCCTTTTCATCATCAATCACCACGCTAATTGGTTCAAGCTCTTCGTAAAAAGCATTAATCATAATATAAGGAATTCCGATTGATTCAAGATGTAAATAATAATTAATATTTGGATTAAGTGTAGCACTCATAGTTGCTTCAATAATAACCCCATCAAAACGTTGGGTGATGATTGCTTCTAATATCCGCCGTTCTTGATCATGATCATTATTCGTACTAAAAAGACTTACCTGATAGCCTTCCTGGCTAATTTCTGCTTCGGCTCCCCTAATGATGGATGGAAAAATATAATCAGATATATAGGTCGTAATAATAGCAATCTTCTTTTGCGGAATTTCAGCACTTTCTGCTTTATGAATTGTTCGATTGGAACAATATGTACCCGCACCTCGTTCGGTATAAAGCCAGCCCTCTTTCACTAGTTCGCCGATGGCGATACGAACTGTGTGGCGGCTAACTTTAAATAGCTTCATTAATTCACTTTCAGAAAGGATTTTTTGATTAGGGACGTATGTTCCATCTAGTATTTTGGATCTAATCCAACCTTTAACTTTATTGTATTTAGTCTCTGTCACGAACCTGCACCTCGATGTCCTTTTAGTAAGCATTCGCTTATTCGTACAACTATTGTATAACGATTAGAGTACATTATGCCATGCTTAACTAAATGACCGGAATGGTTTCTATTTTCTTATTTTCCAATACATTTCATTCAATTTTAATTCTTGTCTTAGCTGCCTAATATCGGTGTCCTGATCTATGATTATACATTCAATATCTAGCATCTCTGCAAAATCAAACAGCTGATCTTTTGTAACCGATAATGAGAACACTGAATGATGAGAACCACCCGAATATATCCAGGCTTCAGTTGCTGTCGTAAGAGATGGAATCGGCCTCCAGAATACCTTAGCAACTGGAAGGTTTGGCGTCAGCTCCTCGGATTGCACCGCAATAATTTCATTCACTACCAGTCGAAAGCGTCCACCCATGTCTACAAGCGAAACCACATAGCCTAACCCTGATTTTCCGTCAAAAATAAGTCTTGCTGGGTCTTCTTTATTACCGATACTTAAAGGCTGTACGACAAGTTTTGGTGTTTCTGTAGCAATGGATGGGCAAACCTCTAACATATGAGAGCCCAAAGTCATCTCATTTTCGGGATTTAAATGGTATGTATAATCTTCAATAAATGATGTATTTTGGTTATGAGTTAATATTTTTATCAAACGTGTCAGTGCTGCCGTCTTCCAATCACCTTCTGCAGCGAAGCCGTAACCTTCAGCCATTAATCGTTGAACAGCCAGACCCGGTAATTGTTTCATTCCATGCAAGTCCTCGAAATTGGTTGTAAATGCGTTATAGTCGCCTTCCTCCAAAAATGCCCTTAATCCTAATTCGATTCGAGCCTGTTCTTTAATCGAGTCCTGAAGCGGGCCAGGCTGAAGATACACTTCATCCATTACATACAACTTTTGATATTCATAAAAAAGTTCTTCAACCTGAGTTTTGGAAATTGTGTTTATTTTATCGACTAAATCACCAATTCCATAGTAATCTAAGGTCCAGCCAAATTTAATGTGCGCTTCTAACTTATCTCCATCTGTTACAGCCACAGTTCGCATAATATCGCCGAATCGGGCTACGCGAATGTGTCCGCTTTCAAAAACAGCTACTGCTGTCTTCATCCAATCACCCATCTTTTTCTGGGTCAACTCCTGCTCCCAATAACCGAAAATCACTTTCCTAGGCAGCATTAAACGAGTAACAGTATAGCCATATTCACGATCACCATGTGCTGATTGGTGTAAATTCATATAGTCCATATCAATTGAATCCCAAGGAATATCCCGAATAAACTGAGTATGGAAGTGAAGCAACGGTTTTTGTAGTTTTGAC
This sequence comes from Bacillus sp. DNRA2, assembly GCF_012843265.1. Taxonomy (GTDB): domain Bacteria; phylum Bacillota; class Bacilli; order Bacillales; family Cytobacillaceae; genus Bacillus_BU. Next base: position 31,432 of record NZ_JABAIT010000008.1, on the reverse strand, counting down.
AAACCAGTAATCCACATTTTCCCTGGTGAAAATGTGTGCATCCAAGTAACCAACCCCGCACATTCTTCATGATAATTTGCAGTGAGAATGAGTTGGTCAACTTCTTTTGCGTTGGTTAACACACCTTTAAACACCAAGTTATAGGGAAGATGTCCATTTTTGTTTAATGTTTCGACAATCACTTTTGAATTAATTTCTACCTCACTCAAAACATCTTCACCATAAAGCTGCTGACTACCGGTAACAAACCAAAACTGATATGGCTTTACGCGTATCATGTGAACCTCCCAATGTCTCGAAGAAATGTCATTATTCAGGTTCAGGTGCCGATTTTCGAAGGGACATTAGCACCTTCATTACATCATTTTCACCTCGACCGAAATAATCATGTAATCTTTTGTATTCCGCAAATAGTTTATCATAGATTACAGCATTTTCAGCGATGGGTTTAATCACATCATCCTTTACACGAGCCATCTTCCTAGCTGCCTCTAAAATGGTGTTATATCCCCCTGTTGCTTTTCCTGCTGCTACTGCAGCAAACATTGCTGCACCGAGGGCTGGTGTTTGCTTTGACGCAGCAATTTTGATAGGCAAATTTGTTACATCAGAAAATATCTGCATGAGCAACCGATTTTTTTGTGGTAAACCTCCACACGCATATAGTTCGTTAATCAAGATTCCATTTTGGTTAAAAGAATCGACGATCATTCTTGTACCGAATGCTGTCGCTTCAAGTAAAGCTCGATATACTTCTTCTGGTTTCGTATGCAGTGACATTCCTAATAACATTCCACTTAACTGAGTGTCGACTAAAACAGAGCGATTACCATTCCACCAATCCAAAGCAAGTAATCCCGTTTCACCAGGCTTATACTGGGAAGCTTTATGTTCTAAATACTGATGTACGGACAAGTTGTGGCGTTTTGCTTCAACTTTTGCATACTCAGGCACAGCTTCTTCAACAAACCATGCAAATATATCACCCACCGCAGATTGTCCTGCTTCATAGCCAAATAATCCAGGGATGATTCCGTCCTCAACAACACCACACATCCCTTCAACTTCACGTTCTACTTGTCCGAGAACCATATGACAAATCGAAGTACCCATTGCCATTACTAATTTCCCCGGCTCTACTACTCCTACTGCAGGTACAGCAGCATGAGCATCTACATTACCAACGGCAACTGAGATCCCTGCTGGAAGACCCATCATCTGAGCCATTTCGATTGTTAGCGATCCTGCTTTTGTTCCTAATGGGACAACATCGCCTCTGAGCTTCGTCGTGCGAAAATTCCCTAGACGCGAATCTAAAGCTTGGAAAAACGCTTCGCTTGGGTAGCCCTCCTGTTTATGCCAAATTGCTTTATAGCCTGCTGTGCAACTATTTCGCAACAAGACCCCTGTTAATTGCGATATGACCCAATCAGTCGCCTCAACAAACTTATCTGTTACTTCATAAATATCTGGTGCCTCATTTAAGATTTGCCATACCTTGGCAATCATCCATTCTGATGAGATTTTTCCACCATACCTTTGTAAAAATCGTTCTCCTCGCCGTGCTGCAATTTCATTAAGTTTATTCGCTTCTGGTTGTGCAGCATGATGTTTCCATAGCTTTACCCAACTATGTGGATTTCTTCTATATTCCTCCAATATACATAATGGAACATTTAATTCGTTCACAGGCAACATCGTACATGCTGTAAAATCAATCCCAATTCCAATTACATCTAGAGGGTTGATACCAGATTCATTCAATACAGCCGGAACTGAGAATTTCAATACGTCAAGATAATCATTTGGATGCTGAAGCGCCCATTCATGGCCTAACTGAATGTCCGTGTCTGGTAACACCCTATCAATCACACCGTGACGATAAAGAGTAACATGATCACAAATTTCCCTACCATCAACAAGAGATACCAAAACTGCCCGTCCTGATTGAGTCCCATAATCAATTCCGATCGTGTATTTTGTCATCCCGGTTTCCCCCCTACACATCGATGACTGGGATCCGTTTAATTCTAACATCGGTAAAGATATCTTCTTCATCTGTACTTCTGGTTGAAAATTCTGAAACTACTGCACCTTCACTCCCTGCTTTAAACCAATGAAGTGTGTTAGGATGAATAGTGTATTGATCTCCCGCATGTAAAACAATTTCCTTGTATGCAGTGTAATATTTCTCGTCGCCACGTGGTGGTTCCACTTTTCGATTTGGCGTTGGTTCACCTTCTACAAATAAATACACAGTTCCATATCTGCAGCGAAACGTTTCTTCTTTTCCTTCATCAAAAGCTCGTTTTGGATGGCGGTGTTCCGGACAAGTTTGGTGTGGGATGAGAGCAAGCTCTTTGGCACAAACTTTGTCAGTGTTCACATAAGTAATTAGTTGCAAACCCGTTTCTTCAACATGGTTCAAACCGAAGTCAGCAACCTCAATGTTTTCCTGTTCCTTTTCTGTCACAATAATATTTGCTTTAAAAAATAATTCAATTGCTCGCGCTCTCATTCTTTGATCATCATTTAAATTCATATTGAACCACTCCTATCATCTGAGGTTTTCAAATCAACCATGAACATTGATTTTGTTGTTTTGAAAGATTTCCATTGCTTTTTTAACATCTTTTTTCATCGCAATTTTGGCAACGGTCGTTATGTCGTGATAGAAATACTTTTCGTTTTGTTCGATAAAATCCTTCACTGCCTTTGCACCAGCGAGTGCAGAATAGCTATAATAATTTATTTTTCTCACACCATTATTGATGGCTGAACGATAATCTGCTTCGCTTAATCCGGACCCTCCGTGCATGACAACCGGTCTTTTAATATTTTTATGAATAGCTCGCAGCCGTTCAAAATCCAATTTAGGTTCTGTCATATAAATTCCATGAACAGTGCCAAATGAAGCTGCCAATGCATCCGTCCCAGTTCTTTCTACAAAATCTTTGGCAATAAGCGGATCCGTGTACAAATCACCCACTTCTACTACTTCGGAGCGTTCCGTATCTTCACCACCTAGTCCCGAAGAGGTCATGACCCCTAATTCAGCCTCTACAGAAACCTTGCGCGCTTGAGCATATGCCACTACTTCCTTCACAATTTTGATATTATCCTCATAGTTTAGATGTGAAGCATCGATCATCACCGAGCTAAACCCTAAACCAATAGCTGTTTTTACTATGTCTAAATTAGAGCCATGATCAAGATGGACAGCAACAGGAATACTAGCTCTCTTGGCAAAATCAACCAAAATCGGCCCGATAATTTCAATTGGAACTAAATCATTATGGACCTCAGCATGGGATAAAATAACAGATACCTGCAATTCCTCAGCAGCTTCAATCACGGCTCTTACAGACTCCAACGTCGGACAATTAAACGCTCCAACTGCATAATTGCCTGCTTGTGCATTATGTAACAATTCGTTCAAAGAAACTAACATGGCTTCCTCCCTATATTTCGATTGGTTCTCGTTTTTGGTAGTCGTTGTACATCGATATGAGTTCATCATATTGCTTTATCCCAGAGGTACTGTCTTCTGCAAACAAAGACGAAGCAGCTGCAGCCGTGCCAAGCTTCATTGCGCTCTCAAGATCCATCTCTTTAAGCGCACCATATAATACACCTGAAACATAAGCATCACCTGCACCAACTGTTCCCTTTATCATTTTATTTGATAATAATATTGATGGAACACTATATACAGATTTGCCATCAAACCCAAAGCTTCCCTCTGGTGTATGAATCACGACCCAGTCTTCGACGCCAAAATCCATAAGTTTATAGAGAACCTGTTTAATATATTGATTATTAAGCTTACCTGCACCGTCTCTTAAACTAATCCCCACGGTTTTACCAGCTTCAAGCTCGTTAATGACGCAATAATTTGTGTATTTTAAACTTGGTGGTACAAGTTGTTGATATCGATTACTATTTTCGCTCACAATATCAATCGAAGTCTTGATACCTTTATCTTGCGCATGACATAATACTTTTGCTAACTTCGTTCCATACACAGGATCTAGTTGGTCAAGACCATCCAGCAGCAGAATATAGGCAATATGTAGTATTTTTGCGTTTAACTTAGTAAAGTCTATCGAATTCTCATCAAAAAAACGCGAATTCCCGCGGAAAGTAAAAAATGTCCGACTATGGTCTGTAACGTCTTGGTAAACATCAGTAAAAGGTGTTTCTCCAACGATTTTTACCTGACTTAAATCGATATTTTGATAGCTTCCCAATCTTTCATTTAAAAATAAACCTTTGTCATCAGCACCAATAAGTGTAATCACCTCAACCTGTAAATTCGGGTCAATTTTTGACAAGGCGACTGAACAATTAGAGACTGCCCCGCCGATAGAGCGGCTTACACTTTGAATGGTTGTCAGTTCAGAGGAATGAGGAAATTTTGCTATTTGTTTGATTTCATCAACTGCAATAGTTCCGGCGATTGCAATTCCCGGTTCCAAAAAATCACCCACTTTTATGCTTTACGTTTTTTAATCACATCAGCATAAACTGCAACTAGAATAACAATTCCTTTGACGATATATTGCCAAAACGAACTAACTCCCATCAGGTTTAGGCCGTTACTTAAAATTCCAATAATAAGTGCACCGATTACCGTCCCGCCAATTTTACCGGAACCACCGGTCATACTAGTTCCGCCTAATACAACCGCGGCAATTGCATCTAATTCTGCTCCGTTCCCTGCAGTAGGTTGCCCAGAGAACATCCGTGAAGCTAGCACAATCCCTGCTACAGATGCCATTAATCCACTAAAAGTGTAAGCGAAAAATTTTACCTTCTTAATATTAATTCCGGCGAATTTTGCCGCCTCAGCATTTCCACCTACTGCATACATGTAACGGCCTAGCTTTGTTTTGTTCATTATTAAATAACAAATTAACAGGATAATAAGTAAGTACACGACTGGCATTGGAATGACGCCACCAAGATAGCCAGAACCAAGATAGTTAAATGAGTCAGACATTACACGAACCGGCTTACCATCAGTTAAAACGTAAGCTGCACCACGGGCAATATTCATCGTCGCCAAAGTCACAATAAACGGAGGAATAACAGTTGTCGCAACGACATAACCGTTCATCGCTCCTACTAGAATACCGACTGCAAATCCAGCGGCTACTGCAAGATAAACGGGTGCTCCGAATTGAGCAATAAGGGCGGTTGTCACAACCCCCACAACGGCCATAATCGAACCAACTGATAGGTCAATGCCACCCAAAATAATGATCATCGTCATCGCAAGAGCTAAATATAGGTTTGTAGATGTTTGTCGCAATACATTTAGGAGATTGTTAGAGGTCAAAAAATTAGGGTTAATAACCGAAATGACAATACACAAAACTATTAGACCTAACATAATCCCCAAATTATGACGCACAAAATCTTTAATCCCAATACCGACATTTTGAACAAATCCGCTATGCTTTTTTTCTGTTAAACTAATAGCTTGAGCCATATTAATTACCCCCAGTAGCGTAATGCATAATTGCTTCTTGACTAAAGCGGTCTTTATTTAAAATACTTTGGATTTTCCCTTTACACATAACCGCAACTCGGTCGCTCATATTAATAACTTCAGGCAGCTCCGAACTAATCATGATAATTGAAACACCCTCTTTTACTAATTGGTTCATAATCGTATAGATTTCCGCTTTTGCACCAACATCGACACCTCGGGTCGGCTCATCAAGAATTAATACGCGCGGTTTAGTTGCTAACCATCTGGAAATTAAAACCTTTTGCTGATTTCCACCGCTTAAATTACCAACTTCTTGATCAGCGCTAGGTGTTTTGATTGACAATTCCTTTATATAATTATTGGTTTCATTATTTTCAATTTTAGAATCGACTCGGAAAAACTTCATAAATTTGTCCAAGATTTTAATGGTTGTGTTGTATCGAACAGACTGAATTAAAAATAAGCCTTCTTCTTTTCGATTCTCCGTTACGTAGGCAATTCCATTTTTCATCGCATCATTTGGATTTTTTATTTTTGCCTTTTCACCATTTACAAAAATTTCTCCTTTTTCAAATGGATCTAGTCCAAAAATACATTTCATCAATTCTGATCTTCCTGCTCCGACTAATCCTGCAAAACCAAGGATTTCACCTTTCCTTAGTTCAAAACTAGCATTTTCCAAAACACCTTTTCGGGTTAAGTTCTTCACCTTAAGGATGGATTCACCTGCAGTAGTAAAGTCTCTTACATAATAGTTCGTTAGTTCGCGCCCAACCATCATCGCAATCAATTTTTCATGTGTAGTTTCTTTTGTTTTGACCGTTCCAATATAAGCACCATCCCGGAGAACGGTAATTCGGTCTGATATCTCAAATAATTCATTCATTCTGTGTGAAATATAAACCATTCCAACGCCCTGCGCTTTTAAATTTCGGATCGTACTAAATAAAAATTGAACCTCTTTTTCGGTTAATGAAGAGGTTGGTTCGTCCATCACAATGATTTTAGAATGAAATGAAACCGCTTTAATAATTTCAATCATTTGTTGCTGGGCAACATTAAGTTCTTTGATGAGTGTTCTCGATGATAAAGCAAGTCCAAAATCATTTAAAAACTGCTGGGCATTGTCATCCATTGTATATTTGTCAATTAATCCTGTTTTAGTAACAGGCTCTCGACCTAAGTAAATATTTTCGGCAATTGATAAATAAGGGACTAAACAAATTTCTTGGTGGATAATACTAATCCCATGTTTTTGAGCATCCTTAACTCCGTTGATTTGCACTTCCTGTCCTTCGATGAAAATTTTTCCTTCGTCGATGCTGTAAATGCCACTTAATATTTTCATGAGCGTCGACTTCCCAGCACCATTCTCACCTAAAAGCGCATGAACTTCTGCGCGCTCCAGTTCAAAATCGACTCCCTTTAAAGCATAAACACCAGGGAATCGTTTATTAACACCACTCATTTCCAACAGTTTGCCGCTCATATTCTCCACCTCGTTAAATATAAAGGGTGACTCATATGTGTTTTGCCCTAATTGAACTTGCATTTCCAGCAGTGAGTTGTTTCTCACTATGAAATGTAAGTCTTAGCAGAAAACCTATGTATTGAGCCACCCACTATAATCTAAACCATTATGAATAAAATATTATTGCCATCCATCTGTGCCATATTCAGCTACATTATCTTTGTTAATGAGGAATGTTTCTACTGGCGTTCTCTTTTCGTATTTCTCTTTATTTAATACTTTGTAGGCCACTTCAACTGATTTAACACCTATTTGGATTGGTGATTGTGCACCTGATCCAACAAACATTCCACCTTCAGCGATTGCGGCTTTCGCATCTGGAGATCCGTCTACACCGTAAATAGCAATATCTGTTTTGTTAGCAGCTTTTGCAGCAGCTAAAGCACCTAATGCAGTAGGGTCATTTCCGCCCATTATGGCGATTACATTTTGATGTGCTTGAAGGATATCCTCAGTTAAATCAAGTGCTGTTTCTAAATCGCCTTTTGCATCTTGTTGTGCAACAACTTTAAGTTTTGACCCTTTGATCGCTTCCTCAAATCCAGCGATTCTATCATTGACTGAATTCATTGTTGGGCTATCTAAGATGACAATTTCTCCACCATCAGGAAATCTTTTTACAAGGTCTTGACCACAAACACGACCTGCATTTTTGTTATCGGAACCTACATATGCAGTCACATAATCAAAATCTTTTACTTCTGTGTCATAGTTGATAATTGGAATTCCTGCTTCTTCAAGCATAACAAGAGCTGGGCGAATTCCTTCCCAATCAACTGGGTTTAAGAAAATGGCATCAATTCCTTGAGAAATCATATCTTCAATTTGGTTAATTTGCAGTGCAACGTCCATAGCCGGATTGGTTGTAATAAGTTTGTCGCCATTTGCTTCAACTTCCTTACGAATAGACTCTTCAAGGATTTGGAAGAAAGGATTGTTTTGGGTCATTGATGTATACCCAAAGACAATTTGATCATCCTTGGCTTTCTTCTCACCAGGACTTTTGGCATTTTCTTTCCCGTTACACGCAGCTAATCCCAACATCAGGACTGCAACCAACATTAAAGAAATAAATTTTTTCAATGTACTGCCCCCTCTAACCATTTGTAATTTTTATATTAGAATCACAGAGTCGTGATTTAATATCGATAACCTAATGAGTTTAAATAACGAGCATAAAGCGTTTACACTATTTAAAAGTGACATACTATTATGCCGTTAATTTCTAAATAGTGTAACATTATCAGGTTCACAAGCACATTATATATATGTACGTATAAGTTGACAATAGAATTATTTAAATATATTGTATTTGTCACAATTCAGACGAACTTATCAGCATATATTTCTTATAAACAACGTAAAAACCCCTGAATTAAAGCGATATAAATCACTTTAATTTTCATTTTATTAATTATTATCCTGAATTATTTGTCCGTATAATTATATCAACATAATAAATATTTATGATTCTATAAGCACAAAAAAGAAGCGGATTACCCGCTCCTTTTTATATTGCATATTGTATTCAAATAAAGTTTTTTAGGAATAAGCGCACAACATCTGCAGCCCCAATAAACGTACCTAACGAGCTGCCAAGATTTGCGAATACAACAACTAGTAATACCCTAGTTACTTTGTTGTGCCAGAACCCCTTAAAGCTAAACACATCCTCTGCCAAGTTTTCAAAATCTCGAACACTCGGGCGACTAAAATATGCCTGTACAATTCCAGCAAACCATCCAGCGGCGGTAATTGGATCTAGGGCTGTGATTGGTGCTGCGACAAATGCTGTTAATATAGCAAGCGGATGACCAAAGGCTAACGCAGTACCAAGCGCTGAGAACGTTCCATGGAAAAGGATCCAACTCATCGTTTGTTGCATCCCCACCTCAGGATTCGTCACAAAAGTATAGACTATCATTGAGATAATGATGATTGGAATAAGCCAACCAATGTATTTCGGAAAACTTGACTTTGCCGGGAGTTCATTGAGTTGCCTTAAATCGTGATCCTGTTTGATTTCCTCTTTAATCCCTGGTACATGGGCTGCTCCAAGCACAGCGACAACCTTTGGACCTTTAGCTTCTTTAATTTTTTGAGATAAGTATTGATCTCGTTCGTCGATTAAGGGCTTTTTCAATCGCGGGAATGCTTCCGTGAATTCACTTAAAACTGCATTAATCGTATCTTGGTTTTTCATTTTTTCCAGTTCTTCTTCAGTAATTTTTTCGTTACTAAAGACACTGGCGATGACTTGAGCAAGTAACATCATTTTGCCTTTAAATCCGACGTTACCCCAAATTCTTGAAAAGGTTGTTTGAATATTTCGGTCTGCTAAAACGAGTTCTGCACCCGTATCTTTCGCTGATTGAATACCTTGAATCATTTCTTGACCAGCATTAATTCCAAATTGATTAGCAATTCGTTTTTGAAAGGAAGATAAAGCAAGATTCATTAATAATAACGGAGCTTTCTTTTCTTTGATGACTTTAAAAATGTCAGTGTCCTTCCACTTGTTTCCGTCAACAATGGATTGATATCGCTGTTCATCCAGTTCGACGCAAACGGAGTCAGGTTGTTCCGCTTCAATTACTTCTTTGACGAGCTCTGCGCTGTTTTTTGAAACATGAGCAGTACCAATTAAGATAAATTCTTTGCCGTCAAGCTCGATTCTAGTTATGTTTTCATTTTCAACAGACATGTGTTACCTTCCTTTATAGCTTTCTATTTCTAAATAGAAACAATTGTTGTTTATTTTTTCTATTATACATTAATTTGGTGTCGAAATACCTAAATCGATGTCTGTGTTCTTAAATTGTTTTTATTTTTATTGGAAGAGTTCAGTAACTGCTTTTTGTAATTCTTTTAATAAAGGGAAAGTTTCAGAATTCCCCATACTATCAACCAGACTTTGATAGTACCAATCCTGCTGTTCCTTCCCCGCATTAAAACGTGTCCATACGGTTTCACCTTCCCGCTCAATGTCATCAATGATTGAGCGAACATTATGCAACTTGTCTGCACATGCAACAGCACGAACATTCGGTGAAGCTGTTTTCAAAAATTGTATCGTATGCACCTTTCTTTCATGCCAGGATAGAGATTTATCTGGCTCTGAGCAGCCCATAACAATCTCTGCAATTGTTTTGCCAAACTCCGCTTCAATTTCATCTACGGAAACATTGGTATCCTCAATTGTGTCATGTAATATCCCTGCAGCGACCACCTCATCACCGTAGCCCGCTTTCAATAATATCATGCCCACAGCTATAGGATGTGTAATATATGGGATTTTTGTTCCCTTGCGATATTGATGCTCATGAGCGATGCTAGCTATTTGTAATGCCTTATCAATTAAATCCATCTCATAACCTCTCCTTTATTTTACTCAGTACGATTATCTTAATTATAGTAACAGGAAGCTGCTACATAGTCTCAAAATGAATCATTTTCATCCGATTTGAATGGTTTTACTCAATTGATTGAATTTCTGCAGTAATTTTGCTTAAATCTAGAGTAATGATTAATTTTACGAGAAAAGGAAACTAAAAATGGAACCATCAATTTCAGAACAACTACCATTACTATCTTTTGAGTTTGCTACTTCAACTGGACAAAAACAACCACTAACGTTTATTAATCCAGTTTATATTTTCGAAGCTTACACCGTAGATGAAGTAATTCCTTGCTTAAATAGTGTACAAGCTGAAGTCGAAAAAGGTTATTACGCTGCTGGTTTTTTATCATATGAAAGTGCACCGGCATTTCAACAAGGTATGAAGGTAAAAGCAGGCCACAAAATGCCACTGCTATGGTTTGGCATATATGATGAACCAATCAAAGACACTGTTAAAAGCCATGGATCTTATACACTATCTCATTGGAAATCTACTGTTTCAAAAGAGGAATATCATTATTCGATTCAGGCCATAAAAAATGCAATCGAACAAGGAGAAACGTATCAAACCAATTTCACCATTCGTTTAGAAGCGGACTTTGCTGGGGATGATTTAGCTTTTTATGAAAAATTAAAACACGGACAAGCCTCAAACTACTCGGCGTATCTCAATATCGGTAAATACAAAATTCTGTCCGCGTCTCCTGAGCTCTTTTTCCACCTAAACGGAAATATGATTACTACTCGGCCGATGAAAGGTACAATTCAGCGTGGTTACACTTTGGAACAAGATGAACTCAATTCAAATACCTTGTTTCATTCAAAGAAAAACCGTGCCGAAAATGTTATGATTGTTGATTTATTACGGAACGATTTAGGTATGGTTGCGGAGACAGGCTCGGTCAATGTATCAAAACTGTTTGAAATCGAGAAGTACCCTACTCTCCATCAAATGACTTCCACAATATGTGCAACTGTTGCAGAAAATCGAGGACTTATTGATATTTTTAAAGCAATTTTCCCATGCGGTTCGATTACTGGTGCTCCGAAACTTACGACGATGGCAATAATCTCTGAACTGGAAACATCTCCGCGTGAAGTGTACTGTGGTGCGATAGGCTATCTTACCCCAGAAAAAGAAGCAATCTTCAATGTTCCGATACGAACAGTCATCATTGATGAGGAGAATAGCAAAGCTGTTTATGGAGTCGGTGGTGGAATTACGTGGGATTCAACAACAACCGGAGAATATGAAGAAATCCTTACCAAAGCCCGTTTCCTTAAAGAGCATCCACCACAATTCGATTTGCTTGAAAGTCTGCTATTAGAGGATGGGGAATATTTCTTATTAGACCAGCATTTACGCCGTCTTGGTGACTCTGCCACTTATTTTAGCTACACATTTATTAACAATGACGTTAAACAAGGGTTAATTTCTTGTGCGCGGAAGCATCCCATTGGGAAATTTAAAGTACGTTTATTACTGTCAAAAAGTGGAGGTTTCAAAATTGAAACAGAAAAAATCAAGCCTATTTCTACACCAATCAAAATTGTTTTAGCCATGCAACCTATAGAAAGGTCCCAGCACTTTTTATATCACAAAACCACTTACCGAGACATATACACAAACTTTCAGAGACTAAAACCTCAGCATGCCTTTGATGTATTATTATGGAATGAAGCTGATGAATTAACTGAATTTACCAATGGTAATATTGTTGTCGAGTTGGGTGGAAAGCTTTGGACACCGCCAGTTGAATCTGGATTGCTAGGAGGTACTTTTCGAAATACACTGGTTCAAAGCGGTAAAATTCATGAGAAAGTAATTTACAAAAACGAACTTATAAATGCAACAACAATTTGGTTTATCAATAGTGTACGTAAATGGCTGGAAGTGGAATTACTGTAACTTAAACAAGTAACGGAATAGTGTTAATGCAAATTATTAAGGCACTCCCCTAAATCATTAGGAAGAGTGCCTGATTTACGATCCTATAAAAGTAGGTCTCGTGCTTTTTCTTCGAAATACTCATGGATTAATAAATCCAGTTTTAATGAAAGTGAAATATATTTTGAGCTCCCCGGTCCACTTTGACGGTACAAATCACTTAACCGTTGTTTTAGTTCGAGAATCTCCATCAATAGGCTTATGTTTTCACATTGAAGCGGTTCTCTTTCCAAATTCATACATTGCATAGAATGACCACCCTTTTATGATAAATTTTCAATGCATGACCACTTGAACCCATACCCCTAAAGGTCAAGTCCCCATCTTACCTGCCCCAAGATATTTTTCATATTAGCATAGACATTATTTTCTGTGAATGAGTATAATAAAAATGGAAATATTGAGATAACTTGTAAATAATATTACTATATTAATTAATTTCTTTTCCTAGATTAATAACCTTTTATAAGAATGTTTTAATACCATAATCTAATATATTAATATAATAATTTGTCGAAAGTAAAAATATTTTAAACTTGCTAAAAACTTTAGTACACTAATATAAGTAAGTAATCAAATGTTTATCTACTAGGACTTTAGTTACCTTTTTTAAAATTTTCTGAAAAAACCATTGTATATTGTAAGCGTTTTCAACTATAATAATAAGTGGGTGGGATGACATAAGTGGTCATCATGGTATTTAGCGTAGGTGGGGCTGATACTACAGGGAAATAAAAAATGTCACATGCAGTGCGTTTCATGTATTGTTTCAATTGGATTTAGGCACCATCCCTAAACCTATTTCGGATGACACCTTCATTTTTATGGAGGTGTCCTTTATTTTTTCTAAGATTATTTTAGTTCGGCCTTTCCCTTCTATATCAGAGTATGATTTTTGAGATAATTTTCTAAGAGTATCAAAAATCGTATTGCTAACATTCATTCTTTTTATATTGTAAAATGAAAAAGTATGAATTCAAGGAATGTGAGGCACCGAGATGTTAAGAGATAAAAATGTTTGGATTATCCTATCAGGGGAATTCATTGCAGGACTTGGATTATGGTTAGGAATTATCGGTAATTTGGAATTTATGCAAGCAAAGATACCTTCTGATTTCTTAAAATCCTTGCTGTTAGCAACTGGAATTTTGGCAGGGATTGCAGTGGGACCACTGGCGGGTAGACTGACAGATCGTTCTAGTAAAAAAAGGGTAATGCTGATTGCTGGTTTCATTCGGGTAATTAGTGTCCTGTTTATGTTCATTGCCTTATATACTGGATCGATTATATGGATGGTTGGTTTCCTGATTCTACTTCAAACGTCAGCTGCATTCTATTTTCCGGCACTTCAGGCCGCACTACCACTTATCGTCAAAGAGCAGGATTTACTAAGTCTAAATGGCATTCACATGAATGTTTCAACCCTTTCTAGAATCATCGGTACTGCATTGGCTGGACTTTTGCTTGTAATAGTACCATTATATGTTGTCTACACTGCGTCCTTTGTGGCATATATCGTATTATTCATCCTTACTTTCTTCTTAAATATAAATGAAGATCATACGGGTAATATTTCAAAAGAGAAACTACAGATTAATACAAGCTTTAAGGATGTATTTCCAATTATCGTCGAACGCCCAATCGTCTATATGACATTACTTTTGACACTAGTTCCGACCCTCTTTTTAGGCGGCTTCAATTTAATCGTGATTAACATTAGCGAATTGCAGGATAGCTCATTAATAAAAGGAATGATTTATACCGCTGAAGGTGTATCGTTTATGCTTGGTGCGTTTTTCGTCAATCGAATCATCGCAAAAATTTCAACATTATCCATTCTGTTTATTACATCTTTTTTGATTGGCCTATCTCAATTAATGCTTTATTTTTCAATCAGTCCGACTCTAACGATTATGGCTTTTTTACTGTTTGGCTTTTCCGTTGGTTGTTTTTTTCCAACTGTTGCGACGATTTTTCAAACGAAAATTCCAAAAAAATACCATGGTCGATTTTTCTCGTTCCGTAATATGTTGGACCGTGTAACTTTTCAAATCATTTTACTATTAACTGGTTTTCTGCTTGATTTAATGGGCTTACAACAAATGTGTGTTCTGTTTGGAGTACTCGCGATTACGATGACATTATTATTTTTTGTTAAATCAACGAAAATAAGAGAATTAAATAACAATCAACTAGAAACTGACTCAGATTAAAATACCTGGATAGGCTCATTGGTGCTACTTTTGCGTAGTACATAGTGAAAATGTAGCTCCAATGAGGGTGATTGGCGCTACTTTTGCGTAGTGCAGACTGAAAATGTAGCTCCAATGAGGGTGATTGGTGCTATTTTTGCGTAGTACATACTGAAAATGTAGCTCCAATGAGGGTGATTGGTGCTACTTTTGCGTAGTACATACTGAAAATGTAGCTCCAATGAGGGTGATTGGTGCTACTTTTGCGTAGTGCATACTGAGAATGTAGCTCCAATCCGGATGATTGGCGCTACTTTTTCGTAGATAACAAATTCTTTCGTAATTGAATCACCCTTACTTAAACTTCATGTCAATCTTATATTTTTTTCTCCCATTTTTCGAAATTGCTCCATCTCTTGTTGCGGAACCATGCTCCCGCCAGTTGCCCAGACGATATGAGTTCCATTTTGGAGGGTAGTTTGTGATATTTTCATTCGATAGTTTTGATCATTTTGAATCGTGATATACCCATGGAATCCAGCTGCTGCCGAAGGCTCGATTTGAAGCCCTTCATTATTAGCTAACTCAGCGAGATATTGATATAAACGATAATCATGAACCGATGCGATTCCATCTAGGAGGGGACCAACATTTTTACATACAAGTTTAGACGGACGACTGACTGCCAATCCATCAGCTGCTGTGATTCCGCTTAAACCAATATCTTGTATACTAATCTTATTACCCAGTCCGGTCATAACACCTAAAAGCATACACGGAGCAGCAACTGGTTCTACAAAAAAGCAATGAACCTGCTCTCCGTAAATTTGCTTTAGACCAAAAGTGATACCTCCTGGGCCACCTCCAACTCCACATGGTAAATACACAAATAATGGATGCTCGTTGTTCACAATGATATTGTTTTGATTTAATTGTTCTGCTACCCGCGTGGCTGCCACCGCATACCCTAGGAAGAGAGTTTTCGAATTTTCATCATCGATAAAATAACAATTTGGGTTTTGTTCAGCTTGTTTTCTTCCTTCGGATACTGCTATTTCATAATGACCACTATATTCAATCACCGTTGCTCCCGTATTTCTTAGCAAATCTTTTTTCCATTGTTTTGCATCACTAGACATATGGACATCGACTTTAAAACCGAGCTTAGAGCTCATAATCCCTATACTTAAACCTAAATTACCAGTTGATCCAACTGCAATCGTGTAATTTGAAAAAAGCTGATGAAATTTTTCTTCCGCAAGGATTGAGTAATCGTCCTTCCATGAAAGCATACCAGCTGTTACAGCGATAGCTTCGGCAATGGTCAGCACTTCATAAATCCCACCACGCGCCTTAATCGATCCTGAAATTGGCAAATGACTATCACATTTTAATAGTAATGTCCCTAATAATTCATTCTCGCTGTATTTTTGTAATGCTTCTTTCATCAATGGGATTTCTATTAATTCAGATTCGATTAAACCACCATTTGCGGTAGTTTCCGGAAATACCTTTCGGAAATACGGTGCAAACCGCTCTAAACGTTTTCTTGCTTCTTCAATGTCAGCAACTGTAACCTGATTTACATAATTGGACTGCACATTAGTATTTAACCAAACCACTTCATTTTCATTTGCGATCTCTTTCATAAGTGGATACTGGATAAGAAGATTTTTGTGCATATGAACTCCCCTCATTCTCTACTATTTTGGTTTATCCCACCTAAAGTGTTAACATGAAATTATTAATACATATTCCCATGAAAGGAGCATTATATTGAGTTATCCATGCCCTGATAAAACACTAGAACTAATCAAGAAATTAGTTGATATCCCAAGTCCTTCTGGAAATACATATGAGGTCATTTCCTTTGTAGAAACCTTCCTATCGCAATATAATATTGTAACTAGACGAAATCACAAAGGTGGTTTGATTGCCACGCTTAAAGGAACTGATGAAAACCACCATCGATTCTTAACAGCTCACGTCGATACACTCGGCGCTATCGTCAAAGAAATCAAACCGAGTGGTCGTTTAAAACTAGATTTAATCGGTGGATTTAAATATAACTCCATCGAAGGTGAATATTGTCAAATCGAAACAATTGGAGGTAAAAAGTACACAGGTACAATTTTAATGCATCAAACCTCAGTGCATGTATATAAAGATGCAGATAAAGTGGAGCGAAATCAAGAAAACATGGAAGTCCGTCTTGATGATAAAGTGCATAATGCTGAGGACGTAAGAGCTCTTGGCATCGAGGTAGGCGATTTTGTATCCTTTGATCCGCGGGCTCAGATTACGCCAACCGGTTTTATTAAGTCACGCCATCTCGATGATAAAGCCAGTGTCGCGATTCTCCTAATGTTAATTAGAGAGGTAAAAACTAATAATATTGTATTACCTTACACCACCCATTTTCTCATCTCAAATAATGAGGAAATCGGATATGGGGGAAATTCAAACATAACCCCTGAAACCGTCGAATATCTTGCTGTCGACATGGGGGCTATTGGTGACGGACAAGCGACTGATGAGTTTACAGTATCCATCTGCGTGAAAGATGCAAGCGGCCCTTACCACTACGGATTAAGAAAGCGACTTATTCAACTTGCCGTGGATAACAACATTTCCTATAAGCTCGATATCTACCCTTACTATGGTTCCGATGCATCAGCGGCAATTCGATCTGGTCACGATATCATCCACGGTCTAATTGGTCCAGGAATTGATGCTTCACACGCGTTTGAAAGAACACATCGGGACTCGATTGAAAACACAGCCAAGCTTTTATACCATTACGTTCTTTCTGACATGATTTGATAAATTATACGAGGCTTGAGTATACACTCAAGCCTCAACTCACTTTACCAGCACAACGGTTTACATAATCATATTATGTAAAACAAAAAAAGAGCAGCACCTAGTACCACTCTTAATTTAATGTTCAATTATCGCTTCGATGAATAGAAACGATTTCTGACTTTTTTGAGCCTAGCGTGATATTTTAAGATATCCAACCTTGCTTCTTCGGCCTCTGGTGCAATTGGTCTAAGCTTTTCTAGCTCCCAATAATCGACGATAACATCTAACACCTGATCAAAATATTCTAATGGTCCATAATTTACTTCTTTAGCAATAATGGACATGCGGTCTTCAAAATCCGGCATGACCGTTCCAGGCATTTGGAAATTCTTAATAACATATCCTAAATAGTAGCAATAATTAGGCTCAAGCTCGAGATGAAATTTAATCACATCGCGATAAAACGCATAGTGTAATATCTCATCCTTCGCTAATCGACGTAAAAGCGTTGCTAATTCAGGATCATGCTGACCTGCAACCTTCGCCACATTATTATAAAACACCATGGTGGCTAACTCTTGCAGCGATGTGTAAACCATCGTCTCAAATGGTGTATGAAAACTTGGTTCCCAGCCACCCTCGATTGTTTGTTTTTGCAATTGGCGAATCCGCATTGGATCTGCATTTCTTGTTATGAGTAAATACGTTTCCAATAAATTGGAGTGTTGGTCTTCTTCCGCTGTCCATGTATGAACAAAATCCTTAATAACCGAAAGTGATCCTTTAAAGGTTTGATCAAGGTGGGAAGTGAACCAAGGTAAATTTACTTCAGTTAAAAGGGCGGTTTCAACAGCCGTAACCAGTCCTTGCGGAAGGGTTACTTGGCTTGGATCCCACGGAACTCTTCTAAAGTCTTGAGCCTTGTCCCATGGAAGGAACTCATGATAGCCCCAATCTATTTTTGCAGCCCTTCTTTTATGTTCTTCATAAAGCTCTTTCAATTTTGGTTCTAATCTAAAATCTAAATGATTGGTTAACAAAGTTTACCTCCTGAAATTATCCCTGTACTCATTGTATTAATAGTGATTACATAAACCTTTATTTATTTTACTTTAAAAATTAAGAAATGTCTCATACTTTTATTAAAATCACTGAAATTTCCTTCTATTATGTCTATGCGATACTCTATATCATCATTCTTACAAATCGATATGAATTTTAATCCCCCCATAATAAAAAAACAGAAAATCCTTAAAAGAATTCTCTGTTTTTTGATCCTAATCTTGTTGTTTATCCCAATATTCATAAATCGTTTCTCTGATTAAATGCTCCAAATCCTTTTTCTTTTGTTTGGATAGCCATTCTGCCTGATCAATTGGTAAAGTTAATTTAAGATTTACCTTTACATTTGGCATTTCATGTTTTCGAATTTCCTCGATTGTTAATCCGGCTTCAATATCTGGAAAGTTTGGATCGCTCTCATGGATTATCTGAAAATCGTAATATTCTTCAATATTCCCCACTTCACAGAATAAATTCAATTTCGGTAAGCCTCCTGAATCCCCTTGCTGATGCATTAAAAAATTGAACAGTCTTCCGTCCGTCAGTTCAATTTCCAGAAACAGATTTTCAATCTGGTTATACTTTGCGACTACAATTTCACTGACCACCATTGTTAATTCAATCGAGTAACTGTTACTAGATTCGAATATGTAAATTGCACTATTAAAGAAATGGATGGGCTCCCCATCTATCACAACTGTTTTGACTTGTACCATCTTAAATCCCCTTCCGCTGGTACGATGCTTTATATATATCGCTAAAATAATCGATCGTTTCATACAATGAATGAATATCTTTTATCTTAATACAAAAATTCTCCTAGCTGTATCATTATTTTACTTTTAAAAACAAATTCAGATTGAGCATGATTGAAAGGTGGAATAATAAGTAAAAAAAGTAGGAGTGTTGAAATGGGAGCAATAGAACGAAATGATTATCGGTTCGAGCCTGAATATAGCGTAATAGCTCAAAACGGCGCGATACATGTCTATCATCAAGGTGACTTTATCGATGAGTTGAAGTTTACATTTAACGGTAAATTTCCTGAGCTTGATGAAATTGAAAAAATCGTTGACAAATATTGTGAAGAACATGGGATATAAGATTAAATACTCCAGAAAAAGTATTAAGGAGAATGACTGATTGGTGGCCTATTCCCAATCAGCCATTCTCCTCAAGAGGTTTAGGCTAAACACATCATACTGCACAAATCTGGTAAATACATGAAAAATGAAGCTAATATCCCTTATGAATATCGACAATATTTTTGAGGTGCTGATCCATTTCTATTTTTTTCAGTGTTTCGATAAAACAAGCTGCACCCTCAACAGGAGTGGTCAACGCGGAAATATGTGGTGTAATATATACGTTCGGATGTCCCCATAATGGGCTATCGATTGGAAGAGGCTCCTGTGATAAAACATCTAGAACCGCAAATTTGACACGATGTTCCTCGATTGCTTGTAGTAATGCCATTTCATCCAACGAAGCCCCGCGGCCAACATTGATGAAACCAGCACCAGTAAGATGACTGAAAAATTGAGAATCAAAATAATGTGCTGTTTTTTCGGTTAATGGCATGGTATTGATGATAAAATTCATCCCGCCAACTCTTGAAAAAACATCATCACTAGAAAATACTTCGTGAAAGAAACTCTTTTGCTTTCCACTTAAAGACGCCCCAAACACTTTTACGCCAAGACTGGAAAGAATTCTTGCGACTGTTTGGCCAATTTCGCCTGTTCCAAATACCAATACGCTTTGGTCTTGCAATAACCCAGGGGTTTTCTGTTCCCATTTACGATTTTCTTGATGTTTTTGAAAATCCTCATGGAATTGAATATCCTTTAAAATATAGCTTAAACAATATTCGGCTATACGTTGCCCAAATGAACAAATCGTTCTTGTTAATAAAACTGAATCGTTCCAGCTTTTCTGGTATAAAAAGCGATCCACACCAGCCCCTAGTGAATGAACCCATTTTAGATGTGAATAATCTAGATTTGCGTTTAGATTAAATGTCACCAAAGCATCCGCCCAAGCTAAATCTCCATTATTCAACTCTGCATCTGAGGAATATCGAAATTGATTTGGAAGCTGTTCTTTTTCGATAATGGCTCGTAGCTCTTGATGCATAGGACTAACAATCAAAATGTTATGAATCTCCATTTTAGTCTACCTCCACAGGCTGTTGATTTCCGATTTTTTCACTCATAAAGGTTGCGCCTAAAATAAGAATACCTCCAAAAATTTGGATAAGGCTCATGTTTTCTTGTAAAAATAAAGCTGATATCATCACCGCAAAAATAGGATCGATATAACTCAAGACTGCTATGGTTTGACCTTTCAAGGCGTGAATAGCACCAAAATATAGAAAATAGGCAAAACCAGTATGAATAATTCCTAAAATCACAATGAATAAAAGTGATTGTACATCCAGGCTTACTAGATTAATGTCTTCCTTAATAAGAACATATGGCAGTAACACAAGTGAAGCTGCTGCCAATTGAATTAAAGTTGTCTCAAAACCTGACAGGCCTTTGATGAATTTATTTATTAAAATCACACTTGCATACAAGCTTGCAGCGATAAGACCATAAAATATTCCGACAAGTTGTTGATCGGAGCTATTAGTAATACTGCCGTTTTGGACGATTAAAAATAAACCGAGCATGGCGATAAAAATACTGCCTACCTTGATCATTGTTAGCTTCTCTTTAAGCACAAGGGGCGAAAGAAGCATCACAAAGATAGGTGCAAAATAATAGCTGACAGTCGCATTGGCAATCGATGTATACCGATAGGCTTCAAATAAAAAAATCCAATTAAAGCCAATGGCAGCACCTGACAGAATCAATAATAAAAGGTTTCTTTTTATGTTTGTCCATGAGATTTTTTGTTTTACGACTAAACTCGCACCAAGTAAAAATACACTACCGATAATACCACGAAATAACGCAATTTCACTGGATGCAAACTGAATGTTTTTCACAAACAAACCAATGCTTCCAAAAATGAGCATGGCAATAATTAATCTAGCTTCCCCTTTCACCGTAACCCTCCCTCACTTGGTGATAAATGGTATTTATCGTTAATAATTATTTTATTATAACTTTCTAACGTAGAAATAACCAGAAAAAAGAAGGCAGTTTCCTGCCTTCTTTCAGAATAAGATTTAGTTATTATTATCGATTAACTCGTAACCAATTTACGTTGAGAGGTCGGAATCGTCCCAATATTATAAGCCAATTTAAAGCCTTCATGAATGGCATCAAGTATTTTTCTAGGTTTGGTTGCATCTCCAATAGTATAAACCGGAATACCCTCCCGCTTAATGACTCCAGCCATTTCATTGACTGATCTTGAACCAACCGCAACCACTATCGTATCAATACCTGTTAAGAATCCATGACCATCGTCTTTAGTAACACTAATCCGGTCATCGATAATCTCATGTACATGGCAGTTCGTCAACACAGAAATGTTCTTTTCTGCAATTCGATTCAACATTAAGGCACGTGTTAAGGAGCCTACATCTGTGGCGATTTCATCCATCACTTCAATAATGGTCACACTCTTGCCACGCTCAGCGAGATATTCGGCTGTTTCACAACCGACCATTCCGCCTCCTAGCACGACTACTTTATTGCCGACAGATACAGTATCATTCAATACATCGTTTCCAGTAACCACATTTCTTTGGAAAATACCTGGTATATTTGGAATCACCGGCTCAGAACCTGTGGCAAGTATCACTACATCGGGCTGTAATTCACGGATAGCACTGATGTCCGCCTTCCACCCTTTTACTATTTCAGCATTGGAGGTTTCGACCTGTCTTGTTAAATAATGCAGCAAATCGTGTAATTCTGACTTCAATGGTGGCTTAGCTGCGATCCGTAATTGTCCACCCAATTGGTCTTCTTTTTCAAATAATATCGTCTCATGACCGCGCATTGCGGCAATTCTTGTTGCTTCTAATCCAGCTGGACCCGAACCAATGATTAACACTTTCTTCTTCTCCACAGGTGCAGATAAATCATATTCCCCTTCATAACCCGTTAATGGATTAATCATACAGGCAATATCCTCATCTTCAAATAACCGATCTATACAGCCCTGATTACAGCCGAGGCAATTTCGAATCTCCGCAAGGCGACCCTCTCTCACTTTATTAGGGAGGTTAGGGTCTGCTAACAACGCACGTCCCATGGCCACAAAATCGGCTTGTCCGCCACGAATAATAGCTTCTGCCATTTCAGGATTTTTGATTCTACCCACCACAATGATAGGTACCGCATCATCTATCGCATGCTTAATTGCTGCAGCATTTTCTATGTAAAGTCCTTGTGTTAAGGCAGCAGGTTGAATAATCATTGCTGCTGATGCATAAACACCCCCGGAAACATGAATTGCATTCACGCCAGCTTCGACTAATTGTTGAGCAAACCACGTCGTATCGTCAATTGTGAGTCCACCTTCAACATATTCTTCCGCACTTAATCGATAAATGATTGGAAAATCCAATCCTACTTCTTCACGAACACTATTTACCACTTCAAGCGGGAAGCGCATTCTATTTTCAAATGACCCGCCATACTCATCTTGACGCTTATTGCTATTAGCTGACAGGAATTGATTTAATAAATATCCATGTGCTCCATGGATTTCCACGGCATCAAAGCCGGCTTGTTTTGCACGACGTGCCGCATGGCGAAATTCCTCTATCAAACCTTTAATTTCCAAGGTTGAGAGTTGCTTAGGAATTTCCTGCTTCACGGGACAAGGTATTGGTGATGGAGCTACTAGCTTCATGCCTGTAACGTCAGATGATGTCTGTCGACCAGCATGATAGAGTTGACAGGCAATTTTTGCCCCATGGTGGTGAACAGCATTCACCAGTTTTCTTAAACCAGGTATCAGTTCATCTCGGTCAATACCTAATTCATTGGAAAACCCTTTCCCTGTTTGATGAACATAAATTGCTTCGACAATAATTAAGCCCACTCCACCTCTTGCTCTAGCTTCATGATAATCAATGATTCTGTCAGAGACCGAACCATCTGAAACTGCATAATTTGTAACCATTGGCGGCATCACAAATCTGTTCCTAACTTCCATTGATCCAATTTTCAACGGCTCTAGTACCTTCTCAAACTTCCATTTGCTCATCACTACATCCTCCTATTTTAATATCATCATAGGGTAGCCTTGTCAGCTGAACCCCTTTTCTTTAAAAAGAGAATCTGCAGTTGTCAATTTCATTGTAAAACAAATAAAAAATATTCTCCAATATGATATCAAAAAAGTTTTTTAATAATAAAAAAATAATAATGATTATAATATGTTTTTTATTAAATATAAGAATCATTCCCATTTATTCATGAGTGATTTTGAAACCTATTCTCAATTACAAATTATTTATTCTCAATTAGATTGACATCATCCTGTTTAAGCGTATAATCTAGATGAAATAGTTTTTAATAAAAAGAGGGATGGTATTATGAGAGATTTTGATTTTCATCACTTAAATCATGTGAAGAACCAACAGAAGTCGAAAAACACACTATGGATTACATTAATATTGACTTCATTTTTTATGCTTGTGGAAGTTGTCGGAGGTATATTGTCCAATTCCCTCGCCTTATTATCAGATTCTGCCCATATGGCTTCCGATGTAATTGCCTTAGGATTTAGTATGACAGCTATTTATTTAGCCACCAAAAAGCCAAATCAAAAGTATACGTTTGGTTATTTGCGGTTTGAAATCATCGCGTCCTTTATTAATGGCCTAGCGTTAATTGTGATTGCGTTAGGGATTTTTATCGAAGGTGTCAAACGTATTATTACTCCAAGAGAAATAGAACTCGGTCTCATGCTAACGGTTGCGATTATCGGGTTAATTGTCAATATTATCTTGACTATTGTTCTAACAAAAAGTACCAAACATGAAGAAAACTTAAACATCAAAAGCGCACTTTGGCATTTTATTGGGGATTTGTTGAATTCAGTTGGCGTCATTGCATCCGCTCTTATTATCCACTTTACTGGTTTCCAAATATTAGACCCAATAATAAGTATGGTTATCGGAGCTGTTATTCTGATCGGTGGTGCCAAAATTGTCAAAGAGTCCTATACAATCTTAATGGAAACAGTTCCTGAGAATTTTGATCTTGAAGCAATTCGAACTGATATTACGGCTGTTGAGGGAGTCGAAGATGTCCATGAAATGCACTTATGGACGGTCACATCCAACCATTATTCGTTTACTGCACATGTTTTTCTTAATGAACAAAGCGAACCACTTAAGGCTGTTTCAGCCATCAGTAAGCTTTTAAAAGAAAAATACGGTCTGACCCATTCAACGATCCAGATTGAACATCCTGCAATTAATGATCACGGTTTATATGGACAAAAGTTTCTTTAACACTCAAAAAGCAGACCTCCCTTAGGAGATCTGCTTTTTTCATACGAATTCATGAGCTGGATTTGCTTCATGAAATAATATCAACTGACTTTCTACTTCGGGAATACCTACCTGTTTATATGCATAATGATAATGGCCATCCTCATCCATTTCACGAGCTTTGACATTATCCATTAACAAATAGGATAAAACACTGGTAACCTTTTCCTTTAAACTTTCCTCCAAAACCGGAAACATAATTTCCACTCGTTTATCCAAATTTCGTTTCATTAAATCAGCTGAAGATAAATAAGTCTTCGCTTCCCCGTTGTGATGAAAGTAAAAAATTCGGCTATGCTCTAAAAATCTACCAACAATGCTCCGTACCCGTATATTTTCACTTACTCCAGGTATGCCTGGTTTCAAACAACAAACTCCTCTTACAATTAGATCAATTTGAACCCCGGCTATAGATGCCTCATATAGTTTGATAATCATGTCTTTGTCTGTTATCGAGTTCATCTTGGCAATGATTCGACCATTAGAGAATTGACGATGAAAGGCAATCTCGTCATCGATTAACTGGTAAAGTTCCTTTCGAATATCGGTCGGCGAAATCGAAAAATAATGAAAGATTGGTCTTTTGGTATAACCACTTAAATAATTAAAAAAATTGGTCGCATCTTCCCCCAAATTCTTGTTTGCTGTAAACAACCCAAAATCGGTATAAAGTTTTGCGGTCTGGTCATTGTAGTTCCCTGTTCCTAAATGGATGAGTCGCTCAATCTGACCAGCCTTACGCCGTACGACGAGGGTAATTTTACTGTGTGTTTTCAAATTGTGCTTACCAAAGATTACATGGCAACCTGCCTTTTCAAGTTCTTTCGCCCAATGAACATTATTTTGCTCATCAAAGCGTGCCCGGAGTTCAACCAATACGGTTACCTGCTTACCATTTTCTGCAGCTCGCTTTAAGGCATGAATGATTGGTGAGTCACCACTGACCCGATATAGTGTTTGTTTAATCGCTAAGACTTCAGGATCAAATGCGGCCTTCCTAACGAACTCAACAACAGGCTCGAACGAATCATATGGATGATGTAGCAAAACATCTCGTTCGGAAATAATGTCAAATAGCTCCTCGATTAGGTTGTTTTGTTGCTGCGGAATCAGTTTGTCATACATCAACTCTGAATGAGTAGTTTCCAATATTTTATATAATTGAAAAAGAACCGTTAAATCCAAAGGACCCTCAATTTCGTATATGTCTTGATCCTTAAGCTCTAGTTCCTCTGCAATATATTCTAAGACTCGTTGGTCGAAGCCAGGCGTCTGGATTTCTAACCTGACCGCGGCACCCCATTTCCGTTTTTTTAACTCTTTCTCAATCTCTTCCAGTAAATCGTTCGAACTTTCTTCCTGAATGGTTAAATCGGCATTTCTAGTAATTCTAAATATTGAGCGTGACACTACTTGAAATCCAGCAAACAATTTCTCGATAAAGTGACAAATAATTTCTTCTAATAAAATCAACTGAAGTTTTCCTGTACATTGAAGTTGAACGAATCGATTTAACACTTTCGGAACTTGAACAATCGCAATTTTCAACGGATGTTTGTCTTCCTTTTGATATTCATCAATAACGATGGCAATGTTTAAACTGTTATTAAGAAGCATCGGGAAAGGGTGATAAGCATCAATGGCCATTGGGGTTAGGACTGGAAATATTTGCTTTTCAAAATAGTCCTCAACCTCTTTGAGTTGATCATCGGTTAATTGTTCGATATGCAAGAGTTCGATTTGTTGCTCTTTCAAACTAGTAAGTATATCGTGATTAAAAGTTTCATACTGTCGATTAACTAGGTCATGGGTTTTTGAGGATATTTTTTCTAATTGTTGTTTCGGAGTCAGACCTGCCTTTTTTTCAGGCTTATGATAGCCTGCTTTAACTTGGTCCTTAAGTCCTGCTACACGAACCATAAAAAATTCATCTAAATTTGAACTAAACACCGCTAAGAATTTACATCTTTCAAGTAAGGGATTGCGTGTATCAATTGCTTCTTCTAATACACGTTTGTTAAAGGATAGCCAGCTTAGTTCTCTGTTAACATAGAATTTTGAATGATTTAGCATTTCTCTTTGTTTATTTGGCGTCAGCATCTTTTTCCCCTCTTTATCCCAATCTGTTCCCTTTTATTATAACAAAGTTTTACAATTGATGGCTCTTAATTACCAAGAAGCACTTAGCCCTTTTTTGCTTAATGTCCATGCTTACCCAAACGTTTATTTGAGACAAGCATATGCTGAAGTAGAAAACAAGAAAGGGGGGAATGTTAATGAGCAACAGAAACAATGATAGAAACAGAAACAGAAGTAGAATTGAAATTGATGTAGATGATGTGATTATTAATGCTGAAAATGTGATTATCAATGCAGAAAACATTAGAATCGAAGAAGATCGTGATCATAATCGCAACAACAGAAATGATAATCGCAGACATGAAGGTCGTGGTTTTTGGTTCTAAGCCACGAACAATGATTAAAAGCCATCCAATTCATGCTTGGATGGCTTTTTTCATTCATTTTGCCATAAACTAATCATTCCAGTTCAGTATTATGGTAACTTAACTGCATTCTCGGTATTGACGATAAAATATTCTCCCTTTTGCTTAGAGATATGTCCTGATTCATACGGCGTATTATTAATTGTTAAATAAACTCTATCAGCTTGATAATAGCCTCCAAACGTATTAACAATTGATTGTAAAATCTTCCCTTCAAAAGCTGCACCTGCGCTCATTTCATTAATAAATTCTTTATTCAAATCAATGTAGACTTGCTGGTCTTTATTTAAATATAAACTGTTAATCGTCGTATTTTTTGTAAATACAACTTCATTGTTTTCGGCTTTTTTATATTCTTCAGCTAGTACCTTACGCGTAATATCATTAGTGAAAAAGCGAACATCACGATCTTTATAATAGAGTTTGTCGTCATCAATATTTGGATAATAGAATCGAATTTGTTGAATTAGAGGAACATTTTCTTCTACTTTTGCTAAAGAGGAAGAAACCTCAGAACCATTCATGACAAATACCGATTTTATCAAACCCATATTTGGTGCATAATATTCAAGCGATTTCCCTTCTTTATCCTCGGTTGTTACTTCGATTGCTTTATAAGTCCCAGTTGGGGTCGTAACAGATGCATCTGTCGCTGTAATCGTCCGGACTCGTGAATCAGCTAATGTCCATTGGGTACCTTTTGAAAGTGGCTCTTTTAACAAAACTTCCGTATCGCCGGTTTCTTTTAAAAGATTTTCCCGATAATAGACTTCACCTCTTGAGTAGACCTTCACTAATTGTCCATTCTTAATTTCTATCACATAAGCCATTACCGTTCCACCATTATTAAAGCGTTGTTGTAGTTTTTTTTCATCTATATAATCATTGTAAATATCAAATGAAGCGAACTCGTTGCCGCTACCTTCGTATATATATCTGGTGTTTTTTTTCATTGGAAAGTATGCTTCAATTTCAGATAAGTTATTATTTTTATCCTTTTCATTATCAACTTGTTTCTTGGTATCACTTTTTGACTTATTGTCGCTTGTTTTAGTCGGTGCTTGATTATTATTTTTGTCTGAGGTTGTTTGATTGGAATTCTCAAATAAATTACACCCTGCCATAAAACCTGCTATTAATAGGATAAAGAAAACGACAAGCATTTTTTTCATTGCATTTGCCCCCTTTTCTCTAGTATATCTCGAAACCTAGCAAAAAAAGAGTATTTATCAGAAAATTAAAATAAACAACAAAGAATAAGCACTGATTTCTAACTAAGTAGATAATCAATGCTTTTTCATTCAATTTCAATTAGTTTTCATTTTTCGGTTTAAAGGTTTTACAACAGGTGTGTGCTGAACTACCAGCTTCATCAATATGATTTTTTTCACCTAATTCAGAAGAGAACTCTGAGTCATATCGAGCATGTTGATCTAATTCAACCATGATCTTTTCAGCTCTACAAACATTTCCTTCACCGTAAAAATTACAGTTTGAAATTGCACACGAAACTTCAACCTTTGGCATTGTTCGTTACCTCCTACTTTAATAACTTATCAGCATTTTTTGCCATAGTGACTATTTTGCCCTAAAACAACTAAAAAAAACCTTGTTACCAAATAAATTTGGCATCAAGGTTAGTTGAATTATCTTTTTAGATATTGAAATTCTTCCAGATTATGAATAATATCCATGGCACTTTTTGGCTTACTAACATAGTACCCCTGGACAACATCACAGTTGACATCCATAAGCAAGTTAAATTGCTCTTTTTTTTCTACTCCTTCAGCGACAACATTTAAATTTAAACTATGAGCCAATGTTATAATTGCTGTAACAATCTTTGATGCAGTCTTATCTTCATCCATATTCAAAATAAATGATTTATCGATTTTAAGGGTATCAATTGGGAATAGCTTTAAGTAACTTAATGACGAAAATCCTGTTCCGAAATCGTCGATGGAAATTTTGACCCCTAAATCTTTTAGTTTAGTCAATACCAGTACCGCTTCCTCCGGTTCCTTCATAATCATCCCCTCGGTCAGTTCTAATTCCAATGACCCAGGTGGTAACCCTGTCTCAGCTAAAACTAAAACGATTAGCTCGACAAGATTATTATGCTGAAATTGCTTTGGAGATAAATTTACACTTATAGTCAAGTCTTTAAAGCCTTCGTTTTGCCATTCCTTACATTGACGACAGGCTTCACGTAATACCCATTCTCCAATCGGATTAATTAATCCCGTTTCTTCCGCAATATGAATAAACGAAGCTGGATATAAAATCTGGTTTTCTTTTGTTTTCCAGCGAATGAGTGCTTCCATTCCATCAATTTTTCCAGTCTTTAAGTTGATTTTCGGTTGATAATGAAGAATAAATTCATTATTTTCTAAAGCCTCTCGCAAATGAATATCAAGGTCCATTCTTTCGATTGCTTTCATTTTCATGATTGGATTATATAAACTGTAACAGCTTCGTCCTTTTTCCTTCGAATAGTACATTGCCAAATCTGCGTTTTTGATTAAGGTATTTAAATCCTGCCCATCCAAGGGGTATAAGCTTATTCCAAAACTGGCTGAAATATTACATTTCTGCCCTGAAATCATAAATGGTATCGATAGTTGATCAATAATCTTTTCCCCTAAGGAAAGGACTGCTTGCTCACTTTGTAAATGAGGGAGCAGAATAATAAATTCATCCCCGCCAAACCTGGCTAGTATGTTCTCAGAATCTTGAATGGTATTCTGTAAGCGGTGCGCAACTTCCTTTAATAATTGGTCTCCTGCATCATGGCCCAAACTATCATTGATCACTTTAAAATAATCAAGATCAAGTAAAATAAAACCGAGTTGATCGTTTGTAGTCCGGTGGTTTGAAGTATATTTATTAATATAGGATTGTATATACCAACGATTCGGTAGTTCTGTTAAGGCATCGTGATAGGCCATATGTCTGATTTGGGCTTCGGCTCTTTTTTTCTCGCGGATATCCCGACATAGTGCAACAAACACTTGGTTTTCCCCAATCGATATGAGACGGATGCTTATATCAACTGGGATTTGTAAATTATCTTTTCCAATCAGATAATCTTCGAAATTTGTGATCGAATGGTTTCCTTCAATATTGCTAAATTCGCTAATTTTACCTGACAAGTTTTGGAAAAGTAATTCAATATTTATTTCTAGCAATTCTTCCTTAGTTAACCCAAGTACTTCACATGCCGTTGGATTTACATCGACGAGAGTTCCTTCTGTAGTGATAAGAAAAATGCTGTCTCCTGCTTGCTCTATCACACTCCGGAATTTCTCTTCACTTTCGATTAACTGCTTCTCAACCTCTACCCGGTCAGTGATATCTAAGCCAAAACCCAACAAAAAATCCTGATTAGATTCGGTTATGTGTAATATCGTCTTTCCAGTAAACATGTGGTGAGTTTCACCTTTGAAGCCTGCCTCTATTTCTTTCGTTATCAGACTTCTTTTTTTCCAAACTTCTAAATCATAGGCACGGTTTAGCTCGGCAATTGGCTTCGGAAAAAAATCAAATACTGTTTTACCGATTAAATCCTCAAAATCCAAACCATTTGCTTCACATGCATTTTTATTAGCATAGGTCGTACGACCTTCAGGGTCCTCAAGAAAAATTGCAATCGGCAAAGCATCAAATACACTAAGATATAATGATTCCTTGATACGGAGTTGCTTTTCCAATTCTTGATTTTTTTGCTTTAATTCTTCTATTTGTGAGCGCAGCAGCTCATTATTCGCATGGTTTGTTTGTTTCCACTGATCGTTCACAAATGTTCACCTCATATACTATTTCATGCTTTAGATTGGTTGATGAATCCATGCAATATCAATAACTTATTATAGTATACCTATCGCTAGATGGAATATCACAAATCTGAATTCTTCATGAATGTATTCTAAATCGAGTAGAGGGAAAATAAGATTATTATTTTCGCCCCTCTCACACCACCGTACGTACGGTTCCGTATACGGCGGTTCAATTTATATTACAGTGTGTA
>NZ_JABAIT010000007.1 GCF_012843265.1 Bacillus sp. DNRA2 | reverse complement strand
ATCCCCTTATCCCCATATTCTGAAATTCAAGTATATAAAAAAATACCTGTAGGTGAAACACTCTTTTTTTCGAGTGTCCTACCTACAGGTACCATTTTAATATTACCTTTTAGCTGTGCTTATTTTTTTACTCTGTGATTTTTTCTTATGCAACTGTTATTGTGGTTGGAAGAACGCCTCTAATTTTATCGATAATTTGCGGATCCGTTTCCTCATCAATCAGGATATGGACTGTTCCATGATCGGTGCTTGTTCGAACCAGTCTACCTACACCTTGACGAAGTCTGAGCAGCATGTACGGTAGGTCGACCTCGATAAACGGCTGGCTGCTTCCTTCCCGTTTTGCCGTAAATACCGGATCATTTGGAGGAAATGGTAATGAGAAGAGGATTACATTCCCTAAAGCATCTCCCGGAATATCCAAGCCTTCCCATAAATGGACCGCACAAAGAATGGATGAATCCTCATTTTGAAATTGAGAAACTAAGGTGCTAATTTCCGCATCTCCCTCGAAATAGATTTGCTTATTTATTTTCCCTTTTATATATTCTTTAAAATAATATAACTCTGCTTTGTCTGAAAATAAGACTAGCGTACCATTCTGAGTTTCCTGAAGCTTCTTTAAGCAATAAGCAGATCGTTCTTCAAGGCCAAACTTAGCAAATTCTGGCATATAAATTGTCATGTTTTCATCATAGTCAAATGGTGACTCAACTGAGAAGGATGAATAATCAGTAATCCCGAGACTACCAGCTAGATAACCAAACGATTTATTTTCTGATAGTGTTGCTGAAGAAAAAATAAATGGTTTCCGCAGGGAAAAGACTTCATCTTTTAATATGTCCTTGACTAGGCGGGGCATGATAACTAGTCTGCGCTCTTGATCTGTTTCTTCAAACCAGGTAAT
Organism: Bacillus sp. DNRA2; assembly: GCF_012843265.1. Lineage (GTDB taxonomy): Bacteria > Bacillota > Bacilli > Bacillales > Cytobacillaceae > Bacillus_BU. The sequence continues at coordinate 177,808 of NZ_JABAIT010000007.1, read as the reverse complement.
TCCGTTTGTATTTCCGATAAACAACGATAAGGAATATGTGATTTGTTCCAGATATTCTTCAACGATCTTAAGGTCATAATCATTGATGACGAACAGCTCGCTCTCAAACACCAATTCTTCTTCTAATGCACTGAGGCTATCCAAAAGTTTTTTTGCAATTTTAATAATATGTTCATTTTTTTCAATCGTTTTCTTTTCTGAACCAATAGTTTCCTTAGAGTATTTCGTTAATCCATTAAAAAACTCCACACTTAACATAATCGCTGTTTCAATAATGTACAGTGTTTTTTCCCTAATATCATTACCAGCGATTTTTTCTAGTAAGGTCTCAAGCGTTTTTTCGGTCAATTTATACGTCAAAGCCTTTTGCGCGGCATATTCTAGCAAATGACCTTCATCAAACACAACGCAACAGCCCTCAGGCAATAATGGAAGTTGTCCTTCCCGCTTCCGTGATTCCTTCGTCCAGACATGCTCCATATAAAAATCCTGTGAACAGATAATTAGGTCCCCTCCACTTCGATAATGATCTCGATGAAGCGTTTGACCACAGCGGTGGCGTTTATCACAGGAAAAGCAATCCTCGAGGGAATCCCATGCGATTTGTTGCCACTGTTCATCCGTCAATTCAGGATACTCTTTTCGATCTCCATATGGGAGAAACGATTGCATGGATGCACCACTTTGAACAAAGGCTGGTAAAGATGCCATAATATCACTAAATGTGTTAGTTGTATCAGCAAACGTTTTGTTTTCTAACTTATTTAAGCAAAGGTATTGATCTCGCGCTTTCGCAAGCCGAACATCAATTGTTAGGCCAAGAGCTGCTTCAAGCTTTGCTATGTCCCCTTCCTTTTTAACTATTTGCTCAATTAATGTTTCATCAGCACAAGCAATGATTGCGGGCTGATTTGTATATCTGGCATAGCAAAGCGCATATAGCAAGTATACAATCGTTTTGCCGGTGCCAACACCAGCCTCTGCAAACATCACTTTTTTCTCTTTAAAAGCCTTCTCGAGCTGGAAAGCCATATAAATTTGTTCATCTCTTAATTCGAAGCCTGCTTCAGGTAATAAATCATAAAAAACATCACCAATCCAATCATTTAAACGTTCATAGAAAGACTCTGTTTTCGTTAATGTAAATGGTAAGCGACTTTGCATAATATCCTCCATAAAAATAGGGGCTACCCTACAATCGGGGCTAGTCCCTATTTTATCTCTCTATAAAAATCATAACATTAGTTTTTTCTGCTAACCGAGAAATATTCCTTTATTGGACACGAGGTGGCCGTTTACCCCAGTACTGATATAAATCGGTACGGATAAATCCGTTAAATAGCTTTCGTTTTTTCGTTGCTGGCCTACCATATAAAGTCTCGAAATCTGGATGAGACGTTAAAATATAAATCGACCATGTGTCTAACTCGCTGAATACTTGCCCCATTTCCCGATACATTTTTTCAACTGCCGGCTTGTCTCCAAGTCTTTCACCATATGGGGGATTCCCGACAATTACACCATAATCTTGTTTTACAGTTAGGTCCTGAACCCTCATCTGTTTAAACGAAATAAGATCGCCTAATCCCGCTTCAAATGCATTCTCTTCGGCGATTTTTACCATTCGATGGTCAATATCAGATCCCGTAATCATAAGAGGCTGGTCATATCTTGCCAAGTCCTCTGCTTCATTTCTAGCCTGGTCCCATACCGTTCCAGGGATAAACGGCCATTGTTCTGATATAAATTCACGATTAAATCCTGGTGCAATATTTTGACCGATAAGGGCAGCCTCGATTGGGATTGTTCCTGAACCACAGAAAGGATCAATGAACGGCTTATCCGCACTCCAGTTGGTAAGTAATACGAGTGCAGCAGCTAGTGTTTCCTTCAATGGTGCTTCACCCTGGTCAACTCGGTAGCCTCGTTTATGTAGACCAGCTCCACTAGTATCAATTGTAATCGTAGCAATATCCTTTAATAAGGCGACCTCAATTTTAAACGTCGGTCCATTTTCTTCGAGCCATGATGTTCGTTTGTAAGCTTTTTGCAACCGAGAAACAATTGCTTTTTTTACAATCGCTTGACAATCCGATACACTAAAAAGCTTGGACTTAACTGACTTTCCTGAAACAGGGAATTCCGCATCCTCAGGTAATAAGTCCTCCCACGGAAGTGCTTTCGTTTTTTCAAACAATTCATCAAAACTTGTAGCGCGGAACTCGCCAACTTTAATTTTGATTCGATCAGCGGTTCTTAGCCAAAGATTACTGCGGGCAATCGCGAGCTCGTCACCCTTAAAGGCTATTCGGCCATTTTCGACCGTACATTCGTATCCTAAATCTCTGACTTCTTTTGCAACAATTGACTCAAGACCCATCGCTGATGTTGCAATTAAATCTAGTTTTTTCATGGTTTCACCTAACTTTATCCGAATTCATTACTATTATATATTATATACAAGAAAAGCTCTCCAAAAAAGGAGAGCCAAACATCCATTACACTCATACAATGCCTTTAATAACGTTCTGTAAGCCATGTTTTGTGCCTTCGTACTGCAAGCGACCTAAGTCTCGTACTCCGGTGGTAATCATCTATCTACAGATTGTAAACAATCTGTCCTCCTCCTTGTTGAATTCCTCAGAGAAGGTGCCCCTACCATTATTTGGGTTTCTCGCTCGTGGGGTTTACCCGTTCCACCCTCACCATTTCTGATGAGGCTACGTCACTGTGGCACTTTTATAGGTACTCATGCCATATCATTAAAGACTTAGGCATTTTTCCGGCCGTCAGCCGAGTTACCTCAACTGCCCTAGCTTATTTATTGGCTAGGCACGAACACTACGAGCATCTCAGCTCGTGCGAGCATGGACTTTCCTCTACAGGTTGCAAAGCTCCCTGCAGCGATTACCCGAACGCTATTAAAGAGTACATTGCTTATTATATGGAATATCGTCTTGAATCGCAATGGTATTTAAAAGAAAAACAGGAAGTTTTATTTAATCGTAAAGCTTGCTGCCAAAAACATGTTTTTCTAGATTAGATAAACGCTTTAAAATGTCAAAATTTGTTGTCCCAACCGCTGCTTGAGGTTGAGTATTTTGACGACGAGTTGATTCATCTAATTGCTTTTTAAGCTTGATTATTTCCTGCTGCAATTCATCAATTTCCTGATGAAATGCTTCATAATCTTTTATGATGAGATCTAAAAATTTATCTACATCTTCTTGTTTATAGCCACGCATTGACGATTTAAATTCTTTTTCTAAAATATCCTTCGCAGTTAATTTAAATTTATCAGACAATTCATTCACCTCAAGTATCCCCTATCATCACATTATATTGTTCCAAAAATGTACACTTTTGTCAATTTGCTTTCATAATTAATATTGATCAGGCTGTGATTCCTCTACCAAAAGTTGGAGATCATAAAAGCCAAATACTCTTAAATCATAGAAATGGTTTTCTTTAAATTTTTGGGCTGCTTCAAATAGATATTTCGGCCCGCCTTCCTTTTCCTGATCATAAAATAAAATTAAGGCATCACTTTTTTCAATAAAAAACTGATTCTTCAAGCGAAATTGCCAAGGACCTTCATACTTCTTTTTTGTAATGGAGTCGACAAAATCGGCTCCAATTAACACTGATTCATATAATTCCTTATTTTGCTCATTCCAGTTTTCCTCTTGGTTTAAGAAGGGCGTAATCAAGCCAAGTTTAAGCTCTGGATGCTGACACTGTAAATCAAAAACGACCTCCGCTGCCCATAGCTCTGTTCCAAGCTGACCACTTATAATGACCCACTCTAAACCTTCATCTAGAAGCAGCTCGAGCTCTTTCTTTAGCGCTAGCTTTATGTAACTAACGGATGGATGGTTGTTCTGAAAAATGCCAAGCTCAAAGGGTTTATAACCAGATACCGCAACTACTTTCGCCAATGGTTCGATAACCTCTTTTTCATCATTTTTGATTGTATGTACGTTTAATGTATTAATATTTCTTTTATTTTAGGCTAGAAACCACAAACAAACAAGGGCTTCAGGTTAAGAAGCCCTTGTTTTTCAACAATTAATTATCTCCAAAAAGGTCGAGGTACAGGACCACCTGGGAATCCTCCAGGAAATCCTCCAGGGATTGGTCCAGGACCAGCATTGAAATGTTGATGTGACACTTCATTTACTACTGATTGAGTTTGCGGAAAATAGTGTTGATGTGCAAAAAACTCATGATTTACAGTAGTAGTGTGTTGTGGATGAATATGAGGTACCACATAATTATGACATGTGTGGTTTACACAGCATTTTGTTGGGTGTACAATTGCTGGCAGCACACAAGTTGGACAATTACAATTCATAGGATGCATACGAGATCCTCCTTTCTCTTTGACTATCTTTACATTAATAGCCTATGTTGCAGGAGGGAATCTTGTACTAATGAAAATACCTAATTTATTGTGAAATAGGCAAGCAAGCACGATAAAATGATCATATTACTATTGGTCATTCTAACTAAATTTTAGCCTATCTGTTATGTTTAATGATTTATAGCATCGTATAAAAACTATCTTTCAGACTTGTAAATAAAATGGCCGTTAAACAAACTACAACAAAAAACAAAAACAGTATTGCTTTATACACTTTACCAGCTCCAGATAAAATTTAAATGGATTTATTCCATACAAGTTACAATTTTACCCCGCATACTGCTTTGTTTCAATATAGAATATCTGTTTTATCGCCATGTATTTGTGAATATTTTGTTACAAGTATTTTGTGGTATGCAGACCTCCAAAAACGTCGACTAGGCTAATTTTATCGATATTCTATGCAAACGCTTTTCGATATCGGCAGAGAATTTTTCCGATTTCTTCAAATCACTTATATTAGCACATGACTTCTTAGCCTTCTCACAATAATTGTATGCCATTTCAATATCCTTAAGGCGGTGCTCATATATTTTAGCCAACTCCACACATGCCTCCACTTGTAAGAGAGGTTCGCAAGCCTCGGCAACTTTTTTCCACAACTCGCAAGCCGAATGCCAGTCCCGCTCCCGTTTATATTCAAACGCCAAAGCATTCATTGCAGGATAATCGATGTCTACTTCATCCGATATGATATCGCTAAACGCCTGCTTAGCCTGTTCGAACTGACCTAAAGCAGCATACCACCGACCGACTTCAAACGTCTCCTTGGTTGTTTGCTGCTTATCAATACGAAGCAATTGGAAGGTGAGGTGAACATATAAGCTAATTAATGACAGTATATCCATTTCATTATGCTTCATGACACCTAGCAGACCTTCAGGATTTTTTCGTTCGATAAAGTCAAAATAAATAATCGGTGCTAAAAATCCAGGGATATCATCCTTTCTCTCAAACCCTAGCACCTCTTTTTCAACAACGGACAACTTCAATTTATCTAACTTATGCTTGTACATCCGTCGTGCGGCATGAAAGAGATCAAAATGTCCAAATGCTGGTAGCTTCGGGACATGGTCACGAATTAATGTGTGACGGGTTTTAACCTGTGGCCAATCGAATGCTTTGCCATTATAAGTTACTAGTGTTTTGTAATTAATGCTTTCTAGAAAACTTTGATACAAGGGAATCTCTGCACCTGGGTGTGGAAGTATATGCTGTTTGAGCGTAACTTGCTCACCGTTTATCCTTGCGTGACCAAGTAAAAAGATCGTATTTCCTACGCCTCCACCTAAACCTGTTGTTTCGGTATCAAAGAAAAACAACTCATTCGGGCGATGACCGGAAGCGGATAGTGGGTGCTCGATTTCGGTCTGATTCCATGCCTGTACCGCAGTAATGAAGTCACCAAAGCTATATTTACCATGTTGATATGTTAACGGATAGTTAACCTCCCGTATTAAACAATAGTTTTCATCAAAATAATAGGGCTTTACGCCAGCATTTGTCCATTCGTTCAAATAAGGAATCTTATCGTCTACAATGATTCTTTCGTGCTTTAAATTCTCATTAGTATTTTCCGAACTAGCTAGGTGCGGTTTTAAACGATTTAATTTCTTCTTTAATGACATTTGCGCACCTACCTCCTAGAAATTTGCTTGTGCTAAAAATAATTGTAATATTTTCAGGACATCTTTCTTCGCAAATGGGTTTTGCGTGTCAGTCCCAATGCATGAGGGGCAACCATGCTCACATTGACAGTGTTCAATCATTCTGTTTGTCTCTGTCAGCACAAATTCGATACCACTATAAATTTTTTCACTTAAGCCAATTCCACCAGGATAACGGTCATAAAAAAAGATGGTTGGTTTTTCATTATGGGCTGCCTTCACCTGAGGGACCACGTGAATATCCTGTGGATCACACATAACAAATAAAGGTACGATTGAACTTAGTGCATGTGCTGTCCCGATTAAGCCTTGCTCAAGTCTGTCCTCACTCAACTCGTGTAGTTCCTTTTGCAAAGAAATCCATGCTGAGCTTGTATGGAGCTCCTCTTCAGGTAAATGAATCGGGCCAGAACCAATATTTTCATGGGTTTCAAATTTAATCTTTTTAAAAATTGTTGCCATTGCCCTGACACTTACATCTCCAAAACCTATTTCCCATAATCCTCCCGAACGCTGTCTATCGACTTCGAGTACCTTAAGTTCGACAGCAAGATTGGCATCAGTGAAATAATCCACTTCGACCTCGCGTACAAAGGCTTTCTTTTCATCCCAATCAAGTATTTCTACCTGGTATTGAACACCTTGATGTAAGTATATTGCTTCTTCATGGAGTAGCGTCATTGCCGAAAATCGATCCATTTCCCCAATCACTCTAGCCCTCCCTGTTTCAGATTGATCAATAATCACAATATTTTCTTGCGAAGCTGATCGAAGGCTTATATTATGGGCAGGAAAAGAATCATTCATCCAATACCATTTATCACCATTTTGAAAAAGAACCCGTTCCTCCGTTAAGTATTCTAGTAATTCTTCGGTCTCGACGCTTCCAAAACGGTCGCCTTGTTTAAACGGAAGTTCAAAAGCCGCACACTTCATATGGTCGATTAAAATAATCAAATTGTCGGGATTTATTCTGGCAGTCTCTGGACTACGCTTAAAAAAATAATCCGGATGCCCGATGACATATTGATCAAGCGGACTGGAGCTCGCCACTAAAATGACTAGTGATTCATCATGACGACGGCCTGCGCGTCCTGCCTGCTGCCAAGCGCTTGCAATCGATCCAGGATATCCTGTCATCACACAAACCTGAAGCTGTCCAATATCAACTCCTAGCTCAAGGGCATTCGTGCTGACCACACCATATATTTCACCAGAACGCAGACCTTTTTCAATTTCACGGCGTTCCGTTGGCAAATAACCACCTCGATAGCCCCGAATTGATTTTGGTCCTAATTGATATTTCACTAATTCTTTTAAATATGTTAATAAAATTTCTACTCTGACTCTGCTTCGGGCAAAGACAATCGTCTGAATTTTATTTTTCAACAGTTCACCGGCGAGTCGTTTCGCTTCGAGTGTTGCACTCCGGCGAATGTTTAATGGTTTATTAACAATTGGCGGATTATAAAAAAGGAAGTGCTTTCTTCCGCTAGGAGCACCATTATTATCTATTAAAGTCATTGGGGTTTCTGTTAAACGTTCCGCTAATTCGAGTGGATTAGCAATGGTTGCCGATGTACAAATAAACACGGGATTGCTACCGTAGTATTGACAAATTCTTTTCAGGCGACGGATTACATTGGCAACGTGACTTCCAAACACGCCTCGATAAATATGAAGTTCATCGATTACGACATACTTTAAGTTCTCAAACAATGACACCCACTTTGTGTGATGTGGCAAAATAGCTGAATGGAGCATATCGGGATTGGTAATCACAATATGACCTGAACGACGAACCTTCTGACGTATATTCGCGGCTGTGTCACCATCATACGTAAAACAATTAAGGTCGAGCTCTCCTTCTTGAATTAGCTCGTTTAGCTCACTTTTTTGATCCTGCGCTAGCGCTTTGGTCGGAAACATATAGAGAGCTCTTGAACTTGAATGATTAAGTAGCTCTTGTAGTACTGGTAAGTTATAGCAAAGTGTTTTTCCTGAAGCTGTAGGAGTTACTGCAACAATACTCTTCTCTTTAGAAACAGCCGCATATGCTGAGCTTTGGTGGGTATATAATCGCCCTATTCCCCTCATTTTTAGTGCCATGGCTAGCTTTGGATGAAGGTCGTTAGGCAGCGGCTCGGTGACCGCCTGTTTTTCTTCAATTGTGTGCCAATATTCAATACACTGTTTTGTCTGATTATCCTCATTAAACAGCTTGATGATTTCCTGTAAACTTTTTCTTACCTTCAACGCGCTCACCTCATTGATTCTATTTTACCGAATAAGCGTTCGTAAAAAAAGACTGAATCCTAAATTTTCCGTTACCAGTTTTCACAGGTCACAGAAACCCAGAATAAAATTTTGTCAGAATAATTTTCAGTGGAATTAGATGACTTCTAACATTTATTTGTTACAATAATAAAAGATAAGGCTATCATTTATAGAGGTGCTACGATGAGAAAAGAACAAATCAAAAAGGTATTATCCCATTTTTCCCTGTTTCGCGAACTAGATGAGCAGGAGATTTCTAAAATAGTTGACATTTCAATTTCCAGAGAACTAAAGAAAAACAATCATGTCTTTTTACAGGGTGATCCGATTACCAATGTTTATTTTATTTGCGAAGGTAAAGTAAAAATCTATAAAAGTGATTCAAGTGGTCGTGAACAGATCGTCAACATCATTAAAGCTGGTGACATGTTTCCACATGTTGGTTTTTTTCGTAAAGGTGAGTACCCGGCTTTTGCTGAAATTATGGAAAGTGCCAAACTGGTTGTTGTTCCCATTGATCAATTTGAAAAGGTTTTAATCGAAAATCCTTATTTATGTATTAAAGTTTTTAATGTTCTTGCAGAAAAAATCATCGATCTTCAGGACCGACTTGAAGAACAAATTTTAAACAATACTTACGAACAAATCATAAAATTATTGATTCGCCTTTCAGAGAAACACGGCTCATCACTTGATGATGGTAAAGTCTTGCTCAGATCGGAATTTACCAATAAAGATTTAGCCAATATGATTGGAACAACAAGAGAAACCGTAAGCCGAACGCTTACAAAAATGAAAAAAGAAGGCTTAATCGAAGTAAATGACGCAGGAGATATGGTATTTGACACTGAAGAATTATTAGATGAAATATTTTAAAAAAAGAACCAACCGCGAGAGAGGTAAAGAGGCGGTTGGTTTTATTAATTTTATGCGTTTAACATTGCTTCCATGTCTTCTTGCGCATTTCCAATTAACTTCAGGTTGAAAGTTTCTTGGAGTACGTTTAAGACACCTTCTGAAATAAATTCAGGTGGCTTTGGTCCAATGCGAATATCTTGGATTCCTAAACTGAATAGTCCTAATAAAATAGCTACAGCCTTTTGTTCAAACCAAGAAAGAACGATACTTACTGGAAGTTCATTTACAGAACAACCAAATGCATCAGCTAATGCAAGTGCAATTTTCACAGTTGAACCTGAGTTGTTACATTGACCTAAATCGATATAACGTGGAATTTCAGTTCCAGGAACCACTCCGTAATCAACATCGTTGAAACGGAACTTACCACAGGAAGTTGTTAAAATTACCGTTTCCGGAGGTAGTGATGTAGCTAATTCACGATAGTATTCCCCGCCTTTACCAGGTGCATCACAGCCAGCAATAACGAAGAAACGCTTAATCTTACCTTCTTTAACAGCTGCAATCACTTCTGGCGCCAAGCCAAGAACTGTTTCATGGTGGAATCCTGTTAATAATGTTTCATCAGATTCGATATTTGCTTCTGGTAATTCCAACGCACGGTTGATTAGTGGCGAGAAATCATCGTTAACAATCTTTTGTACGTTTTCTAAACCTGCTACTTCATAAGAGAACATACGATCAGCATAAGAACCTTTAATAGGCATTACACAGTTCGTTGTTGCTAAAATAGCTCCAGGGAATTTTTCAAATAATCGTCGTTGGTCATACCAAGCTTTTCCGATATTTCCTTTTAGATGCGAATATTTTTTCAATGCTGGATAGCCATGAGCTGGCAGCATTTCAGAGTGAGTATAGATATTAATGTCTTTTCCTTCTGTTTGCTTTAATAACTCTTCTAATGCAAACAAGTTATGTCCAGTTACAACAATTGCTTTGCCCTCAATTTTGTTTTGCGAAACACGAATCGGTTGTGGGATACCGAGGCGTTTTGTATGAGCCTCATCCAATACTTCCATCATGCGAACTGCTGCTTGACCAACTTGCATTGCCATGTTGATGTGTTCTTGAACATTGAAATTTGAGTTTGTTAGAGTCATATATAATGCTTCGTGTGTTGTTCTATCTACGAAGTCGTCTGTAAATCCTAATTGATTGGCGTGGGTTCTGTATGCTGCAATCCCCTTTAAGCCGAAAATAATTGTGTCTTGTAGGCTTGCAATGGTTTCATCTTTGCCGCACACGCCTACAACTGTACAGCCTCCTGTTGGAGTTTGTTCACATTGGTAACAAAACATTTCTTTTCCTCACCTTCATTCAATTTCTACTGTTTTAGCATACAGATCATAGGCTTGAATTTATGTGATTCAAATCACACCTTCTCAAATCTTCATAAAATGTTCAAATTTTCCAAACTTCACAAAATGTTCAAGAGGCGCATTCATCAGGATGTTGAACCAGGTACCGTTAAAATGCATAATATAACATCAAAAAGCAGCTGATGGACCTAATTTGAAAGGAGTTACGGAGAGATGTCTAGTAAACTACCATTTGACCCTAAAAATCATGAGCCGTTTGGTGATATCTTTAAACAAATGAATCAATTTTTACACGAAAACCGACCGATTAGAGGAATTCTTCAATCAATTGATGATTTTTTCCAAGCACCCTTCCCACAGTTTACTTTTGCTGTTGAAGTGACTGAAACAGAGCGCGATCATATTATATTAGCGGAGCTTGCAGGAGTAAATAAGGAACAAATTCAGATAGATGTATTAGGTAACGCACTTACCATTTCAGTATTGAACAATGAAGAACTTAGTGAAACAGATGAAACAAGACAGCGTTATCAAAAAAGACAATCAATGTCACGTACTAGTAGAACCCTTTCCCTTCCGTTTCCAATCAATGAAAAAGCCGTCAAGGCTTCTTATAAAAACGGCTTACTAGAAATAACTATTCCAAAAAATAAAGGAAAAAAAATCATCATTGACCATGAAGAATAGGAAAGGCGTAAGGCGCCCGCTTATCGGCGACAAGCACAAGGCGAGCCGGCCGGAAGGTTGCTTTTTGCCTTCTGGACGGATTGACTTGTGACCTCGAGCCGATGGCGCCTGGAGCTAGACACTAAAACTAGTTCAAAATCTATACCTTCTTAAACAGTAGCAAAAGAGGCGATTTACACCGCCTCTTTTCCTTTTAATCATAGAATCACCAATCCAAACCCGTAAAAAACTTTTCGACATTTTCGACTTTTAAACTCTATGCCACAAAAACATTTCGACGAATTTCTATTCCACCTATCATAGATATATTAAACCTTTAACATGCCACCTAGACCAGAAACCATGGATTTAACTTGCGAAATTGCATTGATCATTTGTCCAGCCGTATTAACCATTTTATTAATATCCATTGAGCCATCCTGAGACTTAAATGAGTTCATAATGGTTTGAAAGCCACCTGGTTGTTTAGGCATCATCGCAGGATTTGGGTAAGGATTAGCAGCGCCTTGACCAGGCATTTGTTGCGGATAATACCCGGGATAAGGCTCATCTTGAACCTGTAACGGATTTTGTAATGCCGCTTTAGAAAATCCTTGATTCATCATATACGGATTCCCAGCATATTCATTAGTATTGGGCAATTGATTTTGGTATGAATGAGGATACTGGTTCACTTGCATTGGATACGGGTGTTGAGAGTTATTCCAATTATTTGGACCGTACTGGGCTTGAAATGGAGCCGGATATAGTGGCGATACAGGTTGCCTTGTTCCATAGTCCTGATAAATATATGGGTCTATATATCTAATTGATTGGTTTCCCCCAGGCGGGTTAAAAAAGTAATTTTTTCGACCATACATGGGTGAACATCCTCCTCAGCTTTCAATACGACATTTTATGTAGGCAGAGCGAATAAGGTGATTCATGAATGTGTTTTCACAAGAGGTAATATTATGACTCTTCCGATATTACCGCAATTTGTCAAACAGTGAGGAAAATTGTCTGAAGTCTCAATTTTCACAAAATGGCGAAAATAGAATTTTCCATGTTACGATAGTAAAAAAGGCGAAGGAGGAATTTATATGCAAGTTCACGAACTCAAAAGAAAATTTATTCAATTTAGAGAGTATGAACCAGAAACTGTAAATGTGTTATTAGATTTTGCCAAAAGAGTTTATATTCATAATGAGATATCCTTCAACGAATATCGGAACCTTGTTCGTGAGCTCGAGTCTCTGGGGGCAGAGGTCCCTTGTGACAATATAGATCAATCCCTCATCGAGAATTCGTTTTAATTTGATCTTAGCAATGGCAAATTGAAAAAATGAATCATTTGTTTAATTGTTTGTTGTGTATTTCGGAAAAGTTAAGAAAAAGCCATTCCCACATAAGAGAGGGTGCCTAATTGCGGCACCCTCTTAAAATTTATTCCGTTTTAAACCTTAAACCAAATTCAAGCTAATTCCAGCTGTTTTCTGACATGGTTTCGGCATGATTGGTTTAAGCTGGCTTTTCTCTACAATCTTTTGATTGAGGCAATCCTCTAGTGCAGTCATTTTTCTCGTGCATCGACCGAGACGTTCTTCCTGCAAATGATGAACATATTCTTGTTGCTCTATAAAGGAGGAGTGGATGACATCTTCTAATTTCTCCAATTGATAATAAATCTCGTTTAATCTCACTAATAGCTCCGGCTTATAAATCAATGGTTCATTCATTTTAGAAAATCCTCCTTTTTGATAAAATCCTTTGACTCAAAATGCATATGAAAATCATTCATGCTGGTATAATTCTAATTCGCTGTTTTGTCTCAAGCTCCTTCAACTAAGACAAAACTAGTAATGATTCGGCAAAGATAGTTGTATTTTACGATGATGTTTCTTTTTTTCGACAGCCTTCAAGTGATTAGAATGGAACCTTCCATTTCAGAACAAAATAACAACGGAGGTGTTAACGATATGGATAACAAGCAAAAACAAAATAAGGTTCAGCCAAAAGAGTTAAAAGAGACAAAACCGGGCTATGGCGACAAAAAACTCGAAGGACCAAACCGTCCATCAACTTAATTAACAGCAGAAAAAGCAGGAAACCTCCTGCTTTTTTCTATTTAATTAGTTCCTCTATTCCAATTAATGTTTTCATTTGCGATTGCTTTTTTAAATACCAATCAGTCAGTAAAATCGGGTGTTTATGGCGAATTGGCTTATACCACGCTTTTTTTACCCTTCCCTCCTTACTCCAATCCTTCTTCTCGTGAAGAAGATGCGAAATAATCGGGTAAGTTGTTCGAAGAAATGGTGTCTCCCGTTGTCGTTTTTGACCTAGATATAGATATTGTTCATAGTCCATTCGTGATCCAGTATGCTCCGTTTTTTTTGCGAATTGGAAAAAATAAGGATATAAATTTGGTGAAAGTAAAATATTAGCTAACCGTTTGCCAAGATCAATTCGATTTGACAGTTTCGTAAAACCACTGACACTGGCACCAAATAACTCACCACTAACCGTTGGGAATATCACCGAACTGAAATGAAACCAATCTTGAAAGAAGTAAGATAAGGAATGAAACACCTTCTTTTTAAAAACAGGGTGTTCAATTACAGGTTTTTGGATGACATTTTGCTCATTTATAATTAATGAAGTGACCAATCTATTCCCGTCACGATTCAACCAATAGTTTTTCCACTCCACTTCCATAAATGAAGAAACACAAAAAAAACGCAAAAGGTGAAACATAGATCGCCTCATTTTCGTCGAATAATGGTAAAGTAGCAATTGAGGATAAGCATCCTGGAAAATGATCCAATTGGCTCGTTCATAGGTTAAAAACAAAAGGGATCTTAGCTGTTTAGGCAACGCATGTGGGAACCATTTCCCTTCGAGATCGCACATATTCCAGCCTCCATTACGGGACACCATGCTTGCCAAAAAAGCCCAACTAATTTCTGGATATTTTTCAAAAAAAGAAAAGTAAGCTTTCGTCCTCGAAATATTGTCAACGTTCCACTTTTCAGTATCTGCTTTAATTTTACGTAGACAATATTCCTCTTCTAATGAGAGCTTATAGCTGGATAATTGCATTTGGGAACGTTTCACTATCTCATCATCCTTATTTTTACGATAGGTTTAGCTTTAGACAAATAGTTCTTTTTATTCAGCCATTACGTATTGATATTTGGTATGATAGTAGGTAGTTTGTGAGGTGTATTGTCAATGAGTTTTCATTATCCAAACGGTAGACGTTATATTCAGCCAAAAGATCAAACAAAAGCCGTTGCAAAAGTGGAAAAAAAGCTGTCTTACAGCAATCGGGGCATGACGCTTGAGGATGATTTAAATGAGACGAATCGTTTTTATTTGGAAAATAACATTGCTGTGATTCATAAAAAACCGACACCCGTTCAAATTGTCAATGTTGATTATCCAAAACGAAGTGCCGCCGTTATTCGCGAGGCTTATTTTAAACAAGCATCTACAACTGATTATAATGGAATATACAAAGGAAAATATCTTGATTTTGAAGCAAAGGAAACAAAGTTCTTAACTTCCTTTCCTTTGAAAAATTTCCATGAACATCAAATCAACCATATGAGGGCAGTATTAGAACATGGAGGAATTTGCTTCGTTATCTTGCGATTTTCTACAAATGAATCGATGTTTTTTCTTCCGGCAGAGCATCTATTAACCTATTGGAAAAGAATGAAGGACGGTGGAAGAAAGTCAATAACGATAGAGGAGATTACCCAATCTGGACATCCCCTACCACTTGGTTATCGACCAAGGATTGACTATATAAAAATAATAGATTATCTTTATACCTTCTAATGAAATTTTTCATGTTTGCTGCAAAAGAAAGGAAGCGTTGAATTATGTCAGAGAAATATCAAACGAGAGAGGAGCGCAAAAAAAAGCAACAAACCGGAAATAATCCAAACGCAAAAAAGAAAAAATCAAAAAAAGGAACAATTAATAAAATTTTCCTTATACTAGTTGCACTTGGAATAATTGGAATATTAACCGGGGTTGCCGCTTTCGCCTATATGGTAAAAGATGCGCCAAAACTCGAGGAATCTGCCTTAAAAGATCCGATTCCATCAGAAATATACGATAAAGACGGAAAATATGTTACAGAGGTTGGAACTGTAAACCGTGACTATGTTGAATATGAAGAAATACCAAAACTCGTTGAAGATTCCGTACTGGCAACCGAAGATGTCCGTTTTTATAAGCATAACGGTGTAGATCTCATCCGATTAGGTGGAGCAGTTATTGCCAATGTCACCAGAGGCTTCGGTTCTGAAGGAGCCAGCACAATAACTCAGCAGGTTGTTAAGAACTCATTTTTAACACCAGAAAAAACGATTACCAGAAAAGTACAGGAAGCATGGCTTTCCTATCAGCTCGAGCGGAAATATACAAAGCACGAAATCTTTGAAATGTATGTAAATAAAGTGTGGATGTCTGAAGGTGCGCACGGTATTAAAACAGCAGCAAAAATCTATTACGATAAACCACTTGATAAATTAGAACTTCAAGAAGCTGCTTTACTTGCTGGGATGCCGCAAAGTCCTGAAAACTATAATCCGTTTAATCACCCTGATCGGGCTGAAAAACGAAGAAATATTGTATTATCACTCATGCACCAACACGGCTTTATTTCAAAGGAAGAAATGGAAAAAGCTCAGGCGATTCCTGTTGAATCTACGCTAGTTCCTGTTGAGCAACGTGTTAAGAAGGATCAGCCATTTGATTCATTTGTTGATCGCGTAATTGATGAAGTAGAGAAAAAATACGGTGAAGATATTAATATTTTTACGGATGGTTTAAAAATTTACACTTCACTTGATCCAAATGCTCAGACATATGTAGAATCGATGTTAAATACTAATGACATCGTTCAATTCCCAGATGAACAATTTCAAGCTGGACTTGTGCTCACGGACACGAAAACAGGAGAAATTAGAGCGATTGGTGGAGGCCGCAATCAAAAGGTTCAGCGTGGTTTTAATTATGCAACTGATATTAAACGCCAGCCTGGTTCAACGATTAAGCCAATTCTCGATTATGGTCCTGCGATTGAATACTTAAAATGGGGAACTTATCAACCACTTGATGATTCTCCTATGAAATATTCTGATGGAACACCCGTTAATAACTGGGATAATAAGCATTTGGGCACAATGACAATGCGGGTGGCTCTGGGGATGTCAAGAAACATTCCAGCAATTAAAGCATTGCAAGAAGTTGGTCTTGAGAGAGCTCAAGGATTTGCAGATGGACTAGGTATTCATTTATCAGAGATATTCGAATCCTATGCAATTGGCGGAATGTCAGATGGTGTTTCCCCTTTACAAATGGCTGGTGCTTATAGCACCTTTGGTAATAACGGTATTTATACCGAGCCATATGCCGTTAAGGAAATCGAACTTCGCGATGGCACCAAAATAAAAACTGCACCAGAGTCCAAGGTGGCCATGAAAGATTATACCGCTTTTATGATAACGGATATGTTAAAAAGTGTTGTACGCGAGTCATACGGAACAGGAAGAACTGCAGCTGTTCCTGGCTTGCAAGTGGCTGGAAAAACCGGAACGACCAACTATGATGATGCTACAAGAAGAAAATTTAAAATTCCTAATAGTGCTGTTCCAGATGCATGGTTTGCTGGGTATACCACTAATTATACAGCTGCCATTTGGACGGGTTATGATGATCGTAACACCTATATCCCATCTGGCGACGGCCAAAGAATTGCTCAAAAGCTGTTTAAAAACTTAATGACTTATGTTTCAAAAGATATTGATACTGCCGATTTCCCAGTTCCTAAAACTGTTCAAAAGGTATCAATTGAAAAAGGAACTGCAAAGCTAGCCAGCTCATTTACTCCAAGTGACCAAGTTATTACGGAGTATGCAGTTAAGGGTAGTGAACCTAAAGAAGTATCAGAGAAATATGATAAGCTTGGATCACCAATTGGTGTCAATGCTCGATATGATCAAACAGCAAATAATATCCTCTTAACCTGGGATTACCCTGCTGATAATAGTGAAGGAACACAATTTGAAGTAAAAGTTTCAATAAATGGTGGCGCGGAACAAACACTGCAAACGACTACTGAAAAAGGAATGAATCTTGCTAAGCCGACTCCAGGTGCAAGCTACTCCTTTAGTATAACAGCTATCCGTGCTGATAAACGGAGTGACCCAGCCAGCGTGACAGTCGTCATTCCATCACAAAATACGAATCAACCGGATGATGAAAATCATGGTGATGTTAATGATGGAGACCAAAATAACAATGGCAATACTGGTAATCAAAATAATAATGGTGGTCAAACAAATAACGGCGGAACAACCGGAGGCAATAATCAACCTACCAATACACAAGGTCAAACGCCAACTAATACCAGTTCCCGCTATACAAACGGTTGGAGCAGTTCATTAAACCATAATTAGTCACGATGTAATTCTAATATAGCAAAAGAGGATGAACCCCAATTGGATTCATCCTCTTTTGCTATATTGAGTTTATTTCTTTCTTTTTGTCTCCTCAATTGCAAGGTATTTTGAATACTGCTTTTCCTGCTCAGAAAACAATTCGGTTAATTGTCTAAACGACGGATATAAATTGGGACGTAGCATTAAGAATTGTATTCTTTCCATAAAGTTAACAGGTTTAATTAATAAGCCGTCGATATCCGCCTCTTCTAGCTTAACCACTGGAAGCTTATTAGACCAAAATACGAATCGGATAAGTAAATCAATCCCTTGCTTCATTGGCAATAAAACAGCATCATTTTGTCGATTTGCAAATAATGTCTTAATTTCAATTTCTAAGCTTTTCCATTCCTGAAGTAATTGAGGAATATACTTGTCTTCCTCAAGCCATGGCTTTGATAAATTCATTGCTTCACCACGTCCTTTTTCATACGCTTCTGACCCTCTCGGCAGACATCTAGTAGCGGACAAACTTGGCATTGTGGATTTTGTGCTTTGCAATGGTACCTGCCAAAGAAAATCATCCGGTGATGGGTAACAGACCATTCATTGATTGGCACTTTTTTCATTAGCATATTTTCAACCTCTAACACTGTATCCTTCCACCGACAAAAACCTAGACGCTTACTGACCCGCTCCACATGGGTATCGACTGCAATTGCCGACACCCCGAACGCAACAGAAACAACCACATTCGCTGTTTTCCGGCCCACTCCTGGCAGCCTCATTAACTCATCCCGCTCTGTTGGGACTTCTCCATCATACTCGTCTAATAGCATCACGCAAAGCTTTTGAATGTTCTTTGCCTTATTTCGATAAAGGCCAATAGACCGTATATCATTTTGCAATTCCTCGAGCGAAACACTTAAATAATCCTCAGGTGTTTTATATTTTTGAAAAAGTTCTTTGGTTACTTTATTAACTAGGACGTCAGTACATTGTGCTGATAACGCAACGGCAATGACTAATTCAAACGGATTGGAATGTACCAGTTCGCAATGAGCCTCTGGAAACATTTCACCCATTTTATCTAGACATAAACGGATTTGTTGTTTCGTTAACATGTTTCTCCCCTTCCTTTTTACTCTTAGGCAGTGTCAAACGTGATTGTTGATTTCCGTTACAGGCGCTTCGCTTTCCGCGGGGCGGGCGGTGAGCCTCCTCGGCGCTTTAGCGCCTGTGGGGTCTCACCTGTCCCGCTGCTCCCGCAGGAGTCTTCGCGCCTTCCACTCCAATCAACTTGCATAAAAACAACATTTTGCTTTAACACAGCCTTTTTTAAAAAACAAAGAGCGAGAGAATTTGGTTCTCTCGCATCTCGAACTATTGCTCAAGCCAATTATAAAATGGTACCGAGCCAGGCTTCTCTGTAGTTTGTTCTCTTTGCTGTTGGTATTGTTGATTCTGCCGAAATTTTCGGCTGTAGTTCTTCGCCTGTTCAATCGTTTTTATCCCATTTTTCTTCCATTCAAACAAAATTCGGTCGATATATCGGAAATTAAGTTTTCCGGATATTACCGCTTCTTTGAGAGCTGCTTTTATAATTACCGGCTCATGCCCATCGTCATCAAGCCACATTGCCAAGGACTCACATTCAAATGGTGATAATGGTCGACCAAATTCCATCTCAAAACAGCTATATAAATCAGTTTCTTGCTGTTCGTGCTTTTCTGTTTCTTGCACCGTTTGCATAACCTGAATCTGATTAATAAGCTTATCCCATAAGGAATCTAACGAGTACATCTCATAGCGAATTCCTTGATCGGAAAATCCCTCTTTTATATCGATAAAGCCTTTTTGGATCAACTTTCTTAAAATCGTTGAGCAATCACCTGTCATCCTCTCAGCTAATTCCATCGGAGTTGGAAAGAAATTTCCTCTATCGCTGAAGTAAAGCAAATGCATGATTAAGATCATTTCCTGATCTGACAGATTCAATTTTTTATAATGAGTAAGCAGGGTAGCCGGCATTGAAAAGTTGCCGCTTTTTATCCATGCTAACATCGTGGAATTGTTCATTTATATGACACCTCTTTATAAGTATAGCATGAACATGTTTACCAAGTAAGACTTACTAAAATAATACCAATTAAGGACAAAAAACAGGTTGTCAACGCTGACAACCTGCTTAGTGGTATACAGTTACGGATATAATCGATTTAACAAACGCGGGAATGGAATGGTCTCACGAACATGCTCAACACCGCTAATCCAAGCGACAGTCCGTTCTAAGCCAAGTCCGAAACCAGAGTGTGGAACAGAGCCAAATTGACGTAACTCTAAATACCATTTATAAGCATCTGAACTCAATTGATGCTCTTTCATTCGTTTTTCTAAAAATGAGAAATCATGAATCCGCTCAGAGCCTCCAATAATCTCTCCATAGCCCTCAGGAGCGATTAAATCAGCGCACAGAACTACATCTTCACGTTCAGGATGCGGCTGCATGTAGAACGGTTTAAGCGTTGTAGGATAGTGAGTGATAAAAACTGGTTTATCATAGCTTTCCGCAATCGCTGTTTCATGCGGAGCACCAAAATCATCTCCCCACTGGATATCATCAAAGCCCTTTTCCTGTAAGAATTTAATCGCATCATCATAGCTAATTCTTGGAAAAGGTGCTGTGATCTGCTCTAGCTTAGAAGTATCTCGGCCCAGAGTTTTTAACTCGACGACACAGTTTTTTAAGACTGATTGAACAATATACGACACGTATTGCTCCTGAACTTGAAGATTTTCTTCAAACTCGACAAAAGCCATTTCCGGTTCAATCATCCAAAATTCGATTAAGTGGCGGCGTGTTTTTGACTTTTCAGCACGAAAGGTCGGTCCAAATGAAAATACTTTTCCTAGTGCCATTGCGGCAGCTTCCATATAAAGCTGAC
Source organism: Bacillus sp. DNRA2 (assembly GCF_012843265.1). Taxonomy (GTDB): domain Bacteria; phylum Bacillota; class Bacilli; order Bacillales; family Cytobacillaceae; genus Bacillus_BU. The sequence goes on along the minus strand of NZ_JABAIT010000007.1, from coordinate 157,135 downwards.
CGCTTTGCGATAAATATGCATCTTCATCAAAATACTTAGTCGCAAATAGTTCAGTCGTGCCTTCAGGGGCACTTCCAGTTAAAATTGGCGGATCCACCTTTGTAAAGCCCTTATCATTAAAAAATTCATAGGTAGCTCGAATAATTTCATTCCGAATTTTCATCACAGCATGTTGGCGACGGGAGCGTAGCCATAAATGACGATGATCCATTAAAAATTCGGTACCGTGCTCTTTCGGCGTAATTGGGTAGTCAACAGCAGGATGTAAGACTTCAATTCCTGTTATTTGTAATTCGAACCCAATTGGCGAACGCTCATCTTTCGTCACTTTTCCAGTAACATACATGGACGTTTCCTGGGTGATAGCCTTCGCTTGTTGAAACATTTCCTCTGGCACTTCGCTTTTTACGACAACTCCTTGGATGAAGCCTGTACCATCGCGAAGCTGAAGAAAGGCAATTTTCCCACTTGAACGCTTGTTAGCTAACCAAGCGCCGATTCTTACTTCTTGATCAACGTGTTTATGGACTTCTGAAATCGTTGTTTTAATCATAGTTATGTCCCTCCAAAAACAATACGAAACTAGAAATATGTACCAGAGTTTATTATACCTTTTACTGCCTTTTATAATCAATATCCGAAACCTGAGGAAAATATGCAAAAAAGGGACAGATTTCTCTGATCCCTTTTACAATACTTTATTATTTTATTTTGCTTTCCACAAATTTGTGGATGCGCTCTACAGCTGCTTCTAATAGCTCTAGTGAGGTCGCATAAGATAAGCGGATGTTATCTGGTGCCCCGAAACCGGAACCTGGAATAACAGCAACCAATGCTTCCTCGAGTAAAGCTGTCGAAAAATCGTCAACATTAGCATAACCAGTTAACTCAACAGCCTTCTTCACATTTGGAAATAAATAGAATGCTCCTTGAGGTTTTATACATGTGAAACCAGGAATTTCAATCAATTTAGTATAGATAATATTTAATCGACTCTCAAATGCTTGTCTCATTTCTTCAACAGCATCCTGGGAACCTGCGTATGCTGCGATTGCACCATATTGCGCTGTTGTCGTCGGGTTGGATGTTGAATGACTTGCTAGGTTAGTCATTGCCGCAATCAACTCTTTATTACCTGCAGCATAACCAATGCGCCAACCAGTCATTGAATGTGACTTAGACACACCATTGATGATAATCGTCTGCTCTTTAAGCTCTGGTGAAAGCTCGGCAATTGATACATGCTTATCATTCCCGTATACAAGCTTTTCATAAATTTCATCAGATACGATTAAGATGTTTTCATTCAAGCAGACTTCACCAAGTGCCAACAATTCTTGTTCACTGTATAGCATCCCAGTAGGGTTACTTGGAGAATTAATAATAACAGCCTTTGTTTTGTCTGTAATGACTTGTTTTAACTGGTCAGGAGTGATTTTGTAGTCATTTTCCTCTAAACCTTCAACATAGACAGGTACGCCTCCAGCTAATTTCACTTGCTCGGGATAACTTACCCAATATGGTGTAGGGATGACAACCTCATCACCATCGTTTAATAACACTTGGAAAAGTGTATAAAGTACATGTTTAGCACCACTGCCAACGATAATTTGGTTAGCTGTATAATCGATACCTTGATCTTGTTTAAACTTTTTAATGATTTCATTTTTTAAAGCTGGCAAACCTGCAGCTGGTGTATATTTTGTTTGACCTTCATTCATTGACTGAACAGCCGCATCAATAATGTGCTGCGGGGTATTAAAATCTGGCTCTCCTGCGCCTAATCCAATCACATCTAATCCTTGTGATTTTAGTTCTTTTGCTTTAGCAGTAATAGCAAGAGTCGTTGATGGTGTTAATGATTTGACCCTATTTGCTAATTGTAGCTCCATTCTCCTAGCACTCCTTTTTATTCTTACATGTTCTCGATTTTTCGCAGCCATTCACCTGTCTCAAAATCCACATAGTAATAATTTATCAGATTATTACGAGAAATGTAATATATTTCCCAACATTGTCGTTTTTTTATCATTGCTAATTTGACCGAAATGATTTCCTTTGGGTCTTTTTCTTGCAATAATTTATTAACGGCTTGCTGTTGGGTTATTCCTTCTTTTGCTTTCTTAACAACCACATCATTATTTTTTGCGGAGATCCAGGCGATGACATCTTGATTTTTACTGTCCTTCGCACGTAATATATAATACGTTTCGTTTCCGTTGTAAATTTGGACGTCAGTTATTTTTGATAGCTTGACTTCTTTCTTTGCTGCACCAATCGCCTTTTCTTCAGCTGTTCCCAATGGCTTTACCGACCGTAAATACACAAATGAGAAAAAGGCAATCACAAATAAAATGATTCCAATCCCTGTAAAAATCCATTTTTTCATCTTTATCACTTCTCTATGTACAATATATAATTTTTGGCAATTATAGACCCGTTCATTTTGGGTAACATAATGTTAAGATACTCACCTATTATAGCAGTCAGTGACCACTCTAGTATATTTTTTGAACAAATTTACGATAAATTTTTTCTAGCCTACACACGCATTTTGCTGCGCAAAACATTCGCGCAGCTATTTTTTTTCATCTGTGATTTTCAGAATTTCATAATTATTCTCAGTAAATTTTACCGTTATTGCTCCCTTATCATGATTATGAAAGACTCTAACCCAGGAATGATGAAGTTGCTCAAGCAAATCATTATTTATTTCTCCACGATTTTCTGGGAAAAAGAAAGCCATTTGTGGATCGAGCTTCTTCATTATTTCATCAGAAACAAACTCTTCTGATAATCTGCCAGGGAGCTTCACAATTGTAGTTGGAGTCGCTTCTCCTTCTGGAAGGTATGTTTTCGGATCAAGATTTGATTGATTTAACCAGAGAATTCGCTGGTTGAGAAAAGTAATCACAAGATCCATTCCTTCATTGTCCTGTATTACCTTTACCACCACACCTGGAAGAACCTCCCATTGTTCTCCTGTATTTAATGCCTGAACATTCATTGCTTGGTCTGTTACATCCGCATGTTGGAGCGCTTGTGCCACACTTCTCCCACTGATTAAAGATCGCACTGAAAATTGCTCAATCATCCAATTGAGATTTTTCACACAGCAGTCTTTATCACTTGTTAATAGTACTGTATCAATTTGTTTAACATGATACAGATTTAGCAAATTGATTAATTCCTGCTTTGTATCTCGGCCACCTGAATTGATTAAAACACTTTTGCCGTTTGGATGCTGGATTAACGCAGCTTCACCATCTGATAATGAGAAAAAAGTCATCGCTAATTCAGTCTTTTTTAAATTTAAATCAATGCTGTTAATCTCAACCGGATTAGACGGTGATTCCAACGGGGTATAGTACCAATGCGTAAAAAATAGGAACGGCACGAGTAGCCACTTCATTTGTTTTCCTCCAAAAGTAACGTTAGCTATATCGTGTGTCATTCACGAGATATTATTACCAGTCGATACTAAAAATTTACAACCAACTTTTAACCGCTTTAACCATTTCATTGAGTGAGTATTTTCTCATGGTTACGTTAGGAATCGATTGTAAAAACGCTCTTCCATATTTCGTTGTAACAATTCGCCGATCAAACACAATAATGACACCCCTGTCAGTAGAGGTTCTAATTAATCTTCCAAAACCTTGTTTAAAACGAATGACGGCTTCAGGTAAGCTATAGTCTGAAAAAGGATTGCCACCTAATTGCTTAATTATTTCACTTTTAGCCTCCGTTATTGGCTCGTCTGGTGGTGAAAAAGGGAGCCTAACAATAATTAAGCACGAGAGGTCTTCACCTGGGATATCTATCCCTTCCCAAAAACTGCTAGTACCTAATAAAATCGCTTTTTCAAATCGTTGAAAATTTCGGGTTAATCGCGAACGACTGCCACTTGTAATACCTTGAGCCATAATCGCAAAATCTGATAAAAACCCACTCTCACGAAGTAAATCATAGGTCCGTTTCAGCATATCATGAGCAGTAAACAGGATTAACATCCGTCCCTTTGTAGCCTCAGCTATCGATATGATATGCTCGGTTATCCCGACTACGTAATCCTGCTGGGAAACCACATTGATTTCTGGTAAGTCCTCTGGAATGATTAATTGAACTTGTGTTTCATAATCAAAAGGCGAAGGGATCAATCGATATAAACATTTTTCCTGCTTAATCCCAAGTTCTCTCACAATATAATCAAACTTATTTTTTACCGTTAATGTTGCCGAGGTAACAATGACTGATTTCTTTTTAGCAAAAAAATGTTGTTGCAAATAATCACCAACATTGACCGGAAAAGCATAAATGGTAGTTGAATTTTGAACGGAACGCATGTCGAGTTCTACCCAACGCACATGACTTTGAGTCGGTGAGAAAAAGACAGCTTTAATTACTTCACGAAACTCCGTAAGTTGGAGAATAAGTGTTGCAATTTCTTCCAACAATTGTTTTTGCTCAGTTGAAAAGCTTTTTGCCATAAGTTGAAAGGTCGCAATCGATTCTGAAAAATATTCAATTACATCTTTTAATAAAAATGAAAATCGCTCAGCTTCTGTCAGGAGCGCACTCCATTCCTTTCCGTCTTCATCTGCTTTTATTCTAATTGAGACTCGACTAGAAGCGGATTTTTGTTGCCTCTGTTTAGATTTAACAAAAATCGCAACAATTTTAAAAAACTCATCCATTACATAGATAAGCTCACCCATTAGCGAGTTGATTTCAATGGAATGTCGTTTCGGAGTTGCCTTATGCGCGTGAAGAAGCTGATCAAAGCGATATAGTAACTGCTTTTGTTCGAGGGTGCCGATTTGACTAAATAATAACCGACTGGATAAATAATCAATTGAGACACCAAAATGTTTCCCAGCAGCCTTTTCAAAATGATGCCCCTCATCAATTATGGCAAAATCGTAATCTGGCAATAAAGCCTTTTCAGCAACAAGGTCAGCAAGGAGAAGTGCATGGTTCGTAATAATTAAGTTTGCAGCAAGAGCTTCATCCTTTGCCTTTTGATAAAAATCGTATGCCTGCCAGTGCTTGTCACTAAGAAACAAGTCATAATCATTTCTTATTTTATTCCAAAAAATATGTCCGCCACTTGACAGGTTCAATTCATCAACATCACCCGAATCGGTCTCTGTTAGCCAAACCAAAATTTGCATCTTGGTTAACAGTGTATCGTAATTATCTTCCACCTCTTTGAGGGATTTCTCGAATTTCGCCAAACTAAGATAATGACTGCGCCCCTTTAATATGCATGACTTAATGGTATTCGGATAAATGTTATTTAATAGCGGAATATCCTTCGTGATAAGCTGATGCTGCAATTGTGTTGAAAGGGTGCTAATAATGATTTTGCTAGTTGTTTCATAAGAATAGATTGCCGCTGGAATTAAATAGGCAAGCGATTTCCCTACTCCTGTCCCTGCTTCTATCACAGCATGCTTTTCAGATGTCAATGCTTCATATACTGTGTCCATCATCATAAATTGACCCAAACGTTTTTCATAAGCAGGAAATGTGTTTTTTAACAGCTCTTCTTTCTCCGTTTCAGTAACAGGATAAACTAGTCCTATTGGCTGTCCTTGTTCAGTTTTATATCTCAGATGATCAGATTTTTTAATTGCAAGCCCACGAACGATATCAAGCTGTGGAGAAATATACTCTAATGATTGCTGCTTTTTCGTGATGATTTCTTCAATTAATAATTGAATATCACTTTTTAATCCTCCTGACAACTTTGATAGTTGCCTTAAGGTCACAAGTGGTAAAGCTTTTAAGCGTTCCAAGAGCTTGAGAAAAAGCTCTGCAGTCACATAAGCATCGCTATCAGCCTGATGGGGTCTGTCATGCTCTAGACCTTCTGACCTCGCTAAATCGCCTAGCTTATAACTATCAGCTGTTGGGTACAAGATACGAGCAAGTTCAACTGTGTCAAGCACTGGACCATAGAACCCCTTACAACCAACCTCTAACAGCTCATCCTGTAGAAAAGATAAATCGAATAAAACATTATGGGCAACAAAATATCCATCATCTAAAATATCCGTTACTTTTGCGGCTATTTCACTAAATAGCGGAGCATTGACAACCATACTGTCATTCAATCCCGTTAACTCCTCGATAAATACTGGAATATTTTGTTGTGGATTAATCAGGGATGAATACTGCTCTGTAATTTTCCCATCTTCAATGACAACCGCTGCAAATTGAATGATTTTATCGCCACGTTTTGGTGAATTTCCGGTTGTTTCTAAATCCACCACAACATACTTATTAACCATGTCCTACACCTCAACCCTTCATTCAAAACCAACGGTATCATACTTATGGAAAAATCAAAAGCGCATCTTTTAACTTTTTTCCACAAACTACTCTCCCTTAAACAGCAAAAACACAGATAATTAGAAAACACAATAAAAAACCCCCAGGTTATGGGGGTTACACGTTCATAACTGTAGCTTCTGGTTCCGCATTAATCATTTCAACAATTTGATTGTATTCATTCATAATCGCAACTTTAGGCTTATGATCTTTCACTTTTTCTTCTGAAACTAATACATAAGAGATAATGATAACAACATCGCCCTCATGAACAAGACGAGCGGCGGCACCATTTAAGCAAACCACTCCACTCCCTCTTTTTCCTGGAATGATATACGTTTCAAAACGTGCGCCATTGTTATTATTAACGATTGCAACCTTTTCATTTGGAAGCATACCAACCGCGTCTAAAATATCCTCATCTATCGTAATACTGCCAACATAATTTAAATTCGCTTCGGTCACTCGGGCACGATGGATTTTCCCGTTCATCATTGTGCGAAACATAATTTTCCCCCTATTTAGGCTCTGAAAGCCCTATAATTGAATGATAAGATTATCGATTAGTCTAACTTTGCTAAATCGGACAGCGACAGCAATAATAATTTTCCCAGTCACTTGTTCAATTTCTTTTAGCTCAGGATATGAATAGATTTCAATGTAATCGATGATTCCTTCTGTATGTTCATTTATATGAGTCTCAACAATCTTCACAAGCTTTGCTGAATTTGTTTCACCAGCCTGAATGGCTTGGTCCGCTAATTTTAATCCTTGATAAATAGCTGGAGCCTGATTTTGTTCTTCTGGTGATAAATTCACATTTCGAGAACTTTTTGCTAAGCCATCCTCTTCGCGAACAGTTGGAACCGGAACAATTTCTAGTGGAATATTAAAGTCGTTTACTAAGCCGTATACTACCGCAACCTGCTGTGCATCCTTCATTCCAAAATACACACGATTAGGTTGGACAATATTAAACAGCTTTGATAGAACAGTTGCAACCCCATCAAAATGTCCTGGTCGAGATTTACCGCAAAGTACTTCTGTCCGATCTTGAACAACAGCAATTACAGACGGCTGTTGTGGATACATCTCCTCGGCGGTTGGATGGAAAATATAATCGACACCGTGGTTTTTAGCCACTTGTTGATCCCGCTCAAAATCGCGCGGATAAGAGGCAAAGTCCTCTTTTGGACCAAATTGGAGTGGATTGACGAAAATACTCAATACCACCACATCGTTTTCTTTTCTTGCATTGTCCATCAACGACGCATGCCCTTCATGCAAATAACCCATTGTTGGTACAAATCCAACTGTTTTTCCAGCCGCTTTCTCCTTAAGTAACTCAGCGCGTAGCTCGGATATTTTTGTAAAAGCCTTCATTATTTGCCTCCATATAACCCGACTAGTTCCTCTTCTTTCATCGTGAAGCTGTGCTTCTCGGTAGGGAACAAGCCTATTTTAACTTCGGTAACATATGAATTAATTCCGAGTGTAATTAATTCATTGCTATCAGCATATTGTTTAACAAATTTTGGTGCACGGTCCACACCGAAATTAACTACATCATGAAAAACTAGCACTTGTCCATCACAGTCAATTCCTGCTCCAATTCCTATTGTTGGAATCGTTAACCGCTGTTGGATTTCCCTTGCTAGTTGCTTAGGAACACATTCCAGTACGACAGCAAATGCACCTGCTTCCTGACATTTAACCGCATCCTCAATCAGTTTTTGGGCCTGTTTCGCGTCTTTACCTTGGACTTTATAACCTCCAAGCACCCCAACTGATTGTGGCGTTAAACCGAGGTGGGCAACGACAGGAATTCCAGCGTTTGTGAGAGCTTGAATACCTTCAAGCACAAACTCGTCTGCTCCTTCGATTTTAACGGCATGAGCACCAGTTTCTTGGATAAGCCTAGCTCCGTTTACCAAGGTGTCTTTCCGTGAGAGGTGATAGCTCATAAAAGGCATGTCCACTACAATAAAAGTGTCTCCTGCGCCTCTTTTAACTGCTTTTGTATGATGAATCATATCTTCCATCGTTACAGGAATAGTAGAATCATAGCCTAATACTACCATTCCGAGGGAATCCCCAACGAGGATCATGTCGACGCCTGCTTTTTCGGCAAGCTTTGCTTGCGGGTAGTCGTAGGCTGTTAGCATGACAATCTTTTCATTTGTTGCTTTCATTTTCAAAAAATCAGTCGTTTGCTTCATCATCTTTCCTCCGTTTCATAGGAAAGAGGAGACAAAACAATAAAAAAATCCTTCTAATGGCAGAAGGATTTGAATTGGCATGTATTGTTTGTTTTATCCCTCTGTCCTGGTCCGTATTATGGATCTAGGCAGATATCCATTATTAATTTAATATATTATTTTTAATAGGTGCAGTTCTTTCGATACTGCCCAAAAAGATTATATCAAAAGTATATTGGTCTTGGCTACAAATTTCTCAATTTTCTGAGATATCTATATCTGCCGAGTAAACATGATGTATTTTACCAGTCTCATCTTCAATTAGCAAGACCCCGTCTTCAGTAATTCCTAACGCCTTACCTCGAATATTTTCATTAATCGTTCTAGCGACAATCATCTTTCCAATACTAATGGCATAGCTTTCCCAAAGTAATTTAATTGGAGTAAAGCCTTGCTCTAAGTAAAGCAAATAAAGTTTTTCAAAATTACTTAAAATGCTACGAATGATTTGTGCTCTTGAAACTTTCTCGCCTGATTCAATCATAAGTGAAGTGGCAATATTGCGAAGATCTTCAGGATAATCCTCGAGCTTTTGGTTTACATTGATCCCGACACCGATAATAATCGCAAAGATTTGATCAGCCTCAGCCTGAAGTTCAGTTAGGATTCCAGTTACCTTTTTTCCATGAAGTAGAATATCATTTGGCCATTTAATTGCAGGTGCTAATTTCGTTACCTCTTCGATGGCTTTTACTACTGCTACAGCAGTAATTAACGTCAATTGCGGTGCCTTTTGCAAGGGAATATTGGGTCGCAATATCATACTCATCCAAACACCGGTATATTTTGGAGAATGCCAAACTCGATTCATCCTGCCGCGGCCAGATAATTGCTCTTCTGCAATAACCACCGTTCCTTCAGGAGCATTTTCATAGGATAGGGTTTTGGCAATTTTTTGCGTTGATTCCACGCTGTCTTGATAATGGATGTTTTGCCCAAGAAAATCCGTCGTTAATCCTAGACGGACCTCATCGGCAGAAATTTGTTCAGGTGTTTTAATAATGCGATATCCTTTTCTTTGAATCGCTTCTAATTCAAAGCCATGTTTTCGCAGTTCTTCAATATGCTTCCAAACTGCTGTTCTCGAACAGCCAATCAGGTCCGCTAAATATTGACCTGATAAATAATCTCCATTTGCTGCAGTAAAAGCATCAATCAGCTTTTTTCTTACTTCGGATTGCACGATTTCACCCACTCCCTTATTTTTTCACACTCATTTTCTAATTGTCCATCAAGAATATTATTTTCAATTATGGTCAACGTTTCCTTTATCCATGGTCCTGGGGCCCTGTTCAATAACTTCATTAAGTCAGTTCCCGTCAGTTTAAGATCCTGTTTTGATTTAATTGGCAGTTGATGATATTGTTTGATTAATGACGGAATGCCGTCAGCCGGTTCATTACCCCTTAACACATTCACTAGTCTCTGGGCATGAACAATCATTTCAACTCCAGCCTCATACATAGCCTGAAGCGTCCAAGGTTTTAACAGTCGAAAGTTTAGCCAGTGAACAATTCCTTTAATTTCACGAATTTTTTTCACCGGTAATTTCCAGCTTCGTAAAAAATTCTCCAGTTTATCCGCCCTTACTTCAATTAAATAAACAAGTAAGCCCCACATTTCTTCTACTGAAAGATCTCTTGTTTTAAATTGAACAACTTCATCAATATGTTTTTGATATAAACGTAATTCAGGCAAGTGTTGCACCAAATTTGTACTGCACAGTAATCGAATGGCTTCATTACGACTCTTCCCGTTCAAAAGCTTTTCAAACTCGACGAGCTTTCTTTCAACAGCAATGTGCGAAAGTAAATGCCCCATATTTTTCAAAGCTTCTAAACAATCATCATCTAAGCTAAACGAAAGCTGACTTACAAAGCGAATCGCTCGCATCATTCTTAATGCATCCTCTGAAAATCGAGCTTGCGCACTTCCAACTGTGATGATTTTTTTGTCTAGTAAAGCTTGCCTTCCGCAAAAAGGATCGATGATTTCACCGTCTTTATTCATGGCTATCGCATTCATTGTAAAATCACGCCGCTGTAAATCCTCGGTAAGCGACCTGATAAACTTTACTTCATCAGGTCTCCGAAAATCACGATAGCTCGTCTCAGCACGAAAGGTTGTAATTTCATAGCTGTTTCCTTGATAGAGCACAAGTACAGTACCGTGTTCAATTCCAACATCAACCGTGTATGGAAAAATCTCCATAATCTCCACTGGTGTGGCAGAAGTGGCAATGTCCACATCAGAAATTGATCGCCCTAAAAGTTGGTCTCTGACTGCACCACCAACAAAATAGGCTTCAAAGCCGGCTTCTTCAATTTTAGTTAATATTGGTAGGGCATTTATAAATAAAGGATTCACATTATTCACCAGACTCTAACAAACTATAATAAATGTCTTCATATTGCGATACAATTTGGTCTGCTGCAAACTTCATTTTGGCTGTATTCATCGCATTGATAGAAAATTTATGATGGAGCTCATCATCAGAGAGAAGCTCAAGTGCCTTTTTTGCAATGTCAGCAATATCGCCTAATTCACAGACAAAACCATTCTCACCAGCGATGATTACCTCTGGTATCCCACCTACATTCGTACCAATGCAAGGCACTCCACAGGCCATTGCTTCTAATGCTACTAAACCGAAGCTTTCCTTTTCAGACAATAACAACATTAAATCACTAATAGAATAGAGCTCTTCCAAATTTTCTTGCTTTCCTAAAAAACAAACCTTATCGCGAAGCCCTAAAGCACAGACAAGTTTTGAAACAATCGACATTTCTGGTCCATCACCAACTAATAATAGCCTTGCAGGTAGCTCTCTTGCAATCTTGGCAAATGTTTTCACTACATCTTCTACGCGCTTAACCGGCCGGAAATTTGAAACGTGAATCACGATTTTCTCGTCATCACGAATATTAAATTCCTCTCGTAAGTGATAAGCGTCGGTCTTTTGATACACCCTTGTGTCGATAAAATTATACACTGTATGAATCGATTGATCCGGATGTAATAATTCATTCGTCTGAGTAATAAGCGCATTCGATACTGCTGTTACATAATCAGATTTCTCAATACCAAATCGGATTGCCTCTGAAAGTGAAGGATCATTCCCAAGGACCGTAATATCCGTCCCATGTAAAGTCGTGACAACCTTTAAATCTCTGCCGCTCATCTGCTTCGCTAGTATTGCACACACTGCATGTGGAATTGCATAATGCACATGTAACAGGTCAAGTTCCTCCATATTAGCTACTTCAGCCATTTTACTAGCTAAAGCGATATCATATGGTGGATATTGAAATACGGAATACTGATTCACTTCAACCTGATGGTATGAAATATTATGATACATTTTTTTCAAACGAAACGGTAAGCTCGATGAAATAAAGTGAATGGTATGTCCACGTTCAGCTAATAGTTTCCCTAATTCTGTTGCTACAACACCCGAACCTCCGATGGTCGGGTAACAAGTTATACCAATCTTTAATTTTTTCATTCATGTTCCCCTAACAAGTCGTTATCAACAAGGATTGGTCGTTTCACCTTAAAACCTTCTGCATATTGAATTCCCACTTCTTTACCAAACAGCCTTTCCCGCGCTTCAACTGATTCTATATAGCCATTAACAAGTGGTGTATCTATTGAGTTAGCGCCTCGTTCAAACTGGCTTTGATAAGCTTCGAGTGAGGCTCGCTTTTTATCAAAGTAAGCAGAAATATCTATGACAAAGTCCGGTTTATGGAACCCATTTATCATATAAAAATATAAATTATCAGGTTTGTGTGCTGGATAAGCACTTTCGGGAAAGTAGTTTTTTATTCCCGCTGAAAAAACCGCCTCGTCAACAAGGCGGGCACAATTCCCATGATCAGGATGACGATCTTCAAAATAGGGTGCAAACACTAGCTTTGGTCGATAGCGCCGAATTATTTCGACCACTTCTTTCATCGTTTCATCATTTAGATAAATGCCCCTGTCTGGAATATCCAATGTCATTCTTACCTTGACACCTAGCGATTCTGCAGCAGCCTGCGCTTCTTGTTTACGCCGGTCTACCGTTCCATTTGAAGAAAGCTCTGCCTTCGTGAGATCACAAATACCAATTTTCTTTCCCATTGCAGCATACTTGGCTATCGTCCCTGCCATTCCGATTTCTACATCATCAGCATGGGCACCGATGGCCAAAATATCTAGTTGAATGTTTTCTCCGTTCATGACTGGTTGACTATTTTTCTCCATTCTATATCGCCCCGCTCTAATCCCTTAATTAACACCTCAGCAGTGCCCATATTAGTAGCAAGAGGTACCGCATATACATCACAAAGTCGGACTAAAGCCGTAACATCAGGTTCATGTGGCTGTGCAGTCAGTGGATCCCTGAAAAAGAAAACTATGTCCATTTTGTTTTTTGCAATTAATGCGCCAACCTCTTGATCACCTCCAAGTGGTCCAGATTGAAATCTTTCCACTTTTAGACCAGTCGCCTCCATCACTCTTAGTCCAGTCGTTCCTGTTCCAAATAAAGTATGCTTCTCAAAAATAGCTTCATAGGCGATCACAAATCTGACAAGATCATCTTTTTTCTTATCGTGTGCGATTAAGGCAATATTCATTACATATTTCCCCATTCTTTATTTATTCAATGATGTTTTCTAGTCCATAAACTAACGTCTCAAGATTGATTACTGTATCAACCGCTAGCTTCACACCTGACATAAACGATGCACGATTATATGAATCGTGGCGAATTGTTAACGTTTGACCTTCTGAACCAAATAAAACCTGTTGATGAGCTATTAGCCCTGGTAAACGGACTGAATGGATATGCATTCCGTCAAAGTTAGCACCTCGAGCTCCTTGAATGGTTTCTTTTTCGTTTGGATGGCCCTGCTGTTTTTGTTGTCTTACCTCGCTAATCATTTGTGCTGTTTTTACGGCAGTACCAGATGGGGCGTCCAACTTCTGGTCATGATGAAGCTCAATGATTTCAATATCTTGAAAATATTTTGCAGCAAGCTTGGAAAATTTCATCATTAATACAGCGCCAACTGCAAAGTTTGGTGCGATAATGCAGCCTAACTCTTTTTCCTTACAAAGCGCCTCCAACTCTGTTAAATCATCATTCGTAAATCCTGTTGTCCCAACAACTGGTCTAACACCATATTGAAGCGCTGTCTTTGTGTGATACATACCAACCTCTGGTGTTGTTAAATCAATTAATACATCTGGCTTATGTATTTGAAAGCATTGCTCGATATTATCATAGATTGGTGTTTCTAATCCGTTAAATCCTTCTATGTCACGAAGAGTCTTACCGTTATGCTTATGGTCAATAACTGCCACTAAATCAAAATATTCGGTGTTCGTTACAAGTTGAACTGCCTCTCTTCCCATACGGCCCCGTGGCCCTGCAACAACAATCTTAACATTACTCATTTCCCTTGTTCTCCTCTTCCTTATGTATAATTGTCCAACGATTTTTATCGCGGGTATTAAACTTATTCATAACCAAATTATGAGCCTCTTCTAAATCAATATTTAGTGAATTCGCAAAGCAAATTAAAACGAACAGCATGTCTCCTAATTCTTCTTTAATTTCCTTTTCCTCTTCAGATGCCTTTTTTGGTTTTTCTCCATAATAATGGTTGACTTCTCTTGCCAGCTCTCCCAACTCTTCTGATAACCTGGCTAACATAGCAAGCGGGCTAAAATAACCCTCTTTAAACTGACTTATATAGGCATCGACTTCTTCTTGAAGCTGTTTTATTGTTTTATCATTCTGCATTCGTCAAAAATCCCCCTATATCATATCGGAAAATATTGTATCAAACTTAATGTTAGCTAAAACTCAACGCTTTTACAAATTTTATTTTCTCATAAAAAGTGAGCTTTATAAAATGAAATGGTAGTATAACTGTGGGATATTATATTTTTATAATGAAAATAATTTTCTAAGATAAAAATACAATGAAGGAGGAATTCAAATGATTCTGGGGTTAAAGCTTAGAAATATTTTATTTATTATCTTTGGTGCGGCTATCTACTCTTTTGGAATTGTTCATTTCAACATGCAAAATAACCTTGCTGAGGGCGGTTTCACCGGAATTACTTTAATGCTATATTTTATCTTGAAATGGGACCCATCTTACACGAACCTAATCTTAAATGTCCCGTTATTTTTTCTAGGTTGGAAACTACTAGGCCGTTCGACATTATATTACACAATCATTGGTACGTTAGCTGTTTCAGTATTCTTATGGATTTTCCAGCGCTATCAAATCCAAATGCCGTTAAAAGATGATTTAACACTGGCTTCCCTTTTTGCAGGAGTATCAATTGGAGCGGGCTTGGGTATCATTTTTCGCTATGGGGGGACAACAGGTGGTGTCGATATCATCGCACGGCTTGTTTATAAATTCATAGGCTGGAGTATGGGTAAAACGATGTTTCTCTTTGATGCTGGGGTCATCTGCCTATCATTACTTACATATTTAAAATATAAGGAAGCGATGTATACATTAGTTGTCGTATTCGTCGGGGCAAAGGTGATTGATTTTATGCAGGAAGGAGCGTATTCAGCAAGAGGGGCGATGATTATCTCCGATTTAAACAGTCAAATAGCTGATAAGATAATGGAAGAAATGGGCAGGGGAGTAACCGTCCTCCATGGACACGGTTCATTTACAAAAAATCAACGAGAAGTACTTTATTGTGTCGTGGGCAAAAATGAAATAGTTCGCTTAAAGAACCTGATTACCTTAGTAGATCCACATGCTTTTGTATCAGTCAGTGTCGTCCATGATGTGCTTGGCGAAGGCTTCACCTTGGATGAAAACAAAATGCCAATCGAGCACTAATTGAATAACATAAAAACCTGCAGACCATACTGCAGGTTTATTTTGATTATTCCTTAAGCTTGGTCGGTCGATTTCGTTCTTGTTCACGGTCGCCCTTGTATTTTCGCCAACCAACATAAGATAATGTAAGAATGATGATACTTCCGGTCGAAATCATCACCCACCAAAGACTTGGATCTGCTTCATCTTCAGTCATCCCATCAAAAATCGATTGCAAATCCTTTCCAACTGCCTCTAGCTCCTGTTGATTCTGGGCATTAGAAAGAACTTTAGGACGATAATGGTCAATATAGCTTACTTTTGCATCTAAACTTTGAATTTGCTCTTTAGGTATATCTATTTTTAAACTTGGATATATAACGTTATAAAGTGCAAGGAAATGATTGAAATTTTCATGGAAGTTTTCGTTATTACCACTGTGAGCTGCTTCCTTAGCATTTTTAAACACAGTCATAATAGGCTCTTCCATCTCAGTCCATAACGGTTGTTGTCCTGTTGAAATAGCATCTAATACCAACCTAAATGTCGTAACCCGATTCATTATTTCATCATGAGGAATATCTTTATTCTTTGTTGCCTCAAGCGCATCTCGATAAGCAATAGATAATATCCGTAATTGATCTTTTGAAAATAATTTGTCTTTCTCAACACTTGATAAGTATTGATCAGAAAAATAAATGAGTAACTTTTCAGCATCTTCGTAACGGTATAATTTTACCATTTGCAATGCTTCATCAGTAATATTATCGAATGAAGCGTTTGTCGAGGTTGGTTCGGCATACGCTGATAAATTTAACGTTAAAAAAAAAGCTATCAACACAATGAGTACATTCGCTTTCATCCAAGTCCCCCCTCAAACTACTAGTAATATGTATGAGAAGAAGGACAAGGTTAGAACATCATTTAACTTTTCAGTTCCAATTTGAAATGACCCTTTCTTAAGCACAGAAAATAGGCAAGACCAATTGATAAAATACTTAACCAGAACGTAAAATATCCTATTTCAGGCATATACTCATCCAACGTATGATAACGTGGCATCATTTTAAATACGTAATCTATGATTTCATTATGAATAACCCATATTCCAGTCACAACTAAATGCCAAGCCTTTAAACGATAAAATGGAGCGTATAATACACCTTGGACGGCCATTGCAAGATGTGAAAACATCAACATGTATCCAACGCCATCCAAATGACCATTCATGATTCCGACCAACAAATTCATTACGACCGCCCAAACTCCATATTTAACCAAAGTTACAATCGCAAGTGCTTCGAATAATGGCCAATTTTTTTGTAATAAAAAGGCAATTAACACAAACACAAAAAACAAACTGGCTGTTGGACTATCTGGGACAAACGGCAAGAAAATAGTTGGTGTGTCAGCTAGTTGCCAACCATACCATATGTATCCGTAAATTGTTCCCATTATATTAATGACTAACAGCAACCACAAGATTTTCCGATTTGCTAATATTGCGTAAATCGTTCCCATTTTCGCACCACCTCTCTACTTCATTTATAGTATTGCCTACTTATCATACTATTCCGCATAAAAAAAGGACAAGCATCTTTTGGCCGTTAAGCAAAAGCGTGACTTGTCCATACATTTTAGCGTTAAAAAAGCTGACGGATAAACCGTCAGCTTTATCTATTATTTGCTTTTTATGCCAGAAATAAATTCAGAAAGAACCTTAAGCTCTTCGTCTGTTCCTTTAAACATGCCAGGAGGCATTGTGTTTTGACCATTTTTAGCAATATCTGCAATTTTATCTGGTGCTAAACCATTATCAATTAAGGTTTTTGCAGCGGCTCCACCAGCCATGTTATCGCCGTGACAGCTTACACAGCCTTTGTCTTGATAAATCTTATAGCCATCAGATTCTTTATCGAAATCAGCTTCTGCAACAATTTCCCCTTGCGCTTTCGCTGCTTCCCAGTCATGAGTAGCAACTGATTCCCAAGTCAAATAGAAAATTGATGCTATTGCAAGTAGCATAAAGCCTGTTGCTAAAGGACGTTTAGACGGACGACGTTCTGGTCCACGATCGATAAATGGAGCAAGCAGTAAGCCCCCGAATGCTAAACCAGGAATAACCATTGCTCCGATCATAGTATATGGTCCTGAAGCATAAGAGTATTTTAATAATTGATACAAGAATAAGAAATACCAGTCTGGTAAAGGAATATATCCAGCATCTGTTGGATCTGCAATCCGTTCAAGCGGTGAAGGATGAGCAATTGTTAAACATAAATATCCAACTAAGAAAACCGCACCTACCATCCATTCTTTTAATAGAAAGTTAGGCCAAAACGCTTCCGTTTTACCAGGGTATTCCGAATAATCTTTCGGAATATTAGGTTTACGTTCAGTAGAGACACGAGAGTCACCTACGAATTTCATACCTTTGCCACGATGCATTGTGCAATCCCCCTCCTTTAACCCTATGATTAAAGCCGTATAAATAACTTATTTTTTATAGTGGACCTGAGATACCTTGCTTACGAATCATCATAAAGTGTGCAGCCATTAACCCGAATAATGCAGCTGGTAAGAAGAATACGTGAATCGCAAAGAATCGTGTTAATGTTTGAGCACCAACAATATCTGGGTGCCCTGACATTAATGTCTTAATATAAGGCCCGATTAATGGAATTGAATCCATGATTTGTAGTGTTACCTTTGTCGCAAATAGCGCTTTCATATCCCATGGTAGTAGGTAGCCTGTTAAACCTAATCCAAGCATAACGAAGAAAATTAATACCCCTACAATCCAGTTCAATTCACGCGGTTTTTTATAAGCTCCTTGGAAAAACACACGAAGAGTATGTAAAAACATCATTACAATAACTAAACTAGCGCCCCAGTGGTGCATTCCGCGGACAATTTGTCCAAAAGCAACTTCATTTTGTAAGTAATAAACTGATTCCCATGCATTTTTAATATCTGGAACATAGTACATGGTTAAGAACATTCCAGAAAGAATTTGGATAACTGTAATAAAGAACGTTAGACCACCGAAACAGTAAACAAACGCTGAAAAATGGTGCGCAGGGTTTACATGCTCTGGTACTTCATGGTCTGCAATATCGCGCCACAAAGGCGTAATGTCTAAACGTTCATCTACCCAATCGTAAATTTTGTTTAACATTGATTACGCCTCCTTTTAGGCTCTTGGTTTGGCTTTTCCTAAGTGTAGGAAGCCGTCTTTTTCTTTAAATGGGTATACATCAAGCGGTGCCATTGGCGGAGTTCCTGGTACGTTTGTACCATCCTTCTCATAGCGTCCCATGTGACATGGACAGAAGAACTGATTTTTATGCGCCTTATCTGTGTTCCAGTCTACTGTACAACCTAAATGCTTACATACTGGTGAAAGTGCGACAATTTCCCCTTTGTCATCCTTGTACACCCAAGCCGTATTCGTTACATCTGATTCGTACCAAGCATCCTTTTGTTTAAAAGTAAAGTCGACACGAACTGGCTCTGTTGTTAGGTCTGCAACTTTTTGTTTAGTAGCGATAAAATCTCCGCCAGCTTTTGCAGCTAACACTGGATCAACAGCAAAACGCACCATAGGCATTAACATCCCCGCTGCCATAAATCCTCCTACGCCTGTAAGAGTATAGTTCAAGAATTGACGTCTTGAAACTCGATTTTTGCTCATGCTTTTCCCCCCCCCTTGTTACAATGATAAGTTCACGAGATTAATTAAATCAAAATATAAAACTAGGACATAACCATATTATATCAATCTTGTGACAAAATCAACAGCATACTTGGCGGAATCTGTCTAACTTTCAAAATATTTATTTATTTTCGCTCCATTTTTCAGTAAACAACATTAGCAATTGTTTTACCTGACTTTCAACCACCGACAACTTTTGCGCATCTTGCATCGTTTCCATGGGGATTGCTGGAAGCCAAATCAGTGAACCTTTCAAATGAGTTTCAATCGATTTCCAAAATAAATCAGAGGTTATGTAAAATATATGGCTAAATCCATTTTCCAATAAGGCTGTCTCCCATGCTCCGACATCATCTTTCAACTTTTCCTGCTCCCATTCCTTTAAATAAGCATAGCCGGGAAATAACATAATTCTCCCCTTAAACTGTCGCTCTAGTTGACCTGAAAGTAAGGAAATAAATTCACTCATACTGGCTGCTTGTCCCATTTCACTATCATTCATGGTTACCGGTAATAGTGGAATCACCGCAGTATCAACATATTCCTTTGCCTTTTGAAAAATTTCGACATCTTGTGGATTCCATTTCACTAATAAATTCCTCCTGTTCCTTTATTAGAAAAACATTATAAAAGAAAATGCTTCTCCGAGATTTTTGAGTTTTTAGCTAACAATTTGACATAAATGGTAACACTTCATTTATACGGTAAACAAAACAGCTTGCTTTTGCAAGCAAGCTGTTTCATCAACTCTTATTTAAATTCCTTAACTCTTCCGTTAGCGATTGAAATGTACTTTGGTCATGCTTATCAAGTGCAGTATCAATTAATTGAAGCAGCTTTTCTTCACGGAATCGTTTAATGCTTTCCTCCAAGAAACGCTCTGCTAGGAGTCGATCTGATTCACTAACTTGCGGATTTCTTGGCATAAATGGATTATCTTCCTGAACCGCGGCATATTGATGGACTTGGTTGGAAGCATGAAAGTTCAGTTGAATGTAAATCTCTTCATCCCGATTTAAGCGGATATCGTGAAATGATTTTTCCGCATCGGTTGTCATCACATTTTCTTTATAAAATCGGAAAGGTACTTCATCCACACAATGCGACGACATAATGAGACCTCGAGGACAGAATTGTGCTTGGTCTACAAAATGAACTTTCTCCATCAGTTGGTCATGACTCATGAGGTAATTCAAAATCCACACACATTCTCTTCTTTTTAGCTGATAATGGTTTAAAAACCAACGAATAAAATCCTTCTTCTCGTTGACAGATACAGGGGTCGTCATCTTTGCTTCCCTCCTCTGTTAATTCACCATATTTTTTTAATGAGGCTCTGTTTAATAAAGTTTGTTGATAACCGTTCCAGGCGCTTCGCTTTCCGTGGGGTGGGCGGTGAGCGGTGTCTAGCTCCAGCGGCTAGGGGCTCGGGGTCACAAGCCAATCAGTCCAGAAGGTCAAAGAACGACCTTCTTGCCTGCTCGTCTTGTGCCTGTCGCCCCTGAGCAAGCCGCTTCCGCTTTTCCTTCTCCTCGGTGCTTTTGCGCCTGTGGGGTCTCACCTGTCCCACTGCTCCCACAGGAGTCTTCGCGCCTTCCACTCCTATCAACAAAAACATGAAGTATTAACATTGCCTATTACTAATATCCTATAAGTTCGTAAAACGCTCGATTAGCTCGAGATACTCTGTGTTGGTTGGATCAAATTTAAGTAATTCACTAAAAATTTCGACAGCCTTAGCACTTTTTCCTTCCTCAATTAAAAAATATCCATAATCCTTCAAAAATTCTTTGTCTTCCTTAAAATAAGTATATGCAAGTTGATATTTGTTTAATGCGTCAGGATACTGTTCAAGATGTTGATAAGCTACCGCTTCATCCCAAAGGAGCTGTGGCTCCACCTCGTGATTCGCTTCGGTCACACTCGCCAATTCCAATACTTCCTCAAAGCGTTCTTCAATCAATAACAACTTGTTTAAGGTTAGCACAGCCTCGGTAAAACCCGGGTCAAGAGCAATGGCATTGCGAATAAGTTCCTCAGCTTCTGTTTGTTCATCCAACTTAAGTGCAAGTTTTCCGCCAAAATAAAATAAATCTTTATTATATTCATCCACTCTTAATCCCTGCTTTATGGCCTCAAAGCTCTTATTAAGCTCACCTTCACGTTCATATGCCTTTGCAAGCATTAAATACAACGAATGATACTCTGGGTCAAGACCCCTGAGTTGCTCAAATTTTTCAATCGCCAGTTTATTTGAATCTGCCTGATAAGCGGTTAAAGCAAAGCCAAATAACGTATTTATTTCAAGCTTATCATGAAGTGCAAGTTCGTAATGAGGGATTGCCTCTTCAAATAGACCAATAGCACTAAGCATTTCGGCCAAGCGCTGATGGATCTGGATTCCGGCAATCTCTTTGGTACCACGTGCCGACACTCGTTCATAGGCCTCGATTGCATCAGTAAACTTGCCAAGCTCCCCGTATAACTCTGCAAGGGCAAAATCAATAATTTCTTCCTCAGGTAACAAGTTCTTTGCAGTTAATAATTTTTGCTCACTTACTTCAAATAAACCGTTCATTTGATATAAATCTGCTAATAATAAAAGCGCCTGCGGATAGGCGTCGTCATCCACATCAATCTTTTCAAGTAAAAGCATCGCTTCTTCTTCCTGACCAGTTTCAATGTGAATTTCCGCCAATTCAATCAATAGCTCACCTTCATCAGGATAACTTTCAAGCAGATTTAGATACAGTCCTGCTGACTCCTCTAAAAAGCCTAGACGATTTAGCTCTTCTGCCAAATCATATTTCTCTTCTGGAGTCCCGTTTTTCAAAATACTTCCATACTTCTCAATGGCTTCAGATTGTTGACCGTTTTCTAATAGAGAGATGATTTTATTTACTGTGTCCATGGAATATTCCTTTCTAATGCCTAAATTGAATAATATGAAGGCTTGGTGACCATCACTTGTTCGCCAAAACCAGATTGAAATTGCGTCATACTGGCTACACGGATTAAATTGCCCCGATGCACAGTTATCACCAATCTATGATTATGATAAAGAAACATGTCCAATTCTTCAACATGCGTGCCTCCGGGCTCCTCCATCATATACATATTATAACTTAATTCACCGCCTTGAAGCAGGTTTGCTTTTATAGGGTAAATTCCCATTTTGGCAAGATCACACTTTGAGATAGGCTGTTGCGGCTTTAGTTCGTCGCAAACGGAAGGGAGTTTTTCAATCACAATAACCTTCTTCCACGCCTCCCTAGTTTGCTTATACTCTGATGTCTTAACATTAAAAACAGGAATTAATGGACAGTTATACGGAAACATCGCTTCACGAATCCAACCCCATGGGACAGTGGAAAGCTCATCACGATTGGCAATCTCAACAAAAATAGCTGGCACTTTTTCTTTCTTACATTTTCTAATGAATGATGGGGTTAACAATCGAACTGGAATTCTCACAGCCACAATATAATCAATTGGACTTGTATTTAATTGTGTTCGCTTTCGTTTCATTTGTTGATGGAATTGTGATTCGTATTCCATGGTTGTCGTTGTTAAAATGACTGTGCAGCCCTTATTAATAAAACGATCTAAATAAAATTGTTTCGTTTCCTGAAACGGTATGTTCTCAGGTAAATGATGCTCCAGAAAAACATAAGTTGGTGTCATGATAAAGGAACTGGCATCCATTCTCATATGGGTGAGTCGATTGGCCGAAGTGAGACGTGAGGCGATTTTGTTCTGTTTAATCAAAAAAGCGGTTTTTGTAAGCGTTTTATCAGCTAGTACGTTGGCATTTTCAATCACATAAGTCATAAAACCACCCTCTTTAAAAACGGTCTTATGACAAGCTATGAAGATAAATTGAAAATATGTATTCTTTTTAATAATAGGCTAGGCTTTATTAAACGTGCTGTTGATTTCCGTTCCAGGCGCTTCGCTTTCCGCGGGGCGGGCGGTGAGCCTCCTCGGCGCTTTGGCGCCTGCGGGGTCTCACCTGTCCCGCTGCTCCCGCAGGAGTCTTCACGCCTTCCACTTCAATCAACATTGCCACAAAACAACATTCTGCTTTACCACAGCCTAATTATTATTCCATGTTGATTTTCGTGAAGGAATGAGCCTTAATAAGCGGAGAATTTCCGTCTAATGTAAAAAAAGGAAGCCCAAATAGCCAAAATAAGTGGAAGTTTTCCGACTATGTAATATAAATAAGACAAAAATTAAAGATTTTGATAACATAACCGGAAAAACTCCGCTTATATTTAAGGAAATATGGGTATTTCCCAATTTAAGCGGAATATCTCCGTTTATTGTTCAAACAAAGCGAACCAACATTCTCGTTTAACAGCGCCTATCATTAAAAGGAGCTGGCATTGTGATACCAGCTCCTGAGTCATTATTGCATTAGTTTATTTAAATGGTCAAAAAATTGTGGGTATGAAACTGAGATGGCTTCTGCATCCTCAAGCGTTACTTCACCTGTTGAAATTAATGCAGCAACTGCTAGCATCATGCCAATTCGGTGATCACCATGACTGGAAACGACACCTGTTCCGAGCGGTGTGCCACCATAAATAATCATGCCATCATCTGTGGCTTCAATCGATGCACCTAGCTTCGTTAATTCTTCAACAACCGTATCGATCCGATTTGTTTCTTTTACTTTTAATTCATGCGCATCCTTGATTACTGTAGTGCCCTTAGCTTGAGTTGCTAACAGTGCAAGTATTGGGATTTCATCAATAAGACGAGGAATCATCTCGCCTTCGATCGTTGTGCCAACCAATTCAGATGTCTTTATGATCATATCACCAGTCGGCTCAAATTGTTCAGCCTCGTTAATCTGTATTGATAGATTTGCTCCCATTTGCTCCATCACATCAATGATCCCTGTTCGAGTAGGATTTAGCCCCACATTCTTCAGAACAATCTCACTGTTAGGGACAATCGCACCTGCTACCATGAAAAATGCAGCTGAAGAGATATCTCCTGGAACATTTACATGACTAGCTATAAGCTCCTGACCGCCATGAATCGTAATCGAAAGCCCTTCACTTTCGACTTTTCCACCAAACTGGCAAATCATTCGTTCCGTGTGATCTCTTGTTTTTGCCGGCTCGTGTATAATAGTTGCCCCTTCTGCCTGTAAACCCGCAAATAAAATCGAGGATTTAACCTGAGCGCTAGCGACTGGTAATGTGTATTCAATCCCTGATAATTGACCACCACGAATCGAAATGGGTGTGAACTCTCCCGATTTTTTCCCGTCAATCTTTGCTCCCATTAACGTTAATGGTTTTACGACCCGCGTCATTGGACGTCTACCGATTGAGTGGTCGCCAACTAATACATTATGGAAGGGACGCCCTGCGAGAATCCCCATTAATAATCGTATTGTCGTCCCAGAATTTCCGACATCCAAAATCTCTGATGGTTCAATTAGACCGTTTAGACCCTTCCCATAAATCGTAACCTTATCCACTTCTTGTTCAATCGTAACACCAAGTTTTCGAAAGCAGGAAATCGTACTTAGACAATCATCTCCAAGCAAAAAGTTGGTCACTGTAGTGGTTCCATTTGCAATGGCGCCAAACATTACGGCACGGTGCGAAATTGATTTATCCCCAGGGATTAGGATTTCTCCCGATAAACCAGTTGCGTTAGTATGTAGTTGAATATGCCCCATTTTTATCACCCTTTTTACAAAAAAAGTTATCATTAAGGTCCTACTGAAGTATCAAAAATCGTATACTTCTTAATGCAATTATCTGCTCGTTGACGATCTTCATCTGTTTGGAAACTAATAACCAAGATACCGTAAACCTCTTCACGTGTCTCTCGAATTCTAATATTGGTAATACTGATATTTTCTTTTGCTAAATAGCCAGTAATTTCTGAAATAACCCCTGGATAGTCAGGGATATCAACAAACAAATCGTAGAATGCAGGGATTGCCCCTTTATCTTTGATCGGCATTTCATCCCTAAATTGTTTTGCGCTTAAAAAATAATGATAGATTGCATCCCCATTCTCATTTTCAAGCATAGAGGTCACTTTCTTCATTTCATTAATCCAATCCTGAAAAATGTCTAATAGCACAGGCTTATTGTGCAATAGAATATCTCGCCACATCTCAGGACTACTCGAGGCAATTCTTGTAATATCGCGAAACCCGCCTGCAGCAAGTCTCGTAACAAGTTGCTGCTCCTGGCTTGTGCGCTCAGCCTGATGAACCAATGATGCTGCAATGATATGCGGAAAATGACTGATAACCCCTGTCATGTAATCATGTTCCTCTGGAGAAACAATTAAAAACTTGGCTTTTGTTCCAGATAACCACGCTTTTAAAGTAGCAATCTCTCTTTGGCCAATATCCTCACTAGGTGTTAGCAGATAAAATGCATTCTCAAAGAGAATTTCTTTAGCAGCAGTGACTCCACTTTTATGGGAACCAGCCATTGGGTGACCGCCAATAAAAGTAAATCCCTTCTCAGCAAGGCATCTAGCTGCTTCCACAACTTTTGCTTTTGTGCTACCCGCATCGGTGACAATCACATTTTGCTTCAAGTCCATATTAGCTAGTGACTGAATAATGATTTCTGTCTCTTTTACAGGAGTTGCCAAGATAATTAAATCTGCCTGCATAGCTCCTGCCTTTATATCTACTGTTGTTTCATCGACAACACCAAGCATTTTTGCTAATTTTGCTTGCTGTTCACAAACATCAAAACCGATAATGGTTGACTCCCCATGTGTACGTTTAACAGAAAGAGCCAGGGATCCGCCGATTAACCCCAGCCCTATTACGAATACACGGCCTCTCAATCAGAACACCGCCCTTTTTATTCCCTTTATCTATCTTACTTGTGGACGCTTTGCTTCCAAAAGCTGTTTCATTTCCGCAATCACACCATCATTTTGTTCTTTTGAACCAACGGTTACCCGGACAGCTGTTGGGAAACCTAGTGCCACTCCAGAACGGACAATAAAGCCTCTCTCTAATAAATACTGGAATACTTCATTTCCATCTATTTTGAAGTCAATTAATATAAAGTTTCCTTGTGAAGGAAAATATTCTAAACTTTGTTCTTGGCAGAATTGATAAAACTGCGCAAGGCCTGCTTGATTTTTCAGTTTACACGCTTGAATAAATTCTTGGTCTTCGATAGCAGCAACTGCAGCAATTTGAGCCAGTGTATTAACGTTGAACGGTTCACGAACGGGTTCAAGTGCAGAAATTACCTCGGGATTTGCCACTCCATAGCCGACTCGAAGCGATGCCAAACCATAAATTTTCGAAAAAGTTCGTAGCACAATCAAATTCTTAAATTTATCCAAGAGTGAAATGGAGTTAATGGAATCATCCGCGGTCACATATTCGAAATAAGCTTCGTCTAATACGACTAATACATTTTCTGGAACCCGCTCAATGAAGCTCACTAAACGATCTGAGGGAATGTAAACGCCAGATGGGTTATTAGGTGTACAAACCCAAACTACCTTGGTATTAGCATCAATTGCTTTTAACATACCATCTAAATCGTGTTCCCCATTGATTAAAGGTATTTCACGGAATTCAGCACCTTCAATAACTGCATTATGCTTATATTGTGAGAATGAAGGTGTAGCCATAACTGTGTTTGTACCTGGAGTTAACAGCGAACGGGAGATAATTTGGATTATATTATCAGAGCCATTTCCAAAAATTAATTGCTCAGGCTTTACGTTCAAATGCTTTGTCATAGCTTCTCGCAAATAAGTTGCATGGCCATCTGGATAAATCTCCAATGCCTTCACTGCATTTTGCAGAGTTTCTGTTACTTTTTTTGAGCAACCGTAGGGATTTTCGTTAGATGCTAGTTTTATAATTTTTTCTAATCCATATTCGCGCTTTACAGCATCGGTCGACTTTCCTGGTTGATATGGAGGTAGGTCCAGGATTTGTTCTTTCCATTGCATTACTTTCACCCCATTTATTTTTGAAAATCATGTATTAAGCCTGTTTGGTTATGTTCAAATCTGGGCGTAATATTTCTGCCCCTTCTAAATAAACGTGCATGATATCTTCCTGAACAGTGTTCGTATTTACATGCATCATTACACGAATGCATTTTTTTAATGAAACTGGCACAGGTATTTCTTGCATACACATAACTGGCACGTATCTCCAGCCTTCGATTCCGCGAACCGCTTTAGCCGGAAATGTCGATTTTAGGTCCTCCGTCACTGTAAAGATAATTGAAGCAACCTGATCAGCTTTCATTTGGTTTTCTTCAATCATCTGTCTAATTAATTTTTCTGTTGCTGAGATAATCTCCGCTTCATTATCTTCTTTAACAGTGATAGCCCCTCTCACCCCGCGGATCATTGAAATTTCCCCCTTTATTTCTAAAACTCAGATAAACAAGCTAATAATTGTTCATCTGAAATTTCGTATAAGCATGGTTCCCCTATTTGTTCTAATAAAACAAACTTAACTTTCTGTCCAACTGATTTCTTATCCTGTTTCATTCTGCCAAGTAGCTTCTCCGCAATCAAACCATCAGGAAGGGTTACTTGATATCCTAATTTTTTCAGCCAAAGTTTGAATTCATTCACGTCAAATTCCAGCCCTGTTATTTGCTTGCTAAGTACTAAGGCATAAACCATCCCAATAATAACAGCTTCACCGTGACTCATTTCTCCATAACCACATTCAGCTTCAATGGCGTGGCCTAGTGTATGTCCAAAGTTCAAAAACGCCCTTACACCTGTTTCCTTTTCATCTTGTGCAACAATATGACCCTTTATCTCAATGCCACGAACTAAGGAATGCTGAAGTATCTCATCGTTAATCGTTTTTAGCTCATTTACATTTGATTGTAGCCAATCATAAAAATGAGGGTCTTGAATTAATGCATGTTTTATCACTTCAGCAAATCCGGAACGGATTTCACGCTTAGGCAAGCTTCCTAAGAAGTCCATATCATAAAATACTGCATCAGGCTGATGGAATGCGCCTATCATATTTTTTCCTAGCGGGTGATTAATAGCAACTTTGCCACCAACTGCGCTATCGTGTGCCAAAATCGTAGTAGGTACTTGAATAAATGGAATGCCACGCATATAACTAGCTGCGACAAACCCAGACAAATCTCCTACAACTCCTCCGCCAAAGGAAATAATTAATGATTTACGATCCAACTTTTGCTCGAGAGCAAAAGTTAAGCAATCATAGAAGTGATTAAATGACTTAGCTCCTTCACCACTTGGAACGAGGAATGAGGCAGTATCAAAATTGGATAATTGAGCTTCAAGTATAGCTAAATAAAGTTCCCCAACTGTTTGGTCCGATATGATTAATATAGAAGAAAGCTTAGGATAGCTTTCTTCTATAAATGTTTTAAGGCCAGAGATTACACCCGAACCAATGTAAACAGGATATTGTTTCGAGCTAGTTTGAATCGTCACAGTGTTCATTAAAATTCCCTCGCATACTCACGATACTCACGTACTTGATCAGCTAATTTATCAAAACGGTCTGCATAAAATTGTTCAACAATTGCTGAAGCTAATTCCCATGCAACTGCACTTTCAGCAACTACTGCCGCTGCAGGTACTGCACAGCTGTCAGATCGTTCAATACTAGCAGAAAATGGTTCTTTTGTTTCAATATCAACGCTTTGTAATGGCTTATAAAGTGTCGGAATAGGTTTCATTACGCCGCGAACAATAATCGGTTGTCCTGTCGTCATTCCACCTTCGAATCCACCTAAACGATTCGTTTTTCGAGTATAACCTTCTTCTTGATTCCAAATAATTTCATCATGAACTTCACTGCCCGGCTTTCTCGCTGCTTCAAAACCGATTCCAAATTCAACGCCTTTAAAGGCATTGATACTTACAATCGCTGAAGCAAGCTTGGCATCCAATTTTCGGTCATAGTGAACGTAGCTGCCAACACCTGAAGGCATCCCCTCAACAATGACTTCAACAATTCCACCAATGGAATCTCCGTTTTGCTTGGCATCATCAATTGCTTGCATCATTGCTTTTTCCGCAACAGGATCTACGCAACGTACAGGTGAAAGTTCAGTTTTCTCCTGTAGCTCAGCGATTGATTGATAGCTAATAGTTGTTGCTTTTACTCCGCCAATTTCAATGACATGCGAAGCCATTTCAATTCCAAGTAATGCAAGCAATTTCTTTGCAACAGCACCTGCGGCTACACGAACTGTTGTTTCACGTGCTGAAGATCTTTCTAACACATTTCGCATATCCCGATGACCATATTTTAATGCACCATTTAAATCAGCATGTCCAGGTCGAGGTCTTGAAATTTGTCTTTTCACTTCATTTTCATCTTCAGATGTTAATGGTGCCTGTCCCATAATTTTTGTCCAGTGCTTCCAATCATTATTTTCCACCACTAGAGCAATCGGTGAACCAAGTGTTGCACCATGTCGAACTCCTGACATGATTTCGACAGTATCCTTTTCAATTTGCATTCTGCGGCCACGTCCGTGACCTTTTTGTCTGCGTTGCAATTCTGTATTAATATCCTCTGCAACAAGTGGCATTCCTGCTGGAACACCTTCAATAATAGTGGTCAATTGGGGACCATGTGATTCCCCGGCTGTTAAGTATCTCATTATACTTTCCTCCTTCAACTCATTAAAGGATTATGTCTCAATATAACATACGACATAAAAAATAAAAATAGTAAAAGTTTAAAAATTAAGAAATTTGATTTTAGAATAGTATTTATTGTAGCACGAACTCATTCATCCTGTAAAAAAACTAACAAGTTATCTCAAGATTAGCTGAAAACGTATACAAAAAAAGCACTTGTATTGACTACAAGTGCTAAGATACGGATTAATAAATCCAATCGTTCATTAGTTTACCGTACTCTACTAACTCAGTCTCATTAAAGAACAAGCCGATTTCACGGACTGCACTTTCAGGTGAGTCAGAACCATGAATAATATTTTTTCCAACGGTTACACCGAAATCTCCACGAATTGTTCCTGGAAGAGCATCTTTCGGATTTGTTGCACCCATCATTTGACGAGCTGTTGTGATAACATTTTCACCCTGCCAAACCATTGCAAATACTGGACCAGAGGTAATGAAATCAACTAACTCTCCAAAGAACGGACGCTCTTTATGCTCACCATAGTGCTGTTCAGCAAGTTCGACTGGAATGCTCATAAGCTTTGCCCCAGCTAATTGAAATCCTTTTTTTTCAAAACGTGAAACAATTTCACCAATTAAATTACGTTGAACCCCATCGGGTTTAACCATTAAAAAAGTCTTTTCCATAAAATTCACTCCTAGACACTTATGTATAGTGGACTGTAATTGCTTAACAATCCATGAAAATAGTAACATTTTTTAGAAAAATTCGCAATGTTAGAATTTTCGCTTTCCAATATTAAGAGCAATTTCACGCAAAACCTTTTTCGCCTTGTTCTTAGGGAGTTCCTCTAAAATTTGGAGGGCTTTGTCCAGATAGCGGTCACTAAGCATGAGTGAACGAGAAATCGCATCTGAGTCTTTTACCAAATTAATAATCCGATCGATATCCTTCCGCTCAGTGTTTTCGTTAACTTTGATAATTTCCTGTTTGGTCTCCCAATTTTCCATCGCATAAAGGACTGGAAGAGTGATATTTCCTTGATGAAGGTCTCCACCTGCCGGCTTACCAAGTTCTACTTCGGTTGAGGTAAAATCAAGCACATCATCAATAATTTGAAAGGACATCCCAACAAAATAACCAAATTGAAATAATTTTTTATGAATATCCTCACTAACATTTGCTGCAACGGCACCAAGTTGGCAACTTGCCGCAATGAGCAAGGCCGTTTTTCGTTTTATTCTGCGCAAGTAATCCCGCAAATTTTGACCGTAGCGGTATTTGTCCTTAATTTGTTCAATTTCTCCAAGGCATAGCTCTACCATGGTGTTTGACAATATTTTGTGAGCAACTGGATTATCTATATCTGTCATTAACTCTAAGGACCTTGCAAATATATAGTCACCAGTATACATCGCAATACGATTATCCCACTTGGCCTTAATCGTTTGCTTTCCGCGACGCAATTCTGCATCATCGATGACATCATCATGGACTAAACTTGCTGTATGGATTAGTTCTAAAGTCACTGCAACATTTTTGATAACGTTAATGTCATAGTCACCAAACCTCCCGGCAAGTAAAACGAATACAGGTCTGATTCGTTTTCCTCCCGCCTTTAATAAATGTAGGGATGCTTGGCGCAATAAAGGAGCTTCTGCATTAATAGTCTCTTCAAGCTCTTTTTCAATAACATTCAAATCCGAATTCAAAAATGAATACATTAATTTATATTTCATCATCTTGTATTCACCAGCTTTGAATCTATCTATTTTGTGATTAGCTACTTTCAGGTAACACAGTTAAAAACTTAAAATACTTATTTTTCACCAATATGAACAGCTGCGACACCACCGCTGTATGGTTTGAAGCGTACGCTCTTAAAACCGGCTTGCTCAAACATATTTTTTAACTCAACCATACCTGGAAAATCACGGGCCGATTCCTGTAGCCATGAATATTCCTGATAACTTTTCGCAAAAATCCTTCCAAACAATGGCATAATAAAGCGGAAATAAAAATAATATAACTGCTTAAATCCAAACATAGTCGGTTGTGAGGTTTCTAGGCAAACTGCAATTCCACCTGGCTTTAATACACGCCGCATTTCTTTTAAAACCTGCAAATAATCTGGAACGTTTCTAAGTCCAAAACCAATTGTTACATAATCAAAGCGATTATCTTCAAACGGTAGTTCCATCGCATTACCATGAATTAGGGTCACATTATCCTTGTGCAAGTGTTCCACTTTTTCCTGTCCGATTTTCAACATGTTTTTACTAAAATCAAGACCGAACACTTCACCAGAAGTACCAACAGCATCAGCCATCGCAATAGTCCAATCAGCTGTACCACAACAAACATCAAGTGCCGCTTTCCCTTTTTGGACATTCATCCGTTTCATTGTATCTTTACGCCATCTTTTATGCTGTTGGAAGCTAATCACTGAATTCATTTTGTCATAGTTACCATAAATCTTTTCAAATACTTTATGGACACGCTCTTCTTTTGATTGCTGCATTTCTTACCCTTCTTCCACAAAAGTTTTTACCATGTCATGATGCTCGTCCTTCAACGATTGTATCCGCATTTCAAGTAATTGATTCACAGTTGGCAGCTCCTTTGAAGCTACATCCATTATTTCAATATGATGGCTAATAGCCCTGTCAAAGAATCGCACAATACTTCCATGCTGTTTTACAGATATCACCGTTCCTCGTTGATAATGTTGAATCATGGCTTTCTTCACTGCTTCTGAACAAATCGATGTTCCTGAGGTCATAAATTGTTCACGTTCGAGCAATAATCTCTTTACAAGTAAAAACGATTTAGTAAATGCATCCCACGCTGAGAGCCCGAAAAAATCAGTAATTCTAACATAAAGAGCCCCTTCAATTTTCGCTATATGTTCTATAATTTGTTCCGGATTACTTAGAGGATTGTATTCATGAAGAAGAATTTTTTGCTCGTTGATTTCTTTAATTCCATTCGAGAGTTCACGAATTAATGTAATATTGCCAACGCTTGCCAGATGCTTATAATATAAACCACTAAAATAATCACCGCCCAAAACGGTTAGCTGCTGACTTTTTAAATCATCCTCAATAGAATCGATATGAACATGGTCATGGGTATCAAGGGCTAACTGTATCAACAAGGTTGCCGTTATGTATGTTTGTTTTTCATTATCCGGTATTTTTAGCTGATCAAAAAAAGACATGAGTAATAAAATTTTATCCTCATCAATCATTGGTGCTTGAATATTTTTTATTAAAAAAGGATGGAAAGCTTTTTGACCAATAAGCTCTTTCATCTCAGCTAATCTTGTTTGAATATCATGCAAAATAATCACCCTTGTTTCCCCAAAAGTATATAAATTAAACTCCTAACATAGGAGATACAGTCTTATATAATCAATAAAAAAGTATAGATGAAAGTAATATTTATATAAAATAAAAGCAGTCACAATTATAACATAAAAGCAATACTATTGGGCATACATATTATTTAATAAAACCTTCTCCCAAAAGCCATCACTTATTTTTTTGTCTCGCTTTCAATTTCACCATAACTTGTCATAATCTTAGCATTACCTCTTATTTTGATTGCAGAAGTGTGTTCTGTAAATTGGGCAATTAGCACTTCCCCACGATCAAGTTTTTCTGAGTGATGGAATCTTGTATCAGTACCCCGCGTTAAACCAATGACATTTACACCATCTTCATTTGCTTTAATAACGATATATTCACTATTAAGCGAACTTCTTTTTTCCAATCATTGTCACCCCCTGTGTATTAGTAAATATTATGATTAAAAATATTACCATTTAATTAGTTACATATTAGCATATCCATTTTAACACAAGCAAAGGCGACAAGTTTCGAGTTTAGGACAAAAATTTGTATTCATTGAAAAAGACCGCGGGATTTCCAGCGGTCTTTGAGCTTAAGCATTCGCTCAAGGCAAGTTTATGTAATTATTTAACTGCATCTTTAAGCGCTTTGCCTGGTTTGAAAGCAGGAACTTTGCTAGCAGCGATTTCGATTTCATCCCCAGTTTGTGGGTTACGACCTTTACGAGCAGCACGTTCACGAACTTCAAAGTTTCCAAAACCGATTAATTGTACTTTATCACCGTTTTTAAGGGCTTCAAGAATGGTATCAAATACAGCATCAACTGCTTTTGTTGCGTCCTTCTTAGAAAGTTCACTAGCCTCAGCTACTGCGCTGATTAGTTCTGTTTTGTTCATGCTTTTCACCTCCTCCCGAAAGTGTTCGTTTCAGTAAAAATAGGTTTCTACCTACATTTCTAAACAATATTGCAGAATTTTATACGTCATGATGAATATTTATTTATCTTCATTCCCTATATTAAGAAAATTAGATAAAAAAGTATTTTGAGCCGCTTAAAACCCTTTATTGATAAGGTTTTTAGCTATCATAACGCTAATTCTGTTAAAAGATTATCACAATCAAAACCGCTAATCAAGATGATTCCGCGAAATAATGGGAATCTTTTCATCTTCTGAAACATATTTGTAATAACTTTTTCACCTTTTCCCTATTTACAATGTAAATTTGGATGTTTTTGTAATATAAGAAAGGCTGACATAGAGATGTCAGCCAGTAAAATTTATCGGTTTTTATAAAATGATCGCAATCAGCCCGCCTGAACCTTCATTGATGATCCGTTCTAGCGTTTCTTTTAATTTATATCTTGCATTCTCCGGCATGAGCGAAAGTTTTGCTTGAATTCCCTCGCGGACGATGGAGCTTAAGCTTCTACCGAAAATATCTGAATTCCAAATTGAAAGTGGATCATCTTCAAAATCCTGCATTAAATAGCGAACTAATTCCTCACTTTGCTTCTCAGTTCCGATAATCGGTGCAAATTCCGATTCCACATCAACTTTAATCATATGAATGGATGGTGCAACAGCCTTTAGTCTCACACCAAAGCGTGAGCCTTGGCGGATGATTTCAGGTTCATCCAGGCTCATATCGGCGAGTGAAGGTGCAGCGATGCCGTAGCCAGTTTGTTTCACCATTTTTAGCGCCTCGGAAACCTGGTCATATTCGGTTTTTGCATGGGCAAAGTCCTGCATTAATTCAAGCAAATGATCTTTACCTCGAATTTCCACACCGACAATCTCCTTCAATACTTCATCATATAAGTCATCCGGTGCATACAAGTCAATTTCGGCAACGCCTTGCCCCATTTCGATACCTGCAAGCCCGGCTTGATCAATAAATTCAAAGTCGCTAAACTGGTGAACAACCCGGTCCACATCTCTTAATCTTTTAATATCTTTAACTGTTTCTTTTACTGCCTCCTGATAGCTTTCACGAAGCCAGTGACTCTCCTTAAGCACCATTACCCAGCTTGGAAGATTTACATTCACCTCTAGCACTGGAAACTCATATAATGCCTCACGTAGTACATTCATGACATCAGATTCCCGCATGCTTTCCACACTCATTGCCAATACTGGGATGTCATATTTCTCAGCTAATTCAGTGCGTAGGGCCTCCGTATTAGGATGATGTGGCTGCGCACTGTTTACAATCATGATAAACGGCTTACCAACTTCCTTAAGTTCATCAATCACGCGTTCCTCAGCTTCAATGTAATTCGAGCGAGGGATTTCTCCAATGGTTCCATCTGTGGTGATAACTACGCCGATAGTAGAATGCTCTTGGATGACCTTTCTCGTCCCAATTTCCGCTGCTTCATGAAATGGGATAGGCTCTTCATACCATGGTGTTGTAATCATCCGCGGACCATTTTCGTCTTCATATCCCTTTGCGCCTGGTACTGTATAGCCAACACAGTCCACCAATCGAATATTAACTTCAAGACCTTCGTCTACATGAACGGAGGAGGCTTGATTTGGGACAAATTTGGGTTCAGTTGTCATGATCGTTTTTCCGGCAGCACTTTGTGGTAATTCGTCTTGTGTACGAGCACGTTCGGCTTCACTTCTGATGTTTGGTAGCACAACGAGTTCCATGAATTTTTTGATAAATGTTGATTTCCCAGTGCGTACAGCCCCTACAACGCCTAGGTAAATGTCGCCGCCAGTCCGTTCGGCAATATCTTTAAAAATATCTATCTTTTCCAAATGATCCCCTCCTGATTCTTGAGTAAGTGGGATAAGAATATCCTGTTCATTGCTTGTTAGGTATTATAAGACACTATATATTTATGATGTTGTCCTACCATCTTATGACTATTTTATTTAGTTTTTTACCTCCTTGCCTTAAACTTATCAAAGGGAAGTCATTTCGTTTCATGTAGCTGATTTTAAAGCAACAGGTTTTCTAAATAAAAAACCCTTCTCCTACAATATATTTTGTAGTAAAAGGGTTATGACTAATTTATCGGTTGGTCGTTAATTGCTTATTCTATTATGGTTCCAAGAAGATTGGATCTTTTGAATTTTCATCAATCGTATACGGCAGTGAATACGCTGGTACAAAATAGGAATTTTTCGTGAGTAATTCACGAATATCATCGCCTGGTTTATACGAGTGCTCATTTTTTTGTAAAAGTTCATATAAATCACTGCGATAATCTACATATATTTCTGCGTTTCCATCAATCACCAGCGGAAGATTTTTTTGTGTAATGGGACTCACAACAAATGGCTCTTCTTTAAAGCCCAATTTTTTATAGTCCAACGTAAAAACATTATTGGTGATTTTTTCCTTAAATGGCGGATAACCTTGCGTTTGGATTCTAATTTTAATGTCTCTGATGGTTTCAGCCATCCGAACATCTAATAGTTTAACAGTCGGATTAGTTTCCACATCAATTAAGACATATTGGAAAATCCCGCCACTTTCAAAGGCATTACCAGGCGGTTCAGCCATAAATTTTGGAGAAATTTTCTTGAAATCAATCGGATACTTCTG
Source organism: Bacillus sp. DNRA2 (assembly GCF_012843265.1). Taxonomy (GTDB): domain Bacteria; phylum Bacillota; class Bacilli; order Bacillales; family Cytobacillaceae; genus Bacillus_BU. The sequence continues at coordinate 120,434 of NZ_JABAIT010000007.1, read as the reverse complement.
ATAAATCGGGGTATCTGCTTCTTTCGTCTTGATTGGTAGAATACCGTTATTTGCTTCACGAAATTGGTTGACTGCTGATTGGACTGCTTTGATTTGATCCTCATATGGAATCTTATTTTGTGCTAGTTCATCCTCAGGATACATACAGGCAGTTAACGCAAAACTAACCAGCAAGATCAGGAAAAATGGTATGATTTTTTTCATTTTCTCAACCCTTGCTACTATGTATTTTTTATTCAGTTGGTCCACTTAAAACAACAAAAAGAATGATAAGTCCGGATAAAATCATTAATCCATAGGCAACAATGGCAGTAATAGCTTTAAAAAACCCCTTTAACTTGAAGCGACTAAGATAAATAAACCCCAATGACAAAAACATTAAACCCATTCCCGCTAACGAAATCCACATTTTTACTAAAGCCGGTGACATTCTCCACACTCCTTTATTCGAAATGTATTATATCACACGAAATTAATAAAAAAATAACATTTCGACTTTTTCTGATAAGAATCACTCATTTTCCTGCTGTTTGGCATCATCCAATCGCAGGAAATGAGTGATTTATGACGGATGAGGTCAAAAAAATACTGAAGTAAAGATGGGGCATTATCTTTACTTCAGTTTATTTGACTAAAACACCCAAACACCGGTTCAATTTACCAGTTGCTTCGTTGCATTGTATGCAAAAAAGGCTAATAAGTATCATCTAAATGCCTATAAAATCATTAATTTATTGAATCTGTTGATCTTTCATCTAAAATATTTACGAGATCTTCCATTTCGTAAGTTTTCATTCGTCCCATTAACGATTCAACACCCACCTTAGGGTTTAAGCCGTTAAAGAGAACATCATATAATACATTGGTAATCGGCATACTTACATCATATTTTTGTGATAATTGATATGCTGCTTTAGTGGTACGAACCCCTTCTACTACCATTCCCATATTATCTAATACTTCGTCAAGACTTTTACCTTTGCCTAGCATATTTCCAGCTCGCCAATTCCGGGAATGAACACTAGTACAGGTCACAATTAAATCGCCAATTCCCGCTAATCCAGAAAAAGTTAATGGGTTCGCACCCATTTTAGTACCGAGACGAGCGATTTCTGCTAAACCACGAGTCATTAATGCTGCTTTAGCATTATCTCCAAAGCCCAGGCCATCGGATATACCAGCAGCTAATGCGATGATATTCTTCAAAGCACCACCGATTTCGACACCAACGACGTCGGGGTTAGTATATACACGGAAATTAGAATTGATGAACAAATCCTGGATACCCTCTGCTGCTACCATATTTCGGGAAGTAACAGCAACAGTTGTTGGGTGCCGCAGACTCACTTCCTCTGCATGACTTGGACCAGAGAGTACAACAACGTCCTGTAATAAAGCTTTATCCATTTCCTGTTCAATAATTTCCGAAATTCTCAATAATGTATCAGGTTCAATTCCCTTACTAACATGAACAATCGTTAAAGGATCTGGCTTACAATCTACAATTTTTCTAATGACTTCCCTGATCGCCTTGGTTGGTACAGCTAATATGATGATGTTAAGGTCGGATAATGCATCAGAAAGGGATGAATAGCCCTTAATAGTCGTTGGAAGCTCGATGTCTGGAAGATATTTCTTGTTCGTATGCGAATGATTTATTTCATCAATTTGAGCTTCATTATGGCCCCAAAGGCGTACTTCGTGGCCGTTATCACTAAGCACAATAGCCAGCGCTGTTCCCCAGCTTCCAGCTCCGATCACCGCAACTTTTTCCTTCTTTCTGTTCATCAATATCCCCCCTACTATTTTCTTTCCCTAGGAAAGATTTTAATCGGTGTTCCTTCGAATCCAAATGCATCGCGGATGCGGTTCTCTAGAAAGCGCTCATATGAAAAATGAAGCAATTCCGGTTCATTAACAAAAACCACAAATGTCGGCGGTTTGACCGAAACCTGTGTCATATAATAAATTTTAAGGCGTCTTCCCTTATCAGTCGGCGTCGGATTCATCGCCACAGCATCCATAATGACATCATTTAACACTGTTGTTGGCACTCGTTTCGAATGATTTTCACTAGCAATGTCAATCATTGGAATTAGTGTATGAATCCGCTTTTTCGTTTTGGCTGAAAGGAATACAATAGGGGCATAATCTAAGAACAGAAAATGCTCACGAATCTTCTGCTCAAAATCCTTCATTGTTTTTTCATCTTTTTCGACTGCATCCCATTTATTTACAACAATGACAACAGCCCGTCCGGCTTCATGTGCGTACCCAGCAATTTTCTTATCATGATCGATGATACCCTCTTCAGCGTTAATTACAACTAGCACCACATCAGAACGTTCAATTGCCCGCAATGCTCTCAGGACACTGTATTTTTCAGTTGTCTCATACACTTTACCCTTTTTTCTCATACCGGCAGTGTCAATGATAATGTATCTTTGACCATTTACAGTCACATCAGAGTCAATCGCATCCCGAGTAGTTCCAGCAATGTCACTAACAATTACCCGTTCCTCCCCTAACATCGCATTGACTAACGATGACTTCCCTACATTCGGACGGCCAATTAAACTAAATTTAATGACATCATCACCATATTCCTTGTCCTTGGTATTAGGAAAATGCTTAGCAGCTTCATCTAATAAATCCCCCAGCCCCAATCCGTGGGATCCGGAAATAGGAAAAGGATCTCCAAAACCCAATGCATAAAAATCATAGATTTGGTCGCGCATTTCTGGGTTGTCCACCTTGTTTACAGCGAGAACAACTGGTTTTTTCGTTTTATAGAGTATTTTAGCAACTTCTTCATCTGCTGCTGTAACTCCCTCTCTTCCGTTTGTGATAAAAATAATGACATCAGCCTCATCAATTGCTATTTCGGCCTGTTGGCGAATTTGCTCTAAGAACGGCTCATCGCCAATATCAATTCCACCCGTATCAATAAGATTAAAGTCGTGTGTTAACCACTCAGCTGAGCTGTAAATACGATCACGTGTCACACCAGGAATATCTTCAACAATTGATATACGTTCACCGACAATACGATTAAAAATCGTTGATTTTCCAACATTCGGGCGCCCAACAATGGCTACTACTGGTTTTACCAAAAAAACCACCCTTTCTTTTCCTTGCCTAAAAACATTATGACAAAAATTTATAAAATATCAAATTCATTAGGTTATCAAGACTATACATTTTAGTCTTATATGGCACCACTCTTCTTACATTCATAAGAAAAGAACCCTTCTGCATGAGAAGGGTCTAACTACAATAGTGTATCAAAGGAAAAACTTCCAAGCAATGATAATCTTGGTTTATCACTCAATGTTTAACAATAATAATCAATTCCTCTGATAGCGCATGGGCAATACCATCAAGAATCGCTTCAAGATTTGCCCCGATGTACTCCATTTCCTCTTTTGTTTCGCATTGAAATACATTTGTTCCAAACGGGATCTTCTTAATATTCGTTGTCACTACAGCTAAAATATATTTGTCAACTGTCATTTATCCGATCCTCCTGCTGGTTCCACCTTTTTACGTTCTGTAGGCATTCGAATCGCATTCTCGAGAGTTGGGACTGCACCAATAATTTTTATCGCTTTTTCAATATCCTTTTCCTGCGGAAGCACAAAAACGCCAATTCTCCCATCATCTAAGTCTCTTTTAGCCAAAGGGACTAAGGCCGGTGTACCCGAGTCACGATAAACGCCCAACGCTGTTGAAACATCATGAAGGATTGCTTGACGTTGTCCGAGGTTGGCTAGTGTCGCTCTGGCATCAAAGCTTTTGGGCTTAAGGATAAAGCCCATACCATACCTTAATACCTCTTCCTGACGTTTCGGCAAACCAATGTTCATAATATAAATATTATCTACATATAATCCTGCACCTTCAAATCTTGGTTGAACAAACTCTATTTCAACTATATCTCTGATTTTCCCACCAGACATAAGCGAACGAGATATAAAAATAGAAATGATACCTGCAAGTAAACCAACCCAAATGTTTACGAGTAAATAACCCATCGTTGAAACTAAAGAAGTGAAAATCACCAAATAATTCCGACTCTCAAAAGCAATCGCAATCCCTTCAATGTAAGTTGCACCCCGAGGCACCATTTCATAACGATCCAACTCCGCTAGCGTATTACGCTCCATATTGCGAACTTCTCGAAACTGGCTAGCAGCAATTGTTAAAAAAGTAATGGCTGTAAACTCTTCCTCTAAGATTGAAGGAATCGCGACAGTACCCAACCCAGCAGCAATAAATCCTAACGCAACATGGATGATTTTTCCATGCAAATAGGTGGGATATTGTCGATAATCTGTCCTAAGCATATAGATTCTAGATATGGTGCCAATCACAACGCCAAAAGCAATTGGCAAGGTGTATTCAGTCATGTTGATTTTTGTTTCCCCCTTATGTGCGTATTTACATATTGATCCATATTCACAAGAATCATTTCCGCAATACTCCATATAAATAATGCGGCAAGGCTTGTAGCAAATACATCTTGGAATGCACCTGAGCCGATATTATAGTCAATACCAATCCTTTGTAAAACCATCGAGAAAATCATATCACCTTGAACCATCCCGACGATAAGTATGTAAGCTCGGTTCCATTTTAACTGCTGTAGTAACACACACAAATAGCAAAGAATCACACCCAAGAGCCAGTTTCTATCAAACAACACCCATACTGGATCGTACAATTCAAACAGTAAAAAGCTTGCATAAGCCATCATGATGATATAGGAACAGATAAACGTGTAAAGAATCGGTCCTTTTGATAATTTCACGATTTGCATAATAGCAAAGAAATAAAAAATGAAGAGTGATGCATTAACCCGAAATTCAAAAATCTCTATGTGATATGGATTGAGAATGATGGCAATTAAACCACACAAAGATATGTTAAGACGATATGCCTCGCTCCGTTTCATGAAAAATGTTGCAATAATCCAAAATATCCAAGCGACCCAATAAAACAGTATTCCTTCGATAGACACTCCCTCCTAACATTTCCATTATTGGTCATGTTTATGTACTTCATTCACAAACGAATGAAACATTTAAGATTGATTCATGTTAAGAGGAGGAGGTGGTTTAAGATGGGTAAGGATCGCCAAGAAAAAAAGCTGAGAAAAAGTCACAGATCGGAACCAGATCGCGATCAAGCGCTTCATTATCCCGGGTCGACAAAAATGTCTAGCCCAGAAGAAGCTAGAAAATTAAATGATTCTAAGCATAGTTTAGAGAATGAATAAGAAAAAGCTCGTCGGCTTTTGCGACGAGCTTTTTTATTATGATAAAGTTTTAACAGCGTTGGCTATATTGCTTTGTATCAATCCCTCGCTCAGTTAACCAATGATGGGTATTCCCAGAAATGACAATAGGAACTGACTGCAGCTCCGCAATAGTCTTTGCTCCTAAAGCGGTCATAATAATTGCAAGTTCCTGATGAATTTGGCTCACCTCAGTCATTAATGGCTCGATCCCCTGCTCTAATAATATCTTGAGAAAACGGCCAGCGACTCCAATTGCAGACGCTCCTAAAGCTATTGCCTTAACGGCATCGAGGCTTGTCCGTATACCCCCTGAACCGATTATCGAAAATTGTTCATAACAGCTTTTAGCTTCCGCAATCGAAGCACTTGTAGGAATTCCCCAATCGTTAAAAAATTCAAGCGGCTTCTGATTACGGCGCTCATTTTCGATTTTTGCAAAATTCGTCCCACCAAAACCACCAACATCAACGGCTGCAACACCAATTGAAGCCAATGCTTTGACAGTTTCGCGACTCATGCCAAATCCAACTTCCTTTACAATTACCGGTACCTTAACCTGATGGACGATTGATTCAATTCTTGAAAGAGCACCGCTAAAATCGCGATCCCCTTCAGGCATCGTTAATTCCTGAATAGCATTTACATGTATTTGCAAAGCATTAGCCTCGATGATATCGACGGCTTGCTTTGCCTGATCAGCGGTAGCCTCCCAGCCTATATTACCAAAAATAATACCTTTAGGATTTAGCTTACGAACAATTCGAAAGCTTTCCTCCTCGCGTTTATCTTTGATTGCTGCCATTTGCGAACCTACTGCCATCGCCAAATTCATCTCTTTTGCCACAAGCGCCAAATGCTGATTAATTTTGAAGGTATGATTACCTCCTCCACCTGTCATTGCATTTATAAAAATTGGTGAACTTAGCAAGAGTTCACCAATTTTTGTGGATATATCAATTTGATCCAGACTTGTGTCAGGGAGACTTCGATGAACAAAAGCAATATCCTCAAAACTATTTTGTCTTTCCTTGGCTGTTGAAACAGCCAAACGGATATGATCCCATTTTCGTTCAGATCTAGTCACGTATTATCACCATTAATTTTTAAGATTCTTTAACTTATCTCCAATCATTTCACCAAGCTGGAAGCCCTTTGATTCTTCAGGTAATTCGTAATCAATTACTTCTTCGACTTCTTTTTCAAGAAGTTCTTTAATACTTAAAGAAAGGCGTTGGTCTTGTTCATTCACTTCAAGTACTTTCACATTCACTTCCTGGCCCTCTTTTAACACTTCATGTGGGGTGCCAATATGCTTGTGAGCAATTTGCGAAATATGAACTAAACCTTCAACTCCAGGGAAAACTTCAACAAATGCGCCGTAAGATACAAGACGTTTAACCACGCCTGTTAAAGTGCTTCCTTTTGGCGCACGTTCAGCGATATTTGCCCATGGTCCAGGTAGGGTGTCTTTAATTGATAAAGAAATACGATCGTGGTCACGGTCAACGCTTAACACTTTAACTTGAACCTTTTGACCTTCTTCCACCACATCAGATGGTTTATCAACATGCTGGTGTGATAATTGTGAGATGTGTACTAGTCCATCTACACCGCCAATATCAACAAATGCACCAAAATCAGTAATTCTTTGAACTGTACCCTCAAGAACTTGGCCAGCTTCAAGTGAATCCACTACATTTTGCTTTTGTTTTACCTTTTGCTCCTCAACGACTGCACGATGAGAAAGAATGAGGCGATTTTTTTCTTTATCAAGTTCAACGATTTTAAATGTTAAAGATTTACCCTTATAATCAGAAAAATCCTCTACGAAAAATGATTCAACCAGTGATGCTGGTACGAAGCCGCGAACACCTAAATCAACGACTAACCCGCCCTTTACCACATCTTTTATTTCAGCTTCGAAAACTTCTCCGCTATTAAATTTTGCATCTAATTCATCCCATGCTTTTTCAGCATCGACTTTACGCTTTGATAAGATTAATGCTTCATCTTCAACCTTTGTTACTACTAATTCTAATTCATCGCCTTCTGCTACAGCATCAGACGCTTTTTCGACATGGAGGCTGGAAAGTTCACTAATTGGGATGATTCCATCCAATTTGCTGTTCTGGATATTAACAATAACCTGTTTCTCTTCCACTTTTGTTACTTGGCCTGTTACCTTGTCTCCAACTTCAAAATTTGAAACTTCGACTTGATTCATATCTTCTACCATATGTACTCCTCCTTAATCCAATGACTGCTTGAAAGTAGTATAGGATGTGATGATAGTCATCACCATAATTACAGGCTAAAATTGTCTGAAAAAAAGCCCTTTTATCTAACTTCTTATAAATAGGGTTATTTGTCAAGCAAAGAAGCCTATTTATAAGTATTTATCAGCTTTTGTATCTCGTTCATAATTATATCAGATGTTTCTTCTGCCGAAATTTTATTTTGCCTCGCTTCAGATAAATCAATCGGTTCTCCGAATATAACCTTAATCGGTCTAAAAGCTTTATAAGGTCCAATAATGGCACACGGGACAACGGCAGCATTAGTTCTGAGAGCGAAAAAACCAGCACCAGCTAAAGCCTTGCCCAGTTCCCCAGTTTTACTTCTAGTTCCTTCCGGAAATAATCCTAAGACATGTCCTTCTTTTAGGACTGAAAGCCCCTTCCTCAACGCTTCTCGGTCGCTTAATCCTCGTTTAACTGGAAATGCATAGACATTGCTAATAATTTTCCCTAATATTGGCACAGAAAACAATTCTTCTTTAGCCATATAGTGTACCGGTCGCGGTGCATGAACACCAACAACAATAGGGTCTAAAGCATGAATATGATTAGCACAAAGCAGTACACCACCGTCTGTTGGAAAGTTTTCCTTGCCAATCACTTTATAGTGATAAATTGGTGCAGTTACCATATGACACAAAGATCTAGCAAATGCATAAAAGGTCAAGTTTATCCGATCCTTTCATAGGATAATGCCAGAATCTTATCGACTACCTGATCAATTGACAGCGATGTCGTATCAAGTTCAAAAGCATCTTCTGCTTTTTTTAGTGGTGCGGCTTCACGCTCAGAGTCAAGCTTATCCCGCAATTGAATTTCTTGCTTTAACTGTTCCAAATCAGAAGGAAAACCCTTCGAAAGATTTTCATGATAACGACGTAATGCTCGTTCTTCAACACTAGCTAATAAGAATATTTTCACTTCTGCATGCGGAAGGACGTGAGTACCAATATCTCTTCCATCCATCACCACACCGCCATCAGATGCGAATTTTTGCTGACGAGCGACCATTTCCATACGAACGAGTGCATGTTTAGCTACAATCGAAACAGAATTTGTAACCTCTGCTGTCCGAATATCAGTTGTGACATCCTGATTATCTAACAGGACAAGTTGGCCAACTTCACCGGGTAAGAGGTTAATTTCAGTAACCCTTAATATCTCAACTATAGCCGTTTCGTCTTCTAGGTCTGCATTTTCTCGCATCGATTTTAAGGTTAAAGCGCGATACATTGCACCTGTATCAATATAAATATAAGAAAGCTTTTCTGCTACTATTTTTGCAACTGTGCTTTTTCCTGCTGCTGCAGGTCCATCAATTGCAATTGAAATCTTATTAGTCATAATGCCTCCATAGCTGTAACATATTAAATTTACACCTATATATTTTACCACAATTCATTTTAAAACTAAGAAAGAATTCATATTTTCTAGAATGAATATGCAAAAAAAGCAGGTATTCCTGCTTTTAAAAACCTTTAACGACCGTTAAAGGTTTCAAGTATTTCTGAAAAATTATCCTCGGATACACCTTCATATCGAGCAAGTTGATGGAGCTCGGGAAATATTTCAAATTTATGAAACACAAATTGACTTAAAAGCATAGAAACAAACTGAATTACTATGATTTTTATTAGGATTCTTTCAACAGTCTTCAAGATACTCACCCATTTCACCTTATCGTTCCTATTACTATTGTTAATAGTTTGAATAATTTTATTCAAATTAACAAAAAAAAGAAAAGCACTGGGCTTTTCTTCATACTACATCTTCATAGATTGGTTCAGCATTTTGCAGCTTATCAACCTTTTCTTCAAGACCACTTTCAGAGTTAATATAAATCCGGAAGGTGTCATCTCCCAACGTTCCAAGAAATTCATAGCATAACACTTCTTGATTCAAATCATTTAAGATGACAGCCAAGCGGTCCTCCATCACTTTTAAATTAGGATTTGTTTTAGCTCTAGCCTCTTCAAGCGTAAGCTTTGGTGCTGGAATTTCTCTCGAACGATGAGATTTTAAGTAATCATTTGCAGAGAATCCTATTAATTGACCATCGTCTAAGGCGACTTTTACCCGAATGGCATCTGGGTATATGCGGACATCATTTTCTTTACTGACAAAAGTAAACGCTCCGGTATTATCATATTGAGCACTTTCAAACAAATCCAGGTTTTCAAACCCATTTTGTTTTAAAAACTCAATTGCTTTATTGGTTGCATCATTCAAACTAATTTTTTGTGTACCTACCTCACGAGAAGTAATAAACCAAATCGGATACCCACCTTTTTTCGTTACATCCATGTTAGCTTCTTGGCTGCTTTTCTTATCTTTTACCGATACACTGAAAAAACCATAATCCGAGTCTTTCCCACTGCTTTCAACTTTCACCTGAACATCGTTACCCAAACCTGCATATTTTTTCGCTGTTTCTATCGCGTCTTGTTTTGAAATCTTTTTTCCTTTTAAATATTTAAAGTTTTCATCTTTTTTCTGCATATTGATAAAAGCTGGTCCAAAGTCAGTTTCAGCATAGCCATCCACGGTATTTTCGACAGTCTTAAAGCCATCAATTATCGTATTATCTGCGTTCTCTTTACCTGTTGCCAAAGCCATTTCAACGTCCATCCAACGCAAATTGTTTTTTAAGACTAAATGTTGGACCTCTCTTAACTCGTCTTGAATGTCAGATGATTGTTTATAAAGTCCTTGCAGTGCTGCGTACTCTTTTTCATTTAACGGCTCCTTTTCTAAATCTCTGATTGCAGTTTGATAGCTAAAATCACCGATTTGTGCTAAAAATTCTTCTGTTTTATTAAAAGGCAAAAGGGTTAATGGCAGTTGCCCTACCTCACTGTGTGCTTGTGATGTTAGCCGCCATACTTCGGCAAGAGCTGGAGACAGAGACTGTCTCGAGTTCATTGCTAATGTGGTCCCGATTTTGTCATGTAATAAATCGACATTGTAGACAAGGTCATGAAAAGCTCTTTGATAATTATTTTCGGCATTTAGCAATATTGCATTCTTCTCACGATGTTCCTGATATCCCCAATACGCTGTCCCAGCAATACCTAATGAAAGGACTCCAATAAAAATTCCTCTAAGCAACTCGATTCACCTCACTATTTACAAAATATGTGTTTACCGATTTTCTTAATTTGTGGTCTCGACCATATCCAACCGTTTGTAGCTGTTGCAGGATTGAAATAATAAATTGCCTCACCGGTTGGATCATAGCCATTAATCGCATCTATGACTGCTTTTTTGGCTTGTTCATTTGGAGTTAACCAAATCTGACCATCGGCAACTGCGGTAAATGCGCCAGGCTCAAAAATAACCCCGGAAACCGTATTGGGAAAACTCGCACTTTGAACTCGATTTAATATAACCGCAGCAACAGCAACCTGGCCAATATAAGGTTCACCGCGTGACTCTCCATAAACCGCATTTGCTAACAATTTAATATCATTTTGAGAAAAACCATTTGGTGTATTTGTTGCTGTTGGTTTCGGTGCTTGCTGTTGCTTTGCCGGTGGTGCAGCTTGTGTTTTTGGCTGAGCTGGCGCTGGCGCCTTCGCCGGTGGTGCAGCTTGCGTTTTTGGCTGAGCTGGTGCTTGCGTCTTCGCAGGCGGTGCAGCTTGCGTTTTTGGTTGAACTGGTACTTGTGCCTTCGGCTGTGGCGCTGCCTGTGTTTTTGGTTGGGCTGGCGCTGGTGCTTTTTGTGGTGGCGCAGTCTGCGTTTTTGGCTGGGCTGGTGCTGGTGCCTTCGGTTGCGGTGTTGCCTTTTGTTGTGTTGGTCCTGACTGTTTATTCAAATCAACCCCGCCATAATGGCTGAATTTATTACCTTTATCTATATTGCTATTAACAAATTTCCTATCATATTTTGTTGCTTTTGCAAGCTTCGCTTTTGTGTTAGAACCTGCCAATCCATCAATAGGCAGTCCGAATTCATATTGAAAGTTCCGCAATGCCCAGTAAGTTTTCCAATCAAAAACTCCATCGATTTTGCCATTATAAAAACCGATATATTGTAATCTCGCTTGTAATTCAACAACATCTTCCCCAGTTGCACCGCGTTGAATTACTTGATTTGTAAATGCCTGTACCTGGTGGTCTTTCACCTGAAAAAATACAAACTGAAATAAAAACAAAAAACTAATGATTAATTTTATCGATAACATGTTTACTCTCATTGAAGTTACCCCCAGATGAAATCTTTTCTTAACCCTATTTTTCGTAGAGACTGGGTTTTTATGCAAAAAACTATATACGAAGTTTTTAATCATAAATAAAAAAGGATTGATCAGTGTGATCAATCCTTACTTAAATATTATTTAGATGTATATTCTGTTTTATTAATATAAAGATCTTTTTGAAAGTGAATGGTACTTAATAGACGTGCTTTTTTCACTTTTCTTAAACCCAACCACCATAAGAAAATCATAAATGGAACCATCATCATCAACCACTTTTGTTGAATTAACAAAATATAGTCGTAGACCCCATGCAAAAGAAAAGGGACAATTAATGATAAAGCTAACCACTTTCGATTCGAATGATCCGAAAATTTGCCTTTGCCAATGTAAAAGCCCATAATCACTCCAAATAACGCATGGCTAGATACCGGCAAAAACGCCCGTCCAAGTGCATGTTCTAGGCCGTTTGCTAGTAAAAACACTAAATTTTCTGCGGTTGCAAACCCCAATGAAACAGCAGCTCCGTATACAACTCCATCATATGGTTCATCAAAAGCAACATGCTGATACACTGTGTAGATTAAGATAAACCATTTAAAGAACTCTTCCAGAAATCCGGTCAACACAAATGCATTAACTAATTCTGACTGTCCGATATTTTCGGCACCAAATATATATTGGATAAAAGCTAGAGGAAACACTAAGAATGCCCCGAACAAAAATGTTCTTAGCACCACTGAAAAAGGCTCTGAGCCATATTGATCTTTTAAATAAAAGTAACTTAATAATGCTGCACCAGGAGCGATTCCTGCAGATAGTATCCCTAGCATGAGGTGCCCTCATTTCAATCTATTTATACTATCGTAACATGGATGATTAAGAATGAAAATTACTTCTTTATGGAATAGTTACTGTTATTCACTTATACGACAGCTTATCAGAGCTCAATTATGCTTTTATCTGTTTTGCTAAAATAGCTTCTGCAATGAGTCCACCGTGAAAACGGCCATTCTCAATAAATATTTCATTAGCATTATTACCTGCTGCAATAACACCCGCGATAAACGCACCTTTTACATTGGTTTCCATTGTATCTGAATCAAAAAAAGGACGTCCAGATTGCGCGTCAATTTCAATTCCTATGTTTTTCAAGAATTGATGATTAGGGTGATAGCCCGTCATGGCAAATACAAAGTCATTCGAAATCGTTATTTTTTCACCAGCTTTTGTATACGTAATTTGATTTTGAGTTATTTCTTTAACATGCGAATTAAATTCCATCGTGATTTTTCCATGTCGGATTAACGATTCAAATTCTGGCAAAATCCACGGCTTAATGCTAGGGGAATATTCATTTCCACGATAAATCACAGTTACTCTAGCACCAGCCTTTACTAGCTCAATCGCAGCATCAACACTGGAGTTTTTCCCACCAACAACAACTACATCTTTATCAAAATACGGATGCGCTTCTTTAAAATAGTGAAATACCTTAGGTAAATCTTCACCAGGTACATTCATATAATTTGGATGGTCATAATATCCTGTTGCAATCACAACGTATCGAGCCGAATACTCCTGTTTGTCGGTTTTTATGGAAAATTGCTCGCCGGTTTTCGTAATAGACTGGACAAGCTCGTAGGCATTAATGCGCAATTTTTTCCGATTGACTACTTCCCGATAATAAACCAACGCTTGATTCCGTCTAGGTTTGTACTCTTCCGTAATAAAGGGGACATCTCCAATTTCTAGCTTTTCACTCGTACTAAAAAAGGTTTGATGTGTTGGATAATGGTAAATGGCATTCACAACGTTCCCTTTTTCAATTATTAGAGGATTAATCCCTATTTCCTGTAGGGCAATGGCTACTGATAATCCGCATGGGCCAGCCCCAACAATAATGATTTCTTCCTGTTGCATAGAGCAACTCACTCCCTTAAAATAAAGAATCTCCTATTCGCTATAGGAGATTGCTGATTAGTATTCAACGACAATTATTTATTGGTTTAACTTGTCCTGTTAAAAAGCAACCATCACTTGTATTCTTATATCTAATTAAAAGAAAAATATACTAAATCCAACCACGGAACCGGCTAGCTTCAGCCATTTTCCTTACCCCAACCATGTATGCGGCTAATCTCATATCAACTCGACGGGTTTTTGCTGTTTCATAAATACTATTAAAAGATTTCACCATGACCTTTTCGAGTTTTTCTGCTACTTCCTCTTCGGTCCAGTAATAACCTTGATTATTTTGAACCCACTCAAAATAAGAAACCGTTACGCCACCTGCAGATGCTAATACATCAGGAACTAGCAAAATGTCACGGTCGGATAATATTTGCGTCGCCTCCAACGTTGTTGGACCGTTAGCTGCCTCAACGACGATACGCGCTTTAATATTTTGGGCATTTTCCTCTGTTATTTGATTTTCAATTGCAGCTGGAACGAGAATATCACAATCTAGTTCCAATAACTCTTTATTCGTAATGGTATTATTGAATAATTTTGTTACTGTTCCAAAGCTATCACGACGATCAAGTAAATAATCAATATCCAGGCCATCCTGATCATAAAGTGCACCATAAGCATCAGATATCCCGATAATTTTAGCTCCAGCATCATGCATGAATTTAGACAAATAGCTTCCAGCATTCCCAAACCCTTGAACGACAACACGTGCACCCTCAAGCTTGATGCCTTTTTTCTTAGCTGCCTCGCGAATACATATGGTTACACCTTTCGCCGTTGCTGACTCTCGTCCATGCGAACCACCTAATACAAGTGGCTTTCCTGTAATAAACCCCGGTGAATTAAACCCATCAATGCGGCTATACTCATCCATCATCCAAGCCATAATTTGCGAATTAGTAAATACATCTGGTGCAGGGATGTCTTTTGTTGGTCCGACAATTTGGCTTATTGCACGGACGTAACCTCGACTTAATCGCTCTAACTCTCTAAACGACATATCCCGTGGGTCACAGACGATACCGCCCTTTCCTCCACCATAAGGTAAATCAACAATTCCGCATTTCAAGCTCATCCAAATCGAAAGTGCCTTAACTTCCCGCTCGGTTACATGTGGATGGAAGCGGATGCCTCCTTTAGTTGGACCGACTGAATCATTATGTTGCGCGCGATATCCGGTAAATATTTTAACTGAACCATCATCCATGCGAATCGGAATTTTTACTGTCATCATTCGCATTGGTTCCTTTAATAACTCATAAACTTCACTTGGATATCCAAGCTTCTCTAATGCTCTATGAATGACCGTTTGTGTAGATGTTAATACGTCATGTTTTTCGCCTTTTTCTCTGTTAGCAGGACCTTTCTCGGCTACCATTAATAAACCTCCTAAAAGTCACTTTAGCGTAGGTATCCGCTCATTATACAAGAGTATACACCTAAAAACGATTTATGCAAGAATGAATCCTTCAGACAAAACATTGAGCACAAACCGTTTCTATATTCATATATTCAACTATTCAACGGAGAATTCACCATTTCCTTTATGATTCAAAAATTATTAAAAAACAAAAAAGAGGCAAATAGCCCCATATTTTAGAAATAATCGACAATTGTTTCAATCGCCTTATGATTAATGATTAAGTTTCCGTACTCCATTAAGCGATGGACGCTGAGGAGAGACGGGTCTCCATACTCCGCTAATACAGATATCAATTTATTTTTGTCATCTGCATCGATTTTATCAAATAAAAGGTAATATTTTTCATTCATTGAATAAAGGCTTCCGCCGAATAATTTCATCATCATAAATCGTTTTGATAATTGAATCACTTCTTCAATCGAAGTAAACTCAAATAATACCTCTTCACTATCTTCAATGGTTACCTGCATTTCAATGAAAACATCCTCAAGTGATTCTTCATCGTAGTTAGTCTCTTCCATTGTTAAAATCATAACCATTCCCTGGGCTTGTAGTGAATACATTTCTACAGCAATCGTTCCTTGAAACTCCATCCCGAACTCCTCATTTGCTTCCGCAAGCATATCATGGAATAATTGATTCCATTTTAATGAATCAATCCAAATATCTTCCTTCGATAAGCCTCGATCATACAAATCATCGGTTGTGAGAAAAAATTTGATTTTATTGTACGTTAATCTTTCCAAGCGCATGATGCAGCCCCCTGCCGTGAACAAAAGCTCTTATGTTAATGTATGTGATTTTTCCAAGAAGGTGAGTTGTATTAATGGAGCTTATCGGTATTGCTACTTTATTTGGAAAGCGTAATGAGATGAGTTTGTGCCTTCGCACCCAATCTAAAGGGCAGTGCAGTTGTACCATATCCGTTACTGACAAAAAGCAAAGTGTTACCAACTTTTTTTATGCCACCATTTTCATACATTCCAAAACCTAGAAAGCGAATTTGACCACCATGTGTGTGCCCGGATAAAACGAGTTGTATATTATGCAATTCGCTAATCCTTTCAATGATTTTCGGATTATGACTCAGCAACAGTCGCAGTCCTGTTTTCTCCGCCTGATTGATGGCACGTTCCAAATCTGGTTCACCTTGGGCAAGATCATCAATCCCGATTAAGTTCACTTTTAAACCATTACTAGACACGTGTGTAGTTGCTGTGTTCTTCAGAATCGTTACGTGTTGCTCCAATAAAAGCGCTTCAAATTTATTAATATCTATTTCATAATCGTTATTTCCCCAAACGAAATAGATAGGTCCAAGCTGAGATAATTTTTCAAGATTCCGTTTCACTTTGGACAAAGGTACATTCCCCTCGGCTAAGTCTCCTCCAATAATTACGATATCCGTTTTCCCAAGTGCTGTTGAGATAATTTTTTCAGCAATGATACGCCGATGAATATCAGAAATGAAGAATATTCTAATTGATGAAACATTAGCTTGATCGTTAAATTGCAAGTGATGAAGGAGGACCCGATTTGAAAATGCCTCTTTAAGCATATATATAATGAATAGGAATGCTAAACCTAGCACGCTGCCAATAATGATCATATTTCCTCCTAAAGCGTGTTTTCCTTCCGAAAGTCTAATGAAATAATACCATACGCGATGGAAAAAGATAACAGTGCTAGCGTTTGCCAAAATCCCACTTTCAATAAAGCCGCATAAACAACAAGCAAGACAATACCCAGAGTAAATTTCCGGAACGGGATATTTCTTCTTTTAACTGCTGTAACGAGAATGGTGATCATACTATTAATGATTTTACCATTCACAATAATTCCAATAATAAACATGATACTAGCTGCAAAAAATTCGAGTGGATGAAACACAAACGATACAAACAGCTCGGACGCATCGATTGGAAAAGTTAATGGAAACCATTTAATCATAAGGATGCCACAAAAGAAACCCAACATTAATTGAAATATAAATTTTATCAAAAAAATCCCTCCATTATACTATATGAAGGGATACTTTTTGTTTACGATTCTTTTTTAATCCTCATGAATAGATAATACTCTAAAACCAGAATCCTCAAGCTTTTTAATAAACTTTTCGATATTGGCATTTTTCTCAATTTTCATAACGATTCTGCGAACAAGTTGATCGGTTTCATCAAAAGTTACAAATGAAATAATCCTTTCATGATATGATTGTGCGATTTCTGCTAAGCGGGCAATTCTTCCTTCGGATTCTGCTGATGTAAAGGCAATTCTAACACCTGGACGCTTATTTCCAAATGCACTTTGAAATTGTTCAAGTACGTCTGCCCTCGTTACAATCCCTTTAAAATGTTTTTTGTTATCTAATACCGCAATGAGCGGAAAATCCTTTAAATCCAATAATGTTGCTTCAAACAATTCATTTCCAGTTAAATACTTATCTTGAAACGAAACTCTTCCATTTGCTTTTGTTTGTTGCAAATAATCTACCTTTTGTAGCTCGGATTCAAAGAAGCCTCGATAAATATTAAATCTGGTCACTACACCAATATATTCTTCGCCATTTAACACTGGAATGCCATCGATTTGATGAGCTTCCATCTTTTCTAAAACTAATTGTAAAGGATCATCTCCGTTTACGGTTATACAATGGTGCTTTGGAATCATAATACTTTTAACGAACATATTCTTTACCCTCCCAGTATGAAAGCCAAAATGTACCTAATCTTATTATCCTCTATCAATTTCAGCTTTATCATCCAAAAGTTAGTCAGAATTATGAACTGGCAGGTTGTCAACAATTAATCTTATTCATGATTAGTTTCCATATCGCATACAATTAATTGTCACATTCTCTATGACATTGCTTTTATGCTATGACTTTGAAGATTCAAATCACCCTTGTGAAATTACTTTTTAAGGAGGTCTTTATGTCAACACCTATGAAGAAATGGTATCCGTATGTCAGCCCATTTGACCCCTGCCCTCCCATAAAAGTTAAATCTTTTTCCACACCACCTAATCTTTATATGGGGTTCCAGCCGCCGGGTCTGCCACAATTTTCAGCCTTTGAAGCGCTAAGAGCCGGGACACTGTGGAAGCCTTTTTACGATCCATGGTACGGTCCATACGAACGGCCAAAGGGGGTAAATCGTGATGAAACAGCTTCCTCCTGAGTATTACCAATTGATGGAACAATTGCAGGCCGTTGATTTTGTCCTGGTTGAATTAACTCTTTATTTAGACACCCATCCCCAGGATACGGAAGCGATTAA
Source organism: Bacillus sp. DNRA2 (assembly GCF_012843265.1). Taxonomy (GTDB): domain Bacteria; phylum Bacillota; class Bacilli; order Bacillales; family Cytobacillaceae; genus Bacillus_BU. Next base: position 101,967 of record NZ_JABAIT010000007.1, on the reverse strand, counting down.
TCAGTTCAACCAATGTGCCAAGGAAAGAAAAAGGTTAAAGAAGGTGATTGAAGGGCAATTCGGCCCCCTACAACAATACGGTAACAGCTACTCAGGAAATCCATGGAACTGGAACGACCCACCATGGCCCTGGCAGGTTTAAGAGCGGAAGGCGCCTGCAGCTGGATAGTTTAAAAGCGGAAGCGGCTCGTTCAGCCCCGAAAAGCGCTGGAGGGCAAGACGGTGAAGTCGTCTTTTTGACTTCATCGGATTGACCGAAGCGACTCGAGGGGCTAGCCGCTGCAGCTGGATAGATTAAAAGCGGAAGCGGCTCGGGAATCTTTTTTTGGGAGGTTAGAGCAATGTGGATCTATGAAAAAAAGCTGCAGTATCCAGTCCGGGTTAGCACCTGTAACCCAAAGCTAGCAAAATTTTTGATTGAACAATATGGTGGAGCCGACGGAGAGTTAGCTGCAGCACTCCGTTATTTAAACCAACGCTATTCCATCCCAGATAAAGTAATTGGCTTACTAACTGATATTGGAACCGAAGAGTTCGCACACCTGGAAATGATTGCCACGATGGTCTATAAACTCACAAAAGACGCCACACCAGCGCAAATGATTGCTGCCGGATTAGATGGACATTATGCGAATAATGATAAAGCATTGTTCTATCACAATGCAGCCGGAGTGCCCTGGACAGCCACTTATATCCAGGCAAAAGGCGATCCAATTGCTGATTTATACGAAGATATTGCAGCCGAAGAAAAGGCCAGAGCTACCTATCAGTGGATTATAAACATGAGCGATGACCCCGATTTAAATGATGGATTACGATTTTTACGAGAAAGAGAAATCATTCACTCACAAAGATTCCGTGAGGCAGTGGAAATACTTAAAGAAGAACAAGGAAAAAAACAGTTTTTTTAATAATCCTCGAGGCTTGAAGATTCAAATCTCCAAGCCTTATTCTTATTTATTTTCATGATACAAATTTATATCATAGTTTTTCTTCATCATTTCAAAGACAAGATGGCGATTGCTCCAAGCTTCATCTTGTCTCCATAAATCCTTGCTTTTATCAATAATTTCACACCTTAATGCATGATATTCTTTCTCGGCCTTTTCACGTTTATTTCGAAATAAATTCATTAACCCATAAGTTCCTACAGTGATAATGAGGAAGATTAAGTTCAATGAATTATCAACAAAAACCGAAAACATCTTTGCAAAAGAATAGTAGTAAGGGCTAACGATTGAATTGTATAAGTACACCATATAGCAAAAGACCAACAGTAAAGTGCACGACATGATAAACAAGTGCTTTTGTTTTAGTTGGTCAAATTTTTGCTTACGCTTTATCACATTCATTAGGATTTGTTTCGTTGCAGGATCCGTACGTTCATCTAAACTCAGAATTGACTCTCCCATTGCAATCCCTCCATCTTCCATACATTGTATGAACTTGTCCGGAAATTATGAATGATTAAAAGTACTTAAAGTAAAAATCCCATACATAAAAAACTCCAACCAGTTCATCCTAGTTGGAGTAGATTAGCTTATTTTGGTATTTTTAACTTTTGTCCCACTCTGATACTTTCATTCGTTAAATGATTAGCCTCTTTAATTTTTTGAATCCCTGATTTCGCATTTGAAGACCCGAAGTAATTTACTGAAATCCGATAAAGTGTTTCGCCAGTTTTAACAGTATGCTCTACAATTGTATTTTCAACTGGTTGATTTACCGTTGTATCGGTAGAAGGTGGTGTAACAGCTTGTCCCGAATCAGAGCTGACTGCCTGATTCTGATCAGGAACAGACACATTACTATTTTCAATAGTTTGATTAGAGTCAGTTGGAGTCTCTATATTCTGTTCAGGCGAATTTGGATCAACTGCTGGTTTGCTATCAGAATTGTTATTTTTTGCAGAGACCTTATGATCCTTGTCTTTAGCTTCAGCTTTCTTATTTTCATTATCAATTGATATTGTCTCATAACCACCGTTTTCTTCTTTGACGGTTGTTTTTGTTTCGGGGAAGATAGCGTCTCTATTTGTATAAATTACAAAAATAATAATTGGTAGTAAAATAAAAAAGGTAACCTGAAGGCGAATCCATGGAAAATTAATCTTTTTCTTTTTCTTAGCCCGACGTTCTCGATGCAATTCACTTCGAGGCGGCAAACTTTCCGCTTTAACAGGCTCTTGAATGGTAGTGCGACCAACTCTTCTTCTCGTACTCTCCGTTTTTTGACGATATGGATCTTCTCTATTCATGAACATCTTCCTGTTCTCTCTAATTTATAATGTTTGATGCGAATCATTAATCCTAAAAGAAAATCAATAAGAAAATGCATAAAAATGGTGACAACTAAATTATTTGTTGCTTCAAAGATAAAACCAATAAAAAAGCTTAGGATGATAATATTCAACAATAAAAACCAGTTAAATAAATAACGATAATGAATGGCTGCAAAAATCAAACTTGATAAAAATAATCCAAAATGTGTCTGAATAACACCTCGAAACAATATTTCTTCACTAAAAGAAACCACCGCCGCAATGATGGCAATCTGAATCACAGACCTATTTTGGAAAATGCGTTCATTTAATCCCCCATCAAAATACATATGCTCAGGGATTACTTTTGTTAAAATTGTATCAATCAGAACAACAGTCAGACCGGCTATACCACCTACCAATATAACGTGTAAATCGCTCCAATTAAATAGCTGAAAAAAATCAGTGATATTATCGAATAAAATAAAGCCAAGAATGACAGCTACAACCATCAAAATAACTTGTGTAATGAATAGATGAAATAATAATTCTCGGTCTGAGAGTTCCTTTATCAAATCAGTATATCGATTTTTCATTATTTTGTCTCACTCATTTAGCAAAAAATTTGACAAGTATTGTTTCCAATCAAAATCCCTAGTCTGACTATCCTTCCTGGTTTCGGATAATGTTGTTATTGAGTTAAAATCCTCATATGTTATCCCACATTGATCACAGCAATTCCTTACTGCTTCATTGTTAGAACGTCCCTCACCGAAATAGGTAAGAATCTCGTCTCTTCGGCATGTATCCGTGTTAATAAATCTAGTCATCGAAGTAATATTATCTCTTTTAATAGCCAGACGATTTTCAACAAAGATTTTTAATGCTTGAAAAGGTCCTTGAAGTTGTTGATTACTTGCCATTTGTAAAAAATCAACCACTATACGCCACTGGATATCAGTAAATCCACCATAGTCTTTCCAAGCTTTATTTGCTTCTATGACTGACTCGATAACCCCATTCGTTACGGCTGTTAAATAATTAATTTGCTCAATGGACGGCAATTCCGTCTCTGCTAAATGAAATGCCATCGCTTCGTCACCAGGGGAATAAAGCAAGATTGCCATACTATTTTTCCCATCTCGACCAGCTCTACCTATTTCCTGCAAATATGATTCCAACTGTAACGGCATATGATAATGGATAACAAAGCGAATATCTTCCTTATTGACACCCATTCCAAAGGCACTAGTCGCACAAATCACATCGAGCTGTCCAAGTAAGAATTGTTGTTGTATTAGTATTCGCTGTTCTTGTTCCATGCCACCATGATAAGCCATAACATTGACGCCACGAATTTGTTGCAGGTAAGTAGCAACTTGTTCAGCAAGGCGCTTGCTTGAAAAATAAATAATTCCAGGTCCTGTTAATTGATCAACCAATTGCTGAATTCGCTCTAGTTTTTCAGATTGGTCATTAACCTTTTCAACACTAATTGCGATGTTGGGACGATCAACAGAATAAATTATTTCCTGACATTGGTCGAGTTCGAGAGATGCTTTTATATCTCGTCTAACCTCGGCAGTAGCCGTAGCCGTCAAAGCTAGCGTTACTGGATTCCTCAAGTTAGTCCTTATTTCACCTAGTTTTAAATAATCAGGTCGAAAATCATAACCCCATTGTGAGATACAATGCGCTTCATCAACGACAAACAAATCTATTTGTTGTTGTTGTAATACATTCATGATTGGCTCAAACCGTAGCATTTCTGGAGAGATAAATAAAAACTTGTAATATCCTATATTTCTTAAAGCCGTTTTCCGCTGCAGAGGCGTTAAAAAGGAGTTAAGAGCAATCACTCTTTTTTCACCTTTCATTTTCATTTGTTCAACCTGGTCCTGCATTAATGACAGTAACGGTGAAACAATTAACACTTTACCTTCTAGCAAATAACCTGGCAGTTGATAGCATAACGATTTCCCTGTCCCTGTGGGTAACATCGCCAACGTATTTTGACCTGATAGAACAGAAGTAATCACTTCCTCCTGCCCTAGTCGAAACTCATCATATTGAAAGTGTTTTTTTAAAATCGCTGTTATTGTCATTTCCCATCATCACCAAATTTCGCTAATACCAGCCTAATCTCAAAATAGTCAATTCCGTTTGTCAGTTCGCGAATGAGTTTTAACTGTTTTGAATTTGATTGTTCTTTTGCTAACATGATCATTTTTTGCTTTTCCAGTGAAACTATTGGGGTAATATCAAAGGTTTTATCCATTAATGCAACTTCAACAAGATGGTCTTCTATTGTACTTCGCTTTAAGTTTCTTAACTCTGCAATCTCGTCAATTGTGTATCCTCTTTTCACCAAAGCAAACGTTTTACCCGTCGAAATCGTAAAAGACGCCGGTTCGTTTAAGTCGGTCAATATCAGATTCAATAATGGCAATGTATCTGGTATCTGATGGATTCGTTTTATCATAAAATGAAGCAAATTTAAAAATTGCATGTGGTAGTAGTATTCTTCTTGGTTGAAAAAATTAGCTGCTTGCTTACTAGTAAGCCCGTATCGCTGATATCCCGATAGCCTAATAATCAAAAATCCTGGATTTAAATCAGGCTCTGTCTCAAGACAACTGCAAATTTCTCGATATAACTGTCGGGCAAATTCCTCTTTACTAACCTTAACACCTTGTATTGTCCGTTTTAACCAAATCTGTGTATCCTGTTTTCGTTGAACTGGTATATATTCTGATTGGTTATGAACCAAGTTAGAGCATACTTGAACGAATAAGGATAGTCTTTCCCAAAACACTGTGGTCAAAGAATGGTAGGTCCAGCCATTTAGATGGTGAGGGAATGGGTTTTCTTCCAAATTCTTATTTAGTTCTACTTCACCATCTGTCGTCAAATGATAAACATGTTCATCTACCCGCTGAATAAAACCTTCCTGCTCAGCTCTATCAAGACAGTTAATAAAATCAGATCTGGTTATCATTGGAAAGGCTTGAAAAAATTTGGTCAATTGAAACAAATGAGCGTCTTGGATCGTTTGTGACGATTTTTTCCCATTTAAAAGATGAAGGATCGAAAATACGCTTCGATCTTGATTGATTTGTCTTAAACAATAGAAAATGACGGTTTCAAGGTATGTAACAACCATTTCTACTCCTTCCCTAAAAAAATGACTTAACCTGATAGTTTAAGCTATATTAATAAAATAAATTACAGGATTGTACTTCATTTATTTTAACATGAATAATCTTGCTCCGTTACAGCAATTTAATAACAAAGACGTTCTACGTTTTTTTCTTAACAGAAACATTGTTCAATTTTAATTTACTATTGAAAAGTTGCCTTCACAGCTTTAAAATAAAGAAGGGAACGCTTTCCATTCTTGGAATGGAAAAAATTTTAATATTTGTTGAACTATTTGGGAGGTTTTTTTTCATGGCAAAATACACTATTGTTGACAAAGAAACTTGCATCGCTTGTGGTGCATGTGGTGCAGCAGCGCCAGATATCTACGATTACGATGATGAAGGAATTGCATTCGTAACTCTTGATGATAACCAAGGTATTGTTGAAATTCCTGATGTATTAATTGACGATATGATGGATGCTTTCGAAGGCTGCCCAACTGATTCTATCAAAGTAGCTGACGAACCATTTGATGGTAATCCTACAAAGTTCGAATAACATTTATACTTACTTACCAGAGAAACCTCTTCGATAATAGAAGAGGTTTTTCTGTGTTAAACCGCGAATATTATCAGTAGGCATCAATTTTTCTTCACTTCTATCCGTATCGACAAGCCTTCTAACTAAAAAAGTGATACCAGCTTTTCTTAAAAAATTTTTTATCACTTTACTGCATTAATCATTTAAAGTTTTAAATTGACACCTAATCATTATTCTAGTAAAATAATCAGAAAATTGCTCCTTTACTAAATGAAAGGTAGATGATATCAATGTACCAAATATTAGTAGCAGATTCTATCAATGAAGTAGGCTTGCAACCACTATTGGAAATGGCGGAGGCAAACATCATTCAAAAGAAAGTAACTGATCCAGAAGTCCAGTTGGATCAAATTGATGCGCTTTTAGTACGTAGTGCCACAAAGGTTACTGAAGACCTAATGGAAAAAATGCCAAATCTGAAGATTGTTGGCCGTGCTGGTGTAGGTGTTGATAACATTGACATACAGGCTGCAACAAGACGAGGAATTATGGTCATTAATGCCCCTGATGGAAATACTATCTCTACCGCTGAACATACATTTGCGATGATGGCATCACTTATGAGAAACATTCCACAAGCATATGAATCTGTGAAAAAATTAGAGTGGAGACGAAATGATTTTGTTGGAACAGAACTATACGGTAAAACATTAGGTATCATTGGCATGGGTCGGATTGGCTCAGAAATCGCCAAGCGAGCTCGTGTCTTCGGCATGTCTGTTAATGTTTTCGATCCATTTTTGACTAAAGAGCGAGCTACTCAGCTTGGAGTAACTTCCTGCTCATTAGATGAGGTATTAGTTAGCGCTGATATCATCACTGTTCATACACCATTAACTCCAGAAACAAAAGGTCTTTTAAACGAAACAACTTTAGCTAAAACAAAAAAAGGCGTATATCTCCTTAATTGTGCGCGAGGTGGAATTATTGATGAAGAAGCCTTGGCAGTATTTTTAGGCAACGGACACGTTGCAGGAGCTGCCCTAGATGTATTTGTAACCGAGCCACCAGGAGAGCACCCTTTATTTAAATTCAACAATATCATTTTCACCCCACATTTAGGTGCATCAACCAAAGAAGCGCAATTAAATGTGGCGATTCAAGTGGCTAAGGAAGTTCGCCTATTCCTAGAAGATAAACCAGTCGCGAACGCAATTAACCTCCCATCAATGTCAAAAGATATCTTCCAAAAGATACAGCCTTATCACCATTTATGTAAGCAATTAGGTTCAACGATTTCTCAATGTGTAAATGAAGGCGTGAACGAAATTTCTGTAACATTCGCTGGAACAGTCAACGAATTGGAAATCTCTTATCTAACAAAAGCGATACTGTCCGGATTTTTTACAAATCGAGTCGATGTTTCAGTCAACGAAATTAATGCACTGTTAATTGCCAAAGAACGTGGGATTACAATTGGTGAAAAAATTGGAACAAACACATTCGGATACGGTAACAGCATCACCGTTTCCGTTAAAGCAGATAATCAAGATTTCATTGTCAGAGGCACTTATATCGACCATTATGGCCCACGCATCGTCTTCTTAAATGGATTTAACATCGATTTCTTACCAGAAGGAGATTTGCTGATTATTAAGCATATGGACCGTCCTGGTGTAATTGGTCGAGTTGGTAAAATATTAGGCGATCACGAAGTCAATATTGCAACGATGCAAGTTGGCCGAAAAGAAGCAGGTGGAGAAGCGATTATGGTTCTCTCATCAGATAAACCTTTAACAGATGGACTAATCAATAATTTACTAGAAAGCGGAGACATCGTTAACGCTAGAAGAATTAACCTATAAGAAAAGCGTAAGGCGCCCGTTTATCGGCGACAAGCACAAGTCAATCCGTCCAGAAGGTTGCTTTTTACCTTCTGGACGGATTGACTTGTGACCTCGAGCCGATGGCGCCTGGAGCTAGACACTAAAACTAGTACAAAACTTATACTTTCTTAAACAGTAAAAAAGAACTGCCGTATTCTTTTCCTCAAAAGAATACGGCTTTTTTCAATAAAGTGACTTTTCTTATCGAACAATCAGTACTTGTTTTGGGAGAATTTTATCTGATGAAAGGTGATTCCAATTTTTCAATTCAGCAATAGGTGTGCTAGTTTTGAATGAAATCGCTGATAAAGTATCACCTTCCCGGACCACATAACGGTTACTTTGAATTGATTTTATCGTAAGTTTTTGATGTGCAAAGATTTTATGTTCATTAGATAAACCATTTATCGTTAATAAAGCTTGGACAGTAGTCCCATACCTTAAAGCGATGGCCGATAGCGTTTCCCCGTGTCTGACGATGTGAATTACCGCTTGAGATTGAGAAGGGGTTTGATTAGCTGTGTTAACTTGGGACCTTTCCTCCTGCGTTCTACCCGATACCTCTATAACTCTACTCGTATTAGCCATAACCTTCGCTCCTACTCCAATGTCGCCGAGAGCTAATACCGGATTTATTGCATTATGCTTATCGTAAGTCCATTCATCCTGGTGAACCTCAAAATGTAAGTGAACACCTGAAGAATCACCGGTATTACCCATCTTTCCAATGATTTCCCCTTGTTTAACAACCCTTCCTTCAGAGACATCCCTAGACTTTAAATGGGCATAAACAGTCTCAAAATTATTGGTGTGCTTGATAAACACGACATTACCATACGAATTCGAGTAATACGATTTACTGACAACCCCATCATCGACAGCAACAATGGGTGAACCCATTGTTGAAGCAATATCAATCCCCTTATGTACCCCTCTTCTCGTTCCGAATAAATCGGTTATGACACCGCTCGACGGCCAAACCCAATGAACAGTTTGATTTCGAATCCCTGAACCTTGTGCATGTACTGCTCTATTTCCAATACTCACAAAGCTCATAAGTAGCCCGATCATCCAAGCTACCAGTATCCATTTCTTATTTTGTTGCATGTCGTGCCTCCTAACCTTTTCCCCATTGCAAAAACCATGATGTTTTGATAATAGTAATCTAAAACACCTTGTTATTATTTGGTGAAATTTCACTTTTTTATGCACGAATTTTTCGAATTAAAATGAGACTAGCCATTAGGACCAGTCTCTCATTTACATCTATTTAGTTTCTTGATTATTGGCTGCTGTTGGTACTTCGATTGGCTGATTAATGGGGAAAACGCCAGTTCCAGCTTGGCTATCATGTTTAAATTCAACGGTCGAATAACCGAACTCCTTGGCAGATAAAAGGATTGCTTCAAACGCAAAGTTTACCTCTTGGGTTTGTGGAAGTTCGTTACGATTTGTCAGTTGAACTAAAGCATGATCCCTAATAACTGATACTTTTCCAATTTGGAGCTCCGGAGGAATCGAAGCGGTAAGTCCTTGATTTGGTTCATCATTTCGCATAAGCTCTATTGCTTCCTCAAAAGTCGCGACACCCTCATGGGCTTGTACAAACATAGGCTGTGAATTATTCTCTTTATAAAGCAACAGGTACGGTTTTTTTAACGGTTCAGTCTTCATCATTGTATCAAACTGTTCTTGATGATTATCACTATTAGCTTCGTCTTTGAAGTTAATTTGCTGTTCCTCACTTTTGTCCATCATTTTCGATTCTTGACTGGATTTATGATTAATTTGGTTATCCAAGAAGAAAAGATGTTTTCCAAAAAACATGAATAAAATAACAACAGCGAGACTGGCAATACTAGGAATCAATATGCCAAAAGTTCTTTTCTTATTTAGCTTGAGAGAAATGGCTTGATAAAGTTCATGAGGATTTTGTTTATCATTGATTTTTGGCATTTCGCGAAGAAGGTTTTCAAGTTGCTTGTCCTTCCAATCCATGTTACCCATGAACAAATCCCTCCTTTTTCGCTAAATCTTCCATATGTTTTTTCAATGTCTTTAACGCTCGATGTTGAGTCGTTTTCACTTTGCTTTCGGTCCACTTGAGGATTGCTGCCGTTTCGACAATTGATAAATCCTGCATGTAGCGCATCACCAAAACTAGTTTTTGATCAACCGTACAATATTTAAGGCATCGGTACATGAGCTTGAGTTCTTCTCTTTGAATAGCAATTTCTTCAGGGAGAGGCTCATCATCCATCACCTGTACGGTTGTCCCATCCAAAGTGGATAGGATCCATCGCTTCCAACCTTTTTGTTTGCGAAAGTGATCAATCGCTACGTTTTTGGCGATTGCAAATAACCATGTCTTTTCATTACTCTTACCCTCAAACCGGTCATATGATTTTAATACTCTTATATAAACCTCTTGGACGAGGTCCTCTGCTTGCTCACGATTTCTTACCATATAAAATAAAAAATGAAAAACGTCATGATGGTATTTTGTATATAAATCTTCGAAAACGGAGTCCACTTTAGAATCCCCTCCCCGTTTAACATATTAGTCGGCAAAATCGGATAAAAAGTTACACTCTTTACTATAGAGTTATCCCAATGAAAAGGAAAGTTGTTTAGCTTTATTGTCATATTTCCAGTAAAAAACCTATCCCAAACAAGGATAGGTTTTATCATATCAAACTTGGATTGTTTCCCGTGTATCAAGAACAATCGCCATAATAGTTCATATTAATCGGTATTTCGTGGCAGAAAAATCGAAAACGTCGTTCCCCTACCTTGTTTGCTCTGCACAGTAATTTGGCCTTTATGAGCACTTATAATATTCTTTACAATTGCTAAGCCTAATCCTGTTCCAGAGCGGCCTCGCGTTCTAGCTTTATCCGCTTTATAGAATCTCTCAAAAACAAATGGTAAATCTTCATCCGGTATTCCTGATCCAGTATCTTGAACTTCAATAAAAAAGCCTCGTTCATCACTTTTTTCAATTACTGAAACAGATCCACCACTTGGAGTATGACGTATCGCATTATCGATGAGGTTTGTCATAACTTGTTCAAAGCGATCAGCATCAATTTCAAATACTTCTTCTTCATTTTTCACTTCTACAGCTAAGGCTACATCTTTTTCTTTAGCCAAGCCCTGGAATTTCCGAATAATCCTATGTATATACGGTTTAAATTCGATTGGCTCTACTGTGAGTTGAATATGTCCTGCTTCCATTCGGGCGAGATCAAGCAATTCATTAACAAGCCGTCCCATTCGTAAAGACTCATCATAAATCACTTTTGCAAACTCTTTCTTTTCTTCATCGGAACCTGCAATATCATCGACAATGGCCTCACTGTAACCCTGCATCATCGAGATTGGTGTGCGCAACTCGTGTGACACGTTAGCAATAAAATCTTGGCGCAACTTATCGAGTCGTCTTTCTTCAGTCATATCACGAATAACGGCAACTGCACCACGAATGAATTTATTATTATACAACGGGCTGACAATAATAACCCATGATAAACCTTGAACAGTTACCTCACCAATTTGCTCTTTTTCAGTATTAACAGCGAGCTGAAACAATTCCATCACTTCTTGTGGAACAGCTTCAATATTGGAATTGGTGTCGTTTTGATCATAATACCAATTTTGTAAAAATAACTCTGCAGGTGGATTGGTAATCAGAATCGTCCCGTCCCGATTAAATGTAATAACCCCATCTGCCATACTGCTTAGGATACTGGCAAGTTGTTCTTTTTCCTGACTTAACGCATTCATATTGAATTTTAATTGTCGACCCATTTGATTAAATGCTGTTGCCAATTCTCCAATCTCATCATGAGAGAGAATAGGAATCTTTGTATCAAATTTTCCTCTGGCAACCTCAAAGGCTGCCTCCCTCATTTTTCTCAATTGGGCAGTAATTCTCGTTGATAAGAAAAACGCAAAAATCGTTGTTAGGATAATGGCAACACCAGCAGCAAGCAGAATGAATTTTGTTGTCGTTTGCGTTGTTTCCTGCATTACCTTTAGCGGCTGGTAGATAAACACAGCCCCATGTTCACCTGATTGTGTTAAGAATGGTACCCCAATTACAAGAATTTGTGAATCATCCTCAGTACGGTCAGGGTTTTTTTGTTTTGCCGATATTTCCTTAACGATTTTTTCATTATTAAATACCTTCGAAAAATCCTTATCATTCATTAAAAAAGAAACAGAAAGCTGCTCGTATTTCTCAGTGTTTGGTGAAAAATAATAATGCGTTGGATCCTTGATGACGACCGCGCTTGACAACTTATCTACTAGTTCCAAGGCAATATCGAGTCCAACGTCCTGACTAATTTCATCATGATTTTCTAAAATCAACGCCATTTGTGATGCAGTTTTTGTCAATCCTTTTTCAGTCTCGTTCGTATGATAATAATCAAAGTACTCAAGTAACATAACTGTTAGTATGAATAGTACAAAAGAAACTAGAAATAGAATAGTAAACCACAGTTTACCTACGACACTACGCCAGAACATCATTCATTAATAACCTCGAATTTATAGCCGACTCCCCATACTGTTACAATCATTCTTGCTGCCTGTTCAGATACTTTATTTAATTTTTCACGTAAACGCTTTACATGAGTATCAACAGTTCGTAGGTCACCGAAGAACTCATAGTGCCAAACTTCTTTTAGTAATTGTTCACGATCAAATACCTTATCAGGTGATTTTGCAAGGAAATACAGTAATTCATATTCTTTTGGAGTTAAGCTGACTTCCTTTCCATCCGCAGTTACTCGGTGCGCATCATTATCAATGGTTAAATGAGGAAAAACGATAACATCCTTCGTTGTTGTCTCAGTTTGTAAATAACTAGTCTGAGAAGAACGGCGCAATAGCGCTTTCACCCGTAATACAACTTCACGAGGGCTAAATGGTTTCACGATGTAATCATCTGTGCCAACTTCGAACCCTTGGACGCGGTTTACCTCTTCACCTTTTGCTGTCAACATAATGACTGGAGTAGATTTTTTGTCACGTAATTCGCGACATACTTCGATTCCGTCCTTGCCAGGCATCATTAAATCGAGCAAAATGACATCGTAGTCATTGGCGATTGCTTTTACAAGGGCTTCATTTCCGTCCTCTGCTTCATCAATTATGTATTCTTCCCGCTCAAGATACATTTTTAATAAGCGGCGAATTCTTTCTTCATCATCTACAACTAAAATTTTAACGTCTTTGTCCATGTATTTAGTCCCCCTCGCAGATATTTTACAGAATAGGTGTTTATCTTTACTGTGAACTTTCTAACATTATTGTGAACACGATAATTTCCAGAATATTTAGCAAGCAAGGCTTTCATAAGCGAATATACATATTTTTATTGTTTGTCATAATTTTAAATCTTAAACACAAAGATAAAGAGGGCAGATTACACCCGACAATATCACGAAAGAATGTATATTCATTGTTGTTAGATATTGCGTACAAGTAAATCTACCCAGATAAAAAATATTCAATATTGTTACATGGATGCGTAAGAGTGAAGTCCTGCAATAACAAGGTTAACAACAATTAAATTAAACATGATGATAATAAAACCAACTACCGATAACCAAGCAGATTTTTCACCATGCCAACCTTTTGATAAGCGTAAATGTAGAAATGCTGCATAAAATAACCAAGTAATAAGCGCCCAAACTTCCTTTGGATCCCATCCCCAGAATCTTGTCCAAGCAATTTGCGCCCAAATCATCGCAAACACTAACGCTCCTAAAGTAAAGACCGGAAATCCGATTAATACTGATCGATAGCCAATTTCATCGACTAAATCCAAATTAATATTTTTCGTTAAAGGTTGTAGCTTTGCTGAAATTCTTTTTCTGATAATTAAGCGAACAATACCATATAAAACAAGTCCAACACCAAGTGACCAAACAACCGTGTTTAATTTTTTGGCATTGATAATTGCTGGTACTTCAACGATAGGTTCAAAGACATTTTTGGTCACAAGTTCACCTTTATGTGGTCCTATCAAAGCAGGTACCTCATAAGCAATTTCGGCAGGATTATCGCTTTTATCAATATAAGTAAAGCTAGCTTCGTAATCAAGCGCCGTAAACGTTGTCGACAATAACACGAAAGCAAGTGTGCTTACCACGCCATACATGACCATTTCCAACCAAAATGTGCTTTTACTAGTTTTGGTCTGATCAACTGATTTAATTAAATAAATAATCCCAGCAACAAAGCTAATCGATAATATAGCTTGTCCCATTGCTGCTGTCGTAACGTGTATATGAAGCCAATAGCTTTGCAATGAAGGGATTAACGGCGTTATTTCCCGATTGAACATGGCTGCATAGGCAATTAGTAGAACCGCTACCGGCATGGTGAACAATCCCAATAGTGGTGTTCTATACACAAAATAAATAATGATAAATGCCCCGACTAATGACATGCCAAAGAATGTTGTAAACTCAAATAAGTTACTGACTGGTGCATGACCTGCTGCAATCCAACGTAAAATAAAATATCCTAGTTGGGCGATAAAGCCAAGAATGGTGATACCAACACCAATTTTCGCCCAATTATTGATATTGTCTTGATGATTTAACCCCTTTTTTTGCTTTATCGAACCACCAAAAAATACGATGGCGACAATGTAAAGTATAAATGCTGCAAATAGCAAATTTCCACTTGCGTTAGCCACTTTCTTTCCCCCTTACTAAAACTCTTCCATCCCTATTTCTTTTCATTACTATCTGCTTGATCGACTGGTTCATGAAGTTGAGTATCTTGAATAACTGATTGAATTTCACGCTTTAGTCCAAACCAATTCTTATTTGTATGGGCGGCAATCCACAGTTCACCTTTGTTTCGTTGGACCCAGATCCGACGATGATTCCAATAGGCCCCCTGGACAACACCGATCATAAAGATAATTCCACCTAAAATAATGATTGGAATAGTCAAATCCTTACGAACTGTTAAAGCAGACACATTTTTCGTCTCAATCCCCAAAAATTTCATTTTATATTGATTATCACCAAAAGGTTCTATTGTTTGTCGTATTGCTACAAAACTAGTTTCACCTTCAGGTTTATCAGGTGTTTTCATTGTAAATACAAAGGCTGGATTGTTTGGAATACGTGATTTAGTAGTTGGTTCACCATTCTCTGCAAATTCAAAATCTGGAAAATAACTGACAACCTCTACAGAGTATCCATTCCCTAGGTCATATTTTTCTTCAGGATTAAATAAATCAATGGTTATTTCCCCAAATCCCTCTTCAGTATCTTTCTTTGTTAATTTAAACGACATTTTATTTAATTCGTCCAGCTTATAATCAACTTGATATAATGCAAATGATTCAAACTTTAACGGATGATTTACTCGAATCTTGTAATCTTTTACTTTGGTGAGGTCATGGCTTTCACCTGCAACACTGTCTCCCTTTTTTTGATACAGCGTAACACTTGATTGATAATTTTTCGCCATACCTCCACCAGTCATATTAATTGCATTATTAAATACTTCTTTCTCTTTACCTTTTTGGTAAGTCTCGAGTAAAAATTGATTATTTTTAACATAATACTCTCCGTTTGTTTCAGGGATGGCCTTTGTTTCCCCTTCACGAACCCAAACCACTTTATCAATATACATACCTGGAACAAATCTTAACATGGCACCAAATAAGACGATAATCAAGCCGACATGATTTACATAAGGACCCCATCTTGAAAAACGTCCCTTCTCGGCAAGAATATTGCCATTTTCTTCGCGAATCTGATAGCGTTTCGCTTTTAGATTTTGTTTAACTTTCTCAAGTGTTTGAGTTTGTGATTCCCCGTCGATGATTGATGCACCAAAAAGACGCTGACGCTTTAGAAACCCCTCATTTCTAGTTACACGCTGTGCCTTTAACGCGCGATAAAGCGGAACAACACGGTCTAAACTACAAATAACTAAGGATACTCCAATGGAGGCAATCAAAATTAAATACCACCAAGAACTATACAAATTATGAAAACCTAATAAATAATACCATTTACCCAATATGCCATATTGATCTTGATAGTATTCATCTGCCGGCATCGTTGGCGGAATATACATTTCCTGTGGAAAAATTGTGCCAACTCCTGATGCAATCAAAGTAATAACAATGAGCCATACCCCAACTTTTACTGAAGAAAAAAAGTTCCAAATTTTATCGACAATCGTCTTATTATAGGTTTGTGAACGTCGCGCACTCCCCTCGTAGCGCATATCTACTAAAACTTGTTTACTCTCTTCTTCCACGAGTACCTTTCCACATGCTTCACATAGAATTGTACCATGCGGATTGACGTGACCACATTCGCACTTTACATCATTCATGTTCCCATACTCCCCATACCTTTACGGTTTAATCTGTTCCATAAAATCTTTGACCTTTTCCTCCGTTAATTCCCCTATATATGTTTGAACGACCTTTCCATTTTTATCTATCAAAAAAGTTACTGGAAGTCGGTCGACGTTATAAGCGTTCATAACTTGGCTATCCTTATCAATAACAATCGGAAAAGCTAAATTGAACCGCTCTGCAAATTTTTCTACAGCTAAATTCGATTCACCGATATTAACTGAAAGAACCTGAACGCCTTCATCCTTAAATTGCAGGTACTGATTATTTATATAAGGCATCTCTTTTTCACATGGTTTGCACCAAGTACCCCAAAAATTCAAAAATACGCCTTGTCCTTTTAAGTCGGATAGTTGATGTTTCTCTCCTTTTAAGTCTACTAATGCGAAATCAGGGGCTTCTTTCCCGATTTCGACTGTTTTCTCCTTATCCTGCATAAAATTCGCATAGAGTGTGTATGCAATCGCCGCTCCCAAGATGAGCAGAATCATTGTGCGCATGACCAACCGCTGCTTTTTCATTTGTACTCCCCTCCATCGTACTAAATTAAAGCAATTTTCACTAAATTATAACATTTTACAACATCTAGGTATTGTTAACATAAAGTTCATTTTTGACATTTTTATGAACTTTTACTTGTTGCCATTACCCTAATTTGTTTTACTTCATGTGGTGATAATTCACGCATATCACCTGCTGAAAGTCCTGCCAGCGTTAAAAAACCATAGCGTTCCCGTTTTAGTTTTTGGACTGGACAACCAATCGCCTCAAGCATTCTTCGCACTTGACGATTTCTGCCTTCATGAATTGAAATTTCAATCACAGCTGTTTGTTTTTGTTTATCAAAGGATAGGATTTTTATCTTTGCCGGTGCAGTTTTACCATCTTCAAGTTGAATGCCTCTTTGCAATTTCTTGATGTTCTCTCTAGTCGGAATCCCCTTTGTCTTCGCAACGTACACTTTATCAATTTCGTTGCGTGGGTGCATAAGCAAATTCGCAAATTCTCCATCATTGGTAAGTAATAATAATCCAGATGTATCAAAGTCTAGCCTTCCAATTGGGTAAACTCTTTGTTTGATCTCAGGAAGATAGTCTGTTACCACCTTTCTGCCCTTTTCATCTTGGACACTCGAGATGACTCCACGTGGTTTATAAAAAAGAAAGTAAACCGGTTCTTCCCGTTCAAGTGGAATTCCTTCAACTTCAACCCGGTCCGAAGGAGATACTTTAATCCCCAACTCCTTCACTACTTTACCGTTCACAGTTACCTTTCCCTCTAAGATGATTTGTTCTGCCTTTCTTCGTGATGCAATTCCTGCATGGGCAATAACTTTTTGCAAGCGTTCCATTAAATGCCACCTCAAATACTATTTAGATCAAAGTCAAAAACTTTGATTCTATCCCTTGAATTATGACATAAAATCGTCAAATTTCAAAGTAACCTTGCTTTTTATGTAGAAGAAATACAGAAAAAATAATTTATTGTCGATTTATTCCAGTATAACAAAAATAACCCAGCAATTTTTTCGCTAGGTTACTCTTAATCATATTAGTTAGTTAATGGTTAGTTCCAAAAACAAAGGCAACAACAGCAATTGCAACTACGATTCCCACCACATCAGCCAATAAACCAACCTTTAAAGCATCTCCCATTTTCTTAACGCCAACAGCTCCAAAATATACAGTTAAAACATAGAAGGTTGTGTCTGTACTTCCCTGTAGGACAGAGGCCAATCGTCCAACAAAGGAGTCCGGACCATACGTCGCGATTAAATCACTTGTCATTCCTAATGCTGCGGTCCCTGAAATCGGTCTGATAATGGTTAAAGGAATGATTTCCGATGGAATCCCGAACGAGTTCACTGCCGGACCAATTAGTTTCATTAAATAATCCAATGCCCCAGAAGCACGAAAGATGGTAATAGCCACTAACATCCCGACTAAGTAAGGTATAATTGAAACGGCTATCTTGATACCCTCTTTTCCACCCTCGACAAAGCTTTCATAGGTGGGAACCTTTTTGATCGTCCCATAAATCAAGATAGTCCCTATTATAATAGGGATTAACCAAAGTGAAATCATCGAAATTATTTCCATATTAGTCTCTTCCTTTACGACGTCTTCGTGAGTGAAAGTATCGGTCGATGATGATCGCTGCAATCGCCGAAAGAATCGTGACGACCAAAGTCGGTCCAACAATCTCAGTAGGGGAATCAGAGTGATAATTCATTCTGATTGCGATGACGGTCGTCGGGATAATTGTAATGCTTGCTGTATTCATTGCCAAAAAGGTAATCATGGATCGGCTTGCATTGTCTTTATTTCCATTTAACTTTTTCAACTGCTCCATCGCCTTGATTCCTAGAGGCGTTGCTGCATTTCCCAATCCAAACATATTTGCAATCATATTGGATAAAATATAACCCATTGCCGGATGATTGGGTGGAACCTCAGGAAACAGCCTGACAATGAGAGGTCGAAATAGTCCTGTCAATTTCGAAAGCAAACCTGAATCTTCAGCAATCCTCATCATGCCTAACCAGAACACAAGGATGCTGATTAGTCCTATGCAAAGTGTTACTGCTTCCTTAGCACCATTAAAAACCGCTTCATTTACTTCAGAAATTGTTCCATTCACCATTGCAAATACAATTCCAATAATCGTCATTCCCACCCAAATATAATTAACCATTAGAATCTACGCCTATAATAAGTTGTAAAATATTTTTAAAATAATCCCAAATTGAATTCTGTTCCTTCTCGGTATGGCGATAATAAATCGGAACCTGATCAATTTTCTCATCACCAAAATAAACAATTGCTTTACCAACTACATCAGGAATATTTGCTTGATTCTTCCAATCCTTTTTAGGCTTAACCATCTTATATTGCACGCTGATTTTGCCCTGTTCTTCTGATGTTACGGGATATTCAACCGCTGATTTCACATAAATTTTCTTTTTATATATGCTCTCTTTCACTGCTTGAATTGAACCAGGGCTGATTACTTCGACAAGATCATAGTTTCTAAAGGCAGATTCGTACATAAAAATGTGATCATTCCAATCATCACCAGCATTTAATGTAACCGCTATTAAATCTAGATCACCTTTCGTTGCTGTCGTTACGAGCGTTCGTTTTGCCAATTTGGTATAGCCTGTTTTTCCACCTGTTGTATATTTATACTTTTCTGTCAGTAATCGATTTTTATTTTTCCAGACTCTGTCCCATTTTTCATTTGGATTAGGAGCACGATGGACCTTTGTTCCGGCAATTTTTTGATATGTAGGATTCCCCATCGCATATTGTGTTAATATTGCCATATCATAGGCTGTTGAGAAATGCTCCTTGGAATCATCTAAGCCATGAGGATTGGCAAAATGAGTTTTGGTCATACCTATTTCTTCAGCCTTTTGGTTCATAAGGAATACAAACCCTTCAACGCTTCCGCCAACGTGTTCAGCTATCGCCACGGCAGCATCATTCCCTGAGCGCAGCATTAAACCATAGACGAGATCCTCAAGTTTAATTTTCTCCCCTAGTTTTAAATAAATTGAAGAACCTTCAGCACGAACAGCTCGATTACTTACGGTCACCATTTCATCCAATTTTCCTGATTCAATGGCCAAAATTGCCGTCATGATTTTGGTAATACTAGCAATTCTTCTTTCTTCAAATGCGTTTTTTTGGAATAAAATCCGACCAGATTTCTGTTCGATTAAAACCGCATTTCTGGCGCTCACCGATCCCGATGCTTCAACTATGGGAGCAAAATTTATGACAATGGAGGAAATGATGAAGATTAAGAGCAAAAGCATAGAAATCTTTTTCATTTAATAAACCTCGTCTCCTTTTGGGGTTTGTACAAGTTTATGCGAGCAAGCAGCTATTATGACTATTACGTAGCAACGACTGGATTCATGGTGTTTTTCGCCACAACAAAGAGGCACACATATGTGTACCTCGATTACATTTAGAAAGGACGCCATTTAAGGTGGCTCGCTTCCTCAAATCTTTTTTCAACATCCTTCCAATTCACAACGGCCCACCAATTTTTCACATATTCTCCCCGATTGTTCCGATACTGAGGGTAATATGCATGCTCCCATACGTCTAGGACTAAAAGCGGAATCGTATCCCATTGCGTTAAAAGATTGTGCTTTTCAGTTTGTAAAATTTCTAAATGACGCGCTCGCGGTGACCAAACAAGGAGCGCCCAGCCTCCCCCTTCGACTTGCTTTGCTGCTTCGCTAAAATGCTTCTTAAATGCCTCAAAGCTGCCGAAATATGATTGAATCTTCGCAAGTAATTTCCCACTAGGTTGGCCACCGCCCTTTGGCTTCAAATTATTCCAAAAGATTGTGTGCAAATAATGGCCAGAACCGTGAAAAGACAGCTCTCGTGACCAATGCTTTATGAAGGAAAAATCATGGGATTCTCGCGCCTTTTTCAACATTTTTTCAGCATGGTTCAACCCATCAACATAGGAACGATGATGCTTATCATGGTGAAGCACCATGATTTCCTTTGAGATAATTGGCTCTAACGCGTCATATGCATAAGGGAGCGGTGGTAAAGTATGGCCCCCAATCGGAACTTCTGGCTCCTTCATCCAAACCGAACCAATGTTTTGCCTTTGAATAAAATATGTCTCTAACTCTTCATTTAAAGCCTCTACCTGAGCTTGGATCGATGCAAGTTGTTGTTGAGAGGGAGCGGCAGATACCCCTTCCAGAATATCACTAAATCGAGCCAACTTAAGCCAGATATCCTCTTCTTTATCAACCTGTTCTGACTCCAAGAATTGAACTAAATCCTTGTTCCAGCCCATAACATTTTTAACATAGTCATCGAAATTTGCCATTCGATTTCCTCCCATTTTCCTTCTTATCATATCTAACCTATGAAGGTTCGCATGAGAAATGACTAGTAGATTTAGTGGATTATCAAAAGTGAATGGATGAATTTTGTTTTGAACTCAAGAAAAAAAGAGCGACCGCTAGGCCACCCCTTATGTTTACTTCGATTGCATCATTTTTGTTCGGTAATCTGTTTCATAGTATTGAAGCTCTTCCCTCACTCTTTGGAACTCGCCTTCAAGGCTAGCAAGGAGCTTCTCGATTTGTTCAGGTGCCGCTTCACGAAACTTAATGGAATTTTTTCCAGTATACGCTGATCGACTATCTTCAAACCATACATCATTTTTTGGTGAGAAGAATTCCTCAATTATCTGATGGTAAATACGATACAGCGTTTTTTCAGCAGCTGCTTTAGGGAAAGTATCACTATGTAAAATCACTTTACAAGAATCAAGACTTTCTTCAACGTATACAAGCAACTTTCTAATATTCGATAACAAAAGCTTATAATATTCTTGATTACCAGGCTGCTTCTCCAATAATCCAGACAAAGTGTTTTCATTCAAAAACTCTTCAAGTAATGCGCTAGATTTTGCTAAAAAGTATTTAACATCTTCGATTTGGGCTTTAACGATTGTATTTCCCATTCATTTTTCCCCCATTTGTTTTAGTTCTATTGAGGTTGAACAATAAATTCAGATGGATTGCGAAGTTCATACCCCTGATTTTTATCAATCTCACGGAAAATCTCAGGTAATTTTGAAAACTCAATTTCCGCAAAATAGGAAGCGAAATCATCTCGCCTATTTATGTAAATACGCTTACGGTCACTTAAAGCAGGATTCTTGATTAAACAAACAAGGGCAACAATATCCTTGAAGGTAACCTCTTTTGTATCAATATGAAAAAGCGTTTTATCAGTATAAGGGGTAAACTCACTTATTACCTCGTCAAAATATCGAACATATAAGACATGCAGGATTTTTTCTTCACCATTATCAACATAGACTACTTCACTACGATTAAAAAAATCCTCTGAAGTATTAGGTTTTTCTTTTTCTAACTCATAGCCTTTGCATTGTTTTACAAGCAAAATGACTCCCTCCTTCGGACAATCAAAAAACCGCCATTGCTATACTCCTAAAATCATTTTAGGAGCATATAAATAACAATTTTATTTTACCATATCCGTCAGAAAATGTGTCAGAAAAGTTACGAGTCGAGAGCCTCTTGAAACTTATCAAAGAATAAATCGGCTTCCTCTTGTACATATTCCTCATCTACTTTGTCAGGAAGTGGCGGAAGCTCTTCAATAGTACGAAGACCAAAATAATCCAGAAATTCCTTCGTTGTTCCATAGAGGATGGCCCGTCCTGTACCTTCAGCTCGACCAACTTCCTTAATAAGTGCCTTAGCTACGAGAGTTTGCAGTGGCCGCTCTGTTTTTACTCCGCGAATTTCTTCAATTTCGACACGAGTAATAGGTTGTTTATAGGCAATAATGGCAAGGGTTTCGAGCGCTGCCTGCGAAAGATGACTGGTTCCAGGTGCTTCAACCAGCTTCTTCAAATATTCGGCATTTATTTTCTTAGTCGCTAATTGAAACGTACCTGCAAGCTGGACAATCGAAATGCCTCTTGCCGCATTTTGTTGATAATCCTGCTTCATTTCTTCAATTAATTCGATAGCTCGTTGCTCCGACATTTCCAGGACTTCTCCCAATTGTTTCACGGTTAAGCCTTCATCACCTGCAGCAAACAATAAGCTTTCGATTATGCCTTTAAGTTGATTCTTTTCCAAACACATCACTCCTTCACAGCGGAGACGAAAATATCAGCAAAATTTTCCTCCTGCTCCACGTGAATTTCTTTTCTTTTCATTAATTCTAATATAGCCAAGAAGGTTACAACAATATGCCCACGTTCTGGGTAAGGAAATAATTCAAAGAAGTTTTTCCTGCCCGGTACAGTTTTAAGCTCTACAAGGATTTCTTTCATCCTTGTTTGAATCGGAATTTCCTGCTTGGTAATCTTCGTTGGCAATGGCTTCTGTAGTTTTTTCCGTCTTAATAGCTTTTGAAATGCGCCCAGCATATCGTATAAGGTGACATTCAGTTCTCTTGTTTCTTGTTTAATCGTTCCTGCTAGCTCAGAAAGGTCACTTGGTGCTTTCGTATAAATCATGCTTCGCTCTTCCTCTAGCGATTTTAAATCCTGAGCAGCTTCCTTATATTTGCGGTATTCTATGAGCCGTTCAACCAGTTCTTCACGTGGATCCTGCTCCAATTCAATATCAAAGCCTTCCTCATCATGTTCTTCTTCATACTTCGGCAGAAGCATCTTACTTTTAATTGCCAACAAGGTCGCGGCCATTACTAAAAATTCACTGGCCACATCAAGTTGTAGCTCATTCATCGTATGAATATACAGTAAATATTGTTCTGTAATTTTTGCGACAGGGATGTCGTATATATCAATTTCCAATGTATTAATAAGATGTAAGAGGAGGTCCAGCGGTCCTTCGAAGGCATCAATCTTTACATTATACTGCATGCTAATCACCAAAATTTCATTCAGATAAGTTTTACCATATTCATGAAAACACTATTTCTAGTATAGTAGATGAAGGATTTTAATCCAATACAATTTTCAACGTGTAGATTTTTGTTAACAAAACTATGACAATCGCCCAAACCACTTCTCTTTTCTTACATATGATGCACTGTAATACGTTACATCTTTAAGAGGAGGAATGGATATGTCAGATGGATATCGTCACGGCGGTGGCTTTGCCTTAATTGTTGTCTTGTTCATTTTATTAATTATCGTAGGTGCTTCTTGGTTCTAAGTAAAAGAGCCGTTAATTGAAACTGTAACTCACAATGCCCAGCTTTGTAGCTGGGCTTTATCGTTTTTCATCAACAAAGCTTATGTGTTACACTGTTTTTATTAATTTAAGGGAGTAGAATGATGTACCCATCAGCTTATATACAGTATTTAGTTCATTTTCATGGAGACAGGGATTATTTTGAATGCCATGAAATTTTGGAAGAGTATTGGAAGGGTTTACCAAATGAAAACAAACAATCTATTTGGGTTGGCTTCATCTTGCTTGCTGTCTCCAATTATCACTATCGGAGACAGAACACTAATGGCGCGGAGCGAACACTTCAAAAAGCCATCACCATTTTACGTAAACAGCAAAAGACACCAATCCAATTAGGTCTTGATTTTCCTAAATTATTGTTAGGTTTAGAAAAACGCCTAGTAGATATTCAAACGAATCAGCACTACCACAGCATCAATCTTCCAATTATTGACGAGAAACTTTTAAATCTTTGTCTAAGCTATACAGAGGCAATGGGCCTTGCTTGGGGACAGGATAGTAACCTCCACCAGATGGACATTATAGATCGCCATAAATTGCGCGACCGAAGTGAAGTTGTCAAACAACGGCATCAAGCACTATACATGAAACGAACGCAAAAAGAAAGCAGGGAGCCTAATTAACCCCTGCCTTCTGATTTTTCACAATGTATACACTTATCAACGAATGGTGCTGTAATTTCATTTGCTGTAAATCCTTTTCCAGGATACAGTTCTCGAAGGGCTGATACCATTTCCTTTCCGATTCCATGGTGCCGATGGGATGGATTCACAGAAATATGCTGAACAACTAAGCAACTTGGCTCATTAACAATCCCAACTAGTCCGATAATATCTTCATCTTTCCATAAGAAAAGCTGCCAATGCTCATCTGACTCATACTGTTTCATCGTTTGCTGTAACTTCTTCAAATCTTTTTCTGTTGGCATAAATGACAACAAGCCCATTGCTATTTTCTCAAAAGTTTTCTTATAACGAATTAACATATTGTATCCCTCATTAATTATATAAACATGTCCAGACCACGATACACACACTTTCAACAATCCATGCATTTATTTCACTATGATGACATTATATGTACACGTTTCTTTTTGTTGCAAACGAACATCATTGTTTTCATCATACATAATTCAAAGATTTTCTTCAATGAAAATTTAATAAACCTTATTTTACACTATTATTTCTTAAAATGAAACGGTACGGTGGCCACAACTACTTTTCTTTTGTATAGCAAATAGGCACGTATTAGTATACTTGATTGATTGTGTAAAATATTGTGCCAGCTTTTCTTGGGAATAAACTGCGGAATTAATACAGTAACCCAATAATTTGATTCATTTGCCTTATGTTCCACTGTATCGATAAATTTTGTCAACGGATTAATAATACTCCGATAATGTGAATGTAGTGTTACAAGTCTTACATTAGGTTGCCAGCTCTTCCATTTTTGCTCAAATTGTTTCTCATCGTCTCGATCAAAGGATACATATACAGCAATGACTTGATCTGTTAGCGATTTGGCATAACTAATTGAGTTTTCAACAACCTGTGTAATGCCTGCGACAGGAACAATAATTACATTTCCCTTAATTGGAACACTTCCAGCGTCTTCTTTCAGTCTCAACTGTTCTCCCACCGCTTCATAATGAATTTTAACACGATGGAAACACACTACAATGATAGGTAAGAAAATGAGCACTGACCACACTTGACCGAACTTGGTAATGAAAAAAATCATCATAACCGTAAAGCTAATCAATGCACCAGTTAGATTAATGATAAACCTCGAGAGCCAGCCTTTTGGCTTCTCCCGTAACCACTTAAGGAGCATTCCAGTTTGCGAAAGTGTAAAAGGGATAAACACGCCGACAGCATAAAGTGGAATGAGCTGCTCAGTTTGCCCATTAAAAGCAATGATTAATATAATTGAACCGACAGATAAGGCGATGATTCCATTTGAATAGCCAAGCCGATCACCGCGAATGGTAAACATTCGAGGCATATACTTATCCTTTGCTAAACTAAAAGAAAGCATCGGAAATGCCGAGTAGCCTGTATTAGCAGCTAAGACAAGAATGAGAGCTGTTGTTGCCTGTATAAAATAATACAAGCCATTTCGGCCAAACGTTTGCGCAGCAATTTGTGATACAACTGTTTCAGTGTGTGAAGGAGAAATCCCGTAATAATAAGCTAAAAACGTAATCCCCGAAAATAACACTGCCAATAATGATCCCATTAATAATAAAGTCTTTGCAGCATTATTTGGAGCAGGGTCTTTAAAATTTGGAATTGCATTTGAAATAGCTTCAACACCCGTTAATGCTGAACACCCTGATGCAAAAGCCCGTAATAATAAAAATAATGATATTCCCGCAACAGGTGTCCCAATTGCCGGATGCAAATCGGGAGAAACTTGACCCGTCGCAATCTTATAACAGCCAACACCGATTAAAATTAATAGAGCAAATACAAATAAATATACAGGATAGGATAGCACGGACGCTGACTCCGTTAGCCCTCTCAAATTCAGAACAGTAATCAGCATCACAAGAATAACCGCAATGATAACCGTGTGACCATGAAGGGTTGGAAAAGCAGATGTAATAGCATCAGTTCCTGCAGATACACTAACCGCGACTGTTAAAATATAATCCACTAGTAAAGAGCCACCTGCAATTAATCCGGCATTTTCACCCAGATTCTCTTTAGAAACTACATAGGCTCCTCCACCATGAGGATATGAAAAAATGATTTGTCGATAAGATAAAATGAGTGCTGTTAATAAAAATAGAACTCCGATAGCAATTGGTAAAGTATACCAAAAGGCAACCATACTTACAGTTACAAGTACCAGTAATATTTGTTCTGTCCCATATGCAACCGATGATAAAGCATCGGAAGAAAGAATCGCCAACGCCTTTAGTTTATTTAGCTTTTGATGACCAAGCTCATTAGATTTTAACGGGCGACCAATTAATAATTTTTTTATCGATGTATACATACTCCAACCACCATACACAAATTAATTTGTTATATAAATAAATTTGTAGACCGTTTAAACAAAAAATGCCCACAGAGGCATAAAGCATCCCCCTGTGGACATTGTTAAATCATGTCGCATCAGCGTCACCTTCCTCTCACATAACGCTGACGAGGTTAGCTGTCGGATTCGGGCCATTTGAGTAGCCCTACCACAAAAAGCGAAAGCGATTTTCGTGGATTCACCCCAAGTAAACTGTTGAAGTTTACCGATTGGTTCCCCCGCTCCAATAAGGATTAAGCGATTTAAGAATATGAAACTGATGATTATCATACTCCCGTACATTTGTTTTGTAAAGAGTAGTTTTCATTAAATTATTATATTTGTTTTCATTAAATTATTATATTTTCAATTTTGCTTTAATGGGTAAATCTAGTTTTACTAAATCTTGATAGGTCTCACGTTTTACGACTAAAGTTGCTTCAGCATTTTCCACGAAAATAACTGGTGGACGGGGGATTCGATTATAGTTATTAGCCATTGAATACCCGTAAGCACCCGTGCAAAAAACAGCGAGTAAATCTTGATCAGTAGTCTTAGGTAGGGGTAGATCCCAAATCAGCATATCCCCAGATTCACAGCATTTCCCGGCAATACTAACCGTTTCTTCTATCTTATCCAAAGGACGATTGGCTAATACAGCTTCATACTTAGCTTGATACAATGAAGGACGAATATTATCACTCATTCCACCATCAACAGCCAAATAATTTCTCACATTCGGAACTTCTTTACGGGAACCCACTTTATAAAGTGTTGTACCTGCATCTCCAACTAATGAACGTCCTGGTTCGATCCAAATTTCCGGCATTTCCATTTTGTAGTTTTCAGCTTGGGCTTTAACCTCAGCAATGATTTTCTCTACATATTGATGAGGCTCAAGCGGCTCGTCTTCATTTGTATAGCGGATACCAAATCCTCCGCCAAGATTCAATACTTGAGGAATGTACTGATGGGTGTCTCGCCATTGCGCTAATTTTTCAAAGATCTTTTGGGCTGCTAAAATAAACCCTGTCGTTTCGAAAATTTGTGAGCCAATATGGCAATGAATCCCTAATACCTCAAGCCATTCAGATTTCATCCCAATGGTTAGCGCAGTTTCCGCCTGCCCATTTTGCAAATCAAAACCGAATTTGGAATCCTCTTGTCCGGTTAAAATATAATCATGGGTATGAGCTTCGATACCAGGCGTAACTCGGATCAAGATATTTGCCTTCATATTTCTTTGTGCACAAATTTCGGCTAGTAAATCTAATTCATAGAAATTATCCACAACAAAACAACCAATTTGAGCATCAAGTGCCATGTTTATTTCCTCAACGCTTTTGTTGTTACCATGAAAATGAATCTTTTCAGCAGGGAATTCCGCACAAAGCGCAGTGTACAATTCTCCTCCTGACACAACATCAAGAGATAACCCTTCTTCCTTTGCCAACTGCACCATCGCCACTGTGGAAAAGGCCTTACTTGCATATGCTACTTGCGCTGGCACATTAAGGTTATCAAATGTCTTTTTAAAGCCGCGGGCCCGATTGCGAATTAATGCCACATCATAAACATATAATGGCGTTCCGAAAGTCTGTGCTAACTCGGTCGTATCAACTCCGCCTATTTCCAAATGCCCTTTGCTATTGACTTTGGTTGTTCCATGAAAGTACATCCTTTTCCCTCCAAAACAAGCTATAAGCAAATAGACAGTTCCGCTTACGACACTGTCTATTTTCCTTCAATTTAATTAAACCCACTTTATCACAATTATCAGTCATCTGTAAATCTTTTTTCCTAGGAATTAGCAGGCTGCTTTTGGCGGTTCTTTGGATGTACAATACTTGGGCGAATTTTATCCCCGGGTACACTAGTCCGAACAATAATCTGCATCGCTGCTTTGGGATTAAACGGAAGAAACGGCCACAAATATGGCGTATTCAAGGAGTGAATCCCAGCCAAAAATAGCAGATAGACTGTTGTGCCAATCACAAATCCAGGGGCATGAAAGAGTGCAACTGCAATCAACAACAATAATCTTCCAATTTTATTGGCTATACTCAATTCATAGCTTGGTGTGGTAAATGTCCCAATCGTCGCTAATGCCGCATATAAAATGACCTCTGGAACAAATAAACCAACATCAATGGCTATCTGTCCAATTAAAACGGCAGCAATCAAACCCATAGCTGTAGAGAGTGGTGTTGGCGTATGAATTGCTGCCAACCTCAAGAATTCCAATCCAACATCAGCAAGGAAAAGCTGTACCACTACTGGAATATTCGTTTGTTCATTTGGTCCAATAAAAGCTAACTTTTCAGGTAATAAATGGGGCTCAAGTACAAATAAGAACCATAACGGTAATAAAAATAGTGATATAATCACTCCCAAAAAGCGAACCCAACGTACAAACGTTCCAACTGCAGGAGATTGGCGAAATTCCTCAGCGTGCTGCAAATGATGAAAATATGTAGTCGGCGTGATTATCACACTAGGTGAAGTATCTACATAAACTAACACATGTCCCTCAAGTAGATGAGTTGCAGCCACGTCAGCTCGCTCCGTGTATCTTACTAATGGGTAAGGATTGTAACCTTGTTTCAGCAAAAATTCCTCCACCGCTTTATCTGCCATCGTAAGTCCATCAATTTTGATTGCCTCAATTTCTTTCTTAATGATACTAACTAAATCATCGTCTGCAACATCTTTTATATAAGCGACCGCAATATCTGTTTTTGACCGTTCCCCCACCTTGATTATTTCAAATCGAAGTCTTTCGTCACGAATTCTTCGTCTAGTTAATGCCGTATTCACTACAATATTTTCAACGAAACCGTCCCTTGAACCACGAACCACTTTCTCTGTATCAGGCTCCTGTGGTGACCTTCCAGGATAGCTGCGAACATCGACGACGAGTGCTTGCACTTCACCTTCGACCAAAACAGCCATGAGCCCAGATAATACTTGATCAACCATTTCATCTAAGGATTCTACCGGCTTAACTGATTGGTGGACGAGCTGATTTTCGACCATTTGAAAGAGATTAGTGGATAATTTTTCTTGTTCATTTATTCGGAGAAGCTGCTCCATGATTTCGATAATAAAGTTCGTATCGCATAAACCATTTACATAATATAAATGAACATTCTTTCGTACGAGCTTAATTTTACGCACACCAAGATCGAAACTTGTCCCAAGTCCAATTTTTTCTTTAAAATAGCTTTCAATTTCATCAAGTGATTCCGGTATTGGGTGTTTCTTCTTTTTCTTCAAATCGATTGCCATAATATCCACTCCTTTCGAGAATAATCTCGACTGCTTTCTTCGTTATTGGCGAACCTCTTTCAAAGTGATCGTGTTGCGCCATTTTACCAATATCGCCAATTCCCACAACAACTGGAAAATCAAACTGATCTAGACAATAGACGGTATCACCATTGATTCGGCCCATCTCAAGCTCAGGTATACCAAATTTATCAACTCCATACGGAGTTAACACGCCTTCCCGATCAATACAAACATCAACTTTTGTCCATTCGGCATCTTTCGTTTTGGCCGCGACAGCAATTACACCTAGTACGTTGATATCGGGATGGGTCACAACATATTTTAATGCCTCTTCTCCGGCACCTTCACCGACGTAGCCACTGTCGTCAAACATCACAAAGACAGGATCATATGGGGCTTTTTTTATCTGTTTAATTAAATCACCACCCTTTAACGAAGTGGGATTTCCATGTGACATTGAAATACACCTGCCACCAATTTCAGCTGCGACACCTTCTACAGCTTTTCGAGCATAGTCATCTCCGTCTGTTACGATGATAATCTGCCGTCGTTTATGCTCCATTTTTTTGACCTTCTTTCTTAAGATCAATTAACAAAATAAATCCAATGAAACAATGAACCAAAAATTTTTCCCAAAACAATCGCCATCATTAATATTTCAATTCGATCTTCAATGCCAATGCGCTTTGCCAAAATCGGAAAAACATTTAATACTTCAGTTAATCCCGCCGCCAACATTCCGACAAAAACCCCACTTGCCAAGCCCATTGCCATAATTAACACGGGAGAAAGAATAAATACCGGGTCCCTAAGACTAGCATAGGTACCGACAACCGCCCCGATGACAATTGCCCATTCATAAGAACGAATCATTTTCATTGTTTTGGATAATTGCATGAGCCGAGGTAAAATTCCCAAAACTGTTAAAAATGCCACAAAACCCGCTCCAACCGCCAATCCGCCAGCAAGACTTAAAAAAACCACAAAGACGATTTTAATAATCATCGATATGCTTCACGCTTTCCTTGTTTTCATGCATAATCACATATTGATCAATATCTTGCTGGTAATTAAACATTTCCACCTCTAATGGACTTGGTTCTTCATTAATTCTTTTTCGAAAGAAATGATTAAAAAATAAAATCATTCCAAGTCCCAACCCAAGGGAATAAGGGATTTGAAACAGGAGCGGTTTGAGCTCTTTTTTACCAGTGACCATTGTATAGAGCTTTTGATGAACGACTTGCATGCTTACATCCTCATGAAAATTCATAATCGTTAATGCTGCACCGAAGAATAATAAAAACCAAATTAACAAAAAAGCAGGAACTGAGAATTTTTTCTTTTTAAGAATAACCTCAACAATCGTTTGTGATGGTCCGATCATTTGTACATCGCTATTAGGTAGTATACTGGTGATTCTTTTAATAACCTTCATTGCATCAATAATGACGATATTACGATCTGCATTTGTTACCTGATATATTTCAAGTGTTTGAAGTATGTTTATTAAATCGTCATCGGCAATAATTAGCGCAATATCCTTTAATACTACTTTGTCTTCCTTTCGAACCTGACTTCGGTTCCGCATGCGAATGTAGATTGTTTTGTCCATCCCATTCACTTCCCAATACATTGTTTTCTTAATAAATAGTATGAGTTTGATATTTTTCTTTCATGATGTCCAAATTATGGTGGATTTGTTTAGTTGCTGTTTTTTCCCTGCAAACAAAATAAAAGACCGCATGGATTATTGGTCCATACGGTCTTTCATTTGTTGGAGTATTTTTTTCTCAAGCCGTGAGACTTGAACCTGCGATATTCCTAAGCGAGTGGCAACCTCTGATTGAGTTTGGTCCTTATAATATCTTAAATACACAATCAACCGTTCCCGCTCATCTAAATCAAGGATGGCCTCTTTTAAAGCAATTTTATCGAACCATTTTTCCTCATTTCCATCATCAATCTGATCTAAAAGTGTAATCGGATCTCCATCATTTTCAAATACTGTTTCATGGATGGAGGTTGGAGTTCGGCTTGCTTCCTGGGCCATGATGATATCCTCGGGAGAAATCTCCAAAAACTCGCCCAGCTCACCAACAGTCGGAATTCTCCCCAATGTTTTCGATAATTCATCCTTTGCTTTCCTTATCTTATTGCCTAATTCCTTTAATGATCTGCTAACCTTGACCGTTCCATCATCACGGATAAACCTTTGAATTTCTCCGATAATCATTGGGACTGCATAAGTAGAAAATTTCACATCATAAGATAAATCAAATTTATCCACTGATTTTAATAATCCAATACAGCCGATTTGAAATAAATCATCCGGTTCATAGCCGCGATTAAGAAAGCGCTGGACGACAGACCATACGAGCCTCAGGTTCTTCTCAACAATCAAATCACGTGCAGCTTGATCACCTGTTTGGCTTCGTTTTATTAATTCTTTCACTTCATGGTCCTTTAGGTAAATCTGCTTACTATTGTTTTTTACCTCCACATCCATAGGCAAGACTCCTTAATTGCATAGCATTTTATTTTGGGATAAATGCTTCTTTAACTTGATAATCGTTCCATTGCCTGTGTGCGAAGAAACCTCTACTTCATCCATGAAGTTTTCCATAATGGTAAAACCCATACCGGACCTTTCCAATTCTGGTTTTGTTGTAAATAGAGGCTGCCTCGCTTCCTCCACATCAGCAATGCCAATTCCCTTATCTTTAATTGTCATTTCAACAAAACCATCCTCTAGTGTAACGGAAATATAAACCATCCCATTCGGGTCATTGTTATAGCCATGAATAATCGCATTGGTTACCGCTTCAGATACGACTGTTTTAATTTCAGTTAATTCATCCATTGTCGGGTCTAATTGAGCAATAAAAGCGGCCACAGTAACCCGTGCGAATGATTCATTTTGACTTAATGCGCTAAACTTTAGCTCCATTTTATTTTTCATATGTCAGGCTACCCCCAATCTTTGTAAAGCAAATTCTTCCGTCTGCTCTAGCTTTATGATTTTAAATAAACCTGACATATCAAATAGACGTTTTATTGCAGGAGAAATAGCGCATACAACCATTTCACCATGGAGTTGCTTGATTTGTTTATATCTCCCTAAAATAACCCCTAGTCCTGAACTATCCATGAATGTCAGCTGTTCAAGGTTTAACACAATATGACGTATGTTCGATTCTTCAATTGACTTGGATGCAAGTTGGCGAAGCTCTTCTGCGGTGTGGTGGTCTAATTCCCCATCTAACCGAATGCATAGTACATCATGCTTTATAACCATATCAATGTTTAGACTCACGATCCAATGCCTCCTTAATTGGTATAGTGAGTCAATTCGCTGCGGATAGAACACTTTCCTTCTTTACGGACAAAACTAGTGAGAATTCGCTAAAACTAGAAGCCATCGATGATATTTCGACGTTAATCACTCATTTTTGAAAACATTCCAAAGGAACGTTTATACAATTCCCACCATGTTGCGGTTTTGATTGATTCATTTGCCACCAATGGACTTTCTGTGAGCACTTTACCTTTGGAAACAAGTTGCAAGGTCCCAATTTGATCGCCTTTATTGACAGGTGCCTTGATGTCTTTATTAATAACAATTTTCTTCTTAACATTCTTTATATCTTCGCCTTTTTTGGTGAGGACCGAAATAGGCTCGCTTGTCACAATTCCTAATGTCTTTTTACTCCCTTTGCTGACTTTTGTCAGGGCAACCGCAGTATTTCGTTTATAAATTGGGTGGGTTTTGTACTGGGCAAATGCAAAATCAAGCATTTTTGAAACTTGGGCGTTTCGATCTTTAGAAGTAGGCGCCCCAAATACCACGGCAATAACCCGCATTCCTTCCTTTTGTGCAGTTGCAGTGAGACAGTATTTTGCTTCACCAGTAAATCCAGTTTTCAAACCATCAACACCCGGATAAAATCGGACTAGTTTGTTCGTATTGACAAGCCAGAATTTCTTATCGCTATTTTCACGCAAATACGCCTCGTAGGTACCAGTAAACTTGGTAATGTCTTGATATTTCAAAAGCTCCTTCGCCATCATCGCCATATCATGAGCGGTGCTGTAATGATTATCAGCTGGCAATCCGGTCGTATTATTGAAATGAGTATTTTTCAACCCTAGTTCATTTGCCTTTTCATTCATTCTCTCAACGAAAGCCGATTCCGCCCCAGCGATGCGTTCAGCCATTGCAACACTCGCATCATTCCCTGAGCCAATCGCAATTCCCTTAAGCATTTCCTCAACCGTCATTTCTTCTCCCGGCTCCAAAAAGATTTGTGAGCCGCCCATAGAGGCTGCATATTCACTCGTGCGGACCTTTTCCTTCCAATCAAGCTTTCCTTGATCAATTGCTTCCATAATGAGTAGCATCGTCATGATTTTTGTCATGCTAGCTGGTGGCAATTTTTCATTGCCGTTTTTTTCGTATAAAATAGAACCTGTATCTCTTTCAATTAAAATGGCAGATCTTGCATTATCGACAAGCTCTGAGCTTTTCTGCTCTGGTTTTTCTTGGGCAGAAACTGAAGGTATTACTACTGTCATACTAAGTAATATCGCTATCACTATGCTTAAGTTGCGTTTCATCATCATAAACCTCCCATTCTTGATAGATTTCATTTTTTACCAACAATGGATTTTTTATACTAAAATTTACATCGAGTGGAAATATTTTCTTTTGATGCACAAAAAAACGCCAAGTTTGCACTTCCATTGCAAACTTGGCGTTCTTTCACCGATATTTAGTCTTTAATTTGTTCATATATCAAAGTGGGAGCATGAACTGCCTCCGATGAAAGTTTGATATTTTCGTACAGCTTTTCTTTCACTGCTTCAACGTTTTCAGTATTGCTGTAAATGGTCACGAGTGATTCACCTTGTGCGACTTTATCACCGATTTTCTTTCGAAGCACCAGTCCAACAGCTAAATCAATTTGTGATTCCTTCGTTGCTCGTCCAGCACCGAGAAGCATGGCTGCCGTACCCACGGCATCGGCAACGATTTCTGCAACATAACCTGATTCCTTGGCAGGCAATTCGAATTTGTAAGCAGCTTGCGGAAGCTTTGTCGGATCATCCACGACCGAACCGTCGCCGCCCTGTGATTCAAGAAACTGCTTAAACTTAGATAATGCCGCACCATCTTGAATCACACCAATTAACTTCTCACGAGCCTCTTCAAGCGTTGCAGCTTTTTCCGCAAGATAGACCATATAGCTTCCAAGCGTCAAACATAGCTCAGTCAAGTCTTCTGGACCCTCACCGCGAAGTGTTTCAATCGCTTCCTTCACCTCTAGTGCGTTTCCTATCGCATATCCTAACGGTTGGCTCATATCAGAAATAATCGCCATCGTCTTGCGCCCCACATTATTCCCGATTCTCACCATTGCATGGGCAAGCTCGCGTGCTTCCTCCTGCGTTTTCATAAAGGCTCCTGCTCCAGTTTTTACATCAAGAACAATCGCATCAGCACCAGCGGCAATTTTTTTACTCATGATTGAACTAGCAATGAGCGGAATGCTATTTACCGTTGCGGTCACATCGCGAAGTGCATAAAGCTTTTTATCGGCAGGCGTTAAGTTCCCACTTTGCCCGATTACCGCCAGTTGGTTTTGATTCACCAGTTCAATAAATTGCTCGTTGTCGATTTCAACATGAAAGCCGCGAACAGCTTCCAACTTATCAATTGTCCCACCTGTATGACCTAAGCCACGACCGGACATTTTCGCAACAGGCACTCCAAGCGCTGCCACAAGCGGACCAAGCACTAACGTCGTTGTATCACCGACACCACCTGTTGAATGCTTATCAACTTTAATCCCATCAATGGCCGAAAGATCGATTTGATCCCCAGATTCAACCATTGCCATTGTTAAATTGGCGCGCTCCGTATCTGTCATCCCTTGAAAAAATATCGCCATTGTCATGGCACTCATTTGATAATCAGGAATCGTTCCTTTCGTATATCCCTCAATAATAAACTGTATCTCTTCGTTCGAAAGCTCAAAACCATCACGTTTTTTTTCTATTAGGTCGACCATTCTCATTAGTTGAACACCACGTTTCTCAAAATTAACCTTGAAAAGTATTCAGACATACTCCTTGAGCCCAAATTCGAGTCAAACTATTTAAACGAAGCCACAATTGCTTTTATATATTGAATAAAGTTTGCTTTTACTTTTTCCGTTGTTTCAATAACCTCGTCATGAGTTAATGGTTGATCCAAGATGCCCGCAGCCATGTTGGAAATACATGAAATTCCTAATACGCTAAGACCGGCATGGCGTGCCACAATCACTTCGGGAACCGTTGACATGCCTACCGCATCGCCACCTAAAATCCGCAGCATGTTTATTTCGGCAGGGGTTTCATATGATGGTCCAGTATTCCCAACGTAAACGCCTTCTTTGATTGGGATCTGCAATTCTGTTGCGATTGCTTTTGCTTTCTCACGTAACTGGCGGTTATATGCCTCAGACATATCCGGAAAGCGTGGTCCAAGCTTCGCCTCATTTTGACCAATTAACGGATTAGAACCCATATTATTAATATGATCTGAGATGAGCATTAAATCTCCAGGCTTAAAATTTTCGTTAATACCACCTGCGGCATTGGTGACTATCAAGGTGTCTACACCCAATTGTTTCATTACCCGAACTGGGAATGTCACTTTATCAAAGCTGTAGCCTTCATAATAATGGAACCGACCTTGCATGGCCACGACCTCAAGGCCATTTAACTGCCCAAACACAAGCTGACCGGCATGACCTTCAACCGTTGAGACTGGAAAATCAGGTATGGTGTGATATGGAATTTTGACTGTTGATTCGATTTCATCCGCAAGAATTCCTAAACCGGATCCTAAAATTAAACCGATTTTTGGTGTGCGTTTAGATGTTTCCTGTAAAAATCTTGCTGCATTTTCAATTTGTGTAAAGTTCATCCTCGTCACCCTAACTTAAGTTAATTCATTTAAAAAGCTTGTTCCATATTGCGGAGCCTTCACTTTAAAGTTTTCAGCAATAGTTGCGCCAATATCCGCAAATGTTTGACGTACTGGCAAAGCTTTTCCGAGTTCCATTTGTTTTGAATAAACGATTAACGGCACATATTCCCGTGTATGGTCAGTTCCATGGTGAACTGGGTCATTTCCATGGTCGGCTGTAATGATCAATAAATCGTCATCCAGCATTTTCGCAAACACTTCCGATAGACGGACATCATACTCCTCTAGCGCTTTACCATAACCGATTGGATTGCGGCGATGGCCAAATAAGGCATCAAAGTCTACTAAATTTACAAAGCTTAAACCCGTAAATTCGATATCTAAGGTCTGGATTAATTTATCCATTCCATCCATATTAGAGGTTGTTCTTAATGATTGTGTTACTCCTTCTCCGTCATATATATCATTTATTTTCCCAATCGCTATTACATCAAGGCCTGCATCTGCTAACTCATTCATAACCGTACGGTCAAACGGCTTTAACGCATAGTCATGGCGATTTGACGTCCTCGTGAAGTTACCAGGCTGGCCAATGAATGGTCGGGCAATTACACGTCCAACCATGTATTTTTCATCAAGCGTTAATTCACGGGCAATTTTACAAATGCGATATTGCTCTTCGATTGGAATAATTTCTTCGTGCGCAGCAATTTGCAGTACAGAATCCGCCGATGTATAAACAATTAAAGCCCCCGTTTTCATATGCTCTTCGCCAAGCTCAACGAGGATTTCTGTTCCGCTCGCCGGCTTATTGCCAATGATTTTCCGACCGGTTCTCGCTTCAAGCTCTGATAACAATTCATCCGGGAAGCCGTCTGGAAACACCTTAAATGGCGTTTCGATATGAAGGCCCATAATTTCCCAATGACCCGTCATCGTATCCTTTCCATTTGACGCCTCTTGCATTTTTGTAAAATAGCCCAAGGGCTTACTTGCCTTTTCAACTCCGATTATTTCCTCAATATTACTTAAACCAAGCTTACTCATATTAGGCATATTCAGCCCGTTCATTCTTTCAGCAATATGACCCAATGTATGTGCACCTTTATCGCCAAATTTTTCGGCATCAGGCGCTTCCCCAATTCCAACTGAATCCATGACAATTAAAAATATTCGCTTGTATGTATGCATTTTTTGTTTTATCCTCCTTCAGTTGAATCTGTATCAATTAACCATATAATTCCCTTACTTTTCTCAGTAATACTACCCTTGATTCGTCAGAAGTCTGACAACATTATTGTACTCTTTATCTAGAAAAATGGACAAGAAAAAGCTGCGAAAATTCGACAGCTTTTTCTTTTTCGTCATAAAACTCAGGTTGCGCCTGGTTTTAGCTTTACTTTTTCTATTAAACTATTAAGCTCGTGGATGAAACTGACTATATACATCCTTTAATCTTGTTTTCGTCACATGTGTATAAATTTGTGTCGTTGAAATATCAGCGTGTCCAAGCATTTCTTGAACTGCCCTGAGATCTGCACCATTTTCCAGTAGATGCGTTGCAAATGAGTGCCTTAACGTGTGTGGTGTTAAATCTGTCGTAATCCCAGCTTCTCGGGTCAAGCGTTTTAATATTTTCCAAAAACCTTGTCTAGTTAAGCGTTTCCCGAGATGATTTAAAAATAGCGCTTCATCCCTTTGTTTTTTTACAAAATGAGCCCGACCATTATCTAAGTAATCCTCTAGTGCTGAAGTTGCCGTTTTCCCAATTGGGATAATTCGCTCCTTACTTCCTTTTCCTAAACACCTAACAAAGCCCATTGTTAAGTGAACATCTCCCAAATTTAAACCAATAAGCTCGCTTACACGAATCCCTGTCGCATATAGAAGCTCAATCATGGCCTTATCGCGTTTACCAAAATGATCGACCACTTTTGGTGATTCAAGCAGTTTTTCAACTTCCTGTATGCTGAGCACCTTTGGCAATGAGCGTTCCTTTTGCGGAGATTCGATATGAACCGTTGGGTCTCGTTCAACAACTTTTTCACGTAATAAAAATTGATGAAACGCTCGAATCGAGGCAATATGACGCGCTATGGTCTTTGACGATTTACCTTGGTCCTTTAGTTCTGCTAGGAAGCGGATAATTTGTAAACGTTGAACTTCATTCAAATCTTCCAACAGCTCCACCGTGGTTAAATAATGAAGGTAACTGCGCAGATCCCGTTCATATGACACAAGTGTGTTTTTTGCCAGTCCTTTTTCTACCATTAAGAAATGTATAAAATCTCGAAGTTGATCTTTCATTTTCATTACTCCCCGTTTAAATAAAACAAGATTAAGCGATCAAGCCAAGGTAGATTTTCTCCTTCTACCTGTCCCGATACCTTTAAAGCCGTGCCCTCCGGCTCATCGTAGCGATGATAATTTTGGTATTCTTCATTTACACACATTATCCCATAATAAAATAGGATGGTGCACCCAGTGAATAGCAAAAATACTTTGATTGATTTTACAAAAAGATTAAACCATTCCTTCATCATATTTCCTCCAGCCTTGTCTACTAGTACAAGGTATGCCTAACATGGCTCGAAATATACCTGTCATACTAGTTTAAGACCTCTGGCTGTTTAAAAAATAAAAAAGGATGACTTATTTTATCGTACCCTTTGCTTTTAAAAGCTTTTAGGCCATAAAAAGAAGTCAACCTCTTTTCTTATTCAACCACTTCTGCCGTTTCATTTTCCTGACAGCGATGACAAATTCCATGGAAGGTTAATCGATGATCTTTAATTTTAAAATTCCATTTCCGTTCGACAATCGCCTCGACATCATCAAGAAGATCTTCTTGAATTTCATCGACTGCACCGCATTCTATACAAACTAGATGATGATGGAAATGTGCTGCTCCCTCTTGACGTAGGTCATAGCGTGATACACCATCACCAAAATTTATTTTATCGACAATTTTCAATTCAGTTAATAGCTCTAAAGTTCGATATACAGTTGCAAGTCCAATTTCCGGCGATTTTTCTTTAACGAGGAGGTATACATCTTCAGCACTTAAATGATCCTCTTCATGTTCTAGCAAAACTCGAACCGTTGCTTCGCGCTGGGGTGTTAATTTATAGCTGGATGAATGCAGCTGTTTTTTAATCCGTTCTATTCTTGTTTCCATAATGACAGTCCCTCCCTCGCACTTTCCATTCTCATTATAACAGAAGGACTGCCAGTTTCAAAAACAATTATTCTAAACAAGGATAAATATATAATATTAAATAATAATTATTATCAATTGAAGCCGTCAATTACTGTTTTCATTAAAGTTGGTGATAAATATGCTTCGATTGCAGCAGCACAAGTTAAGGCAATCACTGCTCCAACTAAAATGACAAAATAGCGCGAAAGCATGGGCATAAATGGACTGCTAATTTTTTTCATAAACTGCCTTTTAATCATTTGCAAAGAAAACGTAATCGTCATGACTGACATGATAATAAAAATTGGGATAATGATAAAATTTTGCGGAAGAACCGATACAAATGATAATAAGAAACCATCCCATCCCATCTGATTAACGAGAAATCCAACCGTAAAACCAACGACCATTCCTTTTATAAAGAGCAGAATGAGAATCACTGGCAAACCAATGATGGACACCCCTAATAACCACATTAAGCCAATGTATTTACTATTATGGAGCAAGCTCTGCATGAATAAATCCTGTGGAGCCGCCTCCTTATCACCCGATAATTGTCCAAAGAATTGTGATAAATAATAAAACAAATCCTCTTTTTGTGAAAAACTTAAGCTGTTTACAACAACCGCTCCAAAAATAACACCCATTAGAAACAACACTATTACGAAAATGTAGACTGAGGAATATTCACGAAAATGTTCGGCTGCGATGTTCTGGTATAATTTTTTCTTCATTGGACTTCCTCCTAAAATTGATTAGTACATTCTATGCATGTCTAGCAATTCTATGACTAGTGTCTAGCAATTATTAGGAGAATCCATGAGAAAAGGCTGCACGCTTTGTGCAACCCTTTAGATTGAAGTTTATTTGCCGATTTCGCACTTTTATTTGCCGATGCCACATTTCCGTCACAATCAATCCGCAATCTTTCCGTATTTACCCCCACCACCAGCTAACAGGTTTAATTCACCTTTACGGGCTTTTTTGATAAGCTCTGCAATCTTCGTTGGCACGACCTCTTCTAAAGCTTCCAGTGGAACCTCATGAAGTATTGCCATTTCCGTTCCGAAATGGTCAAGCAGCTTCCTTAATAGCTTTGGTCCCAGTCCGGGAATAAAATCGAGCGGAACTTGATGAACATAGGGTGGACGATGTTCAGGAGGCCTATCAGCCGTCGTTAACTCACAAATGCGGTCGGCAACCCCCTTCACTGTTTTCCTATCATGACAATGCGGACATTCAGTATCTTCCGGCCCATAAGAAGTTTGACACGTTGCACATACCGTTTGATGATACTTTCCAAGCAGAGGATCTAAGCCATAATTTGCAACAACTTGCCGCCCGTCAAGGCGATGTAGCGCTTTTTTCAATTCAGCAAATGTTGGCTCAACCATGGCGATAATTTGATACTCCCGGGCGATTTTTGGCAAAGAATGAGCATCTGAATTGGTTACGAATGTGTACTGGTGCAATTCTCCTAGACAATCGGCCATTGAGGTATCAGAGCTCAACCCCAGTTCAATTCCGTCAATTTCGTTTGGGTCGAGCACCTCTGTTAAGGAGCGCTGGACCCCTTTGCCGTACAAGCTTTTAAACGGCGTAAAGACATGGGCTGGAATAAATAAACCGCCATGCTCCTTCACTTTGGCTTGCAATTCCCGTCCACTCGCATAAATTCGCTGTGAACTTAATTGAATATTTTTCAAATGTCCGCTTAGCCAGCCCGAAAAATC
Organism: Bacillus sp. DNRA2; assembly: GCF_012843265.1. GTDB lineage: Bacteria > Bacillota > Bacilli > Bacillales > Cytobacillaceae > Bacillus_BU. Next base: position 59,763 of record NZ_JABAIT010000007.1, on the reverse strand, counting down.
CTTCATCGCTTGCAATGTTGGAAAATAGCAAAGTAGATGGATTGGCCCATGGCAGTTCTCGTCATAAACCTCAAGTTCTGAGCCAGGGATTACTGTCATTCCACGATAATTTAAGCCACCATCAGGATGCTCGGTTAGCTCACCTTGCTCCATTAATTTTTCAATTTCAATGATGACTTCAGGTGAATGGCAGTCAATAATGCCAATCATGTTTAAACCCTTCTCATCGCGAGCATGCTCAATAATATTGGAAAAGGTTAGTGTCTTTGCCCCGGTAATTTTAACCGCTTTACCGGTAAAGGTTCTGCCAATATGTATGTGCAAATCTACGTAGTAGTGATTCATTAACGATTTAACGCCTCTTTCAGCTTCAGATATTGAACAGCAAAGATGGTTTTTGCATCATAAATTTTTTGCTGTTTAATATAGTCTTCCGCTTCATCGAGTGTTAATTCAAGGAGATTGATGAATTCATCTTCATCTTGGGCTGCTGGATTTTCCACTTTAGTTAATCCGCGTGCCTCGAAGACATGAACGATTTCATCAGCAAAGCCTGGTGAAGTATAAAATGAATTGACTAGCTCTAATGTTGCAGCTTGAAAACCTGTTTCTTCTTCCAATTCCCGTGCCGCACACAGCTGTGGTTCTTCACCTATTTCTAGCTTTCCGGCCGGGATTTCTACTAGATTTCTCTCAAGTGCTTTCCTAAACTGTTCGACCATGATGATTTTATTTTCTGGCGTTACGGCAATGACCGCCACTGCGCCCGGATGCTTAATAATCTCGCGTTTGGCTACTTTTCCGTCTGGTAATTCAACGTCATCAACCTGAAGGCTGATCACTCTGCCTGTAAAAATATGTTCTGTTTTAATGGTTTTTTCTTCAAGGCGGCGCATATTTTTCTGTCACTCCTGTTCTATTCCGATATGGTAGACTCATACATTTTACCATACTTTAATTTTGGGGGAATGACGAATGAAAATCTACGTTCACGATAAAGGGTTCGTTCTCGTTGGCAAAGCATGGGAAATTAAGCGAAAAATCAAGGAATATCGCCGTAAATACGAATTGCTACATGATTGGGTCGAGGACGTTTCAAAATAAATCGGGAATCTTCCAATTTGTGCTAACCCTCATTCTTTCGCTAAAATAAATACTAGATTAGCTAACAGAAATGGAGTGAAGCACATGGAAAAACGGCAATTAGGCCAATCAGACCTATTCGTCAGCGTACTCGGCTTAGGCTGTATGTCACTTGGTACAGATGAATTGCTCGCGCGAAAAATCATTGACGACGCCCTAGCAGAAGGCATTAATTATTTTGACACCGCTGATCTTTATGATTTTGGGATGAATGAAACAATTGTGGGACAAGCTCTGAAGTCCGTTCGCGAACAGGTTGTGATTGCAACGAAAGTCGGTAACCGTTGGCGCGATTCAAAGGACGGTTTTTGCTGGGACCCATCTAAGGCCTATATAAAGGAAGAAGTAAAGCAAAGCTTAAAGCGACTCGATGTCGATTATATTGATTTATACCAACTTCACGGTGGTACACTTGATGACCCAATTGAGGAAACAATTGAAGCCTTTGAGGAGCTAAAAGCAGAGGGGTATATAAAATATTACGGAATCTCTTCGATTCGCCCGAATGTCATCCGCGAATATATCGCCAAATCTAGCATTGTCTCGGTGATGATGCAATATAGTATACTCGACCGTCGCCCCGAGGAGGAGGCACTTCCGTTGTTACACGAAAACGGAATTGGTGTGGTGACGCGCGGTCCGCTTGCTAACGGTCTTTTGAGCAATCAATTATTGAAGAAGGCATCTAGCCGTGTTCGTGAAAATGGCTATTTAGACTATTCCTTTGCAGAGCTATCTGAACTTTTACCTTTGTTAAAAGAAAAACTAGCTTCCGCACGTTCATTTACCGAAATTGCCTTGCAATTCAATCTCGCCAATCCGGCTGTGACCTCAATTGTTGCCGGCGCTAGCTCCGTTAAGCAGCTTCGCGAAAATGCAGCAGCCGTTCGCAGTCAGGCACTCACCTTTGATGAACTTCAGCTGATTCACAGTCTGACAAAAGCTAATATTTACGTTCAGCACAGATAGTTGTACTGAAAAAAAAGATAACCCGTACTGTGTTTGTGACACTAGACCAGGTTATCTTTTTTGTTATTTAAAATCTTTCCAGCTCATTGAACTTTCGTTAAGGAGTTCTTCAAAGGATTTATTTTTCTCGCGGCGTTTTCGTTCTTCTCTCTGCCGCTGTTCCTCCGCTTCCTGTTGGCGCGTTTGTTCCGCCTTTAATTCTTGCTGTTTATTTTTCAATTGATTGACTAACTCGACGTTTAGCATATCTCCCAACGTTAGTGGTTTGTCATCTTTTTTTGATTTTTGACCCTGATTTCCTTTTAATTGTTGTTTTTTCTTCATGCAAAAAACCTCCACTGCATATTTCCCCATTATTATATCATCTGAGCAGCTCCTACGACATGCATAAGCTCTCATTGTTTCATCCATCTTATTAAGGAAAGGGGTTGTTTTTTATGAGCCAAAAGCGCGCAAGAGGTTTTAGTCAAAAAGGGAAACCATCGAGCGATACAACAAGACCTGTAATGGCTGCTGAGGATATGGAAAAGGCACTTCATCCGACGAAACGCCAAAATGCAAAACAGTGAATATTTTTTACAAGGTGACTTCAAATGAGGAGTCACCTCTTTTGTTTGTTTTTACATACTAATGTTATAGTGAAACTTCCAACAGAGGGGGCCTTTTCCCCCACTGTTGGTTAGTTGAACTTAATCGGACATTTACGGGCAGTTTATCCCCCACTTACGTAAGTGGGGGTTTTACTGCCCCGTTAATGTGGGATAAAATAAAGCTAATAATTCGTTCGGAGGGATTGGCTTGAAAAAACGAAAGGTAGCGGCTTCATTATTAGGTTCTGCGCTTTTGGCCGCAACGTCTGTCGGTGTTTATTTTTCAAATCTGCTTATGTATAAGAAAAAAAAGGATGTAAATTTGGTGTTAACTCGAGAAACCTCTGCCGGCCGCTTTGATCCAGCCAAGTTTGAAACCCTGCCGAAACGGGAAATCTTGATTGATTCACCGCTTGGCTATCAACTTAAGACCATTTTGGTTGAGCCACACCAGACCAACCGCTATGTGATTATTTGTCATGGTGTGACGGAGAATAAGGTTAATTCGGTTAAATACATGAATATTTTTCTAGAGCGCGGCTTTAACGGAGTTATTTATGACCATCGCCGTCATGGTGAATCTGGTGGCAAAACGACGAGCTACGGTCATTATGAGAAATTGGACTTAAAAGCGGTTGTCGATTGGCTGAAAGTTGACAGAGGACCGGACTTAGTCCTGGGGATTCACGGCGAATCGATGGGGGCGGCCACAACATTGCTTTATGCAGGAATGATTGAAGATGGCGCCGATTTTTATATTGTAGACTGCCCGTTTTCCGACTTTAAAGAGCTATTAGAGTATCAAATTAAAAAAGACATTAAGCTGCCTCCACGGATTGTACTGCCGCTTGGTGATTTCTTTTTGCGGCTCCGCGATAAATATTCGGTAAAAGAGGTTTCGCCCATTTCGGTGATTGAAAATATTCAGAAGCCCATTCTGTTCATTCACAGCCAAGACGATAAATACATTTTACCGTCGATGACCGAAGCCCTTTATGAGCGAAAACAAGGACCCAAAAAATTGTTCTTAGCATTAAACGGGGACCATGCGGAATCCTTTAATAAAAACCGCGAAGAATATGAGCGGACAGTGGATGAGTTTTTGGAAGAATGTGGGTTTTTCAAACAAAAGTGAGCATATCAATTAGAAAGAGCTGCCTTTTCGCTTTTTTGCGATTTGGCAGCTCTTTTTTCGTGCTTATTTTGTTGTATCGACTAAGCTGAGACGTGGATTTAAATATTCACCTGGACTTTTCAGCTGAAAGCAGTTTGCTTTCTCGGAAAAATCGAGCGTCATTTTTTCCGCAAAAAACACCTGTTGGTCCTTTTCCATATAAATCGAGCGTTGATTCACCGCCACTATTTCTGCCTCATCACCGCTTAACTCCTTAACTAACCATAGTACCGGTACGCCGTTCACTCCACAACCGCAACCTTCTATATCATATATCAGTTTTAGAAAACCACTTTTTCCCGCTAATCTTTCAACTAGCTTCTGCTCTGCCGATTCCGTGATGTTCATTTGCATAACCTTTTCCCCCTTTGCACTTTACGCCTATCATTTTAGCATAATCCATTCACTGTTTCTGTTTTATTACCTTGGAAATAATATTCTAAAAATAAAAAAAATTCACAGTTTGGTATGTGACTGTGAACTCTAATCCGCTATTCGCACATCATAAATATCGTTTAGTTTGATGTGATGGACTTCCTCAAACTTATCAACGACGCGCAGCTTCTGCTCTAATCCATCCCAATAATGAATATTGCCGATGACCAGCTCATACTGGTGATGATGGTAATGAGTAATCGTTACCAATTGGTCAAATTCCATTGCTTGAGAAATTGTTTCATTCATTCGCTCAAGCTGCTGCTCATCTAGTTGCTTTCTATACTCATACGAATCTTCTTTGACCCAGTCCCGCAGCATTTTTACATGCTCGGGAAGCATCATCGATGTCCATTTTATTCGACCACGATCACGAATCATCTCTTCATTCCTACCTCCCTAGCGTTTGTGACCACCGACAAGCTTGGCGCGATGTCTCGTGGTTCCCGCTTCTGTATACGAAACCGCACGCAATAAAGCTCCCGAGCCGAACCGTTTGCGAATTCGGTCAACGGTGTAGCCAAGCTCATGCTTTTTCCAACGATTCAATTCAAATAAGCTTAATTGCATCTGCTGATCGTCAACAATATTACCTAGCGAAATGGCAATCTGTCTGACGGTTTTCCCTTGATAGTTCTCATCAAAAAGTTCCAAGCATACCCGATACAGCTCCATCGTAATATTGGTGGGCTCAGCGATCGTCCGTGAACGATGGAAGCCACCGCCAAATTCATCCTTGCTATAAGTAATCGAGAGGTTGACCGTCCGCCCGGCTTTGCGACGATTGCGGGCGCGGCGGGCCACCTCCTCACACATTTCAAGAATGACACTCTTAATTTCGTGCTCTTCTTTATAGTCGCGCATCAGGATTTGACTTTTACCGAAGCTAATTTGCCCTTCGATAATTGGGGCGCCACCCATCTCGGAGAAGTCAACACCCCAGGCATGGTAATAAAGCTGATTGCCCATGATGCCGAATTTTTTCTCAAGCTTCTCCAAATCGTAACGAGCCAGTTGCCCAACCGAGAAAATTCCCATGCTGTTTAACGTTTTTTCAACCTGGCGGCCAATCCCCCACATCTCTCGAAGTGGTGAAACCTTCCATAGTTTTGTTGGCACATCCTCATAGGTCCACTCAGCGATTCCGTTTTTTTTGGCGTCTAAGTCCAAGCATAGCTTTGACATAAGCATGTTCGGACCAATTCCGATTGTACAGGTCAGCTGAAATTCCCTTACCATATCACTTTTAATTTTTTCAGCAATGGTTCGTACATCGCCCCAAATATTCGTGGCTCCATCCACCTTAATAAAGCTTTCGTCGACGCTATAAACATGAATCGCCTCTTTCGGTACATAGCGATGAAACAAACGCGTAATTTCAGTAGAAATTCTTAAGTAGGTGGCCATCTTCGGCTCGACGATATGAATGCGCGGATCTTTTGGAATCTCGAACATACGCGAGCCCGTTTTAATCCCGAATTCTTTTTTTAAACGGGGCGAGGCAGCCAGGACAACGCTACCTTGACGATCCTGATTGCCGACCACAGCCAAATAGCATTCAAGCGGATCGAGCCCCATCATGACGGCAGAGCAGCTAGCATAGAAGCTCTTCATGTCGACACATAGCACTTGCTGGTTAGGCATCAAGCTATAATCCACCATCAGAATCCCTTCTTTATCTTAAATATACGAACATAAGTTCCTTTTTATTATATTCTTAATCATAAGCGAATATACGTTCGATTTCAATAGGGGTTTTTTGGAGGATATTTAGCAAGATGACATGTGCGAAAGGGGATGTCGGGTCGAGCATAAATATGGAAAGTTAAGCAAATCCTTTGAAAGTTGGGCAAACGGGAATCATGTTGCACATATCAGCTAGAAGTCGAGCATTGAAATTTTGGGGTCGAGCATAAAATCGTGAAAGTCGAGCATAAAATCGCGAAAGTCGAGCATATCTTTCGAAAAAGCAAAGCAAAAAACAAAATAGGTAAATTTCAATCATTTAAAAACCTCGATTTGGGGTGAAAATTAAAAAATAACTAAAAATAGGTTAAAAATTAGGGCAAAACATTTCAAAGACAGCTCATCTAGAGGAAAAAGAGCTGTTTTTTCGATAAATTTCACCATTTTGACACACACTTGCATGATGTTTGCCCATCCATCCATAAAAAACGCCAGCAGTTCCACATTAAAACTGCTGGCAGCCAAACATATATAGCTAATTACTCAACCTGTTCCTCAACTTGTTTTGTGGCAAAATCGTAGCGAACCGTAACCGAATTTGGATGTTCGATTGTTACACCTGCAATCTTTGCTTGAAAATACGTATCATTAACGATGGTTTCCTGAAAAACGACTGTGTTCCCAAAATGAGCAGTAGCGTATTCGACGATAGACTGCACCGCTTTTTGGATTCTCTCTTGACCCTTTTCGCTCAAAACAACAATTCTATTCACATCTGCCTGAGCCGGAAAGGATTCACGAACGGTTCCGTCAAACCATGGTTCAACCTTCATGCCAATCTCAAGGTCTGCAAAACTCCGTTTCTTACCTTTCGCTGAAACAACTTCAACATCGTTTTTAGCCGAAAAAACAATATCATTCACTAGAATCGAGTTCTCACTAATATGAGTAATATAACCTGCCTCACCTTTGCTTAAATTAGAGTGCCCAACACCGTTGCACCCTGAAAAAACTAACGGAATAAATAAGACAAACATCATTCCTGCCAATAGCCTACTGTTCCCCATATTTATCAACCACCTCTATCATACTAGTCGAAAAACTTGAGGACAAAGTTACAAAGTCTAAAATAAAAATGCTTGACCCAAATGTGGATCAAGCATTACAACGATTTACTTTTGATTAAACGCGCGCTTACCAACACGCTCGACAACTCGAGGAAACAGAGTATAAAAAATGCTCGCAGCGTTCATCCAGCGCGGCAAATTAATTTCACGCGTTTTGGTGAGCATGCGCCGGACGACCTGCTCCGCAACGTATTCCGGCTTCAGCACCCAGCGCTTGATATTTTGCAAATAAGTGCCTTGTTCATCAGCAATGTTAAAAAAGTTTGTAGCAATGGGGCCAGGATTGACAGTTGTCACATATACACCAAAGTCAGCTAACTCCATCCGCAAACTATTCGAATAGCCAAGAACTGCATGCTTCGTTGCCGAATATACGCTCGATTTCGGCGTCGCCATCTTCCCAGCTTGTGAGGCAACATTTATGATGTGCCCAAAACGGCGTTCACGCATTTTCGGAAGCACCATGCCCGTTGCTGCAATTAAGCCGACAACATTAACATCAAACATCCCCTTGGTATCAGCAATGGTTGATTCATGCGCTGGACGGAAAATGCCATAACCTGCATTATTAACAAGTACATCAATGTGTCCAAGCCGCTCAAGTACCTCTAAAAAGACAGTCTCAATGGCAATTGTATCAGATACATCAAGCCGGTAAATAAGGACTTCTACACCGAACCGTGATTCCAAATTTTGCTTCAGCTGCTCAAGTTTATCTAAACTTCTCGCCATCAGAATAAGACGTGCGCCAGATTCAGCACACAAATACGCCATTTCCGCACCAATCCCACCTGATGCTCCGGTAATTAAGACATTTTTTCCAACAAGACGGTCATTTGCCATTTATGACACCTCAATTTGCTCTATATCGATAAGGAAACTCCTTATTTATCATAGTAATTTCCTGCAATGAAAGCAAATAGTCGATTTGGGCGGCCGTTTCTGACAAGGTTAAAATCAACTCACGCTCATAAATATGCGGAAACAAGCGCTGGCAAACTTCAAATACGGTCAGATCCTCGGCCTGAAGCCATTTTTTCACGAGCATGGCGCGCTCATGCTGACGACTAAGCCGTTTTTCAATTAACGGTACGACATCATTAATCTCATCCCCATGGCCTGGCAACACCGTTTGGATTGGATATTGGGTTAATTTTTTCAAAGAAGCGTTTAGTTCCAACTGCGGCTTTGGCCGGTCAAGTTCACGAGATAATGGTGGCTCGAGAATCGGATTTGGCGAAATATGTGGGAGCAGTAAGTCTCCGCCGACAAATAGTCCATCACTTTCGCGCAACAGGCCAATATGACTGGAGGCGTGCCCAGGTGTTTCAAGAATCTTCCAGCCATTTAAACCAGGCGCTGTGTCTCCTTCGGCAAGATGTCCTGTTAACACCCGATTACAGAAATATTTCGTTGTTCTGCGGAATTCATGCTTTAACGCGAGAAACTCAGTGGAAACACCGAATTCTGCTAATGTCCGCTCAAAAAACATTTCATTATCTTCAATAAACGTTTCTGTTGCCGTTAACCACGGCTGGTTCAGATGATGACCATAAACTTCAACACTTTCTGGAAAATAAGCAAGTAGGCCAACGTGATCAGGATGATGATGAGTAATGATTACTTGCTCGATATCATTTGGGGTTAAATGTAAATCATTGAGTTGCTTAACAAAAGCAGCCCAAGATTCATCATTATTTGTCCCGGCATCAACAAGCGTTAACCGCTCTGCCTTAATTAAGAAAACATTCACATCGCCGACGGGAAAAGGGGTCGGCAGAGTGATTTTCGCAATCCCGTTCTTCCATTCAGTCATGCTACCAACTCCTTGATTATTTTTTTACTAGGCTGTGTTAAAGTAGAAGCTTGTTAATTGGTAAAGTTGATTGGAGTGGAGGGCGCGAAGACTCCTGCGGGAGCAGCGGGACAGGTGAGACCCCACAGGCGCTATAGCGCCGAGGAGGCTCACCGCCCGCCCCGCGGAAAGCGAAGCGCCCGTAACGGAAATCAACAGACACACATTTAACACAGCCTTATAAGTAGACTCGTGAGTGTTCGAAACTCAGGCTCGATTTTATTAAAATTAACCATAATTATATCGTAAAACTGACAGAATTGTTGTTATTTTCTAACAATCAATAAAAAAATTAAGATTTCCGTAGCTTCCCTATTGACAGATAAGCTGTTTTTCTTGCATTGTTACTTCATTGAAGCTTTTTACAATATACTTAATTCAATATCGGAAAAATTATTGAACATGAAGGGGTACAAAGAAGTTATGAAAAAACTAGCATTTATTGGGGCCGGTTCAATGGCCGAAGCGATGATTTCCGGAATCGTTGAAAGCAAACTGCTCAAAGGCGAACAGATTTGGGTAACGAACCGAAGCAATCAAGAAAAACTCGACAATTTACACGAAAAATACGGCATAAACGGAAGCTATGATTATAAAGAGTTGCTTGATGGAGCTGATGCGGTCATTTTAGCCATGAAGCCAAAGGAAGCTGCAACTGGCATTTCTCAAATAAAAAGCTATTTAACTGAGAACACGATGCTTATCAGCGTCCTTGCTGGAGTATCAATCGATAATATTGAACTATTGGCTGAAAAGAAACTGCCGGTTGTCAGAGCCATGCCAAATACATCAGCAACGGTTGGCAAATCAGCAACAGGGCTTGCAATTAATACTCACGTTACAGCTCGTCAAAAAGATATCGTTCAAACCATTTTTGAAACCGTCGGATTGACCGCTTTCGTTGAAGAAAGCAAAATCGATGCGATTACAGGCCTTTCCGGAAGCGGTCCTGCTTATATATATTACCTAATTGAAGCAATGGAAAAAGGTGCCGAAGAAATCGGGCTTGAAAAGGAAATTGCCAAAAATCTGATTGTGCAAACCTTGCTTGGTGCAGCCGAGATGGTCGCAACATCTTCTAAGCCAGCGCAACAATTACGTAAAGAAGTGACAAGCCCAGGTGGAACAACGGAAGCGGGCTTACGCGTACTTGCCTCCTATGACGTGCAAAATGCTTTTATCAACTGCATCAAAGAAGCAACTGCCCAATCGAAGCGACTTGGAATTGCCTTAAGCGACGAATTGTATCCGGTAAAATAGTTCACAAGTATTTATGTCAAAATGATTACAAATCTATCAAACGAATTGGATAAATTTTCAATTGAAAAAAGCCTCTGCTATACTAGTGATGTATTTTAGACTCACGAAATATAAGGAGGCTTTTTTCTTTTGACTTCAAAATTATTTTCGCCATTTACGCTAAAGGAATTGACGTTAAAAAATCGAATTGTCATGGCACCGATGTGCATGTATAGCTCCGAGCAAGAAGACGGTACACTGAACGATTTTCACTTGATGCACTATACGTCAAGAGCAGTCGGTCAGGTTGGATTAATCATAATCGAAGCAACAGCAGTCACAGCGCAAGGCCGCATTTCACATCGCGATTTAGGCATATGGGATGACGGGCATGTTGATGGTTTTTCCAAACTGACAAAGCTTGTTAAAGGATATGGTACAAAAATTGGGATTCAATTAGCCCACGCTGGAAGAAAAGCAACCGTATCGGGAGAAATCATTGCTCCATCACCGCTTCCGTTCGATGCAAATTCAAAAGCACCAAAGGAAATGTCAAAGGCAGATATTACAGCGACAATCGATGCATTTAAACAAGGGGCAGAACGGGCAAGTCGCTCAGGCTTTGATGTGATTGAAATTCACGCTGCTCACGGATATTTACTACATGAATTTTTATCGCCACTTACCAATCATCGCAGTGATGAATACGGAGGCTCTTTGGAAAATCGCTATCGTTTGCTGCGTGAAGTAATTGAAACTGTGAAACCCGTTTGGAATGGACCGATTCTGGTGCGCGTTTCGGCAAATGATTACGATGAAGCTGGCTTGAATCCAACTGATTTCGTTACAATGGGAGCTTGGATGAAGGAACAGGGTGTTGACTTGATTGATGTTAGCTCTGGAGGCTTAATTCCGAAGGGCGTCGCTAGCTACCCCGGCTATCAAGTACCTTTTGCGGAAAAAATCAAACACGGAGCGAGTATCGCAACAGGGGCTGTTGGTTTAATTACTGAGCCGTTACACGCTGAAGAAATTCTCCAAAACGAACGCGCTGATTTGATTCTCCTTGGTCGAGAATTGCTACGTGACCCATATTGGCCAAGAACAGCAGCTAAAGCGCTTGGTGACAAAATCGATGCTCCGAAGCAATATGAGCGTGGATGGTAGTAGTTGATAAATGGACACTGACAGAGGAGCCTATCTAACAAGTTCCTTGTTAGTGCCCTTTTTCGTTTTGGGTTTCGAAATTAAGGGCACTAAGCTCCTCTTTAGTGCACCTTTTTGGTTTGTGTTCCAAATTTGAGGGCACTAAGGCCTTTATTTGTTTTCTCTACAGCTTCGGCATTACTTCCTTCAAAAAACTAATAAACGCCTTCGTTTCTTCTGTTTGGACCTTTGTCACAACATAAGTACTGGACTTCGGTGTGGAAATACTTGTATAAGGAATTTCAACAAGTTTACCACGCAGGATCTCCTCCTCGACCACGGTGAGAGGCAAAAACGAAACGCCCAATCCTGCTTCAATGAACTTCTTCGAAATATCCACTCCTTTAACCGCCATCGTTCGAATCATGGGATATACTCGCAAAATCTCTCCCAACAATTCATCCCAATAGTCAGGGTGGTTGTGGGTAATTAAACGATAGCGCGTAAGGGCAGTTTTTTCGCTTAGAACCTCTTCGTTTTCGTTTTTAGTTGGGCCAACAAGAATAACCGATTCCTCATGGATCATCTCGGAATGGATATTTTTCTGTAAAGGTTCAAGCCGCGATAGACCAATATCAGCTCTACCTGCACTAATTTCTTGACCAATATCATACGATTGCTGAATGTTAATCATCACTTCAATATCACGATTTTCCGCAATAAAATTCCGCAGCAGCGGCGGTAATATCGACGAAGCAATTTGCGGGGCAGACGTTATGATTAACTTGCGATTGTACCCCTGTTTCCAAGCCGCAAAATCAGCAAAGCTTTCATCATACTTAGCTATAATTGCTTGGGCATATGGGAGAAACCGATGCCCTGCTGGCGTCAATGTTACCGACTTGCCATGACGATAAAACAACTCTGTATTGAGATGCTCTTCTAAACGGCGAATATGCTTTGTGATCGCCGGTTGGGTTAAAAATAAGTCTTCTGCGGTTTGACGAAAATTTTCATAACGTGCAGCAACAGCGAACGTCTTCAACCAATTAATCTCCATCTTCACTCACTCCTTTAATAACGATTCGTTATTAAAACAATAAAATACCGTTAATTTTCATTATAAGAATTTTACCATATAATTCTAATTACAAAATCATTTATTAAAAAGGAGTGGTAACGATGGGGAAAACACAGGCAAAACAAGATCACTGGAACGCCAACTTATACGATAGCCAGCATTCTTTTGTTTCACAATATGGGCAAGGCGTTATCGAATTATTAGCACCGAAACAAGGTGAACAAATTCTAGATTTAGGCTGTGGTACCGGCGATTTAGCCCATACGATTAATGGTCTTGGAGCAGACGTGATTGGAATTGATAAATCCGAAAACATGATCATACAAGCTCAGGAAAAATATCCAGACATCCAGTTTTTTGTTAAAGATGCCACTCAATTAGAATATCACCAAGAGTTTGATGCTGTTTTCTCCAATGCCACTCTTCATTGGGTTAAGGCTCCTAAACAAGCTTTAGAAAGCATCTATCAATCATTAAAATCCGGTGGAAGATTCGTTGCTGAATTAGGTGGAAAAGGTAACGTACAAAAGATTACAGATGAGGTAATTCGCCAATATGAAAAACAGGGGCAAAAATTTAATACTGAAAAATTCCCTTGGTATTTTCCAAGTGTCGGTGAATATGCTGCACTAATGGAAGAAGTTGGCTTCACCGTTGCCTTTGCCGTATATTTTGATCGACCAACTCCATTAGAAGGAGAAAATGGTGTAACTAATTGGATTGAAATGTTTGGTTCGAGTTTATTCACAGGAATGGATACAAAAACAAAGCAGGAAATTATCACCAATTCACAAAACAACTTAAGAAAGATTTTATATAAAAATGGTAAATGGGTCGCTGATTATAAAAGACTTAGAGTCATCGGCATTAAAAAATAAAACTGAATGCGTTCAAGGAGCGAAAATTGATCTACCTGTTTCAAACCTTGCACCAAATCAATAAATACGTTATGCTCAAACCTATATATAGAAAAGAATGTGTAGGTGAGAAACATGATTGAAGTAAAAACATCAACACTCAGCGATGGGGAATTAAATCGTGGAGTATTTGCAACGAAAGACATTGCCAAAGGTGAACTCATTCACCAGGCGCCAGTGATTCCTTATCCAAACGAGGAACACGTTCATATCGAAAAAACATTGCTTGCTGATTACGCATTTGAGTACGGGAAAAATCATACAGCGCTATTGCTTGGCTATGGGATGCTGTTCAACCATTCCTATACGCCAAATGCCACTTATGAGATTAATTTCCCGAACCATACATTTGATTTCTTTGCCTACAAGGATATTAAGGCTGGCGAAGAGATTTTAATCAATTACAATGGTGATGTAGATGACGATGACCCGCTTTGGTTTAATATGGAAAATGATCCAAACAACCAAAAATAGCCCATATGAAAAGGATGACACCACGGTGCCATCCTTTTTTTAAATGTCTTGTTTTTGCATTGGAATTTCGAATTCTTTAAAATCTTCAGCAATGTCCGTTTCTGGAAACAGCTCTTTCGCCTCAAGGAGTAGTTGTTTTGATGCTTCTCGGTCATAACGTGAACTTATATGGGTAAGACACAGCTTCTTCACCCCAGCTTCGATCGCAATTTGTGCCGCCTGATGGGTTGTTGAATGAAAGTAATCATGCGCTAACTCCGCTTCCCCTTTTGAAAAAGTAGCTTCATGAACGAGCAAATCGGCTTGGGACGCCAATATAGCAGCATTATCACATTTCCGTGTATCACCAAGGATTGTTACAATTCTACCTTGTTGCATTGGTCCTAAATAATCAGCCGCAACTATAACCTTACCGTCCTCTAACACAACATTCTCACCATTTTTTATTTTTTTATAAATCGGTCCCGGCTTAATCCCTGCTTCGGCAAGCTTGCCCGCCTGCAAGGTTCCTGGACGGTCCTTTTCAATAATTCGGTAACCGAAAGAAGGCACACCATGTTCTAACGGAAGCGTTTCAACGACAAATTGATCATCGGAAAATACAACGCCGGGTTCGATTTCCACTACAGATAAGGGATATTTTAAATACGTTTGGCTAATTGATAAACTTATATCGATAAAATCACGAATGCCTTTTGGACCATAAACGGTTACCTCCGTTTCACCGCCTTGAAACGACCGACTCGCAAGCAACCCTGGCAAACCGTAAATATGATCACCATGAAGATGGGTAATAAAAATTTTTTCAATTCGGCGTGGCTTGATTGATGTATGTAAAATTTGATGTTGTGTGGCTTCGCCGCAATCAAACAGCCAAATACTGCCCCGTTCCTCTAATAGCTTTAACGCCATTGATGTAACATTGCGAAGCTTAGCCGGAACTCCCGCTCCCGTTCCTAAAAATAAAATCTCCACAAACATAACTCCTTTTCGCTCATCCAATCACCGTTAGGGTTGGATGCCATTTATCATAACATGTACTATACCACAACTTATCACAGTGAGCCTAAGTCTGAATGGTCCTTTATGAAAATTTTAGGATAGTGCCTGATGTTTGGAAGAAAACTATGATAAATTATGGCTAATATTTGCTAAATAAAAGACTTCACGTTACAATTTAATATTTGTAAAGCACCTATTTTTATTGATCTACATATTCTTGAGAATTTTAATAAAGTGAGGTACAGCATTGTGAATCAAAGTGAAAAACCAACCGCATTAATCATGATATTTGGAGCAACTGGTGATCTGGCGAACCGTAAGCTCTTTCCTTCCCTATATCAGCTCTATCAAAAAGGCAATTTAGATCGTTTTGCTGTAATTGGGGTGGCACGTAGGTCGATTACCAATGAGCAATTCCAACAAAACGTAAGGGATTCAGTGCTATCCACTAACCAAAACAGCACAAATTTGGACGATTTTGTTTCGCGATTTGTTTATCACTCACATGATGTGACCGATTCAAACTCGTACGCGACACTGAATCAAATAGCTGCGGATCTCGATCAACGTTACCAGTTAGAAGGAAATCGCATTTTCTATTTAGCAATGGCGCCTGAATTTTTTGGGACAATTGCCGAGCATTTAAAAAAGGACGGATTAACAGATGTGAATGGCTTTAAGCGCCTTGTTATCGAGAAGCCATTCGGACGTGATTTAGAATCGGCAAAAAAATTAAATAAGCAAATTCGGACGGCTTTTTCAGAAAGTGAAATTTACCGGATTGACCACTATTTAGGTAAGGAAATGGTGCAAAACATTGAAGTCATTCGTTTTGCTAATGCGATGTTTGAGCCACTTTGGAATAATCGCTATATTTCCAACATCCAAATTACCTCTAGCGAAACGCTTGGTGTTGAAGAGCGCGGCCGTTATTATGAAACAAGCGGGGCGCTAAGGGATATGGTGCAAAATCACATGCTGCAAATGGTGGCACTTTTAGCGATGGAACCACCGATCCGCTTGACAACTGATGAAATTCGCTCGGAGAAAGTACGTGCCCTCCGTTCCCTTCGTCAAATCAGCGGAGATGACGTGAATCAGTATTTTGTTCGTGGACAATATGGAGAAGGATCCATTAACGGCGAAAAGCTTGCTGCATACCGAAATGAGGATATGGTAAATCCTGCCTCAAATACAGAAACCTTTGTAGCCGGCAAACTCATGATCGACAACTTCCGTTGGGCAGGTGTACCCTTCTATATTCGTACTGGTAAAAGAATGCTCACTAAGCAAACGAAAATTGTCGTTCAATTCAAGGATATCCCGATGAATTTGTATTACCAAACCGAACAAGAGTTGCGGCCAAATTTGCTCGTCATACACATTCAGCCTGAGGAAGGAATCACCCTGCATTTAAACGCTAAGAAAAGCGGCCAGAGTCTCGATGCAACTCCGATAAAGCTTAGCTATGCCAATCGCGGGATTGACGGAATTAACACCCCTGAGGCCTACGAGAAGCTCTTATTTGACTGTATGCGTGGTGATGCGACTAATTTCACGCATTGGGATGAAGTGGCTCTTTCTTGGAGCTTTGTCGATAATATTTCTAGGGTATGGGAAAATACGCCTGAGACAAGCTTTCCAAATTACGAGTCAAATACAATGGGACCAAAAGCAGCCTCCGACCTTTTGGAACAAGATGGCTCCCACTGGTGGCCAGTAACATTGTTAGATGTTGAAACATGCAAATAAGAAAAGCCTGAATTCAAAAATCCCGCATCCAAATTTGAAGATGCGGGTTTCTTTTTTCTCAAAAATGCAGCATATAAATTCAAAAGAAAAGACGACTCCACCAAATGAAGTCGTCCTTCCCGAAAACATGATTATTTTTCCATCCACTCTGTGTGGAAGATACCGTCTTTATCAATTCGTTGGTACGTGTGGGCACCGAAATAATCGCGCTGTGCTTGCAGTAGATTCGCCGGCAATGTTTCTAAGCGGTAGCTGTCGTAATATGACAATGCTGCTGAGAAACAAGGCACTGGGATTCCGTTTTGCACGGATACACCGATAATTTCACGAAGCGAATCCTGATAACTTTCAACAATCTCTTTAAAATAAGGATCAAGCAAGAGATTCTTTAAGCCAGACTCACGGTCATAAGCATCCTTAATTTTTTGCAAAAATTGCGCCCGAATGATACAACCACCACGGAAAATCATCGCGATATCACCGTATTGCAGGTCCCAATTATATTCCTCTGAGGCAGCACGCATTTGCGCAAACCCTTGAGCGTAAGAACAAATTTTACTCATGTATAACGCTTTACGGACCGCTTCAATGAATGCTTGTTTATCGCCAGTAAATGGTTTCATAGCAGGACCTTTAAGCAGCTTGCTTGCAGCAACACGCTCATCCTTCATCGCCGAAATAAATCGTGCAAATACTGATTCCGTAATGATTGGGAGCGGCACACCTAAGTCAAGCGCACTTTGGCTCGTCCATTTACCTGTTCCTTTTTGTCCAGCTGTATCTAAAATTAAATCAACAAGCGGTTTACCAGTTTCTTCGTCCACTTTTGTGAAAATATCAGCTGTAATCTCAATTAAATAGCTATCAAGCTCGCCTTTGTTCCATTCAGAAAAGACTTCATGAAACTCGGCTGCACTTAAGCCTAACGTATGCTTCAGGAGGAAATAAGCCTCACAGATTAATTGCATATCTCCATATTCGATACCATTATGAACCATTTTCACATAATGACCAGCACCGTCTGGACCGATATAGGTTGTACAAGGTTCGCCATTCACCTTAGCAGAGATTGCTTCGAAAATTGGCGCGACAAGCTCATGCGCTTCTTTTTGACCACCAGGCATAATCGAAGGACCGCGTAACGCTCCCTCCTCTCCACCAGAAACGCCTGTTCCGATAAAGTGGATGCCTAGCTCGCTTAATTCTTTATTGCGGCGCTGTGTATCAACAAAGAAAGTGTTTCCGCCATCAATTACAATATCGCCTTTTTCAAGCAGTGGCTTTAATTGCTCAATCGTTGCATCTGTTGCTGCCCCTGCTTTAACCATTAACAAAATTTTACGAGGCTTTTCTAATGAATGGACAAATTCCTCAATTGTATATGTACCGACAATATTTTTACCTGTCGTTTCACTTAGCATTTCATCCGTTTTTTCACGGGAACGATTGAATACGGAAACAGTATACCCTCTGCTTTCGATATTCATTGCAAGATTTTTCCCCATTACGGCTAATCCGATTACGCCAATTTGTTGTAATGTCATGATTCTACGTCCCTTCTAGCACTATATTCCTTAAACAAAATCACTCTTACTACTTTAGCAAGATTCGCTTCCAGATTCAACTTTTACCTATACGCTATTATTTTGGCAAAAGCCCATGAAGAATAAACGGACTAATCCAATTCTTTTTTAGGCGGTTTCCTCAAGAAATCCTTGTTAAAGCTCGTATCCGTGCCAATCGGGGAAGTTGATGGTCTCCCCGGTGCTAAATCAGCTGCCTTTTCGATAATATGCTTCCCAAACTTTTGCCGTAGCGATTCCATCGTTTCATATAATGGCTCTTTTCTTGCGTCCTTTTCAAAAGAAAACAAGTCAAGCTGCTTCACGACTTCATCCTCTTCGCAAAGATCCGTGCCGGTAACGCCAAGTAACCTGACGGCCTCCCCATTCCAATTCTTTAAAAATAACTCTTTTGCAAAGCGATTAATCTCCTCAGGTGTTTGGATCGGGTTGGTCAATTTCCGACTGCGGGTGATTGTTTTACGGTCCTTATAACGGATGGTGACTCCAATTGTTTGTGCTAAAACTTTTTTCGTTTTTAAACGGCCAGATACTTTTGTAACTAACGCTTCAATCACTTTCAATAACTGATGCTGATTGGAAATATCCCGTGAAAGAGTCGTGGAATTGCCAATGCTTTTAACGTCGTATATTGAATCTGGATTAACCTGACGGCCATCGATGCCATTTGCCCGATTTTTCAGGCGCGGGCCGTTAATCCCTAACAGTGCTTTTAATTGAATTTCATTTGCCTTAGCTAAATCACCAATCGTTTTAATGCTTAATGGAGCCAGTTTTTCTGCAGTCTTTTTCCCGACACCATGCATTTCACTGACCTCCATCGGCCATAACACGGTTTCAACGTCCCGTTTTCGTAATACCGTAATCCCCAACGGTTTTCTCATGTCAGAGGCCATTTTCGCTAAAAATTTATTAGGGGCAATGCCGATACTACACGGTAAGTCATAATTCTTTAATAGCTCTGTTTGAATTTTCTCGGCAATCTGGATTGGCGAACCCATTTCATAACAGTCCGTAATATCCATATAGCCTTCGTCGATTGAAACTGGCTCAACTAATTCTGTATAGCTCCGCAATAATTCAAACATCTTCATTGATGCAGCTCGGTAGCGATCAAAATTCGGCTTTTTAACCAATAATTGCGGGCAAAGCTTTTTCGCTTCCCACAAAGGCATTGTCGTCCGAACACCAAATTTACGCGCTTCATAGCTGCAGGTAACAATAATTCCGCGCCGTTCTTCCGGATTTCCAGCTATGGCAAGTGGTTTTCCTTTTAGTGAAGGATCATGTGCCATTTCGACTGAGGCATAGAAACTATTCATATCGACATGGAGAATCACTCTGCCATTTTTCGGATACATTTCCTTCATCAAAACCACCTCCCACATGCTGATTTTTAGTTTAAGTATAACAAAGAAAAGAGAGCGAATCTCGCTCCCTCCACCTAGATAAATTTAATTACCTGATACTTCTTCGATAATGGCAACTGCCATTTCAGCCAATTTATACAGCTCTTCAACCGGCATCCGTTCACTTGTTGTATGGATATCCTCATAACCCACTGCCAAATTGACTGTCGGAATTCCGAACCCAGCAATGACATTTGCATCACTTCCGCCACCGCTATGTTGCAACTCGCAGCTTCGACCGATTTTTCCCGCAGCCTTACGAGCCACTTCAACAACGTGATCTCCTGCACCAAATTTAAAGCCAGGATACATCACATCAATCGTTACCTCAGCGCTTCCGCCCATTTCCCTCGCAGCACTTTCAAACGCTTCCTTCATAGATTGTGCTTGCTTTTCCATTTTTTCAGGAATTAACGAACGAGCCTCAGCTAAAATATCACATCGGTCAGCCACGATATTGGTTTGCTTTCCACCTTCAAAACGACCAATGTTTGCCGTTGTTTCCTCATCGATTCTGCCTAAAGACATTCTCGCAACCGCCTTGGCAGCAATGGTTATTGCCGAAATCCCTTTTTCCGGAGCAACACCTGCATGTGCAGTTTTACCGTGAATAATAGCTGTAATTTTCGCTTGAGTCGGTGCTGCGACAACAATATTACCTACCTTGCCATCGCTATCTAACGCATAGCCATATTTTGCTGTGATGAGTTTAGGATCTAATGCTTTGGCACCGTGGAGTCCTGACTCCTCACCAACTGTAATCACAAATTGAATTGTACCATGCGGAATGTTTTGTTCTTTTAAAACTCGAACAGTTTCCAGCATAACAGCAAGGCCAGCCTTATCATCAGCACCAAGAATTGTTGTACCATCAGTGACAACATAGCCGTCTTTAATGCTTGGCTTTACACCCTTACCAGGCACGACTGTATCCATATGAGAAGTAAAGTAGATGATATCTACTCCTTCCTTTGTTCCATTTAATGTACAAATTAGATTTCCAGCACCATGACCGGTGATGGAGGTGGTGTCGTCTTCAAATACGTCTAACCCTAATTGCGTAAACTTTTCTTTTAGGACTTTTGCAATTTCTGTTTCAAATCTTGTTTCCGAATCAATTTGGACGAGTTCTAAAAACTCATTTAATAAACGTTCTTGATTAATAACCATTTTGTTAACCTCCATACTGTAATAATCACTCTTAAGTATAACGCTAAGAGTTTTATTGTAGCAAATAAGAACAAATATGGATGTTTTTGCCCTCTTTTCTGAAAAATAAAAAAAACGCACAACAGAGCCGGAGCCCTTTTGCGCGTTTTTGATTAATAGATTTATAGAGGAATGTTACCGTGTTTTTTCTTCGGTCTCTTCTCTTCTTTGTTGCGAAGCATTTCAAGCGCTTGGATAAGCTTGATTCTTGTTTCGCGTGGATCGATAACATCATCAACCATACCGCGAGCAGCTGCAACATAAGGATTTGCAAATTTCACACGATATTCTTCGATTTTTGCTGCGCGAGTTGCTTCAGGATCTGGACTGTTAGCAATTTCTTTAGCAAAAATAATATTTGCCGCACCTTGAGATCCCATAACAGCGATTTCAGCGTTTGGCCATGCAAATACTAAGTCAGCACCGATTGATTTACTGTTCAATGCTACATATGCACCACCGTAAGCTTTTCTTGTGATAACTGTAAGCTTAGGAACAGTCGCTTCAGAGTATGCATAAAGGATTTTCGCACCGTGACGGATAATACCACCATGCTCTTGTTTAACCCCAGGGAAGAAGCCTGTAACATCCTCAAATGTGATGATTGGAACGTTGAAAGAATCACACAAGCGAATAAAACGAGCTGCTTTATCTGATGAATCAATATCAAGACCACCAGCCATGAATTTAGGTTGGTTACATACTAAACCAACAGGCTCACCTTTAATACGAGCAAATCCAACGACAACGTTTTTCGCGAAGTCTTTGTGTATTTCCATAAAAGATCCGGAATCTACAACCTGTTCTATAACAACATGTACGTCATAAGACTTCGTAGCCGTGATAGGAACAATCTCCGCTAAATCTGGACGATAATCGTCTTCTTCAGTTGCTTCTAAACGTGGAGGCATTTCATTACAGTTGTTTGGAAGATAGCTTAATACATCACGAACTGCTTGAAGAATTTCTACTTCTGTTTCAGCACGATAATGGCAGTTACCACTAATCGTACTATGTACTTTTGCACCGCCAAGATTTTCAGAAGAAATTTTTTCTCCAGTAACGGTTTCAATAACCTTAGGACCTGTGATAAACATTTGGCTTGTTTTTTCTACCATGAAGACGAAGTCAGTGATGGCAGGTGAATATACCGCTCCACCGGCACATGGTCCCATGATAACAGAGATTTGCGGAATAACCCCAGAGTAAATAGAGTTACGGTAGAAAATTTGACCATAACCGTCTAGAGAAACTACACCCTCTTGAATTCGGGCACCACCAGAATCATTTAAACCAACAAATGGCGCACCGTTTTTCGCAGCTAAGTCCATAACATTAGCTATTTTCTTAGCGTGCATTTCACCAAGTGCTCCACCAAAAACTGTAAAGTCTTGAGAGAATAAATAGATTGGACGGCCATTTATTTTACCGTAACCAGTTACAACACCATCACCAGGTCCTTTAACATTTTCTAAGCCAAAGTCGCTGCTGCGGTGTTCGATGAAAGCGTTTAATTCAACGAATGTACCTGGGTCAACTAATAGTTCAATTCTCTCACGAGCTGTTAATTTACCTTTTTCGTGTTGCTTTGCAATACGGTCGTCACCGCCGCCTAGTTCAATTTCACGTTTTAAATCATAAAGATCATAGATTTTTTCATACATATCTGGTTGTTGTACAACCTCTTTATTTTTCACAGAACTCATATAATACCCCTCCAGTTGATTTTGGATGCATAAATGCAACTTTAGTACCGTGTGCGCCTGGTCTTGGCTCATCATCGATCATGCGAATGCCTTTCTCCTTCATCTCCTCAATTCGCTCTTTTATTGAAGTTACCCCAAGAGCGACGTGATGGATTCCTTCACCCCGTTTTTCAATAAATTTAGCAATAGGACTGTCATCAGATGTCGGTTCAAGCAGTTCGAGTTTTGTCTCCCCTACATGTATAAACGCCACTTTAACTCTTTGGGTTGGTACTTCTTCAATACTTTCTAAATGCAAACCAAGAGTTTCTGTATAAAATGACAAGTGATCCTGTAAGGATTTAACAGCAATCCCAATGTGGTCGACTTTTTTCACCATTTTCCCCCACCATACCTTCTTCAGAATAATATAATAATATAAAATATTCTACTAATTTGTCAAAATTCCTTCATAAAAAATTCAGTTGTTGAAATTTGTTTTTTTTTATACAATAAAAGGGCTGACTTAGTGAATATTCGAGGAGGATTTTTTATGGGAAATAGGAAAACAAGAAAAGTGATTGTCATGCTCATGCTAGGCGCCATGCTTGTTTCGACCCTCCTATTAGGGGTTTCAAGATTTTTATAAATAAGAGCTGAACATACAAAAGAGGTTGACTTATCCTAAAGTCAACCTCTTTTTTAGCCCCTGATATGGTAAAAATCTTTATAATTGCCAAAAAAAAATTTTTTCTTTCTTCACAATTTTTTATTGAATATTAGCCATTTGCATCGATTTTTTATTTCCATTTTTGTTGTTTAATCCCTTAAACGTACTTTTTATGATTAAATATTGCTCCATTTCATTGACAAAATGTAATAATGCAGACCGTGCTTCAAATTCCGCTCGTGTTTTCGGCATGTCCATATTTTGGAATTCTTGTTTCATCGTCATTAATTTGTCAAGGTAAACATAAGCACTATTCCCAGGATTAATCCCTTGAGCGAGCTCTTCGATAAAATCAGCAATGATATCCCTTTGCATAACCATTGGCTGAATTGTTGTAATAATAGGTAAGACACGCTCAATAATTTCGAATTGTTTCTCCCTTATCCTAAAATAAAGATAGTAAATATCTTCCATTTTAACCAGTTGATTTTCGACTTCACGAAATGCTAAAATCTTTGCTTCTTCGATTAATTTTGCAACCTCAGTTATTTCTTTTCCATTCCAACCAAGTTCGTTTGTTCGTAAATATTGAGCAATTTCAAGAAAAATGACTCTGAATTTCTCCTCAATTTGTTCCTGGTAAACATCCAATTTTGGCTTTACACTCGGCATGTATAGGTTCATAACTAATGCTACACCAATTCCAATCGTGATGATCCCCAATTCATTTGTCACAACAGGTATGGTAAATTTTCCAGCTGAATAAATGTGCAGTAATATGACGGAGCTAGATACAATTCCATCCTGTGCTTTAAACAACACCGCGGTTGGTATAAAAAACAACAATAAAAGCCCGATTAAGAGTGGGTGATAGGCAATATGCTCGAAGAAAACAAAGGCGAATAACATCGCTAAAATGCACGCTAAGAATCGATCCCAGGATGCTCGCAACGATTTTTTTCTTGTCACTTGGATACATAAAATCGTCAGGATCCCAGCGGATACATAACTTTCTAACCCAAAACTTTGAGCTAGAATAATCGATAACGCTGTGCCCACTGCTGTTTTAATCGTTCGATAACCAATTTTAAATTTCATAAATACTCCCATTAATAATAATTG
This sequence comes from Bacillus sp. DNRA2, assembly GCF_012843265.1. Taxonomy (GTDB): domain Bacteria; phylum Bacillota; class Bacilli; order Bacillales; family Cytobacillaceae; genus Bacillus_BU. Next base: position 35,495 of record NZ_JABAIT010000007.1, on the reverse strand, counting down.
ATAATTTTTTCTAATTTTATCAAAATTCTGGAATGAATGCATTTTTTAAGTAGCACTAAAAACGAAAAAAGATGGGAAATCCCACCTTTTTACAATTCATCACAATGTTTTTCAAATGCATTTTGCAGCTTCTGCACCACGTCCATTGGACCAAAGCCTTCAATGTCATGACGTTCAATCATTTCGCAAATCTTTCCATCCTTTAGTAATGCAAAAGAAGGTGATGAAGGCGGAAATCCTGTAAAGTAGCTGCGCGCTCTTTCAGTTGCCTCTTTATCTTGTCCGGCAAAAACTGTAACCAAATGGTTCGGTCGTTTATCATAATGAAGTGCATGTGCAGCTGCAGGACGGGCAATACCTCCGGCACAACCACATACTGAATTGACCATAACTAAAGTCGTTCCTTTTTGTGCTAATGCCTCATCGACCTCTTCTGCAGACTTAAGCTCCTGATAGCCCGCAGCTACGATTTCCTGACGTGCTTGACGTACTACATCATTCATAAAAAGATTAAAATCTATGCTCATTTTATCGCTCCTATTAAAAATGTTATTAACCATATGTATATGATAACAATACAATAACATTGTTTTCAACATTTAAGCTATTATCGGCAAAAAGGAGTGATTCCTACGGAACCACCCCCCTTGTTAACCAAGATATGCTTTAAAGAGACTCTCAACTGCATTTGTAACAGTGCGATCGCCTGTAATCACTTCATTTTCAAGTTTCGGTAATAAGAATTTCACATCTGGATGGTGGAAAAAGCTAGCTTGTAGCTGGTCAATAATCATCGAGTACATCCATTCCTTCGTTTGAACACGGCGTCTCGACTCAAACACACCAGATTGCTTCGTTTGATTTTCAAAATCATTAACGATTTTCCATACTCCATCAATTCCTTCATAATAAAGCGCCGAACAAGTCGTTACTTGGGTTGGCCAGCCCTTTGTAAAAGGCTGAAGGAAATGGACAATCCTGCGATATTCTTCCCGAGTTTTTTCAGCTAATGGTTTATTTTCCCCATCAGCTTTATTTACGACAATCGCATCAGCAAGCTCCATAATCCCCTTCTTCATTCCTTGTAGTTCATCACCAGCACCAGTTAAAACGACAAGCATGAAGAAGTCAACCATATTGCGGACAACAACTTCACTTTGACCTACCCCCACTGTTTCAATGAGGATGACATCAAAGCCAGCAGCTTCACAGATGAGCATGGTTTCTCGAGTTTTACGATGAACGCCACCAAGCTTACCTTCTGATGGAGACGGTCGGATAAACGCACGAGGATTATTAGCTAATTCTCCCATACGTGTTTTATCGCCTAAAATGCTTCCACCACTGATGCTAGAGCTTGGATCGACGGCTAACACCGCAACACGGTAGCCTTGTTCACACAAATACGTTCCAAATGCTTCAATAAAGGTACTTTTTCCTGCACCCGGAACACCAGTTATACCGATGCGGATAGACTTACCTGAATCAGGCAGGAGCTTTTGTAGAAGCTCCTGTCCTTTTTGAAAATGATGTTCGGCATTACTTTCAATCAAGGTGATTGCTCGTGCAAGCAAGCCTCGATCTCCGTTTTTTACCCCTTTAGCCAAATCATCGACACTAATGTCCTTATCTGACTTTTTTTTGAACCGCTTTTTTGGAACAAAGGTACCTGTTTGTACCTCGTCCAAAATTTTAGGCTCATGACTTTCCGGACTTTTATTTCCGTCCATTATTTTACCACTTCCTCGTAGCCCAAACGTTGGTAAATCTTTTCGATTACCTTTTGAGCTGCAACAGGAATTACAGTACCAGGACCAAAGATCGCAGCAGCACCGTGTTCATATAAATATTCATAATCCTGTGCCGGAATAACCCCGCCGATTACAACAAGAATGTCTTCACGACCAAGTTTTTTCAATTCATCAACAAGCGCTGGTAAAAGTGTTTTATGACCTGCAGCTAGTGAACTGAAACCAACAACATGTACGTCATTTTCAACCGCTTGACGGGCAGTTTCTTCTGGAGTTTGGAATAAAGGACCGATATCAACATCATAGCCTAAATCCGCAAAGGCAGTTGAAATAACCTTAGCCCCACGGTCATGCCCATCCTGACCTAGTTTAGCGACAAGAATACGTGGTCTTCTTCCTTCATTTTCAAGGAATTCTTCACACATTTGCTTAACAGTTGTAATTTCTTCTTCGTTAGAGAAGGCAGTGCTGTACACACCACTAATAGAGCGGATGACTGCTTTATGACGACCTGAAGCTACTTCAATCGCATCAGAGATTTCGCCTAGTGATGCACGAGCTCGAGCTGCTTTAACAGCAAGGTCTAATAAGTTACCTTCGCCAGTTTCAGCTGCACGTGTAATGGCTGCAAGTGCTTCTTGGACAACACTTTCATCACGAGTCGCTCTTAAATGAGTCAAACGCTCAATTTGAGCTTTACGAACTACTGTATTGTCTACTTCTAAAATATCGATATCTTCTTCTTGTTCTAAGCGATATTTGTTTACGCCAATAATAGTCTCAACACCTGAATCGATTTTTGCTTGTCTGCGCGCAGCCGCTTCTTCGATTCTCATTTTTGGAAGACCAGTTTCAATTGCTTTAGCCATACCGCCAAGATTTTCGATTTCTTCAATATGTGCCCAAGCGCGCTCAACTAATTGGTTAGTTAGCGATTCTACGTAGTAAGAACCACCCCAAGGGTCGATTACATTTGTAACACCCGCTTCTTCTTGTAGGAATAGCTGAGTATTACGAGCAATACGAGCCGAGAAGTCTGTTGGTAGGGCAATTGCTTCATCCAATGCATTTGTGTGAAGAGATTGAGTATGTCCCATTGTCGCTGCGTGAGCTTCAATTAGTGTACGTGTTACGTTATTGAATGGATCTTGCTCTGTTAAACTCCAACCAGAAGTTTGCGAGTGTGTACGTAAAGCAAGCGATTTTTCGTTTTCAGGCAAGAAAGTTTTAATCATTTTTGCCCAAATAATCCGAGCTGCACGCATTTTAGCAACTTCCATGAAATAGTTCATACCGATAGCCCAGAAGAATGAAAGGCGTGGTGCAAACTTATCAATAGGAATTCCCGCTTTTAAACCGGTTCTAACATACTCAAGACCATCAGCCAATGTATATGCTAATTCAATGTCAGCTGGTGCCCCTGCTTCTTGCATATGGTAACCAGAGATACTGATGCTATTGAATTTAGGCATGTACTTGGAAGTATATTCAAAAATATCAGCAATAATCTTCATTGACATTTCTGGCGGATAAATATATGTGTTTCGAACCATGTATTCTTTAAGGATATCGTTTTGGATAGTACCAGAAAGCTTTTCTTGGCTTACTCCTTGCTCTTCAGCAGTAACGATATAGAACGCCATAACTGGCAATACAGCACCATTCATGGTCATCGATACTGACATTTGATCTAGCGGAATACCAGCAAACAAAGTTTTCATATCTAAAATGGAATCAATCGCTACACCAGCTTTACCAACATCCCCTACTACACGCGGATGGTCGGAATCATAACCACGGTGTGTTGCTAAGTCGAATGCAACAGAAAGTCCTTTTTGACCCATTGCAAGGTTACGACGATAGAATGCATTACTTTCTTCTGCTGTAGAGAATCCAGCATATTGACGAACAGTCCAAGGACGATTTACATACATCGTTGGATATGGACCACGTGTATATGGTGCAATCCCCGGTTTATCATCAAGATGAGTCATACCTTCAAGATCATCTTTTGTATAAAGCGGTTTTACTTTGATATATTCGTTTGTTTCAAATAAAAGATCGTCGATTGATTTTGAAATTTCAGCTTCTGCCTTCGCTTGCCATTCCTGTTTCGTTGTTTCTTGATCTTTTAAAATGTCGACATTTTTAAAATCTGGTTTTGTCATATTATTCCACCTCCAATTCATCAAGCAGCTGTGCTAATGTTTGGTAGCAGTTGCTCTTCACAGTAATCACTTGTGAAATTCCAGCGTTTTGCCACTCTGCTTCATTTTCAGGAGCACCGGCAAGATAGAATGTTGCTGTTGGATATTGTGTTTTTAGCTTAGCAACAAGCTCTGGACCGAATTCATTGTATTGATCATTACTTCCACAAAGGCAGAAATGACTCAATTGTGTACCATCAACAAAAGCCGCAGCTGCCTCAAGGGAGTCGACTCCATCACTTTTAACTGTCTTTACTCCTCCTGGAGCAACAAAGCCTGTGATAAAATCAGCACGTGCCTTATGTTGTTTTAATTCGCCAAGGCATAACAAGCCAAGTTTAGCTTCATTTTTCAATTGTTCAGCACGACCTCGCAATGCTTCATAAGGTTGAGCAAGACGATTTTGCGGAATTGTTAGGAATGAACCATCTTGTTTAGCTGCACTGTTTTGTTCCACTTGTAGTGGCTCCTCAGCAAGGTTTGCATAAATGTTTGTTCCAATGATACTTTGCTTGCGAGTGAAAATGTCTTTTTGACGTTTTTCATTAACCGCTTTAATTTGCTCCTGCAGCCAATTTGAACGTAATGCTGAAACGACTCCACCCTTAGCATCAATGTCTAAGAATAATGCCCAAGCTTTTTCAGCAAGTTCATTTGTTAATGATTCAATGTACCAAGATCCACCTGCTGGATCGACGACATTTTTCAAATGTGCTTCTTCTTTTAAAACTAATTGAGTATTGCGGGCGATCCGGTCAGAGAACGCATTCGCTTTACCTTCAGGCTCGTTGAATGGGCTTACATGCAAGTACTGGATGCCACCGAGAATTGCTGCGAACGCCTCATTTCCTGCTCTTAAAAGGTTAACATATGGGTCATATTTTGTTTTTGTAAATTGAGATGTCTCCGCAGAAATTACTAATTTACGTAATTGTGGTGCGACCGCATATGCCTCTGTTAACTTACTCCACAGAAGTCTTGCTGCACGCAATTTTGCCATTTCCATAAAGAAATTTGAACCAATTGCAAATTTGAATACCATTTTATCTAAAATAGCATCGATACTAAGACCACGTTCAGATAATCTTTCAATATGTTCAACACCAGTTGCTAAACTTATTGCTAATTCCTGAACGGCATTTGCTCCACCATTATGATATGGCGTTGTATCAACAAGAATTGTTTTTAGATTTGGCAATTTATCAGCGCTATAGCTGATAGTTTTCACCCATTGATCATATGCTGTGTCAATATCTGAACCAGATTCTGCTGCAACAGCTACAGGGTCTAAACCAATAAATCCAGAAACTTCTTCTGTTTTGCCACTTTCTTCTGCCATTTGTTGCACTAAAGTTAAAAGATCAGCTTGATAGTGCTTTGCATTGACACTGAAAGGGTAAGCTGCAAATACATCAGCAATTATATTTGGGATTTCTAACAATACTTTTTCAGATAGTTCAAATGAAATAGCTGTTTGGCCCTTTTGAAACGAAGTAATCAATAATTCTTTCATTTCTTCAACGTTACCTGCTGGAATCGTTTGGGCAACCTTCCATTCATTTGTTGCGTACCCTAGCGGATTCATTCCGCGTCGATAATCTTCAAATCCTGGAATTTCTGAAACAACTTTGTTTTCTAAGTCTTCTTTTGTATAAAGCGGTTTTAACTTAATGTCTTCATATGTACTTCTAGATAGTGATTCGACAGACTTGCCTTTTAAGCTTTCTTCGGCTTTTTGTTTCCATTCATCGGTAGAAACCGGTGGAAATGCGATGCTTTTCATTTCATTCATACTCATAAGCCGGCTGTCACTAGGACAACCTCCCCTCCCTCCAAATTGCTAAACTAAATTTTATTAAAATTCTAATTATTCGGGCATCCCTTATTATTTTAGTATATCCTGTCGAAACTGGCAATGTGAGAAACTCAGAATCGGAAATTTTATTTTACTATTTGTCAAATATTGGGTGATGTTGTAGATATATCTTATATAGAAGAATTATGTTTAATCATCACATTATTGGAATTATTTTCCTATGAATATTTTTGTTGCTCGCAACGAATTCTAAAACTGATATTCTAAATTTGAATATCGACTCATCGTTTTTCAAGTAATCCTAACCACGAGGTGATAGTATGAGTTATAAAGATCGTTTAGATCCACACTCTGAGCTTTTTCACCATACTTGGACACGGCCAAAACATTTAAATTCGCAAGTGAACGGACAAACAAAGCGGACGTTGAATACCATTATTGCGAGAAGTAATGCGAAAGCCCACCATTGGTAGGATGCCCATTCTTGAAACGATTTTTGGGGAGGCTGGCTTTTCCATTGGAAAAGCCAGCTTTTATTGTTTGAGTAATACAGCAAAAATAAACCGTTGCGTACGGAGCGCAACGGTTTTATTTTTAATAAATAGATGTATTTTCTTTGGAAATGCCTTCGAGGATGGTTTTTAAGTGTTGGAGGAAACGACCGCACACCAAACCGTCGAGAATTCGATGATCGAGAGATAAGCATAAGTTAACCATATCGCGAATCGCAATCATATTGTCATTTACGACGACCGGTCGTTTGATAATCGATTCCACTTGTAAAATTGCAGCCTGTGGGTAGTTAATGATTCCCATCGACTGAACTGAACCAAAAGAGCCGGTATTATTAACGGTAAATGTTCCGCCACTCATATCAGCATTCGTTAATTTACCAGTGCGAGTTTTTACAGCATACTCCGATATTTCACGGGCGATTCCTTTGATTGATTTTTCATCAGCATGTTTAATGACTGGTACGAATAAGGCATTGTCTGTTGCCACGGCTATTGAAATATTGATGTCTTTTTTCTGGATGATTTTATCGCCAGCCCAAGTTGAATTAAGCTCGGGATAAGCCTTAAGTGCTTGAGCAACTGCCTTAACAAAAAAGGCGAAGAAGGTGAGGTTAAAGCCTTCTTTTTGTTTAAATTCAGCTTTCATAGCGTTTCGATAGCTTACCAAGTTTGTTACATCCACCTCGACCATCATCCAAGCATGCGGAATCTCCTGCATGCTGCGAACCATGTTGGAGGCAATCGCTTTTCGCAGACCATTAACTGGTAGTTCAACATCTGTGGTATTTGATATGGTCTGCGTTAGTGAACTTGGTTCAATTACTGTCTCTTGCTTTTGGTCGCTCTTTGGTGTAACCGCTGCTGTTGGAATTGTTCCTGCTTCAATCAGCTTCAACAAGTCCTTCCTGGTGATGCGACCCTCAGCACCGCTTCCCTTAACCAGACTTAAATCAATTCCATGCTCTTGAGATAACTTCAATACTGCAGGAGAATAGCGTATTTTTTCTGAAGAGTGTTGTCCTTTTACCGGCTCTGATGGAGCAGCTGCTAGTCGCGCCGCAATTGTTTTTGCTGTGGTTGCGACAGAGTCCGCCCCGCTTACACCACTTGTCTCAGGTTTTGACGGTACTGAACCCGCTACTTCAATCGTGCAGATAATTTCTCCAACAGATAATGTATCACCTTCATGGGCAATCAGCTCTTTGATTACCCCGGTGAAAGAGGAAGGTATTTCAGCATTTACTTTATCTGTCATCACTTCTGCCAAAGAATCATATTTTTTGACCTTATCCCCTACTCCTACCAACCATCGACCTATTGTTCCTTCAGTGACACTTTCACCGAGCTTAGGCATTTTAATTTGTTCAATTGTCAAGGACTCGCCCCTCCTTTTACTTGCTGTTTATTGACTTTACTTGCCTAAATTACGATTTATTTGCCGTTTTTCAGATTTATTTGCCAAAATCAGAATTTATTTGCCGTTTTTCAGTTTTTTTTGCCAAAATCAGAATTTATTTGCCATTTTTCAGATTTACTTGCCAAAATCAGAATTTATTTGCCAAAACACCAATCAAGCTAAAATTCAGCAAGCTCGCGCATCGCTTTTTCGACTTTTTCAGGGTTCACCATGAAAAATTTTTCCATAGTCGGCGCATATGGCATCGCAGGTACATCTGGACCAGCTAAGCGCTTAATTGGTGCATCTAAATCAAATAAGCAATGCTCAGCGATAATCGCCGCGACTTCGCTCATCACGCTTCCTTCCTTGTTATCCTCAGTAAGAAGCAATACTTTTCCAGTTTTTGAAGCTGCTTCAATAATTGCTTGTTGATCCAGCGGATAAACGGTGCGTAAGTCTAAAATATGCGTTGAAATTCCTTCGGTTGCTAAGCGTTCAGCAGCTTGCAAGGCAAAATGAACACATAAACCATAAGTAATGACGGTAATATCTTCACCTTCGCGCTTTACATCCGCTTTCCCGATTGGCAGTGTGTAGTCCTCCTCAGGCACTTCTCCTTTTATCATGCGATAAGCCCGTTTATGTTCGAAAAATAAAACTGGATCGTTATCGCGAATCGCTGCCTTAAGTAAACCTTTTACATCATAAGGTGTAGAGGGCATGACAATTTTCAGGCCTGGTTGGTTAGCAAATACTGCTTCAACTGATTGCGAATGGTAGAGTGCACCATGGATACCACCACCATAAGGAGCACGAATAACGATTGGACAATGCCAGTCATTGTTAGAACGATAGCGAATTTTTGCAGCTTCAGAAATAATTTGGTTTACGGCAGGCATGATAAAATCAGCAAATTGCATTTCGGCAATTGGTCGCATTCCATACATTGCTGCACCAATTCCCACACCAGCAATTGCTGACTCTGCCAAAGGAGTATCAATTACACGCGCTTCACCAAATTGCTCGTACAAGCCTTGGGTCGCTTTAAACACGCCACCCTTTAAGCCGACATCTTCGCCCAGGACAAACACCCTCGAGTCGCGCTCCATTTCTTCCCGAATGGCCATCGTAACTGCATCTATATAAGAAATAACCGCCATGTTTCTACCCCCTTACTCATTTTCGTATACATATTTCAGAGCAAGCTCTGGTTCTGCGTATGGTGCCAGTTCAGCATATTCAGTCGCTTCGTCAACGATATTTGCGATTTGATCAGTTATCTCAGTTTCAAGTTCATCATTAAGAATTCCTACTGCTGTTAAATAGGAACGAAACGTAATAATCGGATCCTTCGTCTTCGCCTCGGCTACTTCATCCTGAGCCCGATAAGCCCGATCATCATCATCGGAAGAATGTGGAGTTAATCGATAGGAGACAGTTTCAATTAATGTCGGGCCTTCACCGCGACGAGCTCGGTCTACAGCAGCTTTTACAATACGATACACTTCAAGCGGATCATTACCATCTACAGTAAAGCCTGGCATTCCGTAGCCAATGGCTCGGTCCGAAACCTTTTCACACCCTAATTGCTTTGAAATGGGAACAGAAATGGCGTATTTATTGTTTTCGCACATAAAAATTACTGGAAGTTTATGGACACCTGCAAAGTTAGCACCTTCATGGAAATCTCCCTGATTGGAGGAGCCTTCTCCAAACGTTACAAACGTAACAAGATCCTTCTTTTCCATTTTTCCAGCCAATGCCACACCGACTGCATGAGGAACTTGAGTTGTCACAGGGGATGATCCCGTTATAATTCTATTTTTCTTTTGGCCGAAATGTCCTGGCATTTGGCGACCACCAGAGTTAGGGTCTTCTGCTTTAGCAAACCCAGACAACATGATTTCGGTTGCGGTCATTCCAAAGGTTAATACCACGCCAAGATCACGATAATAAGGCAGGATATAATCTTTATTTTTATCCAAAGCAAAAGCAGCACCGACTTGGGCAGCCTCCTGACCTTGGCAAGATATAACAAATGGTATTTTCCCAGCCCGATTTAAGAGCCACATCCGCTCATCGATTCGTCGTGCCAACAGCATCGTCTTATAAATATCCAAGACCTCAGCATCTGATAATCCCAGTTCTTGATGGCGATTTTCAACCATTAAAATACCTCCCATTAATCATTAAGAATGTAGTGCTTTCCCATCAACCGCAAGCGCCGCTTCAAATATCGTTTCCGACAAGGTCGGATGCGGATGAATCGTTTTTGTAATTTCCCATGGTGTTGCATCTAAAACCATTGCCAGTCCAGCCTCTGAAATTAAATCAGTCACATGCGGTCCAATCATATGAACACCTAAAATATCATTCGTTTTTGAATCCGCAACAATTTTCACAAAACCATCGTATTCCCCAAAAACCAACGCTTTACCGACAGCTCGGAAGGAGAATTTGCCCGTCTTAATCTGATGCCCATTCTGCAAGCTTTGTGTTTCTGTTAAACCAATACTTGCCACTTCAGGCTTTCCATAAATACAACGTGGAACATGGTTGTAATTAAGTACTTCAGGTGAAAGTCCCGCAATATGCTCGACAGCAATAATGCCTTCATTTGCTGCGACGTGGGCCAGTTGCAAACCTCCGATAACATCACCAATCGCATAAATATGCGATTCATTTGTTTGATAATAAGCATTAGTTGCAACGCAACCATTCGCAATCTGGATGTCGGTATTTTCAAGACCGATTCCTTCAATATTTGCTTGTCTACCAACTGAAACCAACAGTTTTTCAGCCGAAAATGACTTGGTTTCTTGTTTGATTTCAGCCGAGATGCCAACTCCACTCCCTGTCTCTAAAGTTTCCGGGAGAACTTTAGCATTGGTAACAATTTTTACACCTTTTTTCTTCATGAGTCGTTGCATTTCCTTAGAGATTTCTGCATCCTCTGTAGGAAGAATTCTATCCGCATATTCCAGTACGGTTACCTGAACCCCGAAATCAGACAGCATTGACGCCCACTCAATCCCAATGACGCCACCACCAATAATAATCATCGATTGAGGGAGTGCTTCAAGTTGTAGGGCCTCATCAGAGGATAAAACAAAGTGGCCATCAATCACCAGTCCAGGTAATGTTCGTGGACGGGAGCCAGTTGCAATGAGCACATTTTTGGGAATAAGCATTTCATTATCAGTACCGTTATTCATTTCAACAGATATGGTCCCGGGTATTGGTGAAAATATCGAAGGACCTAATATACGCCCCAAGCCTTCATATACATCAATTTTTCCTTTCTTCATTAAATGCATAACACCCTTATATAATTGGTCGATAATAGACTCTTTTCGTGATTGCACTCTTGTAAAATCTAAACTGATTTCACTCGCAAAAACGCCAAAATCTTCACTATGTTTCATCGTTGCATAAACTTCAGCACTTCGTAATAATGCTTTACTTGGAATGCAACCTGAATGGAGACATGTTCCACCAAGCTTTGCTTTTTCAACGATCGCTGTTTTTAAACCCAACTGGGCCGCCCGAATTGCTGCAACATAGCCACCAGTCCCTCCACCCAATACAACCAAATCATATTCAACTGCCAAAACGCTTCCTCCTTACCGATTATAGTTCGGATTGATTGCTCCACCAGGGTATTCTCGTGCACTTTCTTCACCGCGCAAAACCCGTAACGCTCCGAGCGCAAGTGCTTGAAGCGCATCTTCACCCGGTACAACGAACACATCCGCTATCCAATGGATTCTTGTAATAATATCTGATATTAATCTTTCGGATTTAGCTAAATTACCTGTCAGTATAATACCATCGACTCTACCCGCTAACACCGTACTTGCAGCTCCGATTTCTTTGGCAATCTGATAGACCAATGCCGAAAAAATCAATAAAGCTTGTTCACTACCATTTTTAATCATTTTTTCAACTTTTAATTCATCATTTGTCCCTAAATATCCAACAAATCCACTTTGATTTAGGATTTTTTGATATGTGTCTTCGGCGCTTGCCTGACCTTTTGAGCATAACGTTATTAAATCACCCGGCGGGATTGTCCCCGCGCGTTCAGGACTAAATGGACCTTCACCATCTAAGCCGTTATTGACATCAATTACGCGTCCATGATGATGAACTCCTACCGAAATACCTTTACCCAAATGTGCAACGATTAAACTGACATCCTCGTAATTTCGTCCCAATCGGTTTGCAACTCGACGAGCGGCTGCCTTTTGGTTGAGAGCATGAAAAATACTTTTTCTTTCAATTAGCGGAAAACCCGAAATACGCGCAACAGAATCAAGCTCGTCTACGACCACTGGATCAATGATAAAAGCCGGAATATTTAATTTCGATGCAATCTCATGAGCAATGATCCCTCCTAAATTTGAGGGATGTTGACCATTAAAACCAATCGATAAATCCACAAGCATTGGCTCATTAACAAGATATGTTCCCCCGTTAATTGGTCTAAGCAACCCGCCACGCCCGCAAATAGCGTCGAGTTTAGAAATATTGATTCCCTCTTTGTCCAGTATTTCTAAAATTGCCTTCGTTCTAAAAGGGGATTGCGCTGTTAGGGAGGGGATTTTTTCGAACTCTTCAGGTTTGTGGTCAATTTTTGATTCAAATAGGGGGAATTCATTATCATATACACCAATTTTAGTTGAAGTATTGCTAGGATTTATGACAAGAATTCGAAAACAATCAACATGTTTCATTTTGTTCTCCTCACCATATTTGGTTTTGTTACCATCAACATTCATAATGCAAAATCCATGCCAACTTAAATTGATGAAGAAATTAGGCAAAAAAACAGAAATCGCCTGCAATATTTTGCATATGTATGAAAAATATTGCAGGCAATTTTATTCAAGGTGATATTTTGTTAATTTATAATATAGGTTTCGAACCGATACCTTCAGCAGTTTAGCAGCTTGGGTTTTATTCCCCTTACATTTTTCCAAAGTATCCATCAGGATTTGCTTTTCATAACGCTCAAGCATCGATGCCAATGGTTTGATTTCGAAAGAATCACTGCTCGGACTGATGCGATGATGTTGTAAAGCTTTGCCGTCAAGCTCAGGTAGGTGAAATGCTTCGATGATTGTCTCATTTTTTCCCATAAAGATAATGGCCCGACCAAGGATATTTTCAAGTTCTCTTACATTACCCGCCCAATCATAGTCGAGAAGGTGTTCAATTGCCCTGTCAGATAATCCTTCAATGTTTCGACCGTAATCCAGATTCATTTTTTGAATCAGAAATTCGCATAACGCTGGGATGTCTTCCTTTCTTTTTCGCAAAGGAGGAATTTGAATAGGCATTCGATTTAACCGATAATATAGGTCCTCACGGAAGCTCCCCTCAGAAATTCCTTTTTCCAAATTGACATTTGTGGCTGCAATAATTCGGACATTAATTGGGATTGGCTTTGTTCCGCCAACTCTAACAATTTCCCGCTCCTGTAAAACCCGTAATAACTTCGCCTGAGTGCTAAGCGTCAATTCGCCGATTTCATCTAAAAAAATACTTCCATTGTTAGCCTCTTCAAATAAGCCCTTTTTCCCTCCCCGTTTTGCCCCTGAAAACGCTCCTTCCTCATAGCCAAACAATTCACTCTCAAGCAGCGACTCAGAAATGGCAGCACAATTTACGCGAAGAAATTTATTAAATTTACGATCGCTTGCATTATGTATCGCATGGGCAAATAACTCCTTACCAGTACCGGATTCTCCTCTTAATAACACAGTAGCCGGTGTTTTTGCACCTAATTTTGCCTGCTCGATTGCAATATTCATTTCATCGGATCTGGCAACGATATCTTCAAAAGTGTATTTAGCTTCAAGTGTTCGAATAATTTGGCGAGCACGATTAAGCTCTTCTGTTAATTTACGAATTTCCGATACATCTTGAATCACGCCTACGCTTCCCTTTAGTATGCCATTGACAATAATCGGTGCAACATTAACGATGACCTCCCGTTTGTGGGGACCAACGCGCATTGATACTCCACGAACAGGCCGCCGGGTCTTGAGCACCTTTAAATGCATGCTTTCCCCTTCAGAGATATCAGCTGTTGCCGGCTGACCGATGACCTTATCTTCTTTTAGCCCAGTAATTCTCGTATAGGCCGGATTTATTAACAAACCAATACCGTGCTCGTCAACGACCGATATCGCTTCCTCACTACATTGTATAATGGCTTCGAGCATCGTTTGAATTTCAGATTGCAAAATGAATCAGCATCCTTCCTGAAATTTTTTTCAGAGTCTCACATATTCTTGCGCAAAATATTTCATGGTATATGTTTCATTATATATAATGCTGATGCCTTGACAAATATTCAATTTGAATTATGATTTTTGTAAAAGGCAAACTTGTGAAGGGAACAGGTTATGGATCGAATTATTGCACTTATCATTATGGTAATTCCCGGTTTTATTGCTGCTCTAGGTGTTAAACTCATGCGTGATATGGTATTTGGAATTCTGCAACCTCCACTTCCTTGGCTGTGGCTGCAATTCATCGTCGGTTTATTATTCTTCTTGATTGGTTTAGGATTTATTGCAGGATTTATTTTACACAGGGATAGGAAGCGGAATAAGGTTCAAGTTAAATTTCAAAAAAAAGAAAGACCGTAAACTACAAAACGGTCTTTCTTTTTAGTTGGTTATCCTTTTTAAGTTCAGAGCCTTGAGCGGGTCATCAGTAATAATTGCCGTACAGTTAATGGCAAACAGACGCTTCATCGCCACCTCTTTGTTAATCGTATATGGTCTAACTGCTATTCCATTTTCAATACTTTGCTGAAAAATATCCTCAAGCCCACGATAATACTTCGGATGAATCCCCTTTGCACCAATTGCCTTAGCATAAACCCATGGCATATAAATCGATTCAGACAATAGTGGAGCTGTTTCGATATGTGGAGCTAAGCGATAAAAATATACAATGCTATAGTGATTAAAGGATGAGATGATGATTCGTTTGCTCAATTGATATTTTTCAATCATTTTGATTACTTTTTCTTCCATTCCTTTATAAGGGAATACTCCGTTTTTTAACTCGATATTACAAACCATCTTATTTGATTGCATCCATTCAAAAACTTCTTCAAGGCTTGGTATCGGTGTTTTTTCAGTTAGCTTTTTAAATTTGAAACAAGCATTGTATTTTCGAATTTCATTGAAGGTTAGATCTTTGATATAACCTGTTCCATTTGTAGTTCGGTCGATTTTTTCATCATGGATGACGACCAATTCGCCGTCTTTTGTCATTTGAACGTCAAGTTCAATACCGTCTGCTCCTGCCTTCTCTGCTTCTTTAAATGCCAGCAATGTATTTTCAGGGAACAGCGCTGAAAATCCACGATGAGCGAATATCTGCGTCATAAAGGAATCTCTCCTTTTTTCATATGCTATGTTTATCGTGTTTGTTGAATTCCGTTCCAGCGCTTCGCGCACCTTAGGGGCGGGCGGTGAGCCTCCTCGGCGCTTTGGCGCCTGCGGGGTCTCACCTGTCCCGCTGCTCCCGCAGGAGTCTGCGCGCCTTCGCTCCAATCAACTTTCCCAAAAACAACCACCTTTTTTTACATAGCTTTTTCCAAAAAAAGGAGCCGTGCCCCTTATGATCAATTTCGGAAACCGTATATAAACAGTATTTTTCCATTGATTATTAGGTGCATGGCCCTTTTAATGTTTATTTATTAAGAAGCTTTATGCTCTAGTCTTAGTTTATCAGCGACCATCGCTATAAATTCTGAATTTGTTGGTTTTGCTTTTGTCATGCTGACAGTGTAGCCAAATAATGAAGAAATGGAATCAATATTACCACGGCTCCAGGCCACTTCAATTGCATGGCGAATCGCCCGCTCTACACGTGATGCTGTTGTGTTATATTTCTTAGCAATGTCTGGATATAGAACTTTGGTAATAGAACCAAGTAATTCAATATCGTTATAAACCATGGAGATGGCTTCTCTTAAATACATATACCCCTTAATATGTGCTGGTACACCAATCTCATGGATAATGCTTGTAATACTAGCATCCAAATTCTTCGGTTTTTGTTCCGCTTGAACTGAACGATAGGTTGTTTGTGAAGACGATTTTCGTAATACGGAGCTTGTTTTTCCGCTAACTTGACGGATATGATTCGCTAAAT
This sequence comes from Bacillus sp. DNRA2, assembly GCF_012843265.1. Taxonomy (GTDB): domain Bacteria; phylum Bacillota; class Bacilli; order Bacillales; family Cytobacillaceae; genus Bacillus_BU. Next base: position 19,626 of record NZ_JABAIT010000007.1, on the reverse strand, counting down.
TCTCCATATCAAATGGTTTTAGAATGAAATATGATGCACCAAGCTCCACGGCCTTTTTCGTTACATCCTCTTGACCAAATGCAGTTAACATGATTACGTTAGGGAAGCTACTACGATTGGATTCACGAAGTTTTTCTAACACGGCGAGTCCATCTAAATGAGGCATGATAATATCTAATACAAGTACATCCGGAGTAGTATCCGCTAATATCTCTAAGCATTCTTGCCCATTATGAGCGACCCCGACTACTTCCATGTCTTCCTGTGATGAAATATACTCTTCTAAAAGTCCAACCAATTCTCTATTGTCATCTACAACACATACTTTAATTTTTTTCACTAATTGTTTCCTCCTCAGCCCTTTGTATGTCAATCCACCTAATTTATATTCTAATGGAGAAATTCGACAATGCAACAAAAATTCCTCTCGGTTTTTTTAAAATTTTCTAAAAAGTCAGTAATATCTAATTTTTTCTCGCTTTTCCTCATGGTTTCGACTCGTTTCGGCAGTTGACAAATAGTAAATTATTCGTTTTGTCGAAAAATATTTAAGCGTCATCGGAAATATTTTACCATAATATTTAAACAAAAAATAGGCGAATGATCGCCTATTTCCGAAATCCGAAAAGAACTATTGTAAGGTTGATTTTTTCAATGAGGCTTTCAAAGCTTAGGATGCTTTTCCTTTCTCGTAAATATCTATTCCCGCTTCGTTTAACATCCACTCGATATGAACTCCATAACCACTTGTTGGGTCATTTACAAAGACGTGAGTAACAGCACCGATCATTTTCCCATTTTGAATAATGGGACTTCCACTCATTCCTTGGACAATTCCTCCGGTTTTTTCAAGTAGTTTTGGATCTGTCACTTTGATAACCATTCCTTTTGTTGCTGGAAATTTTTGCGGAATGGTACTGACAATTTCAATATCAAATAGATCAACCTTATCATTATCCACAACGGTTAATATTTGGGCTGGTCCTTCTTTAACCTGATGGGACAGGGCAATTGGCATTGGTTTATCCATAATTCCGTTTTTTATATCCTTGTTTAGTTCCCCAAATATTCCAAACGGACTGTTTCGCTTTATGTTACCAATGACTTCTCGATCGGTTGAAAAACGTGCTAGTTTTTCACCAGGGTCACCGTTACTCCCTTTCTCAATCGAGGTAACCGTTGATCTGACAATTTGTCCATCTTCAACGATAATAGGCTTTTTCGTATCCATATCAGAAATAACATGGCCTAAAGCACCATACTTATTGGTTCCTGGATGGAAAAAGGTCATTGTACCAATTCCCGCAGCAGAATCACGAATATATAGGCCAAGCTTATAGGTTTGTTCGTCTTTATCCTTCATTGGTTTAAGCTGAGCATTTATTTTTTCATTCTCGCGATTAACTACAATATCTAATGGTACACCCGTTTTTCCAGAATCCTGAACATACGGTGCTACATCTGTCATTTTTTCAATCGGTTTACCGTTGATTTGGGTAATAATATCACCGACTTTAATGCCAGCTATCTCACCCGGGGAAACCTTACCAGTTTGTGTGTCAACCTGATGGTGCCCTACCACAAGAACACCGACTGTGTTAAGTTTTACCCCAATCGATTGACCGCCAGGAATTACCCGAAAATTCTTTAGAATATTTACATCCACTTTTTTAATCGGAATTCCAGCGAGGTGCAATACCATCTCATCATTTCCCTGTTCACTGGCATTTACCATCAATGATTTTTTGCTTTGCTCTAATTCAATCGCTTGATTGTCATTTACCAGGGTAGCTGATACAGGTACAGATGTTGGAAGTTTATAATGCTCACCTTCAAATAGCGTGAGTTGATTAGGGATCGTGATATATTGTTGAACGGGTTTAGAGAACCCTAGAGCAATTAATGAAACAAGGAGAATTCCACCAATTATTTTTCTAAGCTGTTCAAAATTCATTTTTTCACTCTCCTCGCTTCTAGTCTACACACATAATTAATTGGCTACACCTTTAATTTTGCCTCCAAAAGAAGCATTTATAACTGCCAACAATATAAAAAAGCTACCCAGTTTGGATAGCTTTTCAAGTTAACACCTTCATTTTCGCTGCTAGATGTAGTAATTCCTCGGCATGCTGCTTCGTTAAGTCCGTCATTTCCGCACCAGAAATCATTCTGCCAATTTCACTAATTTTTTCTTTAGCATTAAGTGGTAAAACAGATGTAGTTGTTCGACCATCTTTAATTTTCTTCGCAATAAATAGATGCGTATCTGCCATGGCTGCGACTTGAGGTAAATGAGAAATACACAACACTTGAGAATTATTAGAGATTTTATGAATCTTCTCTCCGATTGCTTGAGCGACGCGACCACTTACTCCCGTATCCACTTCATCAAAAATAATCGACGTAACACCTTGATGTGCAGAAAAGATACTCTTTAATGCCAGCATAATTCGTGACATTTCACCACCTGAAGCAATTTTTGCAAGAGGCTTCACTGGTTCACCAGGATTGGTTGAAATGAAAAACTCAACGGCATCAATGCCTGCTTTTGAAAATCCATCCAAGCGCGTAAAAACAATTTCAAAAACAGTCTTTTCCATATAAAGTTCCTTTAGTTCTCGGTGAATCAATTTGGTCAGAAGCTTCGAAGATTTTTTTCGTAAATCACTAACCTGTTTTCCCTCAAGTGTTAGGTCCTTCATTAGCGATGATAATTCTGCCTCTAATTGATGGATGTGAGTTTCTTTATTTTGAATGGTCTCGATTTCCTCTTCAATTTTGGCGGCATATTCAAGGATTTCTTCAATCGTTTTACCATACTTACGCTTTAGTTGATTGATCTCAGTTAGTCTTTCCTCAATTTCATTCATGCGCCCAGGATCAAATTCCATGTCATCAAGTTTATTTCTAATCGTTCTGACTGTATCCTCCAGTAAGTAAAAGCTGTTGGAGACAGAATCAAACATTTCCTTATAATCATTATCTAGTTCTGCGACATCTTCAAGATGCCCCATTGCCATGCCGACCCAATCTAAACCGGTTTGCTCTCCAGAGAGGGCAGAATAGCTTGATTTTAGTGAAGAAAAGATACTCTCAAAATTGCCAAGCTTTTGCCTTTCAGAAAAGAGTTCATCATCCTCATTTAGCTTCAAGTCAGCGTTTTGGATTTCATCAAACTGAAATTGGATTAAATCTAGGCGATGAGCCATTTTTTGTTCATTTTCACTTAACGCTTTCAAACGTTGTTTCGTTTCTTCATACCGTTTGTAAACACGTTGATATTCTTGAAGCGCTGGTACAAGCTCTGCTGCACCGAATTGATCCAATAACGCTAAGTGTCTCGTTTCATTTAATAAGTCTTGATGTTCATGCTGTCCATGAATATCAATTAGGGTCGAACCAAATTCACGTAATACCGCAATCGTCACCAATTTACCGTTGACGCGGCATACACTTTTTCCGCTTCTTGTCATATCACGGCGAAGGACCACCATTCCATCCTCGTCCATGTCAATTCCAAATTCCTTTGCTTTTTCAAAAACCCGATGCTCTGGATCATCAACGATAAATAAACCTTCAAGTTCCGCCTTTTCTTCACCATGACGAATAAACTCTAAAGAGCCCCTACCACCTGCAAGCAAGTGGATTGCATCTATAATAATCGATTTACCTGCACCCGTTTCACCAGTAAGCACCGTTAATCCTTTTTCAAACGATATCGTTAACGCTTCGATAATCGCGAAATTACGAATAGATAGTTCACTAAGCAAAAGTCCTCACCTCGAGCTTATAGCATTTCTAAGAAACGTTTTGTAATAATTTCTGTATTTTCAGGCGTCCGACAAATAATCAGAATCGTATCGTCACCACATATGGTACCCATAATTTCTTCCCAATCTAAATTATCAATTAACGCCCCAATCGCCATGGCATTGCCTGGCAAGGTTTTCATTACGATTAAATGGCTTGCAGAATCAATTTTAACAAACGCATCCAATAGCGCTCGTTTTAATTTCTGCAATGGATTAAAACGTTGATCTGCAGGTAAACTATATTTATATCGACCATCTGGTAGCGGGACTTTGACTAAATGCAACTCCTTAATATCCCTTGACACTGTAGCTTGTGTCACGTTATAACCATCTCTTTTTAATCGGTCAACTAATTCATCCTGTGTTTCAATATCATTATTAGCAATGATATCACGAATTTTGATATGGCGTTGGCCTTTGTTCATATGCAAAAATCACCCCGAAAAATTCTCTAATTACGCACTATATGTAGTATTTTATATTATTATGGTAGCCGATTTTCTTCCCCATGTATACCGTTCCGTGCAAAAAGTAGCTGTCAATTGTTGATAATAGATAAAAAGGAATAAGCCAATAGCTTATTCCTCTACTGTTTTTTTGGTTTTTAAACTAAGATGTGCTTCAGAAACAACTTGTTCTGGTGTTTTTAACATCAACACTTCGCCAATCTCAGACTCTAATTTAGCGTCCCAACGTAAATGGAGCAAAAATTCAATATTACCATCGCCACCAGTAATGGGTGAATAGGATAAATCAACAATTGCAAAACCAATGTTCTTTGCAAAAGCGATGATTTCCTCTAGTACGCTTATGTGTACTGAACGATCTCTGACGATACCCTTTTTACCGACCTGCTCACGTCCTGCTTCAAATTGTGGCTTTACAAGTGCAACAACATCACTACCAGGGACCAGCAATGTTTTTAAAACGGGTAAAATCAACTTTAACGAAATAAACGAAACATCAATCGAAGCAAAAGTTGGCGTTCCGTTTGCTAAATCGGTAGGTGTCATATAGCGGAAGTTAGTTCGTTCCATAACAACTACCCGTTCATCCTGTCTAAGTTTCCAAGCCAATTGATTATAGCCAACATCAACTGCATAAGACATCTTCGCCCCATTTTGGAGTGCACAGTCGGTAAAACCACCTGTCGATGATCCAATGTCCAATAGGATTTTATCCTTCACATCGAGGTTAAATTCTTTTAGAGCCTTCTCAAGCTTTAAACCGCCTCGACTTACGTAAGGTAGTACGTTGCCCTTCACAGTTAAGTCTATATCCTCCCTGACCTTTTCACCAGGCTTATCCAATCTCATCTCTTTACTGTAGACTAAACCTGCCATAATCGCCCGTTTCGCTTTTTCACGTGTTTCAAAAAGTCCTCTTTCAACGAGCAATACATCTATTCTTTCTTTTTTAATTTTCATGAGCGATGCCCTTTACTTTTTTTCCAACCAGCATTTGTAGTTTTAAAATCACGCTTTCGGTTGTAAACTCAATTTCTCTTAATAATTCATCAACATCTCCGTGTTCAATAAAGCGGTCTGGAATGCCTATACGGTCAATTACTGTTTGATAATAACCTTGATCATGGGCGAATTCTATGACCGCACTGCCAAAGCCACCTTGGAGAATTGCCTCTTCAATCGTTAATACAGGGATTCCCTCACTAAAGATGTTCAAAAGCATTTTCTCATCAAGCGGTTTGATAAATCTCGCATTAACAACTCTTACAGAATAGCCATCCTTTTCAAGGACATTAGCAGCATCTAGAGCCATTTGAATGGTTGTTCCAAATGTTAAAATGACAACATCTTTTCCTTCTTTAAGCACTTCCCATGTCCCAATTTCAATTGTTTTTAATTCTTTATCCATTGGAACACCAAGACCATTACCTCGTGGGAAACGCATTGCAATTGGACCATCATCATATTGAATCGCCGTATTCACCATATGTTGACCTTCGTTTTCATCCTTAGGCATCATCAATACCAGGTTAGGCAAATGACGTAGAAATGCAATATCGAATACGCCTTGGTGCGTTTCTCCATCCGCTCCTACCAAACCAGCCCGATCGATACCAATGAATACGTTTAAATTTTGACGACAAATATCATGAATAACTTGGTCATATGCCCTTTGTAAAAACGTCGAATAAATCGCTAAAAACGGCTTCATGTCTTGTGTAGCTAATCCTGCGGCAACGGTTGCCGCATGTTGTTCGGCAATACCTACATCAAACATGCGATTTGGAAACTCACTAGCAAAACCTTCTAGCTTGGAGCCAACTGGCATCGCCGGAGTAATGGCGACAATCCGCGGGTCCTTGCGAGCCAATTTGCGGACAGTTTCACTTACGAGAGCGCTCCATGCAGGTGGTGCACTTTTCGGTTTAACAAAGTCACCTGTTTCAATTTTATAGGGACCTGTTCCATGCCATGTACCAGTTTTATCTGTTTCAGCCGGTTGGTAACCTTTTCCCTTTTTAGTGATTACGTGTAAAAGGACAGGGCCTTCCGTTTTTTTCGCATAAGTAAAATTCTCAAATAGTTCCTCGAAATTATGTCCATCAACTGGACCAAAATACGTAAAGCCTAGTTCCTCAAAAAACATGCCTGATACAAATAAATATTTTAAGCTGTCTTTAATCCGCTCAGCAGTGGCAGCAAGTTTCCCGCCTACAGCCGGTACTTTTTTCAATAAGAATTCAAGTTCGTCTTTAACCCAATTGTATTTACCCGCCGATCTTAATCGACCAAGTACACTGTGCAAAGCACCAACATTAGGTGCAATTGACATTTCATTATCATTTAAAATGACAATAATATTTTTCTTTTCATGACCAATGTGGTTTAAAGCTTCTAGTGCCATACCACCGGTTAATGCTCCATCTCCAATTACGGGTAGAATGAAAGAGTCTTCACCCTTAAGATCCCTTGCAATCGCCATCCCCATTGCTGCGGATAAAGAAGTCGAGCTATGACCTGTTTCCCATACATCGTGCTCACTTTCCATCCGCTTAGGAAAACCACTTAAGCCGTGAAACTGGCGCAGTGTATGAAACTCTGAAGCACGTCCAGTTAGGATTTTATGAACATAGGCTTGATGACCAACATCCCATATAATCTTATCTGTTGGACTGTTGAAACATTTATGCAATGCGATGGTTAATTCAACCACACCTAAATTAGGTCCAATATGTCCTCCAGTTTTTGATAATTTTTCAATCAAAAAACGACGGATATCTTGGCTGAGGATTACCAATTCTTCATTGGTTAGATTTTTAAGAAATGAAGGGTCTTTAATCGATAATAGATCCATATGTGGATCACTCACTTTCGTTTCTAAGTTCTGACGATAGGTAATGTTGTTACGAAAGGTACGAAATATAATGAATACGATATTATTTTTTCATTTTTACTGAAAAAAGAGCCGCTAACACATATGTGATAACGGCATCCGTAATGTCCATCCACAGAACAAAAAATGATTCCCAACTATCGCCTACAGTATATTAGTCGTATTAATACAAAGATTAATACACACTTCGGCTGTATTATATCATAAATAGTCTGACCTCTCAAACCTCATCTAAATTGACACAATTTTAAAATTCCCTTGCGACAACAAGGTCAGCGATATCCTCAAGGATTTGCGTTGCCAGTCCAGTTGCGTGGAGATGGTATTTAGCTGCTTCAAAATGTTTTTGCATTGCTTCTTTAGCACCATCCATCGTTAACAGAAGTGGATAGGTACTTTTTGAATTTTCTATGTCACTTCCAAGTGGCTTTCCAATCAAGTCCTGATTTCCTTCAACATCAAGGATATCATCTCGAATTTGAAAGGCCATTCCTAAATGCTGAGCAAACTTTTCTAAGCTGACTGCTTGCTCTCGACTAGCTTGGGCAATTGTGACTCCAGTCATAACACTGCATACTAACAGCTTTCCAGTTTTATGTAGATGGATATACTCCATTTCCTCTAATGTTAACTGCTTTCCTTCTCCTTCGATGTCAGCTACTTGGCCACCGACCATTCCCTCAGCACCTGCTGCCGTTGCAAGGAGCGAAATAAGCGCAAGCTTCGTTTCAGCACTGGCATATTCCTCCGGCATTTCTGCCAAAACCTGAAAACTATAGGTTAAGAGTCCGTCGCCTGCCAATATCGCCAACGCTTCACCGAACACTTTATGATTAGTTGGTTTCCCTCTTCTTAAGTCATCATCATCCATGCTTGGTAAGTCATCATGAATTAATGAATACGTATGGATCATTTCAATTGCAGCCGCAGGAAACAGTCCCATTTTCGGCTCTAGCCCAAATGCCTTTAATGTAGCGAATAATAACAATGGACGAATGCGCTTTCCGCCTGCCTGTAAAGAGTAGAGCATCGATTCTTTTATATGAGCAGGAGCATGGAGCCTCTCAATAAAGGCTTCTAATTGATTCTCCAATAGGAGCTTATGCTCTTTTGTAAAAGAGGCTAAGCTTTGTTTTGACACGATTATTCCTCCTCGGTTACAGCAAAACTTTTGATTTGACCGTCATCGGTTAATATCTGAGTAAGCTGTTCTTCCACTAATGTAAGTTTATCATGACACAGCTTGGAAAGCTCCATTCCTTCTTTATAAATTGAAATCGCCTCTTCAAGAGGAACATCGCCTTCCTCAAGTCGCTCAACCAAGCTTTCTAGTTTTTCCATTGCTTCTTCAAAAGTTTGTGTTTGTTGTTCAGCCATTTATTTACAACTCCTTTATGTCCATTACCTTACATTGCAAATTCCCATCAGATAATCGCACTAAAATTTCTTCGTTTCGTTGTACTTGCTCTCGTTTACTGATTAATTTCTGCTCTTTGGAAAATACAAGACTATAGCCACGCTCCATTATTTTCAATGGACTCAAAGCATCAAGTTTGGCAAGCTGATGCTGAAATTCTGAGTTCTTTTTTGATAATATCATGCTCATAGCACGCGTTAACGATTTTGTTAAACGTTCATGGTGCAATGCAGCTTCTTGGATTTTTTTTGAGGGTGCATTGCGAATTAAGCGATTATGTACACTTTGTTGCTCGGACTTTTTAAGCTCGATTAATTTATTAGTATTGCGAACAAGCTGCTCAGTGCGCCTGTCTAGTTGCTCTAGCTTTTGCTCATATAACTTATGTGGATAGCGAAACGCATACGAACGATTGATGCGTGATAATTTAACTTTTTGTGAACTGAGTTTTTCCTTCATTGTCCGCAGCATTCTCGATTTTCGATTTAGGATTCGCTCCAATAAATCATCAATATGAGGAACGGCAAGTTCTGCAGCTCCGGTTGGTGTAGGTGCACGCAAATCTGCGACAAAATCAGCAATCGTAAAATCGGTCTCATGACCGACAGCAGAGATAATTGGAATTTCCGAGGTAAAAATAGCTCTAGCAACGATTTCCTCATTAAATGCCCAAAGCTCCTCAATTGATCCCCCACCACGACCAACAATTAAGACATCTATCGCATCAATTGTATTGGCTTTTTCGATTGCTCTGGCGATGGACGAGGCAGCTTGTTCTCCTTGAACCAATGCTGGTAGCAACAAAATATTAGCAATCGGAAAACGGCGCTTAATCGTCGAAACGATATCCCGAATCGCAGCTCCAGTTGGGGAGGTGATTACACCAACTGTTTTTGGATATTTTGGCAAAGGCTTTTTAGCACTCTGTGAAAATAATCCTTCTTTTGTTAACTTTTCTTTTAATTGCTCGTATGCCAGAAACAGTTCTCCGACTCCATCAGGTTTCATTTCTTTTATGTATATTTGGTATTGGCCGCTAGCCTCATAAACTGAAAGGTCCCCACGGATTAACACCTGCATCCCGTTTTCCGGCTGGAATTTCATATGACGATTATCTCTGGCAAACATCACAGCAAGTATCCGTGCTTTATCATCCTTTAATGTAAAATACATGTGACCGCTGGAATGCTGTTTAAAGTTGGAGATTTCTCCTTTGACATAACAATCCTGCAAATGGGGGTCCGCATCAAATTTCCGTTTTATGTATCGTGTCAAAGCGACTACAGTAAGATAACGTTGCTCCATAGTGTACCCCTTTCAAAGCAAAGCGTTTGCAAATTTACAAAAGCCTATCCCATCTATTATAAATTTAGAAAGCCAATTCGTCACCTGAAGAGACCAATTGTTATTCTAACTGATAAGGATGGAACAGGCTTTAGTTGTTGCCTTAAGCGTTTTGTAATTTTTGTAGAGCCTTTTGGGCTGATTTTAACGTATTATACATTAACATCGTAATCGTCATTGGCCCAACCCCACCTGGAACAGGTGTGATATAGCCAGCTTTTTCTTTAACATGTTCGAAATCTACATCACCGCAAAGTTTTCCTTCACTGTTTCGGTTCATCCCTACATCGATTACAACTGCACCTGGTTTTACGAAATCTTCAGTTACAAAATACGCTCGACCAACTGCTACAACCAAAATATCGGCTTGCGTTGTAATGGATTTGATGTCGACAGTTTTTGAATGACAATATGTTACCGTGGCGTTTTCATTTAGGAATAATTGTCCTTGTGGCTTACCAACAATATTACTTCTACCGATGACGACAACATGCTTACCAGCAATCTCAATACCCATTTCTTGTAGCATGACCATTACACCATATGGAGTACATGGTAAAAAGGCATCCTGACCTGTCATCATGCGACCAATATTGATTGGGTTGAATCCATCAACATCTTTTTCAGGAGAGATTGCTTCGATAATGCTTGTTTCGTTAATGTGATCGGGAACAGGGAGTTGTACTAAGATACCATGGATTTTGTCATCGTTGTTTAGTTCATCAATCTTGTTTAGTAATTCCTGTTCAGAAACTGTTTCAGGATATTCAATTAATAAAGAGTGCATTCCTAATTGCTTACAGGTTTTTTCTTTACTTGTTACATATGTTCTTGATGCAGGATTATTTCCTACTAGAATCACTGCTAACCCAGGTGTAACACCAGCCTTTTTCAAAGCTTCAACTTCAGCTGCAATTTCATTTTTCTTTTTATTTGCGATATCTTTCCCACTAATGAGTGTGGCACTCATTGTATTTCCCCCTTTGTTCATAAATAAACATTACACTAAGTTAACGAATTTGTTGATTTCTGCTCCGGGCGCTTCGCTTTCCGTGGGCGGTAACGGGGAGCCTCCTCGGCGCCAAGGCGCCTGCGGGGTCTCCCCAGTCCCGTACTCCCACAGGAGTCTTCGCGCCCTCCGCGCCAATCAACAAAAAAGTCAACACTGACTAATAACAATCTTTATTTATCCAATTTGCTCTTTTACTTTTGAAAGAACTCCATTTATGAATCGACTTGATTGGTCATCCCCATAAAGTTTAGCAATTTCGATGGCCTCATCGATAACGACATTTGGTGGTACGGATTCCTTGCAATAGATTAATTCAAATACCGCTAATCTCAACAAATTCCGATCTACTGGTGCTAGTCGTTCAATTGTCCAATTTTCCAACTTACCTTTAATCATTTCATCGATCTCTTGTTTATGTAAGACAACGCCTGATACTAAATCATTTAAGTAATCATCGTGTGGATGGTCTTCCAAAACATGCTCAATTGCAGCATTCACTTCAGTTTGACTTAGGTCTATCTGAAACAAAGCTTGCAGAGCCTTTTCTCTTGCTGTTCTTCTTTTCATAAAAATACTCCTTTAGCACTAATTATCCAGTTTCCTATATAGATAATAGCATAAGCTAAAAGAGAAAAAAACCAAAGACACAAATAGTGTGTCTTTGGTTCTTTTTTAAATCTCTTGGTCGAATTCATTTTCAGCCTTTTGCGATTCAAATTGAATTCCGACAATATGAATATTGACTTCTACTGGTTCTAGAGCAGTCATATTCAGAAGTGCTTGGCGAATATTGTCTTGGATTTTTTGTGCAACAGTCGGAATTGAAATACCAAACTTTAGAATGCAATAAACATCAACTTTAATGCCTTCCTCCGTCAGTTCAACTTTAACCCCTTTACCATGATTTTTCTTACCTAATCGTTCTACTACGCCAGATGCAAAATTTCCGCGCATTTGTGATACGCCTTCAACTTCACTTGCAGCAATACCAGCAATTACTTCAATCACTTCAGGAGCAATTTCAACCTTCCCATGCCCGTTGTTTTCTTGATTCATCTCCAAGATATTTTCACTCATCCTAAAAAAGCACCTCCATATTAATCTTCGTTCATCACATCATTCAACTCTAAAAACTTCGTATTGAATTGCCCTTCAACAAAAGTTTGGTTGTTAAGAAGCTTTACATGGAATGGAATCGTTGTATGAACACCTTCGATCACGAATTCACTTAACGCCCGTTTCATTTTTGCAATCGCTTCTTCACGTGTGTTTCCGTGAACGATGACTTTCGCAACCATGGAATCATAGAATGGTGGAATTGAATAGCCAGGATATGCTGCTGAATCCATACGTACTCCGTATCCGCCTGGAGCTAAGTACATATTGATTTTTCCTGGAGAAGGCATGAAGTTCTTCGCAGGATTTTCAGCATTGATCCGGCATTCAATCGCCCAGCCGTTAAATTGAATATCTTCTTGTTCGTACTGAAGAGGTTCACCGTTAGCGACTTTAATTTGTTCTTTAATTAAGTCGATTCCAGTTACCATTTCAGTAACAGGATGCTCAACTTGAATACGAGTATTCATTTCCATGAAATAGAATTTACGATTGCGATAATCATAAATAAATTCTATCGTGCCTGCACCAGTATAATCAACTGCTTTTGCAGCTTTTACTGCTGCTTCTCCCATTTCTTTACGAAGTTCGCCATCAAGTGCTGGTGATGGAGACTCTTCAAGAAGTTTTTGAAGGCGGCGTTGGATTGTACAATCGCGCTCACCTAAGTGAAGGACCTTACCATGTTGATCTCCAAGAACTTGGATTTCAACGTGGCGGAAGTCTTCAATATATTTTTCGATGTATACGCCAGGATTACCGAATGCAGCCGCAGCTTCTTGTTGAGTCATATTAATACCCTTAACAAGCTCTTCTTCATCGCGTGCTACACGAATCCCTTTACCGCCACCACCGGCAGTTGCTTTAATAATAACAGGGTAGCCCATGTCATTTGCTAATGCAATTGCTTCTTCTGTATCTTTAATAATTCCTTTAGATCCTGGAACGATTGGTACACCAGCAGCCTCCATAGTGCGACGAGCCACGTCTTTTGTACCCATTTGGTTAATTGCTTCTGGAGTTGGACCAACCCAAATAATGTTAACGTCGCGACATAATTCAGCGAAGTCAGCATTTTCAGCTAAGAATCCATAACCAGGGTGAATCGCATCACATTCTGCTTTTTTAGCTACACTGATAATGTTTGTAGTGTTTAAATAACTATCTTTAGACGCTGTAGGTCCAATACAGTATGCTTCATCAGCAATTTGAACATGAAGAGCCTCTTTATCTGCTTCAGAGTAAACTGCTACTGATTCGATGCCTAGCTCACGACAAGCTCGGATAACCCGTACAGCAATTTCTCCACGGTTTGCAACTAGTAATTTTTTTATCATTTTAGAAACGCTCCTTATTCAGGCTTAACCAAGAATAAAGGTTGGCCATATTCTACAAGTTGTCCATCTTTAGCAAGAATTTCAACGATTTCACCATTTACTTCTGCTTCGATTTCGTTGAATAGTTTCATAGCTTCTACGATACATACGATAGAATCGCCAGTAACTTTTTGTCCAACTTTTACATAAGCATCAGAATCTGGTGATGGAGCTGCATAGAAAGTTCCAACCATTGGTGAAGTAATCTTATGTAGATTTTCTACATCAGCAATCGCAACTGGTGCTTCAGCTTTTGGAGCTGGTGCACTTACAGCAGCAGTTTCAACAGCTTTTGGTGCAACTGGAGCTTGCGCAGCAACAGGTGCAGGTGCAGCAGCAACAACTGGTGCAGCTTCTGCTACAATAACTTTTTCAGCATTCTTTTTCATTTTGATTTTGTAATCATCGTGCTCATAAACAAACTCATTGATGCTAGAATTGTCAACCAACTTAATTAATTCGCGAATTTCTTGTACTTTCAACATTTTTTGACACTCCTTGTCCCACTATTTAAATTATTTTTATAAGACTAGCTACTAACATCATACGATATTTATCCAAAAAATATCAATATTGGATTCATACTATGATTTATTGTAGCAAATCAAATTACAATAATATAATAAACTTTTCTGAAAAGAAAGTGAATTTATTTTATTCAAAATTAATAAATATTTTTTCGTTTTTTTAAAAAAATCCACTAAAATAGGGAAAACCCAAGGTGGTTTTCCCTATTTTTTCATAATAATTCCAATATTTTCCGCAAATGTTTATATTGAAAATTATTATTGACTGGTTAATTTTCGCATTTTTTTATTTCGTTGGTTGGAAGTCTACGACAACATTCTCCAATTCCCCGATTTCTGTCCTAACAAGTTGAATTATGTCATTTGCAGCTGAAGCGGAATGATCTTTAGCTTTAACAGTAATTCTCACTTTTTCACCATCTGCACGAACTAAGGCATCATCATACCCCATTGTTTTAATTAAAGTTTCTAATACATTTTCTTTTTTAGCTAGTTCATCTAACTTTTTCATTTGATCATAAGCTTCACTTCTCTTCTCCGCCGTAAGATCTGTTGAAGCCATAATTTCATTTAACTGCTCCTTCATTTCATTGCGTTGGTCCTCTAACTCTAAGCGTAAAGCTTCAAAAACCTCATCGCTTGCTACACCGGAAATGACTGTTTTACCATCTTCAGATACTGTTGAATCCGCTGATTTTTTCTCTTTTGTCTGGTTTTCAACAGTCGCCATATTCGTTGCTTTTTGTTCTGGAGAAGTAATGTAATACACAGATAATACAACCACCAAGCTTAACATTGTTAAAAGCCAAACCGTTTGCTTTTTTAATAACATCACATTTGCCCCCTTATCCTTTTTTCGGCATCACTGCAACCCGATGGCTCGGCACATCCAATGCTCGGGTCACCGCTTCAATAATCCATTTTTTTACCTGAATATTATCAGCGCCTTTAGCGACAACTAGAACACCACGAATTTCTGGTTTTTTGGTTTCAACGACGATTGGGACTTCTTTTTCTCCTTCTCGAATAATGACAAGATTTTCCTCCCTGGAGGCATCCTCAACCTTTCGTTTTCCACCTTCGCGATCGGTTTCATCTGTTAATTGTGACTGTGATTTTTCATTTTTCTCCAGCACTTGTTTTTCAGTTGCATCGACGTTGACAACTACCGTCACATTACTGACTCCTTGGATTCCTTCAAGAGCTTCCTTTAGTTGATTTTCATATGCTTCCTCATAACTTTTTATCATATCGGTTTCCTTTGTGTTCTTTTGACCGAAGGCTGGAACCTCTTCATTCTCCTGTTTCTTGTTACTGTTAAAGACTTGTAGATCAGAGCTCTCTTTATTATTAATAAATAGATTGCTAACTAGCATAATCGCTGCACCAACTAACAAAACTAGCACCAAATATTGATATTTACCCGGTTTTTTTTCAGAAGAATCATTTGCAAGGAGCTTCTTAATCATTGCTATCGGGCCTTTATCTTTATCCATTGTGATCTGATTTCCCCCCTTCTACCATTTCAACCTCAATGGTGCGTTCATCGATATCCCACTTTTGCGAGAGGAATGAGACAATTTCCGGTTTCTCGTGTTCATTCTCCCGCTCTGATGGAAGAGGTTCGTTAGCGCTTATTTCAACTGGTTTGACGACTTCTACTGCATCGGCTGAGATTTTCGGCTCCTCGAGCTGTACAATGACCTTTTCCAAATTATCCGGGAAATTCTGCATTTGATCTTCATTTATCACAAATTTGATGTTGCTAATATTTAATCCGTGCTTTTCCATCAACTCCTCATTCGCATCCTTTTCCAGTTGGACAGCCATTGTTTCTAAAATATATGCTTGTTGGGAGGTTTGTATTTCTTTTTTCTTCGATTCTATTAAACTTTCCATATTTTTTGTTTCATCATTACCCCTTAATGAAATAGTTGCTAATTGTTTCTCAAAATCGCCCGAGATTAATTTAAAAATTGGCGTTAATATAACAGCAATCAATAATAAACCAGTGACCATTTTTGTGTATTTTTGCAAGGTAGAGTTAGGTAGGAGCATATCAATGACTGTCGCTAGCAAAACAAATAAAATAATATTAGTGATCCATTCCTTAAGAAAGTCCATGCTCTCACCTACCTAACCATCATCGTCAAATTTCCAGCTGCGATGATAACAGTAATGCTTAAAAAAAACATTAAAGATACAATCGCCAATGCTGCAAAAACATAAATGACATTTTTTGAAATGATATCTAAACAAGAAATAATCGGACCTCCACCTAAAGGTTGTAGAATCGCTGCTGCAAACTTATAAATAAACGCAATAATCAGAATTTTAATCGCAGGGAAGGCAACAATTAACAAAAGAATCCCCACTCCTGCAATTCCAACTGTGTTCTTTAAGATAACAGACGCACTGATGACTGTATCTGTGGCATCTGTGAACATCCGTCCTATTACCGGAATAAAATTCCCTGTGATAAATTTAGCAGTTTTAATTGTTATACCATCTGTCACCGCAGTTGAGGCCCCTTGTACTGATATAACGCCTAGAAAAATTGTAATAAACATCCCTAGTAAGCCTATGCTCCAGTTCCTCAAAAGTTGGGCTAATTGTGTGACCTTATAGTGTTCTGTCAAAATGCTAACGATACTTAGTAACGTCGAAAGAAACAACATCGGTAGAATGACAGTTTGAATAAATAATCCACTAACATTCATTAAAAACAAAATAACCGGATGGAAAAAGGCAGCCGAAATGATGCCACCGGATGACGCAATTAATGCAAGTAACAACGGAACTAACGCAAGGATAAAATCAATCATCGAGCCGATTGCCTCATTTGTATATTGAATAGCAATATGAAAGCTATTTAAGGCAATAATCATCAGGACCATAAACACAATCGCGTAGGCAACTTTACTAACTGTCCCCTTTTCAAAGGCATTTTGGAGTGACTGGAGAAACATACTAAACACGGTCAACAAAATCAGTGAGCCTAACAATTTACCATTAGTTATCAATTCGTGAAAGGCAAATTTGAGTATACCCGAGGTCCACTCTTTTAAGGAAAAATCCTTACTTTCTTTGATAAAATCATATAGGCTGCCCTTTTGACTCTCAGGTAAAAAGCCACCATACCGATGAACGATATCATCCCAAAACTGTTTCAGTTCATCAATTTCCAGGCCTTCTATTTGAGCATCAACAATTTCTTGAGTTGTGGAAGGCTCAGTATTTTCTTCGGCTCCAACAGCTTGTACACTGCTCGCAAAACCGAAGGCTAGACCAATTAAGAAGATCATGATGGGGATAATCTGCGTATATTGCCTCATTCTCTGATTCACCTCTAGCCTTGATTAATTGGGAATAAGTTTAATGATTGTTTCAATCATGACCGTTAGGATTGGAATAGCCATCGCTAATATTAGAACTTTTCCTGCCAGTTCAATTTTTGATGCGATTGCACCTTGTCCGGCATCTTTAGTAATTTGGGATGCAAATTCTGCAATATAGGCAATTCCAACTATTTTTAGAATAGTCTCAACATAAATGAGGTTAACATTTGCATTGATCGCAATTTTTTCGATCATCTGGATAATGCTGTAAATTTGATCAACAAGAAACAGAAATATTGCACAACCTACAAAGACAATGAGCAAGAATGCAAAATTCGGCTTTTGCTCCTTTAATATTAAGGCTAGGAAAGTTGAAACTAAGGCAACACCAATAATTTGGAGAATTTCAATCGCCCGTCCCCCCTATCCTTGGAATAAAAAGACTGATTTGATTTTTTGAAAGAGATCATCCACAATCGAAGCAACCATAAACAAAATATAAATAAATCCAAACAGCGTGACCCATTGGGCGTATTCCTTCTTTCCCACCTGATCTAGAATTGTATGCAAAAAGGCAACAACGATGCCAACTCCAGCAATCTTAAAAATAACATCTACCTCTAACCCCATGTATTCTCCTCCTAAGCGTATGAAAGACTGAATATTTTTCTTTGATAGCAGTTTCTACTTTACATGAGCAGAATGATAAGTAAGAGTCCTGAAAGAAACCCTAAGCTTTTTACCATTTTTTCGTATTTTGCTTGGCTTTCATAGGCGTCTATTTCTTCTCGTTCCAAATGGCTAAGCGCTAGCATAATTTGTTTTTGCTGTGATATCCGATCATGGCGACCAAGTGTTTCACCAAACTGCTTCATAATTTCGTATTCTCCCTGTTTAAACGCAGTCATTTTCCATATATCCTTAAGACTTTCCTCCCAGGCTAGCGCTACAGTCGTATCACCATTTTTAAGCTTCGTTGCAAAGCTCTCAAAAAGCCACGACAATGGTTTTCCTAGTTGAGCTGCCAAGCGATGGGATGCTTCATGTAGCGGTGTATGACCATACATGATTTCCGCATCTAGAGATTGTAATGCAGATTT
Organism: Bacillus sp. DNRA2; assembly: GCF_012843265.1. GTDB lineage: Bacteria > Bacillota > Bacilli > Bacillales > Cytobacillaceae > Bacillus_BU. Next base: position 1,224 of record NZ_JABAIT010000007.1, on the reverse strand, counting down.
TAGCAAACGCAATTGCTTCGGACGTTCACTTAAATGTCGTGATGCCTCAAAGCCAGTCCATGTTGTAGCCACAATAATAAATACCGCACCAATAATTTTTATCATCTTACATCACTCTCGCTTTTAGCAGATTAACTCCGGATTGATTTTTTATCCTTGTAATCGTGCCTGGTCCATCACTTCGACTCAGTTCAATAAAACGCTTAAACAGTCCAGCTTTTAAAATAGGTTGAAGTGTGGGCCGCTTCTCAATGTCCTCTAATGAGCTGCCATGAGTTGTCATCATCAAACTGATTCCGGCATTGACTGCTTCCATTATCGCTTCAGCATCCTCTTTGCGGCCTATTTCATCAACAATGAGGACCTCAGGACTCATTGAACGAATCATCATCATCATTCCTTCAGCTTTCGGACAGGCATCCAAAACATCAATGCGAGGTCCAAAGCTTAGCTGCGGGATCCCATTAACTGCCCCTGCAATTTCGGATCTTTCATCTACGATTCCGATTTTGTTAGGCGGACGACTTCTAACTGCATCTCCAGTCGATATGATTCTGGCAATGTCACGTAGCATAGTCGTTTTACCGGTTTGCGGTGCTCCAATTATGATGGTATTCATCCATTTTTCTTTATATATATAGGGAATCAACGGTTCGGCAATTCCAATTTTTTCTTTGGCAATTCGTATGTTGAAGGAGGAAATATTTCGAATCACTTTGACTTGACCATTTTCCAAAATGACTTTGCCAGCCAGTCCGATGCGGTGGCCCCCTTCAATCGTTACATAGCCACGCTTCAACTCTTCTTCCATCGTATAAATCGAAAACTGGCTGATTTTATTCATTAGCTGTACCGCATCATCAGAGGTGGCATAATAAGTTAAAAAATGCGGGACACCAGCACAAGTCACCTCAATGGGCCGCTGTATTCGGACCCTGATTTCCTCAATCATACTTTTAAGATTTGGAGGCATTTGCTGAATTTGGTTAGAAATAGTTTTCGGTAAAAAGGCCAGAACAGCTTCCACAATCTTTCCCCCTTATGTGTACCTCTCATTATTTAAAATCTATGCCTGTCTGACCTAATTTAGAATATAAAAGCTATGGGTCTGTGTAAAAGTGGACAAAATAGAGTAGGCGCATGAATTACTCATGCGCCTCTCACAGTTCCGTACGTGCGGGTCATCGCATACGGCTCCTCCATAATTATCCCCGTTGGGGATGA
>NZ_JABAIT010000006.1 GCF_012843265.1 Bacillus sp. DNRA2 | reverse complement strand
TCCAAGCTCCCCACTTTATGAAATTATCTCCGTGGGTTAATTATAACTGGGGGAATTTTCAATGACTACGGTGGTCCACTTTTAGATTACTAGAAACAGTCATCCTCTAATACTACGACAGCATCATAATCCCTAGATAAATTCCCACAGAACAATACATGATTACGCAAACCTAACCTATTTGGATGTTCTATTACATGTTTTTCTCCAAAAGGCCATTCAAAGTTATTTGCGCATATAGCTACATCCTTATTTTGACTTTTGTCAATACTAATAATTAACGGTGTATGCAATCCAAAATAATTTGCTCTTTTTAACGATGTTAATAATCTTGATAATGAATTTACTCGATTATATGCTACTACGACAATTGCAATATTTTTCATGAAATCTCATCTCTATTTTTTTTTTGATTCTTGGGTTATAAACTGATTTATGTCAGAAAATAATCCGACATTTTGTTTTATCCAATCTTCATCATTTTCCCACCATTTATTTTCCAATAGGAATTTTTTCTCTTTTTCAGAAAATCTTTGTCCAATCTTTTTGGCTGGTACTCCTCCATAAATGGTGTATGCCTCCAAATCCTTAACCACCACAGCACCAGTAGCGATTATTACTCCATCCTCGATATTTATCCCTTCAAGTATTTTAACATCTGCTCCTATCCACACGTCATTACCAATTGTTACAGTGTATGAATTGTCTTTTGATGAATGTTTAAATTCTGGGAATTTGTTTTCACTTACATAGGTGAACCCAGCTTGTCTTGCTGTCGAAAAAAAAGCAGGGTGCGTTGAAACAAACATTTTTGTTGGATGTTGTCCTGAAATAATCTTTACACCTTCCGCAATAGAACAATATCTCCCAATTAATGTATTATTTAATATAGTTCTTTCGCCTATATAGGTACCGTAGCCAATACGACTATTAGAAATATTCACTTTTTTATGGATTACATTACTTCCTTCAAGATTGGTATATGGATTAAGAATAGCCCCTGTCCTAATAAATGATTTTGACTTAAAAGCTAAATATTTAGCAAATAAATATCTGATAATATTTTTCCCAATATTCCACATGATTTTTCCCCACTCTAGTTATTACTAGCATTTATACAATACTCACTCTTATTTTATGTGTGTTAATCCCTACTAAATAAATCCCGTGTATATACTTTATACATAACATCTTCTAATTCATTAGAAATTCGATTTGCAACGATAACATCACTTATCCTTTTAAATTCGTCAAAATCATTTATTACTCTTGAATTAAAGAATTTCTCTTCAGTAAGTGCAGGTTCATATATTACAACCTCTATTCCTTTTGCTTTTATTCGTTTCATTATACCTTGAACAGCTGACTGTCTAAAATTATCTGAATCCATTTTCATAGTAAGTCTAAAAACACCTACAATACTAGGATTCCCCCGTATTATCATTTCTGCAATAGTATCTTTTCTTGTTCTATTAGCTTCTACAATTGCGGTCATAATACTATTAGGAACATCCGAATAATTTGCCAATAGCTGTTTGGTGTCTTTTGGAAGGCAATAACCCCCATAGCCAAAAGAAGGATTGTTATAATGATTACCTATCCTCGGATCTAGTCCAACACCATCAATTATTTGTTTTGTATTTAAACCTCTTATCTCAGCGAAAGAATCTAATTCATTAAAAAATGCTACTCTCATTGCAAGGTAAGTATTAGCAAATAGTTTAATAGCCTCAGCTTCTGTTGAATTTGTTAGCAAAACAGGAATGTTTTCTTTTTCTGCCCCTTGAACTAAAAGTTCAGCAAATTTCTTAGCTCTAGCAGACTGTTCACCTACAATTATCCGCGAAGGATATAAATTATCGAATAGTGCCTTTCCTTCCCTTAAGAATTCAGGAGAAAAAATTATGTTATCTGTTTTAAATTTTTCTTTAATTTTATCTGTATATCCAACTGGTACCGTTGATTTTATTATCATTATTGCACTAGGGTTTATCAATAAAACATTTGTTATCACGTCTTCTATAGATCTTGTATTAAAATAATTTCTATCGATATCGTAGTTGGTTGGTGTCGATATTATTATATACTCTGCATCCTTGAATGCGTAAACAATGTCAGTCGTCGCAATCAAGTTTAATTCCTTTGATGCCAAATATTTTTCAATTTCATGATCAATAATTGGAGATTTCCTATTATTAATCATGTCAACCTTATCTTGAATAATATCAAGTGCAATTACCTCATTATGTTGAGCAAGTAGAATTGCATTAGATAAACCAACATATCCTGTTCCTGCTATAGTAATCTTCAATGTATTAAACACATCCTTGCAGTATTAATATAATAGCATTTATTTAATTAGAATTATTTTTTTAAAATTTAATAATCATGAATTCCTAATAAAGCCCTTCATATTTATTTTAACTCCTCTTAATAAAAAAGCTTCCATAATATATTTTGTATGGATTCTTGTTTCATTGTAAAAAAGTGGAGCTATAAGATTTGTAACAATTTGTGCAGTAAGTTGAGCTATTGCTGCACCCTCAATACCAATTTTAGGTATTAAGTATACATTTAACATTACACTAATCACTATTCCCCATATAAGATACTTGGGAATATATTTATTATATTTTTCACACAGTATCCATATTGTTCTAGCGGAACCCAGTACTGAAAGAATACTTGACCAAACAGAAATAATTAATGTTGTAGTTGAACCAATATAGGCTTGCCCATACAATATTAATACAATCCACTTTGAAAAGATTGTCACGACAAGTGCAAAAATTATACCTAACCATATGATAAATGCATATAATTGTTTTAAACGCATTAAATATTGCTCTTCGTTTTCATTTTTCAAATTCATAATTAATGGTCTTGCAGAATTAATAAAAGCTGTTGGGATAAAAACCCAAAAACCACAAATTGTAGCAGCAACTGTATACAAACCCACTTTTTCTTGATTCAGAAATTGTCCAATCATTATTTTATCCATTTGAACATATAAGGCCACCATTATACCTGATAAGATAAAAGGGTAACTTTGTGATAACATTTTAATTGCTAAATTATATGAGACCTTTAGCTTTTTTCCCCCTTGCTTATAATATGAAATGATATATAGAATCATAATAATAATTACGTCAACCACAGTTGAAAAAGCAAACCATTCTACACTTTTTCCAAGTAAAAGTAATATTACTTTATATGATGACATTATTAGGTAGGATACACTCTTAATAAGAGTTGAATATTTTGACTGTAGTTGAGATTGGTACCAAAACTCTATTAGTTCAAATGCACGAAAAATTAATGCAATTGATTGAATCATTGCAACAATTAATATTACGTTGTTATTTGAATTCAATATTGAGATACTAATCAGTATTGCTACCATTGAAAGTAAACTTGAAATCAATCGCATTGCAATACCGGTACCAATAATTCTTCCCTCTTCTTCTGGATCTTCAACCAATTCTTTAACTATAACACCCTCTAACCCTAGCGAACATATTGATGTAAAGAACGCTGTAAAAGAAGCTGTATAATTTATTATTCCAAAATCAGATGGTCCAAGATATCTTGCTGTAAGCATACCCACAATTATTGATAATGACATCTGGAACACTCGTTCCCCAACAATCCAACCTGTATTTTGAAAAAACTTACCATTAATTAGAGTTGAGCCATTTTTTTTCATACTAATAATCTCCAATTGTATTCATACAGAGTCCTAAAGATAAAATACCAAACATAACTGTTTTGTCGCCTTTTATACCATTATAAAAAGGTTATCTTTTTATAATGGTATAGAATTTATTAGTTTATATTTATTAAATAACTGCTAAAACTATTGTTCATAACAACAAAAAAGTTCTTTGTTTGTATACAGATTTTGTGACTTAATTTCTTGGAAAGACCTTTGAGCTATCAGTTTATTCACTATATTAACGGAATATAATTTACAATTTATTTTTTAAAAGATTTGAAAACTTGGAAGTCATACCTGTTAATAGGCAAAATAATAAAAACATATGGGGAGCACCATCTAAAATTGGTTCCACCATAAAGTTCATTAAATACCCTAAAAATACACTTAATACTATTAATTTATCTATTAATTCCACCTCGGAATTTTTCATAATATTAATTAAGTTCACTAAAGACTTCAGAGTAAATAAAAATAGAAAAGTAAATGGAATTAATCCGGTTGCATTTAACACATCAAGCCATAAATTATGTGCAAAATTAAGTCCAATGTCCATTTTAAATCCACCTAGAGGGTAAACAAACATTTGACTAAGTACTTTTGAGTATACTAATAATCTTGGGTCATCAGCTATTGAGCTCTGTTCCATTCTATTATAAAAGTTTGATTCCATTATAAAATCTTTTAATCCAAATAAATTGATATAATATAAAATGGATATTATTAAACCGAATACTAATAATTTGAATACAGTTTTTATGTTTCTATTTAAACCTTTTCTATTTAATATTATGAATACTACTACATTAACAATGAAAATTAACACTGTTAAAAGAATTAGAGTTCTATTCCCCAATATCAAAGTTGAGTATATAGAAAATAATATACAAAATAAGACGAGTATCGACAAAAACTTATCGTAACCCCTTTTGTAAATAAAAAGACTAACAAATAACAAGCTTGATATGAGAGTAAAATGTGTACCTTGAAGTGTGCCAGGTTTTAGTATTCCGGTCCAAAAATCTGGTACAGTCCTTTCAAAAGAATTAAATCCAAAATTACTGAAATAGACCGACATATTTAGAAAACCATAAGTAAAATTACCTAAAATCATAGCAAATAATGTTTTTAGAATAAATTTACTATCCAAATTACTAATGAAATATCCTATACAAAACAATACAGTAGGTCCAATCAAATAAATTATCATTGCATCTAACCCAGTTGATTTATACTGAATTAGTATAAAATAGTAACATAATGAGAACATTTGTAGCAGAAATAAATCAATAGATAGCTTAAATCGTGAATTTTTATAATTAATAACTAAGATGCCTATAAATAGTACTCCTAATATCAAAACATTGGCTTTATTTAACATGTTAATAGAATACAAAAAAACCATTAAAAGCCAAGCCCAATCTATTTCTGTCCTTCCCTTGGTTAATAATTTTATATGGCTTGTCATTTATCAACACCCTTTTTAACAAATAAAAAGATTTGCAGAAACAATTTTTTTAAAAACTAATAAGATTTAACATACTTTATACTATTAATTTAGACTAACTACCAATAACAACCGTTTTCTACTCTGTTTGCTCCAGAAGGTATAAACTTTTCTCCAGGTCTAACCCAATGTTCATTGTATATATTATTATAGTCCGGTCTATCATCCCACCTCTTTCCTTTTATTCCAAATAACAATTGGGTTGCTCCTCCTATATGAACTGCCTGTTTTTTTAAATCACACTTTATCTTTACTGCTAGTGGTAATCCGTATGCACCCGCACCTATTAGCGCTATATCAAAATCGAAATTTCTTATCTCCGAAATCATGTAATCTAATGCCTCAAACCAAGAATTAAATCTTTCATCTTTTACTCCTGCAATAGTTTGCACAGCTGGAAATACACTCAATTGAAACTCTGGTAATATCTCATTATCCGTAAATAAGAGTTCTCTTTTCTTATATTGCTCCTCAATTAATTCCGCAAAAGGATGAATTACTAATACTTTTTTTCCTTTTAACACTTTAGTCCAATGTGTAGCAATAGGATCAATAGATCTTAAATGTAATAGTTTAGCATTTTCACAAAATGTTTGAACAACAAAATCCTCCATGAAAATATTAAAAACAGCTAGTAAATCGACTTCTGGATAAAGAGTTTGCATTAATTCACCGAACTTAAATAAATTTTTATCATCTGCTGGAAAAAAGCCAGAATAATTTTCCATACCATATTTTACTTGGTTTTTAAATGATTTTTGCATAAATAATTTTACTTTTAAAAAATTATTTATGCACCCTAATTCTGTCGAACCGAACCTTGCTGCTGCAAAAGGTTTTCCGCTTTGAATAAGAGTTTGTAAATATTTTGTACCTTCTTCCTGTAACATAATCTTGTTTTTATAATAATAGTTGGGTTGTTTTTTTATTCTATTTTTTGAAAGCAAGAATCCATTTACATTGGTAATGTATGCTTTAAAATAATTTGATTTAGTTATTTTCTTCACTTAGTATCCTCCGTAAATAATATTTTCAAACTTTCTTCGTATAATCTATAATCGAAATTAGTTTCTGCACATAATCTAGCGTTTTTTTTCATAAATTCTCTTTGTGAATAATCTAGAGATATTGCACGCTTTATTGCGGACGCACATTCTGTTGCTGTACAGTCTTTGATTATTATCCCTTCGGACATATCATTTATATAGTCACCTAAATCTGATGTTATATTTAACATTACTGGTGTAGCTGTTGCTAAACTTTCTACAACTTTTGTAGGAAATCCCGCTTTTGCATACCTTTGCTCTTGAGAACGTAGCAATATAGTAAAGTCAGCTTGGGCTAGGAGTTTTAATACCTTCTCCCTTTCTATTCTCCCTAAGAATTCAACGCATTTTTTTATCTGATATATCTCTTCGCTACTGAAAAGTTTTTTTATATCATCAATACTTACACCTGCAAAAATAAAATTTATCTTAGCTTTTTCTCTATCAGTTAAAAGAAGCACTCCTCTGAGCATTTCAGGTACATAATCTTTTTTTCCAGGAGAGCCAGCATAAAGAACTGTCAATTTTCTTGGGTCAACAACCTTATTAAATTCTAAATTCATAACGTCAAGAATTACAGGAATTCTTACTGCAATGCATCCTTTGTTTATAAAATGGCTTTCTAAATATTTGCTAATTGCTATCACTTTTACCTTTTTGTCGATGACATACCTATTTTCAATATTTTTGAGGATCATACCTGGAGAAAGTAACCCCATTTTAAACTGTCCTGGTGAAAACCACTCAACACTATCAACAATTAAATCAATACTGTGAAAACTACAAAAATCCTTCAGCCAGTTTGTAACAAAAGTTGGCAAATCGGCAATTAAAATTACATCAACCTTATTACAACGAAAGTGTGAATTCAGAAAACTTTCGAGTCTCTTTTTGTAATTAATGTAGAAATATATTTTTTGAAATTTGCTTCCTGCCTTTTTTCTTAATGATGTATATTGGAAGCCATCATACTCTAAACATTCTAAATAGTTACTATACCCCATACCTACAAAGTAAACATGGTTTCCGATGTCCCTTAGCAATTTTCCAAATGTGTGTAGTCTTACTGATTCTGCATCACCTTCAGGATATTTTGCCGAAGTTATTATTAAGATATTCATTCTTTCACAAACCCTTTTTTAATAACATTTTATGTCTTATCATTTCATCCTCTGAAAATCTATCCTTAATTTTTTTTGCAGGAATTCCTGCAACAATACTGTAGGGTTGGACATTCTTTGTCACTACACTTCCTGCAGCTATTACACTACCTTCTCCAATGGTAACCCCCTTAAGTATTATTGAGTTTGCTCCTATCCAGACATCGTCATTAATTACAATGTCTTCATCATTTTCAGGTAGTTTTTCTTTTTCTTTAACATCAATCATGTTTTTTCCTAAGTAATCTATTCGATGGTCACCAGTAATCATAAATACATGTGGACCAAACATTATGTTACTACCAATCTTGATCTTTGCAACCGTTGACATAAATATACAATCACTACCAATAGAAACATTATCACCAACATAAACATTCTTATAGTTTATTGAACAACCTTTACCAATATAAACATTTTTACCGAATTCACCGAGCATATTTATCCTGATGGGGTTTAGGATAATTCTATTCCATATTTTATTCAACGATAAACAAATTAGATAAATTCCCCTGAAAATACTTCTCATTATAACCTCCTAATATCTGAGTACTCTTTGAATATTTTTTCCATTACTAGATTTAGGCTATAGTGTGTTTTTACTTTTTCTCTATTCCATATAGACATTTTTTCTCTTATTTTTTTATCTTGTAAAGATTCTATAGCATTGATGAAGCCATCAATATTTCCCACATCAATTATCTTCCCACCAAAATCTTCTATCATTTCAGGGATAGCACCAACAGGTGTTGAAATAACTGGAAGTCCACAAGCCATTGCCTCTAGAACCACATTTGGAAACCCTTCAGTATATGTTGGAAATAAAAATATATCACCAGATAACATATGTTCTATTACTTGATCTTTAGAAATTTCACCAAGGTAACATAGATTTATTGGTTTAGGTAGGTGTTTTATTTCATCACTGACCTTACCAATTAAACAAAAATTTAAATCAGGCATTCTTTCCGCTATTAAGTTAATATCTACGCAACCTTTTGATCTAATTACGTGACCCACAAAAACAATATTTTTTATTTTATTGGCAATAATTTTATCATTATTAATATAACTTTTCTCAATTTCAATAAAATTAGGGATAATTATGCTTTTGTCCGGAGAAATCGAATTAACATGGTTATATGAAGATATATTTAGGCAAAATATTTTATCTGCAGTATTACAGATTTTCTTAAATAAAAATAAATTAAACACATCTTTTATCATATAGTTTGTATCACAATGAAAATGAACAACTATTTTAGAATTATCATTTTTTGCTGCTTTAATACAAAAATAATCTCTTATCATTCCAAATTTTGAACATGAACAATTCATATGAATAATATCATATTGTTCTTTTAAAGCTTTTCTTGTTTTGTAATAAATTTTAAATGCTCTCACAAATTCTTCAATTATACTTCTTTTATCTATGTTATATAGCCTTTTGCCTTTTATTGATGTATTAATAATATTAATAAAATTTTTTTTTACAATTCCAGAATTTAAATATAATTTTGTCCATGTTGCAATTCCACCTGCTGGAGGTGGTAAAGGACTAATTAATAAAACCCTTAAATATTCTTCATTTCTTGGCATTTGTTAGTGTTTCCCCCAAACGACTCTATTAACATAATCTGTATAGGACACAATTATTCTTAGTACCTTTTCCGCAACATTTGGCATGCTATAATCTTCTACATTCCTTAAAGTATTGGTATTCTGAGTTTCTAGTATCTCAATCCCTTGAAGGATTCGTTCCTTTTCTAATCCAACCATCATAACTGCTGCCTCTTCCATAGCCTCTGGTCTTTCATGGGCTTGCCTAATATTTAGTGCCTTAAACCCAAGAACAGATGATTCTTCACTTATCGTTCCACTATCACTCAGTACTGCTTTAGCTTTAATTTGTAGTTTTACATAATCATTAAACCCTAAGGGCTTCATAGTTTTCACTAAAGGATTAAACTCTATTCCTTTTGCCTCAATCATTTTTCTAGTTCTAGGATGCGTACTTACTATAACAGGCATTTTGTATTTATCAGCAATCACATTTAGACTATCTACCAGATCAAGGAAATTGACTTCTGAATTTATATTTTCCTCTCTATGAGCAGATACCACAAAGTATTTACCCTCTTTTAGGTCTAATCTTTCTAATACATCTGAATCCTCAATGTCATCCTTTCTAGAGTTAAGTACTTCAAACATAGGGCTTCCAGTTTTTATAATTCGATCTGATGGAAAACCTTCTCTAAGAAGATATTCTCTAGCTATATCACTGTAAGTTAAATTAATATCAGCTGTATGATCAACTATTTTACGATTTGTTTCTTCAGGTACCCTTTGGTCAAAACATCTATTACCAGCTTCCATATGGAAAATTGGGATATGCCTTCTTTTAGCTGCAATTGCAGTTAAACAGCTGTTTGTATCACCAAGAACTAAGAAAGCATCTGGTCTTACCTCTTCAAAAATTGGATCAATTTTAACCAAAATATTACCTATAGTTTCTACAGCTGTTCCCGTAGCTGCATTAAGAAAATAATCCGGCTTCTTTAAATTAAAATCATTAAAAAATACCTCATTTAATTCGTAATCATAATTTTGTCCTGTATGAACAAGTATATGTTCAATTGCATTTGATCCTTCTAATTTATTTATAACAGCTGACAATCTGATAATTTCAGGTCTAGTACCAATGACTGTCATTACTTTTAACTTTTTCATTCATTAAACCTCCACGAAATAAGTGTCGGGCTTTTCTGGATTAAAGCATTCATTCGCCCACATAACTGTTACTAGATCACTTTCGCCTTTATTAACAATAGAGTGTGTATATCCAGTTGGAATATCTACAACCTGTAACTTTTCTCCACTAACTCTATATTCAACAATTTCATCAGAATCTATCTTTCTAAAACGAATTAAACCTTCACCACTAACAACTAAAAACTTCTCATTTTTAGTATGATGCCAATGATTCCCCTTTGTAATTCCTGGTTTTGACACATTTACAGAAACTTGTCCTCTTTCAGTTGTTCTCATAAACTCTGTAAAAGAGCCTCTATGATCGGAATTCATTTTAAGATCATAAGAAAATTGATCTTCTGGTAAAAAGCTTAAGTAAGTACTATAAAGCTTTTTAGTTAAAGCATCATCCATATTAGGGATACTTAAATTTGTTCTGCTTTCTTTAAAGCTCTTTATACGATCAGCCAAATCCCCAAGTTTAATATTATGTGTTACAGACACAACACAGAAACCATCCATAATAGTTGGTCTTCCCTCTAGAGCCCTAATAAACTCTTCTAATACATCATCTATATAACAAAGATTAAGCTCTGCATCCGGGTTATTAATCTTTATATCTAAGCCACAAGCTATATTATGACAAAATGTAGCTACCACAGTATTATAGTTGGGTTTACTCCACTTACCAAATACATTTGGAAGTCGATATACATATACCTTAGCATCAGTCTCATAATAATAATTTAATAATAAATCCTCTCCAGCTTTCTTACTTCTACCATATGGGTTATCCTTTTGTGCTTGAATAGAAGAAGTTAGAAGCACAGGGGCTTTATTATTATGTTTTTTTAATAATTCTAGTAATTGAGATGTTAAACCAAAATTACCCTCTATAAATTCCTTTTCATCTTTTGGTCGATTAACCCCAGCTAAATGAAAGACAAAATCACATTCTTTTGTATATTTCTCAAGTAGTGATGGATCACTTTCCTTAGTAAACTCAAATATATCATTATACCCGTTGTTTTTAAGCTCAGCGATAAGGTTTTTCCCTATAAACCCTTTTGCTCCTGTAACAAGAATATTCATCACCCAAAACCACCCTTTAATTCATAACGTGAACTTTTTTATTCCACTCTTTTAATTCGTTTTGTACATAATCTAATTCAAGTAGTTTTTCTTTAATTTGCTCAATGGTAAGAATTTGCGTATTATCCGAATTATACTCTTCTACACTAGTAAGCTTTTGATCTCCCTCTGCAAAATACTTATCATAGTTAAGATCTCTTTGATCAGCAGGAACCTTATAGAAACCAGGTAAATCTTCTGCCTTTACATATTCCTCTTTGGTAAGAAGTGTTTCATAACGTTTTTCTCCATGGCGAGTACCAATAATTTTTATTTCATTATCTGTATTAAATAATTCTTTTACAGCTTGAGCAAGGTCCCCTATAGTGCTAGCCGGAGATTTTTGAACCATAATATCTCCTGCCTTAGCATTATGAAATGCAAATACTACTAATTCTACTGCTTCTTCTAAACTCATAAGAAATCTTGTCATTTTAGGATCAGTTACTGTTAATGGCTGTCCGCTTTTTATTTGTTCAATAAATAAAGGTATAACTGATCCTCGTGAGGCCATTACGTTGCCATATCTAGTTCCACAAATTAGTGTCTTCTCTGGATCAACAGTTTTCGATTTAGCTACAAATACTTTTTCCATCATTGCTTTTGAAATCCCCATAGCATTAATTGGATAAGCTGCTTTATCCGTAGAAAGACAAATTACTTTTTTTACACTATATTCGATAGCAGCTGTTAAAACATTTTCTGTACCTATTACATTGGTCTTAACTGCTTCAAGAGGGAAAAACTCACATGATGGAACCTGCTTCAATGCAGCTGCATGAAAAATATAATCCACTCCATGCATAGCATTTTTAACACTCGCTGAATCTCTGACATCTCCAATATAAAACTTTAACTTTTCGTTTTTGTAAACTTTTCTCATGTCATCTTGTTTCTTTTCATCCCGGGAAAAAATTCGAATTTCTTTTATACCGGTATTAAGGAACCTTTTCATAACAGCATTTCCAAAGGAACCTGTCCCCCCTGTTATTAGTAGTATTTTATCATTGAACATAAAATTTCCACCCTCTCAATAAAATAATAAAAAGATCTTTCCTATAATCTGGTGAAAGTTGTAGATCACTTAAGAATTAATTACTAATTAGTGATCCCGTTTCGCCTATCTGCTTATTAAATTTCTCAACTTCGTAAATTTTTGCATCTACTAAGATTCTGTACCAATATGCTTGAAGAAATGCATATAAAAACCCCTCTTTTCCATCTAAAAACCCAAGACGAAAAAAATAACGGTAGGAAAAATATAGCCAACAACGCATTCGCATTGGCATTTTATAATAAACATTATATTTGACGAATCTTCTAATTTTTGCTGGAGTATCTAAATTTTTAACATCATGTTTAATATTATTATTACGATTTTCAAAGTAGTCTCTTGCTGCCCTTGTAGCATACCAATTATGCTTTTGAATCCAAAATGATAAATCTTTAAAATCGTGATGTTTAGAGACTGTTTTCATTTCGATTGAGCGACCTTCGCTTAATACAATTTGTTCATCCATATAACGCTCTTCCATATAGGCTTTTTCTAACTTAAAGATACAAAGCTTTTTGAAAGGATAGGTTCCTCCATACTTTAAGCTTTTTCCCATAAAATTGACTTCTAGCTTAAAGATAAATCCATTAACATCTGTGTTGGTATGTTCCTCACATAATTCTTCTAATTCTTTCGCTCCTTCATCTGTTAATCTCTCATCTGCATCAAAACGAAACACCCAATGGGTTTTAATATTTAAGTTGTCTAAAGCATATTGAAACTGTTTTCCATAGTTTACAAAATCATGTTGATGTACTTCTGCGCCAAGCTTTTGGGCTATTTCTACAGTCTTATCAGTACTAAAGCTATCAACAACAATTATTCTTTTAGAAATACACTTTACTGAATTAATACACTCTGTAATATTTACCTCTTCATTCTTTGTTAATATTATAGTAGTTAAATCCGCCATTTTTATTCCACCTTTAAACATACTATTATATAATTTTACTCCTTCAAATCTCATATTTTTAATTATACTAATACCATGTTTTCATCTTTTTCCCCAGTTTAATCGATAAGGACTTCTTGAATCATATTCACATATTGTTTAGTACATCGTTCTTTTGTATATTTTGTTAGAAAAATTTCTCGACAATTTCTCCCCATGTTTTCACATTTATTCTTGTCATCAATAAGTTCCTTAATAGCACTAACTAACTTTTTACTCTCTCCTACTTCCATCGAATATCCAGCATTATTTTCATTTAAATCTCTAGCTATATCAGATTCCTCACCTATAATTGCAATAATTGGCTTACTAGCCATCATGTAACTGTAGGTTTTGCTAGGTACAGCTAGTCCAGTTAATCCTTCGGCTAAACTTACGATGAAACAATCACTGATATTAAGCGCATCCTGGAAATCTTGCCCGTGTAAGAAATCAAAAATACTTACATTATTCAGTCTCTCTTTTTTTACAATATCTTTTAACGTTTCAATCTTATTCCCATGACCTGCAAAAACAAACTGAACTTTACTGTAATCTTTTAATTGACGAATAGCATCTACAATAGTATCTAGATCTTGTGCAATACCCATATTTCCAAAATAAGAAACTATTAGATTTCCATCCTTTTTAATAGAGCGAAAAAGTTTATTATTTAGTATATCTGCAGAACTAGATACTCCTTTATCCTCATACCAATTAGGGATAACTTCGATTTGATTTGGAGATAATGTTGGTCTATGTTCAAGCAGATAAACTTTCATCTCATTCGATAATGCAACTACTTTATTTACATGCTTAAATATACTTTTGTTTATAACTCTCATCACTTTATTTATAATACTATCTTGAGAAATAGTATTTGTAATATGGGCAATTTCAGGATAAATATCATAACTAACAAAAATTACTTTTGTGTTAAAAAATTTGTTAGCAAGTGCTGCTATAAATGGTAATATAGGTGGATTTGAATAGACAATGATTGTCTTATATCTTTTTAACTCCAGAAAACGTAAAAGAACAGCACAAGTGAAAGAAAAATAATTTATTAACCTTCCAAAAAAATTACTTCTTTTAATCTGAATATATTTTAATCTTTTTATTTCAATTTTTTTATGATTCTCTCTTAGTGGTACTTTATTTGCTAAGTTATATTCCTTAGGATAGCCACATAAAGCCCCAACTGTTAGTCCAGCATCCTTAAGGGACAGAGCAGTATCATATGGAAGTGTAGCAGATGAAACGTATTCCGGATAAAAATACTGACACAAAAACAGTACATCCTTCTTTTTTTTCATATAATCTCTTCTTTCTAAAATTACATTTCTGTAAGTTTAATAGACTCCACTAAAGAAATTTGTTCTAATCCCTCAAATTTAGAAAGATTCTTTTCGTAAACTAAGCTACCAAATACTTTATTAACTGTTTCATTTCTTTTCATTAGGAAAATTATAGGATTTAGCAATTTAGTTACTAAGATTTTCTTCTCGTGTGTCCATGCAATTAATTCAACCATGTTACTTGTATTCACATACTCATTATTCTGTGGGAAAAAAAAACCACTCCCACAATTATCAACTACGCACTTAACAAACCCTGATAAATTATCTATATATATCATACTGCGCTTATTGTCTATCTCCGGAAAAATAGGTGTTTTAAGTGCAAGTTTTGCCAACTTAGTATAATTACCCTTGCAACCTTTTCCATAAATCATAGGTGGTCTTAATATTGCAACTTTAAAAAAACAATCCTCTAAATTTATAATTAACTTTTCTGCTTCAAGCTTAGACTTTCCATAATTACTTTTTGGATTAAGAGGAGAGTCCTTATCAATAACACCAGTTTCAATTCCATAAACACTCATAGAACTAAGGAAAATGAACTGCTTGACCCTTTCAAATTTTGCCTTTTGGGCAACTTCATATGCCAAATCACGGTTCACCTTAAAATAAAGATTTGCATTTTCTTTCGTTTCTTTTATATGCGCTATCGCAGCCACATGAAACACAACATCATACTCTGAAAAGTCTTTTTGCTTCCACGAATCGTTTCTTAAACTAATTGAATCTATTGAATATCTATCAGGATAGTTTCGAAGCCATTTTTCCAGGTTCTTACCCACATAGCTGTTTTTCCCAGTTATCAATATCTTTTTCATTTAGAAATGCTCTCCTTGCTACCCGTAACTTCATTCTTAACACTTGTCCCACCTTCAACAACCCCATCACTCTTCAACACACTAACGATAGTCAAAAAGAAGCACTTAACATCCATCCAGAAACTAATTTTCTCAACATACTCTCCATCTAACTTTGCCTTAACCTCGATAGGAAGCTCATCCCTACCATTAATCTGTGCCCAACCAGTAAGTCCGGGTGGTACATCATTAGCACCAAACTTATCACGTTCTGCAATCAAATCATACTGATTCCATAGTGCAGGACGTGGGCCAATAATACTCATTTGCCCAACAAAGATATTCCAAATCTGTGGCAGTTCATCAAGTGAGGTCTTTCTCAAGAACTTACCTACTTTGGTAATGTATTGATCCGGGTTTCCTAACAAATGAGTGGGAGTGTCCTTTGGTGTATCGATTCTCATTGTACGGAACTTCAAAATGTTAAAATGAGTCTTATAAAGTCCAACACGTTTTTGTTTGAACAACACTGGACCATTTGAATCCAACTTGATAGCTGTGATAAGAATCAAAAATATCAGGGATAAAACAATAAGTGCAATAAAGGAAAGTACTATATCTATCAACCTTTTAATCTTCATATACATTTCAGTTACACTCCTTAAGATCTTTAGTAAATTAGGACTTAATTGGAATCTATGAGTCCCCTTTTCCAACCAACTACTAAACCACTAAAATTGTTATCTGCTATTGATAGTCACCTCATAATATCTATTAATCGACCGACTAAATACGAAATAGATATTCTTGTATTTATCATCCTGAACCGAATTTCTTCCTATTATACATACCATTGAATCAATCTATAATTCTGACTTAAAATTCCTCAAACCTTTATCCCGAACGGTTTCTAGCGTTCAATCTAAGTGTGATGCTCAGTTCCAACCCACCATTCAATCAATCCTTCAATAATAAAAGGCCGAAAGGCCTGAATTATCATACTTACTCACATTTTTCCTAGGAACTCAACTACTAATTTATAAAACTGAAAACAAAAGTCAACACCCATCACAAGTACGGTACCTCATCTTCATCACTATCACCAACATCAACAAAACTAATATCCTTACCATTAGGACACCCCTTTTCTCCATACTGGAGCAAATACACTCTAAATCCTTGGTTCTTTTTTCTCATCCTCTTCAACTTCGAGATGTATCTGATACATTTTCTTTACCTCAAGACGATTCACATCATAAACCTGCTCTCTAGAATCCTCTATGATTCACCAATAACTACCACTGCAATCGTCCCAAGATCCTTGAAATTGTTACAACCACAAAAAGCTCTACTAAACTAAACCCCTTATAACACTAATTATGTTTAATAGGCATCTGAATCTTCCTCCAAATATAAAATAACCTTACTAAGCAAGCCTTCAATTAGAAGTAACACCCAGATGCACTATAACCAACAATATAAAAAACGCAGTTTCTTTGAAAAATTCCTAAATAAAAAGGCTGGTCTTTATCCCCTAACCCTATACATCTCCAAAACCTCATCTAGAAACTCTAGCAGTTCATCCCTCAATCCATTATCTTGCATTGCAAACTCCACTGTAGTCTTCACAAACCCAATCTTTTCCCCAACATCATACCGCTTTCCCTCAAAATCATAAGCGAACACACGTTGAATTTGATTAAGCTTTTGAATCGCATCCGTTAACTGGATCTCTCCACCTGCCCCAGTCTCTTGCTGCTCCAAGAACATAAAAATCTCTGGAGACAAAACATAACGCCCCATAATCGCCAAATTTGAAGGGGCAGTCCCTGGTTTAGGTTTTTCCACAAAATTCCCAACCTGATATCTTCTACCAACCTGAACCGAAGGATCAACAATTCCATAACGATGTGTTTCACTACCAGGAACCGTTTGAACTCCAATTACAGACGAGTGAGTTTCTTCATATTCATTAATCAACTGTCTTAGACACGGGGTGTCACTCTGAACAATATCATCACCCAGTAAAACAGCAAATGGTTCATCACCGATAAAATTGCGAGCACACCAAACTGCATGGCCCAAACCCTTCGGTTCCTTCTGGCGTATATAATGAATATCAGCAAGATTAGTAGAATATCTAACCTTATCTAAAATTTCAAACTTCCCTTTATCCTCTAAATTCCACTCCAACTCTGGCGCCACATCAAAATGATCCTCAATTGCACGCTTCCCTTTACCAGTTACAATAATGATATCTTCAATTCCAGAAGCAATTGCTTCTTCAACAATATATTGTATTGTTGGCTTATCTACAATCGGAAGCATCTCTTTAGGCATAGCCTTTGTTGCTGGTAAAAATCTTGTTCCTAAACCCGCAGCAGGAATAATTGCCTTACGCACCTTCTTCAAAAGCATCTCAACCTTTCTCTCTATCTATTTACTACAAGTTTGTATATTTCATTTTCTCGGCGATTAGCCAAGTTTAATACATACTCCCTAATATCATCCGAAGAGAATTTCTCAAACCGCTCAAGCAAATACTCCACCTCATCCTCCTGCTCCAAAACTGCCTTCCCAATAAAAATCTTCGGATAAACCGGCTCAGGATAAATCTCCTTCTCATTCAGCAACTCCTCATACATCTTCTCCCCAGGACGAAGTCCTGAAAAAGAAATCCCTATCTCATCTATCGAATAACCCGAAAGGGTTATAAGGTTTTTCGCTAAATCAACAATCTTAACAGGCTCACCCATATCAAGTACAAAAATCTCGCCACCACGTGCTAAAGATCCTGCCTGAATAACAAGCCGTGAGGCTTCAGGTATAGTCATAAAATATCTAGTCATCTCTTCATGTGTAACCGTCACCGGTCCACCAGCCTGAATCTGCTTCTTAAACAACGGAATCACACTACCACGACTACCAAGTACATTCCCGAACCGAACCGCCACAAACTTCGTCTTACTTGTCCGATCAAGCCCCTGAATAATCATCTCCGCAATCCGCTTCGTCGAACCCATAACATTCGTAGGATTAACCGCCTTATCAGTCGAAATCATCACAAAAGTATTAACACCGAAGGTGTCAGCAGCCTCCGCAACATTCTTAGTACCGAAAACATTATTCTTAACAGCCTCTCTAGGGTTATACTCCATAAGTGGCACATGCTTATGCGCCGCAGCATGATACACCACATCTGGCCGATGCAGATTCATAATTTCAAAAATTCTTTCTCTGTCTTGAACATCACCAATAACAGGAATAATTTCCATCGAAGATGGAAACGAATTTCGCAACTCCATTTCTATGGTATAAATACTATTTTCGCCATGACCTAGTAGTAATAGCTTTTTCGGCTTAAACTTACATATCTGCCGACAAATTTCCGAACCAATTGAACCACCTGCACCAGTAACAAGAACTGTCTTGCCACTGACATACTCAGAAATCCCGGCAATGTTTAATTCAACTGGATCCCGACCTAATAAATCCTCAACCTGAACATCACGGAAATGATTAACCGATACTTTGCCAAGCATAATATCCTCAATCATTGGCATAATTTGTGTCTTTGCCTTGGTCTTGGCACACTCATCATATATCCGTTTTAATTCTTTACGACTTAGAGACGGGATTGCAATGACAATCTTATCTACCTTATATTTTTCAACTATTTTGGCGATGTCATCAACATTCCCCACTACAGTAAGACCGTAAATATCCAGCTTGTACTTACGTGGATCATCATCAATAAATGCAACAGGTTTTAATTCAGTACTATGATTATTTAAAAGCTGACGTACAACCATAGTACCCGCTGCTCCAGCACCAATAATCAACGTCCTCTTCATTTGTTGTTGTGATTTAATGTAGCGATCCCGAAATAAGCGCCATGAAATCCGCGAGCCACCAATTAAAATAATATGAAGCATCCACGTAATCAGTAGTGCACGTAAATAAGCATCTCGGAATACAATCAGTTGCATGACCAAAGTAATTCCAACCGAAAAAGTTACCGCCTTTACAATTGATTTAACCTCACCAATACTGGCATACTCCCAAGCCTTTTTGTACAATTTATAAATAGATGCAAATAAATGATGGCTTAATAACAAAGCCACCGAAGTAAACCACAAAGTTGGCTGAGAAAATATCATAGAAAAATCCGGATGAAGGGTAAAATAACTAATATAAATGGCAGTGAGCACAATGATTGAATCTAATAAGGCGAGAATCGTAATCCGTTTCCGATAGGCCAAAGCAACCAGTTCCTTTCTTTTTTTACAAAACACCCCCATAAAACAGGATGGTTTTGCAAATAATGTAAATAGAAATATTTTTTTCTAACTGTGTAACGTTTTTACACAAATAAATATCTAATGATAACCCATGTTCCACACGAACTATCATTAGATATTTATTGATATTATCAATATGAGCTTGTTGAAACCGAAATCATTAACAAAATATCCGATTAGAATGAAGTATATGGGCATCGAACCCATCCTCACACCACACTTTCGACGACAAGCGTCTAAGGACAACACTATCATGCGTCCCACAG
This sequence comes from Bacillus sp. DNRA2, assembly GCF_012843265.1. Classification (GTDB taxonomy): domain Bacteria; phylum Bacillota; class Bacilli; order Bacillales; family Cytobacillaceae; genus Bacillus_BU. The sequence goes on along the minus strand of NZ_JABAIT010000006.1, from coordinate 162,855 downwards.
CGTGATCGAGTGCCTCCGTCGATATCGGTTAGGAAGCCTCGCCGATCAGGATTAAGCCTGACATTTGTTGTAGTTAATTGATCAGCATCACTATAATTCTTTTAAAAGAGCCCAAAGATCTTCTTCTTTTTGATCCGTTCTGGCATTTCTTTAAAAACGCGTTCGCCATCAACGAGTAACTCGGCATTTTCTCTGAACATATATACAGCATCAATACCGTATTTAGATTCAATTTGCTGATAAGCTTGCTGCATCATAAACGTCCGATTTACTAGATTATGAGCATCTGATGCAACAAAATGAGTCAAGTTTGCCTCAATTAATTGAAGTGAGAATTGCTTAATCTTTTTACCAAACGCCCCACAGACGCTAGCCGCAGTGATTTGGGTAAGTGCACCTTTTTTGACAAACTGATAAAGTAAATCTGGACTCTGGACTAATTCTTGATTCCGCTCAGGATGGGCGATGATCGGTACCAAGCCCTCCATTTGTAAATCATAGAGTAGTTTCTCCGTATAGCGCGGCACATGCCCTGTCGGTAATTCAATTAAAAAGTAATTGGAATGGGCTAAGGAAAGAATTTCTTGGTTTTGGTAGTCTTCGAGTACCTCTCCAGAAATACGAATCTCTTGACCAGGTAACACAGTTAGCGGAATCTTCTCATTTGCTAATGCTTGATTAAGCTCAGTTACCTTAGTAAGAATTTGAGGTTTAGGGTTTTCATATTGATTATTTTTATGATGGGGTGTAGCAATGATTGTAGTAATTCCTTGCCGAACAGCTTCACGAGCCATCGCCATACTGGCTTGTATATTTTCAGCGCCGTCATCAACATTCGGCAATATATGACAATGTACATCAATCATCGCTATCAACCCCAATTTATTTTCTTATCATTTCGACATATACGAATCTTAACACCGTTCCAACCGTTGGTAAAGAGTTGGAAATTGTCGAATTTTGACTTGTTTTGTAATTCTAATCACCTTTTTTGTCTTATTTATGTCCATACGTCCCATAATAGTAATAGTAATTCGACTTATCCATTTTCTTATTATTTAATACCGCACCAAGCAACTTTCCTTTAGCTGCTGCTAATAATTCTTTTGATTTTGCCACCTTTTCAATCTCGGTCTTGCCACTGGCAATAACCAAAACGCTACCTTGGCACAAGTTTGCTAAAATTTGCGCATCGGCCACAGCAAGAATGGGTGGTGTATCAAACAAAATCACATCATAGTGGTCTTCAACCTTAGTTAAAAACTCCAACATCGCCTTTGAAGCTAACAATTCAGCAGGATTCGGCGGGATTGGACCGCTTGTTAAGATATCTAAAAATTCGACATCTGTTGTATTAATTGCCTCTTCTAATGATTTCTGTTTTGTTAAGATATTGGTTAAACCATACACATTTTCAACTTGAAACGTATAATGCACAGTTGGCTTACGCATATCAGCATCAACAAGCAATACCTTTTTACCTTGTTGTGCAAATGTTACCGCTAAGTTTGCAACAGTCGTTGATTTACCTTCAGCCGGATCGGCTGATGTAACCATAATCGATTTGATCTCGTCATCAACTGAAGAGAATTGAATATTAGTCCGAACCGTCCGATACTGCTCAGAAATCGATGACTTAGGTGCAAGTTTTGTGATGAGACTGCGTTTTTGACCGTGGGATGTTTGTGTTGTTTTTTTTCTAAGAACCAACTGTCTCACCTCTTACTCTGGATTTTCGATTCACACGATGACTGAGTGCCTTCGTTTCTTCTTCATCGATTGTTGTAATAACGCCCAACACTGGCATTTCAAGGATTTTTTCAATATCTTGTTCTGTTTTAATAGTGTTATCTAAGTATTCTAATAGGAACGCTATCCCAACCCCTGCCATTAAGCCAACAACTAAAGCAATTGCGATGTTTAACTGTGGATTAGGTTTTACTGGAACTGGATTTTCGGCAACTGCAGCTTTTGCAAGAATGCTCACGTTATCCACGCTCATAATATTAACGATTTCTTTTTGAAATACATCAGCAACAGTGTTGGCAATTTTCGCTGCCATCGCTGGATCTGGATCCTGTACAGATATATTCACGACCTGAGAGTCTTTTTCGCTACCGACTGTAATCTTTCCATTTAATTTAGTTGCTGTCATATCATTGCCAATTGTCCCAGCTACTAAATCTAAGATCGCGGGACTTTTAATAATGACATTGTAAGTATTGATTAACTGGAGGTTCGTTTGCACCTCACTTGGACTGTAAACGGACTGCTCATTTTTCGTTTGATTTACAAGAAGTTGTGTTGAAGCCTGATAAATCGGTGTTAAATAAAAATAGCTAACAATTCCACTGATTAGTACGGCTGTTATCGTAATGACGGATATTAATCCAAGTCTTTTCCGCAACGTTTGAAATAATTCTTTTAGGCTAATTGTTTCTTCCATTTCATCCTCCGAAGCGCGAATTTTTGTATAAACCTGTTGTATTATATCATATTTCGCTGTCTCATTTTCTATTATCCTATCGATTTTTGCGAACCACTTACTTATTGTAATACCATTTTAGTGGAAATTGAAAGGAAATTTTTTAGAATGGGAATAATTTTCATCATTCAAGTAGGATTTTCCGTTTTTATCTGTATTAAAACCAATTCAGATTTCATCATGTTACTCCAAAACATTATCTAAGAAACATAAAGCCTGAATTTTTATAATAATATAATAACCGATATTTTCGACGGTGCTTATATTATTTTCATTCTTAATTAACAGATATGTGAATGATTATAATTATTTTTGTATCCTTATTTCCAAATATGTATTTAAAATCTAATTATGTAGCTATCCTACCAAAATTTCATTTTACAACCAAATCATTCCGAATCAAAAGTGTGCTATATGTCACACTCTATATAATAGAAGAAACTCGTCTAACTTTTGCAATTTTATTAATTATGAAAGGAAAACAAAAAGAGGATCTTCACAAAAATAAGATCCCCTCTCTTTCCTATTCAATTGTATTTAATATCTCCTTGGCTGTATCGCCGTGGATTCCAAGCGCATTGCCAATTAATTTACTATATTCATTGAATGTCAAATTGACAGCATCGCCAGATGCCCACCATTTATTTGGCCGATAATATTTATCCTTACTAGCACAATATGTTAGAGTTATATTCTTATCACCAATTATTTTATCAAAATTATGTTTCACTCGACGCATATGGTAGTTCGATGAAACGACTATCGCAGATTTCAGTCGATGTTTCTCCATGATATCAATTGTCAATACGGCACTGTCAGTCGTACTATCAGCTTGATTTTCTAAGATAATTGATTGGTTTGGTACTCCCATTAAAAGTGCTTCTTGGTAGTAGTTATCCTCTGTGCCATTGGAAATGATAAGATATTGAGCTTTGGTGTAGTTATAGAGTTGTACAGCTCGTTCAAGTCGATCGCTGCCACCACCTGTAAGGACGATAATTGCTGCAGACTTCTTTGGTTTTTCGTCTATGACAAGAAATCTTCCAGCAAAACCGAAAATGAATAACACAATGACCACCACAATCAAAATGATAGCAATTAATTTTTTACTCATATTGTCTCCAAATTCATTTCAAACAATCCCTATTATGCTATTTCGGAAATAGCATTTTTCTTGTTTAAAGTCTCCGCTAATACTTCGATGACTCGGTTTTGATCTTCTAATGACATATTAGAGCCTGAAGGCAGACATAGTCCCGTTTCAAAGAGCTGCTCACAGACTGCTTGGTCTTTGTCATGGAAATAGAATTTTGTTCCATCGAAAAGAGGTTGCAGATGCAATGGTTTCCAGACTGGACGAGCTTCAATATTTTCTTTTGCCAACTCTTGGGCGATTTCAACAGGGGTTGTATTAATTTTTGCCAAATCAAGCGTTAGTGCAGTTAGCCAACGATTTGATTTCGTCCCCGCTAGCTCTGGCATAAAGCTTATTCCATCGATATGACCGAGTTCTTCAACATATCGATTATATACCGCTCTTCTAGCATCGACGCGATCCTCAATTACTTCCAATTGACTCCGACCAAGTCCAGCTAATATATTGCTCATTCGATAATTGTAACCAAGCTGACTGTGCTGATAATATGGAGCAACGTCCCGAGCCTGTGTTGCCAAGAATCGAGCTTTCTCAAGGGCAGCTTCGTCATTTGAAACAAGCATACCGCCACCTGAAGTGGTGATGATTTTATTACCATTAAAAGAATATATCCCGAAACGGCCAAATGTTCCGGTCATTTTGCCTTTATAATAAGAACCTAATGATTCAGCCGCATCATCAACAAGTGCGACGCCGTATTGATCGCAAAGGCTGACGATTTCATCCATTTTGGCACTTTGCCCATATAGATTGACACTGATAACAGCCTTCGGAAGCTTGCCTTCTTTTTTTGCATGTAATAACGCACGCTCAAGTGCTTGTGGTGACATGTTCCATGTTTCGGGTTCAGAATCGATGAAAACAGGTTGTGCTCCTTGATAGATAATTGGATTAGCACTTGCTACGAACGTAAAGCTCTGACAAAATACGGTATCTCCTTTGGTGACCCCTATTAATTGGAGCGCCAAATGAATCGCTGCTGTACCTGAACTAACAGCTGCCGCTCCTTTAACACCGGCGTATTGAGCGATTTCACGTTCGAACCCGTCAACGTTTGGGCCAAGAGGCGCAATCCAGTTCGTCGCAAATGCTTCACTGATATACTTCTGTTCATTGCCGCTTAAATGTGGTGATGACAGATAAATACGATTTTGGGTCATTGGATTCCCCTCCTGTGTAATGCATCTATTAATTTCCATCGACAAAGGAACAACAATTATATGATCTGTGAATTAAGACCTTGATGGACTGTTCACACAAATACCCCTACTAAATCTGCAGTTCAAACTGATTATTCGCCACTTTGATTAGCGTCTCACACATATCTGCTTCAGGGATGGTTAAGAGCTTGTCCACCAATTCAGTTAGCAGCCATGAATCGATCATTACAGCTTTACCCATATGGATTTTCGGGAAAATTTGCTTTGGATTGACTTCGTTTTCGTTTAGTAGCTCCTCGTACATCTTTTCGCCTGGACGAATCCCAGAATAATGTATCCCAATCTCATCAATATGATAGCCTGAAAGCTTAATCAGATTTTTAGCGAGGTCGACAATTTTTACTGGTTCACCCATATCAAGCACGAAGATTTCACCGCCACGTGCCAATACCCCCGCTTGGATAACCAACTTCGATGCTTCTGGGATCGTCATAAAGTAGCGAGTCATGTCCGGATGGGTGACAGTTACGGGTCCGCCTGCTTCGATTTGCTTTTTAAATAACGGAATGACGCTACCACGGCTGCCAAGGACATTACCGAAACGGACTGCGACGAACTTGGTCGTGCCTTGTTTGGATTCGGCAAGCTGTTGAATCACCATTTCCGCAAACCGTTTTGTCGCTCCCATCACATTAGTTGGATTGACCGCTTTATCGGTTGAAATCATCACGAACGTGTCAACATTGTTAGCTTGCGCTGCTTCCGCAACATTTTTGGTACCGAAGATGTTGTTTTTGACCGCTTCGCGTGGGTTTACTTCCATTAACGGAACATGTTTATGGGCTGCGGCATGATATACGATGTTCGGCTGATGTTCTTGGATGATCGTGAAGATGCGTTCACGACTTTGAACATCGCCAATGACTGGAACAATTTCGATTTCCTGTTGATATCGATTACGGAGCTCCATGTCAATTTGGTAAATACTATTTTCGCCGTGGCCAACAAGAACGATTTTTAGCGGATTAAACCGGCACACTTGCCGGCAAATTTCTGAACCAATCGAACCACCCGCTCCAGTGACGAGCACTGTTTTGCCATTTAGGTTTTCAGAAATCATCGCAATGTCCAATTCAATTGGATCCCGCCCGAGCAAATCCTCTACTTCAACTTCACGCATTTGCTTGACGGAAACCTTCCCTGTCATTAAATCCTCAAGCTTTGGAATGAACTGCGTTTTCGCCGTTGTTTTAACACACTCATCGACAATATGCTTAACTTGCTTATTACTAAGCGATGGAATCGCAATGACTATTGTTTCAATCGCATACTTTTTAACGATCGTGGCGATTTGGCTAGTTGTGCCGATAACTGGGATGCCAAGGATATCGAGTTTGATTTTTGTCGTATCATCATCGACAAAGGCTACTGGCTTCAGGTCAATGTCTTGATTATGGATGAGCTGGCGCGCGACCATTGTTCCTGCTGCTCCTGCCCCAACAATAAGTGTCCGTTTGAAAGCCTTCTGTCTACGATTTTGTCTATCTTGGATGATCCGTCGTGAAAAGCGTGAACCGCCGATGAACAGAACATGAAGCATCCATGTTAGCAAAAGTGCTCGAATATAACCGTTCTGGAAAGCAACGAGCTGCACAACGAGGGTAGTGAGAATGGAGAACGTCACGACCTTGACGATGACAACAAGTTCACCGACACTAGCATACTGCCAAGCTTTGTTATAGAGTTTATAAGCGTACGCAAAGAAATGGTGGCTAAGTAACAAGGCAAGCGATGACGTAAGGAGCGCCGGTAGTTCATAGGACGGCAAATACGCTTCTAGCGTCAAATAGCTTAAGAAAATCGCCGTCATGACAATCATCGAATCTAGTAATATAAAGGTTGTCAGTCTTTTCCGATATGTCATCGTTAACCTCCGTTCGGTTTTTTTTGAAAAAAATAGCTAATGGAAAATCATGTAAGCGGATACACGGTCTTTCATTAGCTATTTTTTCATCATTTATTTAATTGGGCATCTAACCCACCCTCACACCATCCTCTTGATAACATGTATCTAAGGCTATAAATCTATATCCCACAGGACAGCCGAGTGTCTCCATTTTTAACGGCCAGGAGGCATCACCGCAAAACAAATTTACACTGGAAAACGAAAGCATAATTCAAACCAAAATTGTTACGCCAACATACCTAAAACCAATGTGTTACTTTTATCTGATTCTATTTAATTTTCTGAATTGTATACTCATAAATTATTAAACTATATTTTTTTACTATTTAAAAGTAAGAATTTGGAAGTGTTTTTCCATTTCTTATGTTAGGAAAATGTTCTTATATTTGGTTGTGTTTGGAAGTCACATTTGTTCTTTTTAAAGAACAACCGCTGTAATCACGTTTGTTTGTCTTGATTTTATCAATCAAAATACCTATAAAGGTAGTTTTAGACGGTTACTTTTTTCCTAAATTTGTATTTTACAAAAGTAAAAAGTTTTTTCGACTTTTTCCTTGGTAGGCCATTATTTCTTGACTACTAAAGTATTTCATTCATTTTTTTCGTATACAAAAAAGTCACCTTGTGCGAACACAAAGTGATAAAAGGAGATTAATGATTTCGTTCTAAAACGAAATTTAGAAAAATATAAACCAATAGCTGATTTACTTCCTTTACTATTAAAACACAGCCAAATTCTGCCTGATTTTGGCATATTGTGCCGTTTTGACGAGTTTATTTGTAGTTTTCTTCCATTTTCTATGTTATTCCTATCAAGTCATAATTTTAGGAATATTTACAATCTATGGTAAATTGGAAGTAGGATATTGTACGGACTTTAAGAAACACATTCGAAAAAGGATGTGGTTGTTGTGGATTTTTTAGCGATTGGAAAAAAGATTAAGGAATTGCGAAAGGTATATGGTTTGTCGCAACGGGAGCTTGCGAGTGGGATTTGCACACAGGCACAAATCAGCAAAATCGAAAAGGGCGATGTCTACCCATATGCCCCTACGCTCTATCTCATTTCGCAGCGACTTGGTGTCGATGTGAACTATTTCTTCGATATTGGCAGGACGCCGCGGCTTGATTATGTTAGGGAGGTCAGTCGCCAGCTGAAGATTGCACGGCGCAATCATGACTACGAGACGGTCGAGGAAATCATCAAGACAGAAATGAAGAACCCGCTATTTAAAGAAAACCGCCATCATTTGCAGGAACTCTTGTGGCATAAAGGCATTTGTGAGTATAACATTCATGGACAAATGGATCGTGCGCTCTCGACGTTGGATGAGGCGATTGCCTTAACATTTGAACGGATTTGGAATGAAAAAGAAATAGAAATTTCGCTGTCTAAAGGCGTGATTTATTTTGAGGAAAAGCAACTTGATGATGCGCTGGCTGTGTATATGCCGGCAAGGGAGAATTTGGGGTTGATCACTGATTTGCAGGATGAGACGATTATGAGCCGCTTGTTGTACAATATTGCGCGGACCTTTACGAGGCTTGGCCGATTCGCGGAATCGAACGCGCATTGCTATGAGGCGATTGATTGGTGTATTGAGCGTGATAATCTTTATTTGCTTGGCGAGCTCCATTATCAGGTTGGTTATAATTACGAGCTGCAGCAGAATTTCAAGCGAGCTAAAGCTTGCATGAAACGGGCGTTGATTATCTTCGAGCTGCAAAAGGATGAGAAATACATCCAGTTTATTCAAGGGAAAATTGCACAGTGGCACAAAAACGTACATAATGCCCCTTGTTAAGTTTGTTTGCGGGTGGGCTTGGGTTATTTCAGTTTTTGTAATTTTTTAATTCGAACTAATAAAATAAGGACTGGTACTGCTATTTATGTAATAGTGGGGCTGGTCTATTTTTATTTATGTAGATAATTGGGCATCCATTGATTGATAGTTTACTTGGATACTAATGTTCTTAAGTCTCTCATAATTTCCTCGAGTAGGTTGCCAACAGTGATTTCCTTATCAGTCGTCCCCAATTCATATGCTCGTCTTATGAGTTCTTGAAAATGTGCTTGGTTTGTTTGGCTTTCATGATAGTTTTGGTTCATTTCTGCTAGTCCTCCTTTAGTCTCACAATTCCTATTTTACAAACGATTCCAATTGCTGTAAATCGATTTCCAGTTACAAAGTATGACAATATTCTAACATTTACCTCTATCGTTGACTATTACCATTTATCGACAATATACATCACAGAAAACACTATCACTAGTTGATTAATAGTTTTGATGCGCTAGGCGGAATCACTGCAAAGCACGGAACTACTGTCCAAAATCTAAAAACAGCTAATCAAATTAGCTCTGATTTAATTTATGCCGGACAAGCGATAAAGGTTCCAATGTCTGTCAATAGTGTTCTAGTCCTGATCCTGGCGATTTTTATCGGTCGCCTTTGCTTTTTTATCGATCGCTTTGCGAAATTTATCGGTCAATGTGGAGATTGTCACACCTCGAAGAGGGGTGGTTGAGCGTTTATCAACGCATTTGGGCGATTTGTCGACGCGTTTTAAGCATTTATCAACGCAGATTTGGCGTTTATCGACGCAAAATGATGATTTATCGACGTATGTGGAAAATGTCACTACCATTAAGAGCTGGCTCTGGATGTTTGTGGCTCTTACGAAGATGCCGATTGTGTCCACCTCCCCTCTCCAAAAATAGCAAATTGAGTTTTTTGTCAGCTACATAAATTTCCCACGCATAGTAAAAAATAGAGTATCTATTTTGAGCTATCAGGGGGAGTTTTTATGGTACGGAGATTACTGGTTGTTGTGCTGATGTTGTCTTTATTTTTACTCGAAGGGGTTGGGGTTGGGGCTGAGGCTGAGGCGGCCAAGCCACGGAATGTGATTATGATGGTGATGGATGGGACGAGTTCGAGTGCAGTGGCGCTGACGCGACTGTATAAGGGTGGTCCGCTGTCGCTTGATGAGGTGTTGGTTGGCGGGGTGCGGACTCGTTCGCTCTATTCAGCGATTACGGATTCGGCAGCAGCTGGGACGGCGCTTGCGACTGGGCATAAGACGGTGCATGAGGTGGTCGGGATGGTGCCTGGTGCCGAGGAGCGGAGTTTGGTGCCGGCGGTGAATTTGGTGGAGGCGGCTCGAAGTGCGGGGCTTGCGACGGGGCTTGTGGCGACGTCGGAGATTCAGAATGCGACGCCGGCGAGTTATTCTTCGCACGCGCGGCATCGGAGTGAGTATGGGGATATTGCGGAGCAGCAGGTGTTTCAGGGTCTGGATGTGGTGCTTGGCGGCGGGATGAGTTCGCTTGTGGCTCGGAATCGGAGTGATCGGGAGGATTTGGTGCCGGTGCTTGCGGAGTTGGGGTATCGGGTTGTGCGGAATCGGAGTGAGTTGGCGAAGGTGGTTGGAGATGGAGTTGGCGGGTCGGGCGGTGGTGCTGGTGGTTCGGGTGGTGGGGCTGGGCCGGGTAGCGGTGGTGTAGGTGGTTCAGGCTCGGGTCTTGGGTCGGGTGCGGATGGTGCAGGTACGGCCGTGGCTCGGGATGTGAAGGTCTGGGGGAGTTTTGCGGAGTATGGCATGAGCAACCATTTTGACCGGGAGTCGTTGACGCCGGAGCAGCCAACTTTGGCGGAGATGACTGAGGCAGCGATTGGGTTGTTGGCTCGGAAAGAGCGTGGCTTCTTTCTGATGGTTGAGGGCAGCAAGGTGGATTGGGCGGCGCATAAGAACGATCCGGTCGGGATGGTGAGCGAGGTGCTCGGCTTTGATGAAGCGGTGCGGAGTGCGCTTGATTTTGCGCGGAAGGATGGAAATACGCTGGTGTTGGCAGTGACTGATCATGGCAATAGCGGGCTGTCGATTGGAAGTGGTGCGACTGATAAAACGTATATGAAATCGGAGCCTGATTTGTTTGTGGGTCCGTTGAAGCGGGCTGGGCTGACGCTTGAGGGTGCGCTGGCGACGTTGGATGAGGATCGTGGGAATTTGCGGGATGTGGCGGTGCGCTACGGGCTGAAGGATTTGACTAGGGATGAGTGGCGGTCGTTGGAGCGGGCACGGGATGATGTGAAGGAGCTTGAGCGGGGGATGACGCGGATGATGGCGAAGCGGTCCCGGCTCGGGTTTACGACGCATGGGCATACGGGTGAGGATGTATTTTTGTATGGATTTGGGCCTGGGAAGCCGAGCGGGTTGTTGGATAATACGGAGCTTGCTGGGGTGATTGCTGGGCAGCTGGGGTTTAGTTTTGGAGCTGATGATGGCAGCGGTGGCAAGGGTCGTGGGCTAAGGTATGTAGCTGCGAAAGAGCATTTTGCTAAGGGTGTTTTAACGATTCGCGGGGCCAGGTCAGCGGATCCGGTGCTGGAGGTTAAGCTGCCTAGTGGCGAGACGCTTGTGTTCCCTGAGAATCGGAATTATTTTTTCCGAAATGGTGTGAAAGAGATGGTGCCGGCGCCGAATGTGTTTGATGGGAAGGAATGGTTTGTGGCGGTGGTGGATGAGTGAGCGGATGCAGATTGTGTTTGTTTTGGATTGGCTGGGTGCGTGGAATGGTTTTTTCTAAAAATAGGTCATTTTGGGGCTGCGGAGGGTGTACTGCTGGTGGGGTTTTGCAATTCAGATGTGACGATTAGGTTCGATTCGTTACCCCTGGCGTGTTGGTTTGTGCTTTAGAGGTAACGATTGGGCTCGATTCGTTACCCCTGGCTTGTAATTTCGCAGTTCAGGGGTAACGTTTGGGTTTGTTTCGTTACCCCTGGCCTGGAATTTTGCAGTTCAGGGGTAACGTTTTATTGAACTGCCTCCCATTTCTAGTTCATCTGGATCAGTTGCAGTAATGGGAGAGCGAGTGAACGGACATATTTGCCCTTATTTGACTCGGAATGATGATTTTTCAGTTTTATCGGACATTTGAGCTCCTATTTAGCTTAAAGATTGATGATTGGTATGATTTTTTTGTGATTAAGGAACTCAGTGTCCGTTAAATTTTCAAAATAGCCCTTTTAAGGAAAATAGCGAACTCAATGTCCGAAAAAAAACGCATGGACCTGCCTCGCGCCGCGGTAGGTTCCATGCGTTTTTTGTATGAAAAAAATCAAATTTATTCCACAAAACGTGCCATCAAAATCAAATCGTGATATTCGTGATTAGATTTCTTAATTGCCCTCTTTTTGATACCTTCTTCAGTAAAGCCCATGCTTTTGTATAGGCTTATGGCACCTAGATTATCAGCAAACACCTCGAGACAGACTTTCTCAATAAGCGGATTGTTTTCCGCCCATTCCAACAGCGAAGTTAATAAGGCTTTGCCGACGCCCATATTTCGGTATGCTTTTTTTACACTCATACTCACTGTGCCTTGGTGCTTAATTCGTTGTCTGTGCCCATTTTCAAAATGCAAGAAACCGATGATTTCTTTTTCGAGGACAGCAATGAGGGCGATTTTTCCATTATCATCATTGGTTCGCTTTAGAAAAAGCTGTTCTTGTTCGACGGTTATCGTAAATTCAGCTTCAGTCGTTAGCAAATACGGCGCTTCCGCAAAGATTGCCTTGTTCATGGTTAACACTTCTTTAGCATCCCCTGGTAAGGCTGAACGGACGACAAAATCATCTCCATGCATCGTTGTGAATTTCTTTGCTATAAACTTTTCCACGATACCCCTCCTTGTAAACAGCGGCAGCCTCCCCCTTGTTTCTCCAATACGCTATGGTAGACTTATTATAATCATACATAAATTTTGGTAGCTTTGGGAGGGTCATAATGAACAGAGGAGACTTTCAGGAACTAGCGCTAATAAGATTAAGAGATGCAAAGGTTTTATTAGATAATGAGTGTTATGATGGGGCATATTATTTATCCGGATATGTACTTGAATGTGCACTAAAAGCCTGTATTGCCAAAAAGACTAAAGAATTTGATTTTCCCGACAAAAAAATTACCGATAAAATTTATACGCATGATTTATCAAAATTAATAAGTGTTATTGGGATTAACCGTCCTGATGATCTAGATGTAAACTGGGCCGTTGTAAAGGATTGGTCCGAGCAAGATCGCTATAAGAAACACACTCAAACTGAAGCACAGGATATCTATGAAGCAGTATCTGATCCAAACGAGGGGGTATTAGAGTGGATAAAACAACATTGGTAGAAAGGGATTTTAAAGACGGAGAAATCCTTATAAAAGAATTAGATAAGGCACATATTAATGTCCATTCTGCCTTATGGCTCTATAACTCTGAGTCAGATAGTTGGAGATTGATTATTGCATCTAAAATTGCTGACTTCTCAAGTCCTAAAAAAGCATATTCCCATATCAGTAAAGTCTTAAAAGACATGAAGAATTCTGGTGTTTCCGTTGGTTTTTCATTGGAAAACATTACTGTTATTAGTCCCAATCATCCATTAATAATGATCTTAAGCCAAGCAATTCATACTGGACCAAATGATATTAATGGTATTAGATTTTCAAGAAATAGAATCGGAAATAGTTATATTGAAGATGCCTTCATATACAGAGTACAACCAGCATAAAGATCATCATTAATGAAATGAGAAATGGCCGTCTTGTAAGTGACCTCGATTACCGAGGTGCGATAGAAATAGGGTACTTATCAGGTTGATAAGTACCCTTATTTTTGTTTTTATTCACATAATAGGTCACTTATAGCACCCATTAGTACCCTCGATTTTACCTAACTCCCAAAACAGGTAACTTAGAACCCTATTTAGCGCCCTCAGTTTTACTTAACTCCAAAAATAGGTAACTTAAGTTGGTTGGGGAGTTCAAAGGCTTTGGCTTAGAGCTCGATTCGTTACCCCTGGGCTGTATTTTTGTACTGTAGGGGTAACGATTTATAGAACCTGCCATCCTGTTTGTAGTTTCAGGAACCATTCGAACTTTTCATAATAAAATCTCCAGATAATTTCTTAAAATTTTTTGGACTCGTAGTTCTTTAGCATATTCCATTAATAAGGACACATTTTTATCCTTACTTCCAACATATCTTTTCAATGCATCGTTTAAAATGGCAACGTCCATGTTATTACGATTTCGAACAATATCGCAAATGGTCCGTTCCCTATTATAGGCTGTAACCTTTCTCCCAAACAGAGTTTTAACTTCAGTTGTCCCCATTGAATGCAGTGTTTTTTTAACAGTATATACACTCATACCAGCATCTCTTAATTTCGTGGCATTGTACCCAGAAGGGACGGTGACTGACCATTCAAGTGGATCTCTATCCGTTAAATCATGTAGAAATAATGCCGTTTCATGAGAAAATACAACCTTTGTCTTTTTCATCTGCAGAATATACATTTCATCTTCAAATGTATCGGGAGTTACATAAATCCCGTTAGACACACGTTCCAATTTTCCCTCTCTCAAAAGAAGTGTTAAATAATGGCGTGGGATACCATGATGCTCAACTTCATGGGTAATCACGATTCCATTGTTATCTGCAATTAAGCTTTCTAATTGTTCACGATAACTCATATTATCATCCTCCTTTGCATTTGTGCTTTAATTATATATTTTTTAAGCATAAATGCAAATTTTTGAAGTTGATATCCAATTGTAATTTGCATTTATGCTTTAATAAAGTTCAATTACAGTGTATATGCAAAAACATATATCCTTCCTACATCACAGCATTAATATAAGGTTTCTGTTTCGGTTGGGTTCCTTATTATGCGGAATACAAGCGGGGTGGGGTTATTGCCGGGCGCTGATGTTCCCTGAAAATTGGAATTATTTTTTCCGAAATGGTGTGAAAGAGATGGTGCCGGCACCGAATGTGTTTGATGGGAAGGAATGGTTTGTGGCGGTGGTGGATGAGTGAGCGGTTGAAGATTGATTTGGTTTTGGGTTTGGCTGGGTGCGTGGAATGGTTTTTCCGAAAATAGGTCATTTTGAGGCTGCGGAGGGTGTTCTTCTGGTGGGTTTTGCAATTCAGATGTGACGTTTAGGTTCGATTCGTTACCTCTAGCGGGTGGGTTTGTGCTTTAGAGGTAACGATTGGGCTCGATTCGTTACCCCTGGCTTGTAATTTCGCAGTTCAGAGGTAACGTTTGGGATTGTTTCGTTACCCCTAGCTGGTGATTGTACACTTCAGGGGTAACGATTTATGGATCTGCCCCTAAAGATCAACATTAATGAATGCGAAATGGCCGTCTTCTAAGTGACCTCGATTACCGAGGTGCGATAGAAATAGGGTACTTATCAGGTTGATAAGTACCCTGGTTTTTGTTCTAGCTCCGAAAATAGGGCACTTATCAGGTCGTTAAGTGCCCTGGTTTTTGTTCTAACTATAAAAATAGGGCACTTAAAGCTCCTATAAGTACCCTCGATTTCCGAGACACAATTGAAATAAGGCACTAATATGTTGGTTAGTGCCCTGGTTTTGCTTTAGGTCCAAAAATAGGTAACTAAAAGGCTTCTTAGTACCCTTGATTTGAAAAAAATAACGAGAGGGAGAACTCCCTCTCTCGTGGCTGTCCTCCCCCGCTCTACCGCTTTGGATGCATGAATGGATGTCTTCTCCGTGGTCGGCCTCCGCCGCGGCCGGTGCGGAGAGCTTGCATGAGAGTGAACAGGCCTCCGGATATCATCATAATAAGTCCTGCCTCTTGGTATGTGCCCACGAGTGTTGCTCCTGCAATTAACAGCCCCGTTCCGAACAGAGCGAGCACAATCCGGCGAGTCTGGTTCTGTTGATTTTCGGATAGGTTTTTTTCGAAAAGTAGCGACGGGGCGATTCGCATTTCGCCTGACTCGAATTGGTCGACCAACTGCACGATTTTTCGAAAAGAAGGAATGATCGCTGCTACGGTGTTTTTCACTTGGTCGAGCACGGCGTCTTTGGCCGGGTTGTTGGTGTCGAGTTTGACCATGTCTTCGACGTATGGTTTTGTCATGGTGACCAAGTCAAAGTCGTCGTCCAGGAAGCGGCAAAGGCTAAAGACCGAGATGATGGCCTTGCCGAGGAACGTTGTCTGGGACGGAATTTGGAATGGCTGCTGGTATAGAAATTGGCGTAATTCCTCGAGCATTTCTTCGTTTTGAAAGGTTTTGACGGAAAAGCTGTCGCCTGAAAAGCCTGATAGAATCAGTTTGATATTTTTGGTTAAAGCGGTTTTGTCTGCTTGTTTCCGTAGGAATCCAAGGTCATCAAAGGCATTGGCGATTCCGCCGGCGTCCTTCATGTAGATGGCTAGAGCAAGCTTGACCATGTTCTCTTTCATTTCGGTTGAGATTCTGCCGACCATGCCAAAATCAATATAGACTAGCGTGCCATCGCTTTTCACCAATAAATTGCCGGGATGAGGGTCGGCATGGAAAAAGCCATCCTCTAACAATTGCTTTAGATATGATATATACAAGATTGAAGCAAGCTTCTTTTTGTTGATTTTGGTCCCTTCGAGTTTATCGACCTCGTTGATTTTGACGCCATCAATATATTCCATCACGAGGACTTTACTCGTTGCGTATTCCTTGTGAACTTGCGGGATGGCAACGCCGGGAAATTCTGCGAATTCGTTGCGAAATTGCTCCATGTTTTTGAGTTCATTTTGGTAATCAAGTTCTTCGGTGATGACCTCGTGGAACTCTGTGTAAATATCGTCAAGATCGACGAATTTGGACACTTTCGTAAAGCGCTTCGCAAACGCGATTAAGACGCGGATGGTTGCTAGGTCGACGGTTACAAGTTCTTTGATTCCTGGACGCATCACCTTTACGGCAACCTCTTCGTTGTTGTGTAGGGTGGCCCGGTGGACTTGTCCTAGTGAAGCGGCTGCGACCGGCGTGCGGTTAAAGTCTGTGAAAAGTGTGTTGATTGGTTTGGATAGTTCGGTTTCAATGGTTTCGACGATTAGTTCTGATTTTACCGGAGAAACAGAATCTTGCAGTTCGGCTAAGATATCGGTGAATGCTTTTGGTAAAATATCGACTCTGGTGCTGGCAAATTGGCCGAGTTTGATAATTAGGCCACCTAGTTCCACTGCGGTCTCCGTAAATTTGGTGGCTTGAGCGGTGTAGATTGCTTGATATTTTTGGTTGAGCTTGTCTTTCGTTAGGAATCGTTTTGTTTTTCCAAGCCACCAGAATTGGGCGAAAAATCCGATGAACATGAAGAATACTGTCCGAAATCGTTTATTGAAAATGAGGTGTTTTACTTCACGCATCCTTGGCCTTCCTTTCAACGCCTGCTTAATTGGACAAGCATGCGTAAGTCTATTCTGGGGTGATTATTTTGATTTGTCGTCCTCGATGTCAACGTCTAGGTCTTCGTCTGCTTCTGTTTTATCCATGATTGCTTTGGCCATTTTTTCGAAGTGCTTCGATTTGTTGAAAAATAGATTGGCAAATTTGTTCATGATTTCTGATTTGACGAGGATAATTGTGCCTCGTTTCGGATTGCCAAATACGACGAATTTTTCACCTGGCTTAATATCTAATTCTTCGCGCGCCTCAGCCGGAATGACAACTTGCCCTCTTTCGCCCATGCTTGTTGTGCCTAAAATTTTGCCGTGATTCATCATATCGATACATCTCCCTAAAGTTAGTTTGCTATATTATTTGTTAAGATACATCTATCTCATACATGTATGATAAATCATACTTTTCATACATGGTAGTGAGTTCACTATTAATACATATTTTTATTTCGGAATAATGATGACGGAGGATTAGAGGGTTTGGATGCGGACATTAGGTGCGTTATTTTGCTGGGAAGACTGATTTGTTTTGCAGTGCGGACATAGGATTCCTTATTTGCTAGAAAGTAGGGTTGATTTATAGTTTTTTAGATCAATAAGGTCCCCTGTGTCCGATAGGTCTGTTAAAATGAGGGTTTTTCCGTAAATAAGGTCTATGGAGTCCGTAAGAATGCCAGGTCAAGGAATCTGTGCGGGATCTAGGCACTTTATGGAGATTTATCGGAAATATTCATAAAAAAATAACCTATTCTTATCTAAGAAAGGTTACGTTAGGTATGTTGCTATTTTCGCTAAACACTCATCAATGATTTCATCAATAAATGAATCTGATGAATCATATTTTTTTAAAACTTTTAAGTTACGAGCTGTCCAATCTAACGATTTTACTTGGTCAGCTAACACTACGCCCGTTATTGGGAAACCACCGTCACCAAGGGGGATTCCTCCTTCTGGTAAGTTCACTTCAAAGGGATACCCCTTCTTTTGATTGGTTATTGGGCAGACGGCTACAAATCCTGTTGCTTGATTAAATTTTTTAGGTGATAAAACGATTGCAGTCCTTCTCCCTGCCTGCTCATGTCCTGCTTGCGGATTGAAGTTTAGGACAATTAAATCGCCTCGCTCTGGTACGTTTGCCATTAAATTAGCTCACGTCCTTCTGTCCCTAAATCAATTTCCTGGTGACGATTATCTGGAGTTATCTGGGCTATTAGTTCATCCAGTGTGTATTTCTTCCGTGCTCGTTTTGGTTTTAATGTGATGATACCTTCTTTTCCAATCACATTTAATTCCATTTCAGAACCTTGGTCGATACCTATTCTCTCAGCTGCCTCTTTAGGGATTCGGATTCCGAGACTGTTCCCCCATTTTTGAGCAATGACTGTAGACACATAGTCAACCCCTTTACCGTTGTTTTTTTGGGATTCAAAATCCTTCTTTGAGCCCATTATATCACCCCCAACCACACAAGTATATACATAGTATATACACAGAGCTAAGTTTTGATACTCCTATTTTTTGAGGTATATCCCTCTTTCACAACGATGCCATTTTCAAAAACCACGATTGGAATTATGTTGAAAATAGCTATTATTTGTTGGAAAATTTTATATAATAAGTTATAGGTAGAGCATCACTGGGTTTCAGCTGTGGTCTATCTTTATTTTTATAAAAAAAAGATAGGGGCGAAGTTTTCGATGGCCAATGATAATGGGGGTTTCTTTGATAAAGACAAGCAAACCGAGCCGAGACGGAAGGTTGAGCGAAAGCAAGGCGAACCGACGGCGGCGTTTAAAGGGGCGTCATGGGCGGCGTTGATGGTTGGGGTTGCCGCGTATCTCATCGGTTTGTTTAATGCGACGATGCAGTTAAACGAAAAAGGTTACTATTTTGCGGTTTTGGTGTTCGGGCTTTATGCGTCGGTATCGTTGCAAAAGGCGGTTCGGGATAAGGAAGAGGGCATTCCGGTGACAGCGATTTATTATGGGATTAGCTGGTTTGCGCTGGTTGTGTCGATTTCGTTGATGGCGATTGGGTTGTACAACGCCGGAAGTATTGTGTTGAGTGAAAAGGGCTTTTACGGGATGGCGTTTGTGCTTAGTTTGTTTGCGGCGATCACCGTGCAAAAGAATATTCGCGATACGCAGCAGGCTAGAGAAAGAGAATAGTAGTTTGCTAGAGATACCTGTCTCCTTTGTGGGGGCGGGTATTTTTTTGTGTTTGGCTCTGAGATAGCTGAATCGAATGATGATTTAGACGGAAAAATTCCGCTTAAATCGGGAAATACCCATATTTCCTTGAAAATAAGCGGAGGTTTTCCGTCTATTTGATTGAAATCTTTGAATTTTGTCCTATTTAGAGCAGTTAGTCGGAATTTCTCCGCTTATTTTGGCAATTTAGGCTTCCTCTTTTTCGATTAAACGGAATTTCTCCGTTTATGAATCCTCATACCTACAGGAAAACCAACTTTGAATTATGACGGAGCCTTGTTTTTGGGTCGCGGCTTGTCCCCTCTTCCCCCAATTTTTTTCGACGAGATTTTACAGATTTATTTTTTAGTAATAATGATATTTCAAGGGTTCGAAGGTTTTTATTTTAATAGAGATGGTGATTTTTCGGCATTTTTCTGGGGTTTTTGCGGGTTTTTGGCGATTTTTATTAAATTTATAAAATTCTAAATTTTTAGGAGGATTTTCTTTTCGTTTTCTCGAAATAGTAAAGCAGCATGTAAAGGAAGGGAGAGACTGGTTTGCAGATTATATTAGTGGTTGCGGTATTATCGTTGCTCTTGCTCTTCTTTAGTACTTTGTTGGTGTATACGAAGGTTGAGCGGAAGTCTCGCAGTAAGGTTGCGTTATTTGTTATAGCATATATTGGTATGGCCTATCCGGTTTTGTCCTCGGTGAGTGGAGAATTATCAAACCCGACGCATAGTGCGAATGAGGGGCTCGGGATGGCGTTTTTGTTCACGTGGGTGTTGACGGCGGCAATTTTTGTGTTTGCGCTAGTGTTTCGATATAAGCGAAATGAAGATGAAGAGTTGTATGTTTATAATAAGTGATTAGGATTGATATAGTGTTTGAGGCCGCTGGGAGGTTAGTCCTGGCGGTTTTTTTGTTGGGTTTTGTTTGCGATTTATTGTGTGCGTGGTTGAGCCTAAACCGAAAAAAGGTAATTTAGAGAGCTTCTGAGTGTTAGCTTGGGGTTGAATAATTAATGATGTTTACGATTGACGCCTTAATATTTGCGGTCATAGAAAATTATGTACTCAATAGGCCTCATTGGAGACCTATTTTTGGTCGTACTCTGAAAATTAGGTAGTCAATGGCAACTTCTCCCCCGCTATTTTTTTCTGTGATCGATTGAAAGCTTGGCGGGTGCCTCGGTTTTGTGGGGAGAATTTGGTATAATTAGATATTATGGATTTTTTAGAGGGGTTGGTTGTCCGTGTGGAAGATTTTAGGGAAACAGGAGAACCGTCCCCCTGTTTCTGAAGGGGTTGGTTGTTGTGGCGACCATTAATGAGTATACAGCGGAGATGTTGGATCAGGCGGCGCGGGATTTGAAGGGGCTGTTGCGACCGGAGGTCGCAGAGCATGTGAAGCTTGTGCAAAAGGGATTGATGATTTTTCGGCAAGGCTTGGTCCACCAGCTACGGTTTGATGGAGATCAGGCGACTGCTACGGTGCAGGATGTGACGCCGGTCTCGGTGCGACTGAATTTGGATGATTTAGCGGGGAGTTCGTGTTCGTGCCCTTCTGAGTCGTTTTGTCGGCACAGCTTAGCAGTATTTTTCAAAAGCTTGGAGCTTGCTGCTGGAAGTGTGGCGCAGTGGGTTGAGGAGTTTCGGCAGCCGAATGTGGAGAAAAGTGCGGTGGTGCTTTCGGGGTTGAAGACGGCGCGAGATTTGTTGAGGTCGAATAAACGGCCTGAGGCGGATTTTGATGCGTGGATGGCGAGTTTTACGCGGAATTTTGAGTCGATTATGTATGGGCAGGGTAAGCCGAATCCGTATGTGGTGAGTGATTTGTTTGCGGTTTATTGGCGCCGGGTGCGGGCGGATTCGCCGGTTGAGCAGGAGTGGCGGTATTTGTATGAGTTGGTGGCCGGGGTGCAGTCGTTTTTGCTTTTGGGTGAGTTGAGCCGGGAGTACGGGCATACGGCTTATATGGTGGATCGGTATTATCGTCATTTGTTTCATACGTTGATGGAGGACGCGGAGAAGGCGATGGCGCGGCTTGCGGTGTCGTCGATGCCGTTTGCGTTTGATGATTTTATTGTGAGGATGAAGGATGTTGCGCGCGATTTGTTGTTTGTGAATAAGGTGGTTGAGTATGAGGGGATTCACTTGTACCGATTGCTGTGGAGCGGGTTGTTGAAGAAGGCGGATTGGCGCAATGAGGAGCGGCAGTGGTTGTATCAGGCGTTTGAGCAGGCTGAGGATGATTTGGCGTTGAATATTGCGTTGGTGCATCAGCAGGTGTTGGCGCGGAATGATGAGCAGGCGCTTGAGGCGCTGGGCGAGTTGTCGGTGCGGGTGATGCCGTATTTGTTGTTTTGGTTGGAGGCGTTGAATGCGGAGAAGGATTGGAAGCGGGTTGCGCCGTATGTGGAGTTGTTCGTGGGCCGTTTGTATGAGTATTTGCAGATGTTGGCTGATTATGAGGCGGGGACGGATTTCACGGGGATGGCGTTGGATTTGATTTATCCGTATTGTGAGGCGGCGGGCCGGGGCGATTTGCTGGAGCGGACGATGGTGGTTTGTTTGCCTTATAGTTATCGGGTGTATGATTCGTTTTTATATAAGGAAGGTGCTTATCGAAAGTGGGCTGAGCTGCAGGCGATGATTGGGCTGGAGCTTTCGTATTTGGATAGTGAGCGGTTGAAGGAGATAGCCAAGCGTGAGCCTGATGCTCTCCTCCCTCTTTATCACCAGGCGATTCAGAGTCAGATTGATTTGAAGAATCGGGTTGGTTATCGGGCGGCGGTGCGGTTGTTGAAGAAGGTGCGGACGTTTTATAAGAAGTTGGACCGGTTGGATGAGTGGGAGCGATTTTTTGGGTTGTTGCAGGTGCAGACGCGGCGTTTGCGGGCGTTTCAGGAGGAATGTGTGCGAGGAAAGTTGATTAACGCTTAGGTCGAGTGGCGCAAGATTGGGCTTGGAGGACTGTCTCTCAGCGCGGTGATGCGGTGAAGTGACGGGGGACTGTCCCCCGGTGCGGTGGTGCGGTGATTTGGTAGGGGGTGTTGGTTTTTGCTTAGGTCGAGGTATATGAAGGTTCAGCTTTTCCCTTTTGATGGCGCTGACGATCGCCGGCGTTTTTTTGTGAAGGCTGTTGATGAGGATGGCGAGGTGGTTCCGGTTGCTGCGTGGAAGCATTTGTTGTTTTTCCATCATCGGGAGAGTGTGTATGGGACGATGTTGGAGGTTTCTGCGATTGGAGGCGCTGAGGGTGTTCTGGTCAATGGCTGGGAGCTGGTGACGCTGTTTAGTTCTGAGCCGTTCAATCGGTTTATTGAGTGGGACTGGGATGATTTGTCGCAGGTTGGCTTGGCGGCGGGTTCGGCGTTGTATGATGCGGTCGTTGAGCATGATTGGCTGCCGGATTTTGCGGCGTGGGAGTCGAGTGAGGAGTTTCGCTGGGCGGTGCCGGAACGTGTGTTGAGCGAGTTTGGTCCGGGGTTTTGGGAGCAGAAGCTGGTAGTGCGTGACGGCGCGGTTTTTGTGGTTGAGGATGATGAGGTCGGTGTGGATGGCGCGGATGGCCTGGGCGTTGCCGGGGGTTTTGTGGAATCGAAAGCTGCGGGCGGTGTTCCAGAGGGCGTGGCGCTTTCTGGAGTTCCTGGTGTGAAAGTTAGTGGCGCTGGGGCTTCGGGGGCGGATACGGATTTTGTGAAAGACGGAAGGCTGGAAGTCGAGCGGCCCCTGCTTGATTTTATCAAGGATTGGTATAATCAAGCGCTGGATGCGTATTTAGAGCAGGATGCTGAGATGAAGCAGATGTTTGGTGAGAGATTGGCGCATTTGCGGGAGTTGGGGATTTCGGCGCGGGCGCTTGCGCATTATTTCGATGAGGAGAGTTGGCGCCAATGGATTGGTCTGCGCGAGGATCCAACGCCGTTTACGGTGGGGCTGCAGCTTGAGGAGCCGGCTGAGGCGCATGAGTCTTGGAGTTTGAGTGTGTTTTTGCGCGGGAAGACGGGCGAGGATGCTTTGGCGTTGTTTTCGGTATGTGATATTGAGGGTGGTGCGGTGCCGCGTGAGTGGTTGCCGTTTGTGGACAGAGTTGAAGTTGATGAGCGACGCTTGATCGGGCTATTTCCGTGGCTTGAGGGTAAGAAGGGCCGGTTGACGACGGTGCTGACGGAGTTTGAGGCTTGGGAGTTTTTGACTGAGGCGAGTGAGACGTTGGTGGCACTTGGTGTGGAGATCCTCCTCCCTGCTTGGTGGCAGGCGATGAAGACCGCGAATTTGAAGGTGAAGGCGCGGGTGAAGGGTGCGTCGAGTCGGGGCCAGTCGTTTGTGGGGCTGTCGGCTTTGCTTGATTATGATTGGCGGTTTTCGATGAATGGTGTGGAGTTGTCGGAGGCGGAGTTTCAACAGATGGTTGATGAGAAGCGGCGCTTGGTGTTTGTGCGCGGGCGTTGGATTAAGCTTGATCCGCAGTTTATCCGGCAGATTCAGGATTTGATGAAGAAGGCTGATAAAGAAGGACTTCATGTGCGCGATTTGCTGGAGCAGGAGCTGCTTTCGGATACGGATGATGCGCATGGTGATGAGCTTGAGAATCCGAAGGCGTTCGCGAAGATTCAGATTGAGTTGAATCGGCAGTGGCGGCAGTTGGTGCAGCAGTTGAATGATACGAAGGAGATTCCGCTGGTACCGGTGCCGAGCGGTTTTGTCGGGGAGTTGCGACCGTATCAGGAGCTCGGAATGAGCTGGCTGTGGTTTTTGCGGCGGGTCGGTTTCGGGGCTTGTTTGGCCGATGATATGGGCTTGGGGAAAACGGTGCAGCTTCTGTCATATTTGCTTTTGGTAAAATCAGAAGGGTTGGTCGCGAGCGGACCGGCGTTGATTGTGTGTCCGACATCGGTGCTCGGGAACTGGCAAAAGGAGATTGAGCGATTTGCGCCGGAGATGCGGGTGTACTTGCATTATGGTTCTTCGCGTTTGAAGGGCGATGAGTTTCGGGCGCAGGTTGCCGGGTGTGATTTGGTTTTGACGTCGTATGGGTTAACGCATTTGGATTTTGCGGAGTTTGAGAGCGTTTCGTGGAGTACGATTGCGATTGATGAGGCGCAGAATATTAAGAACGCTGGGACGAAGCAGTCTCGGGCGGTGCGGAAGTTGCGCGGTGGCCATCATATTGCGTTGACAGGTACACCGATGGAGAATCGGTTGAGCGAGCTGTGGTCGATTTTTGATTTTATCAATCATGGGTATTTGGGCAGTTTGCCGCGCTTCCAGAAGCAGTTTGTGGCGCCAATTGAGAAGGATGGCGATAAGGATGCGGTTGAGCGGCTGCAGGGGCTGATTCGGCCATTCTTGTTGCGGCGGACGAAGAAGGATGAGGATGTGGCGCTCGATTTGCCGGATAAGTTGGAGCAGAAGGAGTATTGCCCGTTAACGGCGGAGCAGGCGTCGTTGTATGAGCAGCTGGTGAAGGATACGTTTAGTGAGATTGAGTCTTTAAGCGGTTTTGAGCGGAAGGGCTTGATTTTGCAGATGTTGGGGCGGTTGAAGCAGCTGTGTAATCATCCGGCGTTGTATTTGAAAGAGCCGCGGCCAGCACATTTATTGGAGCGGTCTTCGAAGCTGGAGAAGTTGGTTGAGTTGGTTGATGCGGTACTTGCTGGCGGCGAGAGCTGTTTGATTTTTACCCAGTATATTGAGATGGGTGAGATGATTCGCAAGGTGGTGCGGTCGCGCTTTGGTGTGGAGGTGCCGTTTTTGAATGGATCGGTGCCGAAGCAGCAGCGGGATGTGATGATTGAGCGGTTCCAGGAGCGGGAGTTTCCGGTGTTCTTGCTGAGTTTGAAGGCTGGCGGGACGGGCTTGAATTTGACGGCAGCGAATCATGTGATTCATTACGACCGTTGGTGGAATCCGGCGGTGGAGAATCAGGCGACGGACCGGGCGTACCGGATTGGGCAGGACCGGTTTGTGCATGTGCATAAATTGATTTCGACGGGGACACTTGAGGAGAAGATTGATGCGATGCTCGAGAAGAAGCAGTCGTTGAATGAGCAGATTATTCAGAGTGAGAGCTGGATTACGGAGCTTGGCGATCAGGAGCTTGAGGATTTGTTGAGTTTGGGGTAATAACTTTATAACAATTTAAGTTTATATTCATGTTCCACTCCGTTTAAGTATTGTACTTTACGAAAAAAACAAGCCCACTAATATTAGTGGGCTCAAATGGTAGAACTTTGATGGAATGAAATTATTTTACAATATAAAACACACTAATCACTCTGTATGCTTTGTATTTTTTGTTAACAATTGTAATTTTCCTTTTAATATTTATTCATATTAGTCATTTTTAAAGCTAAAAAAACTTTTAAAGACCATTTTAATTGAATAAAATTTTTAATTTATTGTAGAAATTAGTCTACAAAGTCCTGCTGCAATTTATTTTGATATTTATGAACTAATGCCGGTACGTTACGAATATAATTTTGTGTTTCTGAAATATACAAATACCTCATATTGAGCACATTTCCAGGACCAGCATTATAGGCAGCCAATGCCAATTCTAAACTCCCAAAACGATTAAGCTGCAAGGCTATATATTTTGTTCCACCATCTATGTTTTGGGCAGGGTCGTAAGGATTTATGCCTAATCCCTCTGCAGTTTTTGGCATTAACTGCATCAAACCGATGGCACCAGCCGAGCTATTGGCATCTGGATTACCACCAGATTCTTGTTCGATAATAGCTGCAATTATCGCTGGATCAATTCCGTATTTTGATGAGGCAGCATATATTTCCTTTCCCCACCTTAATACATTGTCCGTAGAGTCATAAGGAATGACGACAGGCTCGTTATCTATTACCTTTACTATCATTGGTTTACCATCCTCTGTCATAATTCTCACAGCAATCGTTTCTCCAAGCGCTTTAAAACCGTCACTTATATTCTTTTTTAGAATATCCCAATCTGATAAAACAATTTTTGGGTCTGTTACCTGTTTTTCATCAACTTCTAATTCGTTTACAGGTAAATCCTTGTATTTGCTCTTCTTTGAGATTTCTCCTTCAATACTTGTTAACTGAGTATTATGGGCACCGCTGTCAAAGCCAATTTTTGAACCCAACAATTGAACAGTGTTTCTTATGTTGGTTTTAAAAACTAGATATCTTTCTTTTTTATATTCTATTGTATCTTCGATGCTTACTCTTCCCTGTTGCAAGGGTAGATTACTTTGCTGACTAACAGGTTCATGACGAGCAATCTTTTCAATGAACCAATTCTCCATGGGTACCCAATTTACTTTCCCTGCAAAATAAGTAACCAGAGCAATTATTCCAATCAAAATCAAGATTTTTCGAGTAATCTTCCAGACAAAAACTGTTAAAACACGCTTGAATTTTTTAAAATTTGCCAAAAAGCGTTTATTCATGCTGTATTCCTCACTTAAGTAAATTGTGTACTTTTTGGTAAAAAACTTACGCAATTATTTTTGAGAGTAACTTAGTATCATTAATTACATTTTCATTTTTATCATACATACTAGATTAGTAATTTGATTTGTATTTTTAGTGAAATATTAAATACTAGACTTTAAACATTATTTGGTTATGATTTAATGCACTAAGGCATTGGGGGACTGTCCCCCAATGCGGTGAAGAAATGAAGGAGAATTTCGATAAATCCAATGAGTTTAATGGCAATTTGTTTACCTATTGTGATTGTTATTTTAGTGATGATTGGTTTTTATAAGGTTTTTTGGAAGAAGAAGAGTGTCACACCCTTTTATACCCCTTTTGATGAAATTACTGGACAATCTCAGGTGGCTTTTCATGAGAAACAGGAAATTATTGTTGAAGATGAGGATCGGGGCGACGATAAGGATAAAAATGAGAAATAGTTTTTTGGGATTTTTGATTATGATAACAAGGCGTTCTGGCGGGAGATTTAGCTTCTGGGATGCCTTTTTTGTTGGTTTTGGTTTTGGTTTTGGTTTTGGTCGGCACTGTTGAAACTGAACTTTCCACCCCGATTACTATCACGCAGTAAAGCGCTGGGGGACTGTCCCCCATTGCGGTGATGTCGCAAAGCGTCAACACCCAAAAATTGGAATTTAACACAAAAGCCCATCACCATATTTTTGCATTTTTTATATACTACAGTGTGTCGCTATAGATAGCTGACTGATAACACCCTATTGTTTTAGGACATTTAATAATTTCAAAGGGAGATGTTTTAATTGGTAGTTGGCTTTTTACGAGAAAATAAAATTGCGGCTGGAATTCTAACATTACTTCGCCTTTATCTTGGTTACTCCTGGTTAGTGGCTGGCTGGGGAAAGTTAACTGGGGATGGCTTTGATGCAACAGGATATTTGAAAAATGCAATCGCCAACCCAGTAAAAGGACCTGATGGCGATTTGGTCTATAGTTGGTATGTTCATTTCTTAGAAAATATTGCTCTCCAAAATGTTGATTTCTTTAACACGATTGTTCCTTTAGGAGAATTCTTAATAGGAATGGGGTTAATTGTCGGATGCTTTACCACAGTAGCCATGTTTTTCGGAATAGTCATGAACTTCTCATTTTTCTTAGCTGGAACTGTATCCCACAATCCAACAGATATATTCTTAGGATTCATCATACTATTCTCTGGGTTTAATGCAGGGAAATTTGGTTTAGACTACTGGGTTGTTCCATATATTCGTAAAATGGTATTTAAAAAAACGGGATGAATTAGTTAATAGTGCAAAAGAGGCTGGATTAGTTGGGGGCTTTAATACAATAAAGCATTGGGGGACTGTCCCCCCATGCGGTGAAGTGATGAAGGAGAAAAAGTTTTTTTGGAATTTTGATTATGATAACTAGGCGTTCTGGCGGGAAATTTAGCTGCTGGAATGCCTTTTTTGTGTGTTGGTTTTGGTTGGCACTGCTATAAACTAAACTTTCCACTCCGATTGATTTCACGCAGTAAAGCATCGGGGGACAGTCCCCCGATGCGGTGATACGGTGAAGCGGCGTGCTCTGGAGCAATGTGCTTCGATGAATTAAAAGTATTATTTTTCCAGTAGAGGAAACCTTACACAAAATATAAACGTATATATTAAGACTGGGGTCTTACTAAACTATTAAATATTTAAATGGAGGTATTTCGTGAAAATAAGTAACAAATTGCCAAAGTATAATCAGAGTTTACATTCTGAATTGATTAAAAATGAATGGGTTCCATTGAAAGAACCTAGAAATTTAATAAGTACTTTTTTATTATCTATTCCTTTAATGATTATCAATGGAATTTTCTCTATAGGGATATTGAACATTTTTTCTAATGTTTCGCTGAAGGACTTTGGTATATATCCTAATTCGGTTTCATTTACAATAAATTTAGAAATAATATTATTTACAATACTACTTGTCATTTTTCACGAATTTCTTCATTTGATATTCATTCCAAATTTTATCAAATCAAAAAATACTATTATTGGGATTCATTGGTTAGGTGGTTTCGTCGCCACTGAAGAAAAGATTCAAAAATCAAGATTTATACTGGTTGCAGTAGCACCATTTGTAATCATTTCAGTTGTTTTGACGATTATCTTGGGGGTTTGTGGATTATTAAATTCTACTTTAAAATCCTTGGTAATACTAAATTCTTTAGCATCATCAGTAGATATACTGTTATTTCTTCTGATTATTACTCAAGTTCCTAAGAATGGATTGTTAATAAGTAACGGAAATAAGACCTATTGGAAAAGCTAACGGGCTTCAAAATTGAAATCTGTAGCGGTGGTGCGTTAAAGCAGTGGGGGACTGTCCCCCACTGCGGTGAAGGGGTGAAGCCCCATTTTATATCCGCTCTTTTTTTATTCCTGCACTATTTGTTAATCACTATTGATAGTTTGTAATTTACATAGTTTCCAAGGCCGCTCAGAAATTCATCCAATCTCTCATTGGATGGAAATTTACATTCAAGCAGGTAACAACTATCTCCACTGATTTTGTAGTTATTGATTACATATTGTTCTTGGGTCTTTAAGAATGCGAGATATGGTTGATGGTGAGCGCTTTTCGTGTAAATATTGATGATGGCGTGAACAAGAAACCCCAGTTTCACTTGGTTGATTTTAATAGTATATCCCTCAATAATGCCGCTATCTTCTAACTTGGCGACTCGCGCTGATGCTGCCTGCCCAGTCAAGTGGACCTTCTCACCCAGTTCTTTCATCTTGATGCGACCGTTCTTGGATAGTTCATCTAAAATCCGCATATCTGTACTATCTAACATGGTTTCAACTCCTTTCATTTTTCAAGCTAAACCGCATAAAGACTTGATTTCATCTATGTAAGGGTTATTGGGTCATAGTATAAACTATACGTAATCCTAAGAAAAGGAGTTAAAAAATATGAATATACAACTAATCCGTAATGCTACATTAGTAGTTCAATATGCAGGCAAAAGGTTTTTAATAGATCCATTTTTAGCAGAAAAGGGTAGTTACCCGCCATTCCTCCCTTCATTACGGGTATGCCAGAAAAATCCTTTAGTCAGTTTACCTATTTCCATTGGTGAGATCATAAGGAACCTAGATGCTGTCATCGTTACTCATTTACATTTAGATCACTGGGATGATACTGCAAAAGCGGTATTGCCTAAGGGGATCAAAGTGTTTGTGCAAAATGAAGCGGATGCAGATGAAGTAAGAAATGTCGGTTTTGTAAATGTTGAAGTTTTACATGATGATACAGTCTTTGACGACGGTATCCAGTTAAGTAAAACAAAGGGCAAGCACGGAAGAGGAGAAATATTAAAACGTACCGGTCAGGTAAGTGGGGTTGTTTTCAAACACTCCAATGAAAAAACGCTTTATGTAGCTGGTGACACGGTATGGTATGATGCTGTCGATGCAGCTATAAAAACACATAAACCAGATATTATTGTGGTTAATGGTGGAGATAATCAGTTCCTCGTGGGTGGCTCTTTAGTAATGGGGAAAGATGATATTTATCAAGTTTATCAGGCTGCGCCTGAGGCCAAAATTATTTCAGTTCATATGGAGGCTGTCAATCATTGGGGGTTATCCCGAGAAGAGCTTAAAAGCTTTATTAATGAAAAAGGACTCTCAACTAATGTCTTCGTACCAGATGATGGAGAATCCTATACATTTTGATTATCTAATAATTTTCTCTTTAACACTTTACCGCATCGGGGGACTGTCCCCCGATGCGGTACTGCGCTAAAGCGGTGGGGGACTGTCCCCCACCGCTTTAGCGTGTTAAAAAGTTTATGTTTAGTTAAGGAGTTGGTAGAGGATTCCTTTGTATTTGAGATCGAGTAAGGCGGCGATGATGAAGAGGATGATGAGTGTTAGTATGATTGTTTTTTTGTTCTTTGTAATCCAGTTCAATTGATTTCCCTCCATTGGCGGTTTCTTATGCGCAATATGATTATTATACTACCATGACATTGAAAGCCCACCAAAAATTTGGTGGGCTTCTCTTCTTTAATCTACATTTGCCTCTAGGCTGCTTTAACGCTTTAAACCGTCGGGGGACTGTCCCCCGCTGCTTTGCTGCGCTGAAGCGTGGCGGCGGCGGTTGACGACGTTGATGGCTCCGGAGGCAGAGATGACGCTGCCGGTGATGAGGTCCGAGTCGTCTTCGCACAGGAATTTAATCAGGCGGGCGATGTCTTCACCAGTGCCGGAGCGACCGATTGGCGTATTGGCCGGGTCAGGCTCCGATGAAGTTCGGGCAGTGACAATGTCGCTCTCCTTCATGTCACCTTGGATGTCACCTGGGCAGACCATGTTTGCGGTAATGCCGTGAGCTGCTTCTTCAATGGCAATCGATCGCGTGAGTGAAACAAGGCCAACTTTGGCAGCACCATAGGCCGAGCGATAGAGCCAACCCGGTGTGTGCTCAGCATCCTGAAAGCCATAGGTAATGATCCGGCCAAACTTCTGCGCACGCATGATCGGAATGACTAGTTTGGCAAAGTGATAGACAGCACTTAAGTTGCCGCTAATAATCATGTCCCATTCCTCGTCTTCGTAATCAACGAGCTTTTTCTGTTCGTATACATAAGGGCCAGCATTATTGACCAGGTAGTCGATGCGGCCGAAACGATTCATCGCTTCGCTAACAATGTTCTCGATATCGGCTTTCTTCGTAATGTCGCCTTGAACAAATTGGAGACGGTCCTGGTAATGGGACCATTCTTCTTTAAGTTCCGTTACTCTGGTGTGGTCACTGCGATAGTTTACCGTAACAGAGCAGCCACTCTTGAGGAATGCCTCGGTGACCTTTTTCCCGAGTCCTTTGGAACCAGCGGTGATAATTGCATGTTTCAACCTATTACCCCCCTTTTAAAATCGAGATTGTCTTTCTAGAAGGGTTAGAAATTCCAGACGAGCGCTGGCATCGTTTGCGTATAAACCCCTTACTGCCGTGGTGGATGTCGAGGCTGCCGTTTTTTTGATACCACGGCCGCACATGCACATATGCTTCGCCTCAATGACAACCATAACTCCTTGTGGTTCTAGGATTTCCTCGATGGCGTCCGCGATTTGATTGGTTAGGCGCTCCTGAACCTGAAATCTTTTCGCATAGCCTTCAACAAGTCGGCCTAGCTTTGATAGACCTGTGATTTTGCTGCCAGGAATGTAGCCAACATGGGCCACTCCGAAAAATGGTGCAAAGTGGTGCTCGCACATGGAGTAAAATTCGATGTCCTTGACCATGACGATTTCCTGATGATTGACGTCGAAGGTCTTTTTGAGATGCTCTTTCGGGTCTTCTTTGTAACCCTCTGTGTACTCGAGGAATGCTTTTAAGACTCGGAGCGGTGTTTCTTGGAGCCCATCACGGTTTGGGTCGTCGCCGCAAAGTGCCATTAAATCTTTTAAGGCTTTCATGAAATTTTGGGCTTGTTCTATGCTTTTTCCGTCTTTGTTTAATTTTCCAAATAGCTCAAGGTTTTCTTTTAACATTGTATGCTCGATAGACATGATTTCTGTCTCTCCTTTTATTCATTCTCGTATGGATAAGGTGTCTGTCGTTTTTATTTTTTATAAAAATAAATCTGATGGTTATTTTATCAAGAATATTCGGTTATTAAAATTAATTAGCTTGTGAAGTTACTAGCTAGGCCGGGCAGGGTTAGAAAGTGTGTGAGCATTTTACCTTGATGTCCAAGCACATTTTTATTTTTCTCATATATTGATAGTGGAGGTGATAATCAAGATGGTTAAGATATTTATTGATCCTGGGCATGGTGGGTCAGATTCGGGCGCTGTTGGAAATGGCTTACAAGAGAAGAACTTGACGCTGCAGATTGCTTCAGGTGTCAGACATATTTTGGAGAATGAATATGTTGGAGTGTCGGTGTTGATGAGCCGGACGGGTGACCAGACGGTGAGTTTGTCGCAGCGGACGAATGCGGCGAACAGTTGGGGCGCAGATTATTATCTATCCATTCATATTAACAGCGGCGGTGGGACTGGCTTTGAGAGCTATATATACCCTGGTGTGGGGGCGCCGACGACGACGTATCGGAACGCGATTCACGATGAGGTGTTGAAGGTTGTGAATTTCGTTGATCGCGGTAAGAAGAGTGCAGACTTCCACGTGTTGCGCGAGTCAAATATGGATGCCGTTTTAACAGAAAATGGGTTTATTGATAATATCAATGATGCGACGAAATTGCGGTCTGCTAGTTTCATAGATGCGTTGGCGCGGGGACATGCCAATGGCTTGGCGCGGGCGTTTAATTTGCAGAAGAAACCGGCACCGGCACCAGCACCATCGCCGAATCCATCAGTTTTGTACAAGGTGCAAATTGGGGCGTTCAAGGTGAAGGAGAATGCCGATAAGCTTGCTGGGGACGCTCGGTCGAAGGGGTTCGATGCGGTCGTATTGCTGCGGGACGGACTCTATAAAGTGCAAATTGGCGCGTTCAAGGATAAGGCCAATGCGGATGCGCTTGTCATGCGGGCCAAAAACGCCGGCTTCTCAGCATTTGTAGTCGCAGAGTGATGTAGTGCTTTAAAGTGCTGGGGGACAGTCCCCCAGCGCAGCAACGTGGTAAAGCAGCGGGGGACTGTCCCCCACTGCTTTGCTGCGTTACAGCGGTATGAGCTAACTATTTTTATTTTTATAAAAAAAGGGTGTTCAAAAGGTCTCAAGTAAAAACCTTCGAACACCCTAATTGATTTAATGTCCACTCATTAACGCTGGATCTGGCTGGTCATGCTCGGCAGTTGCTTCTTCCGCCTCAGGGACCTGTTTCGGCTTGCGAAGCAGGAGACTGAACAGAAAGCCAACTATCGCCAAGCTCGCTGCTAGGAAATACGTATCGCCAAATCCGGCTGTGGCAGCTTCGGCTGGATTGACGCCCTTCGCCACGTCCTTCATATGTGTATCGATTTGCGAGGTTAAGTATCCTGTAAGACCAGCAACGGCAAAAGAAACGACGACCTGTTGCGCGGCAGTCGTTAGCGGCGTGACCCTGCTAACTAAGCGGCGCGGTGCCGAGTTCAATACATGCGTGTTAACCGGCATCATCGTTAGCCCCATTCCGCTTCCCATTAAAAATAAAGAAAACAGAATCATGCCAAGACTGGTGTCCACGGTAATGCGCGATAGTAAAAATAAGCCGGTTGAAATGATGCCTAACCCGGTAAATGCTAATGGTCGAGCGCCCACCTTATCAAATAACCGGCCGCCAATCGGCATGAAAATTCCTGAT
Organism: Bacillus sp. DNRA2; assembly: GCF_012843265.1. GTDB lineage: Bacteria > Bacillota > Bacilli > Bacillales > Cytobacillaceae > Bacillus_BU. The sequence goes on along the minus strand of NZ_JABAIT010000006.1, from coordinate 128,901 downwards.
GCTAAAGCCTGTGGCAGCAAAATCAAGCCTGTTTCAAGAGCGGTATAGCCTCTTAGCTGCTGCAAGTACAACGGCGTTAAAATCATCGAGCCAAATAACGCAATTTGGGCCATCCAGGCCAGAATAATTCCTCGGGTAAAATCGGACGAGCGAAATACGCGCAACTCTAATAACGGCTGTTTTTGCATGAGCTCGACGACGATGAAGATGAGCAATGCCCCTCCCCCAACGCTTAAACCGACGATGGTATTCGTCGAAGTCCAACTCGTTCCGCCCTCACTGACACCGTATGTCAGCATCGCAAAGGCAATCGGCGCAATCAGCATTCCAATTTTATCAAGATGTGGTGCTTCATGTGGTTCCCCTTTTGGAAGGTATTTCATTCCGACAATCAAGGCGATGATGCCGATTGGCAGATTAATCATGAAAATCCAGTGCCAGCTAACATAGTCAACAAGCCAACCTGATAAAACCGGACCGAGCGCCGGCGCAAGCAGCATCGGCACCCCAAGCATTCCCATGATGGATCCCCGTTTATGAGGCGGAGCAAGTTTAAAGACCATCGCCATCCCGATTGGCGCAACCATTCCGCCACCCAAGCCCTGAATAACCCGGAAAGCGATTAATTGGCTCGGTGATTGGGCAATCGCACAAAGCACAGATCCCATTGTAAATAAAGCAATCGTAATCAGAAAGATTTTCTTGGCGCCAAATTTATCTGTCATCCATCCCGCGAGTGGAATAACGGCAGATAGCGCTAATGTGTAACCAGTTACCGTCCATTGAACAGTTTTCAGATCGGTATCAAAATAATCCACTAATTTCGGTATGGCCACATTAACGACTGTGCTATCTAAAATAACCATAATCATCCCAATAATGACCGCAAGCAGCGGCGCAAGAATTGATTTGACCGAGAACTCTTGTGATCCAGACACGTTTTTCTCTGTTAGTGTGTTTGTCATCTAACTTCACACAACTTTCTTTTAGGTAAATTTTTTTGTGATTTGATAAAGCTGTAAGATTTTTGATGAGTCTTAAGATTTATTTTTTAAAATTAAACAGCGTTTAAAACAACGTTTAACTAGAGATTAAATTTACTTTCTTTTTTGCTTCCTGTCAAGAAAAAAACGCATTTGAAAAGGTGGACAGATCGTAGTGGCTACACATGCTTTTTAAGATTATGCTAAAATTAAACTGTTGTTTAATTTTAATGTTCAATTCATGATGAATTTTGATAGGAGAGTTTATAGATGAGTCTAGGTTCCGATAAAGACATAAAAACGAAGGATGCCATCTTAAATGCCACTCTGGAACTAATCAAGGAAGAGGGGTTGGAGAAGGTCACCTTACGCAAAATAGCGGCGCTAGCTAATGTGAATCTCGCTTTAATCAATTACTATTTCGGCTCAAAGGAGAAGTTAATGAATGAGGCCTTAAAGGGGTTAGTCATTACTTTCCGCGAGGCTTTTGTTATTCTCGATGATTTGTCGCTTTCCGCATTGGATCGATTGCGGTTTTTTCTGCTCGAATATGCTCAGTCCTTCATGAAATATCCTGAGCTTCTCCGGGAAATTTTCGGGAGGAGTACGGTGCTGTTTGATGAGCAGCTTGAGTATAAAAATTATATGAGGACGTTAGGCCTAAACAAAATTAAAGCCACAATTACCGAGATTACCGGCGAAGAGGATGATGAACTCCTGATGCTTATGATTTTGCAGATGATGGCCGCTACCTTCTTCCCAACGCTTGTGAGCTGCAAGAAAAATGTGAGCCAGATTTGGAGCCCGCTCCCGATCCAGCAACAAATCGACTTTCTCTTCTCACACTACTTCGCCAAATACACTCAAACCGTTTAACACGGTGAAGCAGCGGGGGACAGTCCCCCGCCGCTTTAATGCGCTGAAGCGATGGGGGACTGTCCCCCATCACTTTAACGTGTTAAAGGAGAGGGGTTAGGGGTTTGAATAGGTGTTGGATGAGTTGGGTTGGGCCGGGCGTGTTTGGGTAAAAGAGCAATACGGTTGCGATTGTCCAATTGATGATGAGCAGGAGGAGAAAGATTTTTTTCTCCTTGCCCTGTTTTTGTTGTAGTCTGGGCCATTCATAGAAAAACATCATCATAAGAATGAAGCTAAACAGAATCATTATGCCAACTTTCATTATTGTTTCACCTCGTTGTTTGGAACGGCCGGCGGTTCTGAAGAAAGGCCTGGTCGTAAAATTTTTGCGGTAACGTCGTATTGTACTTCAATATTGGGATACATGTCTGTCCATACTCCTTTCCTCTTTTTCCATTCCTTTCGATATTTTCGCTGAAATGCCCGATTAAATTTCAGAACGTCTACCTTCATATCTTTTTGGACAATTTCTACTGCTTGTTTCATTCTTTCTTCAATCTTTTCTTCAAATTTTCCCTCAAGCAAATGAATCGTTTCGCCCTTGCGGATATCTAACTTGCTGGCATTTTGCACAAGGTCATCCTCCGTAGAGCATTGAATCGTTATTATCCATTTTCCATGCTCAATCCGCGGAATGAGCTTTGTTTGGGACTGAATCATCAAGGCCGTTATTTTCCCCTCACCTTCACCATCCTCCCCTTCATCTACCTCTACTGTAATCGTTGCATTTTTTATTTCATCTCTTACCCACAACAAGCCTCGCGTAACTGATTCATCTAATTTCCCAATCATTTTATTTCCGTTAAATACGGCGACACCACTGAGTAATATTTGCGTTTTCGACTTCATCTTTCCCTTTTGTGACGAACTAACTTGTTTCACAAAGGGCAAGAGCGCACCACCTGTTTCACTTCCAGTCATTTGCATGAGTTCACTCATGGTCACGTCCATGCTAATTTGAAAATTAGACAGTTCATTTAGTGTATCCGATGCGCTGTCTTCGAGATGAGGAGTAGCCGAGATGATATCTTTCGCTTTTCCCTCGCAAACAAAAACGGTGTTTCTTAAGCGAGCATCAGGTGTCCGCGCAAAATAATCCAGGTGCTCCTTGATTCCTTTTTTTGCCATTTCTTCACCAAAAACAGTTGCATCAGCATGGCCCCAAAATAAGGATCGCGCGATTTTTTCTTGCAATTTTGACCGTGCCTCCGCCAGTGTTTTCCCTGTTGCCGATTCAATAAAGGTTGTGCGCACCCCTGCTCCGCTGGTTCCTTGTTTTCTCGTAGCAGACATGATTTCCGGAATGACAAATTCCGCCGAAATCTCCAGTTCATCATCTTTGACATAATCAATCCCCGTGCTCAACACAATTGCCACATCATTGATTTCTTGACGATCCCAGCATCCTGTTAATAATAACGAGACCGCCCCTATCCAAATCACCATCACGAGACTGTTTATTTTTTTTATTATTGGAAAAATCATTATGATGCCCCGGCGCGACCCTGTTTTATTTTTTCACGGACAAGGGTTATCCCTAACAAAATCGCTGGTAATACGATTTGCATCGTCACCAAATATAAAACTAACCCTGCCCCTAGGAATTCCTTTAATTCGGTTAAATTTGGCGCAGACCAGATGGCCAGGCAAGTCAACAGAAAGCCGAGTGGAAAGACAAGCGATTTGTATTCAGACAGATTGAGTAATTGCGCAGTACCTAACGCCAAAACATAATAAAATACCGATATTTTAATAAACGTTCCTAAAATCCAAATCGACATCACAATCGATTCTAAATGCTGGAAAAATTCAGCGATGCTAATATATTTTGCCACATTCATGACTGGATAGAGCAAATCTGCGGTAATCTCACCAAAAATTAATAGGGCAACTAAGTTGGTTAAAAAAAGAATAATTAAGACGCTTAGCACGGAGTAATTCGCCCATTTTAATCCTTTTTCACGATCATTTATATAAGGAAGCATAAATGCGATTAAGAAATACTCGCTAAACCATGCTCCCGGAGTTGTCGCCCCCTTAATGGAAGGCATGAGCCCATTTTCAAACATGGGAAACATATTTTCTATTTTTAAATCAAAAATGAGGAAAATCACGATGGTGACCCAAAGCGCGATGACAATCGGGACAAAGTGCTGAGCAGTTCTGGCAATCGTCTCTAAGCCACCGCGGACAGAAAACGCGCAGACCAGCGCCATGCTCCCCATGACGACTGAAATTGGCGTGCGATGCAAAAAGCTGCCGACGATAAACTCTCCATATTCTCTAAAAATAATTCCATTGACATGCAAATATAGAAATAAATACGCGAACCCAATCACCTTGCCCAATATCTTCCCGACAATTTGTCCGCTATACTCGATCACGGTTTGTTCGGGATAGTGCTTATGCAATTGATAAGCAAGAAAAACCGCTAAAACGCCGAGCGATGCTCCCCAAATCGGGGATAACCACATATCGCTTTGAGCTTTCGCAGCCGTTATCGAAGGAATGATTAGCAGTGCGGTCGCTAAAATGGTCTGATTCATCATGATTGCCATTTGAAATGAAGAAATTCTTCCTTTTTCAATCATTTAGTCCCCTCCTTTTGCCGGCTCTGGTTTTTGATTTGGGGCTTGCCGATATTTATTGTAAGACCCTGTTAAATGGGGGCGAACATCTTGGGCCCATTTTGGAAGGCGCAGGAACACATCTTTCATTTCGTCCTTTTTCATCGGGGCAATTGGTGATAAATATGGTACGCCAAACGAACGCAACGTACATAAGTGAATCACAATGACAATCACGCCGAGCATGATTCCTAATAGTCCCAAAAAACCAGCCAGCAACAACATTGGAAATCGCAGCATTCTTAAAGCTAATCCAGCGTTATACCTTGGAATCGCAAATGATGCTATTCCTGTTAAGGCGACGACCATGACCATTGGTGCTGATACGATTCCCGCTTCAACTGCTGCTTGGCCAATAACAAGTGCCCCGACGATGCTGACCGCAGCGCCTATCTGTTTCGGGAGTCTAATCCCCGCTTCGCGAAGGATTTCAAACATGATTTCCATCGACAGCGCTTCGATAACTGCCGGAAACGGAATCGGTTCCCTGGAGGCTGCCATGCTGATTAAGAGCGAAGTCGGAATCATTTCATGATGATAGGTTAATACCGCAACGTAGAGAGATGGCAACAAGAGCGAGATGACAATAAATAAAAAGCGGAGCCAGCGAATAATGGTGCTTAACATCGGGCGCTGGTAGTAATCTTCCGCTGCCTGCATGAGTGAATAAAAGGTTGTCGGCACAACCAACGCAAAGGGTGTGCCATCTGTTAAAATCGCAACGTGACCTTCAAGCAAATAGGAGCTGACCACATCTGTACGCTCTGTGTTCAATACTTGAGGAAATGGTGAGTACGGATTATCTTCGATGAAATCCTCGATATATCCGCTTTCCAAAACGCCATCAATATCAATGCGCTTGATACGATTTTCTACTTCAGTAATCAGGGTTGGGTCGGCTACTCCCTCAATGTACGCAACAATAAGATTAGTTTTCGTTAGCCTCCCCACCTCCATTTGCTTTGTTTTAAACTTTGGACTTCTTATCTTTCTCCGTAGTAGGGCCATGTTCACGCCGATTGATTCGATAAAACCTTCCCGAGGACCCCGAATAACGTTTTCTGCTGTTGGCTCCTCAATCGCTCTTTTTTCCCATTGGGCTAAACCTAGAGAAAAGCCCACCTTTTGTTGATCGACTAGGATCACTGGATTTCCCAAAGAAACCTGATCAATCACCTCATTGATGGTCTGGACTTTGTTCATATTTGAAATTGATAAGATTTGTTCTAAATAATTGCCATACTGTTCGGGCTGCTTATGATGCTCCAGTTCAGGTTTGAGATGTGAATGGGAAAGCGTTGGATTGGCTTGCAGTGAGCGTGAGCCAGCTTGCTGTGATCCCTGTTGGCTAGGGTTATCGATCAGTCTGGAAAGAACTTGTTCGTTTAGTTCTGCAATGTTTGAAAGGCCCTCTAAATACATTAGCGCTGCTTTGTCTTTTCCTTTTATATGGAAAAAACGAAAGACTATATCTGCGCAATTTTCATAGTTTGATTTTAAAATTGCGATATTTTGGTCGATATTTTGATTAAGTTCATGTTCCTGGTTGTTGGTGGAAGCCTTTGGTTGCTGTGATGCTGTATTGGGCTGCTGCGTGGCTGCATTGGGCTGCTGGCCATACTGCTGCGACTGCAAAGGTTGTTGTTGCTGCTCTAGCGGCTCTAGCGGCTCTGACCCCGCATGCTCCTGTAGGTTCCCACCCTGCCCAATAGATTGTGCTGATTCCTTCCTAGCAGCTCTAGCTTGATCAATTAATTCTTGAAGTTTAATTGGCTTCTTTACCTTTTTCCGCATCACAAATCTCCTAAACAAAAAACCGAGTCATTTACACTTAGTATGTTTCACAATTGGATAATTATGTATTTATTGGAAGTTTACCCAACTTTAACGCAGCAAAGCACCGGGGGACTGTCCCCCGGTGCTTTGCTGCGTTAAAGGATGGAACTTGAAATGCTTCAACTAAAATATTTATTTGCTAATTTCTCGGCTGTTCGTGTCGCTAACGCCTGCGTGGTCAACGTAGGATTGGGGCCTCCAATTCCATTAAAATGAACGCTATTATCAGCAATAAAAAGTCGTTTAACTTGATACGCTTCACAATTATGATCCACAACAAAACCCATTCGCATCGTAGATTCAATATGACCAAATAAGTGAGATGGCCAATCTGTGCGAATAATCTTCTTTGCGCCAGCCTTGTGCAAAATATCGGCAGCAATTTTAACTAACTCGTTTCGCTTTTGTTTATCTTTATTACTAGGTGTATAACGTACGACCGGAATAGGTCCGTGTTCATCTTTTACTAAAGGATCAATGGTTACTCCGTTCTTTTTATTGGGCTGATCGTCAGTGAAGATCATTAAGGTTAACGTATTTTTGTAATTGTACATCCATTCTTTTAATCCATTTCCGACCACTCGACCTTGCAAATCCCAAGGGTCGCTCGGTAATGGATTCTGGCCATAATGATATCCATTTTCGCTGAACCCAAACGTTAAAGCAGAAAATAATCCTGGGCTGACTCCAGCTGGTTGGATACATCCTAATCCTGGATAATCAAATCGTCCACCTGATGTAGGACCAACAAAGGGGTTCACATTGGATTGTCCCAATATGGCCATTAAATCCTTTTCATCAAATACACCTGTTATCCAATCCCAATAATGGTTCGTTAATCCCCGGCCAATCCACGAATTTTGTGGCAGCCCTGAATTCAGCCAAAGTCTTGGGCTTTCGATACAACCTGCTGCCATTACAACCACTTTTGCGTACAGTTCGCCGGACTCTCCTGTCCATGTATTTCTATACTGAACTCCAGTTGCTCGGAGCCCTTCCTTGGCATGATCTTCCGTCAATATCCTAGTTGTATATGTATTAGGTCGAACTTCTACATTTTTGGTTTTTAAAGCAAGCGGAATATAGCTTATGTTGGTCGAGCGTTTAGCCACTTTATCAACCGATGGGCCATGTGGGCAACCATTAACACAATGTCCACATAGCGTACACCCCTCCATTTTTGATACTTCTTCTAAATTAGTCTCTACATCCATTAACCGGTCATTTGGGGCTAGAATTGCATTGGGCTGAGGACGGTATCCGGGAGAAGTTGGGTTTAACGTATTCAGCATAGACCAACCGGCTTTGTTTGCACCGAAATAAAACAATTCCTCTTTTGCAGTGGTCGGGGCAGGATGAACGGGTAATGTAGCTTCCACCTTCTCGTAATAGGGAATCAACTCCCGGTAAGAGATGGGCCAGACCTCGTTTATTGCCGTTGAAAAAGCTCTCGGTGAATTTCCCCAGTAAACCTGTGTTGTCCCGCCAACGCCAGTTGTCTGCCAAATAAGTCCGTTCTTAGGGACATTCCGGTACCAGGCTGGACGTCTTCGATCGGCAGGTCCCCACCTGAAACGACCAAATTCAGGGGAGTTCATCGTATGTTCATGTTTGGTATATTGTTGCCGTAATAGATTAATATCCAAATCTCCCTCACTGGAACTACTGACAGATCCACGGTCTTGATTAGGCTTGTCCCATTTTTTATTTCCATACCAAGGACCGGCTTCAAGGAGAATCACTTTGACTCCTAATTCTCCTAACTCTTTCGCCATAACCGCCCCACCTCCACCGGAACCAATTATGATTACGTCTGCATCTGTATCCATTTCTTATTTCTCCTCTTCTGAAAATTTTTCAAATAAAAATCCTCGAAGGGCCTTATAACCTAATGATGGACCTGGATAATCTAGGCTCTTCCATACTAATGGTTGTCTTTCATAACGATGATCCTCCGGGTAAGCTAATCGAGTTGATCCAAGCGAAAACCATTCAGAATAATAACCAAACATAACCATTTGATGAAGGGCAGTAACAACATTCTGTATTAATCCTGCATTGTTACGATACGGGCCGGGAAGGACTTCTAAGTCAACTTGAAGATTTTCTAATAATCGGATCGCCTCTAGCCGGTCGTCAGGGAAAAGAGCTGCAAATGGTCCCCCATCCGGATAAGTTGAAAAATCAAGAGGTCCTTTCATTTTTCCAGAAACGATCAGATGATAAGCAGATATATCAAGGACTCTCGCAGTTTGAGAAGATATGTGGGCCGTTTTCACCGCCCATTCTCCTTGGATCGATACGTAATGATCTAATGCCCAAATAATATAATCGTCTATTCGTAAATCTAATGCCCCTAATGTTGAGGGAATCATGACATCTACAAAAGCCATAAATGTGGCTTTCGTATGTGGAATACTTGCAGTGTTCATCATTTGAAAAGGTAAGTGGACCGAGGTCGATGCAGCCATGGGATATTTTTCTGGAGGAACATGGTCGATCATCGTGATATTTTTGATTTGATCGAAAAAATCTTCCCAATATGGTTGTTTCGAATCTGATTTCCCTTCAAATTGATCCATACTGACATTGTCCTCCTAACTACGGAATGTAATTTAACTAATGATCAATATATTAATTTCTACATATTATTTCTTTTTAATGATCTTTTTAGACGTCATAAACCTGTGGGATTTTGAAGTATTTTACATATTATTTATTCTCAAAGAAAAGAATAAGGACACTAATTAAATCCTTATAAATTGGAGGATGAACCTTGGAGACGAAAAATTCAATTCGATTAACTGCTCCAGAAATAACCAGCATTTGGACTCAATACCTATTTGATACAATGTCCATTTGTTTTTTTCGTTATGTACTTGAGCATATCGAAGATACTGATATCAAGTCGTTGTACCAAACTGCCTTAGACTTATCAACAAAGCATGTTCAAGAAATTAAAGAATTCTTTGTAAAAGAAAAATACCCTATTCCACATGGGTTTACTGAAAAAGAAGACTTGCAAGCTATGGCACCTCGACTTTTTCAAGACCCATTCTACCTATTTTATCTGTATGTCATGACTGTACAAGGGTTGACTGGATACTCTATGTCAGTTAGTACGTCCATTCGATCTGACTTGCGGAAGTTTTACATAACTTGCATGACCGAAACGATGCTGCTGTACGATCAAGTCATTGATCTTATGCTTAAAAAAGGCCTTTTCACACGACCTCCAATTATTACACCACCTGATTCTATCGATTTTGTTACACACCAAAGTTTTTTAACTGGATGGTTTGGAAAACGGCGCCCGATGAATGTCATGGAAATAGGAGATATTTATTTTAACATGGTTAAAATGCATTTACATGCTGCTTTAAAGGTGGGATTTTCCCAAGTGGCTCAATCAGAAGAGGTTCGTCAACATATTAAGAGGGGCTTAGACATTTCTAATAAACATATAAGAATATTTGAAGCGGTTTTTAATGAAGAGAACTTAAATACACCAGTTTCTTGGCAATCAATGATTACGAACTCCACAACTCCGCCTTTTTCAGATAAATATTTGCTGTACCAAATTCAATTATCTACACAATTATCCATAGGCTACTATGGTTATGCATTGAGTGTAAATGCAAGGAGAGATCTAGGTGCTCATTACCTTCGATTAAATTTAGAACTTATGAAATTTGCTGAGGACGGAGCAAACCTGATGATCAAAAATGGCTGGCTAGAGCAGCCTCCCTCAGCGAGTGACCGGGATTCGCTTATCAAGCCATAGGCGAGTGGGCAGTCTCTCATTGCTTTAATGCGTTGATGTGATGGGGGACAGTCCCCCGGTGCTTTAAAGCGGCGGGGGACTGTCCCCCACTGCACTAAAGCCATTTGGTTACTAGGTTTATGATGACGGGGCCCAGTAGGATGATGAAGAGGGTTGGGAAGATGAATAGGACCATTGGGATGAGCATTTTGACTGGTGCTTTCATGGCTTGTTCTTTGACGGCTTGTTTTTTTTGTTCACGCATCCGTTCGGTTTGGGCGCGCAACACTTTTGTCATGCCGATTCCCATTTGGTCAGCTTGAATAATGGAATTGATGACGCTTTTGAAGAACTCGGAGGGAATGCGATCACGGAGTTCTTCGAAGGCGTTTTTTCGTGATTTCCCCAGTTTCATATCTTCGATGGCTGTCTTGAATTCGGACGAAAGCGGACCGTGCATTTGCGTGCAGACTCGCTTCAAGGCGCCATCTAAGCCCATACCTGCTTCGATGGAAACATTGACCATATCAAAGAAGTCAGGCATTTCTTTTTCAATCATCTTAATCCGCTTTTTCTTTTTACCGTTTAAGTACATGTTCGGATACACGAGGGCAAACATTCCGGCAACGATGGCGAACATCGTGCCCTTGAGATGCTCCTCACTACCAATCGCGAAGGCGAGCAGAAACACGGTAAAGGTGATCGCAGCAAGGGCGAGCTGCACGAGCAGGAAGTCAGCGGCTTTGAGCCCAAAGGGCGACCCAGCATCGTGGAGTTTTCGTTCCATCTGCTCTTGCTTTTGTCTACCAAGGTTTTTGTCCACCAAATGCCGCAGTTTTGCGACCATTGGTACCAACAACCGCTCTCGTAACGGCATGGCGGGTTTTCCGTCTCCTTCGCCATCCTCGGATGGTGCATCCGCGTCGAGGGTCGCGAGGTGGTTGCGGTCGCGGCCGATGAGTTGGAGGCGTTTTTGGATGGTGCGCTTATCCTGCCCTATTTTTCCAAAGATTTGCGAGAATACGAGTGTGCACAGGATGAATAGTAATAGGCTTAATAGTACGGGCATGGACATGTTTTTACACCTCGATGTTGACGATTTTCTGGATGACGAACCAGCCGATGATGCCGCTAATTAGTCCAGCGCCGAGAAGGGTCCAGCCGAGTGGGTGGGATATCATCGGGTTGAAGTATTCTGGGTTCATCAGGTTCAGGACGACGCCGATGATGACGGGCAAGAGCGAGATGATCCAGGCGGACATTTTGCCTTGGGCGGTCAGGGCTCGGAGTTCTTCCTTGATGCGGACACGGTCGGTGATGGTTTCTTGAATGGTGTCCAGGATTTGCGTTAGGTTGCCGCCGGTTGAGCGCTGGATGATGATGGCGTTGGCGACGATTTTGATGTCGTCGGTCGGCAGGCGGTTGATTAGGTTGGCGAAGGCTTCCTCGAGCGGGACGCCGAGGTTGATTTCGCGCAGTGTTTTTTTGAATTCGGTGCCGATCGGGTCGGGCACTTCCTGGGCGATGACTTGCATGGCCTGAAGGAAGCTGTAGCCGGATTTCATCGATGTTGCCATGGTGCCAAGCGCTTGGGGGAGCTGGGTTGTGCAGCGGGCCAGGCGCGTTTTGATTTTTCGTTTCAGGTAGATGGTCGGCAAGGTTGGGCCGATGATGGCGGCGACGATGATGACCGGAATCGGTAGCTTGAGGAGCGCGGTGATGCCCACTGCAGCTAGGCCGGTCACGATTCGGAGCGCCTGAAATTCTTCGGTTTTGAGCGGGAGGTTGGCGGCTTCGAGTTTCGTTTCCCACTTGGTTGTGTTTTTCTTGGTGGTAAAATTTTTCGAGAGTTTCGTTAGGATTGATTTTAGTTCGGTTACGTTTAGGATGCGTCGGCGTTGTTGGTGCTGCTCCTGTTGCTGGTCACGCGACTCAGGCGGTGCATCTTTTGGGAAAAATTTTTCGAGTCGGTCGACGAGGCTCCGCTTTGGTTGCAAAAGCAGCATGCCGAGTGAGCCGAACAGAACTGATAGTGCTATGAAAAGAAGCCAGAGCATGATTGTTTACCACCTTTCTCTTAGGAGCATTTGGACTGGGTCATTTTCGTATTTTACAAAGGTAGACGGTCGGATATGGGATTTTCCGCGTTTCGCTTGGCTGCAGGTTGAACTGCGCTTTTTTTCGATTATTTGGTGCTTGCGTGCTTCTATCTTTCCTTTAGTTACCACTATTGTATTTTTTTATAGCTCGCGGGCTACAATGGCTTGCTTTGGTTACCGTCTATGTTATTGTTGACTCGTTTTTTGGGGCCGCTCGGGCACGATAACTCTTTTATCGTTACCGTTGACTCAAATTTTTGGGCCGCTCGGGCACGATAACTCTTTTATCGTTACTGTTGACTCAAATTTTTGGGCCGCTCGGGCACGATAACTCTTTTATCGTTACCGTTGACTCAAATTTTTGGGCCGCTCGGGCATGATAACTCTTTTATCGTTACCGTTGACTCGTTTTTTGGGGCCGCTCGGGCACGATAACTCTTTTATCGTTACCGTTGACTCAAATTTTTGGGCCGCTCGGGCACGATAGCTCTTTTATCGTTACCGTTGACTCAAATTTTTGGGCCGCTCGGGCACGATAGCTCTTTTATCGTTACCGTTGACTCGTTTTTTGGGGCTCCTCGGGCATGATAACTCTTTTATCGTTACCGTTGACTCGTTTTTTGGGGCTCCTCGGGCATGATAACTCTTTTATCGTTACCGTTTACTCTATTTTTTGGGCTGCTCGGGCACGATAGCTCTTTTATCGTTACCGTTGACTCTATTTTTTGGACCGCTCGGGCACGATAGCTCTTATATCGTTACCGTTGATTCGTTTTTTGGGGCTCCTCGGGCACTAATCGCACTCTTTCGTTACCACCGTTCCCCGAACCATTCGCTTGGCAGTTCGATGCCGTGGTTTTCGAGTTTGCTTGCGCACATTGGGCGGATACCGGTCGGAGTGAAGCGGCCGACGACTTTGCCGTCCTTGGTGATGCTGTCCTGCTGGTAGACGAAGATGTCTTGCAGGGTGATTGTTTCGCCCTCCATGCCGACGACCTCGGTGATGTGCGTGATTTTGCGCGAGCCGTCCTTGAGCCGCGATTGCTGGACGATGAGATCGATGGCGCTGGCGACTTGGGAGCGGATCGCTCTGATCGGGAATTCGAGTCCGGCCATAAGCACCATCGTTTCGAGCCTGGCGAGCATGTCGCGCGGCGAGTTCGAGTGCCCGGTTGCAAGCGAGCCGTCGTGGCCGGTGTTCATCGCTTGGAGCATGTCCAAGGCTTCGCCGCTTCGGATTTCGCCGATTACAATACGGTCGGGGCGCATCCGTAGTGAGTTCTTAACGAGTTCACGGATTGAAATCGCACCTTTACCCTCGATGTTGGGCGGTTTTGTTTCGAGTCTGATGACGTGCTCCTGTGAGAGCTGGAGCTCGGCCGCGTCTTCGATGGTGACGATTCGTTCGTCCTGAGGGATGAACCCCGAGAGGACGTTGAGCAGCGTTGTTTTTCCAGAACCGGTTCCGCCGCTGATGAAAATGTTGAGTCTTGCTTTTACGCAAGCGTCAAGGAATTGCGCCATTTCCGTTGTGAGCGTGCCAAAGCCGATGAGATCCTCAATTTGGAGTCGCTTGTTTGGAAATTTCCTTATCGTAATCGTTGGCCCGTCAAGTGAGAGCGGCGCGATGATGGCGTTGACGCGCGAGCCGTCGGGCAGGCGGGCGTCGACCATCGGGCTGCTTTCGTCGATTCTGCGGCCGAGCGGTGCGACGATTTTTTCAATCACCTGCAGGACATGCTCATCGTCCCGAAAGGTATAGTCTGAGAGCTGGAGCTTGCCGCGCTGCTCGACATAGATTTGGTTCGGGCCGTTGACCATGATTTCCGAGACAGATGTGTCGTTTAAGAGCGGCGTGATCGGGCCGAAGCCGATGAGCTCGTTCATGACTGAAGTGACGAGTTCTTTCTTTGCTTCAAAGGTGAGGCGCTCGCCTTCTTCACTAAGGAATTTCATCGCCTCTTGCTCGATGAATTTTTCCATTTCCTCGTCGTTGGCCTCGATGAGCTGCTTTTTGATTTCGGTGATTAGGTGCTTGTGCAGCAGGTTTCTGAGGCCGTAGTCCTTCGTTTTTTTGGTTTCCTTTTTTTCGATGATTTGCTCGACGTCCGTTTTGACGGAAGGCGCAACGGCGTTTTTTTCACTTAAGCGTTTGAGTAAAGACATCGTTATGCGACCTCCTGGTGTGTGAGTTTAGTTTGGCTCGATGTAATGGCACTCCGAAAATAGGTAACTTTGTTTCTATATATAAAATAAGAATTTGTCTTGTTCGTGATTATTGCGGTGGAGCAGCAAATCTAGGCTTTCTTTTTAAAAATAGAGAAGGTGTGCCGCTTTGGTTTTGATTTTGGCTTTTCGGTTTTGATTTTCCCTGGTGAAACTAAGCTTTCGGCGAATTTCATTGTCGTCTTGGCGACTTGGGTGCGCGGAGCTGAGATGACAAACGGGACGCCTTTATTAATAGAAGAGATCACCGTCATGTAGTCGCTCGGAATGCGCGCAAATATCTGTTTGCCAAGGACGTTTTCGATTGAACCAAGGTTCATGCCCTTCATTTCGGCATCGCGGTTTAGGACGATTTTGATTTTATCGGTAAAACCTAACAGCGCCATCGTATCGAGTGCAAGCTTGCCGTTCTTGAGTGCCGGCAGGTCGAACGAGGTGATCAGCAAGATGTCATCGGCATAGTCGAGCGCGACGAGATTCGTTTCGACGAGGCTCGGCGGCGTGTCGATGATGATGATATCGTAGCGTTTCTTCAGCTCCTCGATGAGACGTGCGACGTGATCCCCGCTGATGAGCTCGGCAAATTCCGGCAAGGGTGGCGCCGCGATGAATTCGACGCCGGATTGGTGCTTCACCATGTACGGTTCGACCTCTCCGTCCTTTTCATCGAGCGATTCTTTGACCCAGTCATAGATGGTCGCTTTCGGTTCCTTGTCAAACAAGAGTGGCACGTCGCCGAACTGGAGATCGAGGTCGATGACGGCGACGGCCAGGTTCTTCTTAGCGAGGGCGGTGGCAGCGTTTACGGACAGTGTTGTTTTGCCGACCCCACCTTTCGTGCTCAAAAAAACGATGATTTTTCCGTCCTTCTGCTGTGTAGTGTTTTGGGCGCTATTGTGGCCGGCCAGGGCCAGATATTGCGCGTTGTTTTCTAGTTTAAGAGCAAGAGACTGTTCTGCTTTTTCAAGTGCGCTTTGGAATTCATGCTTGGGCGGGGTCGTGGTCAGGATGTCGACGACTCCGGCGTAGAGTGCTTGTTTCAGGTCGATTTGTTCTGGTTGGAGCATGAGCAGCACGACGACGGTGGTGCGGCTGTGGAGCATGTGTGTGATTTCGCGTGCGATTTCGTATGGGCTCCGCCCTTGACACGGGCCGATGATGATGATGGCCGGCGTGCTGGTTGTTTCGAGTTCCTTTTTTAGGTCAAGTTCGGTTGTTACGGATTTGAGTTTAGTTTTGGCGAAGCCGGGTTTTACGTGTTGGAGCATTTCGGCCAGGTCCGTGCTGAAGGAGAGTTTTGAGCTTAGGACTAGGTAGTTAGTTGTCATTGGTTGTCTCTCCTTTTGTTGATGTTTTGGTTGTTTCCGGGTTTTGGCGGAGCATCATTGTAAGTGAGCCCTTCACGGAAACGTTGGCGATGGCTAGTGCCTCGTCTGGCGTGACTTCGACGGTGACGGTCGGGTACGTGAATGTCGTTTCGACGGCCGGGTCGATGTTTTTGATGGTTTTGTCGGTTTGGCTGCCCACGGCGAGAACTTTGATTTCCTCGAGGAGGATTTCTGTCGTTTCCGGGTTTTTCGCACTTTCCGGAATGAAGGCGATGATGTCGACGTAGTTGCCAGGGCGGATTAGGCCCGATACCCCTTTGACGTGGTCGACGGCAATCGAGATTGCCCGCTTGTTTGCTGCGATTTTGAGCTTTTCTTTTGGCTTGGTTGTTGTTTTTTCGGATTTTGTTGATTGATTTGTTTTGGTTGATTTGTTTGATTGTTGTTGCTGCTGCTGCGCAGAAGCTGTGTTCTCTGAGTTTGCTGTTGTTGCGTTTATATAAAAGTAAAACAGGATTGTGAAAATGGATGCTATGAGCATGGACAGCATCCAGATTTTTTTCGGTTTCATCTGTTCACCTGCTGTCTGGGTTAAAATAAATATCGGCTTATGCTGCTATTTTTGTTTTTAGTAACCTAATTTTGAATTGCTGGGCTAAATTAGGGCACTAACAGAATGTTTAGTGACCTATTTTTGCTTTGCTGGGCTAAATTAGGGTACTTATGGCGTGTTTAGTGACCTGTTTTTGTTACGCAAGGCTAAATTAGGGCACTTAGCACAGCTCTTAGTGACCTGTATTGCGTGCCTACTATAAAAAGAGGGCACTTAGCGAATTTCGCGAGCGGGTGCCCTCTCTCAATCTGAAAAAAGCAAATTATCTTGTCAGCTTGAAGCCGTAGGCTCCGTAGTTTGTTGTGCTGTAGCTGATTTCGCCGGAGTCAGCGGCCTCGATGAAGCGGCCGACAATTTCGGCGGATTGGCTACCTGAGTTTACATTCTCGATAAAGAAATTGGCAAAGCCGACGATTTTGACTTGCTTTACTTGGTTTTGCTGGGTGACCACTGATTGAAATACTGGTACTAGCACAACTCTCGGGCAATCAGCCGGATGGTTGAGATAAGTCGAGGTCGGGCAGGCGGCGATGCGATAATTAACCGCTCGTGCAGTCGGGCCTGCGAGATTCCCCGTTTGCGTGTCGATGATTTGGTTGACACGCAGCTCATTTTCATAGCCGTTCTTAAAATCTTCCTCGTATAGCTTGGCACCGGGACCGGCGAGGGCGAGCGCACCGAAGTTTCCGACCGTGGCGTCCTCGACCTTGAGATATTTTATATCACCGAATGCAATTTGACTGGTGTACTCGATGCCAACCGGGACCGCCCCTCTCCCTGAGATGAGCGAGCCGATTTCGACTTTACTGAAGGCATCGACTTTGGCTTTATCGAAGCCGAGCACTTTTGCAAAGACGAGGTTGACTGATTTTTGGGCTCGGACCGTGATCCGATGTTTATTTTCATTAAAATTTATGTTAAAGAGATTAGGGTTGGTTTCATTCAATGTTATTGCTTGGTTTGCTTGCGCCGTTGCTTTATCAATTGCCGTTGGGAGCTCTTGGGCTCCGGCCAAGGCTGCAGCGTCGGTAACGTCCTGAAGTTTTTGCTTTTCAAGGTAGAGCATGCCTCCGTCGATGACGAGGGCTGTGACACCTAGAAAAGCCACCATTAACAACGCTACGACAATGATAACAGCACCTTTTTCTTCCTTTATTAGTCGATTCATTTATTCCACCCTCATTACGGTTTTACTTTTTACAGTAAAAGGGTTGGGCAGGATCATTTCCATCAGCGGGACGGAAATGGTCACTGGGTACGAGGTGGCGACGGTCACGTATGTTCCGCGTTTGCGCAGGTCCTGCTGCGGCGTGACTGTGACGGTTAGTTTGGCTGCTTCGTCGACCTGGGCAGCGGTCTTGGTTGCAGTTGTGATTTCGGTGTCGGTCGCGCCAAGGCTGGCGAGCCGCGCCCCCTCGCGTGTAGCATGTTCGGTCGTCAGGTAAGCCTGAAATATCCGACCAAAGTCGATGATGGCGAAGACAATGAGCAACAATACTAACAAGCTGAGTGCCAGTTCGACGGTCGCCTGGCCTGCTTCTGAGTGGGCCAAGCGCCGAGGTTGGCGGGTCTGGCCTGCTTCCGTGCGGGCTAAGTGCCCATGTTGACGGGTCTGGCCTGCTTCCGTGCGGGCTAAGTGCCCATGTTGACGGGTCTGGCCTGCAAAGCGCCGGGATCGACGGTTGCGCCCCCGCTTGTTAGGAGCTTGGTTTTCTCCATCCGGACTTGAATGTTTCATGGGAGGCTGGCTCCCAGCTGGGCAGCTGTGCCGATGACAATCGCCACGCCGTATGGAAAGGCGTGATGATACTCAGATCGGTCGAGCCCGGATAAAGTCTTTATTTTTGTAAAAATAATGATTCGTTTCAGGGTGTTGAGTAGGTCTTTTTTGGCAAATAAAATGATGAGCGCGATGAGGCCGCCGGTGATTGCGGTGAATAGGAATGCACCGAATACGAAGGCTGCGCCTTTGAGCGCGCCGATGGCAGCTAGGAGTTTGACGTCGCCGGCGCCCATTCCATCGAGTAGATATGGGATGAGCAGGAGGCCAAAGCCAAGTAATAGTCCTAGTCCGCTGAATGTGAATCCGGACCAGCCAGCGGCGATGCTGTGATAGGTTAGTCCGATTGCCATCGTTGGAAATGTTATGATATTTAAAATTCGTCTACTTTTGAGATCGGTGACAAGTGAGACGATGAGTATGAGTATTAAAATGGTGTTTAAGAGCATCTTTCACCTCGATAAACATGCTTAAGACGCCTGCTTGCGTGTTGCTTGGAGGCGTCTTGTTTGGATGGAGCGCCGGCTTCGGTACGGCGCTGCAAATGGGAAAAGACCCCCACCTTCAATGTGCAATTGAAAGCGGAGATCTGATATTGTATGTGAAAGTGATTATGGCGTTGTTGTGCCTTCGGTGCCGTCTCCTTGTAGTTCTTTTAGGAGGGCATCGAATTTGGTGTTGAGCTCATCACCAAATAGCCCTAGTACTGCTACTACGGCAAGTGCGATTAGACCTAGGATTAGTCCGTATTCTGTCATACCTTGTCCCTGTTCTTCGCTGAAAAGTCCTTTGATTTTCTTCATCATAATTGTTCACCTCATATTATTATTGGCAAACAACGATAAGTAACACTACAGTTTCGGTAACTGGCTGACTTCGGGCACCTATGGTCTTTAGCTTGATTACGGAGTCGGTGATTTGCTGACGTGGAAACTATTTTTTGCCATGGAATAGATTAGTTAATTGGCATAAGAGTTTAGTTGCTCTGTGAGGTCACTTTTTTTGCACCCTTAATACACTACGAATTTGGCAAGTTGTGATCGCTTATGTGTGTGGTGTGGTTCGCAGTTCCATAAGCATCGGCCGTTTGCTTGTTCGATTTTGGGCGAAAAGATGGCGTGTGTTGTCGTATAGCATAGCGCGGCATGAGTTAGGTCTGCTCGATTTTTGCTAGATTGCTAGACCTGTTGTTTGTTCGCTTGTAGTAGTACGTTCATGTCGGCATGGCTAAACTGGCCACTTTTCGAGTTGCATTGTGCCCTCTTTTGCCTTTCTTCTAATCGATTTTTGGCTATTGTTTAGTTATACACTGTTAGCACTTCAACAGATTCGGTAACTGGCTGACTTCGGCGTTCCCCGTTAAGCCCCTATAGCTTTGCGTCCCAAGATTTCTCAAGGTTTGCCTTTTTCGTTTGTTTGCTATTCAAATATAACATTCTTAATAGTAAAATTCACCTAGGTACTTTATCGAAGGAAGGGCAAAATTGTGAAAATTATAAGAAATAATTATGAATTTGCGGTTGATTTGGAAATTACTGTGTGTGATCGGTTTTGGCCGCGCTTTAGAGGATTAATGTTTCGGTTGCGGCCGATTGTTGATGAAGGAATATTGCTTGTTCCGTGCAATTCGATTCATATGTTCTTTATGTTCTTTCCAATTGATGTAGTTTTTTTGGATGGCGATGACGTGGTGGTGACAGTGCGCGAGAGGGTGAAGCCCAATCGGGTCATTATGCCTGTGGTGGGAGCGGTAAAAACGCTTGAGCTGCCTGTGGGAACAATCGAGAAACTAGCGCTTAGCTCTGGTGACAAGATAGTATATTAACATAGTTTAGCGCGGTGAAGTGTTGGGGGACAGTCCCCCAGCACTTCACCGCAGCAAAGCAGCGGGGGACTGTCCCCCGCTGCTTTAGTGTGTTAACGGATGATGATGGCGCCTTTCATTTTGATTTCGAAGGTGTCGATGGCTCGTTTCATGGCTTGGACAGGGTTTCTAAGGATACCGCCATGTCCGGGGGCGAGTAGTTCTGGATTGTAGATTACGAGTTTTTTGGCACTCTCCAGTGCAGTTGGCTTGCTCCAGGTTGCCCAGCCCGGAAACGGGAAAAGCTTTTTCACATCACCGGCAACAGCAATCCCTCCATGTGTTTGAAAGGCATCCCCGGCAATTAATGCACCTGTTCGCTTATCTAAATAAGACATCGAACCCGGCGTGTGACCTGGCGTTTCGATGGCTTGCAAAGAACCGATATGATCTCCCTCTTTAAGTGTTACATCTGCTTTTGTTTTTATTCTTTTCGGAATGCCCCCCTTAATTGGCGCCTGATCCTCATCAGCACTAAGTGTGTAGTCTCCATTCATAATCAGGTTGTCGCGTTCAGATATATAAACTTCAACTTCTGGATTGGCACGTTTTATCGCATCAAGAGACCCAACATGGTCTTCGTGGGCATGTGTAAGCAGAATTCGCTTGATTGGCTTGCCGATTATTTCTGCCGTTTTAAGGATTGTTTTCGCACTGTATGGGAGTGCCGTATCAATTAAGGTGAGGTTATCGTCTTCCTCGATTAGATAGCAATTTACCGGAAAAATGTGTGGTACAAAGGTAATTTGATACAAGCAATCGCATTTTGTGATTTTCAATTGGATTCCCTCCCTTTTTTCCAATAACTTAAGATATTAAAAGAAACCTTGTATTATTCGGGTTTCGAGGTGTTTTCACTACCGTCATGTAATAAAATGTTCAAAATCTTTTTACGGATTTGTGAATTCAATCACACATGTAACTTTTTCTAATTTTCGTTTGGTATATTTACAGTGTGGAAAGCAAATAAAACATAAGCACTAAGGAGATGTTCTAAATGGTAAAATTTTTACGAGAAAACACTATCGCCGCTGGTATTCTTACAATTATTAGATTGTGGCTTGGATATAACTGGATGACTGCAGGTTGGGGCAAATTAACTGGACCTGGCTTTGACGCTTCAGGATTTTTGAAAAATGCCGTTGCCAATCCGGTAAAAGGTCCAGATGGTAGTGTGGTTTATAGCTGGTATGTGGACTTCTTAAATCATATCGCTCTTCCA
The DNA here is from genome assembly GCF_012843265.1 of Bacillus sp. DNRA2. Classification (GTDB taxonomy): domain Bacteria; phylum Bacillota; class Bacilli; order Bacillales; family Cytobacillaceae; genus Bacillus_BU. The sequence continues at coordinate 107,642 of NZ_JABAIT010000006.1, read as the reverse complement.
AATGTGGATGTATTCAATACTATTGTGCCATTAGGTGAATTCTTAATTGGTCTTGGCCTAATCTTAGGTTGCTTAACAACTGCTGCTATGTTCTTTGGACTTGTGATGAACTTTTCATTCTTCTTGGCTGGAACAGTATCTCATAACCCATCTGATATTTTCTTTGGTGTAATCATCCTAGTTGCAGGTTTCAATGCAGGTAAATTTGGTTTAGACCATTGGGTGATTCCGTTTATCCGCAAAACTGTTTTCAAAAACGGTGGGGCGACTGGAAAAGCTGGCAAAAATGCAGCGTAACGAGTTTGTGTAAATTCGCGATATGGTTCGCGTTTAGAATAGCTTAGATTTGAAAAACCCTTCTGGTTGATGTTGTAAGGATGGTCCTCCCCCTTCCCGACTTACAATGCAACGGAAGGGTTTTTGTGTTGTTTGGAGTTGGTGTTCGGGTGAATAAGTGTAGCGTGGGCTGGCCCCTACATCTGTACTGCTTCACCGTGTTGGGGGACTGTCCCCCACTTCTGTGCCGCTTCACCGTAGTGGGGGACTGTCCCCCACTTCTGTACCGCTTCACCTTGTTGGGGGACTGTCCCCCACTTCGCTAAAGTTTTTTGAATATGTGGTTTTGTGCGTTCATATGATTAGTAGAAAAGGGGCAATGTGGCGTGGTGAAGGCGTGTCTTGTTTGTGCAGCGGATACTAGAAGGGTAATTCGAAGAGGGTTTGAGTTGGTGTATGCTGATAGCAAAGATCCGTTTACCCAGGAGATTTTCGATCGGTATGGTGTGCCATTCTTTGGAGTTGGCGCAATTTGCAATCATTGTTTGAGTAAGTTGGCAAATAACAAAGCATATTTTATCCCAGCTTTGTTTTCGCCAATGATGCGGGGAAAGCTTTAAACTTTGGTCATTATATCGTTCATTTATAAGGTGAAACCTCCCTAGCAGGAACTAAACTTTAGAAAAAATAAGGTTTAACGCAGTAAAGCGATGGGGGACTGTCCCCCATCGCTTTAAAGTGTGTAAGTGCGGGTTTCGTATGGTTTTAGTTCGAGTTGGTTGAGTGGTTCGTGTGGTGCGACTTCGTAGTTGTGGAGCAGCAATTGATCGTACGCCAGAGATTGCGATATTCCCTGCTCCAGTTGGAATTGTGCTGAATGTGCGGAGAGGTTGGCAATCACGATGATTTTATCGCTGTTTTCATCACTTATTAGAGTCCGTGTGTAAGCGTAGATTTGCCCGTGGCCTTGCAGCAGCAGCTCATAGCTTCCGTAGGTGAAGACTAAGTTTTCCTTTTTCAACCTGATCATTTTTTTATAAAAATTTAGGATGGATGACTCGTCGGTTTGTTGCTGCTCAACATTAATGCTAACGTAATTTGGGTTTATTTTTAACCAAGGCGTGCCAGTGGTGAAGCCGGCATTCTCCGAAGCGCTCCATTGCATCGGTGTGCGAGAGTTGTCACGGCTTGAGTCCCAAATGATAGCCATGATTTCCTCATGAGGGATGCCGCTCTCGCGCTTACCGTTGTACAGGTTACGAGTAGCAACATCGTTGTAATCTTCAATAGCTGGGTAATGGACATTGGTCATGCCGATTTCCTGACCTTGATAGATGAATGGTGTGCCTTGCATAAGAAAATACATCGCAGCGAAGGCCGTTGCACTCTCGCGCCAATATTGCTGATCATTACCCCATGTGGAAACCATCCTGGGTTTATCGTGATTTTCAAGAAACAAAGCATTCCAGCCTTTATTCTCAAGCCCTTTTTGCCAGCGCGTCAGGACCTGCTTCAAATCGTTTATATCAAGCTGTTTTTTCGCTTCGGCATCCCAAAGGGCCATATGCTCGAATTGGAAAACCATGTTGAATTTGCCTTCTGTTTCACCGACCCATTGCTCAATATCGGCTGGATTTTCGATGGAGACACCGTTTGCTTCGCCAACCGTAACGATGTCGTATTTCGCAAAGGTTTGTTGTTTCAGCTCCGCAAGATGGGTGTGGATGCCTTCAACGTTCATCATTTTCGGAAAAGCCGGAACGTATTGGTCACCGTACGGATTTGGCATGTCGGACAAGCCGGGTTCTTTTTTTATATGACTGATAGCGTCAACGCGGAAACCGTCGATGCCCTTGTCGAGCCACCAGTTAATCATTTCATAAAGGCTGTTGCGCATCTCGGGATTTTCCCAATTGAGGTCTGGTTGTTTGCGCGAGAATAGATGCAGATAATATTGATTGGTTGCCTGGTCGTATTCCCAAGCAGAGCCACCGAAAATGCTCTCCCAGTTGTTTGGGGGAGCTGTTTGTATTGGTGTTTCAGATTCAGTTTCAGTTTCAGTTGCCGCAGCTTCATTTTCAGGTCTGGTTGCGAATTCAGTTGCCGTTTCAACGATGTAGTGTGGGTTAGCGTCCGTTGTATGTTGGGTTAGAAATCCATCGTTATTTTTTCCGTTGTCAGCGTTCTTGCCGTCCCGCCAGATGTACCAGTCCCGCTTTGGTGAATCAAGTGCGGCACGGGATTCAATAAACCAGGGATGCTCGTCACTAGTGTGATTGATGACGAGGTCAAGGATGAGTTTCATGCCGCGACGATGCGTTTCCGCAAGAAGTTGGTCGAAGTCAGCCATCGTACCGAATTCAGCCAAGATTTCCTGATAGTTGCTGATGTCGTACCCGTTATCGTCGTTCGGCGATTCGAACATCGGGCAGATCCAAATTAGGTCGATGCCGAGGTCTTTCAGGTAATCAAGCTTTGAGATAATTCCTTGGATGTCGCCAATTCCGTCACCATTTGAGTCCATAAAGCTTCTGGGATAAATTTGGTAGGCGATTGCTTCTTTCCACCATGCTTTTTTCATGTGCATTGTGCATACCTCACTGATAGATTTATTTTGTAAAATTGTTATGGTTTTGATGGTTGTGTAGGATTCTGGGTAGATATGTTTGTTTGGATGCTTCACGGTTTACAGAGTTGTGGATTCATGTGGGTTGGTTTCAAGTTTTAGGTTACAGGTTTCTGGATTGAGTTTATCTCATGTTTATCATACGCATGTGCCCAGTAAGTTGTTAGTTTATTTAACTTTTGCGAATGATTTTTACATTCCTAGCGTTGACTTTTTTTCGCTACTTAAAACCTATGGGATTTCAAAACCTACTACTTTTTTGCGTTAAAGCGCTGGGGGACAGTCCCCCGCTGCGGGAACGCAGTGAAGCAGTGAGGGACTGTCCCCCAGCACGGTAGTGCGGTGAAGTGGAGCACACACTTCACGTCGCTTTTGCACATAAAAAGGGTGCCTGATGTTAGGTCAGGCACCCGAAAGTGGGGTTGATCGCGGCGGCCATTGATTCTATGTATGGATGGAGATTTGAATGGGCCAAAATGCATAATACAGAATATGGCTTTTAATAGAATCAAGCATCCGATGTCTTATGGTACAGTGCTTCCAGATCGAGCAATGAATGAAAAGCATTCTTCATGTCTCGTAGGCACATAAGCAGGCGCTTCAACCTCTGCTTGAGCTTGAGCTTCAACCATGAATTGCTCAAGCTGTCCCATTCGCACTGTTAAGTCGTCCAATCTTTGGTTGGATCGCCCTAGCATCGCAATTAGACTTTCAATTAACACTTCTAATTTTTTATTTTGCTCCAAAGCTTGTTCAAGTTCGATTTGTCTCATGTGATGGTTAGACCTCCTGTTAAAACGGCGGATCTGCAGAATCAGATTGTGCGCCATGACCAGATTCACTCAAGGCCATTACTGCTGATATTGCAGCAGCGCTTGACTGGTCACTTGAAGCCTGAGCAACGGTAAATCCATGGGCTTCTCTTTGAGGTAGTGAAGCGGTCGTTTCAACAGCTTCTCTAAGCGGTTGTGATGTGCTTGCGTGTGTGGAGTCTTGTTGAGGTGGTGAATCTGCAACTGCTGCAACTGTCCCTACTGCGGGATTTCCCTGTGCAGATGCTGATTGCGTTGCAACCGCTACTGCACTAGACCCAGACTGTTGCGGTGCTGATGCACCATCCGCACTGTTAGTTTCAGTGCCAGAATTGGATCCACCAGCCGCTTGTCTAAGCGGTTGAGGCTGCGGGACTGCGACTGGCGCATTGGCTGTTACCCTTTTTCCAAGGAATTGGACCGTTTCAGCGACAACTTCGGTTACATACACTCGTTTACCATCGTTGTTATCATAGTGGCGGGACTGGATTCGCCCGGTGATACCGATGACTGAACCCTTGCGACAAAAACGGGCCGTATTTTCAGCAGTTTTACGCCAAAGCGTACATTGGACAAAATCAGCTTCAATTTCACCATTTTGATTTTTAAAATGGCGATTTACCGCTAATGTAACATGAGTGACGAGGATACCATCATTCGTCGTGCGCAGCTCGGGGTCCTTTGTTAATCTGCCTACAAGCGTAACTTGATTTATCATTTCTCATCTCCTCTCTTGTTTGATGAGTTTATTCTCCTATTTTTTTCATTAAACGTAAAATAGGTAAAAAAATATTTTTCACCCAAAAATACCCCTCAAACTTCCAAAATCCCTATAGAAAAATCAATTTTCGACCAAGTTTACATGCGCAAACTTAAAAATCGGCCTTTTTTTATATATTTTTCGACAAACGTGAATTTTGGCTTTTAATTGCCATATGTTATAATTTGAGCAAATTTTACGAAGGGAGGATTTTGAATGAAAACATTTAAACTCATTTCTATCGAGGTATTTGATCATGATACATTCAGGGAAATTGAAATGGTAGATGGTCTAATCATCAATAAAGAGGATGAGAAAAATACTTGGCTCATTGAAATTTATACAAAGCCTGATCAGGTTGATTTTTTTGAAAAATCATTACAAAATCAGGAAGATCAAATCATCCGCGTCGTCATCACCAAGAAAGACAATGACCCCGTTTCCTTCCATATTCAAACGCGTTCCATCACGAAATTAGAAAATAATGTAAGCGTCATGCTCCACGGAACCTTAAAACGGACCTCTCGGAAAAATTATTCCGAAATCCTGTTGAAGGATCTATTAGATCAAGGTTTAAATGGTGAAACCCTGCTGCAGGAATTCCAGAGCAAAATGAAGAATAAACCTTACTTAACCTCTATCAATAACTCTTCGTCTTCTTCCTCAAATTGAAATTGAAGGAGACGGCCTACATATTTATTTTTACCAAAACAAGACAATGGGCGTCCCTTACGAAAAAGGAACAGCCCATTGTTTTTATTCGTCCTTATTGTCGCGGTCTCTTGCGTCATTGCGGTCTTCAATCAAATCTTCGCCACGACCATTATTGTCCCTTGCCGGATCCAGGTCATTTCTGGTATTTCTGTCACGCGTATCTGGGGTAAGTGTCCCATTGCGGTTCGCATCATTAATACGCGCGTCAGGTAATGTGCCATTTCGGTTCGTATCGTTAATGCGCGTGTCAGGTAATGTGCCATTATTTCTATTGTTCACGCGATTGTTTCCGTTGTTGATACCGTCTCTGTCGTCGAGGATACCATTATTGTCACGGTCACGATCAAGAATTCTGTTATTGCGATCGTTATAATTCTTCACGTTTACTCCGTTGTTTTCTGGCGGCGGATTATCCGTATCATTATCAGCACATCCAACTAACATCGTTGCCGATAGGATGGCACTCCCCATTAGCGCAAATAGCTTTTTCTTCATGATGTAAATAGCCCCTTTCTGCTTTGAAAAATTGACCTTGTTTCATCGGTCTGCAGTTATGTTTCCCAATTGATATGCGAAACTTGACACCGTATTTTTTCCAATTTGATTACAGCAGTGGATTCGGCCTTTAGCGCGAGGCCCCGATAGGCTTGTATGCATTTATCTGAGGCTTGTTTTTAGTTGTTAGGTAAGTGCATTTTCTGTTTGCGTTTACCTAGAGCTGGTTTTTAGCAGCTAGGTAAGTACATTTTCTGTTTGCGTTTACCTAGAACTGGATTTTAGATGCTAGGTATATGTATTTTTTTCAAAAAATAAAAACCGGATATCGCTTGTAACGCCGATGTCCGGTTTAATTCTTGGAGCTATTCTTGTTTTGGTCCGAGGGCGAAAGTCATTTCGAGTTCACAGGCTACTTCGCCTTCAACTGTTGCGACGCCTTTGCCTTTGCCGATTGAGCCGCGCACACGAGTCATTTCCACTTCAAGGCGAAGCGTATCGCCGGGGCGAACTTGGCGCTTGAAGCGGCAGTTGTCGATGCCACCGAAGAAGGCTAAGCGTCCGCGATTTTCTTCTTTTTTAAGCATGGCCACAGCACCCACCTGAGCTAAGGCTTCCACAATCAAAACGCCAGGCATGACTGGGAAATCTGGGAAATGTCCGTTGAAAAATTCTTCGTTGGCAGTGACGTTTTTGATGCCGACTGCTCGCACCCCTTCTTCAACTTCTAAAATTTTATCAACAAGTAAAAATGGATAACGGTGTGGAATGATTTGCTTTATTTCATCAACATTTAACATCATTATGACCTCCTCATAATATTTGGTACTTATTTTATATTGTACTAAAAACACCATCAAAAACAAACATGGATTTTTGGACAAATGAAAAGGAAGGGTTGTCCCTTCCTTGGTCATTCTTTGTTGATGAGGTCGACGATGTGGGTCCAGGTTGATTGTTTCAAAACTTCCCATGGATTTCCTCCACCAATGATGCCGTAGCCAACCATCGCACCCACCACAAGCGCAAAGACTAATAATAAGAAAATGATGACGAGGCGGAGCCAGATTGGAATGAGGCGAATCTTTGCGTGTCGGAAAGTTAGCTGTTGTTGCTGCTGTTGTTCTTCCTCAGGGTTTTCTGTTGTCCGTTCTTTTTTAACTTGTTCTCTTGTTTGATTCACTTTAGGGGCAGCGCCAGCGCTTGAAGCCTGTGATAGCTCTGAAGCTTGTGGCTTTGCAGACGTCTGCACTTGTGCTTGATTTCCGTTTGCCGCTTGTGCCTGGTCAAAGTCTGCCGCCGTTTGAGTCTGTTGGTTTTGGTTTGGCGTGGTGTCAGGATTATTTGTGTTTATTTTATTATCAATTTGCGGGGCCGGCTTAGTTTGGACCGCTACCGCTGAGCCATTTTGGCCAGCTGAGGCCTCTTGTTGGGCCGTTTCCGGTTTTGTGTCGGTTACTGACATTTTTTTACTCCTTTAGGATATTCCGAGTATACTTACCTTTATTTTATTCTATTATAAGAAAATTTTGCAGAATAAACATTAGATTTTGCAGAAAAAGGTCAGAAATTCGTGAGATGGCAGTTTTTGGGCAATGCATGGTGGGGTTTTTATCATCGGAAAATGAGGAATGTTCGGCAGTTCTGGTTTATATATTGAAAAATAAAAAGCCCAGCATTCCTTGGTGATTTTTCCAAAAAATGCCAGACTTGAAAATCATTTTATCCGAATCGTCTTGATGGGATTTTGTCGATGTTATCTAACATAATACCTGTGCCGATTGCTACGCAATCCATTGGGTTTTCGGCAACGAGTACTGGTACTTTTAGTTCTTCCGCTAACAGCAGGTCGATTCCGTGCAACAGTGCGCCACCACCTGTTAGGATGACGCCGCGGTCGATGATGTCGGCAGAAAGTTCTGGCGGAGTGCGCTCAAGGACGCTTTTTGCCGCCTGTACAATGACTGCAACTGATTCGCGAAGTGCCGCTTCGATTTCCGCAGAGCGAACAGTGATGGTGCGTGGAAGTCCAGATACCATGTCACGGCCACGGATTTCCATTTCTTCGTCGCGAGATCCTTTAAAGACTGTCGCAATATTGATTTTAATATCTTCAGCAGTACGTTCGCCGATTAATAGCTTGTATTCGCGTTTGATGTAGTGAAGGATTTCCATATCGAATTTGTCACCGGCCATTTTGATGGAAGAAGATGTAACGATGTCTCCCATTGAAAGTACTGCGACGTCAGTTGTTCCGCCACCGATGTCAACAACCATATTTCCGCTTGGTTGGAAAATATCCATACCTGCTCCAATTGCAGCAACTTTTGGCTCTTCTTCTAGATAGATTTTTTTGCCGCCGCTCTTTTCAGCAGCTTCTTTGATTGCTTTTTGCTCAACGCTAGTAATGTTGGTTGGACAACAGATTAAGATGCGTGGCTTAGATAAGAAGCCTTTCACGTTGAGTTTGTTGATGAAATGCTTTAACATTGCTTCTGTTACATCAAAGTCAGCAATTACTCCGTCCTTTAATGGGCGGATGGCAACGATATTACCAGGCGTACGGCCGACCATGCGTCTAGCTTCTTCACCAACGGCTAATACTTTATTTGTATTTTTATCGATCGCCACTACAGACGGTTCATTTAGTACGATACCACGGCCTTTAACATGGATTAACACGTTTGCCGTACCTAAGTCGATTCCAATATCCCTAGCAAACATTTCTTTCGTTCCTCCTTGAAACAATTGGCCAGTTCCAGCTTCCTTCTTATACAGTTGCCTTCACTGCTTTATCTACGAGCACAGTTCTGTCCTAATTTTATATTTTAACATATTTTACCCAAAAGGAATAATGAAATTGTCAAAATTAGTATTATTTTTGATGATGTTTGTCAAAATTAGTAGAAAAATATTTATTGACATCGTTTTCGGTGATTATTTTAGGCAAAAAAAAGAACCTGAGCCCTGTTTCAAGCTGGTTCTTGTCAGTCATAGCCGTCATCTCCGTTATTAAACTCTATGCTGTCAGGGGGTACTTTCGTTTGTTTAGTTGAATATGGGTTATGTTCGGTTGTTCTAAAATCCTTATTTTGTTCACAAAATTGTCGTACTATTGTACCGGTTCTTCTTCAAACTCCTCTTTTCGATATTTTAATTTCGTTGCTTCGCCACCGCGGAGGTGACGGATTGATTTATGATAATCCAATATTTCCTTCACTTCATTTGCCAGATCGGGGTTGATTTCTGGAAGTCTTTCTGTCAGGTCTTTATGGACTGTACTTTTGGACACGCCAAACTCTTTCGCGATGACGCGAACTGTTTTCCTCGTTTCCACGATATACTTTCCAATCTTGATAGTTCTCTCTTTGATGTAATCGTGCACACCACTCGCCCTCCCTAAATTGAAGATGAGAAGCGTGAAATGAGATCCGCTTTTTGCCAACCCTAATGCTGTCAATCCGCATGTGGTGTCATAGGTATATCTGAACTGGTTATGGAACATATTCCATGCGGCAGAAAGCGTTTACTTTCTGTAGTTGTGTAATATAATCGTATCTCCAACTATAATCGCTGCCTGCGTACGACTCCTCACCTCAAACACTTCCTTTGTAAGGTTTGTAACAGTTTATTAGAGCGGGGACGGGAATATGCACAAAATAGTGAAACAGGACGGAAAATTTTTGCAAAATTTAGAAATTTTCATTTAGGAGACCGGTGTTTTTGGTGTAAATGAGTCTGGCTTTACATACTTTTGCTCTGGGGGAAGATTGAGGGGCGAGTTCACTGCGTTTGAAAATAAGCGGACAAATTCCGGTTAAATTAGGAAATTCCTAAATTTCCTTAACAATAAGGGAAGTTTTTCCGCTTAAATGATTAAAATCTTTAAAATTCGGCTTATTTTGAGCAGATAAGCGGAATATCTCCGCTTATCTCAGCTTATTTTGTTACCAGCTAATGCATTAAGCGGAAAATTTCCGCCTATGAATTCTAGTGATTTTCCGAAATGTAAATGCCGTTCATTACATGATATGCATTGATGAAGGAGGATTTTAACATAATTGGGGGGATATGTTTATTCAGATCTATTTTAAAAATAAAAATAAAAAAGCCCACAGGAGGAGCTTTCGGTCTGGAGGAGGTCCAATCCAGGTGCTCGCTTATGTGGGCTTTTGTGATAGATCAAGGATTCGTTTTTACGAAACCGCTTGATTAGGAATTCATGCTGGATTCAACTGGTTTTTTGCTGTTTTCAGCTGGCTTGCCAGGTTCAGCATTTTTGTCTGATTCAGTTGACTTATCGTCTTCAGATTTGCCGCTGTCATCTTTTGATTTTTCATCAGATGGCGTGCTTTCGTCTGTTGACTTTTTGTCATCTGCTGGCTTGCTACCTTCTGTTGACTGCTTGTCTTCAGCAGGTTTGCTATTTGTTGTTGAATCTTTTTCTTCTTTTACATCTTTATTGTCAGTGGCTTTTTTGTCATCAGTTGTTGAGCTGTCATCTTCTGCAGCCTTATTTGCCTTTACGTCAGCGTCTTGCAGGGCGCTAAGTGGCTTGTTGATAAAATCTACAGGGTTGACAGGCACGTTATCTTTGCGAATTTCAAAGTGTACGTGAGTGCCAGCTTTTTCGTTGTACAAGCTCTTTCCTGCAGTCGCAATTGCTTGACCTTGTTCGACTTCGTCACCGGCTTCAACTTCGATATCCGTAACAGATGAATATTGTGTTACAATACCTTTATCGTGTTCGATTTCGATGACATTTCCTAGTAGAGAGTCTTCTCTGACGTCAGTTACGGTTCCGCTAAGGGCTGCAACAACGTCGAAAGCTTTTTTGTCTCTCATCGTAATGTCGATACCAGTGTTTGGATGGTAAGAGTTTTTGTACTCTATTAAAGCTGCTACTTGCTCTTCCTTTTTGCCGTCAAATTCATAGAATTGTTTTTGAATGACGACATCTTCAGGAGTGCTAACAGGCATCACGAAGTTTTCCATTGCGCGGTTGACTTCGATTGCTGGCTCTTCGTTGATTTTTTTGCCAGAAATGTCTGATGCGTTGTAGTCCAGATTTTCTGAACCTAAATCTTTACTATTTTGATACCATAGGATTCCAGTTAGGATGATTGCGGCGCTTGCGATGTAGATTGCTGGAATCACCCAACGTTTTTTGAAAAAGCGAATTATACTAGAATCCCGAGAAGAATTTTTCTTTTCGTCCTCTCTCATTTTCATCACCTCTGCAATCATTGTGAACACAATGCGAGAATAATATACATTTGCTTAAAAAAATTTTTTGGTCTTATTTTTCGACACAGATGTGGGTTTTATACATGGAATGTAAATATTTTTTCAAGGAGTATTTGGGATGTTTTTTGTGAAGTGGATTTTTCGGATTTTGCCGTTTGCTTATATGGTGGCGGTGTGGGTTATGTCGAGCATGCCTAGTAATGCGGTGGTGGAGCTGCCGATTCTGAGTGTGGATCGATTTATTAAGGAGTCTTTGCATTTAGTGGAATTTGCAATTTTGTTTTGGTTGTTTGTGGCGGCATGGTTGACTTTGGGTGCTGATGAGGGTGAAGGTGCTGGTACCGGTTCGGGTACAGGTGCGAAAACCAGGCAGCGAGTTTCGTTTACAGCGAGGGTGAGCCTGATTTTAGCGATTGTGGCGGGGGCGTACGGGATTGTTGATGAGATTCATCAGTCGTTCGTACCGTACCGCTCAGCGACGGTGATTGATGCTGTGAAGGATTGGACAGGGGTGCTAGTGAGTTTGTATTTGGTTCGGGTGGCATATTTTGGTGATGGCACGCGGTTCGTGAGGTTACGTAAAGTTCTGAAGGGGTTTGAGGGGATGTTTGTTCGGGTTCGAGGCTAGGTTGTGGTTTATCCTTATTTCATAAGGACATTTTCGGCATTTCTGAGTGTAGTTTTGGTCTTATGAACACTTCATAAGGACATTCCCGGCTCTCCTGAGTGTAGTTTTGGTCTTATGAACACTTCATAAGTCCATTTTCGGCATTTCTGAGTGTAGTTTTGGTCTTATGAAACCTTCATAAGGACATTTTCGGCATTTTTGGATGTGGTTTTGGTCTTATGAGCCCTTCATAAGGTCACTTTTGGCATTTCTGAATGGGATTTTGGTCTTATGAAACCTTCATAAGGACACTTCCGGTGCTCCTGAGTGTAGTTTTGGTCTTATGAACACTTCATAAGTCCATTTCCAGCATTTCCAAATCTAGTTTTGGACTTATGAAAGTTACTAACACCTGGCAAGACGAATGACCATTTTTCTTTTACCAAAAATCAACAAAATAAACAAAAAGCAGTCGCTGGGCTATGCAGCGACTGCTTTTTCTATTTCTTGGCGGTGATTTGGGCAAGCATGGTGTCTGAGGCCGCAACCTCAACACCTTGATAATAGTGTTTTACAATTTCTTGGTAGGTTTTACCGGAGGTGGCCATGCCGTTAGCACCGTATTGGCTCATTCCGACACCGTGGCCGTAACCTTTTGTATTAATGACGATGTTATCCCCTTTGACGGTCCAGGTGAAATCAGTGGACTTCAAGCCAAGCTTCTCTCTGATTTCTTTTCCCGTTAAGGTTTTGCCATTAATTTTGACTTTTGCGACGCGCTTACCGTCAGTTCTCTCGATAATCGTCCCAACGGAGTCTTTGCTGGCTAATTTTACACCGAGCTTTGCTTCAAATACTGAAATGGTAAAGATTTTTTGATCAGAGAATTTTGGAGATTGCTTATCCCACGGACTTTCGACGCTGCGCAAGTATGGGAAGGAATTAGACCAGTAATCCTCTGAGTTTTCGGTATAGCCATTGCTCGTTGAGAAAAATGTGGCGGTGATTGGCTCGCCATTATACGTGATAATTTGACCGGCTGTTTGGGCGACAGCTTCCTTAATTTTTTTGATTTTCCAGCTATAATCGGACTTCCATAAGTTTCTGAGCTCGGTGTCGTTTTTGTAAACCTGGTGGAGCTCTGTATCGGCGGTGTCTGCACCATCGGGAAGACCAACCCGATTTTGGGTGAGCATTTGCTTGACGATGTAGGTCCGTGCCGTTAGCGCCTGAGCTTTCAGGGCCTCAATTTCGAAGTCTGCCGGCATTTCAGCAGCAACGACGCCAATTACGTATTCCTCAAGCGGGAGCCTTTCCATTGCCTGAGAAGCGGTCCGATACACCGCTACCTCGACCCCGTAATCAGTTGGTTGTTGTTGGCCTGCTACAGCCTGACTGCTTTCAGTTGGGTTTTGAGCTTGATTCTGTCCGTTGGGTTGCTTTTCGCCGAGTTTTCCGCTTGCCTGGTCCTCATTAAAAGGAAGCACTAGTATGGTCGGTACGAGGAGTGTTACTACAATTAACAAAGCCGTGACTACGATGTAAAGTTTGACTTTTGTCATGTCTGAGCCTCCATAAGAAAAGGTAACGCCAGCGGTGGCCCTGCTTATCTTTAACGCGTTGCAGTATCGGGGGACTGTCCCCCGGCGCAGTAGCGCAGCACAGCAGTGGGGGACTGTCCCCCATTACCGCGTCGTTTCATTCAATCTTATGGTTGCAGACAGGCTTTTATGACAAAAATCGGCTATTTGAGTCGGATGACTTTGATGAGGTAAATGACAATAGAACTAAAGATCACACCGAAAAAAATGGGCAATTCCCACACCCCAAGTCCAAACTCACTTCCCTTTGCAATTTGAATGCTTTGGACACTGAGGTAACAAAAGGAGCAGGCTAAGAAAAATTTCAGGAAACTCAACAGTGACCGAGCATATTTATATTGGTTTTCCGCATTTTGCTCAGTGAAATTAATATAATTGTAAATATGTGGATACTTCTCAAGAATGGTCAGCGGCAGCCACAGCACTATGCCCATGATGGGCAGTATCCAAACTTCAGTTTTGCTGCCCCAGCGGTCTACTTCACCAGCGGCGTTAAAATGTCCGGGGAATTTTTCTGGCAAATCTGGCCACTCTATTATGATGTACACGATATTACCAACAAGAAGCAGCAATGAAATGATTGTACTAAGCTTTTGTAGTGGGGTAACTGGAATATCAAGTTTCGGACGAGTTGGTGGGGAAAATTGATTATATTTCTGGTGGTCCATATTTACGCATCCTGCCTTTCCAAAAGAATTCAATCAATCTTATTATAGCTAATTATCAAGGCTTCGGCGCTTTTCAACAAACACAAAAACCGAAGCCTGAGCATAACTCAAACTTCGGTCGTCATCCATACAATATTTATTTTACAAAAAGCTAAAAGCAAAAAATTACGCATTTAAGTCTGAAACAATCTTAGTTTCATGAATTAAGCTGACTTCTTCTTCTCTGACGCGCTCGATATCGGCACCTAAAAGACGAAGCTTCTCGTGGAAGTCCACGTAGCCGCGGTCTAAGTGTTTCAACTCAGTCACGCGTGTCATGCCATCTGCAACAAGACCAGTTAGAATCAATGATGCAGCAGCACGCAAATCAGTTGCCGCAACTTCTGCGCCTTGCAAATTAGATGGACCATTCATGATTACTGAACGACCTTCGATTTTGATGTCAGCATTCATGCGACGGAATTCTTCAACGTGCATGAAGCGGTTTTCAAATACTGTTTCGGTAATCATGCTCGTACCGCGCGCCCGCAACAATAATGCCATCATTTGTGATTGCATATCTGTTGGGAAGCCTGGGTGCGGCATGGTTTTAATATCCACTGGTTTTAATAGGTCTGGGCCAATCACGCGAACACCATCGTTCTCCTCAATGATCTCCACGCCCATCTCTTCCATTTTGGCAATAAGCGATGTTAAGTGCTCTGGAACTGCACCTTGCACAAGCACGTTACCACCTGTAATTGCGGCAGCTACCATAAATGTTCCTGCCTCAACTCGGTCAGGAATGATGGTATGATCTGCACCGAACAGGATGTCAACACCCTCGATTCTGATTGTGCCAGTACCAGCGCCACGAACCTTCGCGCCCATTGCATTTAGGAAATTAGCTAAATCAACGATTTCTGGCTCCTTCGCTGCGTTCTCGATCACTGTTGTGCCAAGAGCAAGCGATGCGGCCATCATGATATTTTCCGTTGCACCAACGCTTGGAAAATCAAGATATATTTTCGCACCTTTAAGGCGATCCTTTACTTCGGCCTCGATAAAGCCGTTGCCAACCTTTACTTCTGCTCCCATTGCTTCAAAACCTTTAAGATGTTGGTCAATTGGACGTGAGCCAATCGCACAGCCGCCAGGAAGAGCGACCCGCGCACGGCCATTTCGTGCCAATAATGAACCCATCACTAATACAGATGCACGCATTTTACGAACGTATTCGAATGGCGCTTCATCCTTTAATGGTTTTGAGGCATCTACAGTTACTAAATTATTGTTAAACTCCACTCCGGCATTTAAGAAACGTAGCACTTCATTGATCGTGTATACATCGGAGAGAGCTGGTACATCACGAATTACGCTTTTTCCGTCACTTGCTAATAATGTTGCAGCGAGCACAGGCAAAACGGCATTTTTTGCCCCTTCAACTTTAACGGTACCGCTAAGCCTATTTCCGCCGCGGACGATGATTTTTTCCAAAGTGTATTCCCCTCCGCGTCCATATTCTCTATATTAATATTCAATCGTAATGATCGGTGTGCCAACAACAAGGGTCGTCTTTGTGCCCATTCCTTGTGTTCGCAGCGCCAATTGTAAGTTGATGCTTTCCTGGTTTCTTTTTAGCGATTCGGCGAATAAAGGCGAAGCTGCCGTTACAGAAATAAATGAGCTTTCAGATAGTGATTCTATTTCATTCGCATTAAATGCTTTTAGTAAACCATCTTTTGTCAGCGACAAAGTCGATACCATCTTATCATCTATTTCCGCCTTGACACAAGAGAAAATTTGCGGTTTGTTGCGAAAAATGTTAGAAAATGTCGAAGGTAACCCAGTATTTAAATAATTTACCGTATGCTTTGTCCAGACCGGACCTTTCAACTCGTAAATAACATACGCCTGGGTGCTTTGTTTTGTGTGGGTCGAAACAATTTTGACACTTTCTTGGAGTGTGGAATGGTCTGGGGATTTAGCCGTGGCCTCCCAATGAGCCTTATCGCTTGCTTCAGTCCAGTCCCATGTTGGAAATTGTTCCCTTAAGCTCTTAATGTAATTTTCTACATCCTTCGAATTTTTAACGCTAGTTAATTTTTCTCTTGCATGAATGGACCATTCGGCGATTTCAATGTTTTCGCCTTGTAAACGTTCCGCTAAAGTAATCAAATCACTGGCTTCCGGTGCGTTAGAATTCGATGATTTAGTTGCTTCAGTCGGACGATTCCCGAATTGCACAAGGATAATACTAATAATGACTAAAATTACCACTTTATTTATATGTTGTTTCATTTCGAACTCCTCTCCTTACTTACATTGTTACCTGAAGAGGAGCTTGCATACTTGGGAATTGTCGTCACTTTTTGACAATCCGTTCTGCAGGTGTTCGACTACCTTTTTTTGTAAAATAAAGCCTGTCTTTTGTTATGACCTTGTTTGATCAATGAAACTCTTTTTTGGCGTTTATGCTTAGCTTTTTTATTGTAAAATCAAGCTGTTATGTTGTTTCGATTCTTATGTAAATAAACAACACCACCATGAATTGTACTGAATAAGTTTACGTTTGGGAACATGTAGGAAGACCTATATTTTTACCAAATCGCTGTATCGATGGTAAAAACATTGCAAATGTTCACTTCCTCTTTATTTTCGACGTATTTCCATTCAAAGTATTAGAACATTAATGGAAGTTGCTGTGACCAAAGTAGATAGTCTAGGAAAAAATTACTAACTGTAGAACCGAGAACAATCGATAATATTATATATAGCACTCTAGCTTGGATGACGTGATTTTTTTTGATGACCTTTTCGATTTGCAGTGCTTGGACAGCCCACCATGCTAAACCAATAAAGACCAGATGCGAGATGATACTGAGCAGTGCTTGCTGTCCCATGTCGGTAATCATTTTGTTGACCTCTCCCTTCTTTCTTTCTCCGCTTACCCTTGATAGTTATAGACGAGCGAGTTGTGAAAAAGTTTCATTTTTTATGGAATGGTTTGAATGTTGATTTCCGCTCCAGGCACTTCGCTTTCCGCGGGGCGGGCGGTGAGCCTCCTCGGCGCTTTAGCGCCTGTGGGGTCTCACCTGTCCCGCTACTCCCGCAGGAGTCTTCGTGCCTTCCGCTCCAATCAACTGCAAAATTTATCTACAAGTAATAATACAATTAAACGGACAAAACCACCTTAGCTTTTGAAGGTGGTTTTCTTATGTTGATTTTATTCTTCAATTAACTCTCGGATTTCGACTGTTGATTGTTGTTCGAGTCCTGGGTCTCTTAAATGAACGGTTGCTGTTCTGCCGTCTTCATTTATTGAATCAATCCAAACGGACACCCCATTATATTTTACATCAATTTCGGCTGAGGATGAAAGGATTTGTCTCACTCTATTTGCGTCCATATCGCACACACTCCCTTTAAGATAAGAATCCATTCTAGTTTTTGAAGGGAGGCACATATTATGTATGGAAAATTCGGGTCAACATTTACAGTGCACAAAAAAAGAAAGGAGCAACCGTACGCTCCTTTCTTTTAAACCCCTTTTAATTGAATCCGTGAAAATTCTATCCCAAGAAATTTAATAAACTTTGTTCGCAATTTAATTTTACCCTAAATTCGGCAATGTTTCCATTTTTTTGTCCAAGTTGAAGTGATAATTATTGCTGAAAGAAATCAGCAAAATTTTTGAACTGAGTATCAATGAATTCATAAGCTGTGTCTGGCGCTACCCCTAACACCAATGTTCCAATCACACAGATAACGATCACAACGGCTACGCCTACCGGAATTTTAAGCTTCGGAGCATGTACTCCGCCTTCAGCCGGACGGAAGAACATTTGCGTCATGATGCCGAAGTAGTACACATACGATACGACCGTTGCGGCAATCATAATCGAAGCCAATACATAATGGGCGGGATCATCAACCAAGGCGCCCATGAAAATGTTGAGCTTTCCGATAAATCCTGCTGTACCAGGGAAACCAGCCAACGATAAAATCGAGATTCCCATCGCCACAGCCAAGAGCGGTGAACGGCGGTATAAACCGGCAAAATGCTTAATGTCTTCTGAATCTTGACCACGAGTTACGATACCAATAATTGCAAATGAAGCTAAGTTCATAAATAAATATGCTGCTAAATAGTACCATAATGTATTAAACATAAATTGTAAGGTCACGAAGCATACCAATAAATATCCAGCGTGAGCAATACTTGAGTAAGCAAACAATCGTTTAACATTGCGTTGACGTAGTGCGACAACGTTTCCGATTACCATCGTTACGCCAGCTAAAAACGCAATGTAATCTTGAAGTTGATAGAAAATTGGCATAGAGCCTGCACCACTCGTTGGGATGCGGATAAATATGAATAAGAACATCCGAGCCATCAGCACAAAGCCGGCAGTTTTCGAAACAACACTCAAGAACGCGGTTACCGGTGTTGGTGCCCCTTGGTAAACGTCCGGAGCCCACATATGGAACGGTGCTGTTGCTAACTTGAACGACAAGCCGACGAAGACGATGAAGAATGCTAGTCCAAGCAAATAGACTATTTGCGTATCTGCGACAGCCTGAACTGCTCCTGCCACCTGCATTAAATTGGTTGAGCCAGTTAAGCCATACACGTAGCTCAAACCAAACATCGTGATCGCCGTTGCAATACTTCCGTTTACAACGTATTTCATTGCTGATTCGTTGGAATGTAAGTTTTTCTTTTTCATACCAGCAAGGATATAAGAAGAAATCGACAGCAATTCCAAACCAACGAACATCGTAATGATGTCACCGCTTGACGACATGATCATCGCACCTAACAGCGCCGTTAGGAATAAGTAGAAATACTCACCGCGATACTCTTCTAGTCCCTCTTTTGTATCATCACTGATTGCTAAAATTAACACTAATGCCGCACCGCCAAGCATTAACAGCTTAAACGCCTTAGCAAATGAATCAAGACGGAACGTATCATATAAAATCGAGGTGACATCAAGCTGGAATAAGCCAGCTAATGAAACCATTGCTAGTAAAATACCAGCGACACCAAGCCAACCAAGATAGCGGCGGTCGACCGATTTTGGCATGAACAAATCAAGTAAGGACATGATGGTTGCCACAATCAGGATAATGAATTCAGGAGCCATGATTCTCCATTCAAACGATAATAGTGTATCTAGATCCATCCTTCATCACCCCCCTATTCCTTGCATGATTGTTTCAATTGTCGACGAGAGTGGTTCGCTTAATATGGTTGGATAAACACCGATTAAGACGATTAGACCCATTAACGTTAAGACTGGAATCATCTCCACTGCGCGCAAATCAGAAAGCCCTGCGAAATCTCGCTCTGCTTTTCCAAATGTCATTCCGAGAACGGCACGCAGTAAGTAAACTGCTGTCATGATAATGCCGAGCGTTCCGACTGCTGCAAGAACTGGCATTTCTTTAAACAAGCCCATGAAGGCCATGAATTCGCTGACGAATCCGGACATACCTGGTAAGCCAAGCGATGCCATTGCTCCAGCTAGTAAAAATCCTGCTGTCAGCGGCATCCCTTTTGCAAGTCCGCCTAAATTAGTGATGACTGTTGTATGCGTTCTTTCATACATCACACCAACTAGGAAGAACAATAATGCTGAAATTAATCCGTGCGAGACAACTTGGAAAATTGCCCCTTGAATACCGGCTTCATTAAGTGCTGCTAAACCGATTAACACAATACCCATATGCGAAATTGATGAGTATGCAAGCACCATTTTGAAATCTGATTGAATGAAGGCCAAGAATGCACCATACAGAAGGTTGACAACGCCAAGCACGGCTAGGACCACTGCCACCTCTTTAAATTGCTCAGGGAAAATTCCCATCCCGAAGCGAATGATACCGAATGCCCCAATTTTCAAAAGAATACCGGAGTGAATCATAACGATTGAAGGCGGCGCTTCAACGTGAACCTTCAGCATCCAAGTGTGCAGCGGGAAGATTGGCAGCTTAACGCCAAACGCAACCAGCAACGCTACCAGCATTCCGAACTTCGCTGAATCGGAAATCGGTGCAATCAGCTCGACTCCATCATTGTTCATGAAGTACTTCAATGCTTCGATATTTGATGTTCCTGTGCGAGCGAACAAAATCATGATTACAATTAATAATATCGCTGAGCCTAAACCGTTATAAATCAAGAAGTTGTAGGCTGCTTTTTCTTTGTCAAAATAGCCCCATTTTCCAATGAGGAAGAACATTGGCACTAAGGTTACCTCGAAGAAAATAAAGAATAAAATCAAGTTTTGGGCGGTAAACACGCCAAGCATTCCTACTTCTAGCAGTAAAAACAGCATGAAGTAACCCTTCCATTCCTTCTTAATATGAATGGAGGCAATCGCTGCAAGCATTGCAACTACGGAAGTTAACACAACCATAATAAGTGAGAATTCATCGACACCAAGCTCATAGTCAACCGCAAATAGGTATTTCTCATCGAAACGTCCGAATTGTACCCATTTGACTTTTTCCGCTAACAGCGTCAGATTAGCTCCATTCAAATATTGAATGAAGGCTACGAGCGAGAATACTGCAGCTGGAAGTGTAGCGATAAAGCCGATCAGCTTAATCGTGTCCTCTTTCGTTTTCGGAACAAAAGCTAAAACCAAAATACCAAGTAATGGGGAGAAAACTAAGATGGATAAGAAATTGTCCATATTCATTTATAAGTACCCCCCTGTCAAAGCAAAGATGACAACTAACAGAGCAAGACCGACAAAGGCAACCGTACCGTACGTTTGAATTTGTCCGTTTTGAAGTTTTGAACCAGTTTTGCTAAGCGTTTGAACCGTACCAAGCACTAAATTGATGATCCCTTCGACTAGGAAGATTTCAATAATTTTGAAGAGCTGGCTGATCCATTTAGTTGCTGTAACAACTGTTAGCTGATATAACTCATCGAAATAATATTTATTGTAAAGAATGTTGTAAACTATCGGCATTCTGCCAGATAGCCAATCGCGTGACAAACTCTTCTTCGCGTACATAAGGTAAGCAAGGAAAATACCTGCTAGCGATACAACTGTCGCTACAATCATAATCCAAGCCGGACCTTCAATATGGCCATGGCCAAGTGCTTCATTTCCTTCAGTGAGCCAATTACCAAGGAAAGTTCCAAACCAAGGTGTGTTCACATAACCAGCCACCACAGCAAGTACACCTAGAACCATCATTGGCAAAGTCATCACGCCTGGTGATTCGTGAACGTTTTTCATCTCACTGCGCGCTTGGCCTGCAAACACCATAAAGAAGAGGCGGAACATATAAAAAGCAGTAAAGAAAGCAGCGATAACGGCTAACCAGAATTGCACGACATTACCTGACTCCCAAGCAGCAATTAAGATTTCATCCTTACTGAAGAATCCTGAGAATAATGGTACACCGCTAATCGCTAATGTTCCGATTAAGAACAATGGACCAGTGATTTTTAATTTTTTCCATAATCCACCCATTTTTTCGATATCTTGCGTATGGACAGCATGAATGACGCTTCCTGCCGCTAAGAATAGCAATGCTTTAAAGAAAGCGTGAGTCATTAAATGGAATACTCCGGCAACATAGCCAGCAGAACCAAGCGCGAGCATCATGTAACCGAGTTGGCTCACGGTTGAGTATGCGAGCACTCGCTTAATATCCGTTTGTACAAGACCGATGCTGGCTGCAAAAATCGCGGTAATCGCTCCGATTGTCGCAACCGTTAGCATCGCTGTTTCACTCGCATTAAATAGCGGGAATAGTGACGCCACTAAATATACCCCGGCAGCAACCATCGTTGCAGCATGGATTAATGCTGATACTGGTGTCGGACCTTCCATCGCATCCGGTAACCAAGTGTGCAGCGGGAATTGACCAGATTTACCGACCGCTCCGATAAAGATTAAGATTGCTGTTAAAGTAATCCAGCCGGAAGAAATGGCTCCTTCTTCTACAGCTCTAAAGATTTCATCATATTCAAAGCTACCGACCTGCCAGAATAACAGGATCATTCCGATCAGTAAGCCAACGTCACCAATTCGAGTCATGATGAAAGCTTTTTTGGCAGCGGCTTTTGCTTCTTCTTTGTAAAAATAAAAACCGATTAATAGGAAAGAACCTACACCGACGAGCTCCCAGAAAATGTACGTTTGTAGTAAGTTCGGTGAAAGAACTAAGCCGAGCATCGCAAACGTAAACAAGCCAAGGTACGCATAGAAGACTGGAATTCGGTCATCCCCGTGCATATAGCCCTTAGAATAGGTATGTACTAGTAAACTGACAAGCGATACGATTACTAGCATTAATGCATTTAATTGATTCACTTCAAACCCCGCAGTTATCACGGTATCCCCGAACGAAAGCCAGGTGGCCTCGCTCTTAAATGTTGATGCTGTAAAGCGTTCAAACAGCACCACTAAAGAGTAAATAAACGTGGCCAATGTTAATAGGATTCCGATATAGGCACTCGCTTCTTTAAGTCGTTTACCGACAAGAAGCAGGATGAAAAACGATAAAAGCGGGAAAAGCGGTATGATCCATGCATTCTCCATCAATATCACATTCCCCTTTTTTAAACGCAGTTAAAGGACTTAATAGCCCCTGCGTCTGTTTTAATGCTTCATAATGTCCATTTCGTCAACGTTGACAGTTTTTCGGTTGCGGTGGAGTGCAATCAGAATTGCTAGTCCAAGTGCTGCTTCAGCTGCAGCGACCGCCATCGTGAATAGCGCGAAAACCTGTCCGTCGATTGATGGGATGACACCATATTTGCTAAAGGTAACCAAGTTGATGTTGACGGCATTGAGCATAAGCTCAATCGAAATGAGCACGATGACCATGTTTCTTTTTGTCAGAGCACCGTAAAGACCGATTGAGAACAGAATAAGTGCAAGTGTTAAAAATACTGAAATTGGTACTGAGCTCATTATTTTTCCGCCTCCTTCTCGTTGTCTTTTTTCGCTAGGACAATCGCCCCGATTAACGCTACTAAAAGCACAACAGAGGTTACTTCAAACGGAATAATAAATCTTGTATAAAGGGCTTCCCCGATTTGCGCTGTATTTTTTTCATGAAGCGCAGCTTGGCCCGCCGGAAGCTCAAGATTGTAAATACCGAAGTAAACAGCAGCTGCAAAGCCAACTATACCTAGGAAGACGAGGAATTTGCGCAAGCGGCCTGTCTTCGGTTCTTCCACATCATCATGGCGCGTAAGCATAATCCCAAACATCATGATAATTGTAATGGCTCCAGAGTAGATCAGGATTTGCACCCCAGCGACAAATTCCGCTGATAGTAAAACGTAAATCCCGGCGATACTGATAAAGGTTAGCACGAGTGCTAACACTGCTTGAACGACACCACGGAGGTTCAAGAGAAGGACCCCGCCGATAATGGCGACGAGAGCGAGGCCCATAAATGCGATTAATTCACCCGTCATGGTTTATTCACCTGCCGAACATTCTCATCATTTTCATCAAGCCATTCGAGGTTTTTGAATAATTCATCACGACTGTATGTGGCAAGCTCAAAATTGTTGGTCATGACAATCGCCTCGGTTGGGCAAACCTCTGTGCATAGGTCGCAGAGGATACAGATTTCAAAGTTAATGTCGTATGTGTCAATGATTTTTCCCTTTTTGGTTGGGTCCGGATGCTTTTTGCCTGTTAATTGAATACAGTCAGTTGGGCAAATCGTGGCACATTGATTACATACGATACATTTTTCCGGATAGAATTTTTGGATGCCTCTGAAACGATCCGGAAGCGGTAGTGGCTCGTTTGGATAGTCATAAGTTAACTTATCCCGCGTCAGGTTCTTAAGGGTATACTTCAAGCCTTTCGCTAATCCAAGCATGTAATTCACCCCTTTTTTATTGTCGTGCTCTAGTGGACACGAGCTCTAGTGCGAGCCGTATCCAATCTTTATTTTTATAAAAGATTAATAAGTTCTTTAAATAAAGCAGTTAAGAAGATGTTTGCTAGTGCGACTGGCAGTAATACCTTCCAACCAAACTCCATTAATTGGTCGGCGCGAACACGTGGGAAGGTACTGCGAATCCATAATAGGAAGAAAACTACTCCAGTGAATTTGAGCGCGAACCATACGGCACCAGGGATGAACCCTAGGAATGGGAGCGGCAACCAACCACCTAAGAAAATGGCAGTAATCAATGCAGACATTGCAAACATGTAAACATATTCAGTGAGCATGAAAAACGCCCAGCGGAACCCTGAGTACTCAGTAAAGTATCCGGCAACAAGTTCGTTTTCAGCTTCAGGTAAGTCGAACGGTACCCGGTTCAGTTCGGCAACAGCGGCGATGATGAACACGATGAACGCAACCGGCTGTAGTAAAATATACCAGCCATCCTGTTGTGCTGCAACGATATCATTTAAGTTTAAGCTTCCTGTTAATAAAATAATCCCTAATACGGACATAACAAGTGGAATCTCGTAGGAAATCATTTGCGCTGCAGCCCGCATACCACCTAGTAATGAGTATTTATTATTGGAAGCCCAAGCTCCTGTTAAAATCCCCACGATGGTGATACCTGAAACGGCAACATAGTATAGTAAACCGATGCCAATATCAGCAAACTGAAACTTGTCAGTGAACGGAATCGCAGCGATAACCATAAATGATGGCGCAAATGCCAGAATTGGAGCCACGATGAACAATGGCTTATCAGCAAGCTTCGGAATTGTATCTTCTTTTAATAATAGCTTTAATACATCGGCGACCGTTTGCAATAATCCAAACTTTCCGCCGAGCTGGTCTGGACCTTTACGAAGCTGGATGAAACCCATGACCTTACGTTCAGCAAGGATGGCATAGGTAACAAAGCCTAAAATCGTTAATAGTAAAATCGTCGCAAGTAAGAAAAAGATTCCGAAATTCAACCAACTGGGATTGGAATATAGTAAATCCTCAATCATTAGCCGTCCACCTCCCCAAGGACAATATCAATCGCACCTAAGATGGCAATTAAGTTTGAAATATTTTCGCCCACTAATAGCTTAGGGAGAATTTGCAGATTGTAAAATGATGGTCTGCGGAATTTCAAACGGTACGGTTCTTTTTTACCATCGCTGGCAATGTAACAACCGATTTCGCCACGAGGTGATTCGATCCGAACAAAGCCCTCTCCTTTTGGTGCTTTGATGATTTTTGGCACCTTCGCCAAAATTTCGCCTTCAGCAGGGAATTGTTCCACTGCCTGCTCAAGAATTTTAAGTGATTCCTCAATTTCTTCTAAGCGTAAATGATAGCGTGCTAGGCAGTCGCCCTCGTCACGAACTGGAACATCAAATTCGAAGCGGTCATAGATTGAGTATGGCTCATCCTTACGAAGGTCCCACTTCACTCCGGTTGAGCGAAGATTGATCCCACTTAATGAATAATTAAGGGCATCTTCTTTTGTATATTTTCCAATACCTTTAACACGATTTAAGAAGATCTCATTTCCTGACACTAAGGAATGGTAGCCCTTTAATTCCTGACGCATGTATGGAATGAATTCGCGTAATTTTTCAATCCAGCCATCTGGAGCATCCCACTTAACACCGCCAACCCGCATGTAGTTAAAGGTTAGACGGGCACCGGAAAGCTCAGCAAGCATATTAATGATCATTTCGCGCTCACGGAATGCATACAGGAACGGACTTGTTGCCCCTAAGTCTAATAGGAAAGTTCCCCACCATACAAGGTGGCTCGCGATGCGCCCCATCTCCATCACGATGACACGCAAGTACTCGGCACGCTCAGGAATCTCTAATCCCATCATCGTTTCGACAGCATGGACAAGCACGTAATTGTTGGTCATGGATGATAGATAATCCAAGCGGTCTGTATAAGGAATAATTTGTGTATATTGTAGATTTTCAGCTAATTTTTCGGTACCACGGTGCAGGTAACCTATAACGGGAATGGCTTCTGTGATCATCTCTCCGTCAATTTTTACAACTAAACGAAATACCCCGTGGGTACTCGGATGCTGTGGTCCGATATTTAGCATCATTTCTTCTGTACGTATCATTGTTTATACCTCCACATCATACTGTTCATAATCTTTGCGGAGTGGGTATCCGACCCAATCCTCGCCAAGGAAAATACGATGGAGGTTTGGATGACCCGTAAATTTCATCCCCAAGAGGTCGTATGCTTCACACTCAGGCCAATCGGCTCCTGCCCAAAGCGGTTGCAGTGATTCGATTTGTGGCTCGTCACGGTCAATTTTTACTTTTAAAGCAACAGATTGACGATTTTTGTAGGAGTAAAGGTGAACGTACACTTCCATATGGGTTTCAAAATCCGTACCGTGCAGCTCTGATAAGTAATCAAATCCAAGCTGTTCATTGTATTTCAAAAACTGAGCTACTTTATAATAAGTATCGCGTTTTGCTACCAATGTTGGTACGTCTTTTGAGAGCTTATTAATATAAGAATCTTCTAGAACTTCGTTACCGAGGTGTTCTTCAATCACCCGAACGTATTTATCAAGATATTCTTGGTTTGGTGACGGTTGTTCTTCAACTGGAGCTGCTGCTTCTTGAGCTGCAGCTCCTGCTCCGGCAGCTTTTGCTTTCGCTGCTGCTGCGGCTTTGGCCTTCGCTTTTGCGGCAGCAATCGCTTTGGCTTTCTCGTCGTCAGTTGCAGCTGTGGTCGTGCTATCGCCTTTTGCTGCTGCGGCAGCTTTGGCTTTGGCTGCGGCTGCGGCCTTCGCTTTTGCGGCAGCAATCGCTTTGGCTTTCTCGTCGTCGGTTGCAGCTGTGGTCGTGCTATCGCCTTTTGCTGCTGCGGCAGCTTTGGCTTTCGCGGCCGCTGCGGCCTTCGCTTTTGCGGCAGCAATCGCTTTGGCCTTCTCGTCGTCAGTTGCAGCTGTGGTCGTGCTATCGCCTTTTGCTGCTGCGGCAGCTTTGGCTTTCGCGGCTGCTGCGGCCTTCGCTTTTGCTGCTGCTGCGGCTTTCGCTTTCGCTGCTGCTGCGGCTTTGGCTTTCGCTGCTGCTGCGGCTTTGGCCTTAGCATCTGCATCGGCTGGTGCTCCTGCTGCTGCTTGGGCTTCAGGCTGGGCTGGTGCTTCTACTTGTGCTTCGGCTTCACCTGCTTGTTCGGCAGCTTTTTGCTTAGCTAGCGCGGCAGCCTTCGCTTTCGCAGCGGCTGCGGCTTTCGCTTTTGCTGCTGCGGCAGCTTCTTTCTTTATTTGTTCGATATCTTTATCCCCGCTCATCGATTACAACACCTTCTTCCCGGTTTTCGCCTCGTAGCGGATCTTTTCCTTTAGTTTGTTAATTCCATAAATTAATGCCGCCGGATTTGGCGGGCATCCTGGAATATAGACATCCACTGGGACGATTTGATCAACACCCTTTACGACAGAGTAAGAACGCACATACGGTCCACCGGCTGTGGCACAGGATCCCATTGCGATTACCCATTTTGGTTCCGGGATTTGGTCGTAAAGTCGGCGAAGGATTGGCGCCATTTTCTTCGTTACAGTCCCAGAAACGATCATACAGTCTGACTGACGTGGTGATGCCCGGAAAATGGTTCCGAAACGGTCCAAGTCATAGGCTGCAGAACCAGTGCCCATCATTTCGATGGCACAGCAAGCAAGGCCAAATGTCATGGGCCATAATGAGTTACTGGTAGCCCAAGCTTTGACCTGTTCTAATGTTGTAAAAAAAACAGTCCGTTTGATTTCTTCCATTTCTTGAGGTGAGATGTCCTTTAAACTTAAATCCATTTGAGCACCTTCTTTTTCCAAGCATAGATGAGTCCAATTAATAGCATGATGACAAAAATCATCATTTCAATGAGTGCAAAGATTCCAAGCTTTTCGTAGGCAACAGCCCATGGATACAAGAACACAGTCTCCACATCAAAAACAACAAACATAAGTGCAAAAATATAATAGCGGACATTAAACTGGACCCTAGCATCATGGAATGGGTCAAGACCGCTTTCGTAAGTGGTATATTTCTCAGCACTTGGTTTAAATGGTCGAAGTAACCTACCAAGCGTTAAGGCAACTACTGGCAGCAATACTCCCAGACATAGAAACACAAAGACAATCAGATAATTATTCTGATACAAGTTGAGTAAATCCATGCCCATACCTCCCTATGTCATAAAATTTTCATAATTTCTTTTTGTAACCGATAACATTATATCACTGTTACAATTTTGTGTCGACAAACCGTTACTATTTTTACCAAAGTGAATTTCTTGACAAAATATAGATAATTATGTCGAGAAAGCCTTATTTTATGTGTATTTCCAACGTGTAAATATACATAATTCGACAAAGTGCTGTCGATTCGCCATTTACTACTATATACCTTATTTTTAACTGTTTAATTATTATTCGAATATTGTTGGTTTTATAAGCGTGGAAGCTTGGCCAACTCAGGAATGAAGATTATTTTTTAAAAGCAGTGAAGAACGTGTACATAATCGCGCAAGCACCACTCAACATCCAAAAAAAACACCCCCTGAGCGAGCGCTCAGAGAGTGTTTGGTTCTATATCTTATGTTGTGCAACAGTGATACGGTTGATGGCACGTTTAAGTGCAAGCTCGGCACGTTTAAAATCAAGATCTTCTTGTTTTTGTTCACGAAGGCGTTGCTCAGCACGTTCTTTTGCACGAAGGGCACGTTCGACATCGATGTCTTCAGCTTTTTCCGCAGTTTGCGCTAGAACAGTTACTTGGTCTGGGCGCACTTCTAGGAATCCACCATTAACGGCCACGAATTCTGTTTTTCCCTCAACTTTTAAGCGAAGGGCTGCAATCTCTAACGGTGCAACCATCGGAATATGTCCTGGTAAGATACCAAGTTCGCCTGTTTGCGCTTTTGAACTTACCATTTCAACATCTTTATCGTACACCGGGCCATCAGGAGTAACAACATTGACTTTGATCGTCTTCATTTTTTACCCTCCTGGACCGAAATTAGACCTGTACACCCATTTTTTTCGCGTTCTCAAGCACATCTTCAATGCGGCCTACGAGACGGAATGCATCTTCTGGAAGGTGGTCATATTTACCTTCAAGAATTTCTTTGAAACCTTTAACAGTTTCTTTAACAGGTACATAAGAACCTGCTTGTCCAGTGAACTGTTCAGCCACGTGGAAGTTTTGAGATAGGAAGTTTTGGATACGACGCGCACGTAGTACGACTAATTTATCATCATCTGATAATTCATCCATACCTAGGATAGCGATAATATCTTGTAACTCTCTATATTTTTGAAGAATTTGTTGTACCTTACGAGCTACTTCATAGTGCTCTTCACCAACGATTTCTGGTGATAATGCACGTGAAGTTGACGCTAATGGATCCACCGCAGGGTAGATACCCATTTCAGAAAGCTTACGCTCAAGGTTAGTTGTTGCATCTAAGTGAGCGAATGTAGTAGCCGGAGCCGGGTCAGTGTAGTCATCGGCTGGTACGTAAATCGCTTGGATTGAAGTAACAGATCCTACGTTAGTAGAAGTGATACGTTCTTGTAATTTACCCATTTCAGTAGCAAGTGTTGGTTGGTAACCTACGGCAGAAGGCATACGGCCTAATAACGCAGAAACCTCAGAACCTGCTTGAGTGAAACGGAAGATGTTATCCATGAAGAACAACACGTCTTGGCCTTGCTCATCACGGAAATATTCAGCCATTGTCAAACCAGTTAAGGCAACACGCATACGTGCACCTGGTGGCTCGTTCATTTGTCCGAATACCATTGCAGTTTGCTTGATAACGCCTGAGTCAGTCATCTCGTGGTAAAGGTCGTTCCCTTCACGAGTACGCTCACCTACACCAGCGAATACTGAGATACCGCTGTGCTCTTGGGCGATGTTATTGATTAATTCCTGGATTAATACGGTTTTACCTACACCGGCACCACCGAATAGACCGATTTTACCACCTTTGATATAAGGAGCAAGTAAGTCTACTACTTTAATACCAGTTTCAAGGATTTCAACTTCAGTAGAAAGCTGTTCAAAAGAAGGAGCTTCTCTGTGAATTGAATCGCGACGAGCATCTGCAGGAATAGCATCAGCTAAGTCAATATTTTCACCTAGTACGTTAAATACACGACCAAGTGTTACGTTACCTACTGGTACAGAGATTGGAGCTCCAGTATCAGTTACTTCTACATTACGAGTTAAACCGTCAGTAGAAGACATAGCGATCGTACGAACTGTATCGTCACCTAAGTGAAGGGCAACTTCAAGGGTTAAGTTAATACTAACTTCAGATTCGTCACGCGCTTGAGTGTTGATTGTCAACGCATTATATAGTTCAGGAAGTTGACCACTTTCGAACTTTACGTCAACAACCGGACCCATAATTTGAAGAACGCGTCCTTTGTTCATCGTTTTCCCTCCTAACATACTCTTACAACTAAATGAGCCATTTGGACTCATGCCTTTTATTGGATAAGGGGTCAACTACCCCTTTTTCTAATGAACGTTTACTTGTTTATTTTTTTCAAAAAAAAACAATAACGAAAGAATAGATAAATTTCGGTAAACTTACTATTCTAGTGCAGCTGCACCACCGACGATTTCAGTGATTTCTTGAGTAATCGCAGCCTGACGGGCACGGTTAAACAATAGAGTATACGAGTTGATAAGCTCTTTCGCGTTATCAGTCGCATTCTTCATCGCTGTCATCCTTGCGGCAGATTCACTAGCTTTACTGTCTAATAACGAACCATATATTAAGCTTTCAGCATATTGAGGCAAGAGAACGTCCAATATTTCTTCAGCAGATGGCTCAAATTCATAAGAAGTAAGTTTAGAAGAAGTTTGAATATCCGTTAACGGTAATAACTTCTTAGTCGTTACTTCTTGAGAAATGGCGCTTAAATAATGGGTATAGTAGACATGTAATTCATCGAATGTACCGTCAGAATACATACCAACAGATTTATTTGCGATTTCTCGGATATCTTCAAAACTTGGCAGGTCGGAAATACCAATAATATCAAGGATTACAGGCATTCCTCGCTTTACGAAAAAGTCACGTCCCATTCTTCCGATTGCAATAATTGCATATTCATCAGTAGATTTATGACGCTCCTGGATTGTTTGGTATACAGCACGAAGCACGTTAGAGTTATATCCTCCACACAAGCCACGGTCTGAAGTGAATACTACGTAACCAGTCTTTTTAACAGGACGGCTTACGAGCATTGGATGGTTTGCATCCTTGCTACCAATCGCAATAGACGCCGTTACTTCTTGGATTTTTTCCATGTAAGGAACAAACGCTTTTGCGTTTCCAACGCCTTTACTCCACTTTGCAGAATATACCATTTCCATCGCTTTCGTAATCTGGCTCGTCTTTTTAGTAGAAGTTATCTTTGATTTTATATCACGTAAAGATGCCACAGGTTCTCACCACCCTTTTACAAAGAATTAAGGTATCAAGCGCCTTTAACAAAAGACGCCTTCACCTTTATTTATTAGTCCTATAGATTACTCGGATACTGCGAAAGTTTTCTTGAATTCGTTGATCGCAGCAGACATATCAGCATCAGCAGGAAGTTCCTTAGTATTTTTGATATGATCTAATAAATCTTTGCGGTTATGGTCTAACCATGTATGGTATTCAGCTTCAAAGCGACGGATGTCTTGTAAAGGTACATCATCCAAGAAGCCTTTTGTTAATGCATATAGAATCGCAACTTGTTTTTCAACAGGAAGCGGCTTGTTAAGATCTTGTTTAAGAACCTCAACTGTACGAGCACCACGGTTTAATTTCGCTTGAGTAGCTGCATCAAGGTCAGAACCGAATTGTGCGAACGCTTCTAGCTCACGGTATGACGCAAGGTCAAGACGTAATGTACCAGAAACCTTCTTCATCGCTTTAATTTGCGCAGATCCTCCTACACGAGATACGGAAAGACCAGCGTTGATTGCTGGACGAACACCTGAGAAGAACAAGTCAGATTGTAAGAAGATTTGTCCATCAGTGATCGAGATAACGTTTGTTGGAATATACGCAGAAACGTCACCAGCTTGAGTTTCGATGAATGGAAGAGCTGTAATTGAACCCTTACCAAGTGCATCGGATAATTTAGCAGCACGCTCTAAAAGACGGCTGTGTAGGTAGAATACATCCCCTGGATACGCTTCACGACCTGGAGGACGACGTAATAATAATGAAAGTTCACGGTATGCAGATGCTTGCTTAGAAAGGTCATCATAAACAACCAATACGTGCTTGCCATCGTACATGAATTCTTCAGCCATTGATACACCAGCGTAAGGAGCTAGGTATAGTAATGGAGCTGGTTGAGAAGCAGACGCTGTTACTACGATTGAGTATTCTAATGCGCCGTGCTTACGAAGAGTTTCAACTGCGTTACGTACAGTTGACTCTTTTTGTCCGATTGCAACGTAGATACAAATCATGTCTTGACCTTTTTGGTTCAAGATTGTATCGATTGCAACAGATGTTTTACCAGTTTGACGGTCACCGATGATCAATTCACGTTGTCCACGTCCGATTGGTACAAGAGCGTCGATCGCTTTGATACCAGTTTGAAGTGGTTCATGAACAGATTTACGAGCCATTACTCCTGGTGCATTATACTCGATAGGACGAGTTTTTGTAGTATTGATTGGTCCTAGACCATCAACAGGTAATCCAAGTGGGTTCACAACACGTCCGATTAACTCAGGACCAACAGGAACTTCCATGATACGACCTGTACGACGAACCTCATCACCCTCACGGATATCTAAGTAAGGTCCAAGGATAATAATACCGACGTTATTTTCTTCAAGGTTTTGTGCCATACCCATAACGCCGTTTGAAAATTCAACAAGTTCTCCAGCCATGACATTGTCGAGGCCATGAGCACGAGCGATACCGTCACCTACAGAGATAACCGTACCTACATCACTCACTTGAATTTCCGACTGATATTCTTCAATTTGCTTTTTTATCAGCGCACTAATTTCTTCAGCTTTGATGCTCATGAGTTTCACCCCTATCTACGAATCTTAGCCTAATAATGTACGTTCTAATCGTTCCAGTTTCCCGCGCAGGCTGCCGTCGAAAATCCGGTTTCCAATTCGAAGCTTAACGCCGCCGAGCAAATTGGAATCAACGATATTATTAATAGTAAGAGATTTTTTGCCAACCTTGCTTGCAAAGGATTCTGATAAAGCTTTGCTTTCATCCGCTGTTATTGGGCGGGTTGTGTAAACGTCAGCTTCAGCAACTCCTCTTTCTTCGTTCGCAAGGACAATAAATTCATCTGCTAGCGCTGTCAATTGAGCAGCACGTCCGCGATCAATCATAATTTTTAAAGTGTTTACCACAAATGGACTAGCCGATGAAAATGCTTCATTTACAATTTCTTTCTTCTTATCTTTAGAAAGCTTTGGAGATTGTAATAAAGCTGTTAACCCCGGATTATTAGTGACTACATCTTTCACTACACGAAGTTCTGTTTCCATCTGGTCAAGAAGCTGGTGTTCCTTCGAAAGCTGGAAAAGAGCTAACGCATAGCGCTTTGCTACTGCAGAGTTGCTCATCGCTTTTCTCCTGCCTCTTGAATATAATCATTGATAAGTTTTTCTTGATCAGCCGCAGTTAATTCTTTTTCAATAACTTTAGACGCAATCAACACAGATAAAGAAGCCACTTGTTCACGAATAGCAGTAACTGCTTTCTCTTTTTGAGTTTCGATTTCAAGTTTAGCTGCTTCTTTAATACGATCAGATTCTGCGCGTGCAGCTACGATAATTTCTTCACGTTGCACATCGCCTTGTTTTTTCGCATTTTCGATTAATACGTGCGCTTCTTGACGAGCTTCTTTTAAAAGAGCGCGTTGCTCTTCTAAAATTTTGTTAGCTTCTGTACGGCTCTTTTCAGCCGCATCAATTTGACCATTTACATGATCTTCACGCTGTTTCATGATGCCCATTAACGGACCCCATGCGTATTTTTTCAATAATGCTAACAAGATGATAAACATTACTAATTGGAAAATGATGTCTCCACCATTAAAACCGCTATGAGCTTCAGCCGCTCCTAATACTAAACTGCTTGTTAACACCCCGGGTTCACTCCCTTCAAGAGTCGATCACTTCAACTTTTAAGGTTCATGTATATGAATCCTGATTTTTTGTCAAAAATAATTCAAATGTCGCCAAGTGGACATAAGAGAATGGCGAAGGTTCACATGGAATGATCTTCGCCACACTTGAACGTCTTGCTTAGTAAAAAATTATTGACCTTGAACCATGAACGCGATAACAACCGCGATGATAGGAATCGCCTCTACTAACGCAACCCCGATGAACATTGTAGTTTGTAACATACCACGAGCTTCTGGTTGACGTGCGATACCTTCTACTGTACGAGATACGATAAGACCGTTACCGATACCAGCACCTAGTGCTGCTAAACCAATTGCGATTGCTGCTGCTAAAAGACCCATTATAAAGTTCCTCCTTCAAATATGTGGAAAAATAGTTTTTTTAAGATGCTCGAATTGAACACCGTAATATATTAATGGTCGCTACTCACTTTGTGAGAAAGATAAACCATCGTTAACATTGTAAAAATAAATGCTTGGATTGCGCCGACAAAGACTGAGAAGCCTTGCCATGCTAGCATTGGTACAATTGCTGCAATAGTACCACCCACGCCAGTCGCAAGTCCGCTGGCTAATAAACCTAATAAAATTTCACCCGCATAAATATTCCCGTAAAGCCGCAGACCGAGAGTTAACGTATTCGCGAACTCTTCAATAATCTTAATTGGGAACATAAATGCAAACGGCTTTAGGAATTCTTTTCCGTATGCCGCTGTACCTCTCATCTTTACACCATAGTAATGAGATAAACCAACTACCATAGTAGCAAGTGTTAAGGTAACGACTGGGTCGGCTGTTGGTGATTTCCACCATAGCGTACCGTCGATTACAACTGAGAATGGAAGGCCTAACATGTTCGAAACAAACACATACATCATGATTGTAATACCTAAAACGTGGAATCTTCCACCAGTTTTCCAATCCATTGTGCTGTCGATAATGTTTTTAACGAAATCCATAACCCACTCAAAGAAGTTTTGCATTCCGGTCGGTCTCATTGCGAGTTTCCGTGTAGATAGGACTGCAATTAAGAAGACTATCACACTGGCGACCGTAATCATTAAAACGTTGGCCAAGTTAAAATTAAGACCAAGAAATTCAACTATAGGAGCTTCGTGATGCAACAGTATCACCTCTCTTCCGCGTTATTTATGTGAATGAAAAGATTGAAGAAAAAAATCTATCATAATGACAATATAGGATGTCATTAATCCCAAAACTACAGAAACAAGGTGAAATGATTCAGGATATCTCAAAGCAATCATTACTGCCAATGCCGCTGTCGCCATCCTCGAAAAGGATCCAAGCGAACGGACTTTTTTTCCTTGTAATACAGCATCACCGAACTTGTCTGTTTTTCGAACCATTAACCATAAATTAAACAGACTTAAGCTAGTTCCAAGAATCAAGCCTAGAAATACCGATTGATATGTAGTAAAACCCCAGCCTAAAACATATAAAGCCAGCAAAAAAAATATGTACTTCCGTTGGCGTGTATACATTGATTTAATCTCAAACATATTAGTGATCCCCTGATGAGAAGAATTGATTAACAAGTCGAAGCATTGCGAAGATTCCTGCTGCCAGACCAAGCATCAACCCAATAATGAGAAATAACGGCTCGGTTCCTACCCAGTTATCAAGTGCTCTACCGGCGAAAATCCCAATCAAGATGCATCCTACTAATGAGGATAAAATCCCTGACATGAGCGCCATAGCTTGAAACGGGCGACGGTTCTTTTGAGTCATAAAAAACACATCCTCCCTTTAAGAGAATGGTAATTTCTTTGTAGAATCTTGAAATTCGATTAGTCTTGGCTGCTGAAATTGTAGAAAAATCTTGATGGCTTTGTTAAAAATAGTATTGTAAATATTATGTATTCTCATGATGTTGGATGTGATTTTTGTTCAAAAATAACATTTTAATGAAGGCGAAAATATCAATACTAGCATTGTAAACCCTATCATTTTATACCCTTTGTTAGCATACAATAGCACTTTGGCATTGTCAATGTAAATTCAGGAAATAAGTCACAATTTGGACACGTTTTTTTAAATGTTCAAAATTTACACACTGTCAAACAATTCTTAATATAGTAAATTTTTTGTTGAAAATTATCGCCTAAATGCTGTCATTTCTAGGAACATCCGCCTTGTTTCTGTACTACAACAAAGCGGACCAGCTTGTGACTGTACCTAATTTTACAGGAATTGTATGTTATTGGAATCGACTTTCCTCACTTTTTGGCATAATTTTTATCATTGTTTCGAGCCTATCCTCTTTTCCGCCCTTTTTTGCAAACACCTTCGCTAAATACAGCCCCTCTTGCGGCAAATGCTCCCGACTGATTTCTTTTTCCAAAAGGCCATTCGGGACATTACGTGCCCAATCCAAATACCCGATAAATTCGAGTGTTTCAGGGTTAAATATCGCAATCCCAAACTCCTCAGCACCTCCTGGTAAATACACTTCATAGCGGTAGTTATCCTCCGCATCACCCACTCCTATCTCAAACCCCATCACGCGTGGATAATCTGGCTCTTCAAATACATAAAGGTATGGAATTCTGATGATGTCTGTCTCATCATGAAGCTCTAGGTAACCATCATAAATCTTCTCTGCGAAATGCTTTGGATCAATCGTCATGCTAATTTGAATTTGCTTTGCCTCACCAGGTGTAAGCTCAAAGCTTAACGGCAGACTCCAATTAATTCCCGGAATCTGCTTTGGCATTTTGAAATGATAGCTTTGCTTGTGATCGGCAGTGTTTGTTACGGTAAGACTAGTCTGATGCCTATGGTGATATTCCTGTAAGTTGAATTTCCCAAATTGGAGCGAACCAGGCGTGATGATTGATTTTGCCCGAATTGCTCGGATTGGCTGAATTCTTCCGGCACCTTGCTCATATGTTTGATAGTTTTTGCCTGTTTGATTTTTGATGGGTTTAGCTGTATTCATCAGGGCTGCTTTAATTTGCTCCGGCGGCCAATCGGGATGCGCCTGTTTGATGAGCGCAGCCGCTCCCGCCACATGGGGTGCTGCCATGCTCGTCCCCTGAAGTTCGAGATAACCACCTGGAATCGTACTATTGATCGCCACTCCTGGCGCAACAACATCCGGTTTTATTTCCCAACTTGACGTGACCGGTCCTCTTGAACTAAATTCTGCCAAATGATCAGTTTCTTCTATTAATAATGTTCTAACCGATAGTGGGCACAGTTTCTTTAAAGTCCGCCCGTCTTTTTGTGATGCCGACATAACCGGAATATTCAGCTTCTCTTCAAGATTCCCCATAAAGCTTCCTTTTGTATTGTTAAAAATAATAACTGCTTTCGCTCCGGCTCTAGCTGCGTTTTTCGCCTTTTGGGT
Organism: Bacillus sp. DNRA2; assembly: GCF_012843265.1. Taxonomy (GTDB): domain Bacteria; phylum Bacillota; class Bacilli; order Bacillales; family Cytobacillaceae; genus Bacillus_BU. The sequence goes on along the minus strand of NZ_JABAIT010000006.1, from coordinate 70,350 downwards.
GAAGGTCAGTTTGCCTCGTTCGAGAATGACGATTTTACCTTGTGCTTGCTTTAGTTCGTCGGTTCGACCCAAGCCCCCAAAAATTAATTCCGCAGTACGGTTATCTTGAGTCCAAGCACTGGAACCTTGGAGTGGTTCGAGACGGACTTTGGTAGGGAGGGGTTCAGACTGCGACTGGGACTCGGAGTCGGACTCGGACTCACGCACAGATTGGTTGCCTGTTTTAGCGCGAGAACTTTCATTTGGTAAAATTTCTAAATATGGTATGCGCTGTTTCGGCGTGGACGCACCAACGGATATTGCTTTTGTCGCTGTCCCCGGTGAGCCAACCGTCCAGCGATTTGGACCCGAATTCCCAGATGATGTGACAGAAGTGATTCCTGCTTCAACCGCTTTGTTAAGAGCCTGACTGATTGGCAAGTCCGGGCCATTGACACTATTGCCTAGCGAAAGGTTGAGAATATCGACTTTATCCTTGATAGCTTGCTCAATCGCGGCAATGACCTGTTCGGTTGTACCACTCCCACCTGGGCCAAGTGCGCGATAGGCGATAATATTCGCCTCAGGGGCCACACCTTTTATTTTGCCATTTGCGGCAATAATTCCAGCAACATGTGTACCGTGGATGGTAGACCGCCCCGCTATTCCTTTTGTCTCCATCGGATCCTTATCTCCGTCAACAAAATCCTGACCACCTTTGTAGTTCGCCTTTAGGTCCGGATGCGTGTAATCAACGCCAGTATCGATCACCCCGACGGTGACACCTTTACCGGTAAGATAGTTTCCTTGTTCATCGAGAAGTCTATTCGCTTTGTTGGCGTCGATGATATCTAGATTGGAACTGTTATGTGTATCGAGTGTTCCGAGCGCTTCGTATGCTGTTATGCGCGACGGTCCAATCGTTTCTATTTCGTACGTACTCACAGGTGAAATTCTGGTCGCTTCAATTTCGTACGTACTCACAGGTGAAATATTGATAATGTTTGATTGTTTTTTAGCCAACTGTTCTAGCGCTTTCATGGGGCCTTCTACCGAAAACCCAGTAAGGGCATGCTCAAACACATACCTTAGCTTCAGCTCGGGAAAGTCTTTTAAAATCTCCGCAGGCTGCTGCGGGTTTTCAAGCGTCACTATTGCGATTTTTTCAGTTTGGGGATTTTCGGTTGGGATAGGCGGATGAATTAGCCTTGCAGTTGGCGCTTCCGAAGTGTTGATATTGGTCTGAATGTGTATTGATGGGTGCGTTTTAACTTCAATTCGAGCATAGGTCTGGTGCAGCGCGCTGTTCACAATCATAAAAAGGATAAACACAGAAAGCAAGATACGCATGATGTGGACTCCTTTTTTGCTATTAGGTTTTTCTGTTAGGGTGAGAATTATACAAAAGGTGTAACTGTAGCTTCACGAAACCCGACAACAGTCTGCCCCTTACACTTAAAAATCTGGCGGGCGGTGGTAAAGTCGGTTTTTGTTTGCGCCAGTAGTGGGGAGGTTCATTCTTAAAAGGAGCTTTTTGGAGATATTTCGTGAGCAAAGTAATACAAACTCCCGGAATTGTTTATTAGAAATTTCCGTTGCAAAAATTAAGAAGTACTCCTCGACTGCCTTTATGTGAGCATTCCTGTTGTACGTTTTACATATTGCACAATACCAGTTTTGTGTTTCACGAGTCATATGAAACTGTCCACACTCTGGACATTGAATACCTTTTTTTAATTCAGTGGGATTTATATTGTATTTTTTTAAAATGGTTGGAGAAACAGGAGTGTGACTCTTTAGAAGGAGTTTTTTAATCTGTTGAATTTGTCTATTGGTTAGTATTTTTTCAGTGAATATAGATTCAAACTGTCTTATCTTCTGCAATATGACATCGGCGTAAATTAATTTTTGATATATTTGTTTGTTATCGTGTGTAGTGACAATTAAAGTTCTGCGGTCCGCTATTCCAACAAGGTCCTCAATCGGAACCTTAGGAATTTTATGTTTAGTTAGCCAATCTATCAATTTCACTTTGTGTCTTGCTACTTGGACTATCGGATTTGTGAAGCCTTGTTTAATACCGTCTAATTCCCTGATCATTTGGGTAGAGTCTTTCTCAAAGATTAACGTTCCGGCGATATGCTTTGATTCAATAATAAGGAAAAAATATGGAGAAATTAAGAGTGTGTCCATTTGGAAGGCACGGTTCGTATTGGAGATTAAGCGCAAATCAGCGAAAATAAGATAATCACTTGCTTTTAATTCTTCTAAATAGTAATCAATTTGCTTCTCACCTCGAAATCCTTTCATATAGTTCGTTCGATTTTCTTCAAGAATTGACCTTTTTGAATGTGTCAAAGGTATTCTATTTAGAATTGCATCAATTTCTCTAACAATTAGAGGTGTTTTTCGCTCTTTCACAAACAAGTAATATCCCTCCTAATGAAAATTTATAAATAATTTCGAGAATTAAGCGATTTATCCCTGCTATCATTCATGAAACATTATGACCATTTGATGACGATAAAATTTATGGGTCGCTTTTCGATTTTTATGGGTCACCTTTATGAAATTATGGGTCGCCTTTGAAATTTTATGGGTCACTTTCCGAAATTTATGGGTCAATGTGAATAAAATCACTCGCATCACGCTCCGCTCCAACCAAAAAAAATCAGCAAATTGAGCTTTTAACCATCTCATCCCAACGGTTAATCGCTAATACAATTTGCTGATCATTTATTTTATCCCGTAAACCTTGCACTTTTCGTAAAATCGGGTTTTGCCGATTTCGAGGAGTTTGGCCGCTGCTAGTTTATTACCATCGGCAGCTTGTAATGCTCCCAGAATTGCCTGTTTTTCGACGAAAGCGATTGTGTCTTTTAATGGTTGGATTATGGTTGGCAGCTGTAAAGAGTAATCTCCTTCTACCTCGGCTTGATTTTCCGGAACCACATAGCCCTCAACCCCAGCCAAATCACGAATATATAACGGAAGGTGCACGAGCTCAATCTGCGTTCCGGACAGAACATTAATCGCTCGCTCCAACACGTTTTCGAGCTCGCGAATGTTGCCTGGCCACGTATGCTGCTGAAGTCGTCCGATGACTTCGGGACTTAGCATGATGCCCTTCCGGTAAAATTTCTTTTCTATCTTCTCGACGAGCTTTTTCGCTAGAAGCTCAATATCTCCCTTTCGGTCGCGAAGCGGTGGGATATCAATCTTGATGACATTTAAGCGATAGTACAAGTCTTGGCGGAACTTGCCCTCTTTGACCATTTTCTCAAGATCGCGATGAGTCGCGCCGATGATGCGGACGTCAATTTTGATTGATTTTTGCCCGCCGACAGGCTGGATTTCTTTTTCCTGAAGCGCCCTAAGCAGCTTACTTTGCATCGACAGTGGCATGTCGCCAATTTCGTCGAGAAAAATAGTACCTTTATTGGCAAGCTGAAACAATCCCTTCTTGCCACCCTTTTTCGCACCAGTAAACGAGCCATCTTCGTAGCCGAACAACTCGGACTCAAGCAGGTGCTCCGGAATGGAAGCACAGTTGATAGGTACAAACGGCTTGAATGCACGAGGGCTATTATGGTGGATCGCATGTGCGAACAGCTCTTTTCCGGTGCCTGATTCGCCAATCAACAGAATCGAGGACATGCCCACAGACACCCGTTCGGCAAGCTTGCGGGCATTTAGGAATGTTTGACTGCGACCAATTAAATCAGCAAAGGAATATTTGCAGTTTAGGTCCTTTTCCATTTGTGTTTTATAAAAATTAAGCTCTTCAATGAGCATTTCAATTTGTTCTTTCGAGGAATGGATTTCATCAGGGTTACCGAACATCACTGTTCCAAAGGCGCCGACAAGTTCATTATCAATGATGATGGGAAAGCGGTTGGCAATCATTTCACTGCCTTTGACAGGTTGAAGGGCGGCAAGCTCCGGTTTCCCCGTTTTGACGACGATATGCATCCGTGTATTTTCAATTACTTCCTGAACCGGGCGACCGAGCGCATCCTCTGGTGTTATGCCGAAGAACTGACAATAACCAGCATTAATGTAGCGAATGATCCCCTCCCTATCTACCACAACTACGCGCTTGCCTGATAGATTCAAGATTTCCTCTACCCATTGTCTGGGAATTTGATCAATTCCAACGTTCACACCTTTCACCCCTACCCTTTTATCTCTCTACATTATACATGCAAATAGTAAGGAATCCCATTCGAAGGACCGAGATGAGATTCCTTTTTTAGTAGATTGGGTTATAGGATAAGAGTTTCGGAGCGTGATTAAGATTTAAATATCGATTATTGGGCTGTGTAACCCCCATCGATTACTGCTGCTTGCCCGGTAATTCCCCGGGCTCGATCACTTGCCAAAAACACAGCGTAATCAGCAATTTCAGTTACCGATAGCAGGCGCTTTTGCGGTACAAGCGGGTAGATGACCTCATCAATGACGCGCTCAAGGCTGACATTTCTCGTTTTAGCCAAATCGTCCAGCTGATTTCGCACGAGTGGAGTGTCAACATAGCCTGGGCAAAGTGAGTTAACGGTTATACCATTTGGTGCACCTTCTAATGCGGCGACCTTTGTTAAGCCAATAATGCCATGTTTGGCACTATTGTAAGCTGCTTTCCCCGCAAAGCCAACTAGGCCATTGATGGAAGCCATATTGATGATTCTGCCATAGCCTTGCTCCTTCATGATTGGGAAAACGTGCTTGATGCCGATAAACGGCGCGGTGAGCATAACCTTGAGCAATTGCTCGAATTTTTCCGTCGGGAATTCCTCGATTGGCGAAACAAATTGAAGCCCGGCATTGTTGACTAAAATATCGATGGCGCCGAACGTAGCCTTAACTTGCTGAATACTTTTCTTAAAATTGACCTCATCAGTCACATCACATTGTTCAGCGGCAGCTACAAAACCTTGCTGGGTTAGCTCGGATGCAACCGCTTCACACGTTTCAATGCTGAGATCAGATATTACGACCTTCGCACCTTCAGCGGCAAACGTTTTGGCAAGCTGAAGTCCGATTCCACTGGCAGCACCTGTAATAAACGCCACTTTCCCCTCTAACAAATTACTCATAGTCAATTCTCCTTGAATTTGCTTAGGTTTTTGCTAGGTTATATTTCGAACATTTCGGTGTTGGATGCACTTTTTGCGGTGTCGGAGTAATAATTGAAGTTTTTGATGATGAATATGATGTTTTTTGATTGTTTTCGAAATGTTTGATGGGCGGTGAGCGAGGCATGACTCATGACTCTCATGCCCCCCCACCCTGAGTATTATGTTTATTTTTCTAACTCTACAATACTAGCAATTCCCATTCCGCCGCCGATACAGAGAGTTGCTAGGCCATATTGTGTGTTACGGCGTTTCATTTCATGGAGCAGGGTAACGAGGACACGAGCACCGCTTGCGCCGATTGGGTGGCCAAGGGCAATGGCGCCGCCGTTTACGTTAAGGATTTCTCTCGGAATTTCGAGTCCTTGACCAACAGCGAGCGATTGCGCCGCAAAGGCTTCATTCGCTTCAACCAAGCCAATGTCTTCAATTGAAAGACCGGCTTTTTCGAGCGCCTTTTTCGTTGCTGGAATTGGCCCGACACCCATGATGCTTGGGTCGACTCCGGCACTTCCGTTGCCACGAAGGACCGCCATCGGCTTCACGCCTAATTCGTTTGCTTTGTCACGGCTCATGATGACGAAGGCAGCGGCGCCATCGTTAATACCGGATGCGTTACCTGCTGTTACTGTCCCGTCCTTTTTAAATGCTGGTTTCAATTTTCCTAGCGCTGCTGCTGTTGCACCAGCACGCGGATATTCATCTTGATCAAAACGAATTGGATCACCTTTACGGTTTGGCAGCAGAACTGGCACAATTTCATCCTGGAATTTGCCGTCCTTGATCGCTTGCTCAGCCTTCTGTTGGCTCCATGCCGCAAATTCATCCTGCTGCTCGCGCGTTAATCCGTATTGTTCTGCAATATTTTCAGCGGTGATCCCCATATGGTAATCATTGAAGGCACAATGCAAACCATCTTGAATCATGCTGTCAACGACCTTACCGTCACCCATTCGAAAGCCTGTCCGGCCCTTCGGAAGCAAGTATGGCGCGAGACTCATATTTTCCATCCCACCAGCCACAACGATGTCAGCATCTCCTAACTGAACCGCTTGTGCGGCAAGATGAACGGCTTTTAACCCCGAACCACAGAGCTTGTTAATTGCCATTGACGTTTTTTCAATTGGAATTCCGGCTTTTACAGCGGCCTGCCGTGCAGGTCCTTGGCCAATCCCCGCTTGGAGAACATTTCCCATAATGACTTCATCAACTTGCTCCGGCTTGATTCCGGCTCGATTTATCGCTTCTTTAATAACGACCGCTCCAAGCTCTGTTACTGGAGTGTTGCTCAATGACCCCATGAAACTTCCAATCGCTGTCCGAACGGCACTTACAATTACGACTTCACGCATAACAAATTCCCCCTATTCGCTATTTTTTCTCCCTGGTAGGACACCTTCCCCCTGGGTTACCCTTGTTGTATTCATGAAAGCGTTATCAGTCTGTGTCTGTACTACTCTTGTCCAGAAGGTTATAGGTGATTTATATTCTTCTTAACCTTTATATATGCATGTTCCGTGCCAAAAATAAGAATAGAATGCCGGTGAATTTTATATTTTTCTAAAAATGGCTATATAACGGGGTTTAGGATTCAGAAAAAAATAATAGCATTGATGATTACGAGGATAATAGAGTTGGATATTTTTCCGAAAAGATGGAATTTTCCATCAATACGGAAGTTTGTTTCCGGAAAAACGGAAAATAGTGTTAAGTTGTGAAACACTACATGTAAAGTAATGAAACAGTCTTTATTTTTAAATAAGCAATCAAGCTTGCCACTCTTGAATAATCGTCTTCACTTTTTTCTTATTGATGATATTGATGGCATAGTAGGTTACGGATTTCTCTTCCATGACCCGGACAGGATGGTGAGCGACTCCGTAAATTTCACCTAGTGTCAAAACATCTTCATGTGAAAAGGCAATCAGGATAATCATCGGCTTCCCGTTGCCGGTCCAAGTTCCCTTTGTGCCAAGCACAACTGGCAACGGATGCTCCTTTCCCTTGATGTAATCCGTTACCCATTCCTGCTCCGTTCTAGTTTTTAGCATCGTCAGACAACTCCCGCACAGTGTTTGTTGTGCTTATTTTTTTCAAAATCGCGCAGGATATTCTTGGAAAGACAAAAAAGAGGCTGCACCGTTTACCGGATTCGCCTCTTTGAACTGTTATTATTTTGTACCGAATAAACGGTCGCCGGCATCGCCTAGACCTGGAACGATGTAGCCATGGTCATTAAGCTTTTCATCAAGTGCCGCGATGAAAATGTCAACATCTGGATGAGCATTTTTAAGGGCTTCGACGCCTTCAGGTGCTGCGATTAAGCACATGAATTTAATGTGTTTCGCACCGCGTTTCTTTAAAGCGTGGATAGCTTCAATTGCTGAGCCACCAGTTGCCAACATTGGGTCAACCACGATAAAGTCACGTTCTTCAACATCACTAGGGAGCTTGATGTAATATTCTACCGGTTTTAAGGTTTCTGGGTCACGGTAAAGACCGATGTGGCCAACCTTTGCTGCTGGAATCAATTTTAAGATCCCGTCAACCATGCCGATTCCTGCACGTAAAATTGGCACAAGGCCGATTTTTTTACCGGATAGTACTTTTGATTTTGTTTTTGAAACCGGTGTCTCAACTTCAATATCTTCTAGCGGTAAATCACGGGTGATTTCAAACGCCATTAACGTTCCAACTTCATCAACGAGCTCACGGAATTCTTTTGTTCCAGTTTCTTTGTCACGGATGTATGTAAGTTTATGCTGGATGAGTGGATGGTCGAAAACATATACTTTTGCCAATTGTCTCGCTCCTTCGTTTATCAATTTTTGTCGTACTATGTAAAACGCTGTACCACACTTCGATTTATTTTACAGAAAAAAGCTTTAACAGGCAACAATCTTTATGCACTTATCACGTAATTGCAATATATGTTTATGGTTTCCGTCATGATGCGAAAAAAATCAATTTTTTTGTGAGATGTTAAAGGGGGCTTGAAGTTTTTTAACAAGCTGTTGATTTCCGTTCCGGGCGCTCCGCTCCAATCAACTCTGTAAGTATCAACATTTTTTACTCACCTTCACAAAAATCGGGATGGTCTTGTGACCATCCCGAGTGTTTGTGATTAATATGCTGGATATAATGGGAATTTCGCAGTTAGAGCTGCAACGCGCTCACTTGCTTCTTGAAGTTTCGCTTCATCTTCATGATTTTTAAGTGCAAGGGCGATGATGCTTGCGATTTCATCCATTTCCGCTACGCCGAAGCCACGAGATGTTGCAGCAGCTGTACCGATACGGATACCGCTTGTTACGAACGGGCTTTTTGGATCGTAAGGAATTGTATTTTTGTTTACAGTAATTCCGATTTGGTCAAGAACGTGTTCTGCCACTTTACCAGTTAAATCAAGTGATTGCAGGTCAACTAGTAATAGGTGGTTGTCAGTTCCGCCAGATACAAGGTTGATGCCTTCATTTTGCAAGCCAGCAGCGAGGCGGGCAGCGTTTGTGATGATGTTTTTCGCATAATCTTTAAAGCTGTCTTGAAGTGCTTCACCAAATGCTACTGCTTTTGCAGCGATTACGTGCATTAATGGACCACCTTGAACGCCTGGGAAGATTGATTTATCAATTGCTTTTGCGAATTCTTCACGGCACATGATCATACCGCCACGAGGTCCGCGAAGCGTTTTGTGAGTAGTTGTTGTTACGAATTCTGCGTAAGGCACTGGGCTTGGATGTAAGCCTGCTGCTACAAGACCAGCGATGTGCGCCATATCAACCATTAAGTAAGCGCCAACTTCATCAGCGATTTCACGGAACTTCGCGAAGTCAATGACACGAGGATATGCTGATGCACCCGCAACGATTAATTTTGGTTTGTGCTCTAATGCTTTGGCACGAACATCTTCATAATCGATGTAGTGAGTTTCTTTGTCTACACCGTACTCGATGAAGTTGAATTGTAGACCACTGAAGTTAACTGGGCTACCGTGAGTTAAGTGACCACCCATGGAAAGGTTCATTCCAAGTACAGTGTCACCGTGCTGTAGGATGGCATAGTAAACAGCCATGTTTGCTTGGGCACCAGAGTGCGGTTGAACGTTAACATGCTCTGCTCCGAAAATTTGCTTTGCACGATCGCGAGCGATGTCCTCTGCGATATCGACGTATTCACAGCCACCATAGTAGCGTTTACCAGGGTAACCTTCTGCGTATTTGTTAGTTAAAACGGAACCTTGTGCTTCCATAACTGCTTCACTTACAAAGTTTTCAGAAGCGATTAGTTCGATGTTGTTGCGTTGACGTCCTAATTCTTTTTGAATGGCTTGGTATACTTGTTCGTCTTGACGAGCTAAATTTTTCATATTAATCCCCTTTCTTTATTTAAACGAAGTCTATTTCCGAACTATTATTTGAAAATTCTATTACATTTTACACGGTTTTTGTCTAAAAAGAAAGAATGAAAGCGAGATTAGGCGAAAAGTAAACGGATACATTTTAAAATTTCCGAATGATAGTGATTTCGGGGTGGCACAAAAGGTAATGTTTGGTTATTCTGTGGCATTTGCATTTACCTGAGTAAGATTTTTTGGTGCTAGGTAAATGCATTTCGCGTTTGTATTTACATGAGTCGGTTTTTTTGAGGCTATGTAAATGCATTTCTATGTTCGAACCTTAGCCTTGCCCGACAAACTGTTTTATTTTTCCCAAAAAAGAAAAGATAAGTACCTGTGTGTACTTACCTTTGGTTTGTATATCAATTTAGTGACAAGTAGTGTTGTCGACGGTGCGCTCGTAGACAGCGCGAGGGCCGCCAATCAGTTTTGGCCGTGTTTTCGCCAAGATTACACGAGCTGAGCCAACGGTCCGCTGCTCGGTTCGAACAGGAACGGCGACACGCTTGAGGTGCATGCCAATCATCGTTTCACCAATGTCGATTCCGGCTTCGGCCTGAACAGCCTCAACCATAACAGGGTCGCTGAGATGCGCGTAAGCGTAAGTGGCCATCGCACCGCCTGCACTTTGAATCGGAATCACGGAAACCTCATCGAAATTGCGCTCGATTGCCGTTTGCCGTTCAATCACAAGCGCGCGATTTAGATGCTCACAGCATTGGAATGCCAGCTTGAATCCAATTTGCGCTTGATACTTTGTTAAAACACGAAAAATCATTTCCGCAACCTCAGTTGATCCAGCTGTGCCGATGCGCTGGCCGATGACTTCGCTTGTACTGCAGCCAATTACAACAAGATTGCCTGATTTCAAATCAACCTGATTAAAAAAGCTACTTAAAATATTGTCTAATTCGGTTTCCCAAACTTGTACTGACACGAGGCCCTCCTCCTTTCTGCGCCCATAATCATCTTCCGTTTTACCGGAAATTGTTGCCGTGACTTATGGATGGGCAGTGGCTTCCGGCTTTGGCGTCTAGTTAAGGCGCACCGGGTTTGCCAAATTATTTACCTAATTCAATTGCGGTAATTTTGTTCACGCGATTAGCATGACGACCGCCTTGAAATTCTGTTGTTAACCAAGCTTTTGCAATTTCACGAGCAAGACCCGCTCCGATGACGCGTTCACCCATTGTTAAAATATTGCTGTCGTTGTGCTCACGAGTAGCGATTGCTGAGAATACGTCATGAACTAGCGCAGCGCGGATGCCCTTCACCTTATTTGCGGCGATGCTCATGCCAATTCCGGTGCCACAAACGAGGATGCCGCGATCAAATTCGCCCGATGCTACTTTTTCAGCAACCGGTAAAGCGTAGTCTGGGTAGTCAACTGAGGATTCGCACTCACAGCCAAAATCTTCATATTGAATGCCCATTTCATCCATTAAATTCTTTATTTCTTCACGAAGGACTAGTCCACCGTGATCAGATGCGATTGCTACTTTCATTATTGTTTCCTCCTGTTATCTAAACCATATATTTAAACATCATTATTTTGACATGAAAGTAGTAAGATTTCAAATTTATCTTTGCAGTAATAATTACTTTTCACTAGTAAGGCGATTAATGATTTTATCGATGGTGTTTTCGATTTCGGCGAAGGTTTGCCGGTAGAGTTCGAGTGGTCCACCGAACGGGTCAACCACATCTTGACCTATAAAGCTGTCTTCAACCGCCGCAAATTCCTTTATCGTGTATGTTTTGTTCGCTGCTTGTGGAAAATAGGCGAGCACCGATGCCTTATGGCCAACCGTCATCGTGAAAATATGAGTGGCCCAATTGATTTCCGCTTCAGAAAGCATCGTGGAGCGGTGCTCCTCTGGAATGTTGTTCTCACCAAGCACGGTCCGAGCATGGGAAGATGCTGGGCTGCCATCAACCGCGAAAACCCCTGCAGACTTTACTTCGATGCCTTCAACTGCTTTATTTTTTAAAATAGCCTCGGCCATTGGGCTTCTACATGTATTCCCTGTGCAAACAAATAAAATCCGCATTTTCATCCCTCCAGTCTTTACTTCCATTATAAGCATTATTGGACGAATCACATAATAATGAAACCTGCTGTCGAATGCATACCATTTACTCGTACCAATCCGGAAAAAGGGCACATATACTCGAGCAAATAAAAAAACCCTAGTCGCGAACTAAGGTTTCAAGATGGAACGGTTTATCATATAGGCAAAAGGAGCTTGAGACCAAAGCCGAGGAGGATGCTGCCACCGAGCGCTTCGCTATAGGTGCCAAGCCAGCCTTGCACTTTGCGGCCGACAAGGAGTCCCGCCCAGGTCAACAGAGTCGCGGCAATCCCAAAGCTAATCAGGACAGCCAGCGTTTTTGCTTTGTAAATTCCGAGCGTCAGACCGACGGAAAAACTGTCAAGGCTCACGCTTAATGCAAACACGATAAGACCAAAGCCGACCGGTGTAATGAGGCGGTTTTCCTCGCTTTTTAGGCTCGACCAAATCATTTGCAGTCCGAGAATCAGCAATAGCAATCCTCCGGCATAGCCGGCAAATTGCCCAAATTTATCTGACAGAAATCTTCCAGCAATGATGCCTAACAGCGGCATCCAAACGTGAAATAACCCTATCATAACGCCGATTTTGAATATTTGCTTGAGCTTGAGGCGGATCATGCCCATGCCAAGACCGACGGAAAAGGCATCCATTCCTAATGCAAATGCCATCACACACAAGGTGAACATTTCACCAATCATTGCGGCCAAATCTTTCGCCCCCTTGGACACTTGGACTTACTAATTCAACATATGCACGTCCACAAGGGTTTAGACTTAAGAAAAAGCCTGAATCTTGAGGTGAAAAGATTCAGGCCCTAGCAATTAGCTTATTTTACGACGGATATTTTCGATTTCATCAGCAACAAACTGGACGTTTGTGCCAACAATGACTTGGATACTTTGTGGTCCGACAATATTAATTCCTGGAACACCAGTTGCCTTAATCATTTTTTGGTCGACTAGTTTCATATCTTTCACTTCTACTCTTAGGCGCGTAATACAATTATCAACTGAAATGACGTTTATATCTCCACCTAAGCCTTCATAAATACTAGCAGCCATTGCGGAAAATCTTGATTTTCCATTAAGCTCAACCACTTTTGCGGTAGCATCTTCATCTGCATCTTCATCGCGTCCTGGTGTCATTAAGTTAAACTTAGTAATCAAGAAGCGGAATCCGAAATAATAAATGACTGCAAACACTAAGCCTTGAACGATTAACATAAATGGCTGATTGGCAATCGGTATTTTTAAACTTAACACAAAGTCTACCAAACCAGCGCTAAAGCCAAACCCAGCTGTCCAATGGAACATCGCCGCTACAGCTAGAGAAAGACCTGTTAATAAAGCATGGATGAAATATAATAATGGCGCAGCAAACATAAAGGCAAATTCAAGCGGTTCTGTAACTCCCGTAAAGAATGACGCAACCCCTGCGGCAAGCATCAATGCGGCTACTTGCTTTTTCTTTTTGGTTTTAGCAGTATGATACATCGCTAATGCTGCTGCTGGTAAACCAAACATCATCACAGGGAAAAATCCTGCTTGATACATACCAGTAACGCCTTGTTCACCTTTACTTGCCCAGAAATTACCGATATCGTTAATTCCGGCGACATCAAACCAGAATACGGAGTTTAAGGCATGGTGTAATCCAATTGGAATGAGTAAGCGGTTTAAGAAGCCATAGATACCTGCACCTACTGCCCCTAAATCACTGATTGTTTTACCGAAGCTTACTAAACCTGAGAAAATCGCCGGCCATACAAAGTACAATACAAATGATGCAGCAAGCATAGCCAAAGCGGTCATAATCGGAACAAGTCGCTTACCACTGAAGAAAGATAAAGCATCAGGCAACTTCACATGGCTGAAGCGATTGTACATGATCGATGCGATAATCCCTGAGAAAATTCCAATGAATTGTGTACCGATTTTTGCAAAAGCAGGATTAACTGCTTCTGGCTCAATCCCTTGAAGCAATGCCACTGAATTGGTTGATAGTACAGTCGTTACAACAAGATATCCAACCAACCCGCTCAATGCCGCGGAGCCATCCTTGTCCTTCGACATTCCAAGTGCAACCCCAACGGCAAATAAAATTGCCATATTATCAATAATTGACCCACCTGCTTTGATTAAAAATGCAGCAACAGGGCTGTCTGCTCCCCAGCCTGTTGGGTCAATCCAATAACCAATCCCCATTAAAATTGCCGCTGCAGGCAATACTGCAACTGGCAGCATTAAAGAACGTCCTAATTTTTGAAGATATTTCATTAACATTTATGATTCCTCCTAACGTTTTGTTAAGATGTAATACGAAAAAATATAAACAGATAAATGCTTTAAAAAAATAAGTATGATTTTAAAAATGATGATGGTAAAAATATGAATCCATTAATGTTTCCGTAATCTTTCAATATGGAGCGTGATAAAAGCTAGTTCATGATCTGGTAGTTCTACTCCATGCATTTCCGCCAAATCCTTTGCCACACTTAAGGTACATTGATGAGAATGATGGAACTTCTTTATAATCATCTCTTGCATTTCACGATCCATCGTATGGTGTTCGTATTGGTTCACCCTCGTTAAAGCAAACCGCAAGTGGGTAATAAGGCGTTGATACGATAGGTCATCTTCATTCACCTTGATGTTCATGAATTCCATAATCCGATGAACCATATCTCTAATAATGGTGGTTTGTCTGACTGTTTGCCGCAGGTCACCTCCTTTAAGCTTCATCGTATGAATATGAAGGGCAATAAACGCTGCCTCGTCAACCGGCATCTCAATATTTAATGCCTTTTTGATATGCCCGATTGCCCAAATACCTACTTCGTATTCTTTTGGATATAAAATCTTAATTTCTTGGAGCAGCTTATTTTTTATGTGAATTCCATCCCGTTCTCTTTCAATCGCAAAAGAGATATGATCGGTAAGGACAATATGAATATGTTCATTTAATTGGGTGCCGAGAAACTCCTCAGCGTAAGAAATGATTTGCTCTGAAATAATAAAATGCTCGCCTGGAATTCGGCTAAGTAGCTGGCCTAGCTTTTCGTTTTCCTTCAATACAAATAACTTTTCAATTTTCTGGGGGTTAACGATATCATTTCTACTCTTTTGAAAAGCAACGCCTGCACCAATCGCAATTTTCTCTTCATTTCCATCAATTACGACCACAGCGTTGTTATTTAGTATTTTTGTAATTTTCATCGGTAGATCTCCTCGTATGAAATCGTCGTTCAATCCATTATTAACTGGAGGCTGTCAAGATGACTGACTTCCCGTGCTGGACCTCTTTTTCAGCGGTAACAGCATACGTTTTTTCGCTATTTTGGCTATTTGTAATCACAATCGGTGTGACGATATTTTTTCCATTAGCCTTCAAAAATTCCCAATCAACTTCTATTAATAAGTCGCCCATCGATACTTCGTCACCAAGCTTGACCGGCACATGAAAGCCTTGCCCCTTCAACGAAACCGTGTCCAAGCCGACATGAATGAGAATTTCTGTCCCATCCTTTGTTAAAATTCCTACGGCGTGCTTTGTATTCGCGATTTGAATAATGGTTCCGTTTACAGGAGCATACACATTTCCAGTTTCAGGAATAACCGCTACGCCCTCTCCCATCATTTTTTGACTAAAAACAGGGTCTGGAACTTCCTCAAGCGGAATGACTTTTCCATCAACAGGTGTGAATATTTGTAATTGGTCCTTTTTAAAAAATTTCCATGCCATTGCTGTTTACTCCTTATTATGAATTTATTCGTGAGGATTCAGTCACAAGTTTAAAATGAACACAAAAAGGCATGGGGTAAAATAAAAAGTCTACGAGCAACTTTTATTTACCACCATGCCTGATCGAATCAGTAACATGTGATCAATATTATGTTTATATAACATATTCTATCATCTAGTTTCGAAAATGCAAGGTGAAAAACGATTTATTTTATAGATATCTATACCAATCTTATCTTATTAAAGAAGAGAGTAATGGCTAAACACCAGTATATCAACGTTCAGCATCACCATACCTTTACTCTCTGTATTGGTATAGACAACCATACGATGTCAATGCTACTATAGGAATAGTTCAAGAAAGGATGGAATTCGAATGGGGACTCTTCACAATCATCGTACTTTATTCAAGAATGTCCAAATATATACGGAAACAAACATGATTGTAAATGGTTATATCAAAACAAATAACACGAAAATAATCGAAATAGGCAGTATGAACGACCTCAAAGACGAGGATGAATTTGAAATCGTTGAACTGCCTTCCAATTATACAGCCATTCCCGGGTTGATTGATATGCATATTCACGGCGTAAGTGGTGCCGATACGATGGATGGAACTTACGAAGCACTCGAGACGATGGTAACAGCACTTCCACAGGAAGGTACGACTAGCTTCCTCGCAACAACCATGACACAAGCGCAAACTTTAATTGAAAAAGCATTATTAAATGCCGGTCAATATATAAATGCGCAACCCGCACAGGGCTGTGCAGAGATCCTCGGGATTCATCTTGAAGGCCCATTCGTGAATCCAAAAATGGCTGGGGCGCAACCGATTCAGCATATCGTTGACCCTAACCTTTCATTATTTAATAAATGGCAGGATTTATCCAGGCAAACCATCAAGCAGGTTACAATTGCACCGGAACAATCAGGTGGCTTAGAATTAATACGTCATTTTAAAAAAACTGGCATTATCGCTTCAATTGGACACTCCAATGCGACGTATGATGATATGGATGAAGCCATTGCCGCCGGTGCCAATCAGCTAACCCATCTATATAACCAAATGCGCCCCTTGCATCACCGTGAACCAGGGGTCGTTGGTGCTGCCTTCTTACGCAAAGAATTAAAGGCGGAAATAATTTGCGATGGAATTCACGCTCGACCAGAGATGGTTAAGCTTGCCTATCAGCAAAAGCATAGTGATGGCTTAATTTTGATAACAGATGCCATGCGCGCAAAATGCCTTAAGAACGGTCAATACGATCTCGGCGGACAAACGGTTACCGTAACGGATGGAAAAGCTGTCCTTCATGACGGAACAATTGCTGGTAGTGTTTTAAAATTAGGACAAGCTTTGAAAAACATCATCGGCTTTACCGGTTGTTCACTGGCTGAGGCGATTGAGATGGCTTCGGTCAATCCAGCTAAGCAATTAAACCTATTTGATCGAAAAGGCAGCCTTGCCGTTGGAAAAGACGCTGACATCGTCATCCTTGATGATCAATTAGAAGTGTTTATGACTTTTTGCCGCGGCAAACTCGGCTTTAAAAAACAATAGAAAGGAGCTGTCCCTAGAAATGATCGATAAAAACTCTCCGATTCCAATATATTTCCAACTAGCAGAATCGATTAAAGAGCTAATCGAAAAAGGTGAGCTACGTCCCGGTGATGCACTTCCAGCCGAAAGAGAATATGCAGAGCAGTATCAAATTAGCCGGATGACCGTCAGACAGGCCTTCACCCAGCTTGTTAACGAAGGATATTTACATCGTTTACAAGGTAAAGGAACCTTTGTGTCTGAGCGAAAAATTGAACAGCCGCTTCAAGGTTTAACCAGCTTTTCCGAAGATATGAAACAAAGAGGCTACGAGCCAGAAAGCAGATTGCTCCATTTTGAAATTATCCCTGCTACCAGTAAGATTGCAGGTCAACTGTCGATTCAAGAACACGGACCAGTATATGAAATCAAACGGATTCGCCTAGCTGACGGGGTCCCCATGGCTTTAGAAACGAATTATATTTCTGCCAATCTCGTTAAGGGTCTAACCGAGCAAATTGTGAATCAATCACTTTATGAGTACATTGAAGGCCAATTACATTTACAAATCGACCGAGCTCAGCAAGTAATCGAATCATCGATTGCGATAGAAAGTGAAGCTAGCCTATTAAACATCAACAAGGGTGCTCCCGTCATGCTGATTCAAAGACAAACCTTTCTTCATGATGGCACCCCTGTCGAATTTGTAAAATCAACCTACCGTGCCGACCGCTATAAGTTCATGATTGAGATGAAGCGGTAATACGAAAAGCGGAAGCGGCTTGCCCAGGGGCGACAGGCATAAGACGAATCACGTAAGAGGCGTTAGCCTCTGAAGTGATTTGGCTTATGACCCCGAGCCCCTAGCCGCTGGAGCTAGACAAAATAGAAAAGCGGAAAGCGCCTAAGCTAGATACTAACCTATTCTCGGAGGCAACCCTATGTTTAATCTTTATTTTCAAAAACTTCAGGAACTATTAAGCATCGTTGAAAAAGAAGAAAAAGAGAAGATTAACAAGGCAGCAGCGGCAGTTTCAAGCTGTATTCAGCAAAATGGAATCATTCATATTTTTGGCTGTGGCCATTCTCATATGTTAGCAGAAGAGCTTTTTTACCGAGCTGGCGGACTTGTACCGATTAATCCAATTTTAATTGAAGATTTAATGCTCCATAAAGGCGCCGTTCGCTCTTCACAATTAGAAAAAACCAATCGATTTGCCGAGACATTTCTTGAGAATGTTTCCTTGAACAAAAATGATATCGTCATTGTTGTCTCAACATCCGGCCGCAATCCTGTTCCAATTGACGTCGTTGAATTCGCACGAAGCAATGGTGCTTATACCATCGCGATTACATCGTCGGCCTATGGTGCGAATGTTTCTTCACGCCATGAGAATGGGAAATTTCTATATCAAGCAGCTGACATGTACATTGATACTCATATTATCGTCGGTGATGCGTTGATGACCCACGATAATCTTAACGTTTCATTCGGCCCTGGCTCTACGGTGGTCGGGACAGCAATTGTGAACGGGATTATGGTTGAGGCAGTTAAATTGATGGTTAAAAATCAGTTTGACCCCCCCATCTTCAAAAGCGGTAATACCGATGGAGCGGAAGAACATAATCGGGAGCTCATCAATAAATATAAAAATCGTATTCCAATGCTAGAGCGATAATCGAATGAAGTATATTTTTAACCCTGGAGTATCTTTTCTCCGGGGTTTTTATTTGCTTTTCGTAAGGTTTCAGGGATTTTCTCTGGCTCTCAACTTTGGTATATACAAATATTTATATTGGTATAGACAACTAGTCCCAAACGATGATACAATACATACAGAAACAAACTAGCTAGAATTTGAATCCGTTTGAAGGCGCATCCTATTAACTTAGGGTAACGGCTTTCTGATCAATAGGAGGGAGCACAAAATGAACATCATTGAAGTAAACGACTACCAACACATGAGCCAACAGGCGGCGAAATATATCATTGAAAAAGTACGCAGTTTCCCTAATATCCACTTAGGTCTGGCAACCGGAGCCACTCCGATTGGAACTTATGAGGCGTTAATTGAGGACCATAAACACAACAGGACTTCCTATAAAAATATTAAAACCTTCAATCTTGATGAGTATGTTGGGCTTTCGGGAGAAAATCCGAATAGCTACCGATATTTCATGGATGACAGGCTGTTTAATCATATCGATATTAACCATGCTAATACCCATGTTCCACACGGTATTGCCAAGGATTTCGCTAAGGAATGCGCTCGTTATGAACGATTAATCGAGGCAAATGGCGGTATTGATTTGCAAATTTTAGGAATCGGCAGCAATGGTCATATCGGCTTTAACGAACCTGGGACCTCCTTCTACTCCAAAACACATATCGTCAATTTATCTCAATCGACCATCGAAGCTAATTCGAGATTTTTCAATACGCTTGCGGATGTTCCAACCCAAGCCATTACTATGGGAATTTTCACGATTATGAAAAGCAAAGAAATCCTTTTGTTAGTTTCCGGTGAAAGCAAAAGCGATGCTTTGACTACGCTTTTGACCTCAGATGTGAATGAAAGCTTTCCTGCATCGATTTTGAAAAATCATCCGAACGTTACGATCATTGCCGATAAAGCAGCCTTGGCTGCAGCAGTTCATCAATAATTAAAATCTCCCCTTAAAAATAAAACTGGGACAGGGTCTAAACACCCTGTCCCAATTTGTATTTAATAATCCGTTTCACTAATAACTTGGTGTGCAGCGGCTTTGGTTAGGCGGTTCATGATGGCGACACCGACACCTTCGTCCGGGAAGGTTTCGCTAAAAATCACGTCAACGTCCGAATCATTAAAGGCACGCAACGTTTCATATAATGCGGTGGCGACCGTTTCGAGCTGGTTGCGTCGCCCGCAGGCCAAGACTAAGTCTGCTTGGTAATCGCCCGCTGCTTCAGCGGTGGTCAATACACCAACTTTTCGACCTTCCCGTCTTTTTTCATCGACGAGCTTTTGCAAAAAGGCATGGCTGCCGCGAACCAAGTAAAACGGCGCATCTGGCGCATAATGCCGGTACTTCATCCCTGGTGACTTCGGCGCTGCTTCACTATTTTTCAAAGCGGGGTCAACGGACACTGAACCAATCACAGCTTCAATTTGTTCCTTTGTCACTCCGCCCGGGCGCAAGATTACCGGAACCTCGTCGGTGCAATCGATAACAGTTGATTCCACGCCGACTCCGGTCGGGCCACCGTCAACGATTCCAGCAATTTTGCCATCTAAATCCTCGTATACGTGGCGAGCTAAGGTTGGACTAGGTTTTCCGGATGTGTTGGCGCTCGGTGCTGCGATTGGAAGACCACTTGCCATAATAAGTGCTAGCGCCACGGGGTGGTTGGGCATGCGCACGGCCACTGTGGATAAACCGGCCGTCGCTAGTTCCGAAAGCTTTCCGTCTTTCTTTTTAAAAATAATCGTTAACGGGCCTGGCCAGAAATGCTCCATAAGGCTTGCTGCTTTTGCAGGAACCTCTGTGACAAAATCGGCAAGCTGGCTCGGCTCAGCGATATGAATAATTAGCGGGTTGTCGGATGGACGCCCTTTCGCTGCAAAAATTTTCGCAACGGCGTCACTGTTTTCGGCATTGCCACCAAGTCCGTACACGGTCTCGGTCGGAAAAGCCACGACTTCATTATTTTTTAAAAAAGTGGCCGCTTGTGTAATTTGTGGGTAACTTTCTAATTTATCCACAAGCTTATCCACTGACCAAACATTCGTTTTCATTTTCATCCACCTTTAAAAATAGGTCTATTTATCGAGATTTTGACCATATTTCCTTTGAAAGTATAAAAGAAGATCGGTGGGAATACAAGATTTTATCCACAAATTGTGTATAAAAGATGGCATTCCGTGGATAACTTTGTGGATATATCCACATTTTAAAGATTTAACTCCATAAAAAGTGAGTTATCCACAGTAAAAATGTGTTTGGCGTGTTTTAATCCTGCTAATGGCTCAGGTACAGCCTCGGATTCTAGCAATTCAAAGCCTAAAACTTTAAAAAAGGCGATTGATTGCGGTTTATTGGTTGCCAAATACAATGTGGATAACGACTTTTCACGGGCGAGCAGAAACATTTGATTAAATAATAAAAGGATGTCCGCTTCAGTGAGCTTGGCGGACATCGCCAGTGACCGGAGGAGTCCGACTTCGCCGCTATGCTCGATGCCGAGCGTTGCGAGAATTTCCAGTCTTGCATCCTCCATAATTAAAAAGTAGTCAATTGAGTCAGCGATTCCTTCAGTAGCAAGGTTCGCACGGTTTAAATAAGCGATGATTTTATCAAGATCCTGATTCGTTGCAAATCGGATGTTTGGTTGCATGCGTTCCACCTCTTCTTTTCATATCAAGTCTATTATTATCAATATGAAAAAAGAGAGAAAGTAGAACTGGCTAGAAGAATTTTGTCCACAGCTCTACTACGAAAAATTTCACTTCAACTTCCTGCTCGTCTTGAGCTGTATACATGGGCTTTTGCGATTTTTTAGCTGGTTTTTTAGCGGTTTGCTTGTCTTCGTTATTTTTATTAGATTTTACTTCTATCTTGTCTTTTTCAGCTTGCGGTGTTTCCTTTGCAGTTTCCGGTTGTACTGGTGCTTGCTGTTTTGCCGAAGCTTTTGGTTCAGCTACTTGTTTTTGTTGTTGCGGTTGCGGTACGGGTGCTTTAGTTTGCGGTACTGGTTCAGCTGCTTCTGTTGCATCTGGCTGTACTTGTTCGTCTGCTTGTGCCTGGGCAATTTTCTCCGTTTCGGCTTTTGCAGTTGCTGGTTTCTTATTGCTAGTTTTGCCTTCGTTACCATCGAAACCTTCACTTACGGCTACGCCATTTGAAAAATCAAGAAAGCATAGCGGTGGGAATAGAACACACCACCAGTTGGCGCCTTCGCCTTTACCAAGCGTAATTAAGATGGCTTCGTACTCACCAGCCGGATATAAAAATTGACCGTATAACTTTGTTGGAAACTCAACTTTTCCAAAATCAACTTTAACAGATTGTGTTTCGTTTTCGGCAGCGACAACCTGCTCAGCGATTTTTTGGATTTTCGGAAGTCCAGTTTTGATCGTGGTGCGTGCTTCTTCTAATGATGTTAAGTCTTGAACCCATTCAGTGATTTCGGCGTTAACTGCATCGCGGACTTTGCGTTTAAGCGCTTGGTCTTCCTCGGAATCGCTGTTTGCTAGAATACGTAAACGGATTGCTTCGTTCGGAATGACTGTTTCCTCTTGTGCGGTTGCTTCATTCTTCGGCATATATAAACTAAAGATAGTTGCGAATGATAATAATAGTAGGTATACAGTTATTAATGTTTTTCTATATTTTGTTTTGTTTGTCATCTCGGCCACCGTCCCCTCACTAACAATTGTGGACAGCGGTAAAGAATCTTAAACTAGTAAAATTAAAAAATTTTCACAACGGATCTTTTCTTATTAGCCGATTTTGTGGTTCTATTAGCGGATTCATCGATTCTATTAGCGGATTTCACAGTTCTATTAGCCGATTCTGGACTTCTATTAGCGGATTTCACAGTTCTATTAGCCGATTTCATACTTCTATTTGCCGATGCCACATTCTAGACACAAACAAAACAAAAACCGCAGCACTCAAAGTGCCACGGAAAGTATTTATCCAAGCGTCGCAAACACCATGCGATCCTTGCCATTTATATCAAAGACGATTTCGACATGAGCAGTGGGGAAAGTGGCGCGCAGCATCTCGGCAACGGCCTCACTTTGACCGGCACCGACTTCGAAGCCGACAATAGCTTTATTTTTCAAAATAAAAGGAAGTTCTTCCATAAACCGGCGGTAGAGGTCCAAGCCGTCGGCACCTGCAAACAGGGCGCGGTGCGGCTCATGCTCGGTGACGATGTCGGACATCCACTCCATATCTGAAACCGGAATATACGGTGGATTGGAAATCACGACGTCAAACTTTCGGCCAGCAGAAATAAACGGTTGGAGCAGGTCACCGTGAATAAATTCTACTAAAGCACCAAGCCGTGATGCATTTTCCTGTGCCACAGCAAGTGAGGTTTCAGCCAAATCAGTTGCCGTCACCGCTAATTCTTGCATCTCTAGCTTTAAAGAAACAGCAATGGCGCCACTGCCGGTGCCAATGTCAACTAATTCAATTGAATCTCGTGCATTTTCGTGTTCAGCCCATAGATCTGCTTTACTTTTACCAAACAGCTTCTCGATGCGCTGCAAAGTTCCATATACGAGTTCCTCGGTTTCCGGGCGAGGAATCAAAACCTCCTCGTTTACGATAAAGCGGTGTCCGTAAAATTCCTCGAAGCCGATGATGTACTGAACCGGGCGGCCGCTGACGTGCTCACTAACCGCTGCCCGAAACGCTGCCTCAACCTCCCCATCAAGCTCGTCGTGATAGCTCGCGAACAGTTCTGCTCGCGACATTCCCGCAAAATGGCGCAAGAGCAATTCGGCCGCCTTTTCTTCACGACCCTGTTCCTTTAAAAAAGAAGAAGCCCAGTTGAGGGCTTCGTAAATTTTACTCATTTGATGCAGCTTCCAGTCTGCTTGATTGGTCGGCAATAATTAACGCATCAATGATTTCGTCAAGCTTGCCTTCGATGATTTGATCGAGCTTTTGCAGCGTTAAACCAATGCGGTGGTCGGTCACGCGGTTTTGCGGGTAGTTATAGGTACGGATACGCTCGGAGCGGTCACCGGTACCAACGGCAGATTTACGAACTTCATCGTACTCTGCTTGGGCTTCCTGCAAGAATTTATCGTAAACGCGGGCGCGCAATACTTTCATTGCTTTGTCCTTGTTTTTGTGCTGCGATTTTTCATCCTGACATGTTACCACGATGCCCGTTGGGATGTGGGTTACGCGGATGGCTGATGCAGTCGTGTTAACGGACTGACCGCCGGCACCACTTGAACAGTACGTATCAACGCGAACGTCTTTATCATGGATTTGGATTTCAACTTCCTCTGCTTCTGGTAAACAGGCTACGGTTGCGGTAGATGTATGAATACGGCCGCCAGACTCTGTTTCAGGGACACGTTGAACACGGTGGGCACCGTTTTCAAATTTTAATTTTGAATAGGCACCTTTACCTGTAATCATGAAGCTGATTTCTTTGAAGCCGCCAAGACCAGTTGGGTTGGCATCGATTAACTCAGTCTTCCAGCCTTGCGATTCAGCATAACGGCTGTACATGCGGTAAAGTGAATTCGCAAATAGGGCTGCTTCCTCCCCGCCCGCTGCACCGCGGATTTCAAAGATAACGTTTTTGTCATCATTCGGGTCTTTTGGAATGAGCAAGAATTTCAGTTGGCCTTCTAGCTCTTCTTTTTGGGTTTCAAGTTCGGAGAGTTCTTCTTTTACCATTTCACGCATGTCTGCATCAAGTTTTTCCTCAAGCATGGCTTTGGCGTCCTGCAGCTGTTCTTTAACGTCCTTGTATTGACGGTATGTTTGTACGGTATCTGCTATATCGGCCTGCTCTTTGGAAAAATCGCGCAGTTTCTTCGGATCATTTACTACCTCGGGATCGCTCAAAAGCTCATTTAGCTTTTCATAACGGTCCTCAACGGCTTGAAGACGATCAAACACGGTTCTTCACCTCATCTAAATTTTTTATAAAAAAAGCGTAGTCACGCTGCTTAAATTAACCTGTTGAACAAAGATAGATTTCAACCCATAACATTCTAATTATAGTATAGTCAATCATTACAGTCAAAAATATTTACTGGTAATCGATATAAGGACAAAACAAGTAATTCTTAAAATTATCTTAAAAAAATATAAAAAAATAAATTCGTCCATATTTTGTCTTAGCATTTTGAATTCTATGTGAAAAATGCCCAGCCATAATTACGCTAATATAGCGATACGGTACAATCAAATTAATTAGGGTAAATCTATTAATATTGTATTTTGTGAAGGGAATGATGTGAAAATTCACCTGCCCTAACTTAAGGGAGGAGTCTAGCTATATATATTGTGAATGATTTCACAATATCTTTTCATCCCCACATCTAGATCAAACAAAAAATAAATACAACAGGAGTGGTCTTATGCAACAGACGATCGCACTGCCATTGGTTGATATTTTTAAGGCCAGACAGTATTTTTATCAGTTTATTCAAGTTTTATTTTTCGAACCGGTAACAAAGGAAACGCTAGCACAGCTTCAAAACAGCAACAGTTTAGACGATTTGAGGAATATCGAAGAGGCTGGCGAGCATCTTTATCAGTTTTTTGCACATACCACAGAAGCTGAGCTTCATGATGCGAAGGAGGAATTCTATCGACTTTTCATTGGGCCAGAGACCATTCTTACTCCTCCTTGGGAATCAGTATATCGCAGCAAAGAAGGGTTACTTTTTGAAGAAACAACCTTCCAAGTTCGCGAACATTACCACCGTCACAACTTAGAATTCATCAAAGAAAATCAAGAGCCTGATGACCATATTGCGATTGAACTGGAGTTTATCCTTCACTTGAATCAATTATGTTTACAAAATGTTGATAACTACCGCTTGAAAAAGCTCGTTAACCATCAAATTGAGTTTCACGAGCAGCATATGCAGCAATGGATTCCTGCGTTCACAACGAAAATATTAAACCATACCGATCATTCCTTATATAAGGGGGCAGCCCTTCTGTTAAGAGAATTTACGGTATCTGATTATCACACTTTGCTTGACCTAAAGGAGGCATTATAGATGAAAGAGAAAAAGCCGATTACAAACATGAAGCGTCGTACCTTTCTAAAATGGACAGGTGCCGCTGCTGTGCCAGTCATTGCCGGAGGCGTTGGCGTAAAATTGTTAGTTGACCGTGACCCAGCGAAAAGTCCAGCAGTTGATGATACACCAGAAACGATTGTCACAACCTGTAGTGTCAATAACTGTGGCGGACGTTGTTTAATTAAAGCCCATGTTAAAGACGGCGTTGTCGTTCGTGTTAGCACAGACGGCCCAAGTGATGATCTATCGACTCCATCGTTAAAGGCTTGTGTGCGTGGACGCAGTTACCGCTCGATGCAGTACCATCCTGATCGCTTAAAGTATCCGCTGAAACGAGTCGGCAAGCGCGGCGAAGGAAAATTCGAGCGCATCACCTGGAAAGAAGCCGTTGATACGATTGCTTCACAAATGAAGCGCATCGGTGACACTTATGGACCTGAAGCTCGCTATGTAAACTACGCTTCCGGAAACCAGGGCATTTTGGCAGGGCGCAACATGGCGCGTCGCTTACTGAGCATGACCGGCGGCTTCCTCCATTATCGCAATGATTATAGTTCAGGCTGTAGTAACGTAGCTACACCTTACACATATGGCACAAACAATACTGGCAGCAGCTATGACAGCTTGCTTCATTCAAAATTAATCATCCTTTGGGGCCAAAACCCTGCCGAGATTATTTTCTCAACACCTTATCGTGATTTCTTAATGAAAGCAAAGCAAAACGGCGCTAAATTCATCGTGATTGACCCTCGTTATTCAGATACAGCTGTTGCTTATGCTGATGAATGGATTCCGATTTTACCAACAACCGACACTGCGCTAATGGATGCGATGGCCTATACGATTGTAACCGAAAATTTACATGACCAAGCCTTCCTTGATCAATTCTGCGTGGGCTTTGATGCCAAAACCATGCCTGCAGGCGTTCCAGCGAATGAGTCTGTGAAGAGCTACTTGCTTGGTGAAAAAGACGGCGTCGCCAAGACACCGGAATGGGCTGAAAAAATTTGTCGTGTACCAGCCGAAAAAATCCGTGAAATTGCACGCCTTTATGCAACAACAAAGCCAGCTGCATTAATACAAGGTTGGGGTCCGCAGCGTCAAGCATACGGCGAACAAATCATGCGTGCAGGCGCACAGCTAGCTTGTCTTACCGGAAATGTTGGGAAACTTGGTGCTTGGGCAGCTGGAACTGGCTATTATTCTCGTAAAGGCATTGTTTCACCAGTCGGCTTTACTAATCCAATTAAAGCGACGATTCCTTGCTTCTTATGGACCGATGCTGTTGAACGCGGCACGGAAATGACTGCTGCTGACGGCCTAAAGGACGCGGAGCGTTTACCAACCAACATAAAAATGATCTTTAACATGGCTGGAAATATGCTCGTCAACCAGCACTCTGATATTAATAAAACAACTAAATTGCTCCAGGATGAAAGCAAGGTTGAATTCATTGTCGCCAGCGATATCTTTATGACGCCGAGCGTGAAATTTGCTGATATCGTACTGCCAGGAACCACTTTCTTCGAGCGTGATGATATCGGAACACCATGGTCAAATGGCGACTATGTCATTTTAGGAAATAAGACGATTGAGCCGCTGTATGAGTGCCGCAATGAATATGACGTGTTTGCGGAAATCGCTGAAAAATTAGGCGTAAAGGAGCAGTTTACTGAAGGTCGCTCCATGCTCGATTGGGTGAAATACAGTATTGAACAAACTCGTGCGACAATAGACCCTGAATTCCCAACCTACGAGGAATTAAAGAAAAAAGGCGTTCACTATTATAAATACAATGAACCGCATATCGCCTTTAAAGCACAAATTGAAGACCCGGCCAATAACAAGTTCGAAACGCCATCTGGAAAAATCGAACTGTTCTCAAAGGCCTTGTACGATATGAAAAATCCAGAGGAAATTCCGGCAGTTGCCAAGTATATTACCTCTTGGGAAGGTCCAGAGGATCCATTAATTCAAACCTATCCACTGCAGTTAATTAGCTGGCACTACAAGCGCCGCTGCCATTCAACTCATGACAACAATGAGTGGCTTGAAGAAGCTGCAAAGCAGGAAATGTGGATGAATCCAGTTGATGCGAAGAAACGCTCGATTAAGGATGGCCGACCGCGTGAAGGTATTTAACGGTCGGGGCGAGCTGGAAATGGATGTGAAGGTAACGGTACGGATCGTGCCAGGTGTTGTGGCGATTCCACAGGGCGGCTGGTATTCTCCTGATAAAAACGGAATTGACCAGCGTGGGGCAGCGAATGTGCTGACATCACAGCGCCCGACGCCACTTGCGAAGGCGAATCCGCAGTTGACGAATCTGGTTGAGGTGGAGCGAGCTTAATTGAGAGAGTTTCAAGGGGCGCGGTTTGAGGCGTAACGCCCCTTAATACCCGCTAGACTGTCTTTATTTTAATAAAAATATTTCCTTATTGTTAAAGGAGTGAATGGTATGCCACAATTGGGTTTTTATATAAATCAGGCGATTTGTATCGGCTGTAAGGCTTGTACGGTGTCTTGTAAGGATAAGAATGATTTGAAGGTTGGGATGAATTTCCGCCGGGTGTATTCGTATGAGGAAGGTAGTTATGATCAGACCGGGAATGGCTTTACGCCGCATATTGCTGCGTATACGTTTTCGATTGCTTGTAATCACTGCGATTCACCGGCTTGTGTGAAGAATTGCCCTACTGGTGCGATTGAGAAGCGGGCTGAGGACGGGGTTGTGATTATTAAGCAGGATGTGTGTATTGGTTCGAAGTATTGTATTTCGGCCTGTCCTTACGGGGCGCCGCAGTTTAATGAGGAGATTAAGAAGGCGAATAAGTGTAATCTCTGTATTGATTTGTTAGAAAAGGATGAGGATCCGGTTTGTGTGGCTGGTTGTACGATGGGCGCAATCGAGTTTGGTCCGATTGATGAGTTGCGGAAGAAGTACGGCAATGTTGCTCAAATTAAAGGAATGCCGAGCGCGAAAACAACGAAGCCGAATTTGGTGATTAATCCGCATCGGGATGCTAAAATTTAGGCTTTTTGTAAAATAAAGATTAGATTTTCAATGTCCTTGGAAAAGTCTGTTTAAGGCAGGTGTGACGATGTCGCTTATTTTTAAATGGTTGGAGAGTCTTTCAATTGATTTAACGATTACTGATCGCTGTTCGCGCCAGGTAAGTCCAAAATCCACCTGTACGACTTGTTTGGAGCATTGCGATGTTGAGGCTTTAAGCTTGATGAATAATAAAATCGTCATTGATGCGAGTAGATGCGATTCGTGTGGTGAGTGCATTACTTCTTGTCCGGTGTCTGCGGTCAAAGGAAATGTGCCGAATCGAACTGTGAAGAACGGCCTGCTTTATTATGAGCCGCATTACTGTCCAACTGTGAAAGAACTGTTGGTGTTTAAGAAGCGTGGTGTGAAGGGTATTGCTGTGCCGAGCGGCTGGGATGATTCCCAATGGGAGAAGTGCGTTGCGGAGGCGAATCAATGGCTTGCGAAGCTTTCGATGGAGCCGCTGATTATTGAGGAGGCTGCAGCTGTCGCTGACCCGGTAATGTCGCGGCGCGAATTGTTTCTTTCAGCGCGGAAGAAGAGCGAGCACGTTGCGAAGGAATTGGCACCGGCAGTGTGGCGCCAAAATCCAAATGCCTGGTCCCTTCCCCACCACTTTAAGGATGTTCAGTTCTATGAAGTGAGTTTGGATATGGAGAAGTGCTCCCTTTGTCAGGGCTGCTTTAAGCTGTGTCAGCAGGACGTGTTTACGCTCGGTGAGGGCGAATTAGTGATTGATCACCAGAAGTGTACGAATTGCAGGCTTTGTGTGGATGTTTGCCCTGAGGATGCAGTTGCGGTGATGGAGAAAGTCGGTGTTAAGTCGGTTGCTACCGTTGTTGCGATTGAGGAACACGTTTGTGGTCGTTGTAAGCAGTCGTATGTAGCGTTTGGCGATGACTGTGATGATGGTGTTTGCCAAGTGTGCGCTCGGATTCCGTCCGACTGGCTGATGCCTTGATGAGTTTGCTTTGTTATATATGAGTGTGGTGGGTCCCCGGTTTTAGCGATTGGGGACCTTTTTGATTTGTTATTTTTGGTGGGGTGGGTGCGGGAAAACGCGAAATCATACATCAAATGGCTTTATCGTTACCCCCGGCTTGGTTTTTCGACGCCTGAGGGTACGATTTCGGCTTTATCGTTACCCCTAGCTTGATTTTTCGCCGCTTAAGGGCACGATTCCTACTCTATCGTTACCTCTAGCTTAGTTTTTCGATGCTTGAGGGCACGATTCCTACTCTATCGTTACCTCTAGCTTAGTTTTTCGATGCTTATGGGCACGATTCCTACTCTATCGTTACCTCTAGCTTAGTTTTCCGCCGCTTGAGGGCACGATTCCCGCCTTTTCGTTACCCCTGGCTTGGTTTTTCGATGCTTATGGGCACGATTCCCGCCTTTTCGTTACCCCTAGCACGTTTTTTGGCCGTTTGAGGGCACGATTTCGACTTTATCGCCCTATTATAGCGCCCGCACCACACCCAAATCCAAAAATAACAAATTAATCTTCCATGACACGGACTTCAATTTGGTAGCGTGGCAGGGCTTGGGTTAGCTGCGTATGAAGCTTCGTTCGCGCATCACGCTCTTCCGTTTCGGTTAGCCTTCCATTTGTATAAACATTGGCCCAGAGACCGTTGCCGTCAATCCAAATTCGGCCCGGGCGTAGATTACCAGATTGATTAATAACCGTTCTGGCATGTTCAATATCCTTTCCGCGAGAATTACCACCGCCATTAGTGTTTAACAGGTTTGGATTCTGGTCACTCATCGTCCGCCCTGGCACAGCTCGCGGTCCCTCATCGGCGTTCGGTCTTGTATCAATAATATTCACTTTTTCATTTTGATCTCCAGCAGTTTGAACGCGCCGGTCATTGTTCATTGCACAACCAGCTAAAATCGTACTAGCCAAAAAGCTCAATAGGATGAATTTTTTCATTTTGACATACCTCCTGCCGATAGTATGTCCTAAAGATTTGCATGGATTTATGGGTAAAATTTGGATAGGATATGCTTTGAATAGATTTGCAGGATTTGGGGTTGAAGGATTAGAGTCCTGAACCAAAAAAACCTGCCCAGGTCTGCCGGGCAGGTTCGTTATATTATATTTATTTTTCAAACAAAAAAGTTTCTTCTTTAATTAAATCCGCACGAGTTTCAGCATTTTTTGGAACCTCATGATGGTGGCGGCATCTTGCTTCATAAGCCTCTGATGCACCGACTAATATGACGGGATCGTGGTAAGAGGCCGGTCTGCCATCGATTAAGCGCTGGGTTCGGCTAGCCGGTGAGCCGCAAACTGCACAAACGGCTTGGAGCTTTGTCACCTGCTCGGCAATCGCCATTAAAGCTGGCATTTGCCCAAATGGTTCACCACGGAAATCTTGGTCCAATCCGGCCGTTATGACGCGATAACCGCTATCAGCGAGCTGTTGAATGACTGCAACAATATCCTCATCAAAAAATTGAACCTCATCGATTGCAATAACATCGATAGATTCTTCAATATGCTGAAAGATTTCACCTGAATTGGCAATTGGGTAAGCGACAAAGGACGACCCATTGTGCGATACGACTGCCTCTTTGCTATAGCGTTTATCAATTTTCGGTTTGAAAACAACAACTTTTTGCTTGGCAAATTGGGTTCGTTTAACACGGCGAATCAGTTCCTCTGATTTCCCTGAGAACATGCTGCCGCAAATAACCTCAACCCAACCACTTTGTTTCATTACATACATGAACGGCCTCTCCTTCCACGTCCATCAATAAATCAATGATTAAATGAGTAGTTTTTCTTTTATTATGATTATGAGTTCCCGACAATAACCTTAGAATAAATCAAATTATTGAAAAAATCCCTTTATAAAAAACAAAAAACAGGCAAGGGGTATTATACACTTTGCCTGCTTTTATGCATTTTGAAAATTTCGCTTTATTACTTAAGTCCGTATTTTTTGTTGAAACGGTCAACACGTCCGCCAGCTTCAGCGAATTTTTGACGACCTGTATAGAATGGGTGGCATTCAGAACAAGTTTCAACTTTAAGCTCAGGCTTAACTGAACCAGTTTCGAACTCGTTACCACAAGCACATTTCACCATTACTTTTTTGTAGTTTGGATGAATTCCTGCTTTCATTCTTTTCATCTCCTTCCGCCCTGAATCTTTCGAAACAGAGTTATATATTACAGGTTAGAAATACTCTAACTCCGTAAACTTCTAAAACACACTGAAATCATTATAACAAGGTGCCCTTCGATTTGCAACAGAGGAATTAAGGCAAATTGGACAGAAACACCTATTGTAAACTATTACCAAACTTTAACGCAGCAAAGCAGTGGGGGACAGTCCCCCGCCACTTCACCGCAGTACAGCATCGGGGGACTGTCCCCCACTACGTTAATGTACTAAATTAGCCGCGTTTTGCTTTCATTTCTTCGCCGAGGATGTTGAAGAATTCTTCGTTTGATTTGGTTTGGCGAAGCTTTTTCAAGAACTTTTCAGCAAAGTCAGGTGAGTCCGTCATCGACTTGCGAATTGCCCAAAGCTTATCCAATTGATCTTTCGGAAGTAGAAGTTCTTCTTTACGTGTGCCAGAACGGCGAATATCAAGAGCAGGGAAAATACGACGTTCAGCAAGGGAACGGTCAAGATGTAATTCCATATTACCTGTTCCTTTAAATTCTTCATAAATGACATCATCCATGCGCGAGCCAGTATCGACGAGTGCAGTTGCTAAGATGGTTAAGCTGCCGCCCTCTTCAATATTACGGGCCGCCCCGAAGAAACGCTTCGGACGATGAAACGCTGCCGGGTCAATCCCCCCGGAAAGTGTCCGACCACTTGGTGGGATAACTAGGTTATAAGCTCGCGCCAAACGCGTAATGCTATCCATTAAAATAATCACATCACGTTTATGCTCAACAAGCCGCATCGCCCGCTCAAGCACAAGCTCGGCTACCTTAATGTGATTTTCTGGAACCTCATCAAAGGTTGAGCTTACAACATCACCCGCAACAGAGCGCTCGATATCTGTAACCTCTTCCGGACGTTCATCGATTAACAGTACGATAAGCTCTGCTTCAGGATGATTCGTTGTAATGCTATTTGCAATTTCCTTTAATAACATTGTTTTACCAGCTTTAGGTGGGGCAACGATTAAACCACGTTGACCAAAACCGACTGGTGCAAGGATATCCATAATTCTTGTTGAGAGATGTCTTGGAGTAGTTTCAAGCTTCATTAAGCGATCAGGATATAAAGGTGTTAAGGCTGGGAAGTGAACCCGTTCTTTTGCTGTCTCAGGGTCATCACCATTTACGGCTTCAACGTGGAGCAAACCAAAATAGCGCTCGTTTTCTTTCGGAGGGCGAACCTTTCCGGATACTTTATCCCCGTTTCTTAAATCAAAACGACGAATTTGTGAGGCAGAAATATATATATCTTCAGAACTTGGCGAGTAATTGATTGGACGTAAAAAGCCAAATCCTTCAGATTGAATAATTTCAAGAACACCTTCCATAAAGAAATAACCTTGTTGCTCGGCACGAGCTTTCAATATTGCAAAAATAAGTTCTTTTTTCGTTAATTTACTGTAATATGACACCTTTAAACTGCGAGCATGCTCGTACAGTTCCTTGAGTTTCATATTCTCTAAACTGGCAATCGTCAGTTCCATGATTACACCACACTTTACAGATTCGTATATTCCCCCATATTAAGTATGGAAAAAAGTTAATTTTTCAAATGATATGGATGGAAGATTGATAAGATTTGTTTTTCGAAGGTTTCTTGAAGTATAGGAAGAGTAAATATTCTTTATGTAGATAACATAAATAAAAGGAAAACAATTAATATTTTACCCATATTTTTAAATAATAATCAACAACATTTTTTAAGAAAGGACTGTTTGGTAGGACAAAAATGTGGTTATTAAAAATAGGGCTGACTCAAACGGAAATAGCATTGTCCACACCATACTATATCTAGCTTTCATCATAAAGATAACTACCAAATATTGATATAAACGAACTACTCCTGGGATATGAGCCAGCCAATTTTTATTTTTTAAAAATAAATCAATATTAAAGCACTAAATTTGGCTTTCTTGTTAGGTAATGGCGTCCGTCAATGAAACGAACTGTACCTGTTTTGGCACGCATAACAACTGATTGTGTTGTACCATGAGAGCCTTTAAATTGTACACCGCGAAGTAGCTCCCCATCTGTAACACCTGTTGCCGCAAAGATGCAGTCATCACCTTTAACTAGGTCTTCCATTTTAAGAACCTTATTTACTTCGATTCCCATTTTGTGACAACGAGCAATTTCTTCGTCGTTTGATGGTATAAGCTTACCTTGGAGTTCTCCACCTAGGCATTTTAACGCAACTGCTGCGATTACACCTTCTGGTGCGCCACCAATACCGAACAGGATATCAACACCAGTGTGTTCGAAAGCAGTATTGATTGCTCCCGCTACGTCTCCGTCATTGATTAATTTAATACGAGCACCAGCTGCACGAATTTCGTCAATGATATGTTGATGACGTTCACGGTTTAATACAGTTGCCACAACGTCACATACGTCTTTATTTTTAGCCTTGGCTACAGCTTTAAGGTTTTCAGTTACAGAAGCATTAATGTCCACTTTGCCAACCGCTTCTGGACCAACTGCAATTTTATCCATATACATATCTGGAGCGTGAAGTAGGTTTCCTTCATCAGCAATGGCGATAACAGCCAATGCGTTCCAGCTGCCTGCAGCAACGATATTGGTTCCTTCTAATGGATCAACGGCAACATCTACGCCTGGGCCATGGCCTGTTCCAAGCTTTTCACCAATATAAAGCATTGGCGCTTCGTCCATTTCGCCTTCCCCAATTACTACCGTTCCTTGCATCGGAATGGAGTTAAACTCATTTCTCATCGCAGTTGTTGCTGCATCATCTGCTTCGTCTTTTTTGCCGCGACCCATCCAACGAGCTGACGCAAGCGCAGCTGCTTCTGTTACACGGACTAACTCCATTGTTAAACTTCTTTCCATCGGTTTCCCGCCTCCCAATTGCTTTGGTGTTCTCTCTAGGAAGTCTTTCTTTTCTAAAAAATAATGATTAATTTAAGTCTACGCTTTTACAAATTGTTTGTACATATAACTTACGTGTTTTTTAGTTGCTCTTTTTCTTCCTTTGTCATCTCTTCACGCCAAATGGTTGCGCCAAGTCCTTGTAATTTTTCAACAATATGACTATAGCCACGATCAATATGCTCGAGACCTGTTACCTCGGTAACTCCTTCAGCCATTAATCCAGCAATGACTAGGGCTGCCCCGGCACGTAGATCGCTCGCTTTAACCTTTGCCCCATTAAGTTGAACGGCACCATTAATAATCGCCGTACTGCCTTCGACTTTAATGTTGGCGTTCATGCGACGCAGTTCATCGATATGCTTAAAGCGCGCTCCATAAATGGTATCGGTTACAACAGCAGATCCTTCTGCCCTTGTTAATAGTGAAGTAAACGGTTGTTGCAAGTCGGTCGGAAAACCTGGATAAACCAAGGTTTTGATATCGACAGCTTTTAATTTTTCAGCAGGATTAATAAACACCTGCTCATCGCTTTCCTCAATCTTTACGCCCATTTCTCTAAGCTTAGCAATCAATGATTCCAAGTGTACAGGAATAACATTATCAATCAGGATGCCTTGACCAACAGCGGCTCCTAAAATCATATAAGTACCTGCTTCGATTCGGTCAGGGATAATCGTATGACGACAGCCATGTAAATGATCAACGCCGTCAATACGGATGACATCGGTTCCAGCACCTTTAATGTTGGCGCCCATGCTTGTTAACAAAGTGGCAACATCAATGATTTCTGGTTCTTTTGCGGCATTTTCTATAATCGTACGACCTTTTGCTCTAACAGCTGCCAGCATAATATTTATTGTGGCACCTACGCTGACTACATCAAGATAAATGCGCGCACCTCGTAGTTCGTCTGCTCGCAAATAAATAGCTCCTTGCTCATTGGTTACTTTTGCACCAAGAGCTTCAAAGCCTTTAATGTGTTGATCGATTGGACGTGGACCAAGGTGACAGCCTCCCGGTAATCCGATGACAGCTTTTTTGAATCGACCAAGCATCGCCCCCATTAAGTAATATGAGGCTCTCAGCTTTTTCACCTTTCCATTTGGCAAGGGCATGGAAATCATTGAGGTCGGGTCTACGGTCATTTCATTGTTCGAAATATCAACTGTGCCGCCAATTTCTTCTAAAAGCCCTTTTAAGATTTGAACATCTGAAATATCTGGTAATCCTTCAATTGTAACAGGAGATTCTGCCAAAATTGTTGCTGGAATCAAGGCAACCGCACTGTTTTTGGCACCACTAATTCGAACGGTACCTTTTAAAGGATATCCGCCTGCAATCTTAAGCTTTTCCATTATTTGCTCCCTTCTAAGCCTAAAGTGAAGAATGATCGATTTTAAAAAACATCTGTAAAGGCTTGAAACGCTTATCAACACCTTTAAGGCTTGTCTTATTTTCGTGTCTAGTATAAGCCCCTATCGGCTATGCAAAAAAGGCCGAGATTCGGGCAGCTTACACTTTTCCAACCTATATATAAATATAAAGCTTTTCCCATTCCCTATTATACAGGTATCATTTTCCATTCGCAAAAGGCATAGTGTTTTTACTAGCATTGTGTACAAAATATTGACTAGTTTATACCGATAAAATAGGAAAGATGACCTATTTTGTAACTAGCTTCGGCTCCAAGGGGCTCGGGTCACAAGCCCTTTGGCGAGCCGCCTCTGCTTTTATTTATTATTCCAGTCATTTATGAACGCTTCAATCCCTTTGTCAGTTAGCGGGTGTTTTGTTAATTGTAAAATGACTTTGTATGGAATTGTTGCAATATGTGCTCCGCGAAGAGCTGCTTCCGTTACGTGCATTGGATGGCGAATTGACGCCGCAATAATTTGCGTATCCAAGCCATGAATCGTAAAGATATCGGAAATAGTTGAGATTAAATCTAAGCCATTTTGGCCGATATCGTCCAAACGACCAAGGAATGGTGAAACATAAGTAGCTCCGGCTCTAGCAGCTAGCAACGCTTGGTTTGCATTGAAAATAAGCGTTACGTTCGTTGTGATGCCTTCTTGAGTAAGGGCGTAGCAAGCTTTCAATCCGTCCGGAGTCATTGGAAGTTTAATGGTAATATTCGGAGCGATAGCTGCAAGCTCTTTTCCTTCTTTAATCATTCCTTCAGCGTCAAGGGCGATTACTTCAGCACTAACTGAACCAGGAACGACGGCGGCAATTTCCCGAATCCGATCATGGAAGGATACATTTTTTTCTTTGGCAACAAGGGATGGATTAGTCGTAACTCCTGCTAACACGCCAAGTGCATGCGCTTCTTTAATTTCCTCTAAGTTCGCTGTATCAATAAAAAACTTCATTATTTTTTTCCTCCAGTCATGGTGGTTTGAACGAATAAATTAGGCAAACGCTTTCTGTTTTTGCCAAAATAGAACGGTTGATTTCTGCTCCAACCAACCTTAAACAACATATATAAAAAATACAGCGAAACCGCTCTCTAGGAGGGCGGTTTCACAAGATCAATGCATCAAAGTTACGCTCTGTTTGATGAACCAAATTCACGAATTTTGCCGATAACTGTTTCTTTAATTGCATCGCGAGCTGGACCTAAGTATTTACGAGGATCGTATTCATTAGGCTTCGCTGCCAATACTTCACGAACAACTTTCGCAGAAGCAATTTGGTTTTCTGTATTCACGTTAATTTTAGCTGTACCAAGAGATACAGATTTTTGGATATCCTTTAATGGAATACCAGTTCCACCATGTAGTACTAGAGGTACACCAGTAGCAATCCCGATTTCTTCCATTTCTTTGAAGCCTAATTTTGGCTCACCTTTGTAAGGACCGTGAACTGATCCAAGCGCAGGAGCTAAGCAATCAATTCCAGTACGCTTAACTAAATCAACACACTCGTCTTTATCAGCATAAATAATACCGTCAGCAACAACATCATCCTCTTGTCCACCAACTGTTCCTAATTCAGCTTCAACTGAAACGCCTTTTGAATGAGCGTATTCAACAACTTTAGAAGTAATTTCGATGTTTTCTTCATATGGATGATGAGATGCATCAATCATTACTGAAGTAAATCCAGCATCGATTGCTTCTTTACACTTTTCGAGGCTTGAACCATGGTCCAGGTGAATAGCAACAGGAACTGTAATGTTAAGGTCTTCCAATAAGCCTTCAACCATTTTAACAACTGTTTTAAAACCAGACATATAACGAGCTGCACCTTCAGAAACACCAAGGATAACTGGTGATTTTTCTGCCTCTGCTGCTTGAAGAATGGCTTGTGTGAACTCTAGATTATTAAGGTTGAATTGACCAACTGCATAGCCCTCTGCTTTTGCTTTTTTTAACATTTCTGTCATTGAAACTAAAGGCATTCTTTACTTCCTCCTTCTTGATGATCACAGTTCTTTTTTCATAAGCAATATTTCTTTTAAAGGGTAACCCTCAAAACTCATGATTATGTATCTTAGCATTGCTTTTTGAAAAAAGTCACGCGACCTATCGAACTCCTTTGTATAATACCAAAAAGAATTTAGAAATGCTACGGTTCCGACATCGATTTACACTTTGTTCATAAAGCAAACGTTTTCTTCTTGATAATTGTAAAAAGAGCTCGAAAAACCGAGATTTTTCGAGCCCTAATTGCACATATTAATTTGAAGAAACTGGGATATATTTTCTGACAGCCGCACGAATATCATCAATATCGAATGGCTTCGCAAAATGAGTTAACGCACCCAAATCCTTTGCTTCTTGAATCATATCTAATTCACCGTATGCTGTCATAATGATCACGCGAATATCCGGCTCAACGACTTTCATGCGCTTAAGAATTTCAATTCCATCCATACCAGGAATTTTCATATCAAGTAAAACTAAATCAGGCATATTTTTATTAACAATTTCAAGTGCCTGGACGCCATTAGCAGCCTGAAATGTTTGATATCCTTCCTTTTGCAATACTT
This sequence comes from Bacillus sp. DNRA2, assembly GCF_012843265.1. Taxonomy (GTDB): domain Bacteria; phylum Bacillota; class Bacilli; order Bacillales; family Cytobacillaceae; genus Bacillus_BU. The sequence continues at coordinate 31,571 of NZ_JABAIT010000006.1, read as the reverse complement.
CGTTCAGCAAAATACGAATTCCAAATTGATCGTCAACGATTAAAACTTTGCCTTTCATGAATCCACCCTCTTCGTTTTTTATATAAACATAGTTAATCTATTAATTTGGCTTTTTATGGTTGGAATGCACATAATCCAATTGTTATATTTCGATTATGGTCTTAATTTTTCCTGCTTATCCTATTCACAATCTTCTATTTCAGCAAAATTTGTTTCGACAGATTTTTTGCTATTTCGCAAATTCCTACTATAATTCTAAATAGAATTTCCGATTTGGAGGGCGTTTCATACATGTTAAAAATGTTTTCAACTCAATTATTTGGTTTGTTTAAAAAAATTTCTGAGCACAACGAATTTAGTTTCGAGGACGGAGCACGCCTGATTGCCCAAGCAGCTGTCAGCGATGGTCATGTGTATATTTGCGGATTCGGCGAGATGGCGGCTGTTACGCTTGAGGCAACAGAGGGTGCCGAGCCGTTGAGCTTTGTTGCGCCTTGGCCTGGGCCCGATGAAGTTACCGGCGCAGACCGAGTAATTTTATTTTCGCGTACTTCTGTTGATGCCGAGGCAGTGGCGGTTGCTCGTGAACTAACCGAGCGCAATGTACCTTTTGTGGCGGTCTGCACCGTGGTGGACGAGAATTCTGCGGAGAATCTCACCCATTTAGCGGATGTGGAGATTGATTTGAAGCTTGAGCGTGGGCTGATCCCTAATGAGGCAGGAAATCGCGTTGGCTATCCAGGCGCGATGGCCGGCTTATTTGCCTATTACGGTTTGCGTTTCACACTGGAAGAAATTTTGGCGGATTATGAATAAGGATAGGGTATGTTAGTCGTTATTTTTCAGGGAAAAGAATATATTGCTCGATTACTTGTTTATTTTTATAAAAAAACGAAAAAACCTCGCCGCAGCGAGGTTTTTTATTTATTTTTCTCCGAACTGAAGGGTAGCTTTGATAAAGTCACGGAATAATGGCTGCGGACGAGTTGGTCTTGATTTGAACTCTGGGTGGAACTGAGATGCCACAAACCAAGGGTGATCGTTTAGCTCAATTACTTCTACTAGACGGCCATCCGGGCTTGTCCCTGAGAAGATAAAGCCAGCAGCTTCCATTTCTTGACGATAGTGATTGTTAAATTCATAACGGTGACGATGACGCTCATACACAACCTCTTCGCCGTATGCTGCAAATGCCTTTGAACCGGCAGTAAGCTTACATGGATAAAGGCCAAGGCGTAATGTTCCACCCATATCCTCAATATCCTTTTGCTCAGGAAGCAAGTCGATGATTGGGTATGGAGTTTCTGGATTTAACTCGGAAGAATGCGCATCTTTCAAGCCAAGCACATTGCGCGCATATTCGATTGAAGCTAATTGCATACCTAAGCAAATTCCAAGGAAAGGAATTTTTTGCTCACGAGCAAATTGTGTTGCCAGGATTTTTCCTTCAACACCACGATCGCCAAAGCCACCTGGTACAAGGATGCCGTCAGCAGTTTCCAATAATTCACGTACATTTTCTGCTGTCACGTGTTCTGCGTTAATCCAGTCAATTTCGATGTCTGCATCAAATGAGTAACCAGCATGTTTTAATGCTTCAACAACGGAAATGTAAGCATCTTGAAGCTCAACATATTTTCCGACTAAAGCAATTTTTGTTTTGCGAGATAAATTCGTTACTTTTTCAACAAGAGCCTTCCACTCAGTCATCTCCGCATCTGGAACAGCAAGTTTTAAGTGGTCACAGACGATTTGGTCCATGTTTTGCTCTTGTAAAGATAAAGGAATCGAATATAACGTATCGGCATCTTGCGCTTCGATTACTGCATTCTTATCGATATCGCAGAATAGAGCAATTTTATCCTTCATATCTTGAGAAATCGGCATTTCCGTACGAACAACAATGATATTTGGTTGAATACCAAGGCTGCGCAGCTCTTTAACGCTGTGTTGTGTTGGCTTTGTTTTCATTTCTCCAGCAGCTTTAATGTATGGTACAAGCGTACAGTGAATGTACATTACATTGTGGAATCCAATGTCACTTTTGATTTGGCGAATTGCTTCAAGGAATGGTAGTGACTCAATATCACCAACAGTTCCTCCGATTTCGGTAATGACAACATCTGCGTTCGTTTCATGACCAGCACGGAAGACGCGCTCTTTTAGTTCGTTGGTAATATGTGGAATAACCTGCACTGTACCACCAAGATAATCACCACGACGTTCCTTTTTCAAAACAGATGAGTAAACTTTCCCTGTTGTTACGTTGCTGAACTTATTTAGATTAATGTCAATAAAACGCTCATAATGTCCTAAGTCAAGGTCAGTTTCCGCGCCATCATCCGTAACGAAAACCTCACCATGCTGGTATGGACTCATTGTGCCTGGGTCCACGTTAATGTATGGGTCAAATTTTTGAATCGTTACGCTCAATCCTCGATTTTTTAACAAACGTCCCAGTGATGCTGCGGTAATCCCTTTTCCTAACGATGACACAACACCGCCCGTAACAAAAATATACTTTGTCATAAAGTTTCCTCCTCTTAAAAACAGTTTGTACAATTTTTTAGCCTTTATTTAAAGACTTGCATCGCAATTTTGTAGGTGGGGTGAAAGACCTTTGGAGCATATCGTTTTACTTTTTTAAAAATCAAAAAGAGTATAAGGATATGTATGATTTCTTTTATAAAAAAATAAAAAACGCTCCGCCTACCATAATGGTAAGGGAGCGTTGTAAGAATCAAACGAACGTCGTCCTTTTTTAAGGAGCCCAAAAAGTATTCTACAAGCGCCTGTCGAAAAAGTCAAGATAATATCGAAAAGTGGAGGGCGCCTGGGTATCGGCTTATGACCCCGAGCCGATGGCGCCCGGAGCTAGACATATCGAATGGTGGCGAGTGACTTCTTAAGTTCCCCCATCATACAAAAAGGCGCCAAACTCTTGCTAGGCGCCTTTCGATATAAAACTATTTTTCTTCTTCATCTTCGTCGAGATCTAAATCCTCGTCGTCATCTTCGTCCAAATCGGCATCTTCATCTAACTCGATGTCTTCAATATCGTCATCATCATCATCAAGGTCTAAATCGTCGTCATCGTCGAGATCTAAATCCTCGTCAAGAATATCTTCATCATCATCGAGTTCATCAATATCGTCAAAGCCGAGATCTTCGTCTTCCTCTACTTCATCGAAGTCCTCGAATTCGTCCTCATCGACAACCTTCTTCGCCTTCTTCTTCTTCGTCTTCACAGGTGTTACAATCTCTTCCTCAACCTGATCAACTGGATACCAAACGCGAAGTCCCCAGCGACTTTCACCTAAAGACAAGAAGCGTCCATCTATGTTTATGTCAGTATAAAATTGGGCAATTCTACTTTTCACTTCTTCATCAGAGAGGTTTAAAATCTTTTTAATTTCATCCATAAGCTCCTGAAACGCAACTGCTTGCCTCTTTTCAGCTAAAAGTTCGTAAGCAACTTCGATTAAGGACATCTCTTGCAATTGCTCTTTTGAGAATTGTTGAAGACTCAAGTTCAGCACTTCCTTTCACTATTAAAACCCCTAAAGGGCATATCCTCGAAAAATACATATTCTTCATTATAAACAAAATCCTACCGTTTATGCTAGTTCTATCTATCGTTCCTTTACTTTTTTCTCATACTTAAGAGAGTCATCGTTCTCTTCCGGGCTCCCTTTTAATTTTCGCAACTGCTTAAAGGCGATATAAAAGAGAAATACAGAAATAAGTAGAAATGCGATAGAACCAAGCTGTTTCGAATATAAATAATAAGTCCCAAATACTGCCATAATCGCAAAAATCACATACATGACCTGTTTCAATCGCAATTGCTTCACATCCAAACGAAATATGTATAAATAAAATTTGACTGCATAAAAATCTGAAACAGCCACAATCCTAAATCCAATTATATTAGAAATAGTCAAATAAAAATAGGTCTGAACGCGTCAGACCTATTTCTTTTATTTGAAAAATGTGTCTAGCTGCAGCGGCTAGGAGCTCGGGGTCACAAGCCAATCCGTCCAGAAGGTTAAACTGCAACCTTCTAGCCGGCTCGTCTTGTGCCTGTCGCCCCTGAACAAGCCGCCTCCGCTTTTCGTTCTACATATTACGTCTATACTGCCCGCCGACTTTGTAAAGTGCTTGTGTAATTTGACCAAGACTAGCAACCTTGACCGTTTCCATAAGCTCAGCAAACACGTTGCCTCCGCTCATTGCTACTTGCTGCAAGCGAGCTAAAGCGCTAGCCGTTTCGTCTTGATTTTTAGCTTGGAATGCTCTTAGGTTTGTGATTTGTAATTCTTTTTCCTCATTAGACGCACGAGCTACTTCCATGTTATTGATCGCGTCATTTACTTGGGCATTCGGGTTCAAGTAAGTGTTTACGCCGATAATTGGAAGCTCCCCAGTATGCTTCTTCATTTCATAAAGCATAGACTCATCTTGGATTTTGCCGCGTTGATATTGAGTTTCCATTGAACCAAGTACCCCGCCGCGGTCATCCATGCGCTCAAACTCTTTAAGAACAGCTTCTTCCACTAGATCAGTTAACTCTTCAACAATGAATGAACCTTGAAGCGGATTTTCGTTTTTAGACAAGCCTTGCTCTTTTGTGATAATCATTTGAATCGCCATCGCCCGACGCACTGATTCCTCAGTTGGAGTCGTAATTGCTTCATCGTAAGCATTTGTGTGAAGTGAATTACAGTTATCCTGCAAGGCCATTAACGCCTGAAGCGTTGTCCGGATATCGTTGAAGTCGATTTCCTGTGCATGCAATGAACGACCGGAAGTTTGAACATGGTACTTCAACTTCTGGCTGCGCTCATTTGCGCCGTACTTATCGCGCATCGTTGTCGACCAAATCCGACGAGCCACGCGACCAATAACAGTGTACTCAGGATCAAGACCATTTGAGAAAAAGTAAGACAGATTTGGTGCAAAATCATCTATGTTCATACCACGACTTAAATAGTACTCAACGAAAGTGAATCCATTCGCAAGCGTAAAGGCAAGCTGCGAAATTGGGTTTGCGCCAGCTTCGGCAATATGGTAACCAGAAATAGATACTGAATAGTAGTTACGTACTTTATGATCGATAAAATATTGCTGAATATCACCCATCATTCTAAGGGCAAATTCTGTTGAGAAGATACAAGTGTTTTGACCTTGATCTTCTTTTAAAATATCCGCCTGTACAGTACCGCGAACTACTTGTAAAGTTTGTTCTTTCACTACAGCTAATTCTTCTGCAGTAAGCGCACGGCCTAGCTCAGCTTCATTTCTTTCAACCTGTTGGGCAATCGCGGTGTTCATGAACATTGCCAAGATGATTGGTGCTGGGCCATTGATTGTCATTGATACAGATGTAGATGGATGGCAAAGGTCAAAGCCAGCATAAAGCTTCTTCATATCATCCAATGTACAAACGTTTACACCACTCTCACCAATTTTTCCGAAAATATCCGGACGGTGGTCTGGATCTTCACCATAAAGAGTAACGGAGTCGAATGCCGTACTTAAACGCTTCGCTGTATCATCCTTTGATAGATAGTGGAAACGACGGTTTGTACGCTCAGGAGTACCTTCTCCGGCGAATTGACGCTTCGGATCTTCACCTTCACGCTTGAATGGGAATACCCCAGCAGTGAATGGGAACTCACCTGGAACGTTCTCACGATATACCCAGCTTAAGATTTCTCCGTATTCTTTATAGCGTGGTAACGCCACTTTCGGGATGTCTGTACCAGAAAGTGATTTTGTTTTTAAAATCGTAACGATTTCTTTGTCGCGAACCTTTGTTACAAACTTATCAGCTGAATACTTAGCTTTCTTTTCTTCCCAAGTATCTAGGATTTGTTTTGATTCACGAGTTAGCTTCGCTTCAGTGTCAGCTTTAAGCGCCTCTAATGAAGCAAGTACTTCAGGATTTGCATCCCCTTCTTTAACTGCTACGATTGCACCTTCTAATTGGAACAAGCGACGAGCTACTTCAACCTGCTGCATACCTTTTTTGTGATAGCCACGAACAGTGTCAGTGATTTCGCGCAAGTAGTAGCGACGGTCGTTTGGAATGATTACGTTTTGTTTTTCAACTTTTGCTTCTTTAGTGAAAGAAGTCTCCCAGTCTGTGCCTGCTTTTTCATTAATTTTTTCAATTAAAGCTGCAAACAGAGCATTGGTACCTTTATCATTGAATTGGCTGGCAATTGTTCCGTAAACTGGCATTTCCGTATAATCACGGTCAAATAGCTCACGGCTACGTTGGTATTGCTTTTGAACTTGGCGAAGAGCATCTTCAGAGCCTTTACGCTCAAATTTGTTGATGACAACGAGATCCGCATAGTCAATCATATCGATTTTTTCAAGCTGTGACGGCGCACCGAATTCGCTTGTCATAACGTAAAGTGCAACGTCACAGATTTCAGCGATTTCTGCATCCCCTTGGCCGATACCGCTTGTTTCAACAATGATTAAGTCAAATCCAGCTGCTTTAACAACCGAAATCGCATCCTTAATCGCTAAAGAAAGCTCACTTTTTGAATGACGAGTAGCTAAGCTGCGCATGTAAACGCGTGCATCAAAAATCGCATTCATACGGATTCGGTCACCAAGAAGCGCACCGCCTGTTTTTTGTTTAGTTGGGTCAACTGATAAAATCGCTACCCGCTTTTCAGGAACTTCGTTTAAGAAGCGACGGATCAATTCATCCGTTAATGAGCTTTTTCCAGCACCACCAGTCCCGGTGATACCGACAACTGGTACCGTTTTTTGAAGGGTTTTGATTTCTTCTAAAACAGATTCAGCTGCAGCAGCAACTTGAGTTCCTGCTTCAACATGCTGTTCAGCAAGTGTGATTAATTTGGCAATAGAATTTGTATCACCTGTAGGAAGTTGTTTGATGGCATCAGCAGTATTGATATCTACTGTTGAAAAATCACTCTTTTCAAGCATGTCATTAATCATGCCTTGAAGACCTAATTGGCGCCCATCCTCTGGAGAATAGATTGCAGCAATTCCATACTCTTGAAGCTCGTCGATTTCTTTTGGCAGGATAACGCCACCGCCGCCGCCAAAAACACGGATATGGGAAGCGCCTCTTTCTTTTAACAGGTCATACATATATTTAAAATATTCAACGTGTCCACCTTGGTAGGAAGAAATGGCAATCCCTTGGGCATCTTCTTGAATCGCTGCATTTACGACCTCTTCAACGGAACGGTTGTGTCCAAGGTGAATAACCTCTGCACCACTTCCTTGAAGAATTCGGCGCATGATGTTAATCGAAGCATCATGGCCATCAAATAAACTGGATGCGGTTACAAATCTAATATGATGTTTTGGCTTATAGTTATTTTCATGTGCACTCATTTTTTCCCCTCCGGTTCTTTAACGATATATCCTTTTAATCCTTCAAATATCCAATCTGTTTGCATTTTTATATAGTCTTCAAGTTGATACTTCTTTTGGATGGACCAGCGCCGGAATCCCCACATTTGGCCCTGGACGACGATATTATGGGCTAGAAGGTTCACCTCTTGTGGCGTCATTGCTAATTCCCCATTATCAACGACAAGTTGGATGACATCTTCAAGCATTCTGACCATCCCGATTTCCTTCTTTAGTACATAGGGCAAGGCATCCTTTGAAAGCGATTTGGCTTCCTGGTACATGACCAGGACCTCTTCTTGCACACCATCCATAATCCGGAAGAAATTTTCAATCCCATGTCGCAGGCTTTCAAGGGTTCCTTGGTGTGAGGCCAAGTCCTTTTGTAATTTATCCTGAACTTCATCGTAAATATTGTCACAGACGAGGTACAAAATATCTTCCTTTGATCTGATATATTCATAGAGGGTGCCGATACTAAAGCCGGCTTCCCTGGCAATTTCTCTTGTCGTGGTTCGGTGGAAGCCTTTTTCTTTAAAAAGAGCAATAGCGCTTTTTATCATTTGGTTCCGCCTTATCTTAACAAGACGTTCATCCTTCACAGATGCATGCACTTCACGCTTTTTCATGATTCCACCGCCTTTATACCGTCCTATGCAGTTTTTGGGTAGGCTTTTGTGTTGGTTTTTTACTGTGACTTGGTTAGAGTCTACTATTTCGAGGTCATACGGACACTTTTTGTTTTTTCGTCCTGTTTTTGTCCTTATAACTGGGTCATACGGACATTTTTGGTTGTTTTCGTCCTGTTTTTGTCCTTATGACTGGGTCATAAGGACACTTTGACTTATTTTTACAAGGATTGTGTCCCTATGAAAGATTCATAGGGACACTTTTAAGTAATTGATCCCCTGTTTTATCCCTTAAAAATCTAAATTACTTCGTTACCATACGTGAAATAACTAGACGTTGGATTTCTTGAGTTCCTTCGTAGATTTGAGTGATTTTTGCATCACGCATGAAACGCTCTACTGGGTAATCTTTTGTATAGCCATAGCCACCGAAGATTTGAACTGCATCAGTCGTTACCTTCATTGCAGTGTCGCCAGCAAATAGCTTAGACATTGCCGATTCTTTACCATATGGAAGACCTTTAGATTCTAACCATGCAGCTTGGTAAGTTAATAGTCTTGATGCCTCAACGCTAGTAGCCATGTCAGCTAATTTGAAGCCAACACCTTGTTGCATTGCGATAGGCTTACCGAATTGAACACGCTCTTTTGCGTAATCGATTGCTGCATCAAGCGCACCTTGAGCGATACCAACCGCTTGCGCTGCGATACCGTTACGGCCGCCATCAAGAGTCATCATCGCAATTTTGAAGCCATCACCTTCTTGACCTAGTAGGTTTTCAGCAGGAACACGGCACTCTTCGAAAATGATTTCAGTTGTAGGTGATGAACGAATTCCTAATTTCTTTTCCTTTTTACCTACTGAGAAGCCTTTGAATCCAGCTTCAACGATGAATGCGCTTGTGCCTTTTTGTTTGTTTTCTGGATCTGTTAACGCAAATACAACATAGATGTCAGCTACGCCGCCATTTGTGATGAAGATTTTTGAACCGTTTAATACGTAGTGGTCGCCATCACGACGAGCTGTTGTTCTCATTCCACCTGCATCAGAACCGCTGCCTGGCTCAGTTAAGCCGTAGCCGCCAATGCTTTTACCTTCAGCCATTGGGCGTAGGTATTTTTGTTTTTGTTCTTCGTTACCGAATTTGAAGATTGGCCATCCAGCTAATGATGTGTGAGCTGAAAGTGTAACCCCTGTTGAAGCACATACGCGAGATAGTTCTTCTACAGCGATACAGTATGCTAGGTAGTCACTACCGATTCCGCCGTATTGTTCTGGCCAAGGGATACCTGTTAGGCCAAGCTCAGCCATTTTGTCAAAAATTTCACGGTCAAAGCGCTCATTTTCATCACGTTCTGCAGCACTTGGAGCTACTTCATTGCGAGCAAAGTCGCGTACCATTTTACGAATCATTTCATGTTCTTCAGTTAATTGGAAATTCATTGTTACTTCCCCCATTTGGATAAAATTATTTGATGTATGTTAAATGTGAACTATGTAGCTACTTAGGTTTCGCATTGAAATTGGCCGTTGATTTCCGCTTCAGGCGCTCGCTTTCCGCGGGCGGCCCGTGAGCCTCCTCGGCGCTTTGCGCCTGTGGGGTCTCACGAGACCTTTGCTCCCGCAGGAGTCTCGCACCTTCCGCTCCAATCAACTCTAGGCAAATTCAACTTCCCTTATTTCGTTAAATGTTTGCTGATTACGAGGCGTTGGATTTCGCTTGTGCCTTCGTAGATTTCGGTGATTTTGGCATCACGGAAATAGCGCTCAACTGGATAGTCCTCGGTGTAGCCGTAGCCACCAAAAACTTGGATAGCTTCAGTTGTGACTTCAACTGCTGTTCTTGAAGCAAATAACTTCGCCATTGAAGCCTCTTTGCCACATGGAAGGCCTTTCGCCCGCAAGTCAGCAGCGCGATAGACTAATAATCTTGCAGCTTCAACGCTTGTTGCCATGTCAGCCAACTTAAAGCCTAAGCCTTGTTGGGCCGCAATTGGCTTACCAAATTGGTAGCGTGTTTTTGCATACTCAGTAGCTGCTTCCAAAGCCGCTTCAGCGATTCCAAGCGCTTGAGAGGCAATCCCAATCCGGCCGACATCTAGGTTGGACATGGCAATTTTAAAACCTTCGCCCTCCTTGCCAAGCAGGTTGCTAGCTGGCACTCTCATATTTTCAAACGTTAGCTGAACAGTTCTTGAACCATGAAGACCCATTTTATGCTCATCCTTGCCAACGATGAAGCCTGGTGTATTTTTTTCAACAATAAAGGCGCTGATACCCTTAGTGCCGAGGGTCGGGTCGGTTACCGCAAATGTGATATAAACGTCGGCTTCCCCGCCATTTGTAATGAAAATCTTTGATCCGTTCAGGACGTACTCATCGCCGTCCTTGACTGCGCGCGTCTTAATTCCGCTCGCATCGGACCCTGCTTGTGGCTCAGTTAAGCAAAATGCGCCTAAATATTCGCCCGAAGCCAGCTTCGGTACAAATTTTTGCTTTTGCTCGTCTGTGCCAAAATAAACAATTGGATTGGTTCCTACCGATGTATGAACTGAAAGGATAACACCAATTGTAGCGCTTACTTTTGATAGCTCATTAATCGCAATAATATAGGAAATAAAATCCATTTCCGCGCCACCTAAGCTTTCAGGGACAGGAATTCCCATTAAGCCCAGCTCGCCCATTTTTGTTAAAATTTCACGCGGAAAGTGGCCTTGTTCCATTTTTTCAATAAAGGGAGTGATCTCTTGTTTGGCAAAATCGCGAACCATGCTGCGCATCATTTCCTGCTCGTCGGTAAACTTCAGGTTCAACGCCATTCCCTCCTGATTTAATGTAACGACCGCCTTACTCATAGACGTAGAAACCGCGGCCGGATTTCTTACCATACCAGCCAGCCTTTACATATTTGCGTAACAATGGACAAGGGCGATATTTGTCGTCACCGAAGCCTTCGTGCAATGTTTCCATGATGTAAAGACATGTATCTAAGCCGATAAAATCAGCAAGTGTAAGTGGTCCCATTGGATGGTTCATACCGAGTTTCATAACCTCGTCAATCGCCTCAACTGTAGCGACGCCTTCATGAAGGGCATAAATCGCTTCGTTGATCATTGGTAATAGGATACGGTTTGAAATGAAGCCAGGAGCATCATTTACTTCAACTGGAACCTTTTCCAAAGTTTTTGTCATATCTTCGATTGCTTGGTACACTTCATCAGCTGTAGCTAAGCCGCGAATGATTTCAACAAGTTTCATGACAGGAACTGGATTCATGAAGTGCATGCCGATTACTTTCTCTGGACGCTTTGTTGCAGCAGCGATTTCAGTGATTGGTAGAGATGATGTGTTGCTCGCTAAGATCGTGTGAGCTGGTGTGATTTCATCAAGTTGAGCGAAGATTTTTGATTTGATTTCCATATTTTCTACCGCTGCTTCGATGACAAGGTCAACTTTGGCTGCGTCTTGTAGATTAGTAGATGGAGTGATGTTTGCTAGGATGCCGTCGCGTGTTTCAGCTGTGATGCGTCCTTTTTCGACGTTGCGAGAAAGGTTTTTGCTGATTCCGCCAAGACCGCGCTCAACGAATTCTTGTTTTAGGTCATTTAGGAATACTTTGTAGCCTGCTTGGGCACATACTTGAGCAATCCCTGAGCCCATTTGGCCTGCTCCGATTACCATAATTGTTTGAACGTTCATTTGTATCCTCCTTAATTCGATATGCGCTTAGGCGCGTAGTGTGATTGTTATTTTAAAAATAAATTTATTTTGTGCATGGTTGATTTCCGCTCCGGGCGCTTCGCTTTCCTCATAAGTTCATTTCTAAGAATTCTGTATGTGATTTGAACTCATAAGCCCTTCATAAGTTCATTTCTTCGAATTCCTGTATGTGTTTTGAACTCATAAGCCCTTCATAAGTTCATTTCTTCGAATTTCTGTATGTGTTTTGAACTCATGAACTCTTCATAAGTTCATTTCTTCGAATCTTTGTATGTGATTTGAACTCATGAGCTCTTCATAAGTTCATTTCTTCGAATTTTTGTATGTGTTTTGAACTCATAAGCCCTTCATAAGTTCATTTCTTCGAATTTCTGTATGTGTTTTGAACTCATAAGCCCTTCATAAGTTCATTTTTTTCGAATTCCTATTCGTATTTTGAACCTATGCAGGAGTCTCACACCTTCTGCTCCAATCAACTTAAGCAAATATCTTATTATTGTTTCGGTACTTCAATTAACACTGCATCGCCTTGGCCGCCGCCTGAGCAAATGGAGGCAATTCCTAGGCCGCCACCGCGACGTTTTAGTTCATGGACTAGTGTTAGGATGATTCTGGCACCGCTTGCTCCGATTGGATGACCTAAGGCAACGGCACTTCCGTTAACATTAACCTTTTCTGGGTCTAGACCTGCGATTTTGTTGCTAGCCAAGCAAACGGCTGCAAAGGCTTCATTAATTTCGATTAAGTCAATTTCTTCTAAGCTTCTGCCAGTTTTCTTAAGCAATTCATTGATTGCGATACCTGGGCTAATTGGAAATTGCTGAGGCTCTATCGCTAGTGCGACATGGCCAAGGATGTATGCTTCAGGTGTGATCCCCTCTTGGCTAGCACGGTCTTCACTCATTAATACCAAGGCACAAGCGCCATCATTTACGCCCGGTGCATTTCCAGCTGTGATCGTACCAGCGTTATTAAAGGCCGGTCCAAGCTTAGCTAATTTTTCTAAAGAAGTATCTCGGCGTGGACACTCATCGTGCTCGACAATCTTTGGCTCGCCTTTCTTTTGTGGAACTTCGACGGTAACAATCTCTTCTGCAAATCTTCCTGAATCAATCGCTTCGAGCGCTCTCACATGGCTGCGGTATGCCCAAGCATCTTGTTCTTCACGGCTAAGGTCGTAGTCGATTGCTGTACCGTTTCCGTATGATCCCATATGTACACCGGTAAAGCTGCAAGTTAGACCGTCATGGACCATTAAGTCCTTGACTTGGTTGTCATTCATGCGAAGGCCCCAACGTGCTTCCGAGAGAAAATATGGTGCATTGCTCATTGATTCCATTCCACCGGCAACGATTACTTCAGCGTCACCTACGCGAATGATTTGATCAGCAAGTGTTACGGCTCTCATTCCTGATGCACAAACCTTATTGATTGTTTCTGTTTGTACTTCCCATGGTAGTCCTGCCAATTTCGATGCCTGGCGTGAAGGAATTTGTCCTTGCCCGCCTTGAAGAACTGTTCCCAAGATCAATTCATCCACTTGCTCTGGGCTAACGCCTGCATCCTCTAGCGCTGCTTTGACAGCGATTCCACCAAGTTCTACAGCTTTTAGTCCGCTTAAGCCGCCACCGAATTTTCCAAATGGAGTTCTTTTTCCACCAACGATAACTGTTCTTGCCATATTTCTTTCCACCCCTTATTTCCCAATTAATTTTCTATTTCTCTTGTCTATACATTTCATTAATCCGTTAAAGCGACTGAACGCTCGCTCGGCTGCTTGTCAAAAAAAATATCCTTGCTAGTGGAGCTCTTGAAATATTTCCTTACAACTATCTTATTTTGGGAACAAGCCAAATTATATCACTTACCTAAAAATTCTAAATATTAAGTATTCGACATTATTTTACAGTTACTGTGGAAAAGGAAGGAAGGCAGCTGTATCATGCTATGATTTTCAGGCCTTCCCTTCATTTTCACATTAAAAATCTTGTTACACTTTCAAACATTCTGTCGAAAACTTGTTCCGCCAAAAAACAATTTAGTTGCTCTAGAAATCTTTCAAAGGTTTAATGAACCAATTCTTTTTCATCGCCGCAGACTGCTTTTTCGAGTAGTTCGGCAACATCGTATGTTTTAACGGTTTCTTCAACTTCTTTAGCCTTTGTTCCGTCTGTAAGCATGGTTAAGCAATATGGACAACCAGCACTGATAACAGAAGGATTCACAGCTAATGCTTGCTCCGTTCTGGCAACATTGATACGGTGACCCGTTTCTTCCTCCATCCACATTAAGCCGCCGCCAGCGCCACAACACATACCTGTTTCACGATTACGTTCCATTTCGACAAGCTGTACGCCTGGAATCGCTTTAAGGATTTCCCGTGGCGGATCGTAAACGTCATTGTAACGACCTAAATAGCATGAATCATGGAAGGTAATTTTCTCGTTCACTTCAAATTTAGGTACCAATCGGCCTGCTTTTACAAGCTCAGCAAGCACCTCGGTATGATGGTACACTTCTGCTTCCAGACCGAAGTCAGGATATTCATTTTTGAAAATATTGAATGCATGCGGGTCAATCGTCACGATTTTCTTCACATCATTCTTTTCGAACTCATCGATATTGGCTTGAGCTAATTCTTGGAATAAGAACTCGTTACCAAGACGACGTGGTGTATCACCAGAGTTCTTTTCTTTGCTACCCAAAATCGCAAATTTAACGCCAGCTTCATTCAATAACTTTGCAAAAGATAGAGCAATCTTCTGGCTGCGGTTGTCATAAGAGCCCATTGCGCCTACCCAGAATAAGTATTCGAATTCTTCGCCTGCTTTTTTCATTTCTTTAACTGTTGGAACGACAACATCCTCGCGAACGTCGCGCCAGTTTTCGCGCTCTTTGCGGTTTAATCCCCATGGGTTACCTTGACGCTCGATATTGGTCATTGCTCGCTGAGCATCAGCGTCTAATTTACCTTCTGTCAGTGTCAAATAACGACGAAGGTCAATGATTTTTTCAACATGCTCATTCATAACTGGACATTGATCCTCACAGTTACGGCAAGTTGTACAAGCCCAGATTTCTTCTTCAGTAATAACCTCGCCGATTAAACTTGGTGAGTAGGCAAGTGATGCCGCAGCTTCTTCAGCACCTTGACTGCCAGCAGCTAACGCTAATTGATTCCCTTTTGTATTAGAGAAGGCAAACGATGGAACCCATGGCTGTTTTGATGTCACTGCAGCGCCATGGTTTGTTAAATGATCGCGTAATTTTAACATGAGATCCATTGGTGATAGCATTTTACCTGTTCCGGTTGCCGGACACATATTGGTACAGCGACCACATTCCACACAAGCATATAGGTCAACTAGTTGTAGTTGAGTAAAGTCTTCGATTTTTCCAACTCCGAATGATTCCTGTGACTCATCTTCAAAGTTGATTTTTTTCAATTTGCCCGGCTTATCAAGACGGTTCAAATAAACATTTGCAGGTCCTGCGATTAAATGCATGTGTTTACCTTGTGGTACATAAACAAGGAATGTTAGTAAAAATAATAAATGTGCCCACCATGCAATATAAAACACGACGATCGCAGCGGTCTCACCGATTCCAGCGAGAACTGTTCCAATTGACGAAGCAATTGGCTCGGACCAAGAAGCCTCATGGCCATGCCAGATCATTCCCATTCCATTTCCAAGTAAAACAGATAACATTAATCCACCGATAAAAATTAAGACAAGTCCGTTTTTAAACCCGCGCTTTAAGCGCACAAGCTTTTCAATATAACGACGATAAAACGCCCATACCACCGCAACTAAAATAATTAGGGTGACAACTTCCTGGAAGAAGTTAAATGCAGGATACAGGGGTCCTAGTGGAAGATGTGCACCTGGCGTGATCCCCTTAATAATAAAATCAATTGCTCCAAGTTGGACAAGTAAGAACCCATAAAAGAACATAATGTGCATGATTCCACTTTTCTTGTCCTTCATCAATTTTGTTTGTCCAAATACATTGACCCAGATTTTGTCGAGTCTTGCTTTGACATTGTTATCAAACTCTTCTTTTTTACCGAGCTTGATGTAGGTAATTCTGGTCTTAACAACGTAAACAAACAAGCTCACAGCGTAAGCGGTTACGGCTAAGAAGGCAATTAAGTTTACCCAAAGCAGTCCGTTCATTACCTTTTACTCCCCTTTCTGAAAAATAAAATTATGGCATTTTTCGACAGAATATTACATTATTTTTGAATATTCTGAATTTATTCTTAATTCTATTATATTGTGAATGAGCGTTCAGTCAACATTTATTTTTAATTAAAAGGAAATATTTTTAAAAAAATCATTCATAGCAGAAATGATTTCGGAAAAACTATGTGGAAATGAGTTGAGGAGAGAATGGATATGAAATATGTCTTGATGGGGATTGCTCTTTTATTCGTTCTTTTCATTTTACTTTATATTGATTACAAGTTTGGGCGCAAAAGTCACATGGCTAATAGTGAACGGAAGGATTATCCTGCCCGCACTTGCCAGCTTTACATGTTCAACGAAGGACCAGATTTATTTAAGAATATGCTTCAGGAAATAAAAAATGCCAAAAATCATATTCATGTTTTATTTTACATTGGACGGAATGATGAATTTAGCAGGGAATTTTATTCACTACTAGAGGTCAAGGCGCGCGAAGGGCTTGAGGTCCGCCTCCTTCTCGATTGGATTGGCTCGTTCAAGCTTTCTAAGCAGATCATCGCCGAGCTTGAGGCAGCCAATGTTCAGTTTGCCTATAGTCATGTGCCGCGCTTTCCATTTTTATTTTATAAAATGAATGTCCGGAATCACCGCAAAATCGCTGTGATTGATGGGAAGACTGCATACATAGGCGGCTTTAACATCGGCAAGGAATACGTGAATCAGGACCCGAAATTATCACCATGGCGCGATTATCATTTGAAATTATCCGGAGATATCGTTTCGGACTTGCAATCCCAATTTTTGTTGGATTGGGGTAAAGCAACAAAGGCGACGATGCCAAAGCTGTCACGTTATTTTCCTCAGCCAAGTCAGGGGTTGTTGTCGAAACCGGCCCTTCAAGATGTTGAAATGTCGAAAGCGCTCGATTTACCTAATCATGGTTCACACGCTGCTGATTCAGTAAACACTCAGGGAGCGTTTACTGAAAATGATGTTTTGCAGCAACAAACAAAGATTCAAATTGTCGCTTCAGAGTGTGCTTGGATTGAAGGGTTAGTTTCCAATCGTATACGTGAGGCACAGGAATCCATATTTATTGGGACCCCCTACTTTATTCCCACAAAGCAATTAATGAAGGATTTGTTGGCAGCAGCAAAGCGCGGCGTCAAAATCACGATTTTGGTTCCTCATGCCGCTGATCATTTGCTTGTCCAGGAGGCCTCCTATCGATTTTTACGCCCATTGCTCAAAGCCGGCGTTGAAGTTTATCAATTTATGAATGGATTTTATCATGCTAAGGCCCTTGTTTTTGATGATTTGGTTTGTGATATTGGTACGACAAATTTCGACCAACGCAGCTTGTTATTGAATAATGAAGTTAATTGTTTTATTACTGACAAACAGTCCATTATAAAAATAAAGAATGTCATCGACTGTGATTTGCGTGATTCAAAACGACTGCAGCTGTCCGATATCACCAATGTCAGCATGAAGACGAAGATCAAAGAATGGCTCGCCCGGCCAATCGCCAGTTTTTTGTAAAAGTCGATATTAAAAAAACTCGTCAAAGCTGCGGAACTTGACGAGTTTCTTTATATTGATATCATTATTTTATTAAATTTGAAAGCCAAGGAGAGATTTTAGCAAAAAGCTGGAAACCTAAATAGATCCCGACGATTCCAATGACACCCTCAAGTGCTGGTGGAGCTGGAATCGGCAATTTAAATAAGGCAAAAATAAAGCCAACAAGGAAACCAGTAAATAACGATAATAAAACGATATTCAAGATAATCCTCCTCTAGCAGATGTCAGACGTCTGCTCTATTTATTATCCTACCATAAAGTTAGCTTTCCCCGCTAGAGTTTGTGCATGAATGAAAATTTTACAAAATTAGCAGATATTTACCGTAAATAATGACAAAAAAACGCATGGTCATCATCACAACGATGGTCCATACGTTTTTGTATTTCAGTTATAATTACATTTTTTCTGGTGCGGAAACGCCGATGAGCGCTAACGCATTGCGTAAGGTAATTTGAACTGATTTTATTAAAGCAAGACGAGCTTGTGTCTTTTGTTTGTTTTCCGGATCAAGCACCTTCTCAGCATTGTAGAAGCTGTGGAAGGCTGATGCTAGGTCATAAATATAGTTCGTGATGCGATGTGGAATCCGTTTTTGGGCTGCTTCTGCAATTGCCTGCGGGAATTCGCCAAGCTTTTTCAAAAGCTCAACTTCCTTCTCAGCACCGATTAAAGAATAATCTGCTGCGTCGCCAGCAACTAAGCCTTGCTCCGCGCCTTGACGCAGGATGCTAGAAATCCGGGCATGAGCATATTGCGCATAATAAACAGGGTTTTCATTCGATTGTGACACTGCTAAATCCAAATCGAAATCTAAGTGCGTATCGGCTGAGCGCATTGCGAAGAAGTAACGAACGGCATCTAAGCCCACCTCTTCAACAAGCTCACGCATCGTTACTGCTTTACCGGTACGTTTACTCATTTTCATTTTTTCGCCATCTTTGTAAAGATGAACAAGCTGAATAATTTCAACTTCTAACGCATCACGTTCATAGCCTAGCGCTTCAATCGCCGCTTTCATCCGCGGAATGTAACCGTGGTGGTCAGCACCCCAAATATTGATGAGCTTTTCAAAACCACGCTCAAGCTTGTCCTTATGGTAAGCAATATCCGGAGTTAAATAAGTATAAGAACCATCCTGCTTGATTAAAACACGGTCCTTGTCATCGCCCATTGGTGTTGTACGGAGCCAAGTCGCACCGTCTTCTTCATAAATGTGGCCGTTATCTCTTAGTGCTTTTAAGGCCTGATCGATTTTCCCATTATTGTAAAGTGATGTCTCTGAATACCAAACATCAAACCGGACGCGGAAGTTTTCAAGATCCTGTTTTAATTTTTCCATTTCATACTTTAAGCCGTATTCGCGGAATGTGTCGAAACGTTCTTCGTCGCTAAGTGCTGCAAACTTATCACCGAACTCTTCAGCAAGTCGCTTCCCAATGCCAATAATATCTTGACCATGGTAGCCGTCCTCCGGCATTGGCTTGTCAGTGCCTAATGCTTGGAAATAACGGGCATCAACAGAAAGAGCGAGGTTGTTGATTTGGTTACCGGCATCATTGATGTAGTACTCTCTTGATACATCATAGCCTGCTTTGTCTAAAATATTGCAAAGTGAGTCGCCGACAGCCGCACCACGAGCATGACCAAGGTGCAAGTCACCAGTTGGATTCGCTGAAACGAATTCCACTTGAACCTTTTGGTGGTTGCCGATTGTTGTTTCACCATATTTTTCACCAGCGTTAATAATCGTTGGAATCAACTCAGTTAAATAACTATTGTTCATATAAAAATTAATAAAGCCTGGCCCAGCAATTTCTAATTTTTCAATTGATGCTTTTGATTGATCGAAGTTTGCAATGAGCTCTTCGGCAATCGCACGTGGCGCTTTTTTGGCGATGCGGGCTAGTTGCATTGCCATATTTGTCGAATAATCACCATGAGCTTTATCTCTTGGTGTTTCTAAAAGACACATCGGAATGTTTTCTTCTGTTGCCAGATTTGCTTTAATGACAGCTTCTTTAATCGCTTCTTTAAGCTTTGTTTGAACTTGCTCTGCAATGTTCATTTTCGTTCCTCCTTGTATTTAATTTCGAGATTGTATGTACCGGCAAGAATTTCTTGCATCGATAAGTCGTAGGTTAGGTTGATGGTGCCTTCGTTTGTTTGATCATTGTGTTGGTAAGCGAAGGATTTAGCTTCGGTGACGATTTCCATGTAACCATTTTCCGTATGGTACGCACCTGATACCTGTTTGTTTGGTCGGAACACCATGCGCATTTTCATCGCACCATTTCGTAAAATAACCATTTCATCGTCGTTGTGAGAAAGTTTAATAGTGGTGTTGACTGTGCCAACATCCATGACCTCCTGATAGCGGAGATAAGTCGCATTTGCGGTGTGCTGATAATGACCAAAAAGAATAAGCTCAAAGTTTTCCGGCTCTTTGGATTCTGGATGGTAAACGACTGTTTTTATGTAAAATTTTACAGGTATTTGAGTCTGTGTAGCTCGGTGTGCTTCAGACATCGGCAACACTTCCTTTTTTGTTCATCTATTATAACCTTTTTAGTATAAGTTTACTGATTGGAAAGCGCAAGATTACGGGGTGATTTTAAAATAGTAATTTGGATTGTGGAAGAATTTGGCGATACTTGCCAAATTCGTGATTTACTTGCCATTTCGATTGAAATACTTGCCAAAATCCTGATTTACTTGCCATTTCCACTAAAATACTTGCCAAAATGCATATGAACCTATTTAAAACGAACTTAAGAAAAACGGAGACCGCAAAGAGTCCCCGTTCCATAACCAACCTGATTTATTTTATCCAACCTAAAATCATTTCTCGGATGAGCTTACTCGCTGTGTTTGCGGTTTGCTCTGAAGGATCGTAAATTGGTGCAACCTCTACTAAATCGCCACCAACAACGCGTACATCAGATTTAGCGATTTCATGGATTGAAGCAAGGAGCTCACGTGACGTGATACCGCCTGCATCAACAGTACCTGTGCCTGGTGCATGGGCTGGATCTAACACATCGATATCAATTGTTACATAAACTGGACGACCTGATAGCTCAGGAAGAATTTCCTTCAATGGTTGATGAACTTCGAATTTAGAAATGTGCATGCCGACTTCTTTCGCCCAATCAAACTCTTCCTTCATACCGGAACGAATTCCGAATGAAAACACATTCTTTGGGCCGATAAGCTCAGCAGCTTTACGGATTGGCGTAGAGTGCGAAAGCGGCTCACCCTCGTAGCTTTCACGCAAATCTGTATGAGCGTCCATGTGGATAATCGCTAAATCGGGGTATTTCTTGTACATCGCCTTAATAACCGGCCAAGTTACAAGATGTTCACCACCCATACCTAGCGGGAACTTGCCATCAGCAAGGATTTTATCAACGAACTCTTCAATCAGGTCAATACTCTTCTGCGGATTTCCGAATGGTAGTGGAATATCACCTGCATCAAAATACTTTACGTCCTCAAGTTCGCGGTCTAAATACGGGCTATACTCTTCAAGCCCTGGTGAAACCTCGCGAATTCTAGTTGGGCCGAAACGTGAGCCCGGGCGGTAGCTTACCGTCCAGTCCATCGGCATCCCGTAAATAACCGCTTGGCTTTCCTCATAATTTGGATGACTCTTAATAAACACATTACCTTGATAAGCCTCATCAAAACGCATAAAAATAAATCCTCCCTCTCTCTTTGGGGACAGTCCCCCGGCACTTCACCGCAGCACAGCGGCGGGGGACTGTCCCCCACTGCTTTATTGCACTAAATCGCGGACGAATTTTGGCAGGACGAAGGCTGCCTGGTGAAGTTCTTTTGTATAGTATTTTGTTTCAATTTCTTCGCCGAAGCGATCTTCGTTTACTGAAAGCGGATCATACTTCTTCGAGCCAATCGTAAATGCCCACATACCACTTGGGTAGGTTGGGATATTTGCTATATAAAGACGTGTAATCGGAAAAATCTCGCGCACATCCTTTTGAACGCTGCGGATTAGTTCCGACTTGAACCACGGATTATCAGATTGCGCGACAAACAAACCATCTTCCTTCAAAGCCTTAGCAATCCCAGCGTAAAAACCCTTCGTGAATAAATTAACTGCCGGACCAACAGGCTCAGTGGAATCGACCATAATGACGTCATATTCATTATTACTGTTGGCAATATGCATAAACCCATCATCGACTCGCACATCGACACGAGGGTCATCAAGCTTCCCGGCAATTTCCGGGAGATATTTCTTTGAATACTCGATAACTTTGCCATCAATATCAACGAGCGTCGCCTTTTTTACGCTCGGGTGTTTCAACACTTCGCGAATCACTCCGCCGTCGCCACCACCGACAACGAGCACGTTTTCAGGATTGGGATGGGTAAACAATGGTACGTGCGCAACCATTTCATGATAAACGAACTCATCACGAACAGATGTCATCACCATGTCATCTAACAGTAGCATATTGCCCCATTCAGCTGTTTCCACCATCTCCAACTTTTGAAAATCAGTTTGTTCTGTATGTAAGGTACGGATCACTCTCATCGTAATTCCAAAGTTTTCCGTCTGCTTCTCGGTAAACCAAAGACTCATTACAATATCACCTCGTAAGAATTCCCATTTCCTGATATTGTACCCTAACTCAATAATTACAAACCTTAGAAAAGTATAGTAGAAAGTCGTGAAAATGCAAAGCAAAAAATGAGTAATTTTGTCGAAAATCGATCCAAATCTCATTACAAAAACACATAAAAATATTCATGATTTTATGTATGAGAATCTACCAAATATTTCATACTATTAATATTGCTCTTATTGATTCTTCTTTTACCAATTCCGATTCAAATTTAAATTCCAGTTCGAAATTTACAGATTAAGTGAGGTGACTTCAAATGGAATTAATAACGGACCAACGCTTTAAGAGAACGATTAAATATTTACGTGCCCTGTTCATTATTAGTTTAATCGGCTTCATTCTTATTTCGTTAATGTTCTTATGTGTATTGGGCTATGCGAAAATCCTTGGAGCACCACCTCTCGTTGTTCCACAATCAACACTTTACTATGCCGAGGATGGAACGATTATTGGCGAAAGCAATTCCGGGCAGAAACGATACTGGTTGCCACTTAAGGACATATCACCAGCTTTTATTGATGCTATTATTGCAGTGGAAGATAAAAATTTTTACGACCATCACGGCTTTGATGTCAAACGGATTGGCGGGGCAGTGCTCGCTGATGTTAAGGCAATGGCAATGGTTCAAGGGGCAAGCACCATTTCCCAGCAATACTCACGGAACTTATATTTAGATCACGGAAAAACGTGGAAGCGGAAGCTTAATGAAGCGTTTTACACGATTCGCTTAGAGATGAACTATTCCAAGGATGAAATCTTGGAGGGGTATCTGAACACGATTTATTTTGGCAACGGTGCTTATGGTGTTCAAGCAGCAAGCCAGTATTATTTTGGCAAGGATGCCTCAGACTTAACGCTTGCCGAGGCATCGATGTTAGCCGGTATCCCAAAGGGACCCGGTGTCTATTCCCCGCTTGTCTCAATGGAAAATGCAAAGAAACGTCAGCAGATTATTCTTGATTCAATGGCAAACAATGGGCTGATTTCGAAAAATAAAGCCGTGGCAGCGGTCAAAGAACCAATGAAGTTGGTCGGTAAACATCAGCACACGAAAACGGGAATTGCTCCATATTTTCAAGATGCAGTCCGGCAGCAGCTGAAATCCGTGTTAAAAATGGATGAGCGCACGATTGAGCTAGGCGGGCTGAAGATTTATACGACGCTCGACTTAAAACAGCAGGCAATTGCAGAGAAAACAGTCAAGAAGCTGATTTCCGACGAATCGGAAATCCAGGCTGGGCTTGTGGCGATGGATCCGCGCAACGGACATGTCAAAGCGATGATCGGGGGCCGCGATTATCAAAAAAGTCCGTTCAACCGGGCAATTCAAGCGGTGCGCCAGCCGGGTTCAACGATGAAGCCGTTTGTTTATTACGCAGCACTCGAGCATGGTTTTACCCCGTCGACAACGATGAAAAGTGAATTAACGACATTCCGATTTGAAAATAATCAACCGGAGTATACACCGCATAACTTCAATAACCAATATGCGAATAAGGAAATTACGATGACTCAAGCACTTGCAGTGTCTGACAACGTCTTTGCCGTGAAAACTCATTTATTTTTAGGCGAAGACACTCTCGCAGAAACAGCGGAGCGCTTCGGAATTCAGTCACCAATCGAAAAGGTACCATCGGCCGCACTCGGCACGTCAGGTGTGAGAATGGTGGAAATGGCCAACGCCTACAGCCTACTTGCCAATGGTGGCAGAGAGGTTGAGCCGGTCTTGATTGAAAAAGTCATCGATCGCGATGGCCACATCCTTTATCAAAAGGAAAACAGTGAAGACCAAGTGCTCAAGCCTGAGCTCGCTTACGTGATGACACAAATGATGACAGGGATGTTTGATAAAAAGCTAAATGGTTACACAAGCGTAACTGGCAGTACAATCAGCAACAAAACGACGCGACACTACGCCGGCAAATCAGGCACAACCGAGTCTGACAGTTGGATGGTCGGTTATACACCACAGCTCGTGTCCGCAGTTTGGACTGGCTACGATAAAGGCAAACCACTTGAGCTAACCGTGGAGAAATCGTACGCCAAGAATATTTGGATCAATTTTATGGAAGAGGCTTTGGCAGATGCGCCGAATAAGAAGTTTAAAGCGCCAAAGGGCGTCGTCGGTGTGTATGTCGATCCTCAGAATGGCTTATTAGCGACAAAGGATTGTCCTGTTAAAAGAAAGACCTATTTTGCCGAGGGCACAGAGCCAACCGAGTACTGTCTCGATCACATCGACGAGCCAGAAGGCGGCAAGCTGAAAAAAGACAAACATCAGAAGCCGGCAAAGGAAAAAGAATCAGAACCATGGTATAAGCGGATTTGGGGCTCGTAGGCATCGTGCCACGAGCTTTTTTTTTTGGCCTTATTCTGATAAATTTGATGTTTTGCACCCATTCATAAGTCCATTTCGCTGGTTTTCTAACCTCGTTTTGGTCTCATGAGTCCTTTAATCTATAGGTACAAAAAACCCCGAGACGGATTGTCCCGGGGTTTTTCGTGTCCTAGCTTCACGTTTCTCGTAACGTTTGAGACTAGTTTACAATTTTTATCAAAAACTCGCAAGATATTTGTGCAAAAAAATTTCTTAGACAGAAAGGTCCTGTTTCAGTTTCTCGGAAGCCAAATCCCACATTCCTTTGTTATGATTTTGCAAAAATGATGCAAGGATTAGTTTTGCTTTTTCATCCATATGATCAACGATGATGTGACGCTTTAGCGACTTATCCATCCGATTGACATGTTCTGGTAATGACTTATAACCGCGGCGGATTTCGCGGTCGACCGTCATTTCACAGGCAGTCACGCCGGCATAATAAGGGCCTTCCTCCGCACGATCAATCGTGACCCAAACGAGCCAATAAGGCTTTCCATTTGGCACTTCATCGCGGTTTTGCAGAAACTTAATTCCTTTCTCGACTGCACTTCTAGCATGCATCGCTCCAACATCGACCTCGGCTACCCCTGCCTCAACGTCGATAATGACTGGTGAAATGTTATCAAGACTCAGCACTCCAGCCCCGTAACCACCATGGCCTTTCATCGGATCTTCCTTTTTAATTATGTTAAAGCCAATTGGCTTCTTTTTATTTTCCTCCATCCAAAGTTCCTCCTTTGTTCTAGGTAAAGTTGATTTCCGTTCCAGGCGCTTTGCTTTCGGCTTTAGTTATTCTTTTAGAAAAATAACCCCGAGAAGAAGTTGTTCATTCCGTTTGCGAAAAATGGAATGATTGTGTTCATAATCGGATGAATCGTATAACGATCCAGTGGTGTAATGACTAAAATTAAAAAGATCAGCGAGCCGTAAGATTCATATTGCGTCAAGCGCGGACGGAAATCTGCAGGCACTAAGTCCTCAATAATACGGTAGCCATCCAACGGTGGAAACGGCAATAAATTAAACACAAACAATACCATGTTTAATTGGATGAATATGTTGAAAAAACTAAGCAAGTTCTCTTCAGCCATACCTCCAAGTCCGAACCGGAGCATCCCGTACCAAGCCAAGTAGGCTAATGAAGCCAAAAACAAATTACTAAGCGGTCCGGCAACAGAGACGAGAATGCCAGCCAAGCGCGGTTTTTTAAAGAAGAAGCGATTAACAGGCACTGGGCGAGCCCAACCGAAACCGGCTATAAAAATCAGGATTGTACCAAATGGGTCAAGATGCTTTAGTGGATTTAACGTCAATCTACCTTGATTTTTCGCGGTTGAGTCTCCAAATTTATAAGCAACAAGCGCATGGGCAAACTCGTGCACTGAAAAGGCAATAATTAACGTGACCACAACGTAAGGCAAATCCTGTAAAGAATATCGTAAAAATCGCTCTAATCCCTCCACTGCTTCAACTCCTTTTTATAAAAATAAATATATATTAAGCTTTGGATTTAGTTATAATCGCACCACTACTACCATTAAATAATGTTAAGCATAATAAGAGTATAACTGAAACAAGAAAAAAAGTGAAAAATGATGGATATGTCCTTGCGTAATGATTGAAAATATGAAAAACTACATACGATATAGTAACGCTTTCATTTGCGGAGGCGTTGCTGTCCCCAGCTTTGGGAATACGCAAAAGGAGAGAATACATATGCCATACGTAACTGTGAAAATGTTAGAAGGTCGTACTGAAGAACAAAAACGAGCTTTAGTAGAAAAGGTAACAGAAGCAGTAAGTGAAACAGCAAATGCTCCAAAAGAAAATATTGTTGTATTTATTGAAGAAATGCCTAAAAATCATTATGCAGTTGCCGGAGTACGTTTAAGCGACAAGTAATCTCCGCCACGAAGGTTATCTGAAGCAAAAGCAACATATCATATTCACGAAAAATTAAAACGAAAGCTAAGCACATTTTTTAGTGCTTAGCTTTTTCTGTTAGGGCTGCAATATAAGCATATGCCTCATCAATTTCTTCTATCGTATAACGCTGTTTACTTTTTAACGTGAAGACCTTTTCCTGAACTTCCTGTTTCGGAAGATTATTAAAATATAAAACCGTTGAAACTAACTCCAAAAATCTAGCATTCTGTTCATTCATATCGGTCAGGCAATCCGGAAGCGCCGGCATATTAACCTCACTTATTCCAAGAAACTCCTTGCCGGCATCAGTTAATTGGTAACGGTATTGATAGTAGCCGCCCTTTTTCTCTTTTACTTCATTAATAAAGCCCATATTACACAACTCTTCGACTCGCAATGTAAGTTCCTCAGAATACGGACCGTAAAAATGGAACTGAAACCGCTCTTGGAACGGAAACGATATCTTTTTTGCGATATAGATCATTTTTTGCAGTTTCTTCCGCCCGATAATCTCTCCGGAAACGGAAATAGCGTAGATTATTTTTGCATGGTCTTTTAACAAAACAAGTCAGCTCCTATTGATCTTAGTGGAGAGTATATTTGTTCATAAATCACTGCTCAAGCAGTGCTTTGATTTGTAATTTAACGTCAGCATGAGTTGATAAATCATCTAGGAAATCAGCTGGATAATAGAGCTTATGATCCGTTCTTCTTTTTCCAGAAATCGCATCGACAATGTCTGATTCCCGTGACAGTTCGCGTAATTCACCTGATTTCATCAAGAGGTGAATCGGCAAACGCTCCTCTTCCTCACCTGGCCGATAAAAATCATACGGCAAATCGGATGAAGAATCAACGACCAAATAATAGTCAGGATCAATGCCAGCCGCTTTAAACAGCTCCGATAATTGCGTGAGCTTGCGGTATTCCTTGGCCGGATCAAATTCAACATATTTTAGTAAATTGCGATTCATAAAACGACGGGATAAATCACTGAGGATCACATCCTCCTCATCCTGCCATAACTGGAAATAAAAGAGAATCACAGCTTCATCTAATTTTAAATAGTCTTCTAATGTTATTTTATTTTCAAACAATGACACAAAATGAACGAGATCATACTTAAATGAATAATGATTTTCATAAAGTTCTTTGGCTCGATGAAGGATTTTGGTTAAGATCACTTCGGCACTGCGGGTGACCGGGTGGAAGTACACCTGCCAATACATTTGATATCGGCTCATAATATAGTCCTCAACCGCATGCATTCCACTATGCTTGATGACTACCTGATCCTCGCGAGGACGCATGACGCGCAAAATCCGCTCCATGTCAAAATGACCGTAGCTTACCCCTGTAAAATACGCATCGCGCTGCAAATAATCCATGCGATCGGCATCAATTTGACTAGAAATCAAACTGACAACAAGCTTGCTAGAATACGTTTTGGCAATGACTTCGGCAACCTTGGTCGGAAAATTAGGATGGACCTTGGATAAGACCTTATTCACTTCCGTATTTCCTAAAATGATCGCTCTCGTAAACTCTTCATGGTCTGAATCAAACACTTTCTCAAACGAATGCGAGAATGGACCATGCCCCAAATCATGAAGCAGCGCTGCGCACAATGACAACAAGCGTTCATTGGGATCCCATTCCGGGCGACCTTCAAACACGTTATCAATGATTCTGCGAATAATTTCGTATACGCCAAGCGAGTGGTTGAAGCGGCTATGCTCAGCACCATGGAAGGTTAAATATGTGGTTCCCAGCTGTTTAATGCGGCGTAATCGTTGGAATTCCTTTGTGCCAATTAAGTCCCAGATTACTTTGTCCCGAACATGTACATAGCGGTGAACGGGATCCTTGAATACCTTTTCCTCATTTAATTTCTCCGCTGCATACTCCATTATTGACCCCTTTTCTTAAATATCATATTTCCATTATAGCCCGTTTTATTGCTTGATTCACGAATGTTTCCGTGACAATTTTTTATTAAATTTGAAAAATAAAAATCACCCCAGATATGGAATCGAAGGTGATTTTTGATTTATTTTTTTAATTTCGCTTCAATCTTTTCTATTAATGAATCCTCTGTGAGTGCCGATACGGGCCGGTTATTGACGAATGCAAAGGTCTTCTTACGGCCTGGGCCACAATAGGATTGACAGCCAATTTTTATATCTGCGTCTGGATCGATTTTCTTTAAACGCTCAATGAGCGTCTTTGTATTAACAGCCTGACAATCGTCGCAAACACGAAATTCGTTTGCCATTTAGGACAACCCTTTCTTCACACAATATTTGATTGCGATTTTACCTCTTTAGGTCAAATGTATTTTACAGTTAATCAACTGCTAATGCAAGTAGGCAAGTTCGGTGGGTCTATTTGGAATGCTGTGTTATTTGTGAATGTTGATTTCCGCTCCAGGCACTTCGCTCCAATCAACTTGCCAAAAATTAACACTAAGCTTTAACACAGCCTTTTGGGAAAAAATGTAAATTTCGGTTTCCGAATATTTCGGTTCCCTAACAAAGTTATGAAAATATGAGAAAAACTATTATCCTTTTATTAAATTGGTATATTACTTAAATTACCTGGGAAAGATATAGATAACAAATGTTAAGTTATCATAATTTTTCCGGGAGTTGAGGAAATGAAAGTACGTCAAGATGCATGGACGGATGAAAATGACTTATTGCTAGCTGAAACTGTATTAAGACATGTTCGGGAAGGTAGTACCCAGCTTAATGCCTTTGAGGAGGTTGGGGATAAATTAAATCGCACTTCTGCTGCATGTGGTTTCCGCTGGAACGCTGTTGTCCGCCATCAATATGAAAAAGCACTAGATTTAGCAAAGAAACAACGCAAACAACGCCAACGCGTTCTCGGTAAGGATCAGGGTGGCAAGAAAAAGCTGCTGTATACACCACCTACTGTTCAGGTTAGTGACCTTGAGCCGGTGTTGATTGGTGCAAATGGATTAGAAGAATTTGCTTCGGAATTTGACATTGACGAAATTGAATCTATTATTTCAACTGAGACAAGCCCAATTGAAGATGAATCTGCATCTGTAAGCACAGAAACCGTTTTGCCAAGTACACCAGCTATGCCTTCAAGCACTAACGCGATTCCGACACAGCCTGTCAGAACAATCACAATGGATATGATTATCGCATATTTACAAAACTTAAATCATTCTAATTTTCATGTTGATATACTAAAAAGTGAGAATGAAAGATTAAAACGTGAACTCGCTGACTTGAGAAAGCATAATGCCGAGTTACAAGGTAAAATCAATCACCTCGAGCAGGATACAGAAACGATTCAAGAAGACTATGAAACATTGATGAAAATTATGAATCGTGCCAGAAAGCTTGTCCTCTTTGAGGAAGAAGAGCGTCCGCAAACAACCTTCAAAATGGACCGAAACGGTAACTTAGAGAAAATGGCTGAGTAAATCGAAAAGCGGAGTTCGCTTGCTCAGCCCCGACAGGCATAGGACGAGCCGGCCGAAAGGTTGTTCTTTAACCTTTTGGACGGATTGGCCTATGACCCGAGGGGCTAGCGAACGGAGCTAGACATATCGAAAAGCGGAGGCGGCTCGTTCATGGGCGACAGGCACAAGACGAATCACGCAAGAGACGCTAGTCTCTGGAGGGATTTGGCTTGTGACCCGAGCCCCTTGCTGCCGGAGCTGGACAGATCGAAAACGCATGGAACGACATAAGTTCCATGCGTTTTTTTCTGGACATTGAGTGCGTTATTCTCGTAAAAAAAGCTAATTTGAGAATATTTATGGACATATAGGACCTTATTTTAATAAAAATCAGGCAAATGACGAGCTTTTATCTAAAATAAGGGAGCATATGTCCGATAAAACAAAAAATCATGTTTTTTTAATCAAATAACGGAATGTATGTCCGCTCCGCACAAATCCGCTCTTCTACAAAAGCAGCCTCGTTATGTCGTGAGCATTTTTTGATTCCGTAGGACGACACGATCGTAGTAGTCCGAAAACAGCGGAACCTCTTCTTCTGTTAATTGGCCAGAATAAATTTGTCCACCGAGAGCTTGGATTGATTTTAAAAAGCGCATCAAACAATCTGCAACAGTCAAGTTTACCCCGAACAATTCAGACAGGGAAGCCATCACGTCCGGACTAATATCAGGATACTTAATCTTGGTCGACTCACCCTTTTTGCTTTTCTCATAAAAATTCTTAATGAGCTCTGCCCGCTCACTACCGCTGCCCGTTACACAAAGATAGATTTGCACAGCGACACCATTTTTAAGTCGGCGCTGCGAAATACCAGCAAATTTCTTGCCGGCAATACTCAAATCATAGCTGCCAGGGCAATAGGATTCAGTAATTTCGTAGGCTTCAATTTTGTGTCCCTTGCTCATAAAATCAGCAAACATTTGCTTGATCAGTTGCCACATCGCTTCATAACCACGATTGATTTCGATTCCTTTTTCTTTTTCTGGAAGGGCAAGGGTCAGATTGAGCACTCCTTCGTCAAGGACGACTGCAAGCCCACCCGAATTGCGGACGATATAGGAGTAGCCTTGCTCTTCAAGATATTGGAGTCCATCTTGTAAAAATGGAAGCTTCGTGTCCTGGATACCCAGAACGACCGTGTTATGGTGAACCCAGGCCCGGGCCGTTGCTGGTTGAGCCCCTGTTCCCACTGAAGCGCATAGGGTATCATCCATGCCAAATGATTGTAATGCACCGAACTGCGGACCAAGACAAGTCTGATCGATGATGCGCCACTTCGCTTGGTGCAATAATTGCTGGGCTTCGTTCATGATCTTGCTCCTTTTTTTGAAAAAATTATACCATATTGTTGATGCTAGGGGATTTATCGGTCGTTTTCGAATATTTATCGGTCGCCTTTGAATTTTTATCGGTCGCTTTTTAAAATTTATCGGCCAATGTGAATAAAGTCACTTTGCTCTTTTTTTATGGTTGTGTTAAACACGAATGTTGATTTCCGCTGCAGGCACTTCGCTTTCCGCGGGGCTAGTTGGGAGCCTCCTCGGCGCATTCGCGCCTGTGGGGTCTCCCATACCAGCTACTC
>NZ_JABAIT010000005.1 GCF_012843265.1 Bacillus sp. DNRA2 | reverse complement strand
TCCAATTAGTATCATTTTGAACAGTACAACGGGATCAAGCGAAGGTCTTCCTTTGGTTTCACTATAAAAAGGACGCACCTTTTCCCTGATGAAGGAAAGATCTACGTGTTCATTAATTAATCGAAGGAGGTGGTTCTCAGGAACCAATAATTCTATGTCTACTAGTTCAAGCTGGCTTGTTTTAGATTGAGTCGAATTCGTACCATTTAGCAATGTAGTCACGCCTTCCGGGTATTTACTATATATAAATTATTATACCACATTAACGCGTTAATTTGATAAAAACACGGACTTTCTCAACAGCCTGAAAAACTCCGACTAATTCGAGAATAGTATTAAAAATAGCGTAAATAGACGGAGAGATTCCGCTTATTGATTCTAAAAACGTGAAAAATGGCGTGTTTTGACTTGCGTAAGCGGAAAACCTCCGCTTATTTTTACTTTTGCTTGGTCTTAACTGTAGAAAAACTCCATATTAAAAAATAAGTGTAATTTTATTTCAAAAAAAATCAAAAAGCCCTCATTTAGAAACATTAAGGTGGCCTGTAGCATAAGTAAATTGACTAAAAATGTTAATAAAAAGGGGTACCCTAGTAAAATCATTGGGTACCCCTCCGTCTTTAATTAAAACACTTTAGTGGTCCAATCCTCACAATTCCAAATATCTGTGGCAATTTCACGATAGAATTCAGGTTCATGGGATACCATCAAGATACTTCCGCGATATGCCTTTAAAGCCCGCTTCAATTCTTCCTTTGCATCCACATCTAAGTGATTGGTCGGCTCGTCTAGAATTAATAGATTCGTCTCTGTGTTAATAATTTTACACAAACGAACTTTGGCTTTTTCTCCACCAGAAAGGACTTCAATTTTACTTTCAATATGTTTTGTCGTTAATCCACATTTTGCAAGAGCAGCACGAACTTCAGCCTGATTCATACTTGGGAATTCGCTCCAAATCTCTTCAATACAAGTGTTATAGTTGGACTGTTTCACTTCCTGCTCAAAGTAACCGATATATTGATACTCACCACGTTCTACTTTACCCGAAATTGGATTAATCAACCCAAGAATACTTTTTAAAAGAGTTGACTTACCAATACCGTTTGCACCGACGAATGCAATTTTTTGGCCGCGTTCCATTTTCAAATTCAGCGGGCGTGAAAGTGGTTCATTGTAACCAATCACAAGATCTTCAGCCTCGAAAATCCAGCGACTTGCTGCACGAGCTTCTTTAAAATTAAACTCAGGTTTAGGCTTCTCTTTCCCTAATTCAATAATATCCATTTTGTCCAGCTTCTTTTGACGTGACATCGCCATATTACGAGTCGCAACACTTGCCTTGTTACGAGCAACGAAATCTTTTAAATCAGCAATCTCTTGTTGCTGACGCTTGTAGGCGGACTCTAGCTGTTGCTTTTTCATTTCATATATTTTTAGGAAGTTATCATAGTCACCAGCATAGCGATTCAACTCTTGGTTTTCCATGTGGTAGATTAAGTTAACTACATTGTTCAAGAATGGAATATCATGTGAAATCAAGATGAATGCATTCTCATATTCCTGCAGGTAGCGCTTCAACCATTCGATATGCTGTTCATCCAAATAGTTCGTAGGCTCGTCTAGTAATAGGATTTCAGGCTTTTCTAGCAAAAGCTTAGCTAATAAAACTTTCGTACGTTGCCCACCGCTAAGGTCGGCTACATCTCGATCAAGTCCTACATCGTCTAAGCCTAGACCACGAGCAACTTCCTCAACTTTTGAATTAATTTGATAGAAATCATTACTATCTAAGGTTTCTTGAAGTTCTCCAACTTCAACTAGCAGTGCATCGATATCAGCACCCTCATCACCCATTTTGGCATAAAGTTCGTTGATCTCCGCTTCTGCATCAAATAGGTATTGAAAAGCAGTACTTAAAGCCTCACGCATCGTCGTACCTTTTTGAAGTACAGCATGCTGATCCAAATAACCAACACGCACCTTTCGTGACCACTCAATTTTCCCTTCGTCGGGTTGCAACTTCCCAGTTACAATATTCATGAAAGTCGACTTACCTTCACCATTTGCTCCTACAAGCCCAACGTGTTCACCTTTTAAAAGTCGAAAAGACACATTATTAAAAATCGCACGATCACCGAAACCGTGACTTAAATTTTGTACATTTAATACACTCATTTTTTTAACTCCTTATTTAATGTCACATGAAGATATCTTACTAGATTTAGCCTAGATTTTCTACTTGAAGTTATTTCTTGTGAAAGATGTAAGTTGATTTTGAAGTTAAGAAGTGAAAGAGTTCTTAACTAAAGGATTGTAGCTGAGGAACAGAATAGAACTCTAATCCTAATAAAATCTTAAGAAAAGCATCCACTTAATCTTAATATCTATCCTGCATACTTGAGTATAAATTACGGGTATGAGGTGAAACAGGATGCAAATCATAACATTTATTGGCGAATTTATAAAACATCCTAGAAATACTGGAGCGCTTACGCCCAGCTCAGAAATACTGGCGAAGAATATGCTAGAGACAATCAATTTTGAACATTCAAAAACGATTGTGGAATTGGGACCAGGTACTGGGGCATTTACTGAAAAACTTGTCAAACGAAAAAAGAAAGCTACATTTTTAATCCTTATTGAAATTAATGAAACTTTTGTAAAAGATTTGCAGCATAAATATGCCCAAGACCAAAGCGTCCATGTAATCCATGGTTCCGCAGAGAATTTGAAAAAGTACTTAGTAGGGCTCAATCTTGATAGGGTAGACTATGTATTATCGGGATTACCGTTTACTTCAATGCCGATAGATGTTTCGGAACGAATTTTACGTAATGTCAAAGACTCACTTCTTCATAGCGGCAAGTTTATTACATTTCAATACTCTCGAGTGAAAAAGAAATTAATACAGAGTTTTTTTCCGAGAATAACAGAAACAAAGGTATGGCTGAATTTCCCTCCGGCCTATGTTTTGGCATGCGAAAAAGGGCAGGAGACACGATAAATGGGAGAAAATGAATTATTAATCTATATCCATCAATATGGGTATGTCGCTTTGTTTTTTTGCTTATGGCTTGGGATTGTAGGAATGCCGATTCCAGATGAAATGATTGTAGCGACAGGTGGTTTCGTTTCATCTATGGGGATGTTAAAGCTTGTACCTGCTTTTATGATTACCTACCTAGGTGTTGTGTCGGGGTTGTCGCTTGGGTTTGTTCTAGGCAGGATACTTGGAAAAAAAGTAGTCGATAGAGTAATGAAAAGAAAGGCTAAGTACTATATTAAAGCTGAGGAAATCACGCAAAAATACGGAAATATTGCTTTAATCGTTAGTTATTTTATCCCAGTTGTCCGACATATTGTTCCCTATATTGTTGGCATGAATAAAATGACTTTTAAGAGGTATTCCATATACTCTTATTCCACTGCACTTGTATGGACCATGATCTATTTTATATTAGGCTTCACGTTTGGTGATCACAGTGAGACTATCGTGCAATTAGGAACAAAATATGGTCTTGTTTTTGGCGTAATTGCCGTGCTTTCTGTATTCCTAATTTATCGATGCCATCCTCAGGTTTCAAGTTATAGGGAGAAGTAAAGGTATAGCGCTCAGCAATGAGGGCTTTTTTTTATATTAGTTAACAATCTGATAAAATGGAAATTAGTTTATACATTGACAATTTATGAGGTATTAATTGCAATATTTATTTTGATTGAAAATTATCCATTAAAAAAGGAAAACAATACGATATAATGAGTTATCATATTGCATGTTAGAACTGAAATTAAATTTATAACATGTAAGAGTCTATATAAAGTAAGAGAAGAAGGCGAAGATATGACGAAATCATTTTACCATTTTCTGATGAAATATCGACATCCCAAGCCCGGGGATTTAATTAGCCAATTTGCGAACTATGCATACCTTGATCATGGTTTTCCGAAGACTTCATCAGACTATCATGAAATAAGTAATTATCTTGAATTAAATGGGCATTATCTGCATAGCTTGTCAACCTTTGATGATGCATGGGACTTATATTGTGAAACGGAGAGATAGGGACAACCTGTCTCTTTTTATTTTGGATGATCAAATCGAGTTTTTCGCGGTGACTTTTCCTTCTCAAGTGCATATAATATCGTAAATATTTTCACGGCTCATCATTGAGAGGATGGAGGAAATGGATAAACGGAAAAAACCGAAGTACAAAATCGGTGATATAGTCGTGATCACTTTATATGGTACTACAGGTAAAGTCACAGATGTCAAATGGCTTGATGGAATGTATGTGTATGAAATTGATAATAGTGAAGGTCTATATTTTGAGAATAAATTAGAATTACTCTCAGATTACAAAGGAGAATTGGTCGAAAAAGAACATATTGACATTGAATATCGATTCTTTTTTGGTGACTTAGTTCAAGTGAAGGGCTATGGAGCAGAATTATTTAAAGTGGTTGGATTTCGTACCGAAATATGGCGCTATAAGGAAAATGCGTGGGAAGATGTGATTTATGAGCTTGCGAGAATTAAGGATGGGGAATGGTTAGAGGCAGGCGAGGAAGAACTGTTATTAGTGGCGGATGCAGAAACCGCAGACCTGTTTCTTCAGAAGCTCGGACTGCTGTTTTTAGCAAATAAACCACAGACGCACCTTAATCTTCCTGAACCAAAGAACCCGATTCGAAATCGAGAGCGGGAAGAGTTGAATAGAAAAATGGATAAGAAGGAATATATTGATTTTTTATTAGATGTATATAATGATTATCGACTACTATACGATTTATTCCATGATGAGGAATATAGGCAGGTAATGAAGGTTGTTTTAAAAAAGCTATCATCTGCTGTAAATGGCGATGAAATTAATCACTCATGAATAAATAGTCTTATCTATCTTTTTCCCACCTTCTTTGATCCCCCGATGAAAAAATCTCACAAAATAGACCGTTCATTTTTTAAGCACGAATGAATTATGTTAAGAAAAATAACCCAATAAAAAGGGTATGAAATACCAGAAACGCTCATACATTCCTATAAAGGGGGCGATACTGTGAGAGAAATTGAAGTATTCATTGATACGGAAGAAATTGCAGAATTTTTCTTTCATGAGCTGTTAAAACGGGGATACGTTCCCGCAGAAGATGAACTGGAGGAATTAGCTGATATTACCTTTGAGTACTTAGTTGAAAAGAGCATTATTGATGAGGAAGTATCTGATGATTGACATAGATGACAAAATGACGAGTGTGATATGCTCGTCATTTTTGCGTGAAGAAAAATTAATGATAACTTGATTTTGAAAAATGAAACTTTTTATTTTGGATATCGTATAATCAAATTAGGAAGTTAGAGGAGGAATGAACATGTTAAAAAAACTATTAAAGTCGCTCCTGGGTAGTGCCATGAATAGCAAACATCATTATAAACATTACAGTAGCAGTGATGCTTGGAAAAAAGGCTATAAATATCAAAATCATTCACATTATGGTCATCATCACTATAAGAAAAAGCATAAAAGTTTTTCAAGCTTCGGAAGCTTTTTCTCAAGCTAACATGAATTGAGAGTGGAAGGGCTACATGTGGAAGTCAATCGTTCTAATTATCTCCAATATAGTTGAGAAGCCATTTCAGAGCGGCACCAAGCTTTTAAACCGCTATGAAGTCGTCAGTCACCTTGGCAGTGGCAGTTATGGACACAGTTACCTTGTATTTGATTCTGTCCGTCAACAAAACATGGTCCTGAAAACGTTAAGATGGCATAAACGATTAACGAAAAAGGGTCGCGCTGGATTCCAACAGGAAATCTTATTTTTGCGAGAGCTAAACTCACCTTGTTTTCCAACATTTTACGATAATGGTACGGTCAATCGTATCCCTTATTTTACGATGGAGTTCATTGAAGGGAAAACATTTGAACAGTTAATTTTTGAAGAAGGAAAGGTATTTAATGAAAAAGAATCGTTTATGTTAGGTTATGAACTGTTACAAGCGATTGTTTCCTTACAGGAGGCGAATATTGTCCATCGAGATATCCGAATTCCTAATATCATGTGGGATGGAAAATCGATTAAAGTGATAGATTTGGGCCTAGCGGAAAAGGTTTTGCAAAATCAAATGGAGATTAGAGTAATGACTCGCCATCCACGTAAACAAATCGATTATAAAAGCGATTATTACGGTCTTGGGCATTTTTTATTATTTCTTTTGTATTCCGGATATATACCTCCTGAAGGTAAAAAGGAAAAAAGCTGGGAAGAGGAATTGAGTCTATCGCCACAAGCCAAAATGGTTATTAGGAAATTGCTCCAATCTGCCCCTCCATATGAGAATGCTGAACAAATTAAACTTGATATTCAACAAATTATTAATTAACCTACGGAAGGATGGAATAAAATGTCATTATTTAATAAAGTATTCGCCAGTATTGGTATTGGTGCTGCAACAGTTGATACGAAATTAGAACGAGATACACTTGTTCCTGGTGAAGCAGTAAAAGGCATTGTAGAAGTCCGGGGTGGCAGCGTGGAGCAGCAAATTGATGCCATTTATTTATCGTTATTTACAACTTACTTAAAAGAATCAGATGATCGTAAATATACAGTTAACGCTCTTATTGAGCAGGTACGCTTAAATGAGCCTTTTGTGATTAAGTCTCAGGAAACAAAACAAATTCCATTTTCATTTGAATTGCCCATTGATACACCAATATCATTGGGTAGATCAAAAATTTGGGTCCAGACAGGTTTGGATATCAAAAATGCAGTTGATCCAACCGATAAAGATTTTATTAAGGTCATTCCCAATCCATTGACGGAGGCAGTAATAAACGTTGTTAACGATTTAGGTTTTCGCCTACGTGAAGTTGAGTGTGAAGAAGCACCGTATCGAATTCGTAAACGATTACCGTTCGTGCAGGAATTTGAATTTGTACCGATTACAGGAACATACCGTGGCAAACTTGATGAACTAGAAATTGTCTTTTTCCCGAGCTCAAGTTCCATGACGGATATTTATATGCAAGTTGATCGTAAAGCACGTGGGTTAGGGGGATTTTTAGCAGAAGCGCTCGAAATGGATGAAAGTCATATTCATTTTACAGTTAGCTCTGGTGACTTACCATCTCTACGTGAAAAAATTAATTCAGTCATCCAAAAATTCTCTTTATAAAGAGCAAAAAAGAGTGGGCGAACCCACTCTTTTTTTGATTATCAGTAGACCCCCTTGTCGAAAACTCTCATGACAACCGACAAAATAACAAGATATCCGATGAAGGATTCGACATGGACAATGGATAATTAATAATTAATCATTTGATTAAACTTT
The DNA here is from genome assembly GCF_012843265.1 of Bacillus sp. DNRA2. Classification (GTDB taxonomy): domain Bacteria; phylum Bacillota; class Bacilli; order Bacillales; family Cytobacillaceae; genus Bacillus_BU. Next base: position 190,581 of record NZ_JABAIT010000005.1, on the reverse strand, counting down.
CAAAATAATTCCAACTCAGTGACAATTATTTGGAAAACTTTCGTTAGGGGGAGTCGAAATGATAATGGAATTAGTAGGGAAGCGTAAGAAAAAATTTGATGTAACCCTTTACCAAACTCCAGTATTTAGACAGAAAAAAGGGTACGAAGAAGTATATCGTCTCTTGATTGAAGAAGCGAATCATAAGGAATGTCTTGAAAATATTTTTAAAATCTTTAATGTATCAGATTTAATTCCGGGTGATTATAATGGCAGATATGTCAGTACAGGCGATATTATTTCGATTGAGGAAGGCCGAAGCGGACAATCCTTTTATCAATTACAGCCTGGAGGTTGGATTAAAATTAATCGTGTTCATTTAAGGTAAGAAGAGGAAGTCAGTTGGCCCCTCTTCTTTTCTTGTATGGAAACATACACTTAACCAATGATGGACCGAATCGTAATTTACTGCTTATTCTTACGGTTCCCGGCACGATTTTCCTTTCCGTGTGCCTCCTGTTCTGCGATTATTGCTTCAGGTGGAATATGATTATTTTTCTTAGGTGAATTAATACGACTTCGATGTTTTTTACCCACGTGAATTCCTCCTTCATCTGCTTGAATAGTTCTTTAGCATACCTTTTTAGCCTTTCCATTTTTATAAATTATCATTAAGTATTGTTCTATTTTTCTATTCTTGAGGAGATGTGATATAGTGTGATTGTTATCAGGAAAAGAATGGAGGATTATTAATGAGTATCCATATCGCTGCAAAAGAAAATGAAATTGCTGAAACTGTTCTTTTACCAGGAGATCCACTTCGGGCAAAATATATTGCCGAAACATTTCTTGAAAATGCGGTTTGTTATAACGAGGTTCGAAACATGTTTGGTTACACAGGTACATATAAAGGAAAACGAATTTCTGTTCAAGGTACCGGAATGGGAGTACCATCCATTTCCATTTACATTACAGAATTAATGCAAAGCTATAACGCACAAAAATTGATTCGCGTCGGTACTTGTGGGGCAATCCAAAAGGATGTAAAGGTCAGAGATGTAATTCTGGCCATGAGTGCTTCTACTGACTCACAAATGAATCGCCTCACGTTTGGGGCAGTTGATTATGCTCCCACAGCGGATTTTGGTTTATTAAAAAGCGCCTACGATGTTGGGATTGAAAAAGGCTTAAATTTAAAGGTCGGCAATGTGTTTACGGCTGATATTTTCTATAATGATAATGCCGAACATGAAAAATGGGCAAAGTATCAAATTTTAGCAATTGAAATGGAAACAGCTGCGCTTTACACACTTGCAGCTAAGTTTGGTCGAAAGGCTTTATCCGTACTTACTGTTAGTGATCATATCTTAACAGGAGAAGAAACAACTTCTGAAGAACGGCAAACAACCTTTAACGAAATGATTGAAGTGGCTCTTGAAGGCGCTATTAAAGACGCATAATAAGGTGGGTTTAAGATTCGGTACCTGATAAACATCGGGTACCTTTTTTTATTTTTATTACGAAGCTGGTTTAGGAAAAAGATTGTAGTCAATTCTGTTTAGAAGTATTATTTAGTATATCAAAATAATACTTTTATGAAAGAAGATGCACAATTGAATAATTTGGATGCATTGAACGAGAAATATAGTATTCGTAATGGCATTGCTCAGGCTATCGCCTTGAATGGGAGCAACAGTTATTTTTCACTTTTTGCGATAAGTGTGTTAAGCGTGACCAACTATCAGGTCGGATTAATTAACTCTCTTCCACAATTTATGGGGATGTTTGGAATGCTTATCGGCTCGATTATTCTAAATAGATTAACCGAAAAAAAGGTCTTTACAGCCTTAGCTTTTTTAATTACTAGGATATTTTTATTGGCGATGATTTTTGTCGTCTATGTGCCATCGACATATGCAGGCTGGACATTTGTATTATTAATTGGACTAATGAACATTCCAGGTGCATTTGCAACACTTAGTTGGCAGTCTTTAATTGGCGATATGATAACTGATGTGAGGCGAAACACCTTTTTTAGTTTGCGTAATAAGTTTTTGACCTTTGTGGGGATGAGTTTTACTGTTATTATTGGTATTTTCCTAAGCTTCTTTGCTGAAAACAATCCTTTTCCATATCAATCCATTTTCCTTGTTGCTTTTTTAGCGGGATTAGTTGAGGTGTATTATTTATTTAGACATGTTGAAAAAAAGAAAGAAAAGCGGACATCCAAAAAGAGTTACAGGATAAATTTTTCGGCATTTTCTCACAAGCCATTTGTTGTTTTTTTAGTTTGTGGATTATTGTTTAATTTTACCTGGCAAATGGCTTGGTCCCTATTTAGTATTTATCAAATTAAATATGCAGGTGCAACAGGGGTTTGGATTAGTGCTATTTCAGTTACGAGCTTAATCGGACAGATTATTAGTTACAAATGGTGGGGGAGAATGGCTGATAAATATGGAAATCATTTGATGATGATTCCGGTGTCAATTGGCATGGCAACCGCACCTGTCCTTAATATTCTCTCGACAAATTTGATATATTTAACGGTCATTAATGCTGTGGCAGGACTGTTTATTTCCGGTACTGTATTACTTTTATTTAACCTTCTATTAGAGGTAACAACAGATGAAAATCGAGATAGTTGTATTTCCAATTATAATATCCTATTAGCAATTATTGGCTTTATTGCGCCTCAGATTGGGGTATATCTATTGGAGAAGTATTCAATGAATACTGCGATGATAACCTCAACCATCGCTCGACTGTTAAGTGGAGGAAGCTTCTTTTTTTTATATGTTTATTTACAAAAAATATCAACAAACCCTGTAATGATTTCCGAAAAAAGCCGAACAAGCTAAATTTGTTTAATTGGAATATATTTTTCGTTTACAACTCCCCTGCGTTTTTAGGGGGTTTTTGTAGTATTTTGCTGATTTTTCGTTACTTCTGGCCGTTTCGTGGTAAAATACTTAATATTGTAATGAAAATTATCATAATAGGATTGGTGGACAGAATGAAAAGATTGCATTTTCAGATTGGCATATGCTTGATCTTATTAACAGGATGCAGTCAAATTGATTCCTATATAAAAAAGGTCCCGTTTATTAACCATTCGGATCAGAATGGTTTAGCCCAATCCAATCAAGGACAAGCAAGTGAATTAACACTTGAGGCAGCTTATTTTAATCAGATTGAGGAGGTTGCCGGGAAAAGCGTCATTCAAAATCCAATGAACATTCTTGCTTTGGTCAATAAACAGTATGCATTACCAGCCAATTATGAACCTAAGGATTTAATCAGACCTCATGTCCGTTTTTCTTTTGGTAAACAAGAAATTGAGAAAAGCTATTTGCGTAAGGAAGCAGCCGGTGCCCTTGAAAGAATGTTTGCTTCTGCTAAGAAGTCAGGAATTGAATTACTTGCTGTTTCAGGCTATCGTTCTTATATCCGCCAAAAGGATTTATATAATGCTGAGGTTGAGAAGGTTGGCGAGGAGCATGCGATACAAGCGGTGGCTGTACCAGGGAATAGTGAGCATCAAACAGGGCTATCCATGGACATATCGAGCGAAAGTGTTAACAATTATTTAACCGAGGAATTTGATTCAACAGCCGAAGGCAAATGGTTGGAAAGAAATGCGCATCGATTCGGGTTTATTCTCCGTTATCCTAAGGGGAAAGAGGATATCACTGGATACCAATTTGAACCGTGGCATTTTCGTTATGTGGGGGAAAAAGCTGCAACCCTGATTTATGAAAAAAAATGGACACTTGAAGAATATTTTCATGTCGTAAAAAAAATGTAATTTATAAAAAATTAATGTAAATTTAAACAATGTTCACAGGAATTCTTTGTTTTATACGCTAAAGTAGTGGTATTGTGTAAAAAGAGAATTTTATTAGATTATATTGGGAATATGAAAGTGGTGAGAGGTTTGGAGCAAAATCAAGTAGACCAAAAACAGCCTGAGCAACAAGAGGGGCATCAAAAGACCGAACAATCTGCAGGCTTTATTCGAATGAAAAAATTCCATTTTGCGATGTTATTATTACTGCTTGTATTTTTAACAGCTGGAATTACTACATTTGCATTAGCATTTGGAGATGAAAAGGTTGTTCCAGCTGTTACGAATGATCGACAGGAGTTTGACAAACTATATTCTGTATTTGATACGATTAAGCAGGATTATTTTAAAGATGTAAAAGATTCGAAATTGATTAATGGTGCAATTAACGGGATGATGGATGCGCTTGATGATCCATATTCAGACTACATGGACATCGAAGAAGCAAATAAATTTCACACAAGTATTTCTTCGACATTCGAAGGAATTGGTGCTGAAATTTCTGAACAGGATGGACATATCGTTATTGTCACCCCAATTAAGAATTCACCTGCAGAAAAGGCTGGATTAAAGCCTAACGACAAGGTCCTTACCGTTGATGGTAAAAGTGTGCAAGGTATGAGTACAACTGAAGCTGTTCAGCTTATTCGTGGTGAAAAGGGTACAAAAGTTGAGTTAGCCATTCTTCGTCCAGGTGTGGATGATCCAATCAATGTTTCAATTACTCGGGACACCATTCCATTGCAAACGGTATATGGAGAAATGGTGGAAGGTGAAAATGGGATAGCTCATGTTCAGGTTTCTTCTTTCTCTTCAAATACGACTGAAGAACTTACACAAGTTCTTCAAGACCTGCAAGGTAAAGGAATGAAGGGAATGATCCTTGATTTAAGGCAGAATCCGGGTGGATTGCTCGATCAAGCGATTAATATTTCTAGCATGTTTGTTCCAAGCGGGAAGGTTATCTTTAAAGTCGAAAGTCGTGATGGAAAAGTCGAAGAATACAAATCAACGAATAAAGGTAAAGGTTCAACAACTCCACTCGTTGTTTTAATCGATAAAGGTAGTGCAAGTGCATCGGAGATTTTCGCTGCAGCAGTAAGTGAATCTGCCGGTATTTCCTTAGTGGGCGAAACTTCGTTTGGTAAAGGAACAGTTCAACGAGCACAGGACCTTCCAGATGGCTCCAATATCAAGTTTACGACAGAAAAATGGTTAACACCTAAAGGGAATTGGATTAATAAAAAAGGTGTGAAGCCGAATTTTGAGGTAAGTTTACCTGAATATGCATCGCTACAAATCATAGATCATGACAAAGAATGGAAGTTATCTGATTCTTCAAGCGATATTAAAAATGCTCAGAAAATGCTTAAAGCTATTGGTTTGGATCCTGGTCGCGAGGATGGCTATTTTGATGATAAAACCAAACAAGCAATTATCGCGTTACAAAAGGATGCTAACATAGAAGCAAACGGTATTTTAACCGGAAAAACATCTATGGAATTAATGGGTCGCTTAAGCAAAACGATTCAAGAAAATGATACGCAAATTCAAAAAGCGATTGAAATTTTAAAAACAAAAATGTAAAAGTAAAAAAACCTCTTCGATTGATTGAAGGGGTTTTTTCATTGAATGATTTAGTTTCCTATCGGAAAAACTTAAATATCGTAATTAATTAATGAAATTGAGAGTGGAAAAATGAAGCATACCAATATAACAATTTGCTTGACTTCGCTGTTTGTGATGATCCTATTAGGATTGTCTCAACCGCAGAGAGGTTTTGCTACTCCGCAATACGGCATCTTATCTTGGGAAAGGGTCAATAAAGTCTTACCACGATACAGTAAGTTTACTGTAAAGGACACGGAGACAGGGTTAAAGTTTCGGGTACAAAGGAGAGCAGGGAGTCGACATGCCGATGTGCAACCATTGACAAGTAAAGATACCAAAATAATGAAACAAATCTATAATGGGAAATGGAGCTGGCGAAGGAGATCTATTTTTATTTTAAATGGAAAGCAAAAAATTCCAGCTTCCATGCATGGGATGCCACATGGTGCTGGAGCATTGCAAAATAATTTTCCTGGTCATTTCTGCATTCATTTTTATGGGAGTACAACACATCGTACCAATCATATGGATTTATCTCATAAATTAATGATATTAAAGGCAGCGGGACGGCTCGAGGATCACCTATCACAAGCTGAACCTTATGAAGTAGTTAATGCGTATATGGCGGGTATCAAAGAACAAGATGAAACGATTATGTCGCTCGTCTCACTGCAAACTGTGAAATGGTCTACGCTTTTATCGAAAATTGATTCAGTCAGAATAAGTCAGATGACTGTTCTTCCAATTGAAGACTTAACCTCAGAATTACAGTTGTCTATTCCGGTTCAGCTTGACTTATATATAAAAGAACAAGGATTGAAAAGATTTCGTGGGAATATTGAAGTTGTCCGGTTTTCACAAGTTGATCCGTGGAAGGTAGATTCAATTAATTTCCTTTCAGAAATGAGCTTACTCAATAATTGAGAATGGTAATCGCTTAGGTGGTAGATTTACCTGAGCATTTTTTTGTGAAAAAATTAAGAAGAATAATTCTTTTGCAATATCTTGTCTGAATATGTAAAAATATTTCTAGAGAAACAAAAGTTATTTAGATCAAAGGGGAGAGATGCAAGATGAAAAAATGGATATTAATATTAGGAATGATATTTTTTTCAATGGTCTTAACTGCTTGTGCTGACAAAGAAGAATCATCAGAAGATGAATTAAAGTGGGTTGACGTAAATGTTAAAATAGATCCTGAAAAACCAATGCCAAATGAACCTGTCACGTTCAACGCAGTCGTTACTTATGGGGATGAAGTAGTTACTGATGCTCGTGAAGTGACTTTTGAAGTTTGGCGCTCACAGGATGAGTCTCATGAAGAGTTTGAAATCAAACAGGCAACTGACGGAGCATATAAACTTGAAAAGACTTTTGATAGAGAAGGTACATACTATGTGATTGCACATGTAACAGCAGAAAATATGCACAATATGCCTAGAAAGGAATTTGTTGTCGGTACTCCAAGCGAGCCAGAAGCAAAGAACTCAAAAAGTCAGGTCATGGAAGATATGAAATAACCGCTATTGAATTATATGGTATTTATGAAAAAGGCTGTGTTTAACCTTAGTGTTGATTTTGATTTATCGCAAGTTGATTGGAGCGGAAGGCACGAAGACTCCTGCGGGAGTAGCTGGTATGGGAGACCCCACAGGCGCGAATGCGCCGAGGAGGCTCCCGACTAGCCCCTAAGGTGCGCGAAGTGCCGGCAGCGAATCAACCTCCGCGTTTAACGCAGCCATAAAAAAGACGCCTAGAATAACTCCGTGACGTCAATTTCTGAATATTGTAGCTCAACAATTTTAGGAATCTTAATTTCCAAAATACCATCCTTATAGTTAGCAGTAGCTCCCTTCTTTTTAACGATGGCAGGTAATGTCAAGCTGTGCTTATCGTCGAGGTTCGGTACATGCTCAACGGAAATTTGATTTGCGGTATGGTAAATTTTCATTGTTTTTAACCATTCCTCATTTGAAATGGTGATTCGAACAAATACATATTCATGTGTATCAAAAACGGAGTAGTTTAGTTGGGTAGTAGTGGCTGCTTGAAAATGATTGTCTGGAAAGATACCTTTCATCATATCAAAAGGGCTCGACATTCCTTCCATGTGTTTGGACATCATCTTTCCCATCATATCTTGGGTAAATTGTTGCATTTGTTCAGGATTCATGCCGTTCATCATTTTATTTGATTTTGAATTGAATGGAAAGAAATTAAACGGGAACATCTATATCGTCCTTTCATGTAGCATCATCGTATTACTTTGTTCATCATATGCAAAAATCAGCCCACTGGTTATTTACAAAATGAGAAAATTAGATGAGAAAATGTTTAGAAAAAAGGAGCATTCCGAATTAGGAATGCTCCTTTTTAAATTGGAAGGTCTGATGGCTTTGCAAGTGAAATAAACGAATAGATAAACACACAGCACCTGTCGCCAAGCCGATAATCAAACCTATCCAGTAGCCGAATGGCCCTAAATCTGTGTATTTTACTAAGAAATAACCTAGTGGTAAGCCAATTACCCAATAAGAAACTAATGCCATCCAAAAAGTAATATTTACATCTTTATAGCCTCGTAATGCACCTTGAATTGGGGCTTGAATGGCGTCTGAAAGTTGAAAGAAAAAGGCATACATTAAAAACTGGGTAGTCAGTTTTTGAACTAATGGATCAGCAGAATATAAAGCCGAAATTTCACTGCGGAAAAATAATAATATCAGGCCAGAAAAGCAGGCCATACCAATGGCGATTGTTACGCCGAGAAAACTATATTGTTTAGCATCCTGAAGCCGTTTAGCTCCAACCTCAAAACCAATGACGATCGTTAAGGCCATCGATATGCTTAACGGTATCATATAAAGCAAAGACGCGAAATTAATGGCTGCCTGATGTGAAGCGATCGTTGCTGTGTCAAATTGGCTCATCAACAGTGTCACTGCAGAAAATATGCTTGTTTCAAAAAACATCGAAAGACCTATCGGTATTCCAATCAGCAATATTTCTTTCCAAGTTACTAGAGCAATAGGGTAAAGTCTTTTAAAAATATGATAGTTTGTAAATGGTCTTTGAGATTGGATGATAATAATGGTTAAGATTAAAATAATCCAATACGTAATCGAGGTAGCGTATCCTGCACCAACCCCGCCTAAAGCAGGAAATCCTAGCTTTCCAAAAATGAACAAGTAATTTAATAGTACATTTATTGGTAATGAGATAAGTGTAATAATCATCGAAACACGGGTTTTCCCAAGGGCATCAATGAAAGCCCGGAGAACGGTAAAAATAAATAGTGGAATCATTCCATAGCCTAGTGCGATTAAGTAATCTCGTGCTACCGTATATACATTTGTTTCGAGATTCATTGCATGTAGGAGCGGCGTTAAAAATAATGCGCCTAAGCCAATTACTACAAGCGCCAATAATACGGATAGGTAAGTCCCTTGAATGACAGAAAAAGCAACCTTATCATGCTTATTCCCACCAACCAATTGGGCGATGATAGGTGTAACAGCTAACATGATACCGCTCAAACCCGTAAATACAGACACCCAAATAGAAGAGCCAATGGCAACACCTGCTAAATCTATCGAACTATAATGACCAGACATGGTGGTATCGAAAAAATTCATCATAAATAATCCGAGCTGTGTAACCAGAATCGGAAGAAGAATTATCAGTAATTGCTTAATTTTTTCAAATGTATTATTAGTTTTAATCATATCTGTGCCTCAATTTCATTTTATATGTACATCAATGCGAGCTCATTTAACCTCAGTTAAATGATTTAAGTATTATACCAGAAGAATGATTAGAATGTGGTTTTTTTACATTTTTCAAGATTCATTTAAATGCGTGGTAAAGAATGAAAGTCATTCATTTTGTTAATTATATGAATACGAATAGAAAGGAAGGAGCATGCTCATTGGCTTATCAATTAAGGCGAATAAATCCAAATCAAACGCAAGTCCTTTTTCACGATGGGCGGTTCGAAACACTAACGAATGAGGAACTTCAGTATTTTTTAGCAGAAACGGGCGATGCAGAAATTTTCATAAATGAGCAAAGCATGGACGAGTAATAAGAAACGCTCCGAATTAGATTCGGAGCGTCTTTTTATGCCAATTGTGACGATTCTTGATGTGAGTCATTATTCCGTAACATGTGGAATGTATATTGATCTTTTGAAATTTCATAAAGATCATAAATTTCATCGTTAGAGTTTATTTGATCATACAAGGATTTTCTTAATTCATTCGCTTTCGAGACATATGGGAGTTTTTCGGCTGCCTTAAGTGAGCGAATATTAGTCTTTCTTATTCGCATGAAAATTTTTTCGATACCAAGCTCGAAAAAAAGCTCATCAAAAAAAGCGTCTTTAGCGGGTTTGTTATATCCTTGGCCGTGATAGGGCTTACCGAGCCATGTACCTAAAAATCCTGCATTGTCTTGGATGTCATACAGATTAATCGTCCCAATTGGAGTGCCCCATTCATCAAGAATCGTTCGTGAAATTAATTCACCGCGTTCTTCTGCTTCAATTGTCTGCTTTGTGATAAACACAAACTCATCATAACACTCTGCTTTATGGCGCACAAAAGGGAAGACTTCTGGGTGCGTCATCAAATCATACAAAGTATGACAATCGTGAAGATCCCGCTTCTTGAGCATGTTAATCCCTCCAAAATAAGGGCAGTCCGAAACTGAACCCATGCATAGAAAACGCGTCGGTTCGTCCCACCCTCGAAATTTTTTGTGTTGATAAAAAATTTCGGGGTGGGAATCGAACCCACTAGGACCAGAAATCTGGTGGCGCACCATTTGCCTTCCCTAAAAACTATTTCATATTTAATTTTCCATAAGTAAAAAAAGTTCCCTCATTTCGTATCATACAAGATTTTATCATGTAATGGTATAGGTATTTTTATGAAATTTTCATGTTGAATATGTTAATTTGTCACAGTTTTTTCACATTTTTGTAAAGACAATTTCACCGTTGATCATCGTCCAGTTTGGCTTTGCTAAAAAGTGAAATGGGTGATGGTTCCACAGCACTAAATCAGCATCCTTGCCAACCTCGATACTCCCTACACGGTCGGCAATTTTTAAATTTCGGGCAGGGTTAATGGTAATACCCTCAAGCGCTTTTTGCTCAGACAGTCCTTCACGAACTGCAAGAGCAGCACATAAATTTAAATATTGGATTGGTGTATATGGATGGTCAGTTGTAATGGAGACCTCGATACCATGTGCGGTTAGGACTTGATAGGTTTTCCACGTTTTGTTCACTAGTTCTACTTTAGATCGTCGTGTTAGTGTAGGGCCAACTGAGACTTTGAGATTCAAATCAGCTAGTTCTTTCGCAATAAGATGTCCTTCGGTGCAATGCTCAATCCGAAGGTCGAGATTAAACTCTTTAGCCAGGCGTACTGCCGATAAAATATCATCTGCACGATGTGCGTGAATACGGACTGGTATTTCTCGTTTCAACGCCTTAATTAATGGCTTCATTCTTAATGAATCTTCGCTTCCAACACGACTTGCATCATAAAATGCTTCACGGAGCATTCCCATAATGCCCATTCTTGTCAACGAATCTTCGTTGCCGTTACTGTGAATTCGTTTTGGGTTTTCACCAAAAGCAATTTTTAGCCCTGCTGTTTCCTTTACCATCATCTTGTCAATATTTGACCCGCTTGTTTTGATAACTGATGTCGTCCCGCCGATTACATTAGAGCTACCAGGCATAACGTGAACCGTTGTAATTCCATATTTAACGGCATCTGAAAAGGCGTGATCAAACGGATAAACACCGTCAAGTGCACGGATATGTGGAGTCAATGGTTCAATTGTTTCATTGGCATCGTTGCCTGCCCAACCAGTTCCTTCATCATAAAGTCCGAGATGGGTATGAACATCAATAAAGCCCGGCATTAAAAAACCGCTCCCACAATCAATGATTTTTGTGTTTGCATCAACAGGAAGGTGTTTTCCAATGGCACGTATTTTTCCCTTCTCAACAATGATATCACCGTTATAGATGGGCTCGTTTGTAATCGGGTAAATCTTGGCGTTTTTCAATAATATTTTCATGGTTAGATCGACCCTTATAGGATTATTAGTTACTATTAAGTATATTTGTTATTATTACTATATACCAACATTTTTACTATTTTCAAAAAATAATTATGTTGGTTTAAAATATTCCAATTGTTTGTAAAGCGATAATTGTAATACCCAATATCCAGACATATATTGCGAAAATTTTCAGAGATTGGTTTTTTAAAAATTGAATCATTCCCACAACAGCGATATATCCAAAAATAGCTGATGAAATGGTTGCGATGAACAAGTTACTAAAGGTTATAGATTCATGTGTTCCGGCAGCAAGATCTCCAAATTGTAAGATAATACCTCCTGCAATCGCGGGTATTGATAGCAGGAAGGAAAAGTATGCAGAAGTTTCTCGATCCAACTTTCGAAATAGCCCAGCTGCAATAGTTAGACCAGAACGGGATATCGCCGGAAATATCGCTGCTGCTTGGAAGGTGCCAATAAATAGTGCATCACCGTAGCTTATGTCATGAGCCTTTTTAGCACCTGCTTTAACGCTATCTCCCATCCATAAAATTGCACCAGTAATTAAAAATTCCCAGCCGATTGTGGTACCAGTTTTAGAAATCGATTCAAATAAATCATTGAAGGTAAAACCGACAATGACTGCTGGAATTGTACCGATGATAAGGAGTAGTGTCTGTTTGCTGAAAGGTTGTTTGATCATATTTACCAATTCTTGTTTATACACAACTATGACAGCAATCAAGGTTCCAATATGCAGCATTGTGTCAAGAAACAATCCTGCTTCATCAAGCCCAAATAAATGGCGTCCCAAGTACAAATGGCCGGTACTAGAGATTGGTAAGAATTCCGTTAAACCTTGGATGAGGCCGAGTATAAACGCTTCAATGATTGACATCAATTCATCATTCCTTATTAAAAACTTATCGATATGGTTATTACAAATGTATTCACTTTGTCCCAAACAAGAACAGGATAAATAGCATGTTTTTTAGGAGATTCTAATCACTTGCAGCAACAAATAATATAAAATAGAGACAGAGGAAAAAAGATTTTTCATCAATCCAATTTGGAGGGGTAATGATGGAATTATTAGAGAATGTGAATTTTGGTTTGCTTATTCCTATTTTAATTGTCCAATTGATATTATTGGTAATCGCTCTTATCAATGTGATTAAGGCTGATAATACAAATGGACCTAAGTGGGTTTGGGTGTTAATCATCGTCTTTATTAACATTATCGGCCCAATCGTTTATTTTGTTTTTGGAAGGAGAGATGATTAATGCCCGTTATTACTGTTAACGGTCTAAAAAAAAGCTTCCAAGACAAAGAGGTTATCAAAGGCTTAGACTTTATTTTACAAACTGGAAAATGCACAGCTCTCATTGGACCGAATGGAGCTGGAAAAACGACGATATTGCGAATGCTTTCTGGTTTGATTCAGCCTAGTGCGGGAACCATCAAATTTCACGAGGATCATACAAAGGGTGATATTCGGCAATACATTGGTTATTTGCCGCAATTTCCTGTGTTTCATGACTGGATGACGGGTATTGAATTTTTGCAATTCGTTGGGCGGTTGGCGGGTTTAACAAAATCTGTTGCATTACAAAGAGCGAAAGAATTATTGGCACTGGTTGGATTGGAGGAAGCAAAAAATCGGCGCATTGGGAAATATTCTGGGGGAATGAAACAGCGCCTTGGAATTGCTCAGGCGATTATTCATCGGCCAAAGCTGGTCATGCTTGATGAACCAGTATCAGCGCTCGATCCGTTTGGGAGAAGAGAGGTTCTTGAACTTTTAGAAAAATTAAAACAAGAAACGACGATTTTGTTTTCTACCCATATTTTAAACGATGCAGAAGAAGTATGTGATCAAATACTATTTTTACATAATGGAGAACTTGTGGAAACTGGTACAATGTCTGAATTGCAATTGAAATATCAACAGGCAAAGCTACTGTTGGAATTTACGGAAAATGCTGCAACATATATTGATGCCTTTACAAAACAAGAACTCATTGAAAAACGACAAATTGACGGTAATCAAGCAACATTATTTGTGAAAGATTTAGAAAAGACCAAAGCAGCGATGCTCCGTGAAATTGCTGATGATAATTGGCCTCTGCTTCGATTTGAAGTTGGACGATTAACATTGGAAGATGTATTTTTGGAGGTGGTAAAAAAATGAATCAGTGGTTGACCATTTTCCAAAAAGAGAATCTTGAAATGCGAAGAAATTTCAAATGGCTTTGGTTTCCGATTTCTTTTGTTTTACTCGGTGTATCAGAACCACTATCAGTCTATTATATGCCGCAATTAATTGACGCACTCGGTGGTATGCCGGAAGGGACAGTCATTGAGATTCCTACACCGACTGCCCCGGAAATTCTATATCAAAGTATTAGTCAGTACGATACAATCGGACTATTAATCATTGTGTTAGCATCAATGGGAATTATTTCGGCAGAAAGAAAAAGTGGTGTAGCAGAACTAATTTTAGTTAAGCCCGTTTCATATTTTGCCTATATTTCAGCAAAGTGGGCTGCTGCACTGGTCTTGGTATGGACTTCGCTATTTTTAGGATTAATTGCGAGCTGGTATTATGTAATGATTCTATTTGAAACCGTTCCAATGATTGATCTGTTAAGTACATTTGCCATTTATGGTCTTTGGCTTTCGTTTGTATTGACACTCACCATCTTTTTTAATGCGTTATTTAAATCACCAGGCGTTGTTGGATTTACTTCGATGGCAACACTAATTGTTTTATCCATAATATCGGGCTCATTATCACAGTGGCTCGATTGGAGCCCTGCTCTACTTTCAGGCTATAGTAGTGTTGTATTAGTGAGTGGAGAGCTTCCAGAAGGATCCATTGGTGCAATAATCTTAACAATCAGTAGTATAATCATTCTGTTACTGTTATCCATTGTTATTTTTAAAAAGAAAGAACTTGCATAAAACGAAAGGAAGTATCATGATTTGATAGAAAATGTTGGACTTGTCCTAGAAGGGGGAGGAATGCGCGCAGTATATACCGCGGGTGTCCTTGAAAGCTTTTTAGAAAATGATATTTATTTTCCGTATGTGATTGGAGTTTCAGCTGGTGCGGCAAATGCTGCATCCTATCTTTCAAAACAAAAGGGGCGAAATCAAGTCGTCAATATCGATTATGTAACCGACCCTCGCTATCTCTCTTGGCGCAATTTTATCAAGAGACGTGAATTTTTTGGTATGGATTTTATCTTTGGGGAAATTCCCAACAAGCTTGTTCCTTATGATTTTGATACTTTTTATCAAAGTAAAGGGGAATTTGTCGTCGGAACAACGGATTGTTTATCAGGGGAACCTGTTTATTTTTCGAAGCAGGATTATGGAACTGATATGCTAACTGTAATCAGAGCTTCAAGTTCATTACCTTTCATAGCGTCCGAAATTACCTTTAAAGATAAAGTGTTGTTAGATGGAGGGATTAGTGACCCTATCCCGATAAAAAAAGCACAGCAAGATGGTTTAAAGAAAAACATTGTAGTGTTAACAAGGAATTCAGGATACTTGAAGAAACCTTCTCGTTTTCATTTTCTGGTTAAACGGAAATATCCGCACTATAATGGTTTGCAAACGGCTTTGATGCAACGCTATCAAATATACAATGAAACCATTCACTATTTAGCTGAGCAAGAGAAATTAGGGAATGTCATGATCATTCGTCCAACACAACCCATTCAAGTTGGGCGAATGGAACGCGATCCGGAAAAATTGTCAAAACTTTATTTCTCAGGCTATCAGGATGGAAACCGATATCTTGAAAAAATAATGCAATTTTCATAATCACAAAAAAACCGGACCACATCGATCCGGTTTTTTGTATGAATTGAAAAAAGCTCATGAAACGTGTGTTTTGATAATAGAATATTGTAAAGGTCAAGAAATGGACAAGGAGATCGCACATGAATATTCAACAATACTACCGCATTGCTGCTAACACTGCGTTAAACGGAAGTTTAGTAGCGTTTTTACCCATGATAATAATCGTTTGTTTCGGGCTCTATTTTCCAGTTAAGCTTCCAATGTTTTTGATTGTTTTACCATTTTGTTTTTACAGTTTTATTTGCTATCAAAATTACTTAATTCAGAATGATCGAAGCAATGAAGTGAATGTGATTCGGAAAAATACGCGAAAACTATCCGATGCTAATCAGCTTCTCATTACATTTTTGCCGGCTCCTTCTTTGAGAATGCTCCTGTTTGATGAATATGGAATATTAATTGGCGAAGTGAGAGACAAACAGTTTTGGTGGTGGAGATGGTTTTTACCTTATTTTATTGATCGTCTGTTTCCTAGTTGGTATGGACTGTATGATGGTGAAAATCAACTGGTATGTTCATATCAAGTCCATGATAAAATGAAAAATGTGAAAATTTTTAACAGCAATCAGGAGTTAATCGGTTTATTCAATACTAACAATAAAAAGAAGCCATCACTTATACGCAATGGAACCATTTCATCGATGATAACTGGCGAAAAAATCCAAGTTAAAGCTTCGAGTGTTTACCATCATATCCAACTTCATGATGAACAAGGTGCAATTATTGGAAAACTTATAAAGGGTTGGATGCCACAAGAGTGGGGTGATTTGTTTCGCGATGCTAATACGCCATATATTACTTTTTCACCCAAAATAAATGAATCCGAAAAAATGTTTATTATAGGTGTACTTACCGAATATTTTCGTTATTCGGATCATTAATATACAAAAAAAGCCTGAGATTCCCAGGCTTTAGTTTAGTTGAAAGATCTATGATGAAAAGTAATATTTTCTTGATGATTCAATGAGAAGACAATTAGCTTGATAGTTGGCAATATATTGATCTAGCTTTTGGCTAATCTCAATTGTTTTCTCGCTTGAAAGGCCTTCTTTTAATCCGACACAAATCATTTCCCGACGAAGACTCTCGATGGTACACAAGAGTTCTAAATTATTGTCAATTTTCAGCATTAATATAGAATCTACTCCCTTTTTTGTCCTCTATTTGGCAATTTATCATTTTTTCGGTGTGGATTACTGTGATAAACAACACTTTTCGCAAAATATTTATCGACATAATTGCATTTTTATAATTGTTTTGACATTTTTTCAGGAAACTGATTGCAGGATGTATTCATTTAGGGTAATATGTCAATAACTAAATGATTATGTAGAGGATGGCAATACAGTCGGTTTTTTCCGAATGAATTCATCCTCGCCTTCGGGGTCGGGTGAAATTCCCAACCGGCGGTGATGAGGTTATCCTCTAAGCCCGTGACCCGGTCATATACAAATAATTTACAGCTTAATGACTATAAATTATTGTGAAGCCGGTTGATTTGGTGGAATTCCAAAGCCGACAGTAAAGTCTGGATGGGAGAAGGCATAAAAGCGAAAAAATATCATTTTTTACGCTTATTTAAGCATGTATTTTGACCCCGTACATTCGTTGTACGGGGTTTGTTTATTTTATTAATAATGCGAATAATAAGCATATCGCAAATGCTGACCCCAATAAATTACCGAGTATTATGGAATAGGGGGGAGAAAATGTTCACTGGAATTATTGAAGAAATGGGCACTATGCAGAAAATACATAAACAAGGCTCAACGCTAATCTTGTCAATAAACGCGAATAGAATTTTAACCGATGTTCAGCTTGGTGATAGTATCGCAGTAAATGGCGTGTGTTTGACGGTTACAGAATTTACGCGAACGAGCTTTTCCGTTGATGTCATGCCTGAGACTTTTCATGCTACATCGCTTTCTATGTTAAAACCAGGCTCGAAAGTAAATTTAGAGCGAGCCATGGCTGCAGGAGGGAGATTTGGCGGACATTTTGTTTCAGGGCATATTGATGGAACTGGAACAATCAAAGGTATTAGACCTGAAGAAAATGCAGTTTATTATACGATAGCTGTTCCGGAAGATGGGATTCGCTATTGCCTCCATAAAGGCTCTATTGCGATTGATGGCACTTCCTTAACCATTTTTCAAGTAAAGGACTCTGCCGTTACCGTTTCTTTAATTCCTCATACAAGAGGTGAAACGATTTTAGGGCACAAGCGAGCTGGGGATATAGTGAACATAGAATTCGATTTGTTAGGAAAGTATGTTTATTCAATGATTGAGCGGAAAACAGAAGAACAAGCACAAAATTCTGGAATAACG
Source organism: Bacillus sp. DNRA2 (assembly GCF_012843265.1). Classification (GTDB taxonomy): domain Bacteria; phylum Bacillota; class Bacilli; order Bacillales; family Cytobacillaceae; genus Bacillus_BU. The sequence goes on along the minus strand of NZ_JABAIT010000005.1, from coordinate 172,859 downwards.
GCTGATTTCCTAAAACAAACTGGTTTTATGTAACTCGAAGGAGGAGAAAAAATGTTTCATTCAGTTGAAGAAGCATTAGAGGATTTAAAGAATGGTAAAATGGTCATCGTTTGTGATGATGAAGACCGCGAAAATGAAGGCGACTTTATTATGTTGGCAGAATATGCCACACCAGAAGCCATCAATTTTATGGCAAAAGAAGGACGAGGTCTGATTTGTGCACCTATTACTGAGGATCTCGCAAAAAAACTTGATTTAAAACCAATGACAGATGTAAATACAGACACGAATGGTACGGCCTTTACAGTAAGCATCGACCATATTAGTACTACGACCGGAATTAGTGCATTCGAACGGTCCGATACGATTATCAAGTTACTAGACGAAGATGCAAAGGCTACCGATTTTAAGCGTCCAGGACATATTTTTCCACTCATTGCTAAAAATGGAGGGGTATTAAGAAGAGCAGGACATACTGAAGCCGCGATTGATTTAGCCCGACTTGCTGGTGGAAAGCAGGCAGGAGTGATATGTGAAATCATGAATGAGGATGGAACGATGGCTCGAGTTCCACAATTGATTGATATTGCCAAGAAATTTGATTTGAAATTGATTACAATCCAGGCGTTAATTGAATATCGACTAGTTCATGATTCTTTAGTAAAACGTGAGGCTGTTATTCAATTACCAACAGAGTTTGGACAATTTGTTGCTGTCGGTTATACAAATATTGTTGATGGTCAAGAACATGTAGCTCTTGTAAAGGGTGAGATTTCAGAAGACGTTCCAACCCTTGTTCGTGTCCACTCTGAATGTCTAACTGGGGACGTATTTGGGTCTTGCCGTTGCGATTGTGGTCCTCAATTGCATGCGGCGCTTAAGCATATAGAAGCAAATGGCAGTGGCATTCTCCTTTACATGCGTCAAGAGGGTAGAGGAATTGGTCTTATCAATAAAATGAAAGCCTATGAGCTGCAAGAGCAAGGGTATGACACCGTTGAAGCGAATCATAAACTAGGCTTTAAAGATGATTTGCGTGATTATGGTGTCGGAGCGCAAATTCTACGTGATTTAGGCGTGAGGAAAATGCATTTGTTAACCAATAATCCACGTAAAATTGCCGGACTTAAAGGCTATGGTCTTGAAATACTTGAACGAGTTCAGATTCAAATGCCAACTAAAGCTGAAAATAAGCATTATCTTGAAACGAAGCAACAAAAGCTTGGACATTTATTAAAATTATAAAGAAGAGGAGAATATATTATGAAGAAAATCATTGAAGGAAATTTAATTGGAACTGGTCTGCGAGTGGCGATTGTTGTGTCACGTTTTAACGAATTTATTACAGGTCGTCTTTTAAGTGGTGCTGAAGATGCGTTAAATCGTCATGGAGTAGATGAAGGTGATGTAACGGTTGCATGGGTCCCGGGCGCTTTTGAAATTCCACTTGCTGCAAAGAAATTAGCTGAATCCGGTCGTTATGATGCAGTTATTGCATTAGGTACAGTGATTAGAGGGGCTACACCACACTTTGATTATGTGAATAGTGAAGTCGCAAAAGGGGTTGCTAATACGGCGCTTCAAAGTGGTGTACCGGTTATTTTTGGTGTTTTAACTACAGATACAATTGAGCAGGCAATTGAGCGAGCAGGTACAAAAGCGGGTAATAAAGGCTGGGATGCAGCGACAAGCGCAATAGAAATGGCAAACCTCTATAAGCAATTCGAGTAGACATATAAACATAGAATGGATTCATTTTCGGGGGAATGATTGTGAATATTGAAGTGTTAAAAGTTCATGGGTCGGGCAACGACTTTTTGTTAATTGATGAAATGACTAATCTTTATACATTTTCTGAAGAGGATCGCGCAAGACTAGCCATTGCGTTTTGTAATCGTGATTCCGCTTTAGGAGCTGATGGGATTCTGTTTGTGTTAAACAGTGAAACTGCAGATGCTAGAATGCGGGTGTTTAATGCCGATGGTTCTGAAGCTTCTATGTGTGGCAATGGTTTACGCTGTGTTGCTCGTTATGTTTGTGAAAAATTAAAGGTAACAAGTGCTGTAATCGAAACGATGAAGGCTAACCTTCAAGTCGAGAAGGAAGCTGATTTATTTCCCGAAATTCCAACCTACAAAGTAGAAATATCACCAGTGACTTTTCAGCTAAAGGATTTACCATTAAATCTTCCACAAGAAACGGTTATTGATGAGAAAATTCCTGGTTTATCTGAGGACTTGGCATTTACAGCGATCGCTGTGCCGAATCCCCATATTGTCGCTATTGTTAATAATGACCAACTTAACTCTGATATTCAATTAACATTGAGTGAATATGTAAATGGCATAAATCCATTATTCCCAGATGGTGTCAATGTAAGTTTTGTTAAGCCGATAGAGAAAGGACATATTTTTGTTCGAACATTTGAGCGAGGGGTTGGCTTCACAAACGCATGCGGAACAGCGATGTCCGCTTCGTCATTGGTTACTTGCCTAGTTGGCTTAAATAATAAAGAGGAAGTAATTGAAGTTTACAATCCTGGTGGAAAGGTTCGCTGTATTGTTCATGAACAATTAGGTGTATATAAAATAGACCTAATTGGTAATGGTACATATGTGTACGAGGCGGTTGTGAAAGTTGCTGGCCCAGATTTTACTCAATTTTCGGTAGAACAAACATATGTATATTTAAATGAAGCAGAACAATATGAGAAATTGCAAGACCATGCGAAGCAATTTATTACACTTCATCAGGATTAATTAGTAAAAGAGATAACCAAAAGCCTGACAAAGGCTTAGCGGTTATCTCTTTTGTTTTTGCTTAAAAAATCAAGAATTGGCGCTATGTTTTGCTTTTCTTTGATTGTAAAATAATCCTGGAACGGGTCCCCAGTCTTGCGGATGCGCTCAATCACATTCGTAATATCAAAAAGGTCGGGGGACAAGGTGGCTGTTACTTCGTCCCAAAAAAGCGGAGTAGCAATGTTGGCTTTATTAGTTCCTCTTGGAGAATATGGGGCAATAATTGTCTTACCTTCACCATGCTGAACATAGTCTACGTATAGCCGATTGCCACGATTTTTTTTCAATCTTTCAATCGTAAAGTAATCAGGCGCCTTTGAGATTAAATACTCTGCAAGAAACGATGTGAAAACTCGTGTTTCTTCATAACTAATATTACCTTCAGGCAAGGGTATATAAATTTGTAAACCTTTATTTCCAGATGTTTTAATAAAACCGATTAAATGTAACTGATCCAGTACTTCTTTAATGAGTATGGCTGCTTTAACTGCAAGCTGAAACTCATTTTTTGAAGGGGGATCGAGATCTAAGACGATTTCACTGGGTGTGGTGCTCCCGATGGTTTGAAAGGGGATATGGAATTCAATGGCGAGCTGATTTCCTAACCAAACCAATGTATTAACATCGTTACAGACAATATAATCGATATCTTCAACTCGATAAGAATTTACAAAATCGGGGGCATAATCTGGACGATTTTTCTGATAAAAGGCCTCACCGAACATCCCATGGGGATATCGGATTAACGTTAAAATCCGATTGTTCAAAAACGGAAGCATGAAAGGAGCAATTTCATGTAAATAATAAATAAAATCTTGCTTTGAAACGGTAGGTATTTCCCAAATAGGTTTATCAGGATGGGTAATTTCGAGATTTGCAGGAAGATTTTTTTGATTTCTTACAAACTTGTCATAGGTGCAATTCTCAGGAGTAAGCTCAAACAGAAAACGGTGGAAATGGGGCTCACGTAACTGTTCCTCATAAAGTTCCAAGTACTTAATTTCCACACAGAGACCTGCCTGTATGTAGATCAGGTTATTATCTTCATGGGTTTTATTTTCTTTGAGTATCGTTGCAAGGGCCCGTTTTTCCTCCGGGGTCAATCCAAAGATGAAATGACCAATTTGTTTTATTACCTGATTTTGATAAACTGCGATGTGAAAGTAACCATTATGTTTGTCCATCGCTGTAATAAAACAAGATGCATATTTCCAATTCTTGTATTTTAACCAACTTTCAGTGCGTTTTCCCTCTTCCCAATAATGTTGCGCTTTTTTTGCGACAATCCCCTCCCCGTCATGGAGGACAACCTGTTCCCAAAGCGTTGAAAAGTTTTGGTTTTCAGGAATTAATTGAATAAGTCTGGAGCTAGTTTCAGATGGGTGAATCGGTAGTGACAGCGCTGAAAATAATTCGACCAGTTTCTGTTTACGCTGTAAATAAGGCTTCCTGTTGAACGATTTTCCTTTAAACATGAGTAAATCGAAAATTAATAAACGGCAAGGTTGTTTTTTAGATTTTTCATTAATTCTTTGTTGTGAGCGCATTCGTCCTCGGACTTGAATCCCCGCAAAATTCGATTTGTAGGGGTTGACTAAGTCAACTAGCTCACCGTCTAAAACAAGTGGTAAGTATGGCTCAAATGATTGTTTATTAGCTGTTAAAAATTGTTCGATTTCTGGGAATTGTTCAAGTAGCGAATTGCCATTACGACTAATCAATGTTACTGTTTGGTCCCAAATTAATAGCGCTCGGAAGCCATCGTATTTTACTTCATAATACCAATCTTTTCCTTCCGGGATGTCGAATGTCAGTGTTGGTAACATCGGTTTCATGATCCGTACCCCTTTACGCTAAATCTCATTAGTATTGTGCCACTTAAGGTAACCTTTCATCCTTTTCCAGATGTTTGTTAGCATGGAACCTAGCATCAATTTAAAAAATAAGAAAAAAAGATGGGAGCAGGATTCGATGCACACAATTTGGAAGGGAAGCATCAGTTTTGGGCTTGTTAATATACCGATTAAGCTGCATACAGCTACCGAGGATAAAGATATAAAATTACGAACACTTCACAAGCAGTGTCATTCCCCAATTAAGTATGAAAAAGTATGTCCCGTTTGTGATGTGGAAGTAAAACCTGAAGAAATTGTAAAGGCATTTGAATACACGAAAGGTAAATTTGTCGTTCTTGAAGATGAGGATTTAGAAAAACTAAAAAAGGAAAATGAAGAGCGTGCTGTGGAAATTGTTGATTTTGTTAAGATGGAGCAAATCGATCCAATCTATTTTGATCGAACCTACTTTATGTCACCAAGCGAAGGAGGAGTTAAAGCCTATTCACTGTTAAGAAAAGCGCTGGAAGATACTTCGAAAGTGGGGTTGGCGAAAATTATTATCCGTTTGAAAGAACAAATGGCTGTGATTCGAGTTTACGAAAATACTTTAGTAATGGAGACAATTCATTACCCAGATGAGGTAAGGAAAGCTTCAGATGTTCCTAACATTCCGACTGAAAGCAATGTTTCTGAAAAAGAATTAGAAACAGCAAAGTTGTTAATTGATCAGCTAACAACTGATTTTGAACCGAAAAAATATAACGATGAATATCGTACCGCATTAATGGAACTTATTGAAGCAAAACAAAGCGGACAAGAAACTGTTACGGCCTCGCAAAAGGATACACCATCAAATGTAACTGATTTGATGGCTGCTCTTCAAGCGTCAATTGATCGAACAAAGCCAAAAGCTAATTCAGGCGAAAAGAAAAAACGAGTTCTTACTAAAATGAAAAAAGAAGCTTAGGTCAAAGGGGGGAGTCCATTAAAAACTCCCTTCTTTTTTTATGCTTCCTGATTGATTTTTGAACCATTCATTAATACACAAGAGATAAAATAAAAATTATAATGGAGTGAGACTCAAATTTAGGCGTGACACTACATAATCATATAAAAAATAAGCTGTGTTAAAGCTTAGTGTTGATTTTTCGCTAGTTGATTGGAGCGGAAGGCACGAGACTCCTGCGGGAGTAGCTGGTATGGGAGACCCCGCAGGCGCGAATGCGCCGAGGAGGCTCCCAACTAGCCCCGCGGAAAGCGAAGTGCCTGTAGCGGAAATCAACATTCATGTTTAACACAGCCAAAAAATAATAAAAGAGTTTGGGGGAATTACATTGGAACAATACATACTATCTTTAGACCAAGGCACAACCAGCTCGCGGGCCATCCTTTTCAACAAGCAGGGAGAAGTGGTTCATATTGCTCAAAAAGAATTTGCACAATATTTCCCTAACCCCGGTTGGGTTGAGCATAATGCCAATGAAATATGGGCAACGATTCTAGCGGTGATCGCCAGCGTCTTAACTGAAGCAAATGTGAAGTCGGAACAAATTGCCGGAATTGGTATTACCAATCAGCGTGAAACAACTGTCGTGTGGGACAAGGACACTGGCTCTCCTGTGTACAATGCAATCGTTTGGCAATCTCGCCAAAGTCATGATATCTGTGAGGATTTGAAACAAAAAGGACATAGCGAGCTGTTCCGTCAAAAGACAGGTCTTTTAATTGATGCCTATTTTTCGGGAACAAAAGTAAAGTGGATTTTAGATCATGTCGAGGGTGCTAGGGAAAAAGCGGAACGAGGTCAGCTATTATTTGGTACAATCGATACTTGGCTGATTTGGAAACTTTCTGGTGGGCAGGCTCATGTGACTGATTATTCTAACGCTTCACGCACGTTGATGTACAATATCCATGAATTAAAATGGGATGAACAATTAGTGGAACTGTTAACTGTTCCAATCTCAATGCTCCCAGACGTTCGTCCGTCATCGGAAAGATATGCGAACACGCTACCTGAGCATTTCTTTGGTACCGAAGTTCCCATCTCTGGTGTCGCAGGTGACCAACAGGCTGCATTATTTGGTCAAACTTGTTTTGAGACAGGTATGGCGAAAAATACATACGGAACAGGCTGTTTTATGCTGATGAATACCGGAGAAAAAGCAGTAGCTTCCAAACATGGTTTGTTGACGACTATCGCTTGGGGACTGAATGGTAAAGTGGAGTATGCGCTTGAAGGCAGCATTTTTGTTGCAGGCTCAGCCATACAGTGGCTGCGCGACGGTCTAAGAATGCTCAAACACTCTAGTGATAGTGAAACTTACGCTAAAAGAGTGGCTTCCACAGATGGTGTCTACGTGGTGCCAGCTTTTGTAGGTTTGGGCACACCGTATTGGGATAGTGAAGTCAGAGGGGCGATTTTTGGTTTAACAAGGGGAACGACTAAAGAGCATTTTATACGAGCAACACTTGAAGCTCTTGCCTACCAAACGAAAGATGTGCTAGCAGCGATGGAAGCTGATTCAGGAATCAGTTTGAAGGCGCTTCGGGTTGATGGAGGTGTAGTGAAAAACGATTTTCTGATGGAGTTTCAAAGCAATATTTTAAATGTCCCTGTTGATCGTCCCAAAATCAATGAAACAACTGCGCTCGGAGCAGCATATTTGGCAGGTCTTGCAGTTGGCTTTTGGGAAAATCAACAAGAAATCGCTCAACTTTGGAGTGTTGATCGGAAAATTCTACCGAATATGTCAGAGAATGAACGTTATCAATTATATGATGGTTGGAAAAAGGCAGTTCAAGCTGCACAAATGTTTAAATAATTGGTTATGAAAGTAAACATTTATTAATATCATATTCTGAAGGCTTTTTTATCCAACACTCCATGGTGGTGGTTAAATGGTGGATTTTTCAAATTTGTACAGAAAGTTGTTTGTGGATCAGTTACGGACCATTCATTTTGACGTTTTGGTTGTTGGGGGAGGAATTACTGGAGCAGGTATCGCATTAGATGCCGTCTCCAGGGGACTGAAAGTGGCATTAGTAGATATGCAGGATTTTGCAGCAGGAACATCAAGCCGTTCTACCAAGCTTGTGCATGGGGGGCTTCGCTACTTAAAGCAATTGGAATGGAGACTTGTTAAGGAAGTTGGGAAGGAACGAACAATAGTATATCATAACGGTCCCCATGTCACGAGACCAGAAAAAATGCTCCTTCCTATCTATCAAGATGGAACATTCGGGAAAATAACGACCTCATTTGGCCTAAAAGTCTATGATTATTTGGCAGGTGTAGCAAAACAAGAGAGACGGAAAATGCTATCTGCAGAAGAGACATTACACATTGAACCATTATTAAAACGAGATGGCCTTAAGGGTTCCGGACTTTATGTGGAGTATCGTACGAATGATGCTCGTTTAACAGTTGAAGTTTTAAAAAAAGCAGTCGAATTAGGAGCAATCGCTCTAAATTATACAAAGGTGGAGTCCTTGTTATATCGTAGTGGGAAAATAAACGGGGCAACAGTAGTCGACCAAATTTCTGGTAAAAGTTATGATATTCATGCTCAAACTGTTGTAAATGCGGCAGGGCCTTGGGTCGATGACGTCAGGCGCTTAGATATTTCAACCGATGTGAAAACACTCAGATTGACGAAGGGTGTCCATATCGTAGTAGACCACGCTAGGTTGCCCATTAATCAAGCCCTGTATTTTGATACACCCGATAGTCGGATGGTTTTTGCAATTCCTCGTGATAACAAAACATATATTGGAACAACGGATACATTCGTTGATAACCCCACCCAAACTCCCAAAATGACCGTTGATGATTGTCTTTACTTACTTCAAGCGACTTCACGGGTGTTTCCAAGTATCAAATTAAATTTATCCGACATAGAGTCAAGTTGGGCTGGAATACGTCCATTAATTTACGAAGTCGGAAAAGGACCATCTGAGATATCACGAAAGGATGAAATTTGGCAATCTGAATCGGGTTTATTATCCGTAGCAGGTGGGAAATTAACGGGTTATCGAAAAATGGCAGAGAACGTTGTGAATATTTTGATAAAAAAAACCGGAAGAAATAATAAAAAGGCGAATTGGCCATGTCGAACAAGAGAGTTAGCAATATCAGGTGGCGAAGATATAACACCAAAAAATTTTGCTGATTTTGTTGAGCGTGGAATTAGACAAGGAATTGAACTAGGATTATCAGCTAATATAGCCAAAGAATTAACCTCAACTTATGGAACCAATATTAATAAAATATATGCGAAATTCGAATCCTATCAAAGAAAAAGTAGAGCCTACCAGCTTCCAATTGATTTGGTTGCTCGGCTAGATTATGCCATCATGGATGAAATGACTGTAAGCCCTTTGGATTTCTTTAATCGGAGAACTAGTATGCTTTTTTTTAATATTTGTGAGGTAGAGAAAAATAAGAAAGCTGTATTAAACTATATGTCCACAATATTTAATTGGAGTGAACAAGATTTTAAAAAATATGAGCAAGAACTTAATGATGCCATTATCGTTGCCACTACGGCAATCGAAGATAGCTGAAGCTAATGTTTCTAAAAGGGTTCTCGAAACAGTTGACAATTATCTTAAGATGAAATATGATGATATAGACGCTTTTAGTTAGGATATAATGAATAAGGATATAAGTAGTCGTAGCTGCAAATGAACTGTAGGCGATGGATTATCCCTACATTTCAAAATGAAGGCTACGCTTTTTTGTTGCTAATTATATGAAAAACTAATGGTGAATGAATTTTTGGAGGTCATCAACATGACTACAGGTAAAGTAAAATGGTTTAATGCAGAAAAAGGATTTGGATTTATTGAAGCAGCTAATGGTAACGATGTATTCGTTCACTTCTCTGCAATCCAAACAGAAGGTTTCAAAACGTTAGAAGAAGGTCAAGATGTAACGTTTGAAATCGTTGAAGGTAACCGTGGACCACAAGCAGCTAACGTTCAAAAAGCATAATTTGAACTGATATTATGAGGTGATGCAGCATAATCGCATCACCTTCTTTTATGATTTAGTATGATATTCAAATTCTTCATGTTCCTCTTGCTAAGTCTCCTCAATACTGTATGTCTTTTTGCTCAAAAGCCCCTTCTAAGGACGTTTTCCGAACAGAAGTTGATTTATTTGTGGGGATTCCACATGATTGCATATTGAATACTTTTTAGAACCTGATTCACACTGGAACGGCTTAGGAGCCGTAAGGACGAAAGAGAGGTAGGGCTTTCGTTGTATTAGGAAAGAAACCTACAAAATATTGAATAATTTGTATGTAATAAAGTAAAAACATGTAATATAGAAATACTTGAATTTGATAAATGATGGTTACCATTCTTTTTTTGATAAAAGAACGTGGTTTTTGATAATAATGTAAACATGGAACAATGTAAGGAGGATATAATTTGACAACATTTTCAGATTTTAATTTAAGCGAAGTGTTAGAAAGAGCATTATCACAAATGGGTTTTGAGGAACCAAGTCCAATTCAGGCACAAGCAATTCCGGTTGCCCTAACAGGTAAAGATATTATTGGACAGGCACAAACAGGAACTGGAAAAACAACAGCTTTTGGTGTTCCTTTAATAGAAAGAGCAAAAGTGGAAGAATCAGCGATTCAAGGTCTTGTTATCGCACCGACTCGCGAACTAGCTGTACAAGTAGCAGAAGAGTTAAATCGTATTGGTAATGTAAAAGGGATTCGCACCTTGCCAATTTATGGTGGTCAAGATATTAGTCGCCAAATTAGAAGTTTAAAAAACAGACCACATATTATCGCTGCAACACCGGGGCGTTTAATTGATCATATTGAAAGAAAAACAATCCGCTTACAAAACATACACACAGTTGTTCTTGATGAAGCTGATGAAATGCTGAACATGGGCTTTATTGAGGATATTGAGAAGATTCTGGCTGGTATTCCGAATGAACGCCAAACATTACTGTTCTCAGCAACTATGCCTAAACGTATTAAGGCTTTAGCTGAAAAGTTTATGAAAAATCCTGAACACGTACAAGTTAAAGCGAAGGAAATGACTGTTAAGAATATTGAACAGCATTACTTAGAAGTACAAGAAAAACAGAAATTTGATGTGATGTGTAGTCTTTTAGACATCCAATCACCTGAGCTTGCGATTGTGTTTGGTCGAACAAAGAAGCGCGTTGATGAGTTGGTTGAAGGATTAATTAAACGTGGCTATTCAGCAGAAGGAATCCATGGCGATATTCCACAAACAAAACGGGATCAGGTAATTCGCCGTTTTAAAGAGTCGACAATTGACATTATGGTAGCAACTGATGTAGCTGCACGAGGACTAGATATTAGCGGAGTTTCACATGTGTATAATTTTGATATCCCACAAGATCCCGAAAGCTATGTTCACCGTATTGGAAGAACAGGTCGTGCAGGTAATAAAGGGTTAGCGATTACCTTTGTTACACCACGTGAAATTGATCATTTACATGTGATTGAAAATGTAACGAAATCAAAAATCCAGAAAAAACCTATTCCTAGCTTTAAGGATGTACTTTTTGGGAATCAACAAGCAACCATTAATAAGATTATAAGTGTGGTCGAATCTGGAGATTTCAATGAATACAAGCGTGCTGCTGAAAATCTGCTTGAGGATACAGATTCTGTAACTCTTTTAGCTTCTGCATTAAAGCTGTTAACAAAAGAGCCTGATGCAACGCCGGTTACTCTTACAGCAGTTGAGCCGCTTCGCTCTAAAAAACCAAGATTTGAGCGTGATCGTAATCGACGTAACGACCGACCAAAAGCGAATAATCGACCAAGAAATAATGAAAATAGACGTCCAAGAACTGAAAAAGCGAAACGTCCATCAAGACCTCGTCCGTAAATTTTAAAATTTTTGTATGAAAAATGGATGTTTGTCCCATATTATATAATGTTTGATAGTATTATGCGATTTCGTAATTAGGAGGATTTTTACATGGAAACAGGTAAGGTAAAATGGTTTAACGGAGAAAAGGGATTTGGATTTATTGAAAGAGATAATGGCGAAGATGTTTTCGTTCATTTTTCTGCTATTCAAGGTGATGGATACAAAACTTTAGAAGAGGGCCAACAGGTTACCTTCGAGGTTGAACAAGGACAACGTGGACCACAGGCTGTAAACGTAGTTAAAGCATAATAATTTATAACCTTCATATAGTGGTTTACTAATCCGAATATTTGTAATTTATCTCAATAAACGTTATGATATAATTATGGATTATTTATGATGTAGGATAAATTCACTGATTATAAAATAAACTGTTTTATGCGAGTTTACTTTTATAATGAGTGGATTTTTCATTTGACTAAATTTACTGAAAGTGAAATGTTTAGTCAAAAAATGCAAACTGGAGGTAGATAGGATGGCTTTCGGCAGAAGAATCGTGGAAGAAATCATTACAGTTGAAACAAAGGTTTGGGAATGTGAGGCAGAAACCTGCAATTGCTGGGTTCGAGATAATTTCAAGGCAACAGAAGTTCCTAAATGTCCTATCTGTAACAGTGATATGGTACAATCAACAAAATTGCTACAATCAATCGATAATCATAATAAGAGTTACTAATTATTCGGAAAAAATGAGGCTGATAATGAATCAGCCTCATTTTTTATTCCGTACCATTTAGATGTTCCTTGCAAAAATTAAAAACCATATTCAATTCTTCATCCTCGAGCGATAAATCAATATACTTTTCAGTTGCGCTTTCGAGCAGATTGTAAGAAATAATTTTTTCTTCTGCTCCATTAATTAGAAATAATACCTTCAAGAGCAGTCCGTTTTCGTTGTATAACTCATCGTCTTCATCAACTTCTATGTCTAAGAAGAATTCATATCGATCTCCGCTCAAAATCCCAAATGGATCGATTAATTTTTCAACAGCATATCCTGTTACATTCATTTTTTTCATCCCTTATCTTTATTTAAAACAGTTTAACTTCCTTCTCTATTATAAACATAAATGTATGTTCAAAACAGTACTTGGCTATGCTCACAATTAACTTTTATCAGGTTTAATGGCGAATAAAGCATATAAAGCAGTTAAAAGGCTAATTCCTGATAAAAGATAGAAAATCCACTCTGTAGAATGCTTCATCATGATAGCGATCACTGGTGGCCCTGCCGCTACACCGATAAACCGCATCGAACTATATAATGATGTGATTGTTCCACGTTCCTCTTTTTCAATCCCTTCAGTAATTAAGGCATCTAAGCACGGGAGGCTTACACCAATTCCAACGCCACACACGATAAAGATGGAAATCATAAGCCATAATGAATTTGTAAACTTAAGTGAAAAAGCAGCAGCCGTTAACAATATTATCCCGATAAAAGTAATCCATTTCATCTTGATTTTATCTTCCTTGATTTTTTTACCGGTAAAATAGGAAGAAAGGCAAAGGGCACCTAAAGGGATAGCTAAAATACAGCCTTTTTTCACATCAACAATTTGATACTCTTTTTCCAGAATATCAGATAAATAAAAAAGCACTCCAAATAAAACAAACATAAGGTTCCCACCAATAATAAAAACAGCATTTAGCCAACGACCATTATTAGCAAATACTTCTTTCGTTTGGGAAATAAATTGTGAAAAAGGCAAGGTTTCTTGTTTTTTAGGTGGTGATTTTACTAAAAATATGATCATCACGACCGAAATGACACAAAATACTGGAAAAGCAAAAAAAGGTATAAACCAAATAATTCCTGCCAGGTACGCGCCTAAAATTGGGCTTAAAACTTTTCCGAGTGTATTGGACGTTTCGATGACACCTAAAGTACTGCTGACCTCATCATCGCTTTGAAACATGTCTCCAACAAGAGGAAGGACAATCGGAAAGGCCCCGGCAGCACCCACACCTTGCAATGCACGGCCAATTAAAATCAGCCAATAGCCATCCTGTAATTTCCACCCGACATAACCTGAAATAATTCCGCCAGCTCCAGCGATGATTAAGCTTGGAATAATGATTCTTTTCCTGCCAAGGTGATCGGATAAAAATCCTGCGATTGGAATTAACAATATCGCGACTATTGAATACACTGTTAAAATCATGCTTGATTGAAACGGTGAAATATCGAGCTCACGTTCCATAGCAGGAAGCACGGGGATTAACATCGAATTTCCTAGCGTCATTACTAGTGGTATCGAAGCGATGGATACGACTGCCCAGCGCTTTTTCATCGATTTCTTTTCTGTCTCATCAAATATTTTTTCAAAAAGACTGTCGACCTGTTCCATATTAAGCCACCTTTGTTTTCATGCTATTGTTAATATGGACATATTTGATTTTTACTAGTAGTGCAAGTTATAGTTGATTTATGGAAATAATATGGAAGTAATTTAAAGAAAATTGTTCCGAACTATTGACAATTTTTCAGAAAGTTAATATTATTAAAAATAACAATATCGATAGGGCATTGACAAAGAGTAGTAACTTAAATGGATACTGAAGAGAGCTGGTGGGTGGTGCAAACCAGTGTGGAAATTTAAGTGAATGGACTTTCGAGCCTCCAAACTGAAACCTTAATGGGAGTAGGCTTTGGCGATGGGTCTCATCGTTACAAGAGACGGGTATTCAAGCAGACGCTTTGATACTTTTAAGTGAGCTAATTGTTTAGCTAATGAAGGTGGCACCACGGGTTTCTCGTCCTTTTTATAGGAGAGAGACCCTTTTTTTATTGAAAAGGCGGAATTTTTACATCATTAAATCGATGAGTGAGAGTAGTACACAATACTGCTTAGTGACAGAGAGCCGGGCTGCTGAGAACCGGTACTAAGGGCTTGTGGAATGGACTTACGAGTGAAATCTTGAAATAACAGTAGGGGTTTCCGGTTATCACCGTTACATGATAAAGCAAACAGGTTATGCTGTTTGCTGAAAGTGGGTTAAAGGATTATTCCATTAACCAATTGAGGTGGTACCGCGGTCAACAATCGTCCTCTATATACACTATTTTACGTGTATATAGGGGATTTTTTTTATGCTTTGGAAGTGGACTTTGTTTTAAATGGAGGTAATCACAATGAAAAAATTAATAAATCCAACCAACTGTACTATAGAGCAAATGGAAGGCGATATGCTGACGCCGATTTCGATATTTCAAAAAATCAGTGGCCGAAAAAAGTTTCTTCTTGAAAGCTCATTAAAATATGAAAACACTGGTAGATATTCCATCATCGGAGCTGACCCTGTTCTAGAAATAAAAGGCTTTGGCCAACAAAAGAACAAGATCATCACTGAAAAAGGAGAAGAACTTGTAACGGGTAAAACGCTCGATATTGTTAAAGAACTACTTCCTCAATATGGCGAAGAGGATGGTGTGTTTCCCTTTGTCGGGGGGGCTGTCGGGTATGTTGGCTACGATACGATTCGCCAATATGAAAATATTGGTGCAATCCCAGGTAAAGATTTGGAAATGCCTGATGTTCACTTAATGTTTTATGAGCAAGTTATCATTTATGACCATTTAGAGCAAAAAGTGTATTTAGCCGCTACTCCTATTTTACCTGAGACAACTCAGCATACACTCAAAAAACAAAATGAAAAACGCCGTAAAGAACTGATGGCTGAATTTCACAGTGAAGAACGGAAGGGTGTAGTTCTATCAAGTTTCAAGGCTTCAACTTCAAAGCAAAAATTTATCGAGAATGTAAAGAAGGCAAAAGAATATATTTCAAAAGGTGATATATTTCAGGTCGTATTATCACAACGAATGGAAGCAAGTTTCGAGGGAGATCCGTTTTCCTTTTATCGGAAATTAAGAATCAGTAATCCAACTCCATATATGTATTATTTAGATTTTGAAGACTATGTAGTTGCCGGGTCATCACCCGAAAGCCTAGTAAAAGCGAAGCAATCAGTCATTACAACCAATCCAATTGCTGGAACTCGACCTCGCGGAAAAACTGAAGCTGAGGATCAAGTGCTCGCTCAAGGACTAATTGCTGATGAAAAAGAATTGGCAGAGCATCGCATGCTTGTTGACCTTGGCCGGAATGATCTTGGGAAAATTTGCACGTTCGGTACTGTAAACATCCATAAGTATATGGAAATAGAAAAATTCAAACATGTCATGCATCTCGTGTCAGAGGTGAGTGGCGACTTAGCAGAGAAGCACAAACCTCAAGATGCATTAATTTCTTGTTTACCGGCAGGGACCGTTTCCGGCGCTCCAAAAATCAGAGCAATGGAAATCATTAATGAGCTTGAATCAGAAAAGCGCGGTGTATACTCAGGGGCAATTGGATATTTTTCAGTAAATGGAAATATGGATTTTGCTTTAGCGATTCGGACGATGGTGATTAAAGAAAACAGGGCATATATTCAAGCGGGGGCAGGAATTGTCTATGATTCAGTCCCTGAAAAAGAATACGAAGAAACCATCCATAAACTAAAAACATTTTTGGAGGATCCAGATGATTTTATTAATTGATAATTATGATTCCTTTACTTATAACCTGTTTCAATATTTTGGCGAATTAGGTGAAGAGATTACCGTTATTAGAAATGACAAAATGACGATTAAAGAGATTGAAACGCTTCAGCCAGAGGCCATCATTTTGTCACCAGGACCAGGACGCCCGGAAAATGCCGGAATATGTGTCGATGTCATTAAAACGTTCCATCAATCAATCCCAATTTTAGGGATTTGTCTTGGTCATCAGGCTATCGGCTATGCCTTCGGAGCTAAAATAGAACGTGCTCAAAACATTATGCATGGAAAAACTTCACAAGTTGAACATTCTGGTTCAGATTTATTTGAAAATTTACCACAGCATCTAGAAGTGATGCGATATCACTCCTTGGTGATCAATCCAAAGACTTTACCTGAAGAGTTAACAATTGTTGGTAAAGCAACAAGCGATCAAGAAATTATGGCTATTAAACATAGGCAATATCCGACGTTCGGATTGCAATTTCATCCTGAGTCGGTTGGAACAATTGATGGAAAACAAATGCTGAAAAACTTTCTTGAAAAAATAAGAGAGGGGAACAAAACATATGAAAATTTATCTTGAACAATTAGCTGAACAACGCTCATTAACAGAAAATGAAATGGAAAGTGCGGTAACACAATTATTTTCTGAAGAGATATCTGATAGTGAAATGGCAGCCTTTTTAATTGGCCTAAAAATTAAAGGAGAGACGGTAGATGAAATTTTAGGACTTGTTAAAGTCATGCGCCGCTTTGCGATGCCATTTACGGAAGAAATTTCAAAAGTAATTGATAACTGTGGTACAGGTGGAGACGGATCGAAAAGTTTCAACATCAGTACAACTTCTGCTTTTGTTATGGCCGGTGCAGGATTGACCGTTGCAAAGCATGGTAATCGAAGCATTTCCAGTAAAACTGGTAGTGCAGATGTACTGGAGCATTTAGGCGTCAACTTTAATCTTCCGACTGAAGCAGCACAAGAAATACTTCAGACTGTAGGGATTACCTTCCTATTTGCGCCATTTGTTCATCCAAAAGTAAAAAGAATCATGAAGGTCCGTAGGGATTTACGTATTCCAACGATATTTAATTTAATTGGTCCGTTGACTAATCCAGTAAATCTCGATTATCAACTCTTAGGTATATACCGTCGCGATTTGTTAGAAATGTTTGGGGAGGTATTATTAAGACTTGGCCGGAAACGGGCCGTAGTTTTAAACGGAGCCGGTCATATGGATGAAGCCTCCTTACAAGGTGAGAATCATTTAGTCATTGTAAATAATAGCGAGATAACGAAGAGAATTCTTCATCCCGAAGAAGTTGGATTAGGCACCTATACCAACAAAGATATTGTCGGTGGCGATGCTAAAGAAAATGCTGATATTCTTTTAAGTATTTTGAATGGTGAAAAAGGGGCAAGACGTGATACGGTGTTGTTGAATGCAGGGCTTGGAATTTTCACTGCCCAGAAAGCTGAATCAGTTGAACAAGGTATTGCATTAGCAAAAGAAAGTATTGATTCCGGAGCGGCATTAGCAAAGCTTGAACAATTAATCGAGTTCAGCCAGCGGTATCAACAAGAGGTGATATAGATGAGTACAATTTTGAATCGAATATTAGACGTAAAAAGAACAGAACTTGCTGATTTAGCCAATTTAAAGTTTGAGGAGCATAGCCCTCGAAAAAAACGATCTTTTATAGAAAAAATCCGTGAAGCGAATGAAATGAAAATCATTGCCGAATTTAAACGGGCATCACCGTCAAAGGGAGATATCAATCCGAATTTGAATCCACAAGAACAAGCTCAAAGCTATGAGCAATTTGGTGCTGATGCAATATCTGTATTAACTGACTCCAGCTTTTTTAAGGGATCTTTTGCTGACTTACAAGCAGTCCGTTCCGTTGTGGACCTTCCGATTTTATGCAAAGACTTTGTTATTGATCCAATTCAAATAGACACTGCCTACAAGGCTGGTGCGGATATTGTGCTGTTAATTGCTGCAGCGATGGAAAAATCAAAGCTGATTGAACTATACCAATACGCCAATGAAAAGAATTTGGAGGTATTGGTTGAAATTCATGACGAGGAAGATTTTGAAAAAGCAAATGCTGCAAATGCTCAGTTAATGGGAATCAATAATCGTAATTTAAAAACCTTTGAAGTAAATCTCGCAGCAACAGAGCAGTTAGCGCCACTTGTTCTCCAAACTGGTGCTTCATTGATAAGTGAAAGTGGTATTAAAACAGTAAGTGACGTTATTCGTGTCCAATCAGCTGGAGCACGTGGGATTTTAGTTGGGGAAACATTTATGATGGCACCAAATTTACAAGATACTTTTAAACAGCTGAAACAACCAGTACGGACGGTGCGTTAATGATGAAGGTGAAAATTTGTGGGATTACCGATGTGTTTACAGCATTACAGGCAGTTGAATGCGGAGCTGATGCGCTTGGGTTTGTGTTTGCTGAAAGTAAACGAAAAATTTCTCCTGCTGCTGCAAGAGAAATCATCGATCAACTTCCTGAATATGTTGAGAAAATCGGTGTATTTGTCAATGAGAGAAAGGAAATGATTGACGAAATCATTGCTGAGGCAAATTTGACCATGATTCAGTTCCACGGTGATGAAACACCTGAATTTTGTGAGTCATTTTCTGTGCCAGTGGTTAAAGCATTAAGTATTAACGACGGAGAGGATTTTGAACAGCTAGCTGACTATTCAAATCAATGGTTTTTACTAGATAGCCCATCAGGGAAATATCGCGGTGGGAATGGCACCAGCTTTAATTGGGAATTGTTATCTGGGCGTCAATTTACAGATAAGAAAATTATTCTTGCCGGCGGTTTAGCAATCGACAATGTGGAACAGGCAATTGCCATTGCATGTCCAGACATGGTCGATGTTAGCTCCGGTGTCGAAACGGATGGCAAAAAAGATGTAGCAAAAATCAAAGCATTTATTGAAAAAGCCAAGAAAAATAATCATTAAAAGGAGAGTCAGTTATGACTACTTACACACTACCGGATGAAAAAGGACATTTTGGCAAGTACGGTGGAAAATATATTCCAGAAACACTCATGAAGGCAATTAACGAACTTGATGTTGAATATCAAAAAGCAATTAGTGACCCAACCTTCACAGAAGAATTGCAATATTTATTAACAGATTATGTTGGGCGGGAAACGCCCCTATACTTTGCGAAAAACCTCACAAAGTACTGTAATGGCGCAAAGATATACTTAAAACGAGAAGATTTAAATCATACGGGCGCCCACAAAATTAATAATGCGATTGGTCAGGCTTTACTTGCAGTTAGAATGGGAAAGAGAAAAATTGTTGCAGAGACTGGTGCGGGACAGCACGGTGTGGCAACGGCAACTGCTTGTGCATTACTAGATTTGGATTGTGTTATTTTTATGGGTAGCGAAGATATAAAGCGCCAACAACTGAATGTATTTCGGATGGAGCTTTTAGGGGCAAAAGTTGTAAGTGTTGAGTCAGGAAGTGCTACATTAAAGGATGCTGTAAATGAAGCACTCCGCTATTGGGTTTCTCATGTTGAAGACACCCATTATATATTAGGCTCGGTTACGGGACCTCATCCGTTTCCAATGATTGTTCGTGATTTCCAAAGCGTTATTGGTTCGGAAACAAAAACACAGCATCTTGCGAAGGAAGGTAAGCTCCCAGATGCAGTTGTTGCCTGTATAGGCGGAGGTAGTAATTCAATGGGCATGTTTTACCCTTTTATTAATGACCTCGACGTGAAATTATACGGTGTGGAAGCAGCTGGTCTTGGCGTAGATACGGACCGCCATGCTGCATCATTAACTAAAGGAACACCAGGTGTTTTGCATGGCGCATTTATGTATTTACTTCAGGATCAAAATGGGCAAGTTCAAGAAGCACATTCAATTTCTGCTGGTTTAGATTACCCAGGTGTTGGACCTGAGCATAGCTATTTAAAGGATATTGGAAGGGTTCAATATGATTCTATTACCGATGACGAAGCTTTGGAAGCACTTCAGTTATTATCAAAATTAGAAGGGATCATTCCGGCACTTGAAAGTTCACATGCGGTTGCTTATGCTTTAAAGCTTGCACCAAAAATGGAACAAACAGAAACTTTAGTGATTTGTTTATCTGGTCGAGGAGATAAGGACGTTCATACAGTAAGGGCTAGATTAGGGGGAGAATGACAATGAGTCGAATTCGACAAGCGTTTATGAGTTTAAAGGAAAAAAAAGAAAAAGCTTTCGTACCATATATTATGGCTGGTGACGGGGGACTTGAAGTGCTAGGAGAACGGATTGTATTTCTTGAGAAATGTGGTGCGACTGCAATAGAAATTGGCATTCCATTTTCAGATCCAGTTGCTGATGGTCCAACGATTCAACAAGCAGGGATTCGCGCATTGGAGCGTGGAACATCTCTTAGGGACATATTAAATGCTGTTGGTCAGATTAGACCGAAAGTTCAAATTCCATTAATAATTATGACCTACATGAACCCAATTATTGCACTCGGGGTAGATGAATTTGTAAATCTTGCGAATGAAGCTGGTATTGATGGTTGTATTATCCCGGATTTACCGATTGAAGAAGAGGAAATAATTGATCCATTACTGGAACGGGTTGACATTGATTTAATAAGATTAGTTACCCTAACAAGTTCACTTGAAAGATTAACAGCAATTTCTGAAAGAGGAAGAGGATTTTTATATGCTGTTACGGTTACAGGCATTACTGGAGCACGCAGTGGTTTTGATGAGAAACTGGGACACTTCCTGCAACAAGTAAAACAACTCAGTTCAATCCCAGTATTGGCCGGCTTTGGAATTTCATCACCGGAGCACGTAAAGGAAGTAAGCCAATATTGCGACGGAGTTATCGTCGGTAGTAAAATCGTTGATTTGTTTGCCAAAAATGATCATCAGGGCATCGAGACCTTAATTCAATCGTCAAAAACGGTCACTACGAAATAAACAAAAGGGACTCAAATGAGTTCCTTTTTTGTATAGATCAATAAAAATATTTCTTGGGAAAGCGCATGAACCGACAATTTTTTTGAAAAACGTCAAAAGGAGACGAAATGGAAAAAATAAGCGGTTAACTCGTGCATTTTGTTACAGAAGGATGTCTAGTAAAGCGTTATAATGACTATAAAGAACATCAATAATTACGAAAAAAACTATCAACAATGAAGAGAAGTTGTGAAATTAATAAGTGGGGGGATATGGTCATTATGTATATTTATGAAATGATCCTGGACATTTTACAAAAAAATGGTCCAACGTCGATTCCTTCCATCTGCCAGGAAATGAATCAGCAAACAATCCATTTGGAGGAAAAATTCGTTCAGCCTTCACAAGTGAAATCAGCTATCAATAGGAAAAAAGAATTATTTAAAGTACAAAATGATGTAGTCTTTATCGATCCAGATAAGGATATTCAGTATTTAAACGTCCATATTGGAGGTGCATCTGAGCCGGCTCTGACGATAAAAGTTGATTTCCTGAAAAATCGTTTTGCCTTTTTTGAATGGCACATGGATCAAAATCCCAATGTGAGTGTACGAAGATCCCATTCACAGATGATTGGGGATGTTGATACTTTTAAAAAGGAGCTATATCGTATAAAGCCATGGGAATGGGATGCAGATTATCAAGATGAAGGTTTAGTATTAGATGGAATTTATTGGTCCGTAAAATTGGTGACTCAAGGCAGGATTTATGAAAGTGAAGGGTTGCAATGTTTCCCAGAGGAATGGAAAAAATTATGTAAAAGTTTAACAAAACTAACCGGATTCAAGATACTTTAAACAGCCATCAATCTAATTGATGGTTGTTTTTTTAAAAGTCTAAATACGGCAAATGTTATAATGGTGATAAACGAATGATGGTAGAAGAGGGGAGACGTTAACTTTGATGTTTCAACAGTTACAAACACATCATGAACGCATTGAATTTATGAATCATTTAAAGGATTCATTTAAAGAAAGAGCTACAAAAATAGATGAGGATGGACTTTTTCCATTTTCAAATATTGAAGAACTTAAACAAAGTGGATATTCTGCATTAACTGTTCCAAAAGCTTATGGTGGAAACGAGATTTCGTTGTTAGAAATGGTAATGCTTCAAGCGAAAATTGCTGAAGGTGATGGGGCAACTGCACTTGGAATTGGCTGGCATATTGGCATTATGAAAAATTTGTCAGAAAAAAACAATTGGCCTTCTCAAACATTTGCAAAGTTATGTGAAGAAGTTAAAAAAGGGGCACTAATTAATAGTGCTGCTACAGAGCTGCAAACAGGAAGCCCAACAAGAGGTGGAAAACCCGCCACAACAGCTGTTGAGAGAAATGGAAAATGGGAAATCAATGGACGAAAAACGTATACAACGATGGCCCCTGTACTTGATTATTTTTTAGTGAGCGCATCAATGGAAGATGGCGGGGTGGGAAACTTTTTAGTTCCAAGAACCAGTAAAGGAGTTTCAATCGAAGAAACTTGGAATAGTATTGCCATGAAAGGAACTGCCAGTCATGATTTGGTATTAAATAAGGTTCAACTTTCGCAAGATAATTACGTAGAACGAATTGTTCCAGGAAAAAAACAAGCTGCGGGATGGCTCCTTCATATTCCTGCATGTTATTTAGGTATTGCTCAAGCAGCCCGTAATGAAGCGATAACCTTTGCTAAGCATTATTCACCTTCAAGTATTTCAGGGACCATAAGCGAGCTACCTAATGTACAGCAAAAACTTGGCGAAATAGAGCTACTCCTCATTCAATCACGTCATTTCTTATATAGTGTGGCTAATAAATGGGATGAAAGCGGCAGCGAAGCTAGAATGAATATGCAGGCAGAATTAGGTGCTGTGAAGTATTCAGTTACAAACAATGCGATTAAAGTAGTTGATTTGGCGATGAGGGTCGTTGGAGCAAAGAGTTTATCATCAAAAAGTCCATTACAGCGATATTATCGCGATGTTAGAGCTGGTCTGCACAATCCTCCTATGGATGATGCAACGATTAGTTTGTTAGCTAAAACAGCTTTAGCTTCTTTTTAGAATAACCAAAGAGGAGTAGGGGAGAATCCTCCTACTCCTCTTTAAATATGACTACTCGATTCCTCCCAGAATTTTTTGCATGATATAATGCTTGGTCAGCGCAATAAATGAGGTCAGTGATATTATTGATGTTCGAATTTAGGACCATTCCGATTGAAGCTGTAATATGGATTTTTTCTCCACTTGGTAAATGAAAAATATGGCATTCAATTTTGGTCCGAATCGATTCAGCCAAGCTTATAAGTTGTGCTTCATTGGCAGTAGGAACGATGATGGAAAATTCCTCCCCACCATTTCGAAATACAGTATGATTAAATGGATTTGAGTTTATGAGAATCCGGCTAAAACCTCTTAATACCTCATCACCAGCTGGGTGCCCATATGTATCATTGATTTTTTTAAAATGATCAATATCAATGAACAACAGTCCTAGCTTTGCTTCCGTTTCGCTTGCCTTTGCCAAAAGTCGTTCAAGCAAATGGTGGAATTGCCGAACGTTTCTTAGTCCGGTTAAATAGTCTATTTCTGCTTGTTGTTTTAGCATCTGATAGGAATGGTTTGTAATCGTGATATAATTAAATAAGTAAAAGGCTAAGAAGCCTCCTAATAAGGACATTGGAATATAGAAAAATATGATTTTTTGTAAGTAAAGGTGGCCATAGCCGAAGTGCTGCAAAACAAACCAAAACATAATCCCGTTGGCAATCGTACTAAAAGCAATCATCACTATAACCTTCTGAAACTCTGTGTACCTCCTCTTTGTTACAACACCTGAAAAAATTGTGATAATAATCAAAGTTATAACGGAAGCGTAGGTTGAGTAACTAATTGGGAAAAAAATAATTCGTGAAAAAGCAATGATGAATGCTGTAATAAAGGTCGGAATAGTACCACCAAAAACAGCAGATATAATGATAGGGACATGCCGGAGGTCGAGGATAATATATTGGGCTATCGGAATGTTGAAACGAATTAGTAGAGAACCAATAATGCCTAACAAAAAACCTAGAACCAATTTATGGCCAGTTTTGTTTTCTATATGAATATGTCTGAAAAAAGTGCCCATTAAAAAAAACAGGGCGATGACAATACATCCGTGAATGAACAACGCTATAATCATTTTCTCACCCAAATAATAGAATCTTGTATTTATCATATCAATTATTATCACAAAAAGCTGTGTGGAATTTATGTGAATTATGAATAGTTCATTGTAAATTTTTCGCAAAACAGGACAAATACTTTAAAAAAGTCATTTATTTTTTTGCAGTTGTAATTTTTTTTGGTATAAAAACCATTTTATTTGCGATAAAATGGGTATATTGATTTTTTATATGGGGGTTTTAACCTTGATTGATATATGTATTGACCAACTTTTAACGATGGAAAAGGCTATCCCCATTGACGTGCGTTCCCCAGAAGAATTTAATGAATCGACGATTCCCAATGCCGTTAATATCGCATTATTTAGCGATGAAGAGCGGAAAGAAGTAGGGACCATTTATAAACATGCTGGGCCAGAAAAAGCAAAGTGGCGGGCGATGGAAATCGTATCACCAAAGTTACCTGAATTACTAACAAGAGTTAAGAATTTGGCTGAAACTGGTGGTAAGCCTGTTTTGTTCTGCTGGCGCGGTGGAATGCGCAGTCAATCGTTGGCTACTTTTTTAGATTTTGCCGGTTTCCCAGTGCATCGTATTATTGGTGGCTATCGAGCATATCGGGAATATATTTTAGCACAAATTCCAGAGTTGATTCCAACACAAACTGTTGTACTTCATGGAATGACCGGTGTAGGGAAAACGGATATTTTAACCAAATTAACCGGTAAGGGTTACCCTGTTTTGGACCTGGAGGGAGCAGCTGCCCATAAAGGTTCAATTTTTGGGGCAATGGGATCCGAAACTGATGGGAATAATCAAAAAACATTTGATTCTTTGCTTTTTACAAGGCTTAAACAATTAGAGGGTGCACCGTATATTATTGTGGAGGCAGAAAGTAAGCGAATCGGAAAAGTGACACAGCCTGAAGAATTATTAATTACCAAAAAAGGTGGTATCCATTTTATTGTCGAAGCGTCCGTTGAAACACGGGTGAAAAGAATTTATCATGAATATGTTGAACCTTTTATAGACCAAGAATGGTTCTATCCGATGGTCAAAGAAAAATTTGAAAAAATTCAAAAAAGAATTAAAGATGTTAGCATTAAAACAGCTGTGAATGATGCACTTGAGCAAGAGGATTATCATGAATTTATTCGATTGTTGCTCCTGTACTATTACGATCCACGTTATGAGCATAAGCAGTTGGAGTATGAAGGTGAGTTCATCCATATAAATTCGGATGACGAAGATGAAGCAGTCAAGCAGATTGCATTGAAACTTGATGAAGTATTTACACTTCAACAGCAACAAAAATAAAACCAGGGATTCCCTGGTTTTTTTGCTTGTCGAAAAAAATTGCATCATTGGGCACATTGGTACTACATTTTCCGTGTGAACAAATTAAAAGTAGCTCATATCAGTTGAATTTACAATATTTTCTGAGCTAAGAAATAAATTTCCAAAATGGGGAAAATTTAAGTCCTCTAGCTAGATAAAAAAAGTGTGTGGCATATCCTTATCTTTATTTGTACAAGGTTGATTGGAGTGGAAGGTGCGAAGACTCCTGAGGGAGTAGTGGGACAGGTGAGACCCCGCAGGAGCTTTAGCGACGAGGAGGCTCACCGCCCACCCCGCGGAAAGCGTAGCACCTGGAATGGAAATCAACCTGCCATTTAGAAGGCTACAATTGTCTACCAGTTGTACCGATTGATTTGTCCGTATTTGATTGGGTATTATAGTCATCTTTATTCAAACTTCCATTATTTTTTAGCGTTTCATTGCTTACATATGCTGATTGGTGCTTTTTTTGAACGGAATTAAATTTTTCAAACTCCTCATTGACCACATCACTTCACTCCTTATGAAAAATTTTTAACTTCATCATTATCATCCTGAATTTGTTAAATATTTATACAAGTACAAGACGTTTACTTTCTTTAGAATGAAAGCAGAAGTCTTTGGAAAACTAAGCAAAAGGATTCGAATGAAATTCGCTAATTTCTGCTTTTTCTGTCAAGAAAACTGCTTTGAAAGGAGTTCAACCATGCTAACAACTGAACATTTAAATAAATTTAAAAAGATATTAACGGAGGAGAGAAAGGACTTAATCGAAAAATTTGAGATAAATGATCATTTCGGACTTGAACGTGCTCATTATCATGAATCAATGGGGGAACTATCGAGCATTGATAACCATCCAGCCGATGAAGGAACTGATTTATACGAACGAGAAAAAGATATCGCACTCTTAGAGCATGAGCAGTTTCATTTACAGGATATTGACCATGCTCTACAGGCAATTGATCAAGGAACATACGGTATTTGCCAAGTTTGTGGTGTGGAAATTCCAATCGAACGACTTAAGGCTCTCCCAACTACTACTTATTGTAAACAGCATAGCCCTGATAGTTATACGTCTCATAATCGTCCAATTGAAGAAGGAGTGCTAATGCCTCCGTTTGGTAAATTCGATTTTGATGGGCGAGATGAGTCAGTGGCCTATGATGCGGAAGATTCATGGCAGGAGGTTGCGCAATGGGGTACCTCGGAGACACCGTCTGACTTCGCTTACCCTACAGATCATTATAATGATACTTATAATGAGTCTGAAGAACCTAACGGATATGTGGAGGAGTTTGAAAATTTCATTGGCAATGATATGTATGGAAATAATGTAACTGTTTACCCTAATGCACAGCATAACAAATATGAACAAGAGTTGGATGACGAGGGGGTTATGACTGCATTCGGTGATTTACCGGGTTATGAAAAGGAACCATATACAAAAGACGAAGCGAAACAATAAAAGACTCGCCTAGGCGAGTCTTTTATTGTTAATTTCCTTTGTAGGGAATAACGGTGTTTTTATCATGATCATGATTGCTTTCTTGTTTGATTTCACCTTCCATGTAGGCATCACTAGCTTGCTCATGTGTAGTTGCAAGTCCTTGTGATAGCGAATCTGGTTTTTGATAATCGGTGACATCGTATAGTCTACCGGCAAGTTTGGTAGAGTCTTGTGGTTGCTTCTTGTTCATATTTAACACTCCTTTGCAAGTCGCTAGTTAGTCAAAGTGTATTGTTTGCAAATATGCACAAGTTTACTCAGTCGGCTAGCAAAGGCAAATTGTTTTTGCAAAAGAAAAATTAGTCATTTCTTAACACGGTAAAATAGCGGGCATCAGGATGCGCAAATACCATGGCTGAGACTGAGGCTTCTGGTTCCATCATATAGCCCTCAGTGAGCTGAACTCCAATGTCTTCAGGCTTAATTAACCCAAACAACTTCGTTTGATCTTCAAGCTCAGGACAGGCTGGGTATCCAAACGAATAACGTTGTCCTTGATATTTTGCACTAAAGCGGTCCTTCATCGTAAAATCGACAGGATCAGGGAAGCCCCAACGATCACGCATTTGACGGTGAATCAGCTCGGCCAGGCCTTCAGCGGTTTCTAAGGCGAGAGCCATAAGGGCATGAGATTCTAAAAATCTACCTTGTTCTTTAAGCTGTTCAGCAATTTCACGATACGCTGGACCTGCTGTTACTGTGAAGAAACCAATATAATCAGTTAAACCACTATCTACAGATTTAACGTAATCACTTAAACATAGGTGAGCCCCATCATTTTGACGAGGAAAATCAAATACTTGTATTACAGTTTTTGGATTGTTAGGGTCATAAATAATAACTTGATTACCATCACTTTGAGCAGGGAAGAATTGATAAACAGCTTGTGGCTGAATCCAATTGTTGTTTTTCGCATCTTGCACCAACTGGTTAATCATATCATTAATTTTTATTGCTTTTTCATCACCGTTAGCAAGAAGCTTTTCAACATTTCCTTTAACTCCAAGATGATGGCCAATCAACATTTGTTTATTGATATATGGCTCAACATGGGCCAACGTATAGCTTTTGACAATGTGACGCTCTGTATCCATCGGAACAAATACAGGTACGTCTGTACGAACTGTAGGGGCAACTTTCACAGCAGTTGCCACACTGCTTGTAGCAACAACGCTATTACTTGCAAGTTGCGCAGCCATTTGACGCTTCGTTTCACGTTCTTGGATTAGCTTTTCATGATCTTCAGGGTTTTGTAATTGATTAGCAAGGTCTAATCCATTCATGGCATCTTTTGCATATAAGACAATTCCATCGTATTCGTTGGAAATCTTTGTATCAGTAAATTTCCGTGATAAAGCTGCACCACCTACTAAGATCGGAATATCGATGCCAGCTTGTTTCATATCATGTGCAGTCAGTACCATTTGTTGAGCGGATTTTACCAATAGTCCAGATAATCCAACAATGTCTGGTTGTTCCTTTTTAATCGCTGCCACGAGATCAGCTGGAGCTACCTTAATTCCTAAATCAATTACTTTAAAGCCATTATTGCTTAAGATGATGTCAACAAGGTTCTTTCCGATATCATGAACGTCACCTTTTACCGTCGCTAAGATAATCTTACCTTTTGTTGCACTTGAATCACTCGTTTCCATAAATGGTTCTAAATAGGCAACGGCTGTTTTCATAACTTCCGCACTTTGCAACACTTCGGCAACAATCAACTGATTATCATTAAAGAGACGACCAACTTCCTTCATCCCATTCATTAGTGGTCCGTTAATGATATCAAGTGGGGCAGGGTATTTCGTTAAGGCTTGTTCCAAATCCGGGATTAAGCCTTCTTTAGTTCCTTCGACGATATAGTAGGCTAATCTTTCTGCTAGGGACATGTTTGGTACAGTTTGTTTTGCTTCTTTCTTTTTATCTCGATAAAAATCTGTGAATTTAGCGAGAGTTTCTTCGGTTGTTTCAAATAATAGCTTTTCCGCAAGAGTGACTTCATCTTTAGATATTGAAGCAAATCGCTCTAATTTTTCAGTGTTAACAATCGCATAATCCAACCCGGCTTGGGTACAGTGGTAAAGGAAAACAGAATTTAATATTTCTCTGCCGACTGCCGGGAGACCGAAAGAAATATTACTTATTCCAAGAATGGTTTGGCTTTTTGGAAATGCTTCTTTAATCATTCTTATTCCATTAACGGTCGCCAAGGCAGAACCAATGTATTGCTCATCTCCAGTTCCAACTGGAAACACTAGCGGATCAAAAATGATATCCTGTGGTTGAATATGATATTTATTAACAAGTAAATCATATGATCTCTTTGCAATTTCAAGCTTTCGTTCTGCTGTTACACCCATACCTATTTCATCAATTGTACCGACAACTAGAGCTGCGCCAAATCGATGAACTAAGGGTGTGATCGCAGCAAAACGCTCTTCGCCATCTTCAAGATTGATGGAGTTAATGATTGTTTTTCCTTGTGAATAGGTTAGCGCCTTTTCAATGACTTTTTCGTCAGTAGAATCAATGACGAGAGGTACTTTTACTTTTTTAACTACCTCTTTAATGAAATTTTCCATATCCTGTAGTTCATCACGGTCCGGGTCAGCTAGACATAGGTCAATAACATGGGCGCCACCTTTTACTTGAGCACGGGCTATCTCGGAAGCCTCTTCAAATTTGCCTTCACTGATTAACCGTTTGAATTTACGAGAGCCGATAACATTCGTTCGCTCACCGACCATGATTGGTCGAAGGGTTGGATCATCATAAACAAATGGTTCAATACCGGAGACCATGTGGGTTGAATTTTCTTCAGGGTGACGCGGTTGATAATCTTTCATTGTTTCAGCTATCGCCTTGATATGAGCCGGAGTTGTTCCGCAACAGCCGCCAACGATGTTCAACCAACCTTCCTGAGCAAAACCTGCAAGTTTTTTCGCCAAAATTTCAGGTGTTTCATGATAATGACCCTCTTCATCTGGCAATCCAGCATTTGGATAACAGATGACAGAAGTTGAAGCAAGGCCTGATAATGAACGAATATGGTCTTGCATAAATTCAGGTCCAGTCGCACAGTTAAGTCCGACAGCAACAGGATTCATATGTTGGACTGAAATATAAAAGGCATCAATCGATTGGCCAGCTAAAGTGGTACCCATTGGCTCGATGGTACCGGAAATGATAAGTGGTAATTTCTTGCCTGTTTTGGCAAAAGCACGTTCAATTCCAACAAATCCTGCTTTTACATTTAGTAAATCTTGGCTTGTTTCAAGTAAAAGAACGTCTACATCGCCGTCAATTAAACCGATAGCTTGTTCCTCGTATGAATCAGCAAGGGTATCAAACGTTGTTCCACCTGTAACGCTTAAAGTTTTAGTTGTTGGTCCCATTGAACCGGCAACGAACCTCGGCTTTTCTGTGTTCGTAATGGAATCAACTGCACGTCGGGCAATTTGTGCGGCTATTTTGTTAATTTCGTATGCTTTTGATCCAAGTTGATATTCATCAAGAACAATACTGGTTGCACCAAAAGTGTTCGTTTCGATGATGTCAGCACCAGCTCGTAGGTAATCAAGGTGAATCTTTTCGATTACATCCGGACGAGTAAGATTCAAGTTTTCGTTGCAGCCTTCAAACTGTTCTCCACCAAAATCGTTAGCTGTTAAATTTTCCTGTTGGAGCATTGTTCCCATCGCGCCGTCCATAATTAGGATTCGATTTTGTAACTGTTCATTGAATGATGCTCTGGACATTTTCTTTCCCCCTTGCTAAGTTTGCAATTCGCTTGTTAGTATAGTCGGCTAGTTCGACGGTTAATTCATAGCGAAGAAATGGCGTAATGAGATAGATGCCGTTGAAAAGCTCTAAGGCTGTATCGATTAATGATTTTGTAATGACTAGACCTTCTTGAGCTGCTAGAACTGGGTTATCTTTATATCTTGCTATTGATTCCCGAATTGTATCAGAGATTTTAATACCTGGAACTTCATGATGTAAAAATTCCATATTTTTATAGCTCGTCAACGGCATTAATCCAATATAAATCGGAGCCTCTATATGACGAGTAGCTTCATATACCTCGATAAGTTTCTCCTCAGAAAATACAGGTTGGGTTATAAAATAATCTGCACCATGGGCAATTTTCTTCTCCATTCGAACAACAGCTTTTTCTAAGGAGCGCACATTTGGGTTAAAGGCAGAGGCGACAGAAAAAGATGTTTTTTGACCGAGATCTTTTCCGGAAACAGATAATCCTTCATTAAGCTGTTTAATCATTGATATCAATTCAAATGAAGACACATCATATACTGATGATGCACCAGGGAAATCACCTACTCTGGCAGGGTCACCTGTAATCGCCAAAACATCGTTTAAACCAAGTGTAGCCAGTCCCATTAAATGTGATTGTAGACCAATTATATTACGGTCTCGGCAAGTGATGTGGATTAGAGGCCTAAGACCTAATTGTGTTTTCACGAGATGACCAATTGCTGAATTTGAAATTCGTGGAGATGCTAGCGAATTGTCCGCAAGGGTGACTGCATCAATACCAATTTCTTTTAACGCTTTTGCTCCTTCGAAAAACTTAGTCGTATCCAATTTACGTGGTGGATCTAATTCGACTAATATTGAAGGCCTCTCTTTAACGATTTCATGTAATGGAGGAATATCACGTTTAGTCTCAACTACTTTTACAACGATTTTCGCAGGATCTTCCTTTAAAACCTTTTCGGTAATTGGTTGAACATTGCGCAGTTCTTCTGCAAATGCCCGAATATGATCCGGTGTCGTACCACAACAGCCACCAAGGAGACGTACACCTTGATCACGAAAAGCCATTGCTGAATTTCGAAAATAATCAGCATTTCCTTCATAATGGAACTCACCATCGGTGAAGGTAGGTAAGCTTGCATTAGGGTAAGCAGATAAAAAAGAATGCTTTGGAAGCGGTACTTGCTCCAATGCTTTTAACATATGATGTGGGCCAAGCCGACAATTAAGACCGACAATGTCAGCACCTAAATTTTCAAGACGTAACAGTGCCTCGGCAATTGGCGTATGGTCTTGCATGAACCCAACTTCCTGCATTGATAGCTGGGCGATAATTGGAAGTTCTGTATCGCGTCTGGCAATCGCTAAGACAGCCTCCATCTCTTCTAGGTCGTAGTAGGTTTCCAAAATGATTCCGTCCACACCCTCAACGAGTAAGGCAAATAACTGTTCACGAAAGCTAGCTGTAATTTCCTCCAAATTGATGCTCTTCGGTTTAATCCCGCGATTACCACCGATTGTTCCAATAACATAGGAATTACCCTGAGCCGCTTTTTTAGCGATTTGAACAGCGGCACTGTTGATTTCTTTAACGGAATCTTCAAGTCCATATCGTGCTAATTTTAAATGATTAGCTGCATATGTATTGGTTTGAATGATATCGGCACCGGCATTGAGATAAGCACGATGAATCGAATGAATTTGCTCAGGATTAGATAGATTTAATTCCTCGAGACAGCTGTCTTTTCCATATGAAAACAGAAGCGTCCCCATTGCACCATCACCGATTAGGATTTGATTTTCTAACTTTGATAAAAAACTCATGGTTTACACCTCTAAAGGTTTGTTTGAACGATTATTTATTGCTTGGGTAAAATCAGCAATAAGATCATCAGGATTTTCTAGTCCAACAGAAAGGCGCAATAATTGATTACTAATTCCTCTTTGTAGGCGTTCTGACTCAGGCATTGCTGCATGTGACATTTTTGCCGGGTAAGAGAGAATGGATTCTACTGCACCAAGACTTACTGCAAAAACTGGTATTTTAACATTCTCAATAAATTTACGGAATAATGCTTCATTTTTAATTTCAAATGATAAAACTGCTCCTGGACTTGATGCCTGTTTTGTTTGCAATTCGTATTGTGGATGATCTTCTAAACCTGGATAATACACTTTTTCAATCCAGTCCTGATTGGCTAAAAATTCTGCAATTTTTTGTGCTGCTAATGCCGAGTGTTGTAGGCGAACATGGAGAGTTTTTAGTCCTCGTAGAACCAACCAGGCATCCTGAACCCCTAAGACGGCGCCAAATGAATTTTGCAAGAAGCCCAAGCGTTTAGCTAATTCTTCATCTTTAACAACTGCTAGTCCAGCTATAACATCGCTATGTCCAGATAAGAATTTTGTAGCGCTATGTAATACAACGTCGGCACCCAATTCAAGCGGTCTTTGATAAGCAGGGGTAAGGAAGGTGTTGTCAACAAAGGTGAGAGCTCCAGATTTTTTTGCTAAATCGCTAATTGCTCGTATGTCTGTTACCTTCAATAAAGGATTTGAAGGGGTTTCAACATAAAATAATTTCGTATTCGGTTGAATAGCAGCCTCAACCTTTTTTAAATCAGTCATATCAACAAAGGTATGTTTTATGCCAAGCCTTGTTAGTACTTCAGTGACCATTCGGAACGTACCACCGTATACATCTTCAGTAATAACGACATGATCATTTTGTGAAAGAAGCAAGAATGCGGTAGAAATAGCTGCCATTCCTGAAGAAAAAGCAAAACCTTTAACTCCACCTTCTAATTCTGCAATAACGTCTTCAAGAGCTTCGCGTGTTGGATTAAGACTTCGAGCGTAATCATATTTCCCAAATTGATCGACATCAAATTGATGGAAGGTAGATGCATGTTGTATAGGTACACTTACCGCACCTGTAGTAGGATCAATTTTATGGCTATTATGAAGTAGTTTCGTTTCGAAAGTATAATTTTGGCTCATTATCGTTCTATCTCCTTTTTAGCATTTGTTAATGCATGTTGCAAATCATTGATAATATCCTCGGCATCCTCTAACCCAACTGAGAAACGTAGCAATCTGTTGCATACGCCAGTTTCTAAACGAATCTCTTCAGGGATATCTGCATGCGTTTGTGTCCAAGGATAAGTAATGAAACTCTCTACTCCACCTAAGCTCTCAGCAAAAGAAATAAGCTTCATATTTTGTAAAAATGGATTTACCCATTTCTCATCTTTAATTCTGAAGGAAATCATTCCACCCTGTCCTGGATATAGAACATCAATCACGTCATCGTGAGAACTTAGATAGTTCACAACAGCTTTGGCATTTTTTTCATGACGTTCCATTCTTAAGGACAAAGTCTTCATGCCGCGGATTAACAACCACGAGTCAAACGGGCTTAATACTGCACCAGCAGCATTATGGTATAATGCAAGGCTCTCGCAAAGTTCTTTGCCCTTGCCAACAATCAGTCCGGCAAGTACATCGTTATGACCGCCCAAATATTTAGTTCCACTGTGGATAACGATATCTGCTCCAAGTAGAATTGGTTTTTGCAGTACTGGTGTGTAAAAGGTGTTATCTACTATTAAAAGTATGTTATGCTCTTTGGCAATCTGAGCAACTGCACTAATATCTGTTTGTTCCATTAATGGATTTGTTGGAGTTTCGATAAAAATGGCTTTTGTTTTTGAATTGATGAAAGGAATTAGGTCTTCAGGATCTGCTGTATTTACATAATGACTTGTTAACCCCCATTTTTTAAAACCACGTTCAAGTAAGCGATAGGTTCCACCGTAAAGGTCCTTTGAGACGATCCACTCATCTCCTGATTCAAAGATTGAAAGTATCGTAAAGATGGCGGCCATTCCGGAGCTACAGGCGAAGCCTTGATCGCCGTGTTCTAAATCAGCGATTGCTTGTTCTAGTATTTTTCTAGTTGGATTTCCGGTTCTGATGTAATCAAATCCAGTCGATTGTCCAATTCCTTCATGTCTATAAGCAGTTGAAAAATATACAGGGGGATTAACGGTACCTGTTACTTGTTCACTGCGGTTTCCGATTTGTGCTAATAAGGTGTCGATTTTATACATGCCGTCACTCCTCTTTGTTTAGAAAAAATAAAAAAGCCTTCTTATAAGAAGAAGACTTAATGTAGTAAGGTCAATGAGCCATTCTTCTTATCTTTCAAGTTTAACAAACTTGCAGGACTTAGCACCTTATCAATGAAAAAGACATTGATGGTTGCTGAGGTGTCATCGGGCCATACCCTCAACCTCTCTTGATAAGAAATTATTTATTTTATTTTTTTAAATTTACTATACAACATGGTAATAGTCAATTAGTTTATAAAAATATTCTGCAAAATCAATTTTGGGCATGTTATAGATGTGGCCTTCAAACTTGACGCTATTTAGTTACTATTTTATGGTCAATACAAGTAGATAAAAGTCAGTTAATAAAAAACACTAATTATCATTTAAGGAGTATATGAAATGAAAACAGATCAATATTATATGAAGATTGCGCTTGAGCTTGCAGAGACGGCGAGGGGGAAGACGAATCCGAACCCATTAGTTGGAGCAGTTATTGTCAAAGATGGGATGATAGTGGGTTCCGGACTACATCGAAAGGCAGGTGAACCCCATGCTGAGGTTCATGCATTTCGTATGGCTGGTGATCACGCTAAAGATGCAACTCTTTATGTTACTTTAGAGCCATGTTCACATTATGGTAAGACTCCTCCTTGTGCAGAATTGGTGAAAAATTCTGGAGTCAAGCGAGTGGTTGTGGCGATGGAGGATCCAAACCCACTTGTTGCTGGAAGAGGAATTAACTTGATTAAGGAAGCTGGAATAGAGGTTGAGGTCGGAATTCTCGAAACAGAAGCTCGCCTTTTAAACGAGCGCTTTATCCATAATATGATTACAGCTCGTCCCTTTGTGATTTCCAAGGTGGCAATGACATTGGATGGAAAACTGGCAACCTATAACGGACATTCCAAATGGATTACTGGAGATAAAGCAAGAGAAACTGTTCATCGACTTCGAAATCAAGTTGATGGAATCATGGTCGGGATCGGTACGGTTCTTTTGGATGATCCAGAATTAACGACCAGATTACCTGAAGGTGGAGGTGAAAATCCGATTCGGATTATCTTAGATTCGAACTTGAGAACTCCTTTGGATGCCAAAATTGTTAAGGTATCTGACGAAGTGAAAACGTGGATTGTGACTGGACAAAATGTGGACCTTGAAAAAATAAGTAACTTAAATGCATTGGGAGTAGAAGTCATTTCAGCTCCATTAAATGAAACAGGACTTGATCTGTTTGTTGTGTTGCAGAAGTTATTTGAAAGAGGCATTACTGAACTTTTACTAGAGGGTGGAAGTGAACTAAATGGTGCTTTCCTTAAGGAAAACCTCATTGATAAATATTTAGTTTATGTTGCACCAAAGCTATTAGGAGGGCGAAATTCAAAAACTCCATTTGCAGGAAGCGATCGAGAGTCGATGGATGAAGCAGTGAATCTTGAATTTCACTCGATAGAACAAATTGGAAGCGACATTTGTATTACTGCGTACCCGAAAAAAATGGATTAAGTGAGAGCCATATGATTTTGTAAAAACTTTTTTTGACAAAACCTGTGAAAAAGGAATATACTTACCTAAGTAACTATTTCGATTCCAAGAAATAGTTACTTTTTTTCGTAAAATAGTTACCTGGGTAAGTAATTAGGAGGATGTTGCTTTGGATAAGCATTTATTTCATCAAATCCATCAATTATCAAGAAAATTAACGAAGCGATTAAACGAAGCATTATTGCCTTATGGCATTTATGGAGCACAGTGGTCAGTTCTTTTTGTGCTAAAAGAAAAAGGGACATTGACGCAAAAGGAGTTATGCGACTATTTGAGTGTTGAGGCACCTCCAATGACCCGAACCATCAAGCGACTAACAGATCAAGGATATGTGGCTTACGAGAATAGAACCGACCGACGAAAGAAGTATATTACTTTAACTCCAAAAGCACTTGAATCGTTTCCGTTATGGGAAAAGGCGGTAACAAAAATGGATGACACCCTCATTCAATCATTACCAGAATCAGCTAGACAGGAACTTTCAGCGTTAATCGCAAAGTGGTTGCGCGAGCTTTAGAAAAGAGGTTTTTTCAATGAATACATCTTCCTTATGGACAAAGGATTTTTTGCTTATCTCGATTGCTAATTTTTTTCTATTTTTAGCGTTTTACATTTTGTTGGTTACTTTACCGGTGTATGCAATCGATCATTTGCAAAGTGAAAATACAGAGGCGGGATTGTTAACTTCGGTATTTTTAATATCCGCCATTATCATCCGCCCATTTGCCGGTTATTGGCTTGAGCGCTTTGGTAAAAAAATAATCTTGGTTGTCGCTTTATGCTTTTTTGCGCTGCCAACCTTTTTCTATTTTGGACCTGACTCTATTATAGGTTTATTAGTCATCCGCCTTATCCATGGAATCGGATTTGGGATGAGCACGACGGCGACAGGGGCTATTGTTGCTGATTTACTACCAAATTCAAGAAGGGGAGAGGGAATGGGTTATTTTGTTCTCTCGACGACGATTGCGATGGTGGTTGGTCCGTTTATCGGGATTACAGCAATCAATCAGTGGAGTACGACGATATTATTTTCGATTTGTATCTTCGCTGCGTTGTTGGCTTTATTATTGGGTTTAGGTGTGAAACTACCTGAATTAACAACGCAACAAGCGAACATAACGTTTCAGTGGAAGGACTTATTTGAACCTTCAGCGCTCCCTATTTCCTTACTTGGAGGCTTGCTTGGCCTCGTTTATGCTTCTATTCTTTCATTTGTGTCAGTATATGCCAATGAGATAGGACTAATTGAGGTGTCTAGCTACTTTTTTGTTGTTTATGCTGTTGTATTGCTCCTATCACGGCCATTTACGGGTAGGATTTTTGATTTATATGGGGAAAATTGGATTATCTATCCGGCACTATTATGTTTTGCTGCGGGGATGTACGTGCTGGGAATCGTGAATTCTTCGCACATATTTATGTTTGCAGCAGCACTTATTGGTTTAGGCTGGGGAACAGCCTCGCCGAGCTTTCAAACAATTGCCGTACAATATGCTGCACCTACTAGACGGGGGACGGCAACGGCAACCTATTTATCGGTATTTGACTTTGGGATAGGGGTTGGCTCATATGTGATAGGTGCGGCTATGAGTCATATTAGTCTAGGGCATATTTATCAGTTTAGTTCGCTGATCATTGTTTCGGGGATATTCATGTATTATTTTATCCATGGAAGAAAAATATCGAAGCAGCATAAATATGTCCAAAAGGCATAGTTTGAAAATTCGACATATTTATTTACAGAAAATTTGGTATATAATGAATATATAGAAGAATTATGGAGGAAGGAAGTATTAGAATGCATGAACTAAGACACAGTTCACATCGCGTTTCAAATAATGAGGAAAATATCGCATTTCTAAATGAGGATGGGATAGATGTTTTCTTGTCTGGAGAAAGATTTCAGCATTGTTTATTAACAGGTGAATCAAAGCTGCAAATTGAAACGATGGAAATAGTCGGTATGACACTTCATGAGAAGCGAATGCATCCACAATCCACAAATGATTTAACTTTTATTGATTTACCATAAACCATTTACTTGTTTTACAAAATAAACACCGCTGTAATAATTTACAGCGGTGTTTTGATATTATCCTTTTTTAAATGGTCTTAAACCACGACGTTGAATTTCATCCTTTAAAACTTTAATCCAATCCTTATCCTTATCCGACTTTAATGCATCACGATACGAGACGATTAACTGCTCATTACTCATAATTTTCACTTGCATGCCTCCTCGGTTTTAAGGAA
Source organism: Bacillus sp. DNRA2 (assembly GCF_012843265.1). Classification (GTDB taxonomy): domain Bacteria; phylum Bacillota; class Bacilli; order Bacillales; family Cytobacillaceae; genus Bacillus_BU. The sequence continues at coordinate 134,015 of NZ_JABAIT010000005.1, read as the reverse complement.
ATAATATTAAGTTTTAATTTATTGTAAATGTTTTTTCATGTTTTGAAAACCCAAAATTATATTTCATTTATATTAATTTTTGTGACAATTTTCAAAATGTTCAATTATTAAAAAGTGGACATTAATTCCATCAAATAGTTAATAAGTAGTTGCGGAATGAAATGTCTATTCCTTATAATGATTGAAGATGAGCTAAATAAAGGAGTGGCAAATTTTGATTCAACATACATGGCATGATCGTGATTCAATTAAACAAGTAATTTGCGTCCATACAAATGCAAAAAAATACGTTGTTAACCAAGTATTAACTGTGGGACAAACCTATGCAGTTAAAAATGAGACTGAGGAATTTTATTTTATCCTCGACAACTCTGGTAAAGTTGGCGGATATTATAAAGAGTATTTTAAAGATGCATAACAAAATGCCAGCCTGAGATTAGGCTGGCATTTCTTTTATTTCTCAACTGAAGCTGTCTTTGTAGTGGACGGTTGTTGGTATAATTTCCGAGCTAACATCGTTTGCAGAATAAGGAAGAAACCGCCGATTGTCCAGTATAATGGAAGTGCAGCAGGGGCATTTAGTGACATAAAGACGATCATGATAGGGGAGATAAGTCCCATCATTTTCATTTGCTGCTGCTGTTCAGTTGGAAGATTTGATTGTGATACCTTAAATTGAAAATAGTAAATCACACCAGCAATAGCTGTAATCACAAGATCAGAAGAACCAAGATTAAACCAAAGGAAGGAGTGGGTAGCAATTTCTTTTGAGCCTCTAATGGCATAATATAAACCCATGATAATTGGCATTTGAATCAGCATCGGTAAACAGCCCATCGCCAGTGGATTAACACCATGCTTTTGATATAACCCCATCATATCTTGTTGAAGCTTTTGTTGCTCCTTTTTATCTTTTGTTGCTTTAAGTTTAGCCTGAATCTCCGTCATTTCAGGCTTTAAAGCCTCCATTTTTTCCTTCATCGCTGCTTGATTCTTATATTGTCGCAACATAAGTGGCATTAATACTAAACGTAAAATAAAAGTAATTAAGATAATCGCAATACCGTAGCTTCCTTGAAAAAGGTCTGCCAAAAAGGTTATTGCAGATGTAAATGGTTGTACTAAAAAGTGATTAAACCAACTGTCACTATTTTGTGTAGTTGCTTGTGAACAGCCTGATAATAATGTGATTAACCCAATAATAATAAAAAATAATGATGTTTTATAAGCTTTCATGATTTCCTCCTAAAAAATATTAATTTCTAGCTTTGGAAGGAAATCAGTGTTGCTTCCGAATCATCACCAGTTCCGGTTTTATTACGAATATATTTTATCATCCAAATTAACAGCCGATTCGGTAAAACACGGCTTTTTCTTTGGATCATGATATCATGAGTAGTTAACTTTACCTGTATTTTTCTAGCGAGTAAATCGATGGATGTTTCCTTAACAGACCAATCAAACCACAATTTTAATAAAAGGCCAAGAACAAGCCCGACATAAATTGAATATAGAGCGTACGTATTGGTAAAATCCAACAGATATTCAAGCATTATTCTCACCTTCTTTACTACGAATGTATTGAGTATATAGAATTACAGACAGAAGAGCAATGGTAAATTGAAGGAAGCCAACTGTAATACGAATAAACGAAGAAAAAGTTTCAAAAAAAATGCTTCCTCGATAGAAGAAGCACTGTAAAAAAGTTTAGATTTTTACCATTTGCTCAGTGAGTAATTGATAAGCTTCTGATACTTTTTCGTCACTAGGTGGTTCTACGTCCTTAAGCGGATATTCCAAACCAAGTGCCTCCCACTTATAAACACCGAGTTTGTGATAAGGCAGGATTTCTACCTTAGCTACATTTTTTAAGGTTGCAATAAACTCGCCCATTTGCCTTAAATCCTCAACATCGTCAGTTACTCCAGGTACTAATACGTGGCGGATCCAAACCGGAATTTGATGTTGAGATAGAAACTTAGCAAACTCCAAGATGTGATCATTCGCCATACCAGTTAATTTAATATGTTTCTTACGATTAATGTGCTTTAAATCCAGTAAGATTAAATCAGTGTAGCTCATTAATTCCTTTAATTGTTCCTGGAATTGCGGGGAAGTAGAATAGCATCCGCCTGACGAATCAATCGTTGTGTGAATTCCTTGCTGTTTACACGCTTTAAATAACTCGAGAAGGAATGGTATCTGCAAAAGTGGTTCACCGCCACTTACAGTAATTCCTCCACCTGAAGCTTGTATAAACGGTAAATAGGAGCGTAGATCATTCATGATTTCAGAAACAGACATTTGCTTACCAGTACCTATTTCCCATGTATCCGCATTATGGCAAAATTGACAACGCAAGAGACAGCCTTGCGTAAAAATTACATATCGAATTCCTGGGCCATCGACAGTACCAAATGTTTCAATTGAATGAATGTTTCCGAGCATAATGAGCTCTCCCTTCAGTTAAAAACGAACCTTCCGCTTCAGAGGGAAGGGAAGGTTCCATTCTTAGTTTGCTTATATTTACTACATTGTTTCGTGGAACGTTCTGTTAATAACGTCTAATTGTTGTTCTTTTGTTAATTTAATGAAGTTTACAGCATAACCAGATACACGAATGGTTAACTGTGGATATAATTCTGGATGCTCCATTGCATCGATTAATGTTTCACGGTTAAATACGTTAACATTTAAGTGATGACCATGTTTTTGTGTATATCCATCTAAAATGGAAACTAGGTTGTTTACACGTTCGCCATCTTCTTTACCAAGAGCTTTTGGTACGATAGAGAAAGTATTAGAAATTCCGTCTAAAGCAAAGTTGTAAGGAATTTTTGCAACAGAAGTAAGGGAAGCAAGCGTTCCTTTTGTATCACGGCCGTGCATAGGGTTTGCTCCTGGTGCGAATGGTTCGCCAGCACGACGTCCGTCTGGTGTGTTACCCGTTTTCTTACCGTATACTACGTTAGAAGTAATCGTTAAGATTGATAAAGTATGCATTGAATCACGGTAAGTAGGATGCTTACGTAACTTCTTCATAAAGGTCTCAACAATCTCTACTGCAATGCTGTCAACTGCGTCATCGTTATTTCCGTATTTAGGGAAATCGCCTTCTGTTTCGAAATCAACTGCAATTCCATTTTCGTCACGAATTACTTTTACTTTAGCATGTTTGATTGCGCTTAATGAATCGGCTACAACACTTAGGCCAGCAATACCAGTTGCCATAGTACGAAGAATTTTCGTGTCGTGAAGCGCCATTTCAATGCGCTCATAGCTATATTTGTCATGCATATAATGAATTACGTTAAGTGTATTGATGTAAAGTCCTGCTAACCATTCCATTACGATGTCAAAACGTTCCATTACTTCATTGTAATCAAGGTATTCTGATGTAATTGGTTGATATTTTGGTGAAACTTGAATTTTTAGCTTTTCATCCATACCACCGTTAATCGCATAAAGAAGGGCTTTAGCTAAGTTAGCGCGAGCGCCGAAGAACTGCATTTGCTTACCAATCTCCATCGCTGATACGCAACAAGCAATTCCGTAATCATCGCCGTATTCAGGGCTCATGATATCATCGTTTTCATATTGGATTGAGCTTGTTTTAATTGACATATTTGCACAATATTTTCTGAAGTTCTCAGGAAGCTTTGAAGACCAAAGAACGGTTAAGTTTGGCTCTGGAGCTGGTCCTAAGTTATCTAATGAATGTAAGAAACGGAATGAGTTCTTTGTTACTAATGGACGGCCGTCTAAAGCCATACCCCCGATTGATTCCGTAACCCAAGTAGGGTCTCCGCTGAATAAGTCATTGTAATCTGGTGTTCTTGCAAATTTTACAAGACGAAGCTTCATGATAAAGTGGTCAACGATTTCTTGTACTTCTGCTTCAGTTAATACACCTTCTGCTAAATCTCTTTCAATGTAAATATCTAAGAAGGTTGATACGCGACCAAGGCTCATCGCTGCACCGTTTTGCTCCTTAATTGCTGCTAAATATGAAAGGTATAGCCATTGGAATGCTTCTACTGTATTTTTAGCAGGAACAGAAAGGTCAAAGCCATATTTTGCTCCCAATTGTTTTAATTCACCTAAAGCGCGAATTTGTTCAGAAATTTCTTCACGTAGACGAATGACATCTTCAGTCATAACCATTGAAGTAGATTTTAAATCTTTTTTCTTTTCTTGGATCAAGAAGTCAATTCCGTATAATGCAACACGACGGTAGTCACCGATGATTCGACCGCGGCCATAAGCATCTGGTAGACCAGTGATGATTGCAGATTTACGTGCCATTTTCATTTCATCAGTATAAGCATCAAATACACCAGCATTATGAGTTTTACGGTAATCTGTGAAAACTTTTTCTACTTCTTTATTTAGTTCGTAACCATAAGATTCACAAGCTTGTGCAGCCATACGGATACCACCAAATGGTTGCATAGACCGTTTGAAAGGTTTATCGGTTTGGACACCAACTACTTTTTCAAGATCTTTGTTTAAATAGCCAGGGCCATGTGAAGTAATCGTTGAAACAATATCAGTGTCCATGTCTAAAACGCCGCCATTTTCACGCTCTTGCATTGTTAAATCCATTACTTGATCCCATAGCTTAGTTGTTGCCTCTGTTGGACCAGCTAAGAAAGACTCATCGCCTTGGTATGGTTTGAAGTTTTTTAGAATAAAATCACGAACATTTACTTCTTTCATCCATGGACCCTTATTAAAATTTTTCCAGTGTTCTTTTTGCTGAGTAGCTGTTTTGGTTTGTTCCATTTACTGAGCACCTCGTTTGGTTGAAATTAATGTAACAGTTTTGATGAATTCATCATATAATTTGTAATACAGATTGCATGTGAGTAAAATCACACCCATTGAGATGTTTTGGCTTTGAAAACCCTTTAAATGCTTATATACCAACGGTTTGTGGCTTTTTGACAATATCGTGAAATACATTTGGTTTCCAGTTGAAAATACAATCTGTACTATAATTGTTTTCGTCGTGTTTCAACTGTTATACAAAAAGATTATATTAATATAACGATTATTATGAAGTCAAACATGTTAATATAATCTCCTATTTCCTTAAAAATTGGTCTGGAAATTTCTAATCGTAATAGGTTGCACAAAAAAAACAGTGGGAGCACCCACTGTTTCAAAGTTGCTAATCCACAATAATATAGGCAATCATGGGGCCATTATGCTCCTTATCAGGATGAGTTAGACAAATCATCCGATAAATGCCTTCTTTTGAAAATTGAAGTGGAATAACAGTTTCTTCATTTTGAATTATCGTACCTTTAATCTTAGTTCCTTCAATTATAAATGGATGACTACGGCCGTTAATACCTAACACCTTTAATTCGACTTTTTCTCCTTGTTTGATAAAGATTGTACCTGGATCCCATCTGTAGGCCTCGATTTCCTTTCCATCAATGGTCTTCGCTTTGAATTCACCTGTGACAATATGAATTTCTCTAGTTTTTCCAGTTGGATTAATTGTTGGAATATCTTTTTCTGTATTTGTAAAAAGCCAAATGGTTGTAACAAATAACGAGCAGAAAAGAATGAAGAAAATGGCTAACGTTCTTCTTTTTAATATGAAGAAATGCAAGTACACTCCCCCTTATGGTTGTCTACTCCCAATATATGCATGGTATAGGTAAAAACTTGTCCGTATTTTAAAAACAATTAAAATAAACAACACAAACATGATTGTAATAAAATATTAATATTTTTAGATTCTTTTTAATGATATAATTCGTTGTTGATTGAACTGATATTCTGCTTAAGGGGATAGTGAAAAACGAAGGTCATTATCTTATAAATATTTTTCTGTATCAGTATTTCTAATGGCTTAATGGTAATTATTGTAATATTAATATAGAAAGTTGTGTAATAAAGTGAAAAAATTATTGATCTTGTTTTGTATGATTTTTGTTGTACTTTTTTCATCAGTAACCGTCTCAGCTGAAATAGGAGGGACTACATTACAAATAAAAAGTGAAGCGGCAGTTTTATTGGATTCGCAAACAGGTGCTATCTTGTACAGTAAAAATTCTCAGGAACGAATGTATCCTGCGAGCTTAACGAAAATTGCAACAGCAATTTACGCAATAGAAACAGGCAATTTAGCGGATTCAATTGTTGTGAGTGAAAATGCAGTAAATACTGAAGGAACCAAAGTCTATTTAGAACCAGGTGAAACAGTCACATTACACCATCTGCTTCAAGGTATGTTGATTAACTCTGGAAATGATGCTGCCGTTGCAATTGCCGAATACTTAAACGGAGATGTTGAAACTTTTTCAAAAGAAATAAACAAATACTTAAAGGAAAAAGTAGGCATTTCAAATACGCATTTGACAAATCCAAGTGGACTTTTTGAGGCTGACCATTTTACAACTGCAGAGGATTTAGCCAAAATCACTGCATATGCACAAAAAAATGCAACTTTCAAGGAAATATTCGGGACAAAGGAGTTAGCTTGGGACGGCCAAACTTGGGATACAACATTAATTACGCATCACCAAATGTTAAAAGGTGAGGTTCCCTATCCGGGGGTAACAGGTGGCAAAACTGGATTTGTAAACGAATCCAAACAGACGCTTGCTACAACTGCAGAAAATGGCGATATGAAATTAATCGCCATTCTTTTAAAAGCTGATTTTAAACGTGATATATATAGTGACACAAAAGATTTGTTTGATTATGGCTTTCAAAATTTTAAATTAACACAATTACAAGATACAAATACGTATCAGGTTCAAGATAAGGTTTTTAAGCTATCAAAGCCTACTTTAATTACTGAGCCATTAGCTGGAGCCACTTTTGAAGTGTCAGAACAAGGAGTCTTAAAGATTCAGTCACCGGAAAAACAGACATTTCAGGAAATTCAATTGGATCAAGTTAAAAAACAGCTAATAGATGAGCCAGTTGCAGATGAATCTCCGAAAAAAGTTCCGATTACTAGCATGAGCGCTTTTTTTGGGATAGTTGTTGTCCTTGCTGCGGGTGCAACGATTAGTGTGATGAAAAAACAGAAAATGTAATAAAAAGGATGATGTTTTTCGGTTAATTACCAAAGTACATCATCCTTTGTTATTTTATGATGTTTGTCATGAGCAGCATGATGAATGATATCAATACCATCATCGTTACAAACAACCAAGCTAACTCCATATTTCCAGAATCAAGTGCGATATAGACAGCGATTGGTATCGTTTGTGTTTTACCTGGGATGTTGCCTGCAAACATGAAGGTGGCACCAAATTCACCCAAGGCGCGTGCAAACGCCAAAATCATCCCAGAAATGATCGATTTTATCGATAATGGTAACGTGATGAATAAAAAAACCATCCAATTACTTGCCCCATCTATCCGCGCAGCAGCCTCAATATCACTGTCTACAGCCTGAAAGCCTGTTTTTAGTGACTGATACATAAGCGGAAAGGAGACAACAATTGCAGCAATAAGTGCCGCCCACCAGGTGAACATGATCGAATGTTGAAGGATTTTTTCTATCCATTTGCCAACAGGACTTTGGGCGCCGAATATCATTATTAATAAAAAACCTACGACGGTGGGGGGAAGTACAAGTGGCAAGAGGAGCACAGTTTCGATGATTGTTTTTCCGCGGAAAGTAGACTTCGTCATCCAATATGCAATTAAAATACCAAAAAGGAGCGAGAAGATTACGGCGACTGTAGAAATTTCTAAAGAAAGCTTAACTGGAATCCAAAACTGTTCACTCATATTTTTCCTTTCAATAATCACTGTGTTTAAAACATAGTTGCATTATACCGAATTAAGCAGGGAATAAACAGTGATTTCAATTAATAGAAACAATTTAATTTCAATACATATTGCCATTAAACCAATCAAAAAAGACTAAAGATTACTTTAGTCTTTTAAAGGGTTATATTATTGGATTCGTCGTTCGACCTGTTGGCAAATCTCATCAGCTGACAGGCCGTTTGCCTCAATTACAGAAGCGCTTGTAATTGTGTTATTCATACCCATAACATTTGAATCCAAGCCCGTAATCACACAACAATCACAGCCTTTTGCATCTTGTTCTTGCTTTAATTCAACAATATCGTATCCTTTTTCACGAAGTGCTTGTTGAACATCAGTTAAAGATTGCTCTACACCTATTTTGGCCAAAGAAAAACACCTCCTTCACACATGTAAGCTTTCCACCATGTCGTGAAAATATTCTTGAATCATTTGGAGAAAATAATCCGTGAACAAGACATGTTGGGAGGTGTAAGGATGAGTAATATACGAAAAAAAGATCCATCAACGATTGGGTTAAATTCTTCACAGGTGGAAGGACAAGGGACCACTACGACGGAAACGGGTTCACGTCAGGCAAATTCTTCTCGCAAAAAACAAAAGAAGTCATAATGATCAAGGGTAGGAGTAGTATAAAAAATGAGAAAAATAAGGAGGGGATTTTTATCCCCTCCACAATTAGCTTAAGCGCCAGTATACATATCAGCTATTTGTTTTTGCAACTTTGTATCCTCAAGATACTCATCATAGGTCATCTGCTTATCGATTACGCCATTAGGTGTAATTTCGATAATGCGATTTGCAATCGTTTGAATAAACTGGTGGTCATGTGAAGAGAAGATAAGTGAGCCTTTAAAATTAATTAAGCCGTTGTTTAGGGCTGTAATGGATTCAAGATCCAAATGGTTAGTAGGCTCATCTAGTAGTAGCACATTAGATCCGCTCAGCATCATTTTTGAAAGCATACAGCGTACTTTTTCTCCACCGGACAACACACTTGCCTTTTTTAGTACATCTTCACCGGAAAATAGCATACGCCCCAGGAAGCCGCGTAGAAAGCTTTCGCTGTCATCCTTTGGAGAAAACTGACGCAACCAATCAACAAGATTAAGCTCACAGCTTTCAAAGAATTCTGCGTTATCCTTCGGAAAATAAGCCTGAGAGGTTGTGACACCCCATTTAAATGAACCGCTATCTGTCTCAAGTTCACCCATTAGAATTTTAAATAAAGTTGTTTTGGCGAGTTCATTAGGACCGACTAAGGCGATTTTGTCACCTTTATTCATAATGAGATTGAAATCATTAAGAACTTTAACGCCTTCAACCTCTTTTGATATTGACTCAACACGTAATAAGTCATTTCCGATTTCACGCTCTGTAGTAAATCCGACATATGGATATTTACGTGAGGAAGGGCGGATATCATCTAATGATATTTTATCTAATAATTTTTTACGTGAAGTTGCCTGCTTTGATTTTGAAGCATTCGCACTAAAACGAGCAATGAATGCTTGTAATTCTTTAATTTTTTCTTCTTTCTTCTTATTGGCATCTTGTGCCATTTTTACTGCTAACTGGCTAGATTCGTACCAGAAATCGTAATTTCCTACATAGATTTGAATTTTACCAAAATCCAAATCTGCAATATGGGTACAAACTTTATTTAAGAAATGACGGTCATGGGAAACAACAATGACAGTGTTTTCAAAATTAATCAGAAATTCTTCAAGCCATTGAATTGCCTTGATATCTAGGTGGTTCGTAGGCTCGTCCAGTAGTAATACATCCGGTTTACCGAACAATGCTTGGGCAAGTAGAACTTTAACCTTTTCTCCACCCGATAAGTCAGCCATCTTCTTATAATGAAGATCTTCTTCAATTCCAAGACCTTTTAGTAAGATTGCTGCTTCGGATTCTGCTTCCCAACCATTTAATTCGGCGAATTCGCCTTCAAGTTCAGCTGCGCGCATGCCATCTTCATCGGTAAAATCTGCTTTCATATAAATGGCATCTTTTTCTTGCATGATTTCATAAAGTTTTGAGTGACCCATGATGACAACTTTTAACACTTCATGCTCTTCGTATTCAAAATGGTTTTGTTTTAATACTGTAAGGCGTTCATCAGGTCCCATTGATACTGAGCCTGATTGAGGTTCAATTTCTCCAGATAAGATTTTCAAGAAAGTAGATTTTCCGGCTCCATTTGCACCGATTAATCCATAGCAATTCCCTGGTGTGAATTTTATATTAACATCTTCAAATAATTTTCTGTCGCCATAGCGCAAACCTACATTACTAACTGTTATCATTTATAATCCTCCAAAAACATAATCTAAAGAATTATATCATAAAAATCGTTGCGAGCGAATGATTTCCTTTGATTTCACATGAAGTAATAGCCAGAAATGTAATAATTGAGTCAAATAAGGGGTGAATACCTTATGTGATATTAGTCGCACAAAAAAGTGTCGAATATATGATAATAATACAGAAATTTCAGAAATGCAAAAAAATTGATCTATTTTTTCAATTTTTACTGTATTCTAGTGCTATTTTGTGTAAAATAGAATTGAATCGGGTAGGGTAAAGGGGTTTTTAAGATGCCAAAAAATCAGTTAATTGATTTTGTAAACAAACTAAAAGAATCTGGAATAAACGTCAGCTTTACAAAACCTAGATCCCATTATGTAATGAAACTAGTTACGGTGAAACAAACTCCTTCAATGACGATTAAATCATAAATGTAAAAAGCGGTGAATCAATGATTCACCGCTTTTTTTAGATATAAAGGAAGAAACAATCTTCCTAAATCTCATCCATTATTTTATTAAAGACGTCTTCACGATCAAAATCCTCACCCATTGGGAATTTTTTTACAAATTTGTTGTTTTCATCAACTAAAAAGGTGAGTGATGTATGAACGTAGTAACCATCACCAGGGTCGCGGAATTGGAATTTAAACGGTTCTGCGATTTCATTAATTTCTTTTAAATCTTCGCGGATGTTATTTGGGTCACCTGTAAGAAAAATCCAGTTCCCGTCGTCCTTAATATCAAAGTTCTTCATGTACTGTGTCATTACTTCGGGTGTATCTTTATATGGATCGATGGTAATGGTAATGAATTGAACCTTCTTACCAAAGACCCCCTCTTTTTCTAAATCCCTTTTTAGCAAATTCATTTTTTGAGTCGTTGTAGGGCAAATGTCTGGACAGTTTGTGTACATAAATTCAACCAGCTTTAATTTTTTGTCAGCGTTCTTAAATATGTACGGTTCGCCATGTTGATTAACTAATGAAGCATTGCCCGGTATTGTTGCATTTGCATCTCGTATTACAAAAAACATAATTCCAGAGGTAATACCGATTAATATAAGAGCTACAACAAGTATATATGTTTTCTTCATTCATGATCCCCTCCCCATATTTAAGATAAGGAAAAAACTCACATAATCATATGGACATTTTGTGAACTCTTTCATAATCTTTCCAAAAATCTATACAATAAAAAAAGAAACAATATTTTCTGAATATATTGAAAAGATAACCATTTTCTTTTATTATTATTTAAATATACAGATAATATTCATTAGAGTACTAATAGGAGAAAAAAAGGAGTTCTCTTTGAAATTACATGATGAACAAATCATCAATCGTTCATTCGGTGAAAGGAGAAGTTCTTTTTGAAGGTCAGAAATATTTTTAACATTTTACTGCAACTGTTGGTTTTATGGGGAATTTATCAAGTCGGCGTCTTTACTGTCAAGGAAACACATCTTCCGATTCCAGGAAATGTGATGGGGATGATACTTCTCTTTCTGTTATTATGTACTGGGCATATCCGCCTTGATTGGGTTGAAAAGGTGTCATCATTATTAATCAAGCATTTGTCGTTTTTTTTTATTCCGGTTTCCGTTGGTTTGATGACATTAGGGCATGTCATAATCAAAAATGGAGTTGCGTTAATTATTGTGTTGGTTATCAGCACATTAGTAGGGATAGTGGTGTCAGGGTCACTTTCGCAAGCGTTAGTAACGAGAAAGGAAGCGGTCCAGCATGAGCACCATCATCACCACGTATAGTATTATCCTAACTGTAATTGTTTATTTTTTTGTTAGAAAAATCTCGGTAAAATATCCATCACCGTTTACAACTCCGGTGTTTTTGGGAACATCGATAGTAATTATTATCCTACTTGCAAGTTCTGTAAATTATCAACAATACGAACCCGCTAAGGAGATTATGACATATTTACTGGGACCGGCGACAGTTGCGTTAGCAGTGCCAATATATCGAAACCGTTCCTTATTAAAAGCATATCTGATCCCGGCATTAGTAGGCTTAACCACCGGCACAATTGTAACGGTGTTACTAGCCATATATTTAGCTAAAATGTTCCATCTAGCCAAATATATACTGGCATCATTAAGTATAAAATCAGTTACCATTCCAGTAGCTTCAGAGGTTTCAAAAATTATTGGTGGAGATACCATCTTGGTTGCTGGAATTGTCATGATTACAGGGATGTTGGGAGCTATGTTTGGACCGTGGCTAATGAATTTGCTTAAGATAAATCATCCATTTGCCAGAGGTTTGGCAATCGGCTCAATGGCTCATGGCATAGGAACTGCTGAAGTTGCTAAGGAAGGGGAATTACAAGGTGCAGTAGCAGGTGTAGCGATGGGGGTAGCAGCTGTTCTAATCTCAACTGTCTTGCCGTTCGCCATACCATATTTATTATAAGAAGGATGTCTTGTTGGGATCACACACCCATTCAAGACATCTTTTTTTTAGGAACCAGCTATGTATCAAAAGTAGGTGCACTTTGAAAAGTTTGATACAATAACTTTTGTTACTTTAAATTGGGCATGTGCAGGAGGCACCACGAATGAATACCAAAGTACGAAATAATATGAATAATATGAAGGGATTTTATCTATTAACCTTTTTTGGTGTTGGCAGTATTTCGCCACTATTAAGTGTATATATGAGTGAGGTAAATGAATTTTCTGGCTATCAAATCGGAATGATTATGTCGATTGGTCCTATCATGATGATCTTTTTTCAACCAATTTGGGGAATGGTTTCAGATTGGCTAAATGCACCAGTAAAAGTGTTAACAATCACAACTTTAGTGGCAGGAATTATTTCATTGGGTTATCTTTATTTCCAGACTTACCTCGGCTTTTTGGTTATCGCAGTACTTGTAGCATTATTTCAAAGTGCGATTATCCCGATATCAGATAGCATTAGTTTGGCTTATTGTAGTAAAGTGAAGGTTAATTACGGCTCGATACGCCTTTACGGGTCATTGGGATTTGGTATGGCAGTCTTTATAATGGGCAGATTATCGGAAATAAACGAGTCAGTAATTTTTTATTCGTTTTGTTTAGCGTTGACCGTTGCGTCTATTTTAGCAACCAAATTGCCGCAGGAAAAAACAAATGAAGCTAGAAATACACATCTCTTATCAGGTATCAAGGAAATGCTTTCTTATAAAAAATTTCTTTTGTTTTTAGTAATTACCTTTATGATTTTTGGGCCAAATTTGGGGAATAATGTTTATTTTGGATTACTCGTTGAGCATCTGGGTGGTTCTTATACTGGTATAGGAATGGCGTTTTTAATTGCTGTATTATCGGAAATTCCGTTTATGCGATTAGCTAGTCACCTCGTGCGGCGGTTTGGCATACTACCGATAGTGGTAGTGGCGGGAATGGTTTCACTCGGGCGATGGTTCCTTTATTTTACAGAGCCAAATATAGGGGTTATTTATGCTTCAGCTTTTCTACAGGGGGCTTCGGTCGGATTATTTATACCGGCTGGACTTCAATATGTTCGTGGAATTACACCTACACACCTGACAGCAACGGCAATAACATTATATTCGGCAATTGGGAACGGGTTGGGTAATTGGTTCTGTACATATATTGGCGGAATTATTTTTGATCATTATTTCATTAATATTGTATATTTATTTTTTAGTTTGATGGCATTTGTGGGGGTTATCTTAGTATTATGCTTAATGAAAATAGATAAGCATGAGCAGACCGGAAATGTGCAACTTCCTCAAAATAGGTGAACGAAATGGTATAGCAGTGTCTTCAAAAAAGAATCTTCGAATAAACTAAGCAGCAAAACGAAAAATTATCATTCGCAAAAAAAAAACGGCCAGCTTCGGCCGTTTTTTATTCTTCTTTTTTTGCTAAACAACGGTCACATTCCTGGAGATAAGATTCTGCTTGTTCAACAAAATGTTCACCACATTCAGAGCATATCTTTTGAGGCAACTGACGAAAAAACTCTACTGGACTTTGAATTAACATTAAAATTCCTCCTTTTTAGCTAAGCAACGATCACATTCCTGAATGAAATATTGTTCTTGTTCGTTCATTTTGTTTCCGCATTCTGGACATACTTTTGAACCTTGACGTAAAGTTTCTGTTTGATTTTGGTAAATCATGAATAAATTCCTCCTTTTTATAATACAGATAATTGTTTTTCTGTTCTGTTGTAATACAGTATATTACGATTCAAGGCGTTTGTATAGCCCCTTTTTCTAAAAAATCAAAAAATTTAAAAAATAAATAAAGCATAAATTATCTTGTATACCCAAAATGATTGATTAACAAATATATTTATATTTTAAGAAAGTATTTTGTGAAGAAAATTGTTGAAAAATCGACAAATTTCTCTTTTCTTCTATCTTGATTTCTATTACAATTATAGTATTAAAGACGTCAGAAAATAGGAGAGATGGAATGATGTTAACTTCGTCCTCAAGCCCGATCTTAATGATGGTCGCTATCATATTAACAATGATGTCGTCTTACGCAGCGTTGGATTTATTGTCCTTATTGAATTCTACAGAGAGGAATAAGCACTTTCTGTTTTTAGGTGGCACATTTTCAATGGGAATCGGAATTTGGGTTATGAATTTCTTCGGAATGTTATCCGGATATATGAATGGCTCGATGAGTTTCCATCTTCCGATTGTATTGCTTGCAATAATAATAGGGATTTCATTTACAGGAATGGCCCTTTATTTGATGACAGGGAAATCAATTTCGAAGGCTAACTTATTGATTGGAAGCTTTTTAATAACGATGGCGGTTTTTTCGAATTATGTAATTGGGATGTACTCGATGAATCTAACCGCACACTATAATCAGTTAATCATGTTGTTAACACTTATATTGGTGTTTTCGGGGTTTTTGTTTTCGTTTTGGCTTTTGTTTTACACGAAAAGCCTTGTTAAGACCAGTTACGCATGGTTAAAGCCGATTGGAGCCATTATTATTTCAGCGAGCATTGTCCAAGGACACATATTATTTATTAGAGCTTCAGAGTTTGAAATTCAACAGCAGTCAGCACTTCAACAACCTCCATCTGAGAATTTCATATTTTATTTAATCTTATTTGTTGCTGTTATTATTTTAGGTGGATTAATCAGTTCAAGCGCATTAATCAGTAATCGTCTGGCAATTAGCGATACAAGCTTACGGGATATTACGACTGCTCTTGATGTATCCTCGATTGTTGCGATAACCAATCCTCAAGGGAGAATCACCTATGTGAATGACAAATTCGTTGAGATCTCAAAATATTCCGAGGCAGAATTAATTGGACAGGATCACCGAATTTTAAATTCTGGAGCACATTCGAAGGGATTTTTTAAGGATCTCTGGGCCACAATTGGACAAGGAAAAGTATGGAAGGGAGAAATTAAAAATAGAGCAAAAGATGGTTCTTTTTACTGGGTCTATACAACCATTGTTCCTTTTTTTAATAAGAACGGGAAACCATATCAATATGTATCGATTAGGACCGATATAACCGCTCGAAAGACCGCTGAAGAGAGCCTGAAAAATTCTCTGAAGGAGCTTAGAGATATCAAGTTTGCGCTTGATCAATCATCTATTATTACCTTCACAGATGAAAAAGGCAGAATTACTAGTGTAAATGACAAATTTTGTGAGTTGTCTAAGTATGATCGAAATGAATTGATAGGCAAAGATTTTAGAATGCTCAATTCGGGGTATCACTCGAAAATGTTTTTTAAGGAATTGTGGCAAACTGTTTTGAGTGGGAATGTTTGGCAGGGGGAAATCAGGAATAAGGCAAAAGATGGTAGCTATTATTGGGTTGATACAACCATTGTTCCGTTTTTGGATGACAATAAACATCCATACCAATTTTTATCGATTCGAAATGATATTACTGAGCGAAAAAAGCAAGAGGAAACTTTACATCGTCAAGATAAATTAGCAGCTGTAGGTCAGCTTGCAGCTGGAGTTGCGCATGAAATTCGAAACCCGCTAACATCAATCAAAGGTTATGCAGAATTTTTGCAATTAGATGAAAAGAACCCAGAAAGATTAGAATTCCTTGATATAATTTTAGAAGAACTTGATCGCGTCAATTCAATCGTGGAAGAATTTATGGTGTTAGCAAAACCGAAAGCAGCAAATCTTGAAGAGAAGAATATTGTACCAATTATCCAAAATGTGTTAAATTTGCTATCGTTTGAAGCGAGGAAAAAACATGTTCGTCTTCTATTTAGTGCTGATCAAGAGATCATTCAGGTTGAATGTGATGAGGACCGTTTAAAACAAGTGTTCCTTAATTTGGTTAAAAATGGAATTGAAGCGATGCCAAACGGAGGAGACCTGAGCGTATTTGTAAATGTTAGAAATAGTAAGGTTGAGATTTCCATTCAAGATAGTGGAATCGGTATTCCGCAAGAAAAGATAAAAAAATTAGGTGAACCGTTCTTCACAACAAAAGAAAATGGTAATGGGCTAGGTCTTATGGTGACTTTCAAAATTATCGAGAGCCATAATGGAAGCGTTTATATTGAGAGTGAGGTTGACAAAGGAACTACCTTCAATATAGTGCTACCAGCACGACCAGCTTAATAACGTGAGCATTGTCACTGCTTGCGTTATTTTTTTTTAATAAAATGTTCTTAAAGTTATATGCATTTCTAACAAATTCTCGTTTATTATATTATCATGGTGTTTTATTAATAAATTACTGGAGGGGACAACGTGGCTATTGAAAGCATAAAGACGGTTTGTGGCTATTGTGGTACAGGTTGCGGTCTTGTTGTTGAGGTTGAAGACAATCAGATCAAACGAATCAGAGGAGATAAAGATGCACCTGTAAATAATGGGCAAACTTGTGTAAAAGGTGCCTTTGCTTATAAATATGTGCATGCACCATCAAGGCTTACAACGCCATTAATCCGCAAAGCTGGGGAGCTTGTGGAAGCGACATGGGAAGAAGCATTACAATTTATTGCTGATGGATTAAGCAAAATTAAGACAAACTTTGGACCTGAAGCGATTTCAATGTTTGCATGTGCAAGAACGACTAATGAGTCAAACTTCGTTACTCAAAAGTTTATGAGAACGGTCATCCATAGTAACAATATTGATGGTTGTAACCGAACGTGACACGCTCCTAGCGTCGCCGGTCTGGCGACTGTTTTTGGCAGTGGTTCACCTACTAGCCGTATTGAAGATATAAATGAGGCAAAAGTTTTATTATTAATGGGATCTAATACTACAGAGGCTCATCCAATTATTGCTAATCGAATGAAGAAAGCAGCAAAAGCGGGATTAAAAATTATTGTTGTTGATCCTCGTAAAATTGATATGGTCAAGGTTTCACACCGACACCTACAAATTAGTGTTGGTTCTGATATTGCTCTTATTAATAGTATGATTCATGTTATCATAAAAGAAGAACTTTATGATGCTGATTTTATCAAAAACAAAACGTCGGAATTTGAAAAGCTAAAACAAAAGGTGGAATCGTATACACCGGAATTAGCAGCATCCATCACTGGTTTAACACCAGAAGTAATCATCGAGACTGCAAGGGAGTATGCAACATCTGGAGGTTCAATGATTGCTTATACTCTTGGTATTACTGAGCATCATTGTGGCGTAAATAATGTCTTTGATATTGCTAATCTAGCTTTACTGACAGGTAATATAGGAAAAATTGGAACTGGTATCATGCCGTTGCGCGGCCAAAATAATGTTCAAGGTGCCGGTGATATGGGCTGCTTACCAAACCAATTAACAGGTGCGTATAGCATTACTGACGATGATAAAAGAGCTCGCTTTGAAGCACGTTGGGGTGTTGAAATTAATCCAATGGCTGGAGATACTCAAACGAGAACGTTTGATCGAATTGAAGAAGGCGCAGTGAAAGCACTATATGTAATCGGAGAAAATCCTTTGATGGCCGATGTGCATATGAACCATACGAGAAAGTTATTGGAAAATCTTGATTTATTAATCGTTCAAGATATTTTCTTAACAGAAACGGCTGCTATGGCCGATGTTGTGTTACCTGCAAAATCATGGGGTGAAGTGGATGGAACTTATACCAACACAGATCGCCGTGTTCAACGTGTACGTAAAGCTGTTGATGCCCATCCAAATGTGAAGGAAGACTGGCAAATCCTTTGTGAATTAGCAGAAAAGATGGGTTATTCAATGTCTTATCAATCAAGTCAAGAGGTTTGGGATGAAGTCCGTGAATTAGCATGGGAAACCTATGGTGGGATTTCCTATGAGAGACTTGAACAGGAATATAGCATTCATTATCCATGTCCTGACGAAAATCATCCAGGAACACTTCTATTACACCAGCATTTCCATAACGAAACTGCTGGAGAGGAAAAGAAGTCATCCTTCGTTCCAGTTGACTATACCGCTCCATTGGAATTACCAGATGAAGAATTTCCGTTTATGCTAACGACCGGTCGTCGCTATGAATCTTATAATACACATTCTCAAACTAGACATTATGCAGAGGGTGTGAAAATTAAGCAAACAGAAGAAACATTAGATATACATCCTGATGATGCTAACGAATTAGGAATTGAAGACGGCGAAATTGTGCATGTAAGTTCTCGCCGTGGTGAATTGACTGTTAAAGCAAAATTGACAGAACAGGTTGTGCCTGGACTTGTGTTTATGAGTTTCCATTGGTCTGAAACTCCAACAAACGTTTTAACATTAAATGAGTATGATCCAATTTCTGGAACAGCTGAGTTCAAAGCCTGTGCCGTTGCAGTTAAAAAGTTATCATAATCACTTAAAAAACCGGGATCATTTGATTCCGGTTTTTCCTTTTTTAGCCTAGTATATGTTTGTGGTTGAGCAAATCTTGCTTTATATCCTGTACAACTAACATCGCCTCATGAAAAATCTGCTGCGTTTTTGGATCAATTGAATTTATCGCTAGTGTCGATAACTGGGACTCAATACCTTTTACTGTAGCCAAAGTTTGCTGAACAAAGTTAATTTCGTTCATAGTATTCCTCCCTCTACAAGATGATCAAATAAAATGAATTTATACCTGTTATTTTCCTTCATTTTTACCCCACCATCCTTTCATTCTGAAAAATAATGCAATCATAAATCCTCCACCAAACATAACCGATAATGCCACAGCATATCCGTAACGCCATGATAATTCAGGCATATGCTCAAAATTCATCCCATAAAGACCTGCAACAAACGTCATGGGGATAAAAATGACACTAACCAAGGTTAAGGTTTTCATAATGGCATTTGTATGGTCTGCTTTCAACGACATTTGTAAATTGTATATACTAACTAGATTTTCTTTAAATGTATCGAAAGCACTAATGATTCTTTCATAATCACTTTCAATATCTTGGAAATAAAAGGTTGAATCATCATTAGTGTAGGGGAATTCCTTGGAAACAATTTCTTTAATAACTGATTCCTGTGGTTCGATAATCTGTCTAAGCTCGTGCAGCTTTGATTTCCAACGGTACGCAGATTTACCGATTCTGTTTTCAAATGGATCTTTAAACACGTCTTTTTCGATGCTAAGAATTTCATCAGCTATTTCATCAATTGTAGAAAGATAGTTAACGGAGATTGTATTAATAATATGAAACAGAATGTGACCAGTATGAGACATTCTATTTGGATCCTCAGAAAACAACTTCGATAATGTATCATTTAAGTGCTGTCTTGCTTTTTCTTCATATGTAATAACATAGTTTTTTCCAACTAAAATATTAATTCTTTCGATATCGTAGTTCCTATCCATTGAAGTTAAGCTAAGTAGAGCTTCATTTGCGTATTCATTTACTTTTGGGATGTTTGAAAATTTAAGGAAACATTGTTTGGCATGCGTATGGATATTCAGTTTGGTTACGATCGATTCAAGTTGATCACTAGAAGGGGAATACCAAAGAATCTCATCGTCGTTCGGAACAACAAATGATTGAATGTGGTGTACTTGGTTTGTGGTTGAGTTAAAAACTAACATATACATCCTTCCTTACGATGAGATTCAAGGCAAGCAAACAGTTATATGCGTACTTTTCCCAAACTGTTGCGAAATTATTTAAGCTTATCGACTTTGCTTTCCTTGTGTGGCCTGAAAATCCGTTAAAGTGTTAATGCTGATGTTGTATTTTGCTTTTCAAGCCTGAAACAGATATGATGAAAATAAAAACATAAAAGGTGAGTAAGAATGAACTGTAAAATTAATCGTTTAGCAGCAAAAGCATTAAAGGAAATGCTAGAAAAGAACGAAGCGGCTAAGGACAAAATGATCCGCGTTTATGTAACTCATATGCACGGAGATCATGCGCATTATGATTTGAAATTCGATACTCCGACAGAGCATGACGAAGTTGTAAAAACTGATAAAGGTATCGATATTATACTAGATTCTCGTGATGAGTTTCTCGATGGAGTTTGGATTCAATATTTCCAGGTTCCAAAAGAAGAATTTGTCATTACAAATCCATCTAAGCACCACCATCATCACCATTAATTGTTTTATCAACCAAGGTTAAGTTACCTTGGTTTTTTTTATGATTAATATTTGCAAACCTCTTCCAATAAAAAATATACTTATGATATTTTTTTCTTTGTCGTTAAAACTAATGTCAACGTCACACATGAGGGTGGGGCAATTGATATTTTTTGCTTGTACAAATTATAATGGCAATAATCCAGAAACCTACGATGGAATTGTCGTTACAACATTGGGTAGCCCCAATATAGTTGTCGCAAACTTTAACTCCTATGATCCCTTGTATGATTATCAAAATTTTGTTAGTTGGACTGAAAGCATAGGAGATGATAACATTGGCTTTTGCGATAGCTTAAAGCACTTTGCTGTGGATTACAAAAAGGTTTCGGAGAATGATTCCGCCTTAATGTTGTCGATGATATACGGTGAACATCAGGAATGCTAGGCAAGTTAGAAAATTATCAGGAGGAGTCAATATGTCATTGGAATGGTTTGACCGTGTTTGCGGGGAGCTTCAGGATCATCTTGAATCGATATGTGCAAAATATGATCAAGTTGGAAACATGACTGTCGAACGTGGGGCAAAGTATCCAAGAATTGAGTTCTTCGTTGAAACTGAAGGTGAGGAGCGTGTATATTTTTGTACGCTTTCCTATGACCCTGCTCATGAAGATTTCTTTTTTGAGACGTTTGCTCCAGAATTAGGACAAACTTCTAGGGTTGTTTTGTATGATATAGAGGATATTGTTGATGCTGTTCACGAAAGCCTACATGATTTTATCAATGAAGAGGACATTGATAATGTGATTGTGGAGGATAATATAGAGGAAGATGAAGAACATGACATCTTTGAAGAAATAGAAGTAGAATGGGAAACCCCTGAGGTGACTGCTTATCTTGAGGAGGATGAAGTAGAGGTTACTTATCAGTTCGGGATTGTTACAGAAACCGGTGATGGGGTATTAAAAAGGATCAACCGGATTTGGACAGATGATGATGAATTAATCAAAGATGAGTCGAATTTTATCTTTAGTAAAGAAGAAGCTTCGACAATTATTGCCATGATTGCAAGCAATCTAGATAAAATGACTAATTTTGACTATTCATAACGCAGTGAATTGTCTTCAAATATGAGACTTGTTTCAGAAAAAATGGGCTTCTCAAAATTGAGAAGCCCATTTTTTCTGTATGTAAATTACTACCAGTAGTATTCTCCTTCTTTTTGAAGATCTTTGCTTATAAAATAATCCATTGAAGGGGAAGGAATAAATTTCTTGTTTTGAGTATCAACAAACCCTGCTCCTTTAGTAGAATCTTGGGCATACCAAGTCCCATCTAAGTAGACCTCATTCCAAGCATGTTCATTACCATACACTACTTTTGCTTCGATTCCAATTGCGCGATGCAATGCAGCGTTTAAATGAGCATATCCCATACACATTGATTTTCGTTTTTCCAACGTCTCAACTGCTGAATCAAAATTGAAGTTTGTTAGATTTTGGACTTGAAAATAATAATCTGCATCATACTCGATGTTTTTGATTATCCAGCTGTAAATAGCTTTGGATTTCTCGAGCTCAGATTCCTTTTCGTCTGTTAACTGTTGGGCCAATGCTTTAATCGTGCTGTTATCACTCTCAACGACATCACTAGGAGTTAGAAAAGGATTTTGATCAAAAGTATTCATCAGGAAGTAAGAGAAACCGGTCATGAACCCCTGCTCCTTTGTTCGAGCATGTCCTAGTTCATTGACAATTGGATTTGAAGAACTAGTAAATACCATGGCAAAAACAGTGTTTTGATAAAAAAAACCAATGCAAAAAAGAATGGCAAAAACAATTGTTCCTTTTACTTTCATGGTCCTGGTTTTTCCTCCATATCCCTTTTTCATTACTTTCTGCAACTTTTATCACTGTGATTTATATCACATCATACTATATACCTTTATTTATTATTTTTCAATAGCCTAAATTTTCAGTTTTTTAAAACGAACAAAAAAAGCCAAGTATTCAATACTTGGCAACAGGATAATTATTAATCATTTTATAAAATTGGTGATAACAGACGGGAAATGGATTCTTTTGTCCGTATTAAAATAGATCGCTTTAGGTATTTTTCTAAGGTTAATTCAGATGAAAGGCGGACATCTGAGTTAAAGATTGTAGCCAATTTTTGGGCAATTTCTGGATGATATAAGAATGCATTAACCTCAAAATTTAAGCGAAAACTGCGTACATCAATATTCGCCGTACCCACAGAGGCAATTTTTCCATCAACGACAATCATTTTTGCATGAAGGAAGCCATTTTCGTATGTGAAAATCTTTATACCAGCTCGAACTAATTGACCAGCATTGGAATAGGTGGCCCAATATACAAAAGGATGGTCCGGTTTATTCGGTATCATAATTTGAATGTCCACCCCGGATAGGGATGCAATTTTTAATGCGTCCAATAAACTTTCGTCAGGAATAAGATATGGAGTTTGAATGTAAACATATTTTTTTGCAGATAATATCATTTTTATATAGCCATACTTTATTTGTTCCCATTCTGAATCTGGACCGCTTGAGACAATTTGAATCCCAATTTCGTTAAGTTTTTTCTGTGTAGGGTAGTAGTATTCTTTAAACGAAATTTTAACTTTTGAAGCCTGATTCCAATCAAGCATAAACCGAGATTGTAGGTTATTGACTGCCTCACCCTCAATCCGCAAATGGGTATCTCGCCAATAACCAAAGCGTTGATTTAAGCCTAAGTATTCATTGCCAATATTAAAACCACCAATATATCCAATTTTACTATCAATGATGGCCAGTTTGCGATGATTCCGATAATTAACACGAAGGTTTATGAGTGGAATTTTACCTGGGAAGAATGGCACAATTGTTCCACCAGCTTGTTCAATTTCACGTTTAAATCTCCTGGATAAATGGCGCGAACCGCTGTCATCATAAAGGACTCGTACCTCGACACCTTGCCTCGCCTTTTCCGCTAATAACTTCGAAATTCTTTTGCCTAGTTCATCATCGCGGATAATATAGTAAATGAGATGAATATGTTCTTTTGCATCACGAATATCATTCAGAAGAGATGCAAACTTCTCATGCCCATCTGTAAATATTTGGAGTGAGTTATTTTCAGTGTACAAGGCTTCGTTATTATTTAAATGCAAAAAAATTAAATCATTATAATTTTGAATCACAGGATTCCGAAATTCGGCCCGATTTTCCTCAATTAACTTCATTTGAGCAAAAACTGCCCTTTGAATATATGTATGCTCGTGTTTATCCCACTTAAATATCCTCCGTCGGCTCATGTTTTGACCAAAGATAATATATAAAATAAAGCCTAAGACTGGGATAAAGATTAGGACCATTAACCACGCCCATGTTGCACTAACATTTCGCCGTTCTAGGAATACTACGACACCTGCTAAAATGATGTTTAATACCGTTAAGATTCCTAAAAGTACGGTTGCAATTTGCATTATTATCTCCTCTCCACTAAGATTGCCATTTGTTAATTGTTATCATTCATTTGTATTATCAATCATTTGCTACCCCACTGTTATAAAGATTAATTCTCCTTTCCTTTGGTTATAACACATTGTATTACATGAATACAAAATAAAAATATTTGTTTAAGACAGAATATTATGAAATATAAAAGGGGATTTGTTGAATTTAGCGAATTATTTTTGAATATAGAGAGAAAATTATCTTTTCGTTTTTATGGAGGATAAGCAAAAGGGTAAAGCAGGAGATTTGTAGAAAAACAAAGAAATTTTTGTCATGAATTAGACAAGGAATGTCAATCTTTTTTCTCGACAAAAGTTGTGAACGGGAGTAACATACTTTGTATATTCAAAAATTCAAATATATAAATATTGTGAGGTAGGTATTTTTGTGATGAATTATTTGAGCAGAAGTAACAACTATTCAATTGAAAGCCTTAGAAAGGATTTTCTATCGGGAGCAATTGTCGGCGTTATTGCTATCCCTTTAGGAATGGCCTTTGCAATTGCATCTGGTGTGAAACCGGAGTATGGTATTTATTCAACGATTATTGCAGGAATTCTTATCTCGTTACTTGGTGGCTCAAAATTCCAAATCGCAGGTCCAACAGGCGCTTTTATCCCAGTTTTACTCGGGGTAGTCATGACATATGGCTATGAAAATCTTTTAGTTGCCGGGTTTATGGCAGGGATTATGCTCTTGTTAATGGGACTCTTTAAAATGGGTTCTTTAATTAAATTTATTCCAAGACCAGTTACGATTGGATTTACATCAGGGATTGCTGTGATTATTTTTACTGGACAGGTTGGCAGCTTTTTTGGTTTAACAGGAATGAAGAAGCATGAAGAATTTATTGCGAACATTAATGAAATCATATTACACATAAATTCAATAAATATGTACAGTATTTTAACAGCTTTAATTTGCTTAGTCATTATTCTTTTTTCACCAAAATGGTTCCCGAAGGTTCCAGGACCGATTATGGGACTGTTAGTTTCAACGATTATTGCTGCAGTGATATATCCGGGTGAGGTTGCGACAATTGGTTCGGCATACGGAGAGATACCTAATAAACTACCAAGCTTTCATATGCTGAACTTTACAATTGACAATATGATGAAAATGATACAGCCCGCGTTTGTGATTGCCATACTTGGTGGAATTGAATCACTGCTCTCTGCAGTGGTTGCTGATGGAATGTCAGGTACAAAGCATAATAGTAATAAGGAATTGATTGGCCAAGGTATTGCTAATATGATTACCCCTTTATTTGGTGGGATACCTGCAACTGGGGCTATTGCGCGCACAGCTACGAATATTAAAAATGGAGCAGTATCGCCTATGTCAGGTATTATTCATGGAATTATTGTTCTTTTAGTTTTATTGCTATTTGCGCCATATGCATCGCATATACCATTAGCTAGTATGGCACCGATTCTCATGGTAGTTGCATGGAATATGAGTGAACGTAAGGAGTTTGCCCATGTCCTTCAAACGAAATCCAGTGACTCACTTATTTTAGTAACAACCTTCTTACTAACCGTCTTTACAAATCTGACGACTGCAGTAGAGGTTGGCTTAATTTTAGCGGCAATCTTGTTCGTTAAAAGAATGAGCAATTTGTTGACGGTTGCTAAAGTATTGCCCGATCAAGACTCTGATCAAAAAAAGGTAAAGCCACACGTTGTTCATGAGGGGCATGATTGTCCACAAATCGGTATTTTTTCTGTTGAGGGACCATTGTTTTTTGGGGCAGCGCAAATGTTCGAGAAGTCCATTATGTCGACGATTAATCACCGACCACGAGTCTTAATTTTACGAATGAGTAAGGTTCCATACATGGATACTACAGGTGAAGGAACTTTAACAAGCATTGTTAGTCACTTCCAAAAACAAGGAGGAACACTCCTAATCTCAGGTCTACAAACACAGCCGTTTCAAGTCATTCGGAAAACTGGGCTCATTAACGAAATCGGTGCGGAGCATATGTTTGAGCATACAGGTGACGCTATCAATTATGCACTTGCCCATTTAAATTATCATAAATGTATAGGTTGTAAGCATTTTGCCTTCCAAGAGTGTTCACATCTTTCACAGCCACAACAAACGAAAGAAATTGGTCGAAAAATGACACTTCAAGTATAATGAAGAAAAAAAGGCATTGGACTAACATCTCGACCGAAAAACTTGAGTTGGTCCGTGGGGATTTATTGGAGGAGAAAATGGATTTACAATTACAGCAATTCAAAGCAGATTTTTTTAAGGCACTCGCACACCCACTAAGGATTCGAATTCTTGAACTACTTAGTGAGGGTGATAAAAATGTCAATGAGCTGTTGACAATTACTGGTGCGGAGGGGTCATCAGTATCACAACAGCTAAGTGTTTTACGGAATAAAAATATTGTAACGGGCACAAAAGACGGAAATCGGGTCCTTTATTCGTTAAGGGATCCGATGATTATTGACTTGTTGAATATTGTGCGCCAGATTTTTAATAATCATTTGATTGATACAGCAATTTTACTTGATAAATTTAGTGAAGATTTGGGAAAAGAACTAAAGGAAAAAGAGGAATCAGTTGATTGAGATAAACCAAATTTTCAAAAAAATTTTGTATTATTGTTGTTGTAGCATATCATTAGCGGTAAAATAGCTTTTATAGATTTTCATTTTCGAAAGTTTTACCAAAAACTTTTAAACAAGGGGATAGTCAAAAATGGACGGACAGAAAGCAATTGAGATTCAATTAACAACGGCCAAAAAGGAAAAACCAGATTTTTCGAATCTAGGATTCGGGAAAGTATTTACTGACCACATGCTGATGATGGATTACAAACAAGGTGAAGGTTGGCATACACCACAAATTGTGCCTTACCAACCTATTACTTTAGACCCAGCTTCAGTCGTTTTTCATTATGGACAAACTGTTTTTGAAGGACTTAAAGCTTATTTGACGAAGGATGGCAGAATTTTATTATTCAGACCAGAGCGTAACTTTAAACGCTTAAACCAATCAAATGATCGCTTATGTATTCCACATATTGACGAAGAGTTAGTGTTAGAAGGATTGAAAAAATTGGTATGGATAGACCGTGAATGGATTCCAAATGTTGAAGGAACATCACTGTACATTCGACCTTTCATTATTTCAACACAGCCTTATCTTGGTGTAAGTGCTTCAACACAATATAAGCTTATGATTATCATGTCGCCTGTAGGTGCTTATTATAAAGAAGGAATTGCTCCAGTAAAAATTGCAGTTGAACAAGAGTTTGCACGTACTGTTAAAGGTGGTACTGGAACTGCAAAAACAGGTGGGAACTACGCAGCAAGTCTTAAGGCGCAAGAAGTTGCTAACGAAAAAGGCTACTCACAGGTATTATGGCTTGACGGAAAAGAAAAGAAATACGTTGAAGAAGTTGGTAGCATGAACATCTTCTTTAAAATAAATGGTGAAGTTGTTACACCGGAATTAAGTGGAAGCATCTTAGAAGGAATTACCCGCAGCTCGATTATTGAATTGTTAAAGTATTGGAACGTTCCTGTGTCTGAGCGAAAAATTTCGATGGATGAAGTTTTTGCAGCTTATAAGGATGGTCAATTGGAAGAAGTATTTGGTACTGGTACTGCAGCTGTCATTTCTCCAGTTGGAGAGTTGTTCTGGCATGGTGAAAAGCTTTCCATTAACAATGGAGAAACAGGAGAATTATCTCAAAAATTATATGACACTCTTACAGGAATCCAAAATGGAAAAATCGAAGATCCATTTAACTGGGTGATTGAAGTAAACGAAAACTAAACGAAAACTAAACTCCAAAGGTCACATAGATCATTACTCTATGTGACCTTTTTTTGCATTTTCCGCCTCGCATTGATAATTCCTAAAAAATTCAATTTTGATATTCTTGGTAATAATAAAATTATTATACAATGAAACTGACCATGGATAATTGTACCTACAAGGATTTTGATAAAGCTAATCACTTATATATATGCAAATAAGAAAGAAGAATGGAGGTTAGTGCTATGCAGGGGAGCCTAAAATTCAAGGTGCCAATCCTTAATAAGGCGGATGAATTTGATAATTCCAACACCATTATGGAGCAAACGAATCATTTAAAAGATGGACGGCCAATGATAACTCAAGTTTGGAGTGAAGATGAATACACCTTCGTAACCTATTTCATCCCAACATTAGGAATTGAAGAAATGTCCCAAAACCAGCTTCTAAATTATTTGATCCAACAGGGGGTAAAGATGCCACCTGATTTTAATGAACTAAGGGTATCGACGATTAAGTTCAACGATATGCTTGATATGGAATGCTGGAGTATTACACTAGTTATAGGCGGGTTAAATGGACATTAGCTTAAACATTAAAAGACATAGGCCTGAGTTCCTGTGTCTTTTTTGGTGATTGTAAACAATTTTAAAACATTAACAATATTAAAAACGGAATAACGGTGTCAGTATTATTTATAAACTGAATATTCTAAACAGTTTGAAATGTTCATCTGTTTGTCACAATTCAGGTCTTCATTGTTCAGAATTTATGATATATTTAAACCATAGAAAGAAACAAACAAACAAGTTAACATCTTAGGAGACTCAGCCATATAAGTGTTCGTTCCGTAAAAAAGTGAACGAGTAACTTATTCTTATCGAGAGCCAGTTTCAAAATAAGGCCATAGCCTAAATGGTCAAGTGGAAGCGGCAGACATCAATTTTTCCACTTTAGTAAATGGAAACCAAAGAATCTGTACCACAACAATTCATAGTCAACATCAATTGGCTGAATACGGAAATTCTACCTATGATAACTTATATACGTAGAAGAGAAGTGTTCTACCAAAACACTATTCGAAATACGATCCACCAAAACAAAGAATGTAAAGAAATTCTTTGTAAATAATGGATTAGAACAGTGAGATGGAGATATGATCAACGACAATTTCGGTGATACGTTGTTGAAAAAGTGGGAAATTGATTCAAAGGTTGAAGCTTAACAAAAGTAGAATAATGAACTGCTCGTAAGGAAATGAAAATTATTAATACTCATTGATACACATTAATAATTAGTAATTTCAACATTACCCCATTATAGGATCGGTACTGAAATGAAATTTTAAAGCCGAAGGATAAGCGAGTCTTCGATTAAATGATCGAAAATATTGTGTTTGTCAGGAACAAAAAACTAGTGTGAAGAAACTAGTGATTGAATTCCTCTAGCGGAACAAACACACATCAGTAATTCTAAAGAATGTAGTTCTTCTAAAATGAAGAAAACATTTTAAAGTGTATTAAAAAGAATTAACTGATGTTTATGGTTGGGTCCCCTAAGATGTTAATACAAAAAGCCCTTTGGCATTAGCCAAAGGGTTCTTTGTGTTTTATTAACAATCATTGCTCTTGTTCATATATATAAAGAAATAAGCTGTTTACTGATACGAAAAAGTTGAAAAAAACTATAAATTTGATAAAATTATAAAAATTTACTTATTTCCACGAGTGTATTTTCTTATTATTTATATAATCTCAATCAAGAGGAAGTGAAAACATGAGAGATGTGAAATTAGCTGACCTTTTTAAACACCATATTGCGCAAAAGTACATTACTCGTTCTGGCCTTGTTCATGCTATTTCGGTATCATATCATGCTTTTGAACTGGCGTGGCAAGCGGGCGAAGATGTGGACATTGCTGCTAAAGCCGGATTCCTACATGATATTGGCCATTATACTTGGTACAAGGATGGAAAATGGGATTATGAATTATATCGAAAAAATGATATACATGCAATTAAAGGTGCAGAACGTGCTCATAAACTATTAATTCGTTGCGGTGAAAATCCGGTTAAGGCCAAAGAAATTTCATTAGCAATCCTTTTTCATACTGATTCATTTCTTCCTGGTGGGGAGGTTGTCAGAACAAAAATGCAGGCAATCATTAAACAAGCTGATGAAATGGACGAAGAACCGGGCGGACTTCACCATTATCGACAAATTGACCAAACCCGAGCTTTAAAGAGCCTAGAAAAGCTCGATGAAAAAATTGACAAAGTCTTAATGGAATTGAAGGAGTAGGAAGGTTTATATATAGAATAATCTGAATATAGAGTTGAACCCAAAATAAAAGTAGTGGTATAATTTTCTCGAGTATTTGTTCATTATTAAGGAGATGAGTTTAGATGAGTCAAGTTAGCCAAGAGAAGTCAGGTTATTTTGGTGAGTTTGGGGGAAGCTTTGTTCCCGCTGAGCTTCAGAATGTGCTAAACATACTAGAACAGGAATTTTTGAAATATAAGGATGATCCTGATTTCAATGAGGAGCTTTCTTATTATTTTAGAGAATACGTTGGCCGTGAGAGTCCACTCTATTTTGCCGAACGCTTAACAAAAGAACTAGGTGGAGCAAAGATTTATTTAAAGCGGGAGGATTTGAACCATACCGGTTCTCATAAGATTAATAATGTTCTAGGACAAATTTTGTTAGCAAAGCGTATGGGTGCAAAGCGTGTCATTGCTGAGACTGGGGCAGGGCAGCATGGAGTCGCAACTGCAACTGCATGTGCAATGTTCGGGATGGACTGTACAATCTACATGGGTGCAGAAGATACAAAGCGCCAGGCATTGAATGTATTTAGAATGGAATTACTCGGTGCGAAAGTAGTCGCTGTTACAAAGGGACAAGCCCGTCTTAAGGATGCAGTAGATGAAGCTTTTGCTGATTTAGTGCAGAACTATCAACATACTTTTTATTTACTCGGTTCAGCTGTTGGTCCACATCCTTTCCCTACAATGGTTAAACATTTCCAATCTGTAATCAGTAAGGAAAGCCGAAAGCAAATTCTAGAAAAAGAAGGTAGACTTCCTGATGCTGTTTTAGCATGTGTCGGAGGTGGAAGTAATGCCATTGGTTCATTTGCAGAGTATATTCCAGATGAAACTGTTCGCTTAATTGGTGTGGAACCATCAGAAGCTGCAACTTTGACTCAAGGGACTCCTGGGGAATTGCATGGTTTTAAATGCATAGTGCTACAGGACGAAGAGGGTAATCCAATGCCAACGTATTCAGTTGCTGCTGGTCTAGATTATCCAGGTGCAGGTCCAGAACATAGTTATTTAAAAACAATCTCCCGAGCAGAATATGTTTCAGTTACTGGTGAGGAAGCGCTAAACGGATTCCAAGTACTATCAAAACTTGAAGGAATTATTCCTGCATTAGAAAGCTCTCATGCTGTTGCTTATGCTATCAAACTAGCACCTACCATGGCCAAAGACCAAATTATCATTGTCAATGTTTCTGGTCGAGGCGATAAAGATGTTGAACAAGTATTTGAAATGTTAAAAAAATAGTCAGATTATTTAACAAAAGAAGCGCCATTCGGTGCTTTTTTTTTTATTGTTAAATATAACAGAAATAAGCACTTATTATTCAGAGACTAAAGGAGGAGGCGGTTGGCTTGACTTTTAGTAATAAAGCATTGATTAAACGAATCGAGGTTGCATCTAAACGGATGAAGGCAGACTTGGTAATTAAAAATGGATTTGTGGTTGATGTTTTCAACCAGGAATTGCTTCTTGTAGATGTAGCCATTGTTGATGGATATATCGCAGGATTGGGTCAATATGATGGGGAAATTGAAATTGATGCGAAAAATAAGTATATTTGTCCTGCGTTTATTGATGGTCATGTCCACATTGAATCCTCAATGGTCACTCCTGTAGAATTTGCAAAGGTCGTCCTTCCCCATGGTGTTACAACAATTATTGCTGACCCACATGAAATCGCCAATGTTGCTGGTGTTGAAGGACTCAAATTTATGCTAGATGCCTCCGAAAGTCTGCCCCTAAATGTATTTTATATGTTACCGTCATGTGTCCCTGCTACTCCTTTCGAAAATGCTGGTGCTGTACTTTTGGCCAGTGATTTAGCCCCATTTTATCACCACCCACGTGTATTAGGTTTAGGAGAAGTAATGGATTATCCGTCAGTGCATGATGGAAGTAAGCAAATGATTGACAAGCTGAGTGGGGCTCATCGTTTTGGAAAAAAGATTGATGGTCATGCTGCTGGTTTACATGGTCAGGCTATTGATGTTTATTCTGCCATAGGCATAAAAACCGATCATGAAGCCGTATCTGTAAGTGAAGCGAAGGAGCGGTTACAAAAAGGAATGTATGTAATTATTCGTCAAGGATCAGTTGCGAAGGATCTCCCAAATTTGATTTCTGTTGTAAACGGATGGAATTCACGGCGGTGCCTCTTTGGTACTGATGATAAACATATAGATGATTTAATGAGTGAAGGAAGTATCGATCATCATGTAAGACTTTCAATCGAATATGGAATGGATCCAATTGCAGCACTTACAATCGCTACTCTCAACGCTGCAGAATGTTACGGTTTAACCAATAAGGGGGCGATTGCCCCTGGCTATGAGGCGGATTTTCTGATACTCGAAGATTTAGAGAAGGTTAAAATTAATCAAGTATATGCAGCAGGGAAATTAGCTGCTGAAAACGGGAAAATCGTCTGTGCATTCAAGGCTAGACAAGCTAGTGAACTAACCCAGAGCGTCAACATTAAACCAATAACAGAGCAAGATCTGAGCATTCCGTTAACTAAAACAAACAAAGCTAATATTATTGAAATTATCCCTAATAGCTTAATAACTAAGCATGTCGTTGAAGAGGTTGTTGTCAAACAGGGTTTCTTTGTCCCATCCATATTCAAGGATCAATTAAAAATGGCAGTGATCGAAAGACATCATTCGCTTGGAAATATTGGGCTTGGAATTGTTAAAGGGCTAAAGCTGAAACAGGGAGCGATAGCTACTACTATTGCCCATGATTCACACAATTTAATTGTTACTGGAACAAATGATGATGAGATTCTGTTTGCAATTGAGGCGATTCAAAAAATCGGAGGCGGCCTGATGGTGGTACGGGATAAACAAATACTTGCACAGCTTCCATTAGCGATTGGTGGAATCATTTCCGAGGAGGACTACTTAACGGTGTATCACCAATTATCGGAAGTAAATCACGCTTTGGCAAAATTAGGGGCATCTCATGAATTTAATCCGTTTTTAACACTGTCCTTCCTGGCTTTACCCGTTATCCCACAATTAAAACTGACAGATTTAGGTTTGTTTGATGTTCAGAGCTTTCAGCATATTGGAATAGAGGCGGGTAATTAATTCATATGTTTATAGATAAGGGGCGAGGATATCGGGTGAAAATGTTAATACGGAATGCCGAAATTATTACAATGAATCCTGATAACGAGATTGTTTACGGGGACTTATTAATTGAAAAAGATACAATTTCGGAAATTGGAACGAAGATTTCATCACTTGGGGTTGAGAAAATCATTGACGCTTCAGGCAAAACGGTCATTCCAGGATTCATTCAAACTCATATCCATCTGTGTCAAACTTTGTTCCGTGGTCAAGCGGATGATTTGGAATTACTAGACTGGTTAAAACAGAAAATCTGGCCGCTTGAAGCTGCACATGATCAAGAATCAATCTATTATTCGGCAATGCTCGGAATAGGGGAACTTATTCAAAGTGGAACGACAGCAATTGTTGATATGGAAACGGTCCACCATGCGGATTCGGCGTTTTTGGCGATTGCAGGTAGTGGCATTCGAGCCATTTCCGGAAAGGTGATGATGGACAAAGGGAATGACGTCCCAATTCGCTTGTTTGAATCGACTAAGAAATCGCTACAACAAAGCGTTGACCTCTTAGAAAAGTGGCACAATTATGATCATGGTCGTATCCAATATGCATTTAGTCCAAGGTTTGTCATTTCTTGTACAGAAGAACTTTTGACAGAGGTACGTGATTTATCAAATCAGTATCAGGTCCATGTCCATACCCACGCTTCAGAAAATTTGGAGGAAATAAGAATCATAGAGCAGGAGCGGGGGATGAGAAATGTCATTTATCTTGACCATATTGGGTTAGCCTCACATCGGCTCATTCTTGCTCATTGCGTCTGGTTAAATGATGAAGAGAAAAGAATTATCAAAGAGCGAGGCATTAAGGTGAGTCACTGTCCAAGTTCCAATTTGAAATTAGCCTCAGGTATCGCTGAAATCCCTGATTTAATGACCAGACAAATACCAATAAGTCTTGGCGCAGATGGTGCACCGTGTAATAACAACCTTGATATGTTTAAAGAAATGAGACTAGCATCAATGATTCAAAAATCGATTCATGGTCCCACGGCAATGAACGCTTATACGGTTTTCAAAATGGCAACTATTGGTGGTGCTGAGGCAGTGGGATTAGAGCATCAAATTGGTAGTTTGGAGGTTGGAAAAAAGGCAGACCTTGCCATCTTAAATCTCGAAGATTTTCACGTGTTTCCTTCGTTTGGTGTTGACCCGATATCTCGTCTTGTTTACTCTGCTACGAGCGCGGACGTAGAAACAACAATGATCAACGGTAAAATAATTATGGAAAACCGTCAAATGAAAACGATGGATAAAAGCATTATTTTAAAAGAAGCGAATTCGTCAATGAAACGATTATTAAAGCGAGTTTCCAAGTAAAGATAGCCTATAACACGATTGAAATGATAATGAGGAGTGAAGTGAGTAGATGCCTAATCGCACAATGTATTACGGAAAAGGTGAAGTTTATGCTTATCGAACATTTGGAGCACCATTGTCTGGAGTGAAGCAAATTCCAGAATCAGAAGTAGTTTCACGCGATCATACGATTTGGGGATTAAATATCAATGTTGCTATTGGCGGAAGGCAATTTTTCACTTCTTTCACTGAAGGGGATAATCAACTTGTTGTTGCAACAGATTCAATGAAAAATTTTATCCAACGACATTTTGCCAAATATAAGGGGAATACAACGGAAGGTTTTTTATATTATGTTGCAAAACAATTCCTCGAGACGTATTCCCAAATGGAGACGATAAAAATTAGTGCTGATGAGCTTCCATTTTTGCCTACCAATTGTATCGAAAAGCATCAACGCAAGACAAGTCCGCATGTTTTCAAAAAATCGCGCAATGAAACTCCATTTGCATGTGTTGAAATCGCAAGAAACGGCAGTGCGGTTGAAATAGTTGAACATTATAGTGGAATCAAAGATCTCCAATTAATCAAAATATGTGGAAATTCCTTTGTTGGGTTTGTCCGTGATGAATATACAACCTTGCCTGAGGATTCGAATCGACCGTTGTTTATTTATTTAAATATTATGTGGAAGTATGAAGAAGTTGAGAGCGGAATCCGTGAAATCCCTGATAAATATGTATTAGCAGAACAGGTCAGCGACATTGCATCAGCAGTGTTCCATGAATTAAATACTAAATCTATTCAACAATTAATCTACCAAATTGGTTTGAGGGTATTGGAGCGATTTCCACAACTTAGTGAGGTTCAATTTGAATCGCAAAATCGCACATGGGAAAATGTTGTTGACAATATACCAAACTCCTCAGGAAAGGTTTACACAGAACCACGGCCGCCATATGGATTTCAAAAATTTACTGTGTACAGAAAGGATTTAGCTAAAGAAAATAACATTGCACAAAATAGCAGAGGCTTTATATGAAAACTGGCTTGACGACTCATGTACTTGACCTAACCAATGGTATTCCTGCAAAAAACGTTAAAGTAGAGTTAATAAAAATTCATGGTCCAAATGAAGAAAAGGAATTCGTTGCAACAGCATTTACGAATGAAGACGGCCGGATAGATTCCGGGCTGCTACCAGATATTCAAGCAGGTGAGTTTGAATTACTGTTTCACATTGGGACCTACTTTTTAATGGTTGGAACAACGGTCAGTAACCCGATATTTTTTAATATTATCCCAGTGAGGTTTTCGTTATCTACAGATAAAAGCCATTTTCATGTCCCACTGTTAATATCTCCATGGGGTTATCAAACGTACCGTGGAAGCTAAAACACCTAAGAATGAAATATCTTCCGTAATTAAGAAAATTAATGATGGAAGAGGTCGATAGCATGGAACATTACGATTTGCTTTTTAAAAATGGGCACATTGTTTGTGAAAATGAAGTAATTAAAGCAGACCTTGCTATCACCGCAGGGAAAATTGTTAACCTTACTGTTGGAATTCCTGAACATAGCGCTAAACAATGTTTCGATATTTCAAATCTGCATATTTTTCCTGGCGTGATTGATAGCCATGTCCATTTAAATGAGCCTGGCAGAACGGAATGGGAAGGGATTACCACTGGGAGTAGGAGCTTAGCCGCTGGTGGAGTAACTACTTATTTTGACATGCCATTAAATAGCACTCCTCCAACGACAACAGTTCGGGCCTATTTGGAAAAAAAACAACTGTCAGAGCAAAAAGCCTTGATTAACTTTAAACTTTGGGGCGGCTTGGTCCCCGGAAATATTGATCAGCTAGCGGGATTAAAGGAATGTGGAGTGATTGGGTTTAAGGCTTTTATGTCAGGTAGTGGAATTGATGATTTTCAGGCTGTCGATGGTGACACATTACAGTCTGGAATGGAGCAGTTAGCCAAATTAGATATGATCTTAGCACTTCATGCTGAAAGTGACCATATCAATCTCAAACTAACTGAAAAAATTATTGCTGAAGGCCGTTTCACTGGAAAAGACTATCAAGAATCACGGCCAGTTTCATCAGAGCTTGAGGCAGTTCGAAAAGTAATCAGGTTAGCCAAAAAGACAGATTGTAAGGTTCATATTGTACATGCGAGCAGCAGTCGTGTTGTAGAACTGATAGAACGTGCTAAACAAGAGGGGGTTAATATTACAGTTGAAACCTGTCCCCATTATTTAGTGCTAACGGTAGAAGATTTAACTAGGTTGGGCGCACTTGCCAAATGTGCTCCACCTTTACGTGAAGCAAATGAGGTCGAACTGTTATGGGAGAATTTGAAAGCGGGTTTTATTGATATGATCGGGTCTGATCATTCTCCAGCACCTCTCACACTGAAACAAGGAAATCTTTTTAAAGCCTGGGGTGGCATTTCTGGAGGACAATCGACGCTAAATGTGTTATTAGAAGAGGGCTATTGGAAACATAGTGTTCCGTTAGAGTTGATTGGAAGGCTTACTTCGACTAATCCCGCAAAACGTTTTTGCCTATATCCGGCAAAAGGCAGTATGAAAATTGGCAGCGATGCTGATTTTGTGATTATAGATTTACAAAAGAAATTCACACTGCAAAAAGCGGGACTTTTCTATCGACACCCCCATAGTCCGTATGTCGGAAAAAGCTTTCGTGGTAAAATTCTCGCCACCTTTGTGCTTGGAAAATGTGTGTTTCGTGATCAAAGCTATCATTCTTTTAATTAAAAGGAGGATATTGTGGGCCAAATTAATACGACAAGAATACTCGAACGGATTGAACAGCTCTCGCTTTGTAGCGAAACTTCAAGCGGTGTTACTCGGCGCTCCTTTACAAAACAAAGTGATGAGGCTGATAAAATGGTAATCGAATGGATGCAAGCAGCTGGTATGTCAGTTCGTAAGGACGCCATGAACAATGTAATCGGTCATTTTGATGGAAGGAATCCAGATGCTCCAGTGTTAATCATGGGGTCTCATCTGGATTCAGTCATCAATGGTGGTAAATATGATGGAACTTTAGGTGTCCTTAGTGCAATTGAAGTCGTTCAAGTATTGTATGAAACTAAACAAATCCCGGAGCATCCCCTTGAGGTTATTTGTTTTTGTGATGAAGAAGGTACAAGATTTCATACAACCTTTCTGGGAAGTCGTGCGATGGCTGGAACCCTGACGGCAGAGGATTTACAAAAATGCGATGATCAGGGGATTTCGATTGCAACAGCCATGCAAGAAAATGGCTTAATTCCAGAATACTTTCATTTTGCCACGCGACATTCCCATTCGATTTTGGCCTATTTGGAACTGCATATTGAGCAGGGACCAGTTCTTGAGTACGTTAACCAACCGTGTGGAAGCGTCTCAGGTATTGCTGGTGTTTCACGCTATACGTTTTCCATCAAAGGGAATGCAGGTCATGCTGGTACGGTCCCTATGGAAAATCGCCAAGACGCCTTAGCTGGAGCAGCCGAAATCATTGCGAAAATCGAAGAATTGGCAAAGAATAATGTACCGCTTGTCGCAACTGTTGGTAAATTGGTTGTGGGTCCTGGCACTAGTAATGTAATTCCAGAAATAGTTAAAGGCACTCTCGATGTTCGCGATATCGATTCCATAAGAAAAGCAGAATTCCTTACGGAGTTGTTCACTATGGTGAATGAAATCACGAAAAGACGAAAATTATCGTGTAAGTTCGAAAGGATTATGGAGGTCACACCTGTTTCATGTTCAAGGAGTATTACAGATTGTATTGATACAGCAATGCTCATAAACGGGATTAATCCTCATCAACTTATTAGTGGAGCAGGTCATGATGCTATGATCATGTCTGGATTAACCGATATCGGCATGATTTTTGTTAGATGCAAAGGTGGAATCAGTCATAGTCCAAAAGAATATGTTTCACCTTATGATATCGAGACAAGTACAAAAATTATGTTGGATACTGTTTGGATGCTAGCTAATGATCGGTCAAATTATTGTTCTGATAGGGAGTGACAACATGTCGGGGGTCGACTCGAAACAAAGACTATTGTCCATTATTGAGAAACGACAAACGGAATTGGTACGATTTCTTAGGGAGTTAGTAGCAATCCCGTCAGATAATCCACCGGGAGATTGTTGGAGGATTGCACAATATGTCCATCATAAATTTGTAGACTATCAATTTAAAAACGTAAATCAATATGATGTACCTGAGCAGGATACAGCAACAGTAGGCATGAAACGAGCAGCAAACGTCGTAGCATATGAGCATTTTTCCGAAAGTGAAGGGGTAGAAATCACTTTAAACTCACACGGTGATGTGGTTCCGCCTGGACGAGGCTGGACACGGGACCCGTATGGTGGAGAACTCATTAATGGGAAGCTTTTTGGCCGTGGTGCGGCTGTTTCCAAATCTGATATTGCCTCATTCACTTTTGCAACATTAGCTTTGAGAGAAGTTGCTGAAGAATTGACCGGGAGAATTTCCTTGGCGATTACCTTTGATGAAGAAACGGGCGGAGAAATTGGGCCTAAATGGTTACTTAATCGAAAACTTATTCAACCTGATATTGCCATTTGTCCCGGTTTTACTCATTCAGTCGTAAATGCTCATAACGGCTGTTTGCATATGGAAATAAAGATAAGCGGTAAACAAGCTCATGCAGCAGAACCGCAATACGGTCATGATGCTCTCGAAGCGATGACTGCGGTTCTTCAGGCTCTTTATCTGTACCGAGGAAAATTGACAGAAAAAAAATCACGAGTGCCTGGAATTGATTCCCCCACTTTAGTAGTTGGCACTATTCACGGTGGAATTAATACGAATGTTGTCCCAGATGAATGTATAGTCCGCTTCGACCGCAGACTCATTCCGGAAGAAGACCCTGAGCTCGTGGAAAGGGAGCTTGAAACGTTAATTGTCAATGTTGTCGAAAAGTTTCAAGGGGCACAAGTAAAACTGAAGCGAATTTTACTTGCTAAAAGCTTCGGTCCGGTTCCTAGAAACACTCCTCTCGTCCAAGCATTCAAACAGAACTGGAGCGAGGTAATGGGTGGGGAACTAAAAATCCATGGTTCCCCACTTTATACTGATGCTCGTCATTTTTATGAAGCTGGTATACCGGTAATATTATTTGGCGCTGGTCCCAGGACATTATTGGAAGCAAATGGTCATCGTGCTGACGAACATGTTAACATCGATGACCTAATCAATGCTACAAAAATCGTTGCAACAAGTCTTTACGATCTTCTAAAGAAGTGAATTAAATTTCCCCTTTGCACAATATATTTGTCTCTTTGTCGTTACTTGGATCATTAACAATGGACCCACCTATGTTTTCCTGTTAGGATGGTGGGTTCTGATATGATTCATTTGATTCCTCAGGCGCTACACATCCTTAAAGCATTCCAATGAGTATAATAAACCACCACTCATATGAACAAATCTCCATTTAAATCCATTATCATCGTTACAAATTTATTCACTTAAAAAAATAAGCGGAAAAGTGATAAGATTTTGTTATAATAATAAAACCGAATATTTAATTTATTTTGATAATTAGGAAAGGTATGGATCTCATGACGATTAATCGAAATTCTCCTTGCCCGTGTGGTAGTGGAAAAAAGTTTAAGAAGTGTTGTTTAAATAAACAACATGTGATTCAAATTCAAGAAATAAAAGAAGAGCGATTTTTTCAACAAAAACATAGTTTAGTAGAAAAAATTCGTAGTTTTATCATGACAAACCTCCCATATAGTCAGTTTGTTCAATTACAAGAGGAGTTCAATACACGCTCGAATGATGCGGTTGCACCACATATCCGCGAAGGATTTTTACAATTCTGGTTATACTTCTGTCACCGCTATGAAAATGGCTTGCGCGGAATAGAGTGGTTTTTCGAAGAACAGCAAGGCAAGTTATCAGTAGCTGAAAAAACGATGGCGAAGGTTTGGACAACGTTATCGTTAAAGATTGTTCAGGCGGTGGATAAAAAGGAAAACACGATTTTGTTTGAGGATTTGCTTACGAAAGAACAATTTACGGTGTTGAATTCTAAGGAAAATATACCGGCATTTTCACCATGGTACGGTACGATTGGTTTATTAGAGGCTTTTGGTGAGTATGATTACTTTAATGGAGTCAGAAGTTTTAACGGGCCTTCAAATTTAGTGAACGTCGTTCAATTTGTGCAAGACCTTATGAAAAAAGAACGACAACCACTCGAACAAACCCTTTTTAAGTATTATCCTGAGATCCTTAGCGTATTAATGGTGGATGATTATGTCAAATCAAATGAAGGTGAGTTAGACGAACTGCAGGAACAGGTTATCCACCAACATGTCTTGCAATATAAAATTATTAATCAATTTTTATTAAATCAATTTTTAAAAGAAAATAAGGATTTTCTTGTTGATAAACAAAATCAAAATCGGGTTACTTTATCTTGGGTTGGAAATTGGAAGGAATATCAGGATAGTGAATTAAAAGATGGAGTCTTAATCGCAGAAGTATTCGCAACGCTTTCAGTTGAGCAGGATAAACTAATGATTAATAGTTTTGACGAATCAAAGGTGGACGAGCTTAAAGAAGTCTTAAAACAAGCTGTACTAGCTCTCCAATTTGTATCAGAAGATACGATGTCATTCAATATCCCAATCAACGGAATTATAAAAAATTCCTTTGTGCAAATGAGTAAAGATACTCCGCCGTATTTCTCATTATTTGCACAAACAAATTTATTAACAGAAATTGATATGCCAATACCAAAATATAACAATCAAACGATTAGACAATTAGTCAAAGAAAAACAATATGAAGCTGCATTAACTTGGCTCCAACAGGTTGAAAATAATATGTATCAGCAGGCCCTTCATCATGATGCCGATTTTCAGGTAACAGTTGATATGAATACGGTGCGAAAAGAGCTTGGGCTCCCATTATCACCATTTGTCACAGGTGGACAAACAAGAGTGACAAGCTTTAAAAACATTGCCAATCCTTATATCCCTGTCGTTGTTGAGTCAAACGATATCCAGTATTACGAGGCGCTTGGCTTTAAACCAAGTACAATCGAGAACTTCTATGCAGTTGATATGGTTGAGTTTTTTAAAGAAAGAACTATTGGGAAAGCTGAAAACACAGCAAGGAAATACCGTAATAGTCTCGGCGTTCTTCGTGAACATCTCGAAACAGAAACGCATACTGGCTGGACGCAATGTGTGCCATCGTTCTGGTTCAGCCTACTTTATCAGCAACTTGTTCAGACTGAATCTAGCAAATCGTTCCAAAAGGATTTCATTAGCACAATGAAGGCATTTACCAAGTGGATCGATAAACATAAAAATACTAATCTTTCCAGCGCGGCACTAGAAGCTATTACAAACATCGAGGAAAGACTTACAAATCCAAAAACATTCCAAAGAGTTTAATAGACTAACAAAATGAGGATGGCAAACCATCCTCTTTTGTTTGATCAATCATTTCTATTGGATTGTTTAGTGATATTTGTACGTAAGCTTGTAAAATCCACATTCGGATAATAGCGGTCCTTTACTAAAATATTCGGACCTAAACAGCTTACTTCGGGACAGTGACAGCTTAACGATTTGGCAACAGGAGTACTGAGCCACCTGTCATATGCATCCTGTAATGAAGTATTGGTAACATTGCCTAGAGGAGGTATGTCGCCAAAATCTGTCACAATAATATCTCCATTAAAAATATTAATGTTCAATCGGGAACGGCCATCTGGATCATTGCGAACTGTTACATTTTTACTTTCATATAATCGCTTTAACAGTTTTAAGTCTGCTTCGTTTGAACTGCATGGATAAAAGGGCAATGTTCCAAATAGCATCCATACTTGATCATTGCGAATATCGAGCAAATGATTAAGGGCAGCGCGAATCTCGTCAATTGATAGATAGTCTAACTCGTTTGCAAAGTCACTTGGATACATTGGATGAACTTCGTGACGCTGACACAGCATGTCATCAACGATCTGACGGTGGATTTTTTCCAAAAAAGGAAGAGTTCTTCGGTTTAGCATAGTTTCGGCGGAGACCATGATTCCTGCCTTTACGAGGGCACGACTATTTTCAATCATCCGGTCAAAATACTTCACTCGATGTGCTATGCTTGGTTTTGGCTCCATTTTGGCAAATCCGGCAGTGGCAAAGTCCTCTTCGTTACCCCAATTATGTGAGATATGTAAAACATCCAAATAAGGACCAATCAGATCGTAACGCTGTAATTCTAACGTTAAATTCGAATTAATCTGGGTTCGGATACCACGATCTTTTGCATATTTAAGCAATGGGACAACATAATTTTTTACCGATGTTAAGGAAAGCATCGGTTCTCCCCCAGTTATGCTTAAAGCCCTCAATGTCGGGATTTCTTCCAATCTATTTAATAGTAATGAAAGTGGCAGTGGATCAGGGTCCTTGGTTTGTAACGTATAGCCAACGGCACAATGCTCACATCTCATATTACATAAAGTTGTGGTTGTGAATTCTATATTTGTTAACGTCATCTTTCCAAATTCTGTGATATCCAGATAGGCTTCCCAAGGATCGTACTGTGGATTAATCGGTTTTAACATCGCTATTCGTTACTCCTTATTTATCAAATAAAAACAAACTAATTATAGACTATTATGATTGGGTTTTGTTAGATTTTTTTGCATTTTCAGAAATGATATCAAAGTAGTTTATGAGTTAATTGATAGCTTTATGAAGGTATGTTTGGATTTTTAATTATTGAGGGCTATAGTAAAAATTGAGAGGGGAGAGGTAAAGTGCTAAAATCTATTCCAGATCATTTAAAAAAAGGGCTAGACATTTTGTTTGTGGGCTTTAATCCTAGCATTAGGTCAAGTGAAGCAGGACATCATTTTGCCAATCCGAATAATCGCTTTTGGACGATTTTACACCAGGCAGGACTGACCGCTCGAAAATATTCACACGAAGAAGACATACTGTTGTTGGAACTTGGTTACGGGTTAACCAATATCGTCGCTAGACCAACTAAAGCGGCTGATGAAATAACCAAATCCGAGTATCAAATCGGACGAATTGAGTTAATTCAAAAAATTAACGATTATAAGCCGAAGATAGTCTGCTTTGTTGGCAAGGGTGTCTACCAGGAATACAGTCGAAAGAAGCAAATCAATTGGGGAGTTCAAGCTGAATCAGTGGTTTCGGGAACAATTGATTTTGTGGCACCATCATCCAGTGGGCTTGTACGTATGAAATTGGCAGATATTGTTTATATTTATATGGAACTTCCAAAATTGCTTAATCAGTAATGTGCAATTTTTGTCTTGAAGAGAAAATAATGGTATGATTAACCTGATTTTTTACATAAGGAGATGTGACAAATGGCTAAAAAAGGATACATACTAATGGAAAACGGGGAAAAAATTGATCTTGAATTTTACCCAAATGAAGCACCAAATACAGTTGCAAACTTTGAAAAATTAGCAAATGATGGTTTTTACGATGGAGTAATCTTCCACCGTATTATTCCAGGCTTCGTATCACAAGGCGGAGATCCGACTGGAACTGGCATGGGTGGTCCTGGTTACTCCATTAAGTGTGAAACAGAAGGAAACCCTCACAAGCATGAAGTAGGAAGTCTTTCGATGGCTCATGCGGGTCGTGACACTGGTGGTAGCCAATTTTTCATCGTTCATGAACCACAACCGCATTTAAATGGGGTTCACACAGTGTTTGGAAAAGTAACAAACGGTATGAACACA
Source organism: Bacillus sp. DNRA2 (assembly GCF_012843265.1). Taxonomy (GTDB): domain Bacteria; phylum Bacillota; class Bacilli; order Bacillales; family Cytobacillaceae; genus Bacillus_BU. Next base: position 89,522 of record NZ_JABAIT010000005.1, on the reverse strand, counting down.
GTTCTAAACATGCGAAACGGTGACACAATGAAAGAAGTTCGAGTGTTTGACGAAGAATAAGAAGATTAAGAAGAGCGCAGTAATGTGCTCTTTTTTTTGACTAGATAGTTGTGAGCATCTGCCTAAATTTAGAATAGAATATGGTGGGAAAATAATGGAGGTGCTCAAATCAAATGGCAGTTGTTAAGCATACTCAGGCTGATCTTGACCTGCTTGCGCGGTTGCTCCGAGCAGAAGCCGAGGGCGAAGGGAACCAAGGGATGTTAATGGTTGGTAATGTAGGAATAAACCGTGTTAGAGTCAATTGTTCTGATTTTAAAGGGATTCGTACTATTCGAGAGATGATTTACCAACCACATGCTTTTGAAGCGACAAAAAAGGGTTATTTTTATCAACGGGCAAGAGAAAACGAAAAACTATTAGCGAGAAGAGCCGTGCGAGGCGAGAGAGTTTGGCCAGCAAGGTTTAGCTTGTGGTACTTTAGGCCAGGTGGAAATTGTCCAGCAAAATGGTATAACCAGCCATTCGCTGGAAAATTTAAGCGGCATTGTTTTTACCAGCCTACAGGTGCCGAATGTGAAAATGTATTTAATACTTTTTGAGTCTGAAATGAACGAACCCTATGCCCCAATAAAAACCACCCGAGATTTAACGGGTGGTTTCTTTATGATTAATAGTCTTTGTCACTGCTGCTACTTTACTAGTCCTCATTACTCAATCTTAACGCCCACATATTTTGATCTTTCCAGTATCGTTTATGATATTTGTAATAAGTTTCATTTTTGCTTTTTGAGGAACATTTTGATTTGCAGCATGAGCTCTTTGAACGACATCTAGAAGAATATCTCGTGCTTCTTCTACTCCTTCGTGAACTACGGCGAGAGCTTCTGCGCGAACTACGACGAGAACTTCTTCTTGTACTTCTTCGAGTGGAGCAAGAAGATGAAGAACGACGAGTACTGCGGCGAGAGCTTCTGCGCGAACTACGACGAGAACTTCTTCTTGTACTTCTTCGAGTGGAGCAAGAAGAAGAAGACCGACGAGTGCTGCGGCGAGAGCTTCTGCGCGAACTACGACGAGAACTTCTTCTTGTACTTCTTCGAGTAGAGCAAGAAGAAGAAGACCGACGAGTGCTGCGGCGAGAGCTTCTGCGCGAACTACGACGAGAACTTCTTCTTGTACTTCTTCGAGTGGAGCAAGAAGATGAAGAACGACGAGTACTACGGCGAGAGCTTCTGCGCGAACTACGACGAGAACTTCTTCTTGTACTTCTCCGAGTGGAACAAGAAGATGAAGACCGACGAGTACTACGGCGAGAGCTTCTGCGTGAACTGCGGCGAGAACTTCTTCTTGTACTTCTCCGAGTGGAGCAAGAAGAAGAAGACCGACGAGTACTACGGCGAGAGCTTCTGTGTGAACTGCGGCGAGAACTTCTTCTTGTACTTCTCCGAGTGGAGCGAGAAGAAGAAGACCGACGAGTACTACGGCGAGAGCTTCTGCGCGAACTGTGACGAGAACTTCTTCTTGTACTTCTCCGAGTGGAGCGAGAAGAAGAAGACCGACGGGTACTACGGCGAGAGCTTCTGCGCGAACTGTGACGAGAACTTCTGCGTGTACTCCGTCGTGTATGACGAGAACTGCTACTACTTGAAGTCGAACGTCTAGTGCTCCGAGAAGAACTTCTGCGGGTGCTACGTTTATTACTTCTGCGTGTACTACGCTTCGTACTTCTTCGCGTACTTCGTCTTGAGCTTCGTCTTGTACTAGATGAAGAACTACTACTTGAGCGTTTATCATCCATTGCCATTTGTTGAACTAGGACCTCGTCCTCTGTATCTACATCAACTGTTTCATGTTTTCTAGTCCGACCCTTTGCATTAGGGTCTTGGAACATAAAATCTCTTAATCCCCTTTTGTTTGCTCCTTCAGCTGCTCTAAGAATTTCATCCCATGAGAAAAATCCCACTAAAGAAACCTCCTTATCTTATTGTCTATTGAAAAGGAACTAAATCATCCTAATTGGATTACAAAAAAACACCATCTAGTTCTTTTCTTATATAGCCTACGCCACATAAACTAAATTGCCTGAGTCATTCGTTTAGATAATGAAAAAAATGATGAATCCTAATAGTGTCATTTATCAGCAAGATACATAGGTATAGATAAAAAAGAATGGATGATGAAATTGGAAAAGAATTTTCAAAAAAACCTTCCGATTTATCAGCTCTATATTCATCCTTTAGATTTATTTGAATTAAAAAGAGATATATGGTGTGATGACCCTGTTCCAGCAAAATTAATGATAGGGAAGCGAAAGCTTAATGTCGACCTTGCTTATCGCGGTTCCCATATACGGAAAGCTAAGAAAAAATCCTATCATATTAGTTTTTTTAAACCGACCTTATACAGAAATGCTAAGGAGCTTCACCTGAATGCAGAATACAAGGATCCGTCATTAATAAGAAACAAGTTATCATTGGATTTTTTTTCAGATATTGGAGTACTATCTCCACAATCCAGACATGTGTTTTTGAAAATTAACGGAAAAAATGAAGGGATTTACCTTGAATTGGAATCAGTAGATGAGTACTTTTTGTCAGTAAGGCAAATGCCAAAGGGTGCCATTTATTATGCGGTTGATGGGGATGCCAATTTCTCGTTAATGAGTGATTTGGATAAGGAAGTGAAAAAATCCCTGGATTTGGGTTACGAAAGAAAAATTGGAACCGAACAAGACAACTATTTTTTGCAGGAAATGATCCTTAATGTCAATACCATGCTTAGGGCAGAATTTGAGACTGAAATCGAAAAATATATCCATGTAGATAAATACTTACGCTGGCTGGCTGGTGTTGTCTTTACCCAGAATTATGACGGCTTTGTCCACAACTATGCGTTATACAGAAATGGAGACACTGGTCAATTTGAAATCATTCCATGGGATTATGATGCGACCTGGGGGAGGGATGTGAATGGGCGATATATGAATGAGGATTACGTGAGGATAGAAGGGTTTAATACTCTAACAGCACGCATTCTTGATGTTCCAAGGTATCGAAAAAAGTATAAGTCGCTTTTGGAACAAATTATGTTGCATCAATTTACAACAGAATATATGAACAAAAAAATCGATCGACTTGTCAGTGACATCCGACCATATTTACTGTTAGACCCGTATGAAAAAGAAAAAATAGTTCAATTTGAACAGGAACCGGAATTTATTTCGCAATATATCCAAGCACGGACAAAATATATAAAAAGTAAATTAATATTATTAGATTAGTTTTAAAAATGTGAATGTATTTTTTTTTATAATTAGGCATGTTTACTAGGTCAATAGTTGCCGTTGATACGTAATATATGCATTATAAATAACCATTATGGATATATGACAAGGAGGATAATTATGAACAATGACCTTGCTGAATCATATCACGCGTTTCTTGAGTCATTAAAAGGAAAAATCGTGACTATTTACCGAGGTGGCCCAGAATCTAAAACTGGTATGTTATTGGATGTTAAAACCGACTATATAACTCTATATGCGCAAGATGACAATGATAGCAATGACAACAATAATAATAACAATAATAATCAAAATAACAACAACAACAATAACAACAATAACAATAACAATGATAACAACAATACTGTCATCTATTATCAAGCAAAACACGTAAAGAGTATTAGTGAGGATTCCAAAACCAACTCAACGCAAACAACTCAAGTAAGTGATGAAGATATTGAATTTTTCGAGGCAGATGATTTCCTAGAATTAATCAATAACTTTGAGAATCAAACGATTCAAATTAACCAAGGTGGACCAGAATCAAAATATGGAACATTACTTGGGGTCGCGGAAGATTTCATCGTGTTATACACTGAGGATGATGGAATCGTCTATTTTAACGTGTATCACGTAAAAAGCATAAGCAAATACGAGGACGATGATAACAACAACAACAACAACAACAATAACAATAACAATCAAAATAATCGTTATGTGACTCAAAATTCAGAAACATATCCTGAGATTGTCGAAGCATCAGACTTTCACAATGTATTCCAGCATATGGCTCACAAATGGGTTTCGATTAATCGAGGCGGCCCTGAAGCAATGGAAGGTGTCCTTGTAGAAAATGCTGGCGGCCACTATACACTTGTTAGCAACCAAGAAGTATTAAGAATTCACCCATATCACATTCGAAGCATTAGCTCTGGACCAAAGGGTGCATTAAGCTCAAACAACAACTCAGATGATTCAAGTGACAATAGCCAAAACAACAACAATCAAAATCAAAATCAAAATCAAAACTCAAATGTCCAAAATAGCTCTTCAGACAGCAATGATAAAAACAGTAGCAAGAGTGAAAAAGAATACAAAAAATCCTCATCCTCATCATCTTCAAGAAAATCCAGCAGCTCAGATTATCGACGTGAAAAAGTCGTTAAAACAATTGACTATGTATGGAAGGGCAAACATTAATTACCAGGCTGATGTTTCATTACTCCAATATTGCCACACAAAATGGTGCATTAGTACAAATTACTGATGCACCATTTTATCTAAATACCCGTAAGGAGAGGAGGAGAAACGATGACGGGTATAAAGCAACTTTTAGGAAAAGAAGTAGAAATTGAAATCTCAGGAAAAACTTTTTTTACAGGATTGCTTATTGATGCAGGATTGGATATATTAGTCCTTTTCGATGGTGAAGAGTATTTATACATTCCATTAATGCACCTTCATAATATTAGTGAACGAACCATTAAGTCGAATGAAGAAAGTATAGAAAAGCCTACGAATAAAATGCCCTTTCAAAATGACGAGGAGTCCATTTCGTACCGGAAAATATTGAACAATGCAAAAGGACAATTTTTAGAGGTTTTTGTTACGGGAAATCGCTCCATTCATGGCTATATTACTAGCGTATTAAATGATTATATTGTTTTTTATTCGCCTGTTTATAAGACAATCTTTATTTCAATGCAACATTTGAAATGGCTGATCCCATACTCGAGTACACTTACTCCATACACGTTAAGCAATACAGTTTTACCAGTGGTTCCTTCCAACATTCCCTTATCTCGCTCTTTTGAAGAACAATTAAAAAAATATGAAGGCAAGCTCCTTGTATTTGATTTAGGGGATAACCCGAATAAGGTTGGTTTGGTCAATAGTGTCAAAAATAATATTGTTAATTTGACAACAGCAGGCGGACATACCTTCTTTTGGAAGCTTATCCATCTGAAAACAGTCCATATTCCTTGATTCCTCTAACAAAAAATTCAATATAAAAAAAAAGTACCAATGAGACGAATCTCATTGGTATTTTCGGTAGAGGTGTGTAATACAATAATGAAAAACAATTGTTAAAGAGTGGTTTTTTAAGAGTTAATGTTTTGAATTCCTGTGTTTGCTTTAACCACAATTTCGTCAAACTTCTTCGCATCAGATTTTTTCGATGATACTAAAGTTCCGACAATTGCTGCAATAAATCCAACTGGAATTGAGATAATACCTGGATTTGTTAAGCTAATTAGTGGATCTCCGACAAAGATGGCTTTACCAACCTCAGGTGACCAAACGTTCGGGCTAACCCCAACGAGTGCAAGTGCTGTAAATAATCCGACTAACATTCCTGTGATTGCTCCAGTAGTATTAAAGCGTTTCCAGAAAATTGTTAATAATATAATTGGAAGGTTTGCACTTGCTGCAACAGCGAAAGCTAGGGCAACTAGGAAAGCAACATTCATTTTTTGTGCGAAAAGTGCAAGGATGATTGATAATATCGCAACACCGACTGATGCCCAACGTGCAGCAACAATTTGTTCTTTTTCCGTAGCTTTACCACGACGAATAATATGGCTGTAGAAATCGTGAGCAAATGCGGATGCAGCAGTTAAAACTAATCCTGCTACAACTGCTAATATCGTTGCAAAGGCAACAGCTGATACAAAGGCGAATAAGAAATCTCCGCCTAATGCTTTGGCAAGTAAAGGTGCTGCCATGTTTCCACCAGCATCAGCGGCGATAATCGTATCAAAGCCCACAAATGCAGCAGCTCCAAAGCCAAGGAAGATTGTCATAACATAGAAGATACCGATAATCCAAGTTGCGTATACAACGGATTTACGAGCTGTAACTGCATCCTTAACCGTAAAGAAACGAATTAAAATATGTGGTAAACCTGCTGTACCTAACACAAGTGCTAAGTTAAGCGAAATCGTGTCAAGAGGGTTTTTGAACTTGTTGCCTGGGTTTAAGAAAGATCCTTCTAAAGGTGTAGCCGCTTTCATTTCAGCAAACATTTTCATTACGCTAAAATCAAATTTCGAGAATACGATTAGGGAGATAATGAATGTACCAATCATTAATAATATAGCTTTAACAATTTGCACCCAGCTAGTTGCAGTCATACCACCGAATACAACGTAGACAGTCATCAAAGTACCTACAATAAGGACAGAGTAGATATAATCGATTCCGAGTAAAAGCTTAATTAATCCACCCGCACCAACAAGCTGAGCGATCATGTAAAAAATTGAAATCGTCATTGTGTTTAATGCTGCCACACCACGAACCTTTTTGTCATCAAAACGTGCAGCAATCATATCCGCCAATGTGTATTTTCCAAGATTTCGAAGTGGCTCAGCTACAATATACAATACTACTAGATAGGCTACTAGGAACCCTATACTATAGAAGAAACCGTCAAACCCATTTAGGGCAATCATCCCGGCAATTCCTAGGAAGGACGCTGCAGACATGTAATCTCCGGCAATGGCCATCCCATTTTGCCAGCCTGTTAAACTACCATCAGCAGTATAAAAATCACTGGTAGTTTTTGTTTTCTTCGAAGCGAAGTAAGTGATTACTAGTGTTAAACCAACGATGCCTAGAAATAGTATAAATGCGAGTGTGTTCAAGTGTTTTCCCCCTTAGTTCTTAGATTCTTCGATAATGTCCTCAACAGCTGCATCAAATTTTCTTGCCTTGCTAGAATAGACGCCGCATAAAACCCAAGTCATGATGAATTGTGCTGCAGCGAACACCCATGCCCAACTGATATCACCATATGCCATCTTATTTAACGAGTCAGAGTAAGCTGTCATTAGTGGCAAGGCAAAATAAAACATTAGGAAGAACAATGACAGTGGTATGATGAAGTTGCGTTTTGCTGCTAGTAATTTCTTGAAAGATGCAGTTTGTACAATTTTCGAGTAGTCTAATTCTACCGGTTGTTCCAATTCCCTTTTGAAAGCCTTTTCATTAACTCCCATAAAAATCCCCCTTAACATTGATTTGAAGCGGCCAGCCGTCAATCACAGTTTTCATTATAAACTTATTAGATTATTTTGTAAATTTAGAATTTTTAAAATATTTTCTTCATTTTTCAACAAATTATCTTCAAACTTTGTGGGTTAAGGAAGAAAATAACGGTTTAAAAGCGTGTAATTTGCAGATAAAAGAGAAAAACAGTCCAAAGGCTTTCAGGCTCACAGGCATGGCCTCGGACTGTTTTAAGAATAATCATTAGTAGATGAATTCAATTCGTTTATTTTTCGAATAAAATATTAATTAATAATTCTGCAAAGCTTTGCATATCTGCTTTACTAGTATGACGACCAAATGAAATCCGGAAATATTCTTTTGCTTTTTTCCCCGTAATATCTAAAGCAATCATTGCCTGTGCCGGGGTAAGAAGACCTGTATGGCACGCACTTCCTGTAGAAATCGCAAAGCCGTACCGATTGGCTTCTAAAAGCACCCATTGACCTTCAATTCCATCCAAACTCATGCCGATAATATGAGGTAATTGCTGATGACCTTCACTTCCATAAATCGTAATATGATCCTTTATCGTTTGAAGCGCTTCTAGAAAGCTTGCCCTTAGCAGATGGCCATTTAGTTGGAATTGATCCATTAAATCAACAGCTTTTTTCGCTGCAACCGTCATGGCTGCGATACCAGGTATATTTACTGTACCAGGGCGAAAGCCCTTTTCGTGGGTGGTATTTTGGAAAAAAGGTTTGATATTAAGCTGTGGGCGAACATAAGCTAGACCCGTTCCCTTTGGACCATAAAATTTATGTCCGGAAATAGACAAGCTGTCGATATATTGAGAAATTTGTTTCATATCGAGCTTTCCAAAGGTTTGAACACAGTCTGAATGAAGTAGAATATGTTCTGACTGGCACAGTTCTCCAATCTCACGAATCGGCTGGACAGTGCCAATTTCTGAATTGCCATGCTGTATGATAGCAAGGACGGTATCTTCGCGAAGCGCTTCTTTAAACACGTCAAGATCAATGAGTCCTTTTTCATTAAAAGGCAGGCTTGTGACCAGATACCCTTCTGTCTTTAACCTCTCGAGGTGATTTTGAATAGAAGAGTGCTCTGCTAGTGAAGTAATAATATGTTTTCCAGGCTTTAAAGCAGCCGAAAGCAACGCTTCGATTGCAAGGAAATTACTTTCGGAGCCACCGCTAGTAAAATAAATACCTTCACTGGTAACTCCAAGCATTTGTGAAAATTCAAGTCGACAGTTCTCTAGTAATATTCGCGCGTCTTCGCCAATGTCATGTAGGCTGTTTGCATTGCCGAAGTATTCGGTGGCAATTTTAACATATGTTTTTGCTGCCTCTTCATCAAGGGGACTGGTCGCTGCATAATCAAGATATTTCATATTTTCCCTCCATATTACAGCAAAATTCGAAAAAAATACTTGTCATAATATTAATTCTGTGTAAAGATATGTGTCAAGACAGTTGAATCGTCCAGGAGGGGATTTAGTCTTGAAAAAGGCTGACATTATTGTTATTGGAAGCGGAATTGCTGCGTTGCAATTAGCGCACCATATTAGCACGAAAAAGAATGTGATAATGCTCACAAAGTCGGATGTAAAGGCTAGTAACTCATCATTAGCCCAAGGAGGAATTGCAGCCTCGATTGGTGCTGACGACCATTATTCCCTTCATAGTGATGATACAATGGAAGCTGGGCGTTTTCATAATAATAAAGATGTGGTTGATAAAATTACAAGTGATGCATCGCAGTTAATTCATGAATTGCATGAAGCGGGTTGTCCATTTGATCAAGATTTGTCTGGACAGTTAAAGCTAGGTATGGAGGGAGCCCATAGCCACTATCGAATTGTCCATTCCGGTGGGGATGCAACGGGGAAAAATGTGATTGACTTCTTAGTTGCTACATTACCTAGAAACATCTCGATCGCAGAAAATATGTTTGCTTATGAATTATTAATAAATGAAAAGAACCAGTGCGTGGGTGTAAAGGCTAAAGACGAAACAGGCAATATTCATTATTATTTTGCGGATCATGTTGTGATTGCGACGGGTGGTTGCAGCTATGTCTACAGTCTATCTGCTGGTAGTCCGAACGTAACGGGTGATGGAATTGCAATGGCCTATTTGGCGGGTGCAGAAATTGCGGATATGGAGTTTATCCAATTCCATCCAACCATGTTGATTAAAAATGGTGAAGTTAAAGGATTAATTTCAGAAGCAGTTCGCGGACAAGGGGCTAAGTTAGTCACAAAAAATGGAAAACTCATCATGGAAGGAGTTCATCCATTAAAGGATTTAGCACCACGCCATGTTGTTTCACAAACAATATATGATTATATCCATAAAGGTGAAGAAATTTTTCTAGATATATCTTCAATTGATGATTTTGAAGCAAAGTTTCCTTCTATTACCGAGATTTGTGTATCGAGCGGTATTAATCCGAAAGATGGTCACATTCCAGTAGCACCTGGAAGCCATTTTTTAATGGGTGGGATTAGGGTAGATTTAAATGGTAAAACCAATATTAGTGGTCTTTATGCAATTGGCGAAGCAGCTTGTACGGGTCTTCATGGTGCCAATCGACTTGCAAGTAATTCACTGCTAGAAGGTTTATATTTCGGTAAGCGTTTGGCGAAGTATCTTAATTCTGCATTACCAATGGAAAAGCTTGAAAATGATGTTTTTTTAGAGCGGTCTAATCATACCCCAGTTACTGTTCCTAATTTCAACGAATTAAGAGAGAGAATGATGGAGAATGTCGGGATTGTCCGAACAAAGCATGCATTAGTTAAACATAAATCATGGCTCGAACGCTATTTGCACCTTGATCAAGAATTTCCGTCATTTGATAACTTATCCATTTCAGAAATTCAAAGTATATTAGCGATTGTAATTGCTTTAATGATCACAGATGCTGCATTGGAAAGAACTGAAAGTCGTGGCGGACATTATCGATTGGATTATCCAACTGAAAATATAAATTGGCAAAATCATCAAGTAATCTATCATTATACTAAGGGGAGAATAGGAGCACATGAACAAAATAAAGCTACGGTCCATGCTAGAGCAGTTTTTTGTTGAGGATATCGGAGAACGAGATATTTCAACGGATCTTATCTTTGGAAATGTTGAACGTGGCGAAATATCTTTCATTGCCAAAGAGGATGGACTTTTCTGTGGTGAGGAAGTCATTTCGGTAGGCTTCGAAATATTAAGTAAAGAAAATCAAGTTGAGCAATTTGTCCACGATGGGATGCCATTTAATAAAGGTGATATTTTAGCCAAGGTAACTGGAAAAATTGCTGATTTGTTGACCGGTGAAAGGGTCGTGTTAAATCTAGTGCAAAGAATGTGCGGAGTTGCAACAATGACCAAAAGGGCCGTTTCCCAATTAAACAGCTCACATACTCGCATATGTGATACGCGTAAAACTACTCCAGGATTAAGAATGTTGGAAAAATATGCAGTTCGAATTGGTGGGGGCTTTAACCATCGGATTGGATTATACGATGGAGTGATGATTAAGGATAACCATATTACATTTGCAGGCTCCATTACAGAAGCTGTTACGAAAGCGCGCGCGGGACTCGGTCATATGGTTAAAATTGAAGTGGAAACTGAAACACTTGAACAGGTAAGAGAAGCAATCAATGCAGGTGCTGATGTCATTATGTTCGATAATCGCACACCTCAGGAGATTACAGAATGGATCAAAATCGTACCTGATACGATTATTACTGAAGCATCCGGAGGTATAACGATGGAAAATATTGCTTCATACAGTGAAACAGGTGTAGATTATATTTCACTAGGCTTCCTGACACACTCTGCTAAAGCTGTTGATATTAGTGTTAAAGTATCAATTGCCGCATGCTGATATACGATTAAAGGGGGATATTACGATGAACATATTTGATACTCTTGTGAAAACAACTTCTATTCCCGAAATCTATCGCAATATGAAACAAGAAGAATTAGAAGAAAAAGTAAGAGAAATCAAGGCTAAATTAGGAAAAAAACTATTTATACCAGGTCATCATTACCAAAAAGATGAAGTGATTCAATTTTCAGATGCAACCGGGGATTCATTAAAACTTGCACAAATTTCTGCGAAAAATAAAGATGCTGAAGCGATTGTTTTCTGTGGTGTACATTTCATGGCGGAAACCGCCGATATATTAACAACTGAAAATCAAACTGTTTATTTGCCAGATATGCGGGCAGGTTGCTCGATGGCAGATATGGCCGATATTTTTCAAACTGAACGTGCTTGGACTGAATTAACATCGTTGTTTGGTGATACCATGCTTCCATTAACCTATGTGAACTCAACTGCTGCAATTAAAGCTTTTGTCGGCAGATATAACGGTGCGACGGTTACTTCTGGGAATGCTGAAAAGATGGTGAAATGGGCATTAGAACAAAAGCAGCGCTTAGTATTTCTACCCGATCAGCACTTAGGCCGAAACACAGCCTATAACCTTGGAATAAAGCTAGAGGAAATGGCTGTTTGGGATCCAATTACGAACACCCTTGAAGCTCAAGTGGAAACGGATAAGATAAAAGTGATTCTTTGGAAAGGGCATTGCTCAGTCCACGAAAACTTTACAGTTGAAAATATTAAACAAGTTAGAACTGACTATCCAGAAATGAACATCATTGTTCACCCAGAATGTCGTCACGAAGTTGTAGCCCTATCAGATTATGCTGGTTCTACCAACTACATTATTGACCGAATTAAGCAATCAGAACCAGGCTCTCAGTGGGCAATTGGTACGGAAATGAACCTAGTCAAACGGATTATCAAACAATATCCAGATCGCCATATTGTTTCATTAAATCCTCATATGTGTCCATGCTTAACGATGAATCGTATCGATTTGCCACATTTAGCGTGGAATTTAGATCAAATTATCACTGGTAGCGCTAGTCAAAACATCATTAAAGTTGATACTGAAATTGCCAAAGATGCAAAACTAGCCTTACAACGCATGCTCGATTTAGCGTAATTTTTGGTCTTTAAATCTAAACTTGAGCCCACTACACTACTAAGTGTAGTGGGCTTTTTGTAAATCAATTGAATGTTCATTCTTTTTATAGGAAAATAGTACAGACTATTATTAATAATGGCAGTTTTCGGCTAACAAATGACCCATAAAAAAGGAGCAATAAATGAAAACGTTGGACACGATTTATCCATTTGCTGTTGAGCATACAAAGAAAAAGGTGTTCGAGGATATTGAACATTATTTGGAAAATAAGCCCGAACCAGTTCATTATGAACATTACCGTAACGAGCGAGCCCACTATTTAGATCAGCTCTGGATTAATATTTGGATTAATAAAGCGACTAATGCCATCAACAAAAAGGAGAAAAAGGCTTTCTTAACAGAAAAAGGTTTTCAAGTCGAAGGGGTTGATCGGAAGCTCATCAATCAATTATTCCGCAACGAGATCCGTGATTATCAGCCGTTTGATATCGTCACATGGCTTGATAGTGTGTTTTACAATCACAATGATGCTTGGCTAGAACAATTTGAACAGGCCAGAATGAAGCATGAAGTTCGATTGGCGGAAGAACGAATCGCAACTGAGAAGATGGGCGTTGTTACATCGATTTCAGAGAAGGTAGAACAGCTGTTCCAAAGCCAATATGAAGTGTTATATTTATACATTCGATATTATGTTGCGAAACAAATCATGAAGGATTTTGAGCGAAATCCAAAGTTTGGGATTAAAAAATCCTATCAACTCGAAAAAATCATTGAAACAGATGAATTGCTTAGCCCTTCAGATTTTCGGTTAATGAGTGATTTATTTGAAGAATTGACTGGGGCAATCCATGAAAGTCTTGAACGAGGCCGAGTCTATTATGAATATGAAACCTATAATAATCTGTATGAAACTTTGATTACCCAACATTTATTTGAAATCGCTCCTGGCTTTATTTTTCAAAGGATACCGAACCTTAAGGAGCTTTATGAGGGTGTCTTTGATAAACCACTCTCAGATTCAGCGTTACGTAAGCTCATTTCCGAATTAATACTTGAGCTTAGCTATGATTATACCGAAGAAATTGCCGAAGAGTATGTTGTAGATTTAGTAAAGCTTGCTGATGTTCCATTTGACGAAGATGTTCACTTAAGCCTTTTTAAACAGGACTGCAAGACACGTGATCAGCGTCAGGAAGCAGAGCTTGCAGAAATGAAGCGTAAGGAAGAAGAAGAAGCTCGCATTATTGAAGAGGTATTTGGCAGTGAATACCGACCGAGTATTGGAGGCAATATTCATTTTGTGCTCCATATTGGTGAAACGAATACAGGAAAAACCCATCAGGCACTACGCAGAATGAAACAGGCAGATAGCGGTTTATATTTAGCACCATTAAGGCTACTCGCGCTTGAAGTGTACGATAAACTTAATGCAGAAGGGGTCCCGTGCTCGCTCAAAACAGGTGAGGAAGAAAAATTTACTCCAGGTGCATCACATGTATCTTGTACCGTTGAAATGTTTTATGAAAAAGAATTTTACGATTGTATAGTCATTGATGAAGCTCAAATGCTCGCTGATAAGGACCGAGGCTACTCATGGTATAAAGCGATAACGAAAGCAAACGCCAAAGAGGTTCATATTATTGGTAGTCGAAATATTAAAGAAATGCTGCTTGAACTTTTAGGAGAGTCAAGTTTGGAGATTCATGATTACAGTCGTGAAATTCCGCTTGAGGTAGAAAGTCGCGAGTTTAATTTGTCTCATACAAAAAAAGGTGATGCGCTCGTTTGTTTTTCGCGCCGAAAGGTTCTGGAAACAGCAGCCAGGCTGCAATCTATGAAACATAAAGTTAGCATGATTTACGGAAGTATGCCGCCTGAAACCCGAAAAAAGCAAATCCAACGTTTCAATGACGGTGAAACAACGACAATTGTTTCAACTGATGCGATTGGTATGGGCTTGAATTTACCAATACGGCGCATTGTGTTTTTAGAAAATGAAAAATTTGACGGAACAAGACGGAGACGGCTAACCTCGCAAGAAGTGAAGCAAATTGCCGGACGGGCAGGGCGTAAGGGAATCTACGATATTGGAAAGGTTGCCTTTTCCACTGAAATCGGAACGATGAAGAAGCTCTTGGCTAATGAGGATGAACCTGTCCAATCTTTTGCGATTGCTCCTACAAATGCCGTATTTGAGCGATTTCAGAAATATTATCATGATCTGGGTACCTTCTTTGAACTTTGGGATAAGTTTAAAAGCCCTAAGGGGACAAAAAAAGCGAGCCTAACGGAAGAACGTGAACTGTACCAAATGGTTCAAGGTACAGAGATTGAAGCCCGTTTGTCACTAAAAGATTTATACGGATTCTTGCATCTCCCTTTTTCATCAAAAGAAGTCGAATTAAGGCAGCAATGGCGTCGAACTATTTATGCGATATTGGAAGGGTATGAGCTTCCCGAGCCCAATATCAAAAAGAGAAATCTTGAAGAACTTGAACTAACCTATAAAGCTTTAGGGCTGCATCTTTTGTTTTTATATCGTCTCGAGCAGCGCACTGAAGCCCATTATTGGGAGCGGGTGAGAGAAGAGATTAGTGATGACGTTCATGAACATTTGAAATCGGAAATTAAAACATATAAAAATAAATGTAAGCGATGTGGCCGAAATTTGCCATTGGATTTTTCGTTTCCGATATGTGATTCTTGTCATTCATCCCGATATCGTCGGGAATATGATAAATTTTAGCTTAATGAGACCGTTCTGGCTTAAAACCAGAATGGTCTCTATTTTTTTAAACAATGGGAAAATTTAAAAAATTAACCAAGAATGTCTTTAATTGTGTATCTTTCTCTGTTACAATATTTATTAAATTGGTAAGGTTGTTTTATAACAGGAAGGAATCCAGATTTATAGAGAGAATTATAAAAGAATGTAGAAAATAGAAGATTTTTTTTAGGAGTAAAAAAACACAAAATCTGCAAGGGAGTAACCATTACTTGTCTGAACCTTCTTTAATCAACTAGGCTTACATTTTAATTTTTTTAACTTTGAAAGGTAGGAAATAGTTCATGACTAAATATTTAGAAATAGGCAGTTTAAAAGTAGCTTCCGTATTATATGATTTTGTAAATAAAGAGGTTCTTCCTGGAACTGGTGTGGAGGAAGGCTCATTTTGGGCTGGTTTTGAAGCTCTTATAAATGAACTTGCACCGGAGAATAAAGCATTATTAGCACGTCGTGATGAATTACAAGAAAGAATTAATCAATTCCACTTACAAAATAAAGGTAATGATGATTTCAATCAATACAAATCATTTTTACAAGAAATCGGTTATTTAGAACCTAAACCTGAAGAGTTCAAAATTAACACAGATAATATCGATGAGGAAGTAGCACTTCAAGGTGGACCACAACTCGTTGTTCCAATTAACAATGCTCGCTATGCTATTAACGCTGCTAACGCACGTTGGGGAAGCCTTTATGATGCATTGTATGGAACAGACGCCATTTCTGAAGAAGATGGTGCCAATAAGGGCAAAGGCTATAATCCAGTCCGTGGAGCAAAAGTCATTGCCTACGGTAAGGACTTTTTAGATCAAGCCATTCCATTATCTAACGGTTCCCACAAAGAAGCGGTGAAATATGCGATTATTGATAATGAGTTAACGGTTACACTTGAAAGCGGAAAAAGTGTTGGTTTGAAGGAAGCATCAAAGCTCGTTGGATATCTTGGAGAATTAAGTGAACCAACTTCTATTCTATTAAAAAATAACCGCATGCATATTGAAATTCAAATTGACCACGAATCTCCAATCGGTAAAACAGATGCAGCAGGTGTGAAGGATATCATCCTTGAGTCTGCCATCACTACGATTATGGACTGCGAGGATTCGGTTGCAGCAGTAGATGCTGTTGACAAGGTTGAAGTTTATACAAATTGGTTAGGACTGATCAAAGGAACTCTTTCAGCAAAGTTCTCAAAAGGTTCTAAAGATCTTATTCGTACTTTGAACCCTGATCGTCAATACAAATCAACTCAAGGCGGTACCATTACACTATCTGGTCGTTCTCTAATGTTTATCCGTAATGTTGGACATTTAATGACAAGTGATGCCATTTTAGATAAAAATGGAAATGAAATTCCTGAAGGTATCCTGGATGGCGTGATTACAAGCTTAATTTCTAAACATGAAATCATTGGAAACAGCAAGTATCGCAATTCGACAAAAGGCTCAGTATATATCGTTAAACCGAAAATGCATGGTTCAGCTGAAGCGGCATTTGCTAATAAATTATTTGGCCGAATTGAAGACTTAATTGGCTTAAAGCGCAATACATTAAAAATTGGTGTGATGGATGAAGAGCGCCGTACATCCTTAAACCTAAAAGCTTGTATCCGTGAAGTGAAGGAAAGAATTGCGTTCATCAATACAGGATTCCTTGATCGTACTGGTGATGAAATGCATACTTCAATGGAAGCAGGTCCAATGATTCGCAAAGGCGATATGAAAACATCTGAATGGTTAGCTTCCTATGAAAAATCAAACGTATTTGCTGGACTTGATTGTGGTTTGCAAGGTAACGCTCAAATTGGTAAAGGAATGTGGGCAATGCCAGATTTAATGGCAGACATGCTTGTTCAAAAAATTGGTCACCTTAAAGCTGGTGCCAACACAGCTTGGGTACCATCACCAACTGCAGCAACACTTCATGCAACTCATTACCATTTAGTTGATCCAATTGAAATTCAAAACGTGTTAAAGAAAGAGTCTACTGACTTAACAGATGGTATTTTACAAGTCCCAGTTGCCAAAAATCCTAACTGGTCTCCTGAAGAAATTCAAGCTGAATTGGATAACAATTGTCAAGGTATCTTGGGATATGTAGTTCGTTGGGTTGAACAAGGTGTAGGATGTTCTAAAGTGCCGGATATTAACGACATTGGCTTAATGGAAGATCGTGCGACACTTCGAATATCTAGCCAGCATGTTGCGAACTGGCTACACCACGGTATTTGTACAAAAGAACAAGTCGTTGAAACTTTAAAACGGATGGCAAAAGTAGTTGACGAACAAAACGCAGGTGACTTATTATACCGTCCTATGGCTCATAATTTTGATAATTCTATTGCGTTCCAAGCAGCGTCTGACTTAATTTTCTTAGGCTACGAACAACCAAGTGGCTATACCGAGCCAATTTTACACAAACGTCGTAAGGAAGCAAAAGCAAAATTCTTGGCAGAGCAAGTTCGCTAAGAATAAATCACATAAACATATAATGCAGCCAATGTGCTTAGGTTTACACCGAAGCACATTGGTTCATTTTTTTTCATACATATTTCGGAGGGTAACTATGAATAAATATGCTGTTAATCTCTCAACGATCTTTACTGAAGTACCGTTTATCGAACGTTTTAAAAAAGCAAAACAAGCAGGATTCAATTTTGTCGAATGTCAATTTCCATATAGTGTGCCCGTAAGTACCATTCGAGAAGAACTAGAAATGAATCAGCTATCGCTTGTTTTAATTAATATTCCGGCCGGTGATTGGGAAAATGGTGAACGGGGCTTGGCAATCTACCCAGAACGAATCCCAGAATTTAAGGAGTCAGTTGCAACAGGGATTGAATACGCTCAAGGACTTGGAGTTAAAAAATTGCATTGTCTTGCAGGAATTGTACCAGTTGACATGAACCCAGCATTAGCAAGAAAAACCTATATCGAAAATCTTACTTTTGCAGCGGAACAATTGGCTGCTCATGGAATGACGCTGCTAATCGAGCCAATTAATCAGTTTGACATGCCAGGTTATTTTTTAAATGATATTAAAGAGGCAGTGGAAATAGTGGAAGAAATCAATTTGCCGAATGTGAAACTCCAGTTTGATTTTTATCACATTCAAAAAACAAAAGGTAATTTGTTGGCAAATTTCACTAATTACATGGACAAAATTGAACATATTCAAGTTGCTGATGTGCCAGGACGTCACGAGCCGAATACTGGTGAAATTTATTATCAGCGTGTGTTAGCGGAAGTTTGTAATAATGGATATCGCGGGTTTATTGGTCTGGAATACATCCCTTTAGGAAAAAGTGAAGATAGCTTTTCATGGATAGAACTTTATCAGAGAGGGGAAAAGTGAAATGAAGATAGGGTTCATTGGGACAGGAGTCATGGGAAGTCGCATGGTGAAGCGACTGCTCGCTAAAGGCTATCAGGTGATGGTTTTTAATCGTACACCAGAAAAGGCAGCAGCTTTGGCGGATTTTGGGGCAGAAGTGACCACCTCGATTGCTGAGCTAACGCAGCATTCAGATGTCATTTGTACCTGCTTGCCGATGCCACAAGATGTTGAATTGGTGTATTTGAGCGAAAATGGAGTATTGGCAAATGCCAAACCTCATACAGTGTGTATCGACTTTACGACAGTTGGTGTGGATACGAGCCGTGTGATTTTTGAAGCTGCCGCAGCAAATGGAATCAGCTTTTTGGATGCGCCAGTGAGCGGCGGCCCTGAAGGTGTTGAACATGGAACATTAACGATTATGGTTGGAGGAGAAGAGTCTGTTTTTGACAAAATCGAGCCGATTTTCTCCGTGTTAGGAGAGACCATTCAATATTTGGGGCCATCAGGATCAGGTAGCATTGCCAAATTAATTAACCAATACTTAGTGGCAGTCCACTCGATTGCGGCGTCTGAAGCTATGGTTGCTGGAACCGCACTGGGTTTGGATTCGGAGCAGTTATTCCAATTACTCACGGTAAGTTATGGGGATAGTCGGATGTTGCGCCGCCATATGGAGGGGTTTGTCTTAGAGCGTGAGTTTGCACCGGGTGGCGCAGTGAAATATGTACATAAGGATGTTGCTCTGGCTAATAAGTTGTTTGCTGAAACCGGAATGTCTAAGTTTTTAGGACGTCATGCCGAGAATGCCTTTGCAGGTGCAATGGAGCAAGGCTTAGCTGATCTTGATATGTCAGCCGTAATCCAGCCTTTGGAAAAAGAATGTGGTGTTGTCGTGGCAAAGAAAAAATAAATGAGGTCGGCTTTTTACAGTATTCTTTTAAAATGGCATCACAGAATAGTATAAATATTCGTTTTTTTCTCCTCGGTTTGGTAAGGTAATGTATATACATATATATAACAAAGGGGAGATCATATGGGTCATGCATTAACCGGAAAAACGATTGCGATTGCCGGCAGTCGCAAGTTGGAGGAGATTTCAGCTTTAATTGAAAAACAAGGTGGGATGGCTGTCATCCGTCCACTCCAAGGAACTGTATTTTTAGCAGAAAAAGAAGTGGAGCCAGATCTCCGAAAATTTATTGAAGAGGGAGCCGATTGGGTAATTTTAACAACTGGAATTGGCACAGATACGCTGATTGACCTCGCTGATAAAATGGGTAAGAAGGCGGAATTCCTGAGTCGTCTTAATGAAGCAAAGATTGGTGCTCGAGGATACAAAACCCTAGGTGTCTTGAAGAAAATTGGGATTACACCAGTCGCCATCGATGATGATGGGACTAATCGGGGGCTCGTTCGAAATCTGCAGCATGATGATTTTACTGGAAAGAGAGTTCTAGTACAGCTTCATGGTGAAGCAGCGCCTTCGTTGATTCGTTTTCTTGAAGAAAACGGAGCTACAGTACAGCAAATATTGCCCTATCAACATATTCCACCGCAAACGGAAACCGTTGAACAACTGTGTCAGGAACTTTTATCTCATAAAGTGAATGCCGTCTGTTTTACCACTGCTGTACAGGTACGCTTCTTATTCGAGTACGCCAAGGAAAAGGGAATTGTTGATAAGCTTATTGATGTTTTCAATTCAGATGCACTTGCAGTTGCCGTCGGAAAAATAACGGCAGAGGCGATACGTGAAGAAGGTGTCGAGCGATTAATTGCTCCGGAATTTGAACGAATGGGAGCCATGATTATTGAATTGGCTCGATACTATGAGCAAATTGAAACTTCTAATTGATGTGTTTTAAGCCAATCTTTGGGATTGGCTTATTTTTATTACCTGATTTACCTCGCTTAACCGGGCAGGAAGACTTTCACCTCGATATAAATATATGCAGTTGTTTGGTATCGATTTTATAGATTAATATTAATCATTGATATCGATAATTACTAAGGTGTTTAGTGAGAAAAGTTACTGTTCGATTAGAGTTTGAATTTTATGATTGAAGCGGGTGGAGAAAATCTTTTACCTAAAACACTTATGAAAATTTTAAAGTTACGTACGTGTAATAAATTCCACAACGAGGTGAACAGCATGGAAAGTTTAAAACTGTTGGGCATGATTAGTATTTTGTTTGTTTTAATTTTAGTCGGTTGCGGTAAGAAAGAAGACTTGGTATTAGATTCAAAGCACATTGAGTTGCCAGACTATGTCCTAAATACATCTGAAAAGATTCAAAACACCTATATTATGGCAGCAACATACCCCGAAGCGTTATCGGCAGCTCCCTGCTACTGCGGTTGTAATGGTTCTGATGGCCATGAAAGTGTGCTGGATTGCTTTGTGGATAGTTTTGGCAAGGACAAAAATGTGACAGGCTGGGACCAAATGGGCATTGCCTGTGATATATGTGTGGTCATTGCAAATGAGGCGACAGAAATGCACTTAGATGGTAAAGATCGAAAAGAGATATATAACTATATCACTAAAAAATACGATGATTACGGTGAACCAACACCAACACCTGTTCCAAAATAATATGTTTGATTAGAGAAACTTAAAATGAACCCATCATTTTTCCAAGTGGGCCATTTTCGTCAATGATATTTTGGAGGTCATAAATGCTGATTGGGAAATAAGTAATCCCATAATAGTAGGGTGCTAAATCATATAGCTGATAAAAAAGAATTAAACTTTTATCAGCTATATAAAAATTATTGTTTCCAGGAAAATTTATTGGTTCGCTTATGACCGGAATCTCGCGTTGTTTTATTTGAAACTTAATGATATCTAGCAGCTTAGTTTGATAGTTCGAGCCTGCTTTAAATAAATCAGTTAAAGTGTATTGTTTACCAGTTGTCATATCAAAGGTGAGCGTCCGAATGGTTGTCATGCCATGGGCTCCGCCTGTGTAGGAATAAACATATAATGCCACACTAAAAATGCCACGCTGATTCGTTTTTACCTCAAACCAGCCATTTAATTCAAGGAGTGATGGCTCGTAATAGCTACGTTCCTTCAATAATTGATGATAGGCGTCCATTACGCTCCGATTAATGTGCTGCTGTACGCTATGATTTGTTAAACCAGAAATCATTGGATAATAAATTTCGATTTTTTTGTTTGGTTCAATATGTTGATGTGTCTGGACAAGCGCCGGATGTTGAAACATGGACACCACTCCTTACATTCGTTTGCTACATGTATATACAATTTGTAAAGTAATGGTGCAGATGCCTAATTTTTGTGTTCTGATTCCATTCCTTATATAGTAAAAGAAAAACAACCTAAAGAAGGAGCAATGTATGTCAATCGCAACGAAACTTAAACTCGAAAAATATCATAACTTAGTGATTATTAATCAACCAGCGGATTATGACATCCTACCTGGAAGTGCAACATCTGTATCGCAAGGACATGATTGTATTTTTATTTTTATAACAAATATTGATGAGATGGTTTCAGAGACTCAACAAATCATTAATAATGACAAGCTTCTTGGTGAAAAAGGCTATTTATTCTTTGCCTATCCGAAAAAGGGAAACAAGCGCTACGAGACATATGTTCACCGTGATGAAATATTCCCGGCAATGAAGGTGAATGACGACGACGGATATGTGGGTAACAGCGAAATTAAATTCTCACGCATGGTCAGCATGGATGATGTGTTTACTGTCGTTGGTTTAAAGCGGGAGAAAAGGAAGGCTAAGAAATCTACCGCCTCTAGTCAATGTGTTGACGACTATATTGAAAATGTTGAAGATGTAGAAGCATATCTGTCGAATAATGCCCCGGATGTTTTTGCAATCTTCCAGGAGTTAACACCAGGCTATCAGCGTGATTGGGCACGGTATATATTTTCGGCAAAACAGCAGGCGACTCGAGAAAGACGGCAGCAGCAAATGATGGAGGTACTAGGGCAAGGTTACAAAACGATGGACTTATATCGACAGAAGAAAAAATAAATTATTAATTCAAAAAAATTTCGGAATTTTTTCGAGGGTAAACTTGTCAAATCAACTATGATAGAAGTAGTCATCTTAATACTTTTGCTTAGTAACCGAATACAGCTCAAACTACACAGAATCCCAGCTTAGAACATAAGAGCTTATGTTTGAGCTGGGTATTATTATTTTTAAGAGTGAGATAAGGAGGGCAAATTCATGAAAAGCATTATTGTATACTGTTCATCACATGGCACCACTGCCAAGGCTGCGAGAATTTTAGCAGAACAATTAGAAGGTAAGGTGGATAGAGTTGATCTAAGCCAATACAGAGACCCCGATTTATCCTCCTATGATGCCGTAATCATCGGTGGGTCAATCCATGCTGGTAATATTCAGCGCAAGGTAAAGCAATTCATCAACAATAATCATGACATATTGCTAACCAAAAGGTTAGGATTTTTCCTTTGCTGTTACCGAGATGGTGAAGGGGCAAATGAACAGTTTGAAAATGCCTATCCAGCCGACCTCCGCGCCGTTGCTAAATCTGAAGGACTTTTTGGTGGCGAATTCATATTTGCTGATATGAATTTAATTGAACGGATCATTATTAAAAAGGTTGCCGGTGTTGCAAGTGATACTTCAACCTTTAATGTTGATTCCATCAAACAATTTGCTCAAACCTTTAATCAAGCATCATAAGTGGGGGCCGTAGACTTCTATCATTTGTAGCCAAGGATTCGTAAATACAAAAAACCCCATTTCTTTATTAAGGAAATGGGGTTTTGTGATTTTCGAATTGAAAGAGATCATAGGCGGATAATTTCCGCCTAATGTAAAAAGTGGGGGACAAAATATCCGAAATAAGCGGAAGTTTTCCGACTAAATGCTCTAAAAAGGACTAAATTCAACGATTTGGATAACATTAACGGAATTCCTCCGCTTATTTTCAAACAGTGTGTGATCAACATTCAGCAAAAACAGAGTCCTACTATAAAAACTTATTTCGATAATGGGATAGTGCAAGGAGGGGGAAAATATACCGATAGCTATGGTAATGAATATAGAAACCTCCTGCCATCCCTTGGCCTTTGGGATAGGCTGTCGTCCAATCATTTCGCTCTAGAGATCGAAGCAAATAATGGATACCTGCTTCAATAGACTGTGTTGCAACGTTTGAAACGGAAATTAATGCATCAACAGCCCAAGCAGTATCAGTTAGGGTGCTATTGCTTAAGGGTACATAACGCTTCACCTCGTCACTTAAGCAAGATTCTCCCCATCCACCATCTTGATTTTGTTGAGCTTCTAACCACGTGATCGCCTTTTCGATTGACGGATGTTTGGCATGGACTCCAACTGCGCTAAGTCCTGTCAGGGCTGCCCAAGTCCCGTATAGATAGCAGATGCCCCACCGTCCATACCAAGCTCCGTTTTTCTCTTGCTGCTCGAATAGTGATTGAATTGCTCT
Organism: Bacillus sp. DNRA2; assembly: GCF_012843265.1. GTDB lineage: Bacteria > Bacillota > Bacilli > Bacillales > Cytobacillaceae > Bacillus_BU. Next base: position 65,617 of record NZ_JABAIT010000005.1, on the reverse strand, counting down.
AGTGATAATCGGGTGATTGTCTGCGAGTTTCGTATAATGACCAAAAAATTGTAATGTCCTACCAGTTAAATCTGGTGTTGACGGGTCAGCGATTAAGAATTCAGCTTTTTCGAATGGTAATAGTTCCAGCCAGTCCTGATTAATGTTTCGTTCAAAGGATGGCCAGCCACCGTCGTCGTTTTGCATAGAGACGAGCCACTTTATACCCTTTTCCCAAGCAAAGCGGGCTTCACGCTTTAAGCGCACACTTCTAGCTACGGCACGTAAAGCAGCGGTCGTATCATCGATATCGGGATGAAATGTATTAATATGGGAGAAACCCCAGCCGCCAGGCTTCCCCTGCTGGTTATGAAGCTGCCAATCTCCAAATTTTGTTTGCTGCTGCGAGAGCAAATATTGGTTCGCTCGCAATACGGAAGGATCTTGTGTAGAAACGCCTGCTTCTTGCAATGCGGTACTGATTAGTGCGGTATTCCAAACGGTAGCCGTTGTGTATTGGATGTGAGTATGACCGTCAATTTTCGTACGCAAATTGATTAAGCCTGATACGGCCTTCGTGATAAGGGGGTCGTTTTTTGATTTGCCTAAAGCAAGTAGGGCGAAAATCATTAAAAAAGTTGAACTAAAATAATTCAAAAAAGTCCCATCGCCCTCAAGTCTATCCAACATATATTGTTTTGCTTTCTGGGTGGCCACCTTTTTCATTCGCGATGGTAAACCAATTACCGCAGTTAAGCCTTGCTCAATGATTGAGGCTAACGTCTGCCATTTTGTTGATCGACTAAAATTCAGTTCCTCATCATGGACCTGTAACTGTCTATTTATGCGGAGGTGTGAAAGATCTGGACTTTTAGCTGTTCGGATACTACATTTCTTATCTGCTAAAATCATAATCGGACTGAGATTAGCACGCCCAAACACAGAGAGGCTAAAGAAATTCACGGGGGCTGAATTAGGTAAGAGCATGAATTCAACAGGAATCGGAAAAAAGGTTGGCCACTTCATTTGACCTGTTAAACAAAGCATAATTTTTGCAAACATATGGATGTTGTCTAGGCCACCCTTAGCCAAAATAAAACGTTTTGCCCGTTCTAACTCCGGACTGCTAGATTTGTAGAATCCTGAATAAAGCAGACTATAGTAAGCTTCCACTGTTGTCGTAATATTTCCTGTACCCTCATCATCAAATAGTTTCCAAGCACCGTTGTCTTGCTGCCGATGCATGATTCGTCTTGCCAGCTGTTGAATTAACTCCTCATCATTTATCTCAAGCGTTCTTAATAAAATAATCATATAAGCATCTGTCGAGATGCCAGTTTCAAAGGGATATTCCCACGTACCAAGGGGAGATTGATCCTTTTTAAGCTGTTCAATTAAACGTTGTATTCCTGACTCCACATTCGTAAACGTCACGGTCAATTCTCTCCCAACTTATGTTTTTACTCCATAAATATTCGGTTTGCAAAAAAGAATGACTTGAAGGGGGAGATGGGTAATTTTTTTTCTGAATAAAAAACCAGCAGTGAAACCTCTACCTAAGCTTCCTCTGTCATTAGTTGTGCTCAAGAAAGATTTGTTGAAAAAAAAACAATTAACAAGTGAGACTAATCCATCGCCTCCAATTACGAAGGATGAGATGTATTTGATTAATCGGATTCATAGTGAGACACAAAGATGGAATCGTAATAATCTTACGCGAACAAAGGCTTATCTCGATTTTTATAAAAGTCATCCAGAAATTCATTGGGCGTTTCTCGGTCATATGGTGTCTAGAAACGGCGGTTGGAATATGACGGATTTAGAAGGAGAGTTTTTAGCGGTTTTGCTCTCAAGTAATGAAAGGCATCAGTTTTTTTCGTTTCTCGAACGTGGGAACTGGCTTATTTTTCAAGATGCCTATCCACAATTTTTACTTTATGAGGAAAGCCTAAAGCGAGGGAAACCATTATTTCATTTGCTATCCCATTTCGGAGTTTCGATGTTCATGGAAGCAATGTGGAATCATTTCTTTGTTTACCATAATCAGTATATGTTAACCATGGCTCTTGTAGTCAATGAACAAAGTTATTTAGAGGAACGAGTGATACAAAAACCACATTTTAAAACCAATGTGATAAATACACTACAGTTCAAGCTGCAGGAGCTGTTTTCATTTACACATATTTTATTCCCTTATTCTAAGGGTTCAAAAATAGAGCTGATTGGGAAGCCTTTACCGCAGTTTGATTCATTGAGGCAACGGATTTTGCTTGGTAAGGTCTTATATGGGCTGTTATTTCGAAACAAGCAAGTTTTGGAAAGGGTTTATCAATGGGCGCTCTCAACACCACATACTGGTTCAAGAAATGATTATTGGCCAAAGCTGTTTTCTGTAGTTAAAGAGGGGACCCCAGGTAAAATTTATCAACTAAAGAGACTAAATGGCTGTCGCCTTAAGGCTGGAATGCCAAGAATATATAGCCCACAACTACAATATGTATGGAATGACGTTCGCCATGAACCTGCTGAAGGGGGAGATTGGTATAAGGATATCGATGTTTTAGAGTATTTAATTGAAGACCAGGAAAAACTAGGTGGGGATATTAAACGTGAGTATTGTCAAACACTTGAGAAACTTGAGATCGCCGTCATCGCTAAAAAAGCTGTCTCGATATGGACCTAACAATTTTGTTGAACGGCTGTCAACAATCCTGTTTGGAAGTTTAGTAGCAACCTATTTAGATTTATATTTTGTAGGGCATGGTTTGTACAGCTTTCCGATGCGCCCATTTCCAGAAATTTTCTCAATCAACATTTTGTTTACTTTGATTGTCCTGCCATTTAGTCTTTACGTCTATTTTTCGGTAATTTCAATGATAAAGGGATGGAAGCGAACGGGGTTGATTCTTAGTTTGGGTATGCTTGCAGCTGTTTTTGAAAAGTTTGCCGAAGAACAAGGATGGTTTAGCCATCAGTTGAACTGGCATCATTACTATACGGTTTTTGGTTTTTTTATTTATTTACAATTGATTACATTGGTTTATTTTTGGTTTAAACAACTACTACGGAAATAAAAAAGCCACCCTAAAGTTCAGTCAGTTCACTAACTTTGGGGCAGCTTTTTGATGATTAGTATGTCCTATTTGCTTACATACTCCTGAACCATTTGGACGCTAACCATTTGTCGTTCAGGTAGATTTTCAATCTTTTTTGATAAAAGATTCATTTTTTCAGTGACTTGATTAATTTTTTCAGTGCTAAATGGCAGTCCAGCTTTACATAACTGGCAGGCTTCCTCAATGAAGGTTTCTCTGTCTTGATCTAACAAAGCATATTCTCTAATAATATGATTTAGCCCGTTAACATGTGCTGATAATGCTTTATGTACGCTCATTTCTTCTTCGACACTCCAATTCTTTCGTTAATTGTTTTCTATTTTACCATGAAAAGTTGGATAGACAAACAATTGGGAATTTTTCTGTTTTTTCAACTGGAAAAACTTATCCTACAATAATTTGTCACAAATCGTTTACATTCTACGAAGAAATCGAATTGATTCGAAATGTAATATACTATATATTAATCGTATAACACATTTAAATGATTTTTCGCATATGTGTAACACATTTATTTTCCTAGTTGGAGGGTGGTGGATCACATTAAGCTTTCAAAACGGCAAGAAGAAATCCTGCAAATAGTCAAGGACGAAGGACCCATTCCGGGAAAGCAAATTGCCCAGAAATTGTCCTTAACGAGGGCGACCTTAAGACCTGATTTAGCGATCCTTACGATGGTTGGTAATTTAGAAGCGAGACCAAGAGTTGGTTACTATTATAAAGGTCCTGAATTAGACCAATTGAAGGATTGGTTTTCACATCACTATGTCAACCAATATAAGGCACACCCAGTCGTGATAAAAAAGTCTGTTTCAGTCTATGATGCTATTGTTCAGATTTTTTTATTAGATGTTGGAACGCTATATGCTGTCAATCAAAATGGTCATCTTGCCGGTGTTATATCAAGAAAGGATCTTCTCAGAGCTTCAATCGGAAATCGAAATCTTCAAGAATTACCGGTAAGCGTTATTATGACGAGGATGCCTAATGTTATCACGATAAAACCAGAAGCAACCCTCCTTGAGGCAGCGAGAAAAATGATTGACTACCATATCGATTCGTTACCAGTTGTAGAAGAAATAGATGCTGACTCCCATCTATACCAAGTTGTAGGGAGAGTCACAAAAACAACGATAACGAAGGCATTTATCGAGATGGGCAGTCTGTAAAATGGACATAGGAAGGTTGTGCGATTTTTGGACGATAAACAAATTGTCTATGTAGTATCCGATTCAGTCGGAGAAACAGCTGAATTAGTTGTGAAAGCTGTTGTGACACAATTTAATGGCGGGAATGTTGAATTGATTAGAAATCCATATGTTGAGGATTTTGAAGATATCGAGGACATCCTGCTAATGGCAGGAAAAACTAATTCCATTATTGCCTATACCATTGTGATTCCTACTTTAAAAGAGTACATGGATCGGCGGTCAGTTGAGGAAGGGATCGTGGCAGTCGACCTCTTGAATCCTCTTATGGACGCATTTATCCAGAAATTCCACAAGGTTCCAAGACGTGAGCCTAAGTTAATGCGAAAGCTGGATGATGATTATTTTCGAAAAATAGAAGCAATTGAATTTGCTGTTAAATATGATGATGGCCGTGATCCACGCGGGATTCTGCGCGCTGATATTGTCCTCGTGGGAGTTTCGCGGACGTCGAAAACGCCGCTTTCAATGTATTTGGCGCATAAGCGCTATAAAGTGGCAAACGTTCCGTTAGTGCCTGAAGTGGCACCTCCGGATGAGTTGTTTAGCATACCGAGAAAAAGATGTGTAGGGCTGATTATTTCCCCAGATCACTTGAATGCAATTCGAACTGAGCGTCTGAGAAATCTCGGCTTAACAAGTAAAGCAAATTATGCCAACTATGAACGTATTCTTGAAGAATTAGAATACGCAGAAAAAATTATGAAACGGATTGGCTGTCCAGTCATCAATGTATCAAATAAAGCAATCGAAGAAACAGCAGACTACATTTTAGACGTGCTAAAAAGAGAGAGGAGTTCGTAAAATGACAAAATTCGTTTATCTGTTTAATGAAGGACATAGTGGAATGAAAGAATTATTAGGAGGAAAAGGGGCTAATCTAGCTGAAATGACTAGAATTGGTCTTCCTGTTCCTTTTGGCTTTACTATTTCAACCGAGGCTTGTAACGCCTATTACGACGCAGGGAAGAAGATTTCCACTGATGTTGAATTGCAGATTTTGGAAGCACTTTCACATCTAGAAGAAAAAACAGGCAAACGATTAGGGGATCCTACGAATCCACTCTTAGTATCTGTTCGTTCAGGTGCTGTATTCTCAATGCCGGGAATGATGGACACCGTTTTAAACTTAGGTATGAATGACGAAACTGTTGAGGCTGTTGCAAGATTAACAAATAATCCACGCTTTGCTTATGATTCATACCGTCGTTTTATCCAAATGTTCTCAGATGTTGTGCTTGAAGTAGATGTGTTCTTCTTTGAACAATTATTAGAAGAATACCGTGAAGAGAAAGGCTATACCTCTGATCCGGAATTAACAGCGGAAGATTGGAAGGTTATTATCGCTGGTTATAAAGAAATTGTTAAAAAACGTACGAAACACGAGTTCCCACAAGATCCAAGAGAGCAGCTATTCCTATCCATCAATTCAGTATTTGATTCATGGAATAATCAGCGTGCAATCGTTTACCGTCGCCTTCACAAAATTCCAGGCCATTTAGGTACGGCTGTAAATATCCAAAGTATGGTTTTTGGTAACATGGGTGATGATTGTGGAACTGGAGTAGCCTTTACTCGAAATCCGTCTACTGGTGAACATGACTTATATGGTGAATACTTAATTAACGCCCAAGGTGAGGACGTTGTGGCTGGAATTCGGACTCCGCTGCCAATCCATACCTTGAAGAATGAAATGCCGGAAGTGTATCAGCAATTTGCTGACACTTGCCGCCAATTAGAAATGCACTATAAGGATATGCAGGATATTGAATTCACAGTCGAAAAAGGCAAACTATACATCTTGCAAACTCGTACTGGTAAAAGAACTGCACAAGCGGCAATCCGAATTGCTGTGGAAATGGAAAAAGAAGGAATTATCGACAAGAAAACAGCATTACTACGTGTCGACCCAGATCAATTAAATCAATTGCTACACAGTCGTATTGATGATTCTTTTGAGCGAAAAATTATTGCAAAAGGTCTTCCTGCTTCTCCTGGAGCAGCAACTGGACAAGTTGTTTTTGATGCAGACGAAGCAGAAAGCTTAACTAATGAAGGCAAGAAAGTGATTCTTGTGAGACCTGAAACAACTCCTGATGATATTCATGGTATCGTGTCTGCACAGGCAGTAGTTACTAGCCGTGGCGGTATGACAAGCCATGCGGCTGTTGTTGCGCGCGGTATGGGTAAAGCTTGTATCTGCGGTTGTGAAGCACTAAAAATTGATTTAAGAGAAAAGCAATTTACAGTTGGCGATTTAGTCATTAAGTACGGAGATGTCATTACTATTGATGGTGGTACTGGTGAAATCATGCTAGGTGAAATCCCAATGATCGACCCTGAGCTATCAGATGAATTCCAATTATTATTAGAGTGGGCTGATGAAATCCGCAAGCTTGGCGTTCGCGCAAATGCCGATAATCCAGAGGATGCTCGTAAAGCGTTTGAATTTGGCGCTGGTGGTGTCGGTCTATGCCGTACTGAGCATATGTTCATGGATATTAAACGGATTCCAATCGTGCAAAAAATGATTCTAGCTGCCAACGTTGAAGAGCGCAGAGAAGCTTTGGAACAATTATTACCAATGCAACAAGGCGATTTTGAAGGCATTTTCGAAGCAATGGAAGGTTTACCGGTTACAATTCGTTTATTGGATCCTCCTTTGCATGAATTTTTACCTGATAAAGAAGAATTACTTGTTGATGTCACAAGACTGCAAATACTTGATCCAGAATCCGAAGAGCTAAAGCAAAAAGAAATTTTGCTTAAAAAAGTTCGCCAGCTTGACGAATTCAACCCAATGCTTGGTCTTCGCGGTTGCCGTTTAGGTATGATTCACCCTGAAATTTATGAAATGCAAGCAAAGGCTATTTTCTATGCGGTTGCTAAATTGGCTGAAAAAGGGATCGCGGTGAAGCCGGAAATTATGATTCCATTAGTCGGACACGTGAATGAACTTAAAGAAATGCGCCAATTGGTCATCGATGCTGGTATTCAAGTTCAAGAAGAAACTGGTGTTGAGCTAGATTATATCATTGGTACGATGATTGAAATTCCGCGTGCTGCCCTAACTGCTGATCAAATTGCAGAAGTGGCTGATTTCTTCTCATTTGGAACAAATGATTTAACACAAACGACATTTGGCTTCAGCCGTGATGATGCTGAAGGTAAATTCCTTCAAGCATATGTCGAGAATAAAGTTTTACCAGAGAATCCATTTGCGGTCCTTGACCAAGAAGGTGTTGGTAAGCTAGTTGAAACTGGTGTTACACTTGGTCGAATGACAAAGCCAACATTAAAAACTGGTATTTGTGGAGAACATGGTGGTGAAAAATCATCAATCGAATTCTGCTACCGTGCGGGACTTGATTATGTGAGCTGTTCACCATTCCGTGTCCCACTTGCAAGACTCGCTGCTGCACAAGCAACGATCGTAAACGAAGAAGCTGTTGATGATAAGCTATTGGTTTCACAAGCTTAATGATTGGAAGCTGCCTTTTTTGGGAAAGGTAGCTTTTTTCTTTTATGTAATATAGAAACAAGGTAGAATAAAAAAGATTATGAATATTAGACAACAAGGGGAAGAAGATGATGAAACTAGTTTCCTGGAATGTGAACGGGATCAGGGCTTGTGTTAATAAAGGATTTAAAGACTATTTCAATGAAATGAATGCAGATATATTCTGCATACAAGAAACAAAATGCCAAGCAGGGCAAATTGACCTAGGATATGAAAGCTATTACGAGTATTGGAATTATGCAGAAAAAAAGGGTTACTCTGGCACAGCGATTTTTTCAAAAAAACAGCCCCTTTCTGTGAAATATGGAATTGGCGTAGCTGAGTATGATTGCGAGGGTAGGGCCATTACGCTTGAATATGAAGATTTTTATCTTGTGAACATCTATACTCCTAACTCGCAGCGGGATTTAGCGAGACTAGATTTTCGATTAACTTGGGAGGACTACCTTCGAGAGTACTTGTTGAAATTGGACTCACATAAACCAGTGGTTGTTTGTGGTGATATGAATGTCGCCCATAATGAAATTGATTTGCGCAATCCGAAATCCAACCAGAAAAATTCAGGATTTACGCCTGAGGAACGAGCAAAGATGACTGAATTATTGAGCGCGGGTTTTATTGATTCATTCCGATTTTTCAATCCTGACTTGCCGGATGTTTACACCTGGTGGAGTTACATGAATAAGGTCCGAGAGCGGAATATTGGCTGGCGGATTGACTATTTCCTCGTTTCGCAAAAGTTAAAGCAGCAAATCATTGATGCCCAGGTCCATTCGCAGATCATGGGGAGTGATCATTGCCCGGTATTATTGGAACTTGATGTATAACAAAATATTACTTGTAAAAAAGGCAATCGAATCTGATTGCCTTTTTTTGTTGAGTAACGAGCATCTGCATGATTTTAGCATATCTGGACAAAATATTATTTTGATAATATTTTTGGAACGGGATGGTCTCATGAACTGTAAAAAAAACGTAGTCGGACTTCTAGTTGTCTTGATTATGATTGGCACAACTACTCCGCACCAATATGCTGCCGGCCGAATTAACCCACAATTGGAGGCGAAAATTCTCCAGGTTCTCAAAGAAGAACCGTCACTCGAGGGAGCTATTGCAGGAATAAGCTTGCGTCAAGCAAGTACTGGAGAGGTCATTTTTCAGCATAATGGTGATATTCGCCTCAAACCTGCCTCAAATCTAAAACTACTAACTGCTGCAGCAGCTTTAGAAGTGCTAGGAGAAAATTATCAATTTACCACCAATTTATATATCGATGGCAAAATCAAAAAGAAAACTCTGTCAGGGAATTTGGTTTTACAAGGTAAAGGTGACCCAACTTTGATGAAAGATGATTTCGATAAATTTGCAACTAAGGTGAAAGAAGCTGGAATCAAGGTCATCAACGGCGATTTGATTGGTGATGATTCATGGTATGATGATGTTCGCTATTCGCTCGATATGCCATGGAGTGATGAAGAAACATATTATGGAGCTCAAATTTCAGCATTAACCGCATCCCCTGATCAAGATTATGATGCGGGCACAGTCATCGTTGATGTAACACCTGGAAATGAAATCGGTTCTACTCCCTCTATTTCGTTAACTCCAAATACTCAATTCATAAAAGTCGTTAATGAAGCCGTTACAATATCTCCAGACGGTAAACAGGAATTAATGTTCAAGCGAGAGCATGGGACGAATATAGTCAAGGTTAGCGGTAGCATTCCCCTAAAATCCAAGCCGACGCGGGAATGGGTCGGTGTATGGGAGCCAACGTTGTATGCGCTTGAGCTATTTAAGCAATCTCTTGAGGAAAAAGGCATCATCTTAAATGGAAAAATAAAAAAAGGAAATGCCTCAAATTCCGCAAAAAATATTGTTACTCGGCGTTCTATTCCATTATCAGAGCTAATCCTTCCGTTTATTAAATTAAGCAATAATGGTCATGCTGAAACGCTCATTAAAGAGATGGGTAGAGTAGAAAAAGGCAAAGGAAGCTGGGAAAAGGGGTTAATAGTGATGAAAGAAGCACTTCATAAACTTGGTCTTAATCCTGATACCTTGGTTATACGAGATGGCTCTGGGATATCCCATGCAGACCTCATACCAGCTCACGAATTAACCAAGCTGCTTTTCCTTGTTCAAAAAGAACGATGGTTTCCAATCCTGCTTAGGTCATTGCCGGTTTCAGGTAATAAAACAAAGGAGATTGGTGGAACGTTAAGACGAAGAATGGCTGACCCTGCTTTGGTAGGTAAAATTAAAGCCAAAACAGGTACAATTTCCACCGTAAGTTCACTCTCGGGTTATGCTGAAACAAAAAATGGCGAAGTGATCATCTTTGCGATCCTGTTAAACAATTTAATCGACGAAGAAAAAGGCAAGGCGATTGAAGACCGACTAGTTTCCATATTGATTGAGTAAGACGTTGCTATTAATTTCCTTGATTACATCTTTATTAGAAAAGTGAAGCTAATAACAATGATGAAATAAGAGGTGGACTTATGGGAAAGAGAACAATGTATTATTCAATCGGTGGAGCAATTGCTGCAATATTATTAGTAGTGGGTCTTGCGGATTGGAATTCTGAACGCAATGAGTATCGTACCCAGCAGATTAAGAATAGTGAGAACAATCGATTTGTATATGACACGACAAAGCTTAAAGCAAACGGAAATTCTGCTCCACATGTCATGAATATAAACAGTATTCAAATGGGTGAAACAATCAAGGGTCACTTACGCCAAGATCCTTCCATCAAACTAATCAAACATACAGAAACGAATGAGAGTCATTATAACAAAAATGAAGTGACTGTTAAATTTAAAAGTAATCCAAATGACACTGAGTTGAATCAAATTTTAAAGGAAATAAACGGAGATGTCCTAAAGCATTTAGATTCGACGGTGGTGTTTCGCTCGCATTCGCTCTCAACCCCTGAGCTTATTACTTATTTTAAAAATAAAACAACGGTAGATTTTGCAGAACCGAATTATCTTTATTTGCAAAATGAAATGGGACCAAATGATTTGTTATATCAGGAGCAATATCAATGGAATCTTCCTGTAATAAGGACAGAAGTGGGTTGGGATGTAACACGAGGGAAGGAAGATATCATTATTGCCGTCGTTGACACGGGTGTCGATCTTGCGCATCCTGATTTGAAAAATCGCTTAACTCAAGGCTATAACGTGATTGAAAATAACAATTTTCCGGATGATGATAACGGTCACGGCACTCACGTTGCAGGGATAATTGCCTCTGAAACCAATAATCAAGAAGGTGTAGCAGGAATGACTTGGTATAACAAAATTATGCCCGTTAAGGCGATGGAATCTGGAGGTTACGGAACCACTTTTGATATTGCAAAAGGGATAACATGGGCAGTTGATCACGGAGCTGATGTGATCAATTTAAGTTTAGGCAATTACCAACCGTCTGAGCTCATGCAACATGCAGTTCAATATGCATACAAAAACAACGTGGTTTTAATTGCAGCTTCAGGAAATGATAATTCGACTCATCCAAGCTATCCAGCCTGCTACCCTGAAGTTTTGGCGGTTTCGGCGATAGATTTTGATGGAAAACGAGCTTCTTTCTCTAATTATGGTGATTATGTTGATGTAGCTGCTCCCGGTGTGCAAATTCCCAGCACCTATTTTAATCAGCAATATGCTGCTCTGTCAGGCACATCGATGGCCTCACCACATGTCGCCGGTCTTGCTGGTTTAATTCGCTCTGCCAATCCAGACCTCTCGAATAAGGAGGTAATCAATATTATTAAAAAAACGGCGTATGACTTGGGTCCCAAAGGTAACGATGCTGAGTTTGGTAGGGGATTAATTGATGTAAGAAGCGCATTGGAGGCTGTTTCAATAAAGTAATAAAACATAAGTTGTTTATTTTGCAATGAAACGAGGTCGAAGTGCCTCGTTTTTTTTGCGTGATAGATAGGCACTCTTACTGATAGGAACGAATAAGATTGCTGTTAAGGAGGATGATTCGTTTGCCTACTTTCGATGTTGTAACAGTAACCGGTGATTTAACCGTTGATGGAAATACACAATTGGGAAATTCCTCATCCGATACCGTAACGATTAGTGGAAATGAATTAATCCAAGGCGATTTAATGGTTAACGGTGATGAGATTGTACAAGGGGATTTTTCGGTAAATGGCAATGAAATTGTGCAAGGCGATTTAGCAATCTCAGGCAATGAAATGATTCAAGGGAATATCACGATTAATGGAAATGAACTTGTCCGTGGCAATAGTACGGTGAGTGGAAATGAAGTTGTTCAAGGTAATCTGTCCGTAAATGGAAATACCATACTTGGAAGCTCACTTTCAAATAATGTAAGAGTGGCTGGGAATCTGGCGGTCAGTGGAAATACGCTGTTAGGTTCCTCAGTGATCGACACTGTGATGATTGCTGGGAATTTAACTGTACAAGGGAATACCCAATTAGGTAGGTCCATTACTGATACCGTCAATATTGCCGGAAATGAAATTGTTAATGGCAATTTAACAGTCAACGGCAATACTCAACTTGGTAATTCATCTTCTGATTCGGTAATGGTTGCTGGGGATGAGTACATTTCTGGGGATTTATTTGTAAATGGCGACACGACTTTGGGCAATTCGTCAGGGGATATGACAGTCATTAACGGAACTTTAACCGTGTATGATAAAACAAAACTCGGCCGCCTTGAGGTTAATGGAGATACACAACTTGGTAATGACTCGACCGATACTGTAACGATAAATGGTCAGGGCTTTATCAAAGGGCACTTGGGAATTGACGGGACATTATTTGTTAATGAGGATGTCCAGCTAGGGAATACCGGGTCAGAAAAAATAAACATTGTGGGTGAGCTCCACAACAGTGTCGACGGTAATATCAAGGTAAAGCCGCACAATAATTTAGTCATTTTAGGCGCTGGAAACGGCATTATTTTAACATCACCTAATAAGTATCAATGGCTCTTAACGATCGATGACGAAGGGAATCTTGTCACCAAGAAAGTTGAAGTCCACAAAGACTAATCGGTACACCGGTTAGTTTTTTATTTGGAAATACAATTTATATGTATGGATCTTTTTTTATAAGAAAATAGTACAGGCTCCTCCTACGCCAAATACTGTGATAGCCACGCATGCTATCCCCACTACCAAAGATTGTACAGAGTAAATGTTAATAAATTCCGAGGAAATTGTTATCGTGATGTTAAAATTTTATAAAGAAAATATCTGTTCAAAAGCTTAGTGTTGATTTTACGCAAGTTGATTGAAGCGAAGTGCCTGCAGCGGAAATCAACATTCTTGTTTAACACAGACAAGAAAATGAAAAAAGTCCCTTCTAAAAGGGACAACAGTTAGCGACGTTTCTTTTTTGATTGATCGACAACAAATTTGCTGGTTTTTTTAACAGCCTCTAATGCAACATAGACATGCAGTTTATTTTCCTCGACTGCGGTGATACTTAATACAGTCGCTTTGCGCCCCTTGATTTTTAGCGATTCACCAACTGCTGGAACATTGTTAAGGAGCTGACTTAATAAATTCGTTTTTCCTTCAAAATAATGCACAGCATACATGTTGGTCCCACCTATATTTTAGAATAAGCTGCATCCTTTTTTTGATGCTGCCTTCATTTAAAAATATAAGTTTTTAGGTGGAATTAGAACTGGATCGAAAGGATTATTTTCGCCCAAAATCTGCCTTGATTTCACCATGTTTATTTGTATCCCATTTGATTACTTTATTAGAGTATTGGTTTTCTCTTAACCATTTTTCAGCACGTTCAAGCATATCCCAAACTTGTTCGGTCTTAGCATTGCGGACAAGACTTGTGTTCGCCTTTTTATTGCGAACCCAAGAAATGGCTGTGACGGAATCTGAATAGATATCTGTATTGAGTCCTTTCTTTTTTAATAAAGATAAGGCGTGAACAATTGCCAAAAATTCGCCAATATTGTTCGTGCCAAGAATGGGACCAAAATGAAAAATTAGCTGCCCTGTTTTTGTTGAAACACCTTGATATTCCATCATTCCTGGATTTCCACTGCAGGCTGCATCAACAGACAAGCTATTTTCGTTGATTTCGACAGTTTCGTTCACGCTGGTAACTGTCTTTTTTGTACGTGAATTAGTGACCGGTGATCGAACGGCTTTCCCGTTTTTAAAAGCTTGTTCTGCTTCTTGTAATGTTGGAAACGATTTGAAGCTAGCCCCCTGGAAGCCTTTCGTTTGCTCCTCGCATTCCGCCCAGCTCGTGAAAATTCCCGTTTTCCGACCTTTCCAAACAACATAGTATTTTTTTGCCGCCATAAATCGCTTTCCTCCACCATTAAATGATCTTCATTAATTATTCATTATAACAAACAGAATATCCTCTCACCAAAATGTCTTTTTTTATTGCTTTGCATTATAATTATTAATATATATACATATGCCGCGTAGTTCATGAGGTGGTTTGGTTGTTTAGAAAAAGAATCCGCCATATGCAAAGATATCGCGAAATTGTTTATGCGTTTATTCGTTATGGCTTTGGTTATATCATTAAAGATTTAGGTCTAATTGAGATTTTATCATTACCCAAAAGATTATTTGTTGAAGTGAAAACAGAATCACATAGTAAATCGATGGGTGAGCGGATCCGGCTTTTTCTTCAGGAATTGGGTCCAACCTTCGTAAAAATAGGACAGGTGGCAAGTACTCGATATGATTTACTGCCAGTGGAAATTATTGAAGAACTTGAGAAATTACAGGATGATGCACCACATTTTGATTATGAAAAAGTTGTAGAAATTATTGAAGAGGAGCTGGGACATCCGCTCGATGATGTGTTTCAAGAGTTTAGTCAAGTCCCACTTGCTGCAGCATCGATTGGCCAGGTTCATTTCGCTGTTTTGAAAACTGGGGAACGAGTTGCTGTGAAAATTCAGCGACCTAATATGCAAAGGTTGATTGAAACAGATTTGGAAATTCTTCATGATATCGCCCTTCTTGCTGAACAACGTTTGGCATGGGCTGCCCATTATCAGATTCGTGATATTGTTGATGAATTTTCGCGCTCATTACTTGAGGAAATTGATTATACGATTGAAGGAAGAAATGCGGAACGGATTGCTAAACAATTCGAAAAGGATTCAAAGGTTCTTATTCCGAAAGTATATTGGGATTTTTCAACGAAAAAAGTGTTAACGATGGAATTCGTTGAAGGGACAAAGGTTAATGAATTAGAAAAGCTTAAGGAAAAAGGTAATAGCCCAACAGCCCTTGCAAAACGAATTGTCGATTCGATTCTTCATCAAATTTTAATTGAGGGGTATTTCCACGGAGATCCACATCCAGGTAATATTCTTGCTTTACCTGATGATTCGATTATTTATTTGGATTTTGGAATGGTTGGAAAGCTCACACCAGATATGAAGTATAATATGGCGTCTTTAGTCATTGCATTGATGCGGCAAAGGACAGACGATGTGATAAAATCAATCACCCATATGGGGATTGTACCAGATGATATCAATCTGCCAGAATTAAGAAGCGATGTAGAAAAGCTTAATGAACAATATTACAATGTTGCGTTAAGTCAAACGAGTCTTGGTCAAGTTGTGAATGATTTGTTTTTAGTCGCTTATCGTCATAGTATTCGTATCCCTTCAGATCTAACCTTGCTCGGCAAAACACTGTTAACAATGGAAGGAATCGTCGTTAAACTCGATCCAGAAATCAGTATTTTGAAGATTGCCGAACCATTTGGTAAGCGATTGTTGATGGAACGGTTCTATCCCAAAAAAGTAGCAGGTGATTTCTGGAACCAACTCGTTAATGCTGGCGAATTGCTAGTGGAACTGCCAAAGGGTTTGAAAGAATTAACGATGCTGTTTCGAAATGGAAAAATGAGACAGGAATTATCAATACCTGAACTCGAGCTCTTGTTAACAAAGCTAAATAATATGTCCAATCGCATCTCATACAGTCTCGGGCTCTTGTCTTTTAGTATTATCATGCTTGGATTAATCCTGGGTGCTTCTATAGCAGGTCAGCATTCCTGGGTGCTAACTAAGCTTCCTATTGTTGACATGGGCCTTGGCGTGGGCGGACTTATGTTTTTATTCTTACTATTTTTAATTTATCGATCACGAAAGTAATTGTAAAAATATTTATCTAAAAATGGGAAACAATAAATCCATGTAAGCAATTTGCTTTGCAAATTGGAAATAAAGCTTAAGGGGAGCTGCACCATGTCGGTTACACCAGAGCAAAGGATTGAATTACATGGGTTTAACAATTTAACTAAAACGTTAAGCTTTAATATGTATGATATTTGCTATACGATGACTAAAGAAGAGCGCGAAGCGTATTTTCATTACATTGATGCGCAATATAATGCAGATCGTTTGACGAGTATTTTATCAAATGTTGCCGATATCATTGGTGCCCATGTATTAAACATTGCAAAGCAGGATTACGTGCCACAAGGAGCGAGTGTGACCTTTTTAGTTTCGGAGGGACCTGTTGTTGAAGTCCCAAAGGGATCATTTTCAGAATCGCCAGGACCATTGCCTGAAGCGGTCACGATGTCTCTCGACAAAAGTCATATTACCGTACATACATATCCAGAATCACATCCTGATGATGGGATTAGCACATTCCGCGCCGATATAGACGTGTCTACTTGTGGCGAGATATCTCCTCTTAAGGCGCTGAATTATCTAATTCATTCTTTTGACACCGATATCATGACCATTGATTACCGTGTTCGGGGCTTCACTCGGGATGTTAGTGGTCATAAGCTGTTTATCGATCATGACATAAGTTCAATTCAGAATTATATTCCAGAAGAAATTAAGGCCTTATATCATATGATTGATGTGAATGTTTATCAGGAAAACATCTTTCATACAAAATGTAAACTGCGCGAATTTGACCTCAATAATTATTTATTTGGGTTTACAAAGGAAAGTCTGTCCTTAGAAGAGACAAAGGAAATCACCGAAAAACTCCATTGGGAAATGGACGAAATTTTCTATGGAAAGAATATCATTTAGTTGGTGATTTAACACGATTATTGGAGCTTAATTGAAATGCAGAAATCCTTTTAGTCATGAAAATGACAAAATTGTACGAACTTGATTATTTCGTCTCATGCTGATATACTTAAATAGAATTATTTTTGTCCTTATTGTAGGGAAGAACACAAGTTTTCGCCTGGAAATCAATAAAGTGCAAGAATAGTAATACAATGTGTGGATTAACACACTAGGAGGCAACATACATGGAAACAGGTAAAGTAAAATGGTTTAACGCAGAAAAAGGATTCGGCTTCATCGAGCGCGAAGGCGGAGACGATGTATTCGTACATTTCTCAGCAATCCAAGGCGATGGCTTCAAAACACTTGAAGAAGGTCAAACAGTTACTTTTGACGTAGAGCAAGGCGCTCGCGGACCTCAAGCAGCTAACGTTCGTAAAAACTAATTAAACCTATAACCCAAAACAGACTCTTACCGGGTCTGTTTTTTTGTTATTGGCTGTGTTAATGTTCATGTTGATCTTTAATAGTTGATTGTAGCGGAAAGCGAAGTGCCTGAAGCGGAAATCAAAATTTATGTTTCACACAGCCGTGTTCTTATATTTCTTAGTTTGTTCAAGTAATTTAGGAATGTTTGAGCAAATTAACAATAGAATATGCTATTATCGAAAAGTATAGCCAACAGTAAAGGAGAATTATTGAATGTTAAAGCGAGTATTCAAATGGATTGCATTGTCAGCTGTGTTATTAGTTGCTTTAAATATTGGTACAGCTCACTTCGCGGCTGATAGTAACAACAATGATGATGAAGTTATTAATGAGAAATATGGATTACCAATTATTGTATATGGAGAGGCGCTAAGCGCTGCCCAAAAGGAAGAAGTTCGCTCATTGCTTGGTGTAAAGGATACAAGCAAGGTAACAGAAATTACAGTTACAGGTGATGATCTAGTAAAATACATAAAAGGTGACCGTCGTTCCAATATGTATTCTTCCGCAAAAATCACACGAAAAGATGCAGGAGAAGGCTTAGTCATAAAGCAGGTTACACCTGAAAACATTACTGAAGTTACTGATGAAATGTACGCCAATGCATTATTAACAGCTGGGATTGAGGATGCTGTTGTTGAAGTTGCTTCACCTGTTAAGGTAACAGGTCATTCTGCGTTAGTGGGTATTTACAAGGCGTACGATGCTGGTGAAGGAGCTGGCCTTGATTTAGAGCGGACTGAAGTGGCAAATCAAGAATTAAACCTAGCAACTGAATTGGCAAAACAAGAAGGCTTGGATCAAGATAAAGTCAGCGAACTATTAGCAGAAATCAAACAAGAAATTGCGAAACAAAATCCAGCTACAAAAGAAGAGGTTGCCCAAATTATCGATGATAAATTAAAACAGTTAGGGATTGAGTTAAGTGCTGAGCATCGGCAGCTGTTGATTGACCTTTTTGAAAAGATGCGCGGTTTAAACATTAACTTTGATAATGTAAAATCACAACTTGAAAGCCTGTCTCAAGATATCCAAAAGCGAATCGAAGAAACAATTGGGGATCCAGGTTTCTTACAAAAAGTAGCAGATTTCTTTAAAGAATTGATTAACAGCATAAAAAATTTATTTTCTTAAAAGTGATAAAAGGTAAGCATGCCAAAAGCGGATGCTTACCTTTTTGTTTTGTTATTTTTCAAAAATGAGACTTATTTGCCAAAATATAAATTTATTTGCCATTTCGTTTCCTAAACCAATCCTCTAATTGAATCTTTAATTTGATATTTTCTAAGTTTGCGATATAGAGTTGAACGGGCGATATTTAATCTTTTTGCAACCGCTGATAAATTCCAGCTCGTTTCCTCTAATAACTTAACCAATACTTTTCGCTCTTCATGATCTAGCATGGATAGTTCGGGGGCATTGCTAGAGATTTTCTGACCTTCTAGCAGGTAACTCGGAAGGTCAGTCATTTCAATTACTCCATTTTCACAAAACAATACTGCATGCTCAAGAACATTTTGCAGCTCACGAATATTTCCTGGCCAGTGGTAGTGTGATAAGAAGTCGACTACCTCTTTATCAAGTTCAGCAATTTCCTTGTTATACCTTACTGAAAAAATCTTCAAAAAGTATTCGGTGACTAATGTTAGGTCATTTTCGCGTTCGCGAAGTGGGGGAATATTGACGCTGACGACATTCAATCGGAATAACAGGTCCTCACGAAACAGACCGTTTTTACTAAGCTCAAATAAATTTTTGTTTGTTGCCGCAACAATTCGAACATTTACTGGAATTCGTTTGGATGAACCAACTCTTGTGATTTCTTTTTCCTGTAAGACGCGTAGTAAATGAACTTGTAAATCAAGTGGCATTTCACCGATTTCATCCAAAAACAAGGTTCCTCCGTTGGCTTCTTCAAATTTCCCCTGTTTGCCCTCCTTTAAGGCACCAGTAAAAGAACCTTTCTCATAGCCAAACAGCTCACTTGCAATCAATTCTTTTTGGATTGCCCCACAATTAATCGCTATAAACGGCTGGTTTGTTCGTTGGCTAGATTGGTGAATACATTGGGCAATTCTCTCCTTACCAGTACCGCTTTCTCCTAATAATAGGATTGGAACGGCTGATACCGCAGCTTTTTGACACTTATGTATGGCTGCTAGGAATAATTTCGATGTTCCAATCACTTCATCCCAAGGACTATTGTCTGGTATCTTGTGTATTTGTTTGATGATGGATTGAGGTTTCTCTTTAAAAACTATTCGATAGCCTGCTAACCTTTCTTGATAATATATCGGTTTTATTTTTATTAATTGAAAATCATCAATAAATACATTTTCTGGCATAATTGGATTTGTATGTTCAATTTTCATCATGTGATGATAAATAGTGTGATAGATGTTCGGTGAGTCCTGTAAATTTGACCCTTGAGGCAGGTTTAATTTTTCTTGTAGTTTCATACTACTTTTAGCGACCATTAATGAATCGTTAATGATAAGAACGTACTCACTTTTCCATTTACTAATTCCATGAAAATAGGATTCTGTTAGTTTCTGATAAATTTTGAAATATTGTTTGGATAGCTGTTGTTCGATTACTTGGGCCAATGAGACGGCTAACCCTAAGGTGTGTGGCTGGGCATTACCCCAAAAACCGGTGAAGTCAATGGCTCCAAGAACTTCGTTAGTAAAAGGATGGATGATGGGCGCCGATGAACAGGTCCATGGGTGGCACCCCTCGCAAAAATGCTCTGCTGACAGTATTTGAATAGGAGATTTTGTAGTAATGCTTGTCCCAATTGCATTCGTGCCAGCACCAGCTTCGCTCCAATCCACACCTTGGGCAAAATTCATTTTTTCAGCCGCACGCATTAGAGAGGTTTCACCTTTAACATAAACAATATGGCCATCATTGTCGGCTAATGTGATTAAATAGCCAGTCCCAGTCATTTTTTTAAAATAATCATCGATAATGGGCTTGGCAATCTGAAAAAGCTCAGCATTTTGCCAAAACTGTTTTAGCTCATCATCTGATAAAGCGGTACTGGCCTGTTGTTGGCGGGGATCGACGCCAATTTCCTGACAGCGCTTCCACGAATCAAATACATTGTTTCTTATTTTTTCAATTTCAAATGTGCTCCACGATTTTGATATAAATTTTTCCCACAATTGAGTTAATTCCTTTGTTTTTTCTGGTAAGTCCCGGGTTGAAAAGATTGAAATATATGGATTGTTCATCATTTTCCCCCTACAAATTGAAAAAATATTGAATTTTAAGAATATTTTATCAGTCAATGTGGTTATTGTGTATCGGACTATCCTCCCATCCAACTGTAGACGCTACAAATGAAGCGCTACAGCTGTTGCGAATCGCTACACTTTTATTCTAAAAGGAGCTTTAAAAACCTTATTAAATCAAACTTAATCAGTTTGGCACACTACTTGCAATATAGTTTAATGGATAAACCAAAATGGTTGCAAAGGTAAGAAAGGGGAGAAAACGATGGAAAACACTTCAACTAGGAAAGCTCAAATTCTAGCAATTGACGCTGGAGGAACGATGACAGATACGTTCATCATCGATGATAATGGGGACTTCGTTGTTGGGAAAGCACAATCTACTCCAGAGGATGAATCTATCGGACTTTTAAACTCTGCACGCGATGCTTTGACCTACTGGGATACTACTGTAGAGGCAGAATTTCCAAAGCTATTGGCAGGGGTATATTCAGGAACAGCCATGTTAAACCGTCTTGTATCCAGAAATGGACGTAGAGTAGGCTTAATCGTAAATAAAGGGATGGAAGATTTTCATCGCATGGGTCGTGCCATTCAAGCTTATCTTGGCTACTCCTACTCTGACCGTCTACATTTGAATACACATCGTTACGATCCACCTTTAGTTCCTCGGGAATTAACCAAAGGAGTGACCGAACGGGTCGACATTTTTGGCAATGTTGTTATCCCGCTTTATGAACATGAAGTTGAAGGAGCAGTACAAGAGTTATTAGATCAGGATGTCGAAGCGATTGTTATTAGCTTACTTCATTCTTATAAATATCCAGCTCATGAGCGAAAAATTAGAGATATTGCTAAAGAAACTTTGAAAAAAGCTGGAAAAGAGGTCCCGATTTTTGCCTCTGTTGATTATTATCCAGTACGTAAAGAGTCACATCGTACGAACACAACCATTATTGAAGCATATGCAGCGGATCCATCTCGTGAAACACTAACTAAAATCAATGATATGCTTCAAGACCACGGTTCAACCTTTGATCTTCGCGTAATGGCGAGTCACGGAGGAACGATTAGTACTCAGGCGAATGAGCTTGCGAGAACACTAGTTTCTGGACCTATTGGCGGAGTTGTCGGAGCGAAATATTTAGGTGAAGCACTTGGAATTCCAAATATTGCCTGCTCTGACATTGGTGGAACAAGTTTTGATATGGCCTTGATTACTCAAGGGGACTTGAGCATTAACTCCAGTCCAGATATGGCTAGATTGGTTTTATCCTTACCGCTGGTTGCAATGGATACTGTTGGAGCAGGGGCGGGAAGTTACGTGCGAATCGACCCTAACTTTAAATCTCTAACACTCGGACCTGATAGTGCTGGTTCACGAGTAGGAGTTTGTTACCCTGAGGGTGGAATCACAACTGTAACTGTATCGGACTGCCACGTTGTTCTCGGGTTAATCAATCCAGATAATTTCCTTGGTGGTGAGGTTAAGCTTGATCCAAAACGCGCATATGAAGCAGTGAAAACACAAATTGCTGAGCCGCTAGGTTTAAGTGTTGAGGATGCTGCGTATGGGGTAATCGATTTACTAGAAGCTCAACTTCGAAATTACCTAGAATCAATGATTTTAGGTAAAGGGTACTCTCCTTCACAATATGTATGCTTCTCTTACGGTGGCGGTGGACCTCTTCATACTGCGGGCTACACTAAAGGATTAGGGTTTGAAGATGTCATGGTCCCAGCGTGGGCAGCAGGCTTCTCAGCATTTGGCTGTGGTGCAGCTGATTTTGAATACCGTTATGATAAAACGCTCGATATTAACGTTGATGATAAAGCAGGAGATGATATCAAGCTAAAGAGCGGTCGTGAGCTTCAAGATGCTTGGGATGAATTAATGGAAAAAGTTGCAGCTGAATTTGAAAAGAATAAATTTGATCGCAAGGATGTTGATTTCCGACTTTATTTCCGGATGCAATACCAGGGTCAGTTAAATGATCTTGAAATTGAAGCGCCGATCAAATCGTTAAAGAGTGTTAGTGATTGGGAAGCTCTTGTCGAAGCATTTGAAGAAACATATACAAGAGTTTACGCTAAAGCGGCAAAATCTCCAGAGCTTGGTTACAGCATTACCGGAGCAATTATCCGTGGCATTGTGGAGGTTGCCAAGCCTCGTATTCCGAAGGAGCCGTTAGTTGGTGAAAAACCTTCTGGTGATGCCTTCCTAGGTCAACGCAAAGTTTATTGGAATGGTGAATATATTAAGGCGAATATTTGGGAGATGGAAAAATTAATGCCAGGCAATAAGATTGGCGCATTCTCTATTTTGGAATCTCCTGCGACAACGTTTGTTATTCCACCAGGCTTTGAAGCATATCTCGATGAGCGCCGCATTTTCCACTTAAAAGAACTGTAAAAGGGAGGTTTTAGAATGAAGACTACTGAAAAAGGATTGCAAAGTCGTAAGAATATTGGCTGGGATGGAAAAACGTTAAGGGAAATGCGCCAGGAAATTGACGATATTAGCCGTGAAACTGGTCATTATGCTGGTTTAAGAACGTTGCCGTTAAAAGAAACAAATCCCATTCGCTATGAAAAGATTTTTTCTAAACTTCGCGGTGGGGTTGTTCATGCAAGGGAAACGGCTAAGAAGGTAGCAGCCTCTCCAATCGTAGAGCAGGAAGGAGAATTATGCTTTACTCTTTATACACCTGAAGCAGATTCTGTCGTTACATCTACCGGTATTATTATTCACGTCGGTACGATGGGCTCAGCGATTAAATATATGATTAAAAATGACTATGAAGATAATCCGGGTATCGAGGATGGCGATATTTTCTGTAATAACGACTGCCAAATTGGAAACGTGCATCCTTGTGATGTTCATACAATCGTGCCAATTTTCCATGAAGGTGAATTGCTTGGTTGGGTTGGTGGCGTTACGCACGTAATTGATGTTGGTGCAACTGCACCAGGAAGTATGACAGTTGGACCGGTCACTCGTTATGACGATGGTTATCAGGTTGCCTGTCGGAAAATTGGTAAGAGAGATGAATTGTTAAAAGACTGGGTTATTGAATCGCAGCGCTCTGTCCGGACAACAAAATATTGGCTTCTTGATGAGCGTACACGGATTGCTGGTTGTCATATGATTCGTGATCTTGTCCTCGATATTATTAAAGAAGAAGGCGTTGACACATATAAACACTTTGTTCGTGAGGTTATTGAAGACGGTCGTCGGGGATTCGTTAATCAGGTGAAAAGTTTACTTATCCCTGGAAAGTATCGCCAAGTATCGTTTGTTGACGTACCATACAAGGATCTTGATGTTCCTCCGTACGCACGCGTGAATACGATTATGCACGCACCAACAGAAATGACCATTCATAAAGATGGGAAATTCCAGATTGATTTTGAAGGAGTTAACCGTTGGGGCTGGCACAGCTATAATGCGACACCGGTTGCCATTACAAGTGGAATTTGGGTGATGATGTCGCAAACTTTAATTCCAAATGACAGGGTTAACGATGGAGCATTATATGCTTCGCAATTTGACTTACCATATGGGTCTTGGTTAAATCCAGATGATATTCGGACCGCCCATAGTTATGCCTGGCATTTCCTTGTTTCAGCATGGAGTCCACTATGGCGTGCGCTTAGTCGGAACTATTTTGCCAGAGGTTATTTGGAAGAGGTTAATGCTGGTAATGCAAATACTTCCAACTGGCTCCAAGGTGGCGGTATGAATCAATTTGACGAAAGTCATGCCGTTAACAGCTTTGAATCAGCCGCTGAAGGGATTGGCGCAAGTGCAGTTCGCGATGGTATTTCCCACGCAGCTGCGATTTGGAATCCTGAAGGCGATATGGGTGATATGGAAATATGGGAACTTGCTGAACCGCTCATTTACCTTGGTCGCAGCATTAAGCCAAATACAGCTGGTTACGGTAAATACCGTGGTGGAAGCGGCTATGAAACCTTGCGAATGGTATACGGTGCAAAAGACTGGACGATGTTCTTTATGGGGAATGGCTACATGTCCAGTGACTGTGGTCTAATGGGTGGCTATCCTGCTGCTTCTGGTTATCGTTTTGAAGCGCATAAAACGAACCTAAAAGAGCGGATCGACAACAAACTTCCATTACCAACCGGTGGTGACATCGATCCAGATAATCCAAACTACGATCAGTTAATTGCTGGTGCGGAAATAATTCGTGATAAACAGGCAATTACAACCGAAACCATCTTTGAAGATTACGATCTGTATTTGAACTACCTTCGTGGAGGCCCAGGCTTTGGCGACCCACTTGAGCGTCGTGCGAAAGCGATTGAGGATGACTTGAACGAAGGGCACATCCTAGTGCGCTATGCTGAGAAAGTATACGGTGCCGTTGTCAATCAGGATGAAAAAGGTAAATATATCGTTGATGAAAAAGCAACGGAAGCTCGTCGTCGAGAAATTCGCAAAGACCGCTTAAAACGTGGTGTTCCTGTATCTGAATGGATTAAATCGGAGCGTTCCGACATCATCAAAAAGGATGCTTCTGTTCAAGTTCGTCACATGTATGCATCAAGCTTTGCTCTAAGTGAAAACTTTGCTAATGAATTCAAGGAATTCTGGAGCCTTCCAGCTGAATGGAAGCTTACCGAAGATGAATTAGGTGTTCCAGTATTCGGTCGAAAAATTGATCGCAATAAATAATTAATCTGGATTGGTGGGGTGAAATCATGACACAATATGATCGCAAAACGATAGAAGAATTAATCGATGGAACAATTGATTTCTATAAGCTCAAAGAAATGCTGTCCAATTTTAAAGATGGTGATCGTTTTGAAAAATATATCAGCATTTTGCAAGAACGTGTAGAGTGGAACGATCCCATTTTACTCCCGGCGGGTCTGCATTTGTATATCGTTCAAAAAGCAGGTGGACAGCGCGTTGTAAAATGTGACTGCGGCCACGAGTTCTGTTCTGCAGATGATAACTGGAAGATGCACGCGCTCATTCATGTCCGTGATACGCAGGATAAATTGAACGAGCTCTATCCTAAAATGCTCGCTCCAGACCCTGAATGGCAAGTCATCCGTGAGTACTACTGCCCAGAGTGTGCAGCCCAACTTGAGGTTGAAGCGGTGACTCCTTGGTATCCCATCTTAAAGGATTTCGAGCCTGACATTGACGCATTTTACAGCGAATGGCTAGGCAAGCCACTTCCAGTGGTAAAATAAAGATTTTGTGGTGAGCGACAGTTGCTTTTGCAGCTGTCGCTTGCTTTTTGTTTTTAGCATGGCAGAATCAATAGTTCAAAATTTAATGAAAGAACCTTTGAAATGATCTTAAGAGGGTTTTATAGGTTCAAAACGAGTGGGAAATTTTCTGAAACTGAACACATGCAAGATTATTGTAGTAACCAAGAACTATATATTTGATATTTATCTTAATGAAACAAGACAAAAACAATGTTTGCTATTTTCCAGAATAACACTCATTATTAGAAGGATGAGTTTTTATTAAGGAAAGTAGGGATAAGAATGCCTGATTTTTTATCAATGGGTATTTCTGCAAACATAGTCAATAAATTAACCGAAAACGGCATTGCCATACCAACACCGATTCAGGAGCAAGCGATTCCATTGGTAATGGATGGGAAAGATGTAATCGCTCAAGCACAAACGGGTACAGGCAAGACATTTGCCTTTATTTTACCAATTCTCGAAAAAATCAACCTAAACGCAACGCAGATTCAAGCATTAATCGTTACCCCGACAAGAGAGTTAGCCTTGCAAATTACCAATGAAGTTGAAAAATTAATTCAAAACAACGATAACATAAATGTGCTCGCTGCTTACGGTGGACAGGATGTTGAAAAACAATTAAACAAACTCAAAAAAAATATCCAAATTGTTGTCGGAACGCCAGGTCGATTACTTGATCATATTCGACGAGAAACCATTGATTTATTGTCACTGTCAACGTTAGTTCTCGATGAAGCGGACCAAATGCTCCATATTGGCTTTCTGGATGAGGTGGAGGAAATCATCAAAGCAACTCCAAAGAGAAGACAAACTTTATTGTTCTCAGCGACGATGCCTCCTGAAATTCGTAACCTAGCCAAAAAGCACATGAGTGATCCGAAGTATATTCAAGTGGAAAAAACTCAAGGACCAGCCCAATCGGTCAAGCAAATGGCGATTCACACCATAGATAGGGCTAAACAAGCAACCTTGATTGAGTTAATCGAAACTCATCGACCATTTTTAGCAGTTGTATTTTGTCGAACAAAACGACGCGTTTCTAAACTTTATGATGCACTCAAAGCTCACGGCTTTCCGTGTGACGAATTGCATGGGGACTTGACGCAGGCAAAACGTGAACAAGTGATGAAGAAATTCCGTGAGGCCGAAATTCAGCTCTTGATTGCTACCGATGTTGCGGCCCGAGGACTTGATGTCGAGGGTGTTACCCATGTATACAATTACGACATCCCTCAGGATGCTGAAAGCTACATTCATCGTATCGGTAGAACAGGACGCGCGGGCATGACCGGTCTTGCTATCACGTTATATTCCTCGAAAGATCGCCCTGCCCTTGATCTGATTGAAAAAGAATTAAATATTACGATTAATAAGCAAAACATTGGTAATATGAAGAAAGCAGAAAATGAAGCAAAAGGTATCGAGGAAAAGGATACATCGAAGACAAAGCGCAAACCAAATAGGAAGCAAAATAACAAGGGTTACAAAACCAAAACGACTGCCAGAAGCAAGAATAATCAACCAGAGACGAAATCAACTCCTAGAAGCAAAAATCAGTCAGAGCCCAAATTAACATCAAGAAGCAAGGATCAGTCAGAGCCGAAGTCAACTCCAAGAAGCAAAAATCAGCCAGACTCAAAATTTACTCCAAGAGGCAAGAACAAGCCAGAACAGAAAGCAGCTCGTGGCACAGTTAAACCTGCTATGAAGAAAAAGGGCGCAAAAACCCTTGCAGGAAAACGAAGAAACTCTAGATAATCCTATTGACGACCAGGGTTTTTATTGTTACCATCATTTTATTAATAAAATATTATGCAAGCAATGAAGGTTATGGATCACACTATAACTGGAGCAGCTTCTGGAGAGACCGCAACGAAAGTGGCGCCGAAGGATTCACAATCTCAGGCAAAAGGACAGAAGAGTAACAAATAAACGCTGATTTTGTTATTCAACTAACCTACCTGAGATTGGAGAAATTCCAATCTTTTTTTATTTTTCGATAATAATAACAAGAGGTGTTAGAGATGAAGCAAAGACGAGCAGTAGTAAGTGTTATTGGGAAAGACCAGGTTGGCATTATTGCAAAAGTAACAAATATATTGGCTGATAACAGCGTCAATATTTTGGATATTAGTCAAACCATTCTCCAGGATTTCTTCACGATGATGATGCTGGTGGATGTAACTGGAAAGGAAAATCTCGATCAGCTCCAACAACAACTTGATGAATTGAGTGAGGAAATGGGGCTAAAAATCAATATTCAGCTTGAGGAAATTTTCCAAGCCATGCATCGGATATAAGGGGGACTTCCATAATGAATATAGCAATTCAAGAAATGATGGAAACCATTAGAATGGTTCAGATGGAAAACCTTGATATTCGCACTGTTACGATGGGGATTAACCTTCATGATTGTGGTGATTCTGATTTTAACAAAATGAATCAAAAGGTTTACGATAAAATTACGACTTACGCAAAGAATTTAAAGGCAGTTGCCGAACAAGTAGAAAAGGAATTTGGGATTCCAATTATTAATAAGCGGATTTCGATTTCGCCCATTGCTGAAATTCTTGGGAATGCAACAAAGGAAGAGGCTATTGAGCTTGCGAAAACTTTGGATAAAGCTGCTAAAGTGTTGGGAATTGACTTTATCGGTGGTTATTCAGCATTAGTACATAAAGGGATTGCTAAAGGAGACATGGTGCTTTTAGATGCACTTCCTGAGGCATTGAGTGTAACAGAGCGAGTATGCTCATCGATTTCTGTCGCAACAACCAGAACTGGAATCAATATGGATGCAGTCAGTAAGCTCGGTCATATTATGAAGGAAGCAGCTGAGCTGACAAAAGATCAAAATGGTTTAGCTTGTGCAAAGTTGGTTGTATTTTGTAACCCAGTTGAAGATAATCCGTTCATGGCTGGAGCATTTCATGGATCAGGTGAAGGCGAAGTAGTCTTAAATGTAGGCGTTAGTGGACCTGGCGTTGTATTAAATGCTTTGAAACGCCATCCAGATGCCGACCTTGGCGAAGTTTCAGAGGTGATTAAGAAAACAGCCTTTAAAATTACCCGTGCTGGTGAGTTAATCGGACGAGTTGTGGCAGAACGTCTTGGTGTTCCGTTTGGAATTATGGATTTATCACTTGCTCCAACCAATGCTATTAACGATAGTGTCGCTGAAATTCTTGAAGAAATTGGTCTTGAACGTGTCGGCACACATGGTACGATTGCTGCGCTTGCGCTAATGAATGATGCTGTGAAAAAAGGTGGAGCGATGGCCAGTTCCTACGTGGGCGGACTAAGTGGAGCGTTTATCCCAGTGAGTGAAGATAATGGAATGATTCGCGGTATAGTTGATGGCGCCTTAACCTTGTCAAAGCTTGAGGCAATGACGTGTGTTTGTTCAGTTGGACTTGATATGATTGCCATCACAGGTGACGTCACTCCAGCAGCTTTGTCAGCGATGATTGCCGACGAAGCGGCGATTGGAATGATTAATAAAAAAACGACAGCCGTTCGCATTATCCCTGTTCCAGGTAAAAAAGAAGGGGAAATGGTGGAATTTGGCGGATTGCTGGGTCGTGCCCCTGTAATGGGTGTCAATGCTTTTAGCCCAGAGAAGTTTATTAGACGAGGCGGAAGAATCCCAGCACCACTACAAAGCTTGATTAATTAATCATTTTTTCTATTGACACACTTGAAGTTTCACCTTATTCTTAAGTTAACAATATACTAAATCCTCTAAAGGGGAGTAGCTTTTACAGCAAAGTCGTCAATTCAGAGTTGATACTCTCGGCTTTGTTGGCAACCTTGACGTTGTTAGCCAGACCTTTACCAAGTTAATTGGTAAGGGTCTTTTTGTTTTAAATGACCGTTACCGAATATAGGTAGCGGTCATTTTTGTTTTTAGTAAAATGAATCTTTAACTGGAGGTATGTTAAATGATGCTAAGAAAATATATGTCATTGATGGGGATTGGTTCTGCTCAGGTGGATTTAATCATAAATAAAAATAAGTATAGACGAGCTGAAATCGTGAAGGGACATATTAATTTAATCGGTGGAACGGTTGAACAAAAGATGAAAAGAATAGAATGTGACTTGATTAAGATGAATCCAATAACGGAAGTTAGCGAGGTTGTTGACTCCATAACAATTCTGGCTGCTCAGCAAATTGAATCGGGAGAGCTTAGTAAAATTGAGTTTCAATTTACTTTGCCTGAAACCATTGAAAAAACGTCATCATCGGTTTCTTATCATTTCAAAACAAAGTTGATTTTCGATGAAGGTGTTAAAAGTTTAGATCACGATCCGATTTTTCTAATGGACTAAGTTGAATGATTAGAGACTCACAAATGAGAGTGTTATAATGAAGGTGACATTACAATAGGGTAATTTTGGAAGTTTCATTAATATTTTTTGATACGTTAACTTTGGAGGCGTCACATGCAAAGCTGGATTACTGACTTTATGGAACAGTTTGGATATTTAGGCATTTTTTTACTCATGTGTATAGAAAATGTGTTCCCGCCTATTCCATCGGAGCTCATTTTGCCGTTTGGGGGCTTCATGACGACTCATTCTGATTTAAATGTACTTGGGGTAATTTTTAGTGCTACAGGTGGTTCTTTATTAGGGGCCATTATTTTATACGGAATTGGTCTCCTTCTTGATGTTGAGCGCTTGCTAAAGTTTGTGGACCGTTGGGGAAAGCTACTTCATGTGAAAAAAGAAGATATTTTAAAGGCAGATGCTTGGTTTGATCATCATGGCTTTTGGACGGTTTTATTTTGCCGGATGATTCCATTTATTAGGAGTATAATTTCCATTCCAGCTGGAATGTCTAATATGAAGTTTGTCCTATTTGTCTTTTTTACAACCGTCGGCACCCTTATTTGGAATTCCATACTTGTCGTAGCAGGGGCATTGCTAGGTCAATCGTGGGAAAAAGTTCTTTATTATATGGGGATATACTCAAATGTTATTTATGTTGTTTTAGGAATCATGATTATCGGTGTATTGATATATTTTATTTTAAAAAATAAACACAAACGAGCATAACAGGCTGACTCAGGAGGTAATAAAAAAACCTAATGAGTCAGCCTGTTTTTAATTTTTCTTAAGATTGACATTATGCTCTTCAGCTAGTTGATCAAGTTTGCTCTGGTAATCGCTTATTTGATTTCGACCTTGTTCAAGGATTGCGTTAGCTTCTTCTATCAAAGCTGGATCCTGATTTTCAAGTGCTTCGATAATCACCTCGAAAGCCTGGAATTGTGTTTCGGCTCCTTTTATATAAATGGCATGGATTTTTTTCAGTTCATCCGTTTCAACCTTTATTGCTTTTAATTCCTTTATAAACTGTTCGTAAGTAGGAATCACTTCATTTTGCAAGGTATCATACAACACCTGGTCGTTTGAAAAATTTGGACCCGTAACACTTTCGTAAGCAGATACAGCTTTCTTTTCAAGATTATAGGCGGTTTTCATATCAGAATTGACATAGTTGAGCAAATCATCCTGAATAGGGTCTTTGAAACAGCCAGAGAGAATGACGAGGGTAAAAAGGACCAGGATAATCAAACTTTTTCGCACAGCATACACCTCCTCGTTCCTATTTTATTAGGGTAAGGAAGTCCGTTATGTTAAAAATAAAAAAGTGTTGACAAGTACAAAAACTAAATGATATTATAAAAAATTGATTATTTTTTATAAATGTGTTATGCTTGAATAGTACAAAATTCGGAGGTGGATGTTCTGTTTAATATTGGCGATAATATTGTATATCCTATGCATGGTGCTGGAGTAATAGAGGCGATTGAGGAAAAGGAAGTTCTTGGTGAAACACGGAAATATTTTGTGATTAAAATGCCAATGAATAACATGAAAGTCATGATTCCTACAGCAAAAATTGAAAGCTCACGCATACGGATGATTGCAGATTTGCCAATGGTAGATGAAGCTTTAGCGATTTTTCATAATGGTGCATCTGACACCACGCTCACCTGGAAAGAAAGGTATAAGAGCAATATGGAAAAGATGAAATCAGGAGAACTTCAAGATGGTGCAGAAGTTGTTCGTGACTTAATGAGAATGAATAAAGCTAAGAGTTTGAACTCAAGTGAGCGACAAATGCTTGATAGTGCTCGGAGAATATTTGTTAGTGAACTCGGGCTTATTAAAGGAATTAACGAAGTAGAAGTTTTAGAAATGTTGAATGAATAATTGTCTTTATATAGAGAAAAAGGAAAAATTAGCTGCGAGGCTTTTTTTTTTTTGCATTTCTGTTCAATAATAGTGTGACACTTCAGATGAATAAATTCACATCTTTAAGGAAAAATAAGTATTGTTAATCGGAAAGAAACGCCGCTCGGCGAAAAAAGGATGTGTTTTTTCTTATGGACAAAAAGTGGGTAAAAACTGTGAATAATATGAGTAAAAATATAAATTGGTTTGGACAAAAAAAGCGTACTAATAAGGGGATTTTTTGGGCATCCTTACTTGGTTTAGGGGCCAGTGCAGCAGCTTACCAAATGGGGAAAAGTCAGAAGCAAAATAAGTCTGATCGTCTACAGAGTTTAATGGATAATTTTCAGAAAACAAGAAATATATCATTACCTAATCTGGCAATGGCCGAATTTGCGAAGGAACTGACACCTGACAAAAAAACTGCAACAAATGTGGATCATACTAAGAATACCGAGAATTTTTCTGAAACAATTCCAGCAGAAGATCCATTAAGCAATAATCAAGAACACTTGAGTTAATATTTTGATGCGAAAAGGGGATAAACAATGACGCAATCACAGCATGAAGCAGAACGTTTGTGGAGAGTAAAAAAGGAAGATCAACATCCTCACGGAAAAGTAAAGTCCTTCGAACAATTAGCCAACGAAGCTGGAAAAAACAAAACTAAATAACCGAGCAAAAAGGGGAACTAGGTTTTATAACCAGTTCCTCTTTTTTAAAAGAATATGTTGTTTAACCTATGTTTGTTTATGTTGTAATGACTTTACTCGAGATTATTCATCCTCATCATCTTCAAAAATTTCATCGAAGGCAAGGGATACCTTTTCGAATTCTTCATCTGTTTCAATTGCTGCTAACTCACCGTCTTCGTCAACCTTTAAAAAGAAAATATCGATGTCTTCCTCGGCATCCTCGTTTTGAATATCTTCTACAAAACCTACTGCAACGTATTCAGTTCCCTCCAATTGAATTGTGCCTAGAACCTCAACATCTTGCTCATTACCTTCATGATCTTCAATACTAAATACTTCGCCAACTTCTATTTTTTCCATGTTTTTGCTCCTTTCAGGAAATATTATGAATTACGTTTACCTATACACTATCTTCCCATATCATGTCGATTTCATACAGCAGAATAATTTCAACAAAATCATGGCAGATTAGTTCTTGTGTTGCTTATTGGTAGGATATTTTAGGAAAATCATTTAAAATAGGGTTTGCCAATCGAATAACTTGATATTTATCGACTGAGTATTTCTCATGATTTTCATGAAAAGAATTGGGAGGGAAGAAGATGATCACTAGTTTACAGGATACAACCATCTTACATAATGGTGTAAAAATGCCTTGGTTTGGTCTTGGGGTATTTAAAGTCCAAGAAGGAAGCGAGGTCATCGAATCAGTCAAAGCAGCAATCAATCATGGTTACATTAGTATTGATACAGCTGCCATTTACCAAAATGAAGAAGGCGTTGGAACTGGCATTCGTGAATCTGGTATTCCGCGCGAGAAGTTATTTGTAACATCTAAAGTTTGGAATACAGACCAAGGTTATGATACAACATTAAAAGCATTTGATTTAAGTCTTCAGAAACTGGGGCTGGATTATCTAGATTTATATCTAATTCATTGGCCTGGGAAGGATAAGTATAAACAAACTTGGAAAGCGCTAGAAAAGCTATACAAAGATGGTCGTGTCAGGGCAATTGGCGTTAGTAACTTCCTTATACACCATTTGCAGGATTTAATTAGTGAAGCAGAAATCATACCGATGGTAAATCAAGTTGAGTATCATCCCCACTTGACGCAAAAAGAGCTACATGCTTTTTGTAAACAGCATCAAATTCAGCTTGAGGCATGGTCACCGCTTAAGCGAGGCGCACTTCTTAACGAACCATTATTAACAGAAGTTGCTGCAAAGTATGGTAAGAGTGTTGCGCAACTTATTTTACGTTGGGATCTACAAAACCAGGTCATTACCATTCCAAAATCAATCAAACCAGAACGCATTATTGAAAATGCTGATATTTTTGATTTTGAAATATCTGCAGATGATATGAAGAAGATTGATGGATTAAATATAGATGATCGCAGTGGCTCTCACCCTGATCAGATGGAAGTTGGGTTCACTAGTTAATTTAAAATTGATTGAAGATGCTCTCATTTTGGGGGCATTTTTTTATTTTGGGAAAATTCGACTATTCCCAACAAATTTCACGTATGCTAAACTGAAAGTTGTGCTAAACCAGCAGATTTATGACTAATTAACCGTTAAAATGAAACGAATATTGGTTTACTTTCGTCAATTTGTCGAATGGGATTTATTAATGTATTTTAATTTGTAGCTAATCATCATATCAAATTTAGTAAAAGGAAGTTATAGAGATGAATAAAAAACTCACGATTGGCCTTTGTGGATTATTCCTAGCTTCGATGCTGTCAGGCTGTAGCGCTATTAATATGGGGGAACTTGCTGGAAAAGGTGAAAAAACAGCTAGTGCAAAAACTCCAAAAGAGATTAAACAGCAGTTTGATGCAGCAAAGGAACAGCTTGTGCAGGAACAAACACAAAATAGTCAGCAGCAACCAAGTGAGAACAAGACGGCTACACCACCACAATCACAACAACAGACTGATGTAAAACAAGCAGGCACACCTTCGCAAAATGGTGAGGCAATTACTGTTGTAGCGCAGCCGGAAGCTATTTCCGTGCTGGTAAATAAATATTTTAAGCTACCTGATAACTATAATCCACATGACTTAGTGACGACTAATATTCCGTTTTTAACATCTGCATCAGCTGAAAAACGTCAATTAAGAAGTGAGGCTGCTCAAGCAATTGCTGAGTTGTTTGCCGGTGCGAAAGCTCAAGGGATTAATTTGTTGGGTGTTTCAGGCTATCGCTCTCATGCGACCCAAGTTTCCTTATTTAATCATTATGTTCAGCAGGATGGATATGAAAAAGCGCGGACATATAGCGCACTGCCAGGTACAAGCGAACACGAAACGGGTCTTTCGATTGATGTGACTGGTGGTGATGGACGCTGTCCGGCAGAGGATTGTTTCGGAGGAACAGCCGAAGCAGCGTGGCTTCAAGATCATGTAGCGGACTATGGTTTTATTATCCGTTACCCAAATGGGAAGGATGCAATCACTGGTTATAAATATGAACCATGGCATATACGCTATGTCGGTAAAGCAATCGCAAGCGAAATAATGAAACACGGCAGTACACTAGAAGAATACTTCAACGCAGTACCAGTAAACAAATAATACATTAACGCATTAAAGGAGTGGGGGACTGTCCCCCACTCCTTTAATGCGTTAAATGGTGGATTTATCTAAAACTGCTGGAAGTTTCACTTTATAAATATTCAGTTTTGTGATTAAATATTAATATAAGATTAACGAGAATGTTTCGAAAATTTATGACGAACAAAAGGTGAGAATAATGGTTAAGATTAGAAAAGCAAAGATTTCAGATATAGAAACAATATATCAATTGATAATGGGATATGCAGAGGAAAAGGTGTTACTTCCACGCACGAAAGAATCATTGTTCCAAAATATCCAAGCCATGTTCGTGGCTGAAATCGACGGGCAGATTGTCGGTTGTGCGAGCTTAACCATATTTGATCAGCAGCTTGCTGAAATCCGTTCTTTAGTGGTGGACCCAAACATGGGTAAGCGTGGAATCGGAAAACTATTAGTGGATAAAATTGTTGAAGAAGCAAAACGAATAGAAATAGAAAGGCTTATTTCATTAACGTATCAAGTTGAATTTTTCCAAAAATGCGGTTTTGAAGTGACGGTTAAAGATAATATGCCGCAAAAGGTCTGGAGTGATTGTATCAATTGCCCTAAAATGCCTAGCTGTGATGAAATTGCCATGATTTACTATATTCATAATCCAGTTAAATAATAGAATGATATAAGGAAAGGCTGATCCATTTGGGTCAGCCTTTTTATTGTGTTTAGATTTTTTCGCAAAATTTCATAATAACGTAAAAATTGTAATATAACGTAATATTTTGATAAAAAATGTCAAAAACCATTATACTCTACCAAAATTGTAAATTAAACCCTTTTTTTAAGAAATTATAAATTTTATAATGAAATAGAATTAACTAAAATTTTCCAACGAATAGGAGGCGAAAACATGGAATTAGAGCGCAAACGAAATCCCAAAAAACTGTGGATTATCATGGGAGTGGTTGTATCTATATTGCTCCTGGTCGGAATTAATATAGTAGTTGCTCAAAATAAGAGCAAGGAAAATACCACAGAACTGTCATACGCAAAGGTTAAAGAACGGGAATTGAGTAGCACAAAACTAGTATCGGGTAGAGTTGTACCTGGAAGTGAAGAAACATTTTATCAGGATCCTTCAAAAGGGAAGATTAATGAAATTTTTGTCCAAGAAGGGCAGCAGATAGAACCTGGCCAAAAATTATTTTCCTATGATAATCCAGAGCTTTCAATACAATTAAAGCAATTTGAGATTGATAAAAAAATGGCGAATCTTCGTTATGGACAGGAAAAAGATCAAATAGCGAAATTAAAGCAAGAAAAACAAACAAATAAAGACAATGGTGCAGAACAAGCAATACTTACTCAATTAGACCAACAGCTTGCTGAAGCAGAATTCCAACTAAAAACTACCGAATTGGAACTCGAGAAAAATAAACTTCAGGAACAAGACCTACAGCTTAAGCAGAGTGACTTAATCGTGACAAGTAGTATCAAGGGAATTGTCAAAT
The DNA here is from genome assembly GCF_012843265.1 of Bacillus sp. DNRA2. GTDB lineage: Bacteria > Bacillota > Bacilli > Bacillales > Cytobacillaceae > Bacillus_BU. The sequence goes on along the minus strand of NZ_JABAIT010000005.1, from coordinate 28,769 downwards.
CTGTAAAGAAAGACATTTCACAAAACAGTACAGATCTCACCGGTGGACAAGGGAATCCAATCATTCAAATTGCATCACAGGATCCATATCAGGTTCAAGGTGTCTTAACAGAATTACAGATGGCTCAGATACATCCGGAACAGCCAATTAAGATTACCTCAAAAGCAATTCAAAATCGTTCTTGGTCTGGTAAAATAGCGAGCATTAGCCAATATCCAAACGGTGACGGAGCAGGACAACTGGCAACAGATATGTCCGGACAATCGTCACAAAACATTTCATACTATAACTTTAAGGCCTCACTAGATTCTCAGGATGGGCTTGCACCAGGCTATCATGTGACAATCGAAGTGCAATTGGACACGAAGAAAATCCTTGCAGTTCCACGCAGTAGTATTGTAGAGAAGAAAGATTCTGCATATATTTTCGTTGCAGATCGGAAAAAACTGCGCAAAATGCCAGTCACAACTGGAATGAGCGACGGTGAATGGATTGAGGTTCTTGAAGGAGTAAAGGCTGGCGACAAGGTTGTGAAAAATCCTTCCGATAAGCTTAAAGACGGGATGGAAGTGAAGGGTAAATGATCAGTCTAAAGCATATACAAAAGACCTATAAGCAGGGAGCGCTTGAAGTTCCCGTACTGCACGATATTAACACTGAAATTGCTTCAGGTGAGTTTGTCTCGATAATGGGACCTTCTGGTTCTGGTAAATCGACGTTAATGAACATAATCGGTTGTTTGGATCGACCTACAAGTGGAGAATACATACTTAATGATGTAAATGTATTAGAAGCAGATGAGGCCAATTTGGCCCTCATTCGTAACAAGTATATCGGCTTTGTTTTTCAACATTTTCATCTGTTGCCAAGATTGACTGCTGTTGAAAATGTTGAACTGCCACTCGTCTATGGCGGTATGAAGAAGAGTGAGCGACGGGAGCGTGCATTGGAGGCTTTGGCAAAGGTGGGATTGGCAGACCGTGTCAGCCACTTGCCAAACCAGCTCTCCGGAGGGCAAAAACAGCGGGTTGCCATTGCTAGGTCTATTGCCAATCAACCTACATTTATTTTAGCTGATGAACCTACAGGTGCACTTGATACTAAGTCCGGTGAACAGGTCATGGAGATTTTTACCCAATTAAATAAAGAGGGTACGACGATTGTTATGGTTACCCATGAGGAAGAGGTTGCTGAATATTCCAATCGTCGAATTGTTTTGAGGGATGGAATAATCATTCAAGATAGAAAGGGTGCTTTTACATGAGTATGTTAGATAGTATAAAAATTGCCCTTTCGTCGATTCTTGCCCACAAGCTCCGTTCAGTACTCACTATGCTAGGGATTATTATCGGTGTCGGTTCGATTATTACTGTTGTAGCAATAGGTCAGGGCGGAGAAGCTGCGTTAAAATCTCAATTTGCCGGAGAGGGGAACAATACGATTGAAATTGTTTTTACTCCCGATACTGAGGACCCATACGCGGCCATGTATTATGAAGGTCCAACTTTTTCACAGGAAAATCTCCTCCAGTTAAAAAGCATTCCGGAAATTTCGCATGTCATTTCGAAAAATAATTCGTTTGAACAGCTCCCTATTGACGAAAGGCTAACGGAAGCTCAGGTCAATGGAATAACAAATGATTATTTTGCGGTAAATTCATTAAAAGTCACAGCTGGTAGAAAGTTAGGAGAGCTTGATTTTTCTCAATCCAATAATGTCATGATGATAAACCAAAAGGCAGCCGAGGAATTTTTTGAGGACAAAAAGGCCGTTGGACAAATTCTCGATTTGAAAGGACAACCTTTTGAAGTTGTTGGAGTTTATAAAACTGCTGATAGTTTTTTAGATTTTGGCATGGCGGAAATCCTGTTACCACTCTCACTTTGGCCAGTGATGTATGGAACGGATGAAATTCAATCTGTAACATTACAAGCGAAGGATGCTAATTCATTGGAAACTGGCGGACAAAAGGCGGTTAATCTTCTTAATGATTCAAAATCCGCAGATTTAAAGGGTAAATATGAGGTTTTTAACTTAGAAGAAATTCAAAAAAGTATATCCAAAGTAACAAATATTATGACAATGATTATTAGTGGAATTGCTGGAATATCATTATTGGTTGGTGGAATTGGGGTCATGAATATTATGCTTGTATCCGTCACAGAAAGAACTCGTGAAATCGGGATTCGTAAAGCATTAGGAGCGACAAGAGGGAAAATCTTGCTCCAATTCCTAATCGAAGCGATGATGCTAACCCTTTTAGGTGGGCTGTTCGGAATAGGTCTTGGTGTTGGTGGAGCCTATATCGTTTCAAGCTACGCAAAATGGCCACCACTCGTTTCACCTACTGTGGTGTTTGGCGGCGTATTATTTTCCATGGCACTCGGAATCATTTTCGGATTAATACCTGCAAATAAAGCAGCGAAGCTCGATCCAATTGAGGCTTTACGATACGAATAACCAAGAAGGAGTGTTAATGATGCAAGTAGATGTAAATTATGAAGAGGTAGAAGTCAGAAAAAAACCAAGTGTGTTTGGTATGTTGTTCGCACCTTCTGCTCAGTTTGATAGAATGAAAGGGAAGTTTCCGATTGCACTGCCGCTAGTTATGATTTTGATCATTTCAGCAATTACCTCTGCCATTATTGCTTATGTCGGTCTATCAAATCCCATTTTTGAGGACTCAGAAATTGCGGATCTTGGAATAGATATTCCTATCGGAGTTACGCTTGGAACGGGAGCAGCAACTGGTGTAATCGGCGTACTTATTGGATATTTATTGGTTGCGTTGTTCTACAAGGTTGCGATGATGTTTATAGGTAAAGATACAACCTATAAAACTTTATTTGGTCTTACTGTATACGTTAGCATTATTTCTGCAGTTGGCATGCTTCTAAATGGGGGCATCGCACTTCTTGTAGGTGGTTTTGAACCCTATTATACAAGCCTTGCGCCATTGTTTGCTGATAATAAACTATTACATTCGATTGGTGCAAACTTTGATATATTCCATATTTGGTACTATGTCGTTTTTGCTTTAGGGTTACAGGCGGTAGCAGGATTGAGCAAAAAGCAGGCTATTACTCTTGTCATCATTGAATTTTCACTTGGAGTTGCAATTAGTTCGATTGGCGGAATATTTTCAATCTAATTCAATCATTATTAATAAAACACTTGCTTCTTAACGCGAACGCGATGAAGTAAGTGTTTTTTTTGTAGGAATATAGATCAGTAACGGACAGGTTGATATTTTCTTAAACCTACGAATATATTTACAATACGATTGGAAATTTTGGGAAGGCCAAACGCTTAAAAAGGGGTATCTATGTATAGAAATAGGTTAATTTTTTATCATAATCTCAACCGGTCATGTCGCGGTCAAGTTTTGTTGAATGGTTTGGGAATACTTTTCGGTTCTATTCTGGTAGCTATTGCACTGCAATGTTTCTTAATAAAAAATCAAATAATTGATGGTGGAATTGTTGGAATTGCCATGTTAATTTCAACGTTCTATCCAGTTCACTTGGGATTGCTTTTACTCCTTTTGAATACACCATTTTTATTGATTGGTTATTATTATATTGGGACAAGATTTCTCGTGATGAGCCTTTATGCAAATTTCAGTCTAGCATTAGGGACATATATCCTTGAACCTTTTCCACCAGTAACCTTTAATCCCTTCGTTGTCATTTTAGTCGGTGGTTTTTTGCTAGGTCTTGGGGTTGGATTCATTATTCGGTTTGGGGGTTCCTTAGATGGAACGGAAATTGTTGCAATATTACTAAGCAAACGGTTTCCGTTTTCAATTGGCCAAATCGTGATGGTTATCAATTTTTTTATTTTTTCCAGTTCAGCAATCGTTTTCGGGTTTAAAGACGCGATATTTTCATTGGCCACTTTTTTTGTTGTATACCAAACGATTGATTTTTCAATAAAAAAAATAATATAAATAGGCAATGCTCTTATACATGGGCACCTATCAAGACATAACATACAAAGTATAAATGACTGAGGAGGAAGTGGAGGATATGCAAAAAAAGAATGTGTTATCATATTTAGAAAACATGGTTGGTAAGGTGTTAAAAATTTACAAGGATGGTCCAGAGTCTAGGACAGGTAAATTAATCAGTGTTAATAAGGACCTATTAGAAATAAAAACCGAGGATAAACAAACGGTATATTACCAACTTAAGCATATAAAAAGCATAATTGAAAATGCAAAGTTTGGAAGTAAAATGTTAGAGGAACTGGATGATAATGAAGATAATAAAATGAAACCTGCCAATTTTAATCAACTCTTAAAACAACTGCTTCATCAAAAAATTCAAATTAATGGTGGTGGCCCTTCACATCGTGTAGGTAAAGTGATCGATGTTAAACCAGACTTTTTAGTATTGCAAACGGAAGAAAACGATATTTTCTATTATCAGCTTGAGCACATTAAAAGCATTAATGCTGTACAAAAAAATCAACAGTATCAACAAGAATCCTCCGATGAGTCCTCTTTTGAATCAAGTGAATCCTCCGATGTTGAAAGTTACGAAACAAATGAATTAGATGTCAAACCAGAATTTATCTCAGCAGCTGATTTCGAAAATTTATTGAAGAAAATGAAGCATAACTGGGTAGTCATAAACGGAAAGGGACCGGAGAATATTCAGGGCATATTAGTTGATTTTACAAATGATCATATTATTCTTGTTCACCACGATGAAGTATTTAGAATTTATACGTATCATATAAAAAATATTAGTATTGGATTTAAGGATCCGAAGCACAAAAAAGATGAAGGAGGTAAGAATGAAAATAAACAGGAGAATAAAGAGAAGGAAAGCGAAAATGTAAAAGAAAGTGAACCAGAAAAGGAGCGCGTTCAGGTAGTAAATGAAAGAAATAATCAAAAAAACAGTAACACAGGAAAAACACAACAGCAGGGAAATACAAAAAAATCTATGCAAAACATAAGCCGAAATCAAATGGGACAAAAAAAGCGGAAATGACAATTTCAAACATAAGAGGGGATGGCCATGTGTTATCAGGCATCCCCTTTACATATCAATTGCTATTATTCATCTTTAGGAGAGTCTTGTAAATCAATTCTAATCGAATCTTCTCGATTTAAAACGGTACGTAATAATAAGAACAATGTTCCTCCAGCTAATCCCAAACAGATTACAAATCCAATTGTCATAATCCATAAATTCGCCATGAGAAATCCCTCCCTTTGTTAGATTTATATGCCAGCTTTATGCGAAAATTTCCATATTTACAAACAAGCATTCATCGTATGGTTGATATGGGATTGTGGTTTGTTTCCGCTACTTACAACAAGGTAAGTGGCGTTTTTTATATTTACAAGAAGGTTGTAAAATGTAACTGCGTTTCCTTGTATTTTCCTTTATTTGTTTCATTTTCAAAAAAACGATTAACTAGACATTTTTTGAAGAAAATAAATTATAAATGCGTATGTTGAAATATAAAGGGATATTTTCTTTTTTATTGCTTTTATTATACTTGTAGTATAATATTTAATCTTGTGTGAACTGACAGTATAAAGAAAACACATATATATTAGGAGGGGTACAATGGTTGATAAGATGAAAAAAACGGATCGTCCACCTTACGGTTTGATTGCAATCTTAATGATAGGTGCTTTTATTGCATTTTTAAATAATACATTATTAAATATCGCGCTGCCTTCGATTATGGCAGATTTAAAAATTGAGGCTTCAACTGTCCAATGGCTTACGACAGGCTTTATGCTAGTTAATGGAGTGTTAATTCCAACCACTGCATTTTTAATACAAAAATATTCAGTTCGTCACCTATTTTTAGCGGCGATGGGATTATTTACAATCGGGACCTTGGTCGCTGGGATAGCTCATGTATTCCCAGTCCTACTGGGTGGAAGGATGCTACAAGCGTCTGGCTCAGCGATTATGATGCCGTTGTTAATGAATGTAATGCTCGTTAGCTTTCCGATTGAAAAAAGAGGAACTGCGATGGGTGTTTTCGGGTTGATTTTAATGGCTGCACCTGCAATTGGTCCAACTTTGTCAGGTTGGATCATTGAGCATTATGATTGGAGAATGCTGTTTCATTTTGTGACTCCAATTGCAATCGTTGTTGTTTTAATGGGTATTTTCCTATTAAAAGATAAAAAGGAAAAAGTGAATATTAAGCTTGATTTGTTTTCATTAGTTTTATCTAGTTTGGGATTTGGAGGAATTCTTTACGGTTTTAGTTCTGCAGCCACTAAGGGGTGGGATAGTCCTATTGTGTACGGAGCCATTATCGTCGGAGTTTTTGCCTTAGTAACATTTATTCTTCGCCAGATAAAGCAGGATAATCCTATGCTCAATTTCTCAGTATTTAAGTATCCTATGTTCGCATTATCATCTGCCATTTCCATGGTATTAAACATGTCGATGTTTTCTGGGATGCTACTTATTCCAATCTATGTTCAAACGATTCGTGGAATTTCACCGATGGATGCAGGATTAATGATGCTACCAGGGGCAATATTAATGGCTTTGATGTCGCCGCTAACAGGGAAATTATTTGATAAAATTGGCGGACGTATCTTAGCCGTTATTGGATTGTCTATTACTGTCATTACTACTTATTACTTTAGTAAATTAGCTCTTGACACCACCTATACTTATTTAATGGTTCTAAATGCAGTTCGGATGCTCGGAATGTCAATGGTTATGATGCCAGTGTCGACGAATGGTTTAAATCAATTGCCAAAACAATTCTATCCGCATGGTACTGCCATGAATAATACATTAAATCAGGTTGCAGGCGCGATTGGTACGGCTCTGTTAGTTACAATTATGACAAATCGTACAGAAACCCACGCCAAAGAACTCGCACAAGAAATGATGAGAAATGCACCACAAGGCGCCGGAGCGGCCCAAATGGCACCTGAGGTATTGGCGAAAATTAAGGAACAAATTGCCATGAAAGCGATGCTTGAGGGGATCAATGATTCTTTCTTAGTAGCAACCTTCATTGCACTTCTTGCACTATTGCTTGCCTTCTTTATCAAACGTGCTAAACAAACAGAAGAAGACAGCGAAAGTGGTAAAGTACTTCAACGCGCAAAAGTCGCCGAAGAAAACTAAGTGCCAGGCACCACCCGAATTTTGTCGAATGAAGAGAGTGGACATTTCTTGGATGTTCAGCTCTCTTTTTTGACGTTTATGCAAATGATAAGAAGAAATGATGTTTTTCTAGTCATAATCGACTATAATTATCCCTGCGATAATGATCTATTAACAGGAGGTCTCGTATGTACCAGACCTATTCTTTACGAGAGAAACTAAGGCAATTGTCATATTTACTCATACCAATTTTAATCACACAGCTTGGGATGTATGCGATGGTGTTTTTTAATATCATTATGACCGGACAATATGATTCTGCTGAGTTAGCTGGTGTTGCGATTGGTTCCTCTATTTGGAATCCAATTTTTACTGGGCTTGGCGGGATTCTATTTGCCGTTTCACCAATTGCAGCAAAACGGTTTGGCGAAAACAAACAACAAGGTGTTGCGTCCGTAACAGTACATGGAATTTATGTTTCGTTCATGATCGGTTTCTTCATTTTGGTGCTTGGTTTTCTGTACTTAGATTCGGTTCTAGCAATGATGGACACGAAAGGCACCGTAAAGGAAACGGCCAAGGAATTTTTAATTGGTTTAAGCTATGGAATCATCCCGCTATTTATGTTTAATGTTTTAAGATCGTTTATATATGCATTAGGGAAAACGAGAGTGGTTATGGTGATTTTATTAATCTCGTTACCACTGAATTTTTTATTAAACTATCTTCTTATTTTTGGTAATTGGGGATTCCCCGAACTAGGCGGTGCTGGAGCGGGCTATGCCACATCGATTACGTATTGGTATTTAACCGGAATCATGATATTGGTGATAATCAAACAAAAGCCATTTAAACAATATAACTAATTTGCAAGCGTAAAAAATTTTGATGGATCTGAAGTAATTGAAATCTTGAAAATGGGTGTGCCGATGGGATTGGCATTATTTTTTGAGTCAGCCATCTTTGCAGTAGTAACAGTGTTAATCAGTAAATTTGATACGAGTACTGTTGCTGCCTACCAAGCTGCCATTAATGTCATGGTATTCGTTTATATGATTCCACTTAGTATTTCAATGGCGCTAACTGTATTAATTGGATTTGAGCTCGGAGCAGGGCGGTTGAAGGATGCAAAAATCTACGCATGGCTTGGAATTTATTTATCCCTTATCATTGCCTTTGTCGCTGGAGTATTTGTCATTTTGTTTCGCAATGATATTGCGGGACTGTACTCCCCGGACGAAGCGGTTATTAAGATTATTGTTCAATTCTTAAGTTTGGCATTATTTTTCATGGTTGCTGATGCGCTTCAAGCTGCAGCATTAGGCGCTTTAAGAGGATATCAAGATGTAATCATTTCGTTTTTAATGACATTGGTTTCATACTGGTTGATTTGTTTGCCAAGTGGATATTATTTGGCGACCACAATGAAGCTTGGCGCTGTTGGATATTGGTTAGGATTAACAATCGGTCTGTTTGCCGTCGGAGTTGTATTAAGCATTCGGTTAATCGTGTTGCAAAGAAAAAATGCTAGCTTTGATAAACAAAAGCGCTTAGCATGAATATGTGGAATTTTGTCGAAATATGAAAGTTTAATATGGTAGAATAAGATAATAGGAGTATCCTAGACTAAACATAGCTCCCATTTGTTATAGAGGGAAGTGATAGTATGGCAAAAAATGATGATGATGTCAGATTCCAGATTGCTAGCATCATGAAAGAGTTAAATGAGGGTGTAAATGAAAGTGCGGCATCTGCACTTTTAAGACAACATCGTAACGCACCAAGTGTTTCCCCATCATTATTTAAGCTTATTTTTAAACTATGGGGCAAAAAGATTATATTTTTTATCCTTGTTGTAATGATTGCGGTAGCTGCTTCCGCTTATTATTTATCTGGAAGTACTAAAACAACAGACACAACTACTTTTGTTGAACAAGTTCATGATTTGGCCACGCTTGCAACTGCAGAGGCTCATATAAAGGTCGTCATTGAGGAAAGAGATAATAAAATCTTTGGGAAAGAGATTTCAATGGATCTTCCCGGAACAAAACGCGAATTATTACTGGTTGTCCCGGCTACAGTTGTTGCGGGAGTTGATTTAAAGGGCATCGATGCGAATCAAATTCATATTAATGAAAAGGAAAAAGTACTTGAAATCTCCTTGCCACATGCAACATTTTTGCAAGAGCCAGCAATTGAAATGGACAAGGTAACTATGTTTTCTGATGAAGGTTTATTTCGAAGTGAAGTTGACTGGTCAGAGGGCTTTGACCTCGCTAGCGCCGCCCAAAAAAAGATCAAAGCGGAAGCAATGGACATTGGATTGTTGCAGAGTGCTGAACAAAGTGCTGATAAAGTTCTTACCGAGTTTTTTGGCAACTTAGGCTATACTGTGAAGCTAACTTTCCATTAAGGAAAAATCCAGTTCCTGTTTAGGGACTGGATTTTTTGTTTTAGCCATTGATTAAATTATAAGTTGAGTTGTTTGTATCCCATTTAAAAATGCCTTCTTTAAGACGTATAATTGAATCAAAAGGACAGGTAATGCTCTCCTCGCATGAAGCTCCATTCTGATTTTGTGCTAGAAGCAGTTGGTTTCTTAACTGCAATAGTTCATGTTTTGAAGCGACATGAACGACCATTTCCATCGAGATTTGGCTTTCCTTTACTCCCTTACTCTGACATAAGCTTTCTTGAAAGCTTCGATTGTATTTAATCATCATAGGTAAATCCTTTAAGCAGGCAACACCAAAAACATCTTTGATTATATCGTCATATCTCAACTGATAACCTGTTGCAAATTTAATAATTTTTCTCTCGGGATTTTCCAAATAATAGATCGTTTCGATTTCACTCGCCAATTCGTTCCACCTACTTCCTCAATCACGAGCAATTGTCTAAGTAATTCTATTATGACATATTTTTTCATTTTACGGTTAATAGTTGCTTAATAATTTGTTGGAAAAAAGAGGATTTTGTCAAAAAAGCCGATAAGTGATAACGGGGAGCACATTGTGAGGATGATATATTGGGGTGATCTGGGGAGAACTCCCAGATCCAATCATCTTGTATATCGATTTGCATAGCTCGAGGCAACAAAAGCATCAGGTTTAATTTTTGGTTCCACACCCATCGATTCCATTCTCGCAACCATTTCCTTAACAAACTCACTTGTCTTATTACGATTACCTGCGCCGATGTCAATATGCCCTTCCATTGTAAAAGTAGCGCCTTGATATACGTAGGGGAGGACTAAATTAATCAGTTGGTCCTTTTTCTCCTTTGTAAATAATGAAACCACTTCCTCGGTTAATGATAACTCAAGCGAAATACGCTCATGTAAATGGGTCATTTTTCTCGGGACTGTCACCTTGTTGATACATGCCCACACGCCTTTTCCTTCATTTTGGATGACAACCCCTGTAATAAACACTGTCTTCATTTTATGCACCTGAGAATCAGTTCCAACCATTAATCGGTAAATTCCACAAGGAGAAAAACTCATAAACTTCAAGATTCTTTGAAACACTTGGTCAAAAGTCATCTTTATTTCTTGGAGATTTTGAAAGGAATGTTCAGCTATATAGCCATTATTCATAAGCTCACACCACATCTTCCTTTTCCCGCTGGAGAGTTTTATTATCTTATTCATATTTTATGGGATAAGTTTTCATGTGTGCTGGACAAACCTTTATAAATAAACTTTGAAAAAAACATGAATTTTTTACAATTAAATATGGAATTTACCCATATTTTAAAATAAGTTGTAGCCTTGGACATCCCCTTACGTCTAAGTGTATAGGAGGGGTTCAGATGAAGATGTTGTGGGGTGCAATGGTCATAATTGTGGGGTTATTGGCTGCTTTCATTTTATATTTCAATACCCAACCAGAAATTGAACCTGATCGAAATGAGCTTGTGGATGGTAGTCTGCCAGTCATCGGTTCAAAGAAGAATTTAAACAATTATTTTAACAAAATCATCAAGGAACAGAAAAACACAAGAACGATGTTTGGGATTCAAGAAAATGCGATTGAATCAAAGGCAAGTGACACAACAAGTGCTGATAGTAGTGGACAACAGGCGGCTTCCGAAACTAATATTCAAGTTGCAGGCGTCGATGAAGGGGATCTTGTTAAGACTGATGGGGAGCACATTTTTCAAGTGAGTCAAAATAAGGTGAATATCATCAAAGCGTTTCCAGCCGGAGAAATGAAGTTACTAGCTACTATTAGCTATGATCCGTCATTTTCACCAACAGAACTATTTCTGTTTCAAAACCAACTTGTTGTAATTGGGAATAGCACTGATTATGGAACAGGTTCAAGTCAACCAAAGCGATCTGCGGATGATATCATGATTGCTCCTGCATCACAAGCAACTAAAGCAATCGTTTATAATGTGGAAAATCTAGAAAACCCAGAACAAATCCGAGAGATAAAGTTGGATGGTGCTTATGTGTCAGCGCGGAGAATTGACGGGTATGTGTATCTTGTTACCAATCAATTCCCACAATATTGGATTCTTGAGGACAATAAAGCTGTAGATTTACGTCCGTCTGTTTATGATTCTGCGGTGAGTACATCATATAAACCAATTGATTATGATAAAATTCAGTATTTCCCTAATTCTAAAGCAGCGAATTATACAATCATTGCTGCTTTTAACCTGACTGAACCGAAACAAGAGGCTAATATTACAACTTACCTTGGTAGCGGTAGTCAGCTTTATATGTCAAAAGACAATCTTTATTTAGCTGTACCACGTTATGATGAAAAAGAAGTGAATCAGGCAAATTCAGCTGTCACACCTGATACTTCCATATATAAGTTTTCAGTTAAGGATATTGACGTAAAATTTCATAGTACTGCTGATATTCCTGGAACATTGTTAAATCAGTTTTCTATGGATGAGCACAATGGCTATTTTCGGCTTGTTACAACTAAGGGTTATGCATGGGATGAACGTCAGCCATCTACCAATCAATTATTGATTTTAGATGAGAGCTTGAAACAAGTTGGAGTGGTAAACGAGCTTGCACGTGGTGAACGTATCTATTCGGCACGATTTATGGGAGATAAAATCTATATGGTAACTTTTAAGGAAACCGATCCATTGTTTGTCATCGATGCTAGTGAACCAAACCAGCCTAAAGTACTCGGTGAATTGAAAATCCCAGGTTTTAGCAATTACCTACATCCTTATGATGAAAATTCTCTTATCGGTTTTGGACAGGAAACGAAGCTAGTTGAGGACAAGGGGACGAACGGTCCACCTCGAGTGATAACTGATGGTGTGAAAATCTCCTTGTTCGACGTTAGTGATATGAGTAATCCAAAGGAAAAGTTCACAGAAATTATTGGTGGTCGGGGTACATATTCACCATTAAATTACGATCACAAAGCTCTTTTATTTAATAAAAATAAAAACTTGTTTGGTTTCCCTATATCTGTTTATCAAAACAGCACGAAAAATGAATATGAACAAATCTATGAATTTCAGGGTGCATTCCTTTATCAAGTTAACCCAGAAACAGGCTTTACCCTTCTATTAAAACTAAGTCATGAGATCGGAAAAAGTCAATATGAAAACGGGAATAATGCAATCCAAAGGCTCGTAACAATTGACAATACCCTCTATGCCTTGTCACCCGAAAAAATCAGTGCCCATGACCTATCTTCCCATGCAGAAGTAGGAACACTTTCCTTAAAATAAGGCTTTAATCAACAAAGTTTTTGAAATAAAAGGAAACTTTAGATATACCGCTTGACATAAAGTCAAAAAATATGATAATAAAAAAGTATGGATTAGCACTCGATTGGCTTGAGTGCTAATTTGTTTGTCAACCTGGTTTTTTGACCATCCTATATATGCTAAAACACAACAAGGATCAAGAATACATAAATTGAAAGGGGAATAAGCATGGAAAAAATGCAATTTAAAGCAGAGTCAAAACGCCTTTTAGAAATGATGATTAACTCCATCTACACACATAAGGAAGTCTTTTTAAGAGAGTTAATTTCAAATGCCAGTGATGCCATTGATAAAATTTATTACAAAGCCTTAACGGACGAGAATTTAAGCTTTGATAAAGATAACTATTTTATCAAAGTGGAACAAAATAAAGATGACCGCACCCTTAAAATTATTGATACAGGCATTGGAATGACGAAGGAAGAGTTGGAAACAAACCTTGGTACGATTGCAAAAAGTGGCTCTTTAGCATTCAAAAAAGATACAGAGCTTAAGGATGGGTTTGATATTATCGGCCAATTTGGTGTTGGTTTCTATGCTGCATTCATGGTTGCTGATGTCGTAACGGTTGAAAGTAAAGCGCTCGGCAGCGATGTGGCCTATAGATGGGAATCAACCGGTGCAGATGGTTACACAATCGAGCAGGTCGAAAAAGCAGAAGTTGGAACAGAAATTTACTTAAAAATTAAAGAAAATACCGAAGATGAAAATTATGATGATTATCTAGATGAATATCGCTTAAAATCGATTATCAAAAAATATTCTGATTTTATACGGTATCCAATTAAAATGGATGTGACCAATAGTAAGTTAAAAGAGGGTAGCGAAAACGAATATGAGCAATATACCGAAGAACAAATCGTTAACAGTATGGTACCCATTTGGCGGAAGAACAAATCGGAGTTGACTGACGAGGATTATCAAAATTTCTATGCAGAGAAGCGTTATGGTTATGATAAACCGTTAAAATCAATCCATATTACGGTAGATGGCACCATCCGTTATAATGCCATTCTTTACATTCCGGAAAACATTCCATTTGATTACTATTCGAGAGAATTTGAAAAAGGCTTGGAGCTTTATTCAAACGGTGTGTTAATTATGGATAAATGTGCTGATCTCTTGCCTGACCACTTTAGTTTCGTAAAGGGGATGGTCGATTCAGAGGATTTATCATTGAACATCTCCCGTGAAATGTTGCAGCATGATCGTCAATTAAAACTGATAGCGAAAAACATTAGTAAAAAAATTAAAAGTGAGCTACAAAACTTACTAAAAAATGATCGCGATCAATACGAGAAATTCTATCAGTCATTCGGTCGTCAGCTAAAATATGGTGTATATAGCGATTTTGGAGCCAATAAAGAAGCACTTCAGGACTTAATCATGTTCTATTCGTCCAAAGAGAAGAAGTTCGTTACTTTAGATGAATATGTTTCTAGAATGCCTGAAGATCAAAAATACATCTATTATGCTGCTGGAGAATCAGTAGAAAGAATTGAAAAGCTGCCACAAACTGAGTTTGTTACTGAGAAGGGCTTTGAAGTATTGTTCTTTACTGAGGATATTGATGAATTTGCGATCAAAATGCTCATGAACTACAAAGAGAAAGAATTTAAGTCAATTTCTAGTGAAAACCTTGGAATTAATGGTGAGGAAAATAAGGCTGAATCAGAAGGGGAAGAAAAGGACAATAAAGAGCTATTTGATTATATGAAATCAGTCCTAGTTGATATGATAAAAGACGTTCGTGCATCTAAACGACTTAAATCCCACCCTGTTTGCTTGGCCACAGAAGGCGATATTTCGATAGAAATGGAAAAAATCCTTGCGGCGATGCCGGATAGCAATCAGCATGTGAAAGCTGATAAAATCCTTGAAATCAACAAAAATCATGAAGTATTTACGGCACTAAAGGATGCCTTCAAAAACGATAAGCAAAAATTAGATCTTTATACGAAGCTTCTTTACAACCAGGCATTATTAATTGAAGGTCTGCCAATTGCCGACCCAGTTGAATTTACTAATGATATGTGTAAGGTTATGCTATAAGTTGAAATAACTGGTTTTTCTGATTGGATATGTAGCTGATTAGCGTCCTCATTAATATGAGGACGTTTTTGTTTTGCATTTGTTCAAGATCTATTTTATTCAATTTAGTTAATAGAAAAGAGTTGGTAAGATGCTATTTTGGGTATTTTTCTGGAACTTGTTACATAAATTCTAAATCGAGAGTAACAAGTTTAGAAATGTATATAAGGGGCTGGTAGAATGTTTATCCTCGGAAAAGGAATCACTCGAAAGGATGCCCTTGAAAAAGTTACCGGCCATGCAAAATACACGGCGGATTTCGAAACAAATGGTATGCTCTATGCCCAATTGGTAACAAGTCCATATGCCCATGCCCTCATTAAGAATTTAGATATATCTGCAGCTGCAAAAATTCCAGGAGTAAAAAAAATATTAGATGGAAAAGACCTCCCATTAACAGGGGAGGAGTTACAAGACCGGCCACCTATCGCTTTTGACCGTGTCCTTTATCATGGTGAAGTTATTGCAATGGTTGTTGCGGATACACCATATAATGCAGAAAAGGGAGCAGAAGCGATCAAAATCCAATTTGAGCCACTCCCAGTAATCAATTCCCCTTCAGATGCTTTAAGGAAAGGCGCCCCAATCCTCCATCCAAATTTAGGTGAGTATAAGAAAATCCGAGGTGTCTACCCTATGCCGGGTACTAATGTTGCATCATTGACAAAAATAAGAAAGGGGAGTCGTAAAAAAGGCTGGGATGAAAGTGACATAATCGTAGAAGAAAAGTTTGCGTTCAGACCTTCTGACCATGTAGCAATGGAAACAAGGTGTTCGTATGCACAAATTCACCCGGATGGAACAATCGAAATAACTTCATCTTCACAAGCTCCATTTCTGATTAAGAGATTAATAGGTGAGTATTTTAATATTCCTCCGGGTCAAATAATCGTGAATACCCCGCTCGTTGGTGGGGCATTTGGGGGAAAGGCAGCCATCCAACTTGAGATATTAGCATACATCGCTACAAGAGCTGTAAATGGAAGGCCAGTAAAGATCACCAATACGCGCGAACATGATATCCTCACTTCACCTGGACATATTGGATTTGAAGCACAGGTAAAGCTAGGGAGTACGAAAGATGGTTTGTTAAAGGTTGCGGAGCTTTTATATCTATGGGATGGTGGTGCCTATTCGGACAAAGCCATAGATTTAAGTCGGGCCGGTGCTGTTGACTGTACTGGACCATATCATATCGAAAATATTTGGTGTAATTCATATTGTATGTATACAAATCATCCTTATCCTGCGCCGTTTCGGGGATTTAGTCATTCGGAAGTTCATTTTGCATTTGAAAGAACAATGGACGTCTTAGCCAATAAGCTCGACACCGACCCATTGGAATTACGCTCTAAAAATGCCATTTTACCAGGTCATACAACCCCCACACAGGTGCTTCTCAATTCAAGTAAAATTGGTAATGTCCCTAAATGTATTGAAAAGTTAAAGACAATGTTTGATTGGGAGAAAGGGCAAGTTATTGACATAGGTCATCATAAAGTAAGAGCAAAAGGAATTAGCTGTGTTTGGAAAAACTCAACGATAGATCCGAATGCAAGTTCAGGCGTTGTGTTATCCTACAATACTGATGGAAGTATCAATCTCGTATCAGGTGTAATTGAGATTGGGACTGCAACCAAAACAGTTCTAGCCCAAATCCTAGCGGAAAGATTAAAAATGGATATTTCTGATATTCATGTAAGAATGAATGTTGACACGCAAACGACGCCAGAACATTGGAAAACAGTGGCTAGCAGAGGAACTTTTTTAGCAGGGAGAGCGGTATTAAGCGCAGCAGAAGATTTAATAGCGCAATTAAAAACAATGGCCTCTTTTGTTTTACGTGCCAATGCAGAAGATCTCGAGGTAGGATTTGGAAAGGTATATCTCATTAACGACCCAAAAATATGTATACAAATTAAGGATATTGCATACGGGTACACATTTCCGAGCGGAGAATCAATAGGTGGTCAGATAATCGGAAGAGGGCATTACATGTTTAACGGAATTACTTATATGGATAAAGAAACGGGAGCAGGTAACCCAGGTCCTGAATGGGCGGTAGGCGCACAAGGCGTTGAAGTTGAACTAAATACTAGAGATTTTTCGTTTAAAATCATTAGGGCCATCTCTGTTATAGATATTGGCAAGGTATTAAATGAACAAACTGCTCTAGGCCAGGTAATGGGAGCGATGAGCATGGGGCTATCTTTTGCCGGAAGAGAAACTTTTTATTTTAACGAGAATGGTATTGTATTGAATCCTCAGCTAAGAACCTACCGACCCATCCGGTTTGGAGAGCATCCCAAATATGAAGTAGAATTTCTTGAAACACCCGCAATTGATGCTCCATATGGGGCAAGGGGATTAGGCGAGCAAGGGTTATTAGGAATGCCTGCCGCTCTAGGGAATAGCCTTTCTGCTGCATTGTCAGTAAAAGTGAATAGCTTGCCGATTATTCCTGAACTTTTGTGGAAATTAAAAAAAGGTTGGCATTAGCATGTTATCAGGAAATATCGAGTACTTTAAACCGACTACTGTTATGGAAGCTGTAAATCAATATCAAAAATTATCTAAAGAGAAGAAACACCCGATTTATTATGGTGGTGGGACTGAAATATTAACACTAGGAAGAATCATGCCGCTAAATAGTCATGCGGTCATTGATATAAAAGGGATAAATGAAACACTTATGTGTACGATGAAACAGGAACAATTAATTATCGGAGCAGGATTGTCTTTAACAGAAATAGAAGAAAAGAATGTGTTTCCTTTATTAACTGAAACCTCGAAAGAAATCGCAGATCATACCGCCAGGAACAAAATTACTATTGGTGGAAATATTTGTGGTCAAATATTTTATCGGGAAGCTGTATTGCCTTTTTTACTATGTGATAGCGAAGTAGTTATTGCCGGATTAAATGGAATCAAAACTATCGGAATTAATCAGCTATTTAAGAAAACACTTCGTCTCGAAGATGGTCAGTTTCTACTGCAAATTCTAACTGACACAGAATACTTAAGTCTGCCTTATGTCAGTATAAAAAAGCGTCAGCAATGGTATACGGGGTATCCATTATTAACAATCGCGGCAATTAAAAGCCGACGAGAGCTTCGATTTGCTTTCAGTGGACTATGTAACTTTCCATTTCGTTCAAAACAAATGGAAAAGGTTCTAAATAACTCGAGTTTAACTGTAAATGAGAGAATTGCTCAATCGTTATTGTTTTTACCAAAACAGATATTAAATGATTTAGAGGGTTCAAAAGAATTTCGACTTTTTGTGCTTTCCAATACCTTAAAAGAAATCATGATGGAATTGGAGGAAAAATAGTTGAAAGCTCCACAAAAAAAAATGATGGTTACACTGGATATAAACGGCGAAACACGAAAGGTTGAAGTGCGACCAATTGATACTCTTCTATACGTTCTTCGTAAACAGCTTTCATTAACTGGTGCCAAACCAGGTTGTCTGAATGGTGATTGTGGCGCTTGCTCTGTAAATATAAACAATAAGGTTTATAAATCCTGTATTTTCCTTGTTGTTGAAGCAATAGGGAAAAAAATTACGACGATTGAGGGGCTAAAAAGTACTCCGATACAGGAAGCGTTCGTCAAGTATAATGCATTCCAATGCGGTTATTGTACACCTGGTTTTATTATTAATTGTCATACATTACTTCAAAACAATCCCAATCCCTCTTTTGAAGTGATTAAAGAATGGCTTTCATCAAACATTTGTAGATGTACTAGCTATCAAGAAATTGAAGAAGCAGTAATGTATGTTATTAATTCAAGAAGTTAGTTTGCTTTTTCTTAAGGTGATATTTGTTTTACGTCGCTTTCTTTACTTTCTGTAAAAAAGAAAATGAAAATGATAATAGCAAGTGCCATTAAAAAAATTTGATTTTCGGACGGATTAAATGTGGGTAAATCAGTTAAGAACATTGTTGATACTCCTTTCCATGTTTTTGAACAATCTTGGATCAATATCAAACTGCTCCGAAACGATTTTTTTGAAAAATTGATGTTGTTCTTTTAATAATGGTAATGTGGGTTGATAAAGAGATGCACCAAAAATGGGTCCACTTACATCAATCGAAAATCGACCTGGCCCAACAACAGCACTTACGACTCTAATGGCATCCGTGATTAATAAGACTGCAATCACAATATCGAGTGTATCAACTAGTGCAGTTAGTTGATGATCACCAAATTTTCCTTGAAGTCGTGATCTTCCAAATAAGGGGCCACTTAGAGAAAGACTAAATTCACCAGGTGTCATAAACACACCAATAATCGTAATTTGCCCAGATAATAACAAAAATGCGGTTGCAATGTTCAGATCTCTTTGAAGTGCTGCAATAACATCAAGCTTTTCCTTTGTATCAGAGTTAAAATGCATGATATCACACCCGCCCTCATGCCCATCTTATTCATTTTAGGTTTGAACGTGCCAGGATTTTAAAAAAACCATTTCCATATTAACCCAAAAAAGTAATGCTTTTGTATGATATTTGCCCATTACATTTACCCCTTCTCGAATATACTGTTGGGGAAAATATGAGGAGGGATATAAACATGACAGAAATACATGCTTTACCACATTCTGTTGAACAAGTTGATTTATTAGGAATTGATCCAAATGAAACTAGAATTAGACCTTTTGGGGGTTTTGGCCACTTTGGAGGTTTTGGACACTTTGGTCGACCATTTGGCAGACCGTTTGGATTCGGTAGACCATTTGGTTTTGGAAGACCATTTGGCTTTGGTCGCCCGTTCTTCGGAGGACCTTTTGCTGGTGGAGTATTAGGTGGATTACTGGGAAGTGCTTTAATTGGTCCTTGGGGCTATGGTTATGGCTATGGATACCCATATTATGGTTATCCGTATTATGGCTATCCATATTTTTATTAAAGAGTGATTTTTTCAGTTGTTTCGTAGATAATGTAAGTAACAACTTTAAATCATGAAATCGAATAGAGACACCATGAGAGGATTATTCTTTGGTGTCTCTTTATTTATGAGTATTATGTAGGTTAATTTCACTACCATTTTAAAAACAATGTTGGAATTTGCAGAAAGCATAGGGCTATTTAGCTAAATTAATAGAAAAATTGTAAAGAATCAGTAAAGTACATAGATTATGGATGTACAATAATTTAAAATAATTGATAAACCTTGCTGGTGTAAAGAAAATTTCACTGTAAAGGATATGATGGTGAATTGTACGATGAATATGGAATCATTGATATCGGCTCTAATACAATGCGACTTGTGATATATAAACGTGATGCAACTGGTCGATTAATGGAAATAGAAAATGTAAAAATTGTTGCTCGCCTTCGTGAGTATTTAAACAGTGACGGAAACATTACAGAAAAAGGGATCAAATATTTAATCCATACTTTACTTAGTTTTCAGGAGGTCACGAGGTATCATCGCATAAAAGAAGTAAAATGTGTGGCTACTGCTTCAATCCGACAGGCGAAAAATCAACGGCAAATCCAGAAGGAAGTGGCAAAATGGACTGATTTTACAATCCGAATTCTTTCTGAATACGAAGAAGCATTTTATGGTTTTTACGCTGTAATGAATTCGTTTCAAATTGACGAAGCCATAACGATTGATATTGGCGGTGGGAGTACTGAAATCACTTATTTTAAAAATCGAGATTTAAAACATTACCATAGCTTTCCATTTGGAGCATTATCACTAAAAAAACAGTTTGTTCGGGGAGATGTGCCAACTCCAGAAGAAATTCTTGAAATAGGGATGTTTATTGAAAATAATCTTCAAACCCTCAAATGGTTAGCAAACAAATCTGTACCAGTAATTGCGATTGGTGGAAGTGCCCGGAACATGGCGCAAATTCATCAATCTTTATGTAAATACCCATTAAATGATATTCATCAATATGAAATGGATTTAATTGATATTAGGACTGTCAAGGAGATGATTGGGCAGTTGACCTATCAACAATTATTAAAAGTTGAGGGTTTATCGAGTGACCGGGCTGATATCATTATTCCAGCTGTGGAAGTATTCGAGAAACTAGTCGAAGTGACTAGCTCACCTCGTTTTATCTTGAGCAGGAAAGGACTTCGAGATGGCATTTTCTACAAGGAATTAGCAATGCCCAATGGCTCAAAGAACTTTAAGGATGTAATTGATCAAAGTTTATATCACATTGCTAAGGATTATCAAATAAATCAAAAACAAGCAGATCAATTAACAAAAATTGCTACCTCCATATTTAAGCAATTAAAAGAATCACAACAAGTAGAGTTTACAGAAAAGGATTTTAATTTTTTAAAAAAGGCTGCGTCCATATTTAATTTTGGCGAATATGTATCACATGAAGCTAGCAGTGAGCATACTTTTTACCTATTGTCTAACCGAATGATTGATGGAATGAATCATCGGGACAGGATAACACTCGCTTTAATCGCCTCATATAAAAAAAAGGACTCGTTTCTTCAATTTGCAAAACCTTACCAAGCTTGGTTTAGTAAAGCTGAGTTTAAAAAAATGCGGATGCTTGGAGCAATATTAAAATTTTCTTATAGTTTAAATAGCACAAAACGAAATATTGTCGAAAGTGTAAAGCTTCGAAAAGAGGCAGATACACTTTTAATAAAGGTAAAATGTAAGAAGGATAGTAAACCGGAAGAGTATCAAGCAAATAAGCAGAAGAAACATTTGGAAAAAGTATTAAAGCAAAATATCCAAATCATTTTTTCCTAAGAATGAAGTGGTTATAATGATTACCACGTTTTTACAAAAATTTAACAATTTTTTTACACGATATTCATTTACTCAAATATTATTATGATAACATTATCATGAATGATTATTTTAAATAGTGTAAATTTTCATAGTAATAAGGAAGTGTATTCTGGTGATTGCAACGGAAACAAAACTAAAGCCTCAATTAGATTGTCCATTATATTACAATAATCGAGAATTAAGCTGGCTGGCTTTTAATGAAAGAGTATTGGAAGAAGCAATGGATACGGAAAATCCATTGTTGGAACAAATCAAATTTTTGGCTATTTTTAGCTCGAATTTGGATGAGTTTTTCATGGTACGTGTAGCTGGATTAAAAGACCAAGTAAAGGCTGGCTTTAATAAACCAGAAAATAAAGCGGGATTAACCCCGAAAGAACAGCTTTGTGCTATTTCTAAGAAGAATCATCAATTAGTTCAATTGCAGTATGAGACCTTTAGCGGAATTCTTCCAGAGTTAGCAAACGAGCAAATTGAATTCGTTCAAGAGATTGACCAACTGCCCGAACAGGTCAGGATAGAAATAGAGAATTATTTCGATATCCATATTTTTCCTGTGTTAACCCCCATGGCAATCGATGCCTACCGACCATTTCCCGTACTCTTAAATAAGAGTCTCAATTTGGCCATACTGTTGGAGGATCAAGCGGCAATTGATGGCGAAGGTACAAAGTTAGCAATCGTTCAAGTTCCTGCCGTATTGCCTCGATTTATTCGCATGAGCTCTGATAAGAATATCAACAGAATTGTCATGCTTGAGGATATCATTAGCTACCATATTGGCAAATTATTTAAAGGCTATAATATCATTGCCGTTACCCAATTTCGAATCACTCGCAATGCTGATATGACGATTGATGAAGAAGGTGCCCGAGACCTTTTAAAGGAAATTGAAGAGGAGTTAAAGAAACGAAAGTGGGGAGCTGCCGTAAGGTTAGAGATAAAGGAAAGTACGTGCAATAGTGAGATTTTAAAGTATCTCTTAGAGCAATTGGAAGTTCATGAAAAAGATACATATATGATTAAGGGTTTACTTGATTTAACCTTCTTATTTGAATTTTATAAAGCATTTTCAAATGATAAAGATCATTTAGTATATGACGCAATGATTCCGAAACTGACACAGGACATTAATCCAAGGCAAAATATTTTTGATGCAGTGACGAAACGAGACATTCTTCTCCATCATCCGTATGAATCATTCGAAACAGTGATTGATTTTGTGTCTCAAGCAGCGGTTGATCCCGATGTATTAGCAATCAAACAAACGCTTTATCGAGTTAGTGGCGAATCTCCAATTATCAAAGCGCTCGAAAAGGCTGCTGAAAATGGCAAACAGGTAACTGTATTAGTTGAATTGAAAGCGCGTTTTGATGAAGAAAATAATGTTCAGTGGGCTAAGGAATTGGAAAAAGCAGGCTGCCATGTCATTTATGGTATATCATCATTAAAAACTCATAGTAAAATAACGCTTGTTGTAAGACGGAAACATCATAATATTCAACGCTTTGTTCATTTGGGGACGGGCAATTATAATGATGCAACTGCTAAAGTTTATACAGATATCGGGTTAATTACCTCGAAACGAAAATTTGGAACCGATGCGACGAATTTCTTTAACTATCTAAGCGGGTACACCGAGAAACCGAAATTCCATCACCTTTCCGTTGCTCCTTTTGATATTCGCAAAGATTTTATTCAGTTAATCGACACGGAGATTGAGTATCATAAACGATTTAATAACGGACGGATTATCGCCAAAATGAATTCGTTAACAGATAAGCAAATTATCATGAAGTTTTATGAAGCATCAAACGCTGGAGTAAAAATCGATCTCATTGTCAGAGGTACCTGTTGCCTTCGTCCTGGAATAGAGGGCGTCAGTGAAAATATTAGCGTCCGCAGTATTGTTGGTCGGTTTTTAGAGCACAGTCGCATATATTATTTCCATCAAAATCGCGAAGAGAAAATATTTTTATCTTCTGCGGACTTGATGACGAGGAATATGGAAAAGCGAGTAGAAATTTTGTTTCCTATTTTTGAAGGACGCTTAAAGAAAAGAATTAAAGAAATGTTAGCCTTAATGCTAACCGACAATGTTAAATCAAGAATCCAAAGTAATTTGGGCACATATCATTATCGTTATCAAAGAGCAAATGAGCCGCAAATTAATAGTCAGCAGCTTTTATATGATATGGTAAATCATGTCACCGAAGATGAAGAATAAAAGAGACCAAAAAAGGTCTCTTTTTTTTGGCGTTGCCATAAACCTTTGTTGTCAGGGGTTTCCGGAAAATCACTAGAAAAAGCCCTCTTGAAAAAAATTTTTTTATGGTTAATAATAGTAGAGTTTTAAATTATGAAATTCGGAGGTTTTAAAGGGTTACCATGAATACAAGGGAAGCCTATTATGACAATGCCAAGTCAATTCTAGTTTTTTTAATGGTTTTTGGACATTTAATTCAATCGTACATCCAGGATAACAAGATTATTTTCACTGTATATACGACGATTTATTCGTTCCATATGCCGGCGTTTATACTAATCTCCGGATATTTTGCTAAAGGCTATAGGAAGCAAGGTTATTTGTTGAAAATAGCTAAAAAATTAATTATTCCATATGTTATTTTTCAAGGAATTTATTCATTATATTATTTCTATTTGCAAAATAAAAAAGTGTTCGAGTTCGACCCGCTCATTCCCGAATGGTCATTGTGGTTTTTAATTAGCTTATTTTGTTGGAATGTCCTGTTATTTCTATTTACAAAATGGAAGCCGTCAATTGCACTCACCATTGCTGTAATTATCGGTATTATTGTCGGCTATGTAAGTGGAATCGATGATTTCCTAAGCATGTCTAGGACATTTGTGTTTTTTCCATTATTCTTATTAGGTTTTTATTTTAAAAAGGGACATTTTGAAAAATTACTAACAAGGAAGATGAAATATAGTTCAGTTGTAGTGTTCTTATCGATTATTGTTGTGTATTATTTCATGCCGGATTTTAACCATAAATGGTTATTCGGATCTAAGCCCTATGAAGATTTCCATGTTAATGAGGCTTACGGTGGACTTGTCCGTTTAGGAGTATATATTTTTACATTATTGAGCACACTTAGCTTCTTTGCGTTTGTACCAAAGCAACATTACTTTTTTACGAAATGGGGCACACGTTCTCTTTATGTGTACCTTTTACACGGCTTTTTTATTAAATACTTTCGAAATAGTCAATTAGATGCAATGCTACCAGAGTCATGGCAGGTTATTACGATGATGTTAATCGCCTTTTTGATTATTGTGGTATTGTCGAGCAATCTGATTAATGCGATTGCACAACCGTTAATCGAACTAAAAATTTCAACCTTAAAAAATTATTGGCTTCAATTCTACTTGAAAATGAAAACGCAGAAATTTCTCCCGCAACAAGTAGAAGATCATGGAACGTTTGAATGATTTTGACTTTAATAAAAAAGATGAAACCCGGGGTTTGTGAATGAAAAAGTTTTTTATTATCATATACTTGATTTTCGCGTTATTTGCGTTAATTTTATACAGCTCATCAGCATACCATCATCAAATTCATCTTGTTGCTCTAGGTGATTCTATCACTCATGGAACGGGAGATCCTATGAAAATAGGTTACCTCGGGCGTTTCAAACAGAAATATGATGATGAACATACTTCAGTGATTCGAATCACGAACTTCGGTATACCCAAATATACAACAGACGACACGTTAAGGCAGCTCCACGATAAAAAAATTAGGTCGGCTCTCCGCTCGGCAGACTATGTGATTGTTTTTATTGGAACAAATGATTTTCGAAAAAGTGCTAATTTTAAATTTGATCAGCTTTCTGTGAGCAGAATGAACATAGGTAAACGACATTTTGTTAATAATTTCAAGCGCATTCTGACTGAAGTAAGGAAAGAAAATGAACAAGCCACACTAATTATTTTCGGGCTTTATCATCCTTATACCCAATATAAAAATAGTGATCAGATTCAGGCATTGATAACAGATTGGAATGAAGAAATTAGCCAGGTGGCACAAACTTACCAACCATACAAGTTCATACCTACGATGGATTTATTTTTATACAAACCAAAATCTAGGAACTATAGCGATTCAATTCATTTAAATTCAATTGGCTATGAATTAATCGCAGACCGTTTATATAAAAATATGGAAGTGCTCAAGAAAACTAAATAACAATTTTTGAAAATCCCTGACCTGACTGGCAGGGGTTTTTTAGTCCATCCTTTCATTTGCTTTTTTGACCTGATTATAATCGGTTTGTCTAGGAAAGGCTAAGTTAGTATTGAAGGGAGTGATTACGATGGAAAAGAACCAACAATTTGTCGCAGCTGACCTGTCGCCTAATTTGGTTAGTGAAATCAAATCAATTGAAGAAAAGTTAAGCAGGCAATCCGACAAAGAAGTAGTAGTTATTGCTTATGAAAGAGGAAGGTAGCAAAGAGGTAAAAGGTGCGATTCTTGAAATCGCACCTTTTATATTTCCTACAAAGATATGGTTGCAGATCGTTGAAATGTTAAACGGACAATTTAATGACGTTTTTTTTGTTTTATTACTTGATCATATTTCTTTCGACAGCAAATGATTCAATCGGAATCATTTTTGCAAGGCGTTGTCATTTCCTGCGCTTACCCAGGAAATGATAAGTATTCCCCACTTTTTATCTCAAGTTGTCTTTAGATAATGGAATTTAGAATAAAAACGGATACATTAATGATACTAAAGATGTAAATTTGCGATTGGAGTGGTGATAAACATGGATGATTTCATCCCGCATAATGAAACCGAAGCAGCTCTTCATGAATATAAGCATGGCTTAGGTGTATTCACGCAAAAAATGCCACAATTGGCAGAAAGCTACAATGCCTTTACTGAAGCATGTTTTAAAGAGGGGAGGCTGACGCAAAAGGTAAAACAACTGATTGCCTTAGGAATTAGTATTTTCTCTCAGGACGAGTATTGCATTATCTATCATACAAAGGGGTGTTTAGATCAGGGAGCAAGTGAAGATGAGATTTTGGAGGTAGTCGGTGTCTCAGCTGCGTTTGGTGGTGGTGCTAGTATGAGTCAAGCTGTCACGCTAGTCCAAGATTGCATCACAGATTTAAAAGACATTAAACATTAAGAACTGACGAATAAACATTACGTATCAACGATCGGGTCATACAATATTTCACTGAATTTATGCTTCACAATTTTTTGATGATTATGTTAATATAATAAAATGTGTAACGCGGTTCAATTATTTGAACCGTGTTATTAAATGTGATATAGAACGTTTTATATTATTTTTCAAGTGTTTTGCTTGCTTATTTTACTTTTTGTCTTTTTAAAATAGTCAAAAAAATCTTTAAAAAGAGGGTTGCCATTCGTTCATAACCATAGTAATATTATCGTAATATATCAAATCTTGTCGAAAAACATTTTTGGACATCGTGAAGGAGATTACATCTATGGATAATAGATTACCATTTTCAAAGTATTTTGTTGTTGGCGTTATGTTATTTGCTTTATTCTTTGGTGCAGGAAACTTAATATTTCCTGCTTCACTCGGCCAGAATGCTGGATCGAATGTCTGGATGGCAGTGTTAGGATTCTTAATTACCGGAATTGGCTTACCATTCTTAGGCATTCTTGCAATGGGAGTATCAGGAAGTAAAAATCTGCAAGAGCTTGCAAGTCGTGTTCATCCAATTTATGGTATTGGCTTTACAGCATTGCTATATTTAACGATTGGACCATTCTTCGCAGCACCTAGAACAGGGGCGGTTGCTTATGATATTGGGATTGCACCATTTGTTGGAGATGGCTCTGGACAGATAGGTTTAATTGTTTTTACGGTTCTATTTTTCGGTGTTACACTTTGGTTCTCATTAAATCCAGCAAAAATTGTTGATAATGTTGGAAAAATCCTTTCACCAGGTATTTTAATTCTTCTTGCTGTTTTATTGGTTATGGTTGTTGTAAAACCAATGGGTTCTATCGAAGCACCTCAGGAAACGTATACAAGCGGTGCATTTGTTAAGGGCTTCATGGAAGGCTACAATACAATGGACGCACTAGCATCATTAGTTTTTGGAATTATCGTAATTAACGCAATCCGTGGTATGGGTGTGTCATCAACACGTGGAGTATTAATGGCGTCTGCGAAATCCGGAATTGTGGCAACTGGTTTCCTTGGCTTAATTTATGTAGGAGTCGCTTATTTAGGAGCAACTAGTACCGAAACGTTTGGGATTTTGGAAACTGGAGGTCAGGTATTAGGAGAAACAGCGTCTTATTACTTTGGAACTGCTGGTACATTAATGTTGTCGATCATCATTATCCTTGCTTGTTTAACAACTAGTATTGGATTAATCACGGCATGTGGTGAATACTTTAACACTTTGTTCCCGAAAGTTAGCTATAAAACTTGGGTATATTTCTTCTCGACTCTATCATTCATCATTGCCAATTTTGGATTAGCGAATATCATTAATTATTCAATCCCTGTTTTAATGTTCTTATATCCATTAGCAGTTGCACTTATGTTATTAACCTTTGTATCTAAGTTTTTTAATCATTCACAAGTTGTTTATGTGGCAGCAATTGGTGTAACCTTCTTAATCAGTATTATCGATGGCTTTAAAACGTTTTGTGCTTTATTCGGAATGGACTATTTCGGTTGGATGGTTCCTGTTGTGTCATTCTATGAAAAGGCATTGCCGTTCTACAGTCAAGGTTTGGGCTGGCTAATTCCGGCGATTGTCGCAATTGTTGTTTCAGGTGTAATTGTACGCATAGTAAATGCATCATCCCTTGGTGTTAAAAATAAGTCACAAAATGTAGCCTAAACTAAATGATACTCATAGGCTTCTCCAAATAAAAAGGGTGCAAATCGTTATCGATTTGCACCTTTGTGCGCTTGGCAGCGTATCGGACTAACGGGTGAAAGTCCCGAACACACCGTTTGTGGCGGAAGTGTATAGCTGACAGGTAGTGCGTGTCCGTGAGG
>NZ_JABAIT010000004.1 GCF_012843265.1 Bacillus sp. DNRA2 | reverse complement strand
GCTCTTTTGTTTACCCATATCCATTCCCCTAAGGATTTATACGAACAGTGTATCGAACAGTTATCCACAAGTCGAGAATTTTATAATTTCCTAAACAATGAAAAATGCACCTCAAAATCTCAGTGAGGTGCATTTCTAAAAAATATTTCGACGAATACCTTATTAAGCTACTTTGTTAATACTAATTTCTTTCCCTTGCTTGCGCCATTCTCTATATTCCGCTGCAGCTGTAAACAGAACATCTGTTGATGAGTTAAGCGCTGTTTCAAATGAATCTTGCAATACACCGATAATAAAGCCCACTCCTACTACTTGCATAGCCACATCATCTGGGATTCCAAATAAGCTACATGCTAGTGGAATCAATAATAACGAACCGCCGGCAACTCCTGATGCACCGCAAGCACAAATGGCAGAAAGTACACTCAAGATAAATGCAGTTGGAATATCAACCTCGATTCCCAATGTATGAACTGCAGCTAGCGTTAAAACAGAAATCGTAACTGCCGCTCCTGCCATATTAACTGTTGCACCTAATGGAATTGAGACAGAATATGCATCCTTATTCAATCCTAATTTTTCACATAGTTTCATATTAACAGGAATGTTTGATGCTGAGCTACGAGTAAAGAATGCTGTGATTCCACTTTCCCTTAAACATTTTAATGTTAATGGGAATGGATTTTGACGCATTACAACGTATACAATAATTGGATTTACCACAAGTGCCACGAATAACATACAACCGATCAAGACAGCAAGTAATTTTCCATAGCTTAATAAAGATTCCAATCCGTTTGCTGTTATCGATTCAAATACAAGTCCCATAATTCCTAATGGAGCAAATTTGATGACCCAAGTAACGATTTTTGAAACGGCATCTGAAAAATTTGTAATTAAAGTTTTGGTTGATTCAGCAGCATTTTTTAGTGTAAAGCCAAGAACTACTGCCCACGCTAAAATACCAATATAATTCGCGTTGAAAATTGCCTTAACCGGGTTATCTACAACATTGAGCAACAAAGTCTTTAAGACCTCTACTACCCCACCGGGAGCCGTTACTCCCTCTACACCCTTTGTAAGGGTTAACCCAACAGGGAACATAAAACTAGCAATAACTGCAATAAAGCCTGCTAAAAAGGTGCCTAACAAATATAAAACAACAATCGTTTTCATATTCGTTTTGTTTCCTTGTTTATGCTGGGCAATTGCTGACATAACTAAGAATAATACTAATATTGGTGCGACAGCTTTCAATGCTCCAACGAATAATGTTCCAAAAATTACGACTGGCTTTGCAGAATCTGGGATTGTCACAGCCAAGATAATTCCAATGATTAAACCGACAATGATCTGTTTAACCAGGCTTATTTGATTCCACTTTCTTAACATTTCCTTCATAAAAATTGATCCCCCACTAGTTTTATTTCTTCATGAATGAATAATTGCTTAATTCGGTAGGGGATTACCTTCTTGGAATCCACCCTAAAAATACAACTGTCCTTCTCTAGCATTATAATGAATCTTTTGATATATTACAATAACAATATTTTCGAGCTAATAAACAAAAGCAATCAGCCCACTTCATTTTTTAAATGATGTAAGCTGACTGCTTTTGTTTTTATGTTATTTCCATATATTGTAAGGTAATTGAGTTTTATTTTGCCATAAGTATGATTTGGTTTGCTAAATAGCTTGAGCTGTATGGCGTCCCTGCTTGAATCCACCATGAAACAATCCCAAGTGTAGAAGCTGCCAGGACTTCATTAGGTACCTTAAACGATTGATTTTTGGATTTTTTATACTCCGCCCAAAAGGAGATAATTTCTAATAAAATTCCAAAAACCCGTTGCCGGAAATCTTTATTTTCAAGTAATACATGATAAAGATCTGCGTTCCGATAAAAGTGTTCTATAAATGCAATTAGTCGGTTTTTCGGACTTTGATCTCGTATCATTACTTGATCTGCTTTTATTTGAGCTGGGTATTTCATTGTTTCATTTAGTTCATCTAGAATTTCGGCTAACATTTGCTCCATTAAATCTTGAATATCTTGATAATGAAGGTAGAAGGTCGCACGATTGAGTTCTGCACGATCGGCTATATTTTGAACAGTGAGTTTACTAGTGTCGTTGTTTTCTAAAATTAATGAAATGAGCGCTTCTTTAAACATTCTTCTTGTCCGTTTTATTCGGGGGTCTACCTTCGTATCTTTACTTTTAGACATTTTCTCATTCCTTCGTCTATTTTTTATTATTTTTTCAACAAACTACCCAAAAATGTCGATTAGTTAACATATGCCATTAAATTGTAAATGGCTATGAACAAAGCTAACGTGATAGTATTTAATAACACGTTATCAATTAAACGACTAAGTGTCAATTAACTGAAAAAAGGAAGGAATGTGTTTTTAGATTATGAATCTATCAAAACAAACCATAAATAAAAAACTGCTTCTCACCGTACTGCTGTTAGGCTCATTTCTTTCTGTCCTAAACCAGACATTATTGAATGTTGCATTGCCGGACCTAATGAAGCTATTTGATGTGTCACCCTCGACAATCCAATGGCTGTCAACCGGCTTTATGCTCGTAAATGGTATTTTAGTTCCTGCAACAGCCTATTTAATGAAACGTTTTACGACGAGGCAGCTTTTCCTCAGCTCCATGGTTTTGCTGTTAATTGGTACGCTTTTAAATGCAGTTGCGCCTACCTTCACCGTTTTATTGATTGGGCGGATGATTCAAGCAGCTGGCGCTGGAATTATCATGCCTTTATTGATGACGGTCGTGCTCGTAATTTTTCCGGAAGAGGGCCGTGGCACTGCAATGGGAACGATCGGTCTTGTTATGATATTTGCACCAGCAATTGGTCCAACGCTGGCAGGGTTCGTCATTGAAAGCCTCTCTTGGCGGTGGTTATTCATCGGCATGTCACCACTCATTTTTATCGTTATTTTGTTATCATTAAAATTCTTGGTAAATGTATCTGAGACATCAAAAGCAAAGCTTGATATCACTAGTATAATCCTTTCTACGATTGGCTTTGGTGGAATCTTATATGGATTTAGCAGCGCAGGGAGTAAGGGCTGGGGAAGTACTGTTGTTCTAAGTTATTTAATCGGTGGAGCCATTTTCCTAGTCCTTTTCTGTTGGCGCCAACTTACGTCAACTGATCCGTTATTGGACATCCGCGTCTTTAAAAACAAGGTTTTTACCATTACCACCATTGTTAGTACATTCGTGATGATGGTGATGTACGGGGATATGATTCTGCTACCAATTTATTTACAAACAGCTCGGGGCTACTCTGTCCTCGAAACAGGCTTACTGTTACTGCCGGGGGCATTAATCAATGCACTTATGTCACCATTGTCAGGGCGTCTTTTTGATAAAGTAGGTGCTAAACCTTTAGCACTAATTGGCCTAATCTTGATTATTCCGTCAATGTGGGGAGTAACGCACTTAACTGAAACAACTAGTTTCACATATTTGATGGTCCGGACGATTATACTGCGAATCGGCTTAAGCTGTATGACGATGCCGCTTAGTGCTGCCGGACTTAATGCACTGCCAAAACAAATGAACGCTCATGGCTCAGCTGTAAACAATACGGTGCGTCAATTAGCAGGTGCAATCGGAACAGCCCTAGTCATTACGATTTTTACAAATAGTTCAACAGAACATGCAACGACTCTCATGCATGAAGGAGCGATATCTTCCAAAGCACAATTGCTTTTGGATGCCTCCATTCTTGGGATGAATGACGCTTTCTTCTTTTCAACGATCATGGCGATTCTCGCCTTAGTGGTGACGTTTTTTATGGCTGGTAAGAAGGCTGACTCAAAACAAAGGCAGGCACCAGCAGAACGAGGAAATCTTAATCACGCAGAAGAACAATAGAATTAATAAGCATAATGACCAAAAGCTCAAACCTATAGGAACAAGGTTTGAGCTTTTTTCAATATACCAATTTCTCATTTTTAGGAAATGAGGTGTTTCTGAGCCGATTGAGTCTTTATTGTAGTATTTTTTCTAGATGCTTTATTGTTGGTGTTAAATTTGCATAGAAGTATGCTTCACGAAGCTTACGTGATGGTTCACAATCTTTCAAATAACCTGCACTCCCATGATGAAGCATGTTCGCTTGGACTGCTTCAAGAGTTAAGTATGCTGTTTTAAGTCGAACTTCAGCTATTTCCTTCCAATTGATTGATTCAGAATTGAATATGTTAATGAATTGCTTTCGTAATTCCTGTGCTGGTGTTCGTAGGTCGCATGCTTGTGTCTTTAGATAACGATTGCAGCCATTTTGTCTCTGACTTATTTTTTCAATTAATGCAATTGAAGCTTGCACGACGCCCAAGCCAAGCGGTATTTGATAGGCAATAAATGCAGGACGAATCTGTTCTGCAAAGCTTGCTGCGTTTTCAGACAGAATCCATTCATCAGATACAAACACCTTATCAAACGTGCATGAATATGTTGCACTCCCATTAGCACCAAGGTAATCAGCTTTTTCTTTTAATGTTAAACCTTCGGCATTACAAGAGACAATACCCATAATTTGCTTGGACTCACTCACGCCAGCAATAATTCCGAATAAATGATTTTCGCCAAGATTAGAAACAGCAGGAAAGACACCTGAAATCAAATATCCCCCTTCCGTCAGTTCGGCACTCAAATATAGTTTTTCAAGACCTGCATAATATTTCATTGGATTGGATAATGCAGTACCGCCAATGATTTCTCCCTTTTCCAACTTTGGCAGAAGCTGTTGTTTCAGAGTTTCGTTCTTCGTTTCCCGTACATAAGTTAAAGCAGCGAGGTGGCACCAAATGCAAAATGCAGTAGTCATACATGTTTTAGCTGTCTCTTCAACCACACTAAACTCGGTAACTAAGGTCTCCTGTTGAGATTTATTAGCAGAAGATAGTAATCCAGATTCAAGAACTTTTCTGATAAAGCTCTCGGCATAATACTCTCCAGCATCAATTTTCTTTATATAAGGCTTTAAGTCCTCTTCAATTAATTTTTCAAGTATCAACTTTTTTTCTTCGGTATTAATATTCATAAGTACCACCCCAAAATTCAGTTTATATTGGTTAACACGATAAATTTGTATTTTCCGATAAAATTACTTGGTTTTTTAGGTATTTTATTCCATAATTACAAAAAATACAACAGAATATTTTTTATTTTTAAAAAAACAACTATGAATCTTTTATGTAAAAAAATAGCAATAAACCACATTCTGATTTATTGCTTTGTTTTGTATCTATTATTTTTCTGTTGGAAGAATTTCTGTTATGGCATCAATTGGTGTTTGCACTGCTTCACGAGCCCGTTTGATAGCTGCTTCGTCTGGTGCATCATAGAAGCACAAGCACTTCGTCATATCTTCGCACACATAAGTTCTTGAAAATGTTACTTCCGGAACCTCTTGATAATGAACTGAGTTCTTTTTCTTTCTTGCTAAATATTGGTCCATTGTAATATTTGCTGGAATATTCCATTCAACTAAATAATTCACTACATCATTATTTCGCTTCACATCTGTCAATTCTTTACCAACAAGACGTACTTCTTTTACCAATTCAATCGGAATTCCAGAAGCAGTTAAGGTGTTAGTTACAATACCTTGGTCTTCGCCTTCAACGATGAAGAACGCACGTGAGAAATCCTTTGATACTTGAAGTTCAATTAGCGCTGATTGTATTTCTTTCAGCTGAGCTTGTAGTTCGGTCACTTTCTGATTTACTTCTTCTTTGCTTGATACGATTTCTTTTAATGACGATTCAATTAAATATAATCCCATTATTAGTCCCTCATTTCGTTTAACTTTCAACTTTAAGGTTATTTTATTTTACTTAGTT
The DNA here is from genome assembly GCF_012843265.1 of Bacillus sp. DNRA2. GTDB lineage: Bacteria > Bacillota > Bacilli > Bacillales > Cytobacillaceae > Bacillus_BU. The sequence goes on along the minus strand of NZ_JABAIT010000004.1, from coordinate 209,104 downwards.
AAAAAAATCAACCTAGTTAGTTAAATTATTTTTTATATGGTAAAATAATAAAAAACAATGGAGGAATTAAAGCATGAAGCCTAGATACAATTTGCCTTGCAATATTGCACAATCGCTCAATATTATTGGTGACCGATGGACTTTATTGGTGATTCATGAAATATTCATCGGGCATACACAATTCAATGAAATGAAGAAAGGACTAAATGGTATTTCTTCAAACCTGCTATCAGAACGCCTGAAATATTTAGAGGATGAAGGTTTGGTAAAATCAGAACTATATTCCGATCACCCACCCCGCTACCGTTATACGCTAACAAAGAGTGGTGCAGAATTGGAGGATGTCTTTAATTCTCTCGTTATTTGGGGCAGCAGCCATTTGGAAAATTGTTATAAAAAACTAGTTGATTCAACCACTGGTGAGGAAGTTGGAATTACTTATTACAATAAAAAAACCGGGGAACTAGTTGAAAATATTAGTGTCATTCCAATTGAACATGAGTTGAAAAAGGTCGGGGACAATTAGTTTCCGCCTTTTTTTCGTCCATAAACAGGTAGCATTTTTTAAATTTAATAAATAATTAAAATTTTTTAACATTTAAGATTGAAAAAAATAACAAAGTATAATAAAATGACTTACAAATAAAACATAGTATTCTCATAAGAATTATTTAATTTGTAATCACAAGTTTGATATCTTTTACATTTTCCAATCATTGCAAGAGAGGTGAAATTATGAATATCCAATATCCTCAAACGAAGATTATTATTGATAAAGTTTATAAAAGTTTTACAAATAAGAAACAATCCATCCCTGTGCTAAACGATATCTCTTTTAATATTCATCAGGGGGAAATCATTTCAATATTAGGTGAAAGTGGCTGTGGTAAAAGTACTCTATTAAACATTCTTGCTGGTTTTGAAAAGGCTGATAGTGGTCAAGTTTTACTTGATGGTAAGTTAGTTAATCATCCTAATCGGAAATGCATTATGCTGTTTCAAAATTATGGCTTACTGCCTTGGCGGTCAGTACTTAAAAATGTTGAATTAGGTTTGGAGGGTTTAACCCTAACTTCTTCAGAACGCAAAGAAAAGGCGTTACACTACGTGAACTTAGTTGGATTATCTGGAAAAGAAGCCCTTTTTCCTGTTGAACTTTCCGGGGGAATGCAACAAAGGGTCGGGATTGCCAGAGCACTTGCCATGCAGCCCGAATTAATCTTAATGGACGAACCGTTTGCGGCACTTGATACATTCAATCGATATTATTTACAGGATGAACTGCTTCGAATCCAGAGCCAAGAAAAAGCGACAATTGTGTTAGTCACCCATGATATTGACGAAGCTATATATTTGTCAGATCGAATTATTATTATGCATCCAAATCCTGGACAGATACATAATGAGTTAAACATCTCTCTTGCAAAGCCAAGGGATCGAAGTCACTCTGATTTTCAACATTATCGTCAGATCATTTTTAACGAATTCCATTTCAACCATACAACTGCACCATTGGAATATAATATTTAATTTTTAAAAGTCATCACTTAAATACAAAAGGAAAAAGGAGAGTTTTTATGAAAAGGATTATGAAATCAGGGGTTTTGCTTTTAATAACTGCCTTACTACTGCTTGCTTTGGCCGCCTGCGGATCAGGTAAAAGTGATAAGGCCACAAGCAATGTCAACGAGGAAAAAAAGACCATAAAAATTGGTTATATACCTATTACACATGCTGTCCCATTATATATTGAAAAGGAACAAGCAAAATACAAAAATATCAATCTTGAACTTGTCAAATTCGGATCGTGGCCAGAACTTGTTGATGCTTTGAACACTGGGAATATTGACGGTGCCTCGATGCTAGTTACCCTTGCAATGAAGGCAAAAGAGCAAGGCATTGATTTAAAAGCAGTCGCTCTAGGTCATCGAGACGGGAATGTTATTGTTGTCGGAAATGATATTAGTAGCGTAGAAGATTTAAAGAAAAAAAACTTTGCTATTCCTCATAAATTCTCGACACATAATATTTTGCTTAATCAAATGCTTAAACAAAATAACCTAAAATACACTGACGTAAACGTAATTGAGCTACCCCCTGCCGAAATGCCAGCAGCTTTAGCTGAAGGTAGAATATCAGGATATGTTGTTGCTGAACCTTTTGGCGCTGCTTCTGTGGCACTTAAGAATGGGAAAGTCCTATATCAGGATCAAGATATTTGGAAAAATTCTATCGACTGTGCATTAGTATTACGCGGCGATTTCATTGACAAAGAAAGAAAAGCTGCTCAAGAATTAGTGAACTATTATGTTCAAGCTGGAAAGTCTGCTGAGCAAAAAGATGAACAAACTCTTGAAATGTCAGGAAAATACATGAAAGCAGATAAAAAGGTCTTAGACTTATCCTTTCAATGGATTGTTTACGATGATTTAAAAATTCATGAGGCAGACTACAAAGAGTTAACCAATAATCTTACCGAGATGGGATTACAAGAAAATCCACCAGCATTTAAAGATTTTGTAGACAATTCTCTATTCGATAAAGCAAATGGTAAATAAGTGTAATTCATATTTTGTTTCTATAAAAAATGTGTATTTAAAAATATCCAAAGCGGAGCCTCATTGTGATTTTCTCAGTAATCCGCAAAAAAGCGATGTGATAAGATGCAAAAATTAAAAAACATCATAAATGTCTGCCTTAGCTTCATTATTTTAATAGCCGTGTGGCATGCGGCTATTGTCATTGGGAAATATGATGCTGCACTTTTTCCAGCACCCTTACAAGTATGGGATGGAATACTTTCAATCATCAAAGATGGTACTCTATTAGAACATTTTCAAGTGAGTATTCTCCGTTTTTTAGCTGGATATATTTCAGCAGTTGTGGCTGCAATCATTTTAGGGCTGATTTTTGGTAGACTTCCATTAATCTGGGGAATTATTGATCCAATTGTGCAAGTGCTACGACCCGTTTCACCGATTGCCTGGTCACCGTTTATTGTCCTATGGTTTGGTATTGGTAATATGCCAGCTATCGTGATTATTTTTATTGCAGCCTTTTTTCCCGTATTGCTTTCGACGGTTACTGCTGTTAGAAAAGTCGATATCACCTATTTGAAGGTTGCTCAGAACTTTGAAATTAAGGGTTTTCAGCTCTTACGTAAAATTATTTTTCCTGCAGCTTTTCCCTACATTGCAAATGGCCTCCATATTGCAGTAGGGACTTCCTGGATATTCCTAGTAGCCGGTGAGATGGTCGGAACACAATCCGGACTTGGTTATTTGATCGTTGATTCAAGGAATTCAATGAGACTAGATCTTGTCATGGCAGGGATTATCTTTATAGGCGTAGCAGGATTATTACTCGACAAAGCTGTCGGCCTGTTCGAACAATGGATCAACCGCATTTGGGGAAGAAACTGAAGAGTGGCATCAAAGGTGGTGCCATAGGTGGTGCCTGTCACCACCCGAAATTTGTCGAATCATTTCAATTAAAAAGCTGTCTCATGATGTGATGGGACAGCTTTTCTTTGAATATTTAATTTATTTAGCATTTTCATCAGGCTGATGGATTCCGAAGATATTTCCTTCGGTATCTAGATAGTAGCCTTGCCAAGCCATGCCAGGCAAAGCATGTTTGGGGTGCGCAACTTTCCCCCCATTAGCAAGGATTTTCGCTTCCGTTGCATCATAGTCACCTATACCCATCGTACAAGCATATCCATTCATAGCCTGACCCGCTTCAGGTGGCGGACCTTGACGTTGCATCAATGCACCATTAATTCCTGGTTGCCCTTCATCTCCTGTTACTGCACCAAAGTAAGGCATTCCCGCATAATCAGTCCAATCCTGAAAAGTCCAACCAAATACCTCGCCATAAAACTTCTTAGCCCGCTCCATATCATCTACATGAATTTCAAAATGAATTAATCTTCCCATATTAACCTCCTAAAATTGAAATGATATAACTAATACTATTATTCAGCATAATAAAGCAAAGTCCTCTCTATTATTGTGAAGAATATGGTAAGGTATACATTATTCGAAAAACTTCATCCAACTATTTTCTCCCTGAGAAATCTTTTTCCAGCTAAATTCTTAGGTTCTTTCACGAACATCGTTAAGAATGCAAATACAGCAATCGTCATAGAAAGTGTAACTATGTTTTGAATTTTAGAACAGTAGACCAACGATGATGAAGTGTTTACGTTAGCAACCAAAGCTTATATTTTTTAAATAATTAATCATAACGACAAACAGATCTTTAAATGCTTTTCTCATAATCGGTGAGTAATCTAAATACCATGACTCTTTCTCCAGTGGTAGTACTTAGATCAGTATAAAAGCTTTTTAATTCTTGACCAGTTAAGTGAAGGATAATGTTTTTTAAATCGTCTAATCCCAATTCTACCATTTCAGCGCGAACCCGTTTTATCATCAGAATGCCATCCTTCGTTTGGCAAACAGCATATTCTGCCGGTGTAAGGATTCCTCTTAAAGTCACAATAATCATATCACGCAAAATATCCGTCTTCACTGATATAGAACCCCGTCCGAGAAAATCCTTCTCCCAATGTGTAATCGCCTTACTAATATCAGCCTCAATCGCACCTTTTGTTCTACTCATCGTCCTACTCCTCTAAAGTGCCACTTTAGTGCCAGGCACCACCCGAATTTTGTCGAATGTTTTGAATCTTTTAATCCGACTTGACTAATAGGATTAATTATATTATTATATCAACATAACAAATAGAATTGAGGGATGAAATAAAATGAACACCATTCTTATCATCGTGAATGTTGCAATCCTATTATTATTAATGATTGGTTTGTTCATCATGCAAAAAAAGCACGTGTCATTTTCAAAACGTGTTTTCATAGCATTAGGTTTAGGTTTAGTATTTGGATATATTATTCATCTACTTTATGGTACAACATCTGAGATTACAACCACAACAATCGATTGGTTTAGCATCGTTGGATCAGGATATGTGAAACTATTACAAATGATTGTTATGCCGCTTGTTTTTATTTCAATCGTTGGAGCTTTTACTAAATTAAAACTCACTAAAAATATTGGTAAAATAAGTTTTCTTGTTATCGGAATATTACTTGGAACAACTGCCATTTCCGCAGCAATTGGAATTGGTTCTGCCTTAGGTTTTGGTCTAGATGGTATTCAGTTGACTGCAGGTGATGCAGAAAACACACGGAATGCCGAACTCGAAGAAAAAGTTGTCACTGTCGAAACCATGACAGTACCGCAGCAAATCGTCCAGATGTTCCCTAGTAACCCATTTTCTGATTTAACAGGTGCACGTCCAACTTCAACCATCGCCGTGGTTATCTTTGCAGCTTTTATTGGCGTTGCCTTCCTTGGAGTCAAACGCAAAGAACCTGAACATGCAGAACTGTTTGGTAAGATTATCGATACTTTGTACTCCATAACCATGAGAATCGTTACGCTAATTCTTCGTTTAACACCATATGGCATTTTGGCTATCATTACGAAAGTTGCCGCAACAAGTGATTATGAAGCCATAATGAAACTAGGTAAGTTCGTTGTTGCTTCATATGTGGCTTTAATTGCAATGTTTATTGTTCATTTATTATTAATTACATTGGTGAAACTAAATCCAATGAATTTCGTTAAAAAAGGATTACCAACTTTAACATTTGCTTTTACATCACGCTCGAGTGCTGGAACCTTACCATTAACAATCAAAACACAAACTAAAGATTTTGGTGTATCTGAAGGGATAGCAAACTTCGCTGGTTCATTTGGACTGTCAATCGGCCAAAATGGATGTGCAGGAATTTATCCGGCGATGTTAGCGGTAATGGTCGCTCCAACTGCAGGAATCGATCCAACCAGCCCATCCTTTATTGCAACCCTTATCCTTGTGGTAGCAATTAGTTCATTTGGTGTTGCCGGAGTCGGTGGAGGAGCAACATTTGCAGCCTTAATCGTTTTATCTGTTATGAACCTACCAATTGCCATTGTTGGATTGCTCATCTCTGTTGAACCATTAATCGATATGGGTCGTACTGCTTTAAATGTTAGTGGTGCTATGACATCAGGGGTTATTACAAGTAAAGTAACAGGAGAATTGGAGACTGAAACTTTCCAACAACCAACTATTGTTGAAGCTTAAGAGTTTATCATCATATAGAGTACTAAATACTAAAGGGTCCTATGAATAACCTTCATAGAACCCTTTTTTAATTTATGTTTGTTTGATTCTTCTCATCCCACAGGATTTAGGTTCTGTATAGTCAAAACCAAATTGAGTGTAAAGCTTATCCGCAGGTTTGTCAGCAATCAGACACACAAATGCTGAGTCATCTGTATTCTCCTCTAAATACGCATCAATTTCCTTCATGATTAACTTTCCGTATCCCCTACGCTGATAATCAGGGTCTACCATAATATCAGAAACAATATAGGTAATCCCTTGGTCCCCAACAACTCTACCAAAACCAATCAACTGATCCTGCTCTCTTAATGATACTAAGAAGAGTGAATTCTTCAGCGCAATTTCACTTTTACTAATAGTTTTTGATGACATACCTGCTCTATCTCGTAATGAGATATATTCCTGTGCTGTCGGTGCACTAAAACTAATCTCCATCCAGCCAATCCTTTCTGGGTGCCAGGCACCGCCCGAATTTTGTCGATTTATCTTTGTGATAATTGTGTTATGAAATTAGCACTTTCTGTTTCTTTGTTTCATATTTTGGCAAATCCGTTAGATTAACCACATGAAAATGACCATCCACATAGACTACATGCTTCGGCTCTAGTTGTCTTGGTGAAGTAAGCCCCGCAGATGCTGATAAGGCAAATAGCTCCTCTCTTAGCGTCGTCACGTAATTTGTGACCCGATAACGCTTTTCTTCCACGACCAGAGCTTTTTGCAGTTTTGGGTTAGTTGTCGCCACGCCAACAGGGCAATTTCCAGTCGCACAAACTCCCGCGCTAATACAGCCAGCTGAAATCATAAGCCCTCTAGCAACAACTACCACATCCGCCCCCATTGCTAATGCAATCGCAATTCTATCAGGGGAGAATAATTTACCGCTTGCAAATATTTTCAGTTGCTCACGAATTCCGTAACTCAATAACAATTCCTGAGCAATCATTAACGCAGGCTTAATTGGTAACCCAACGGAATCAGCCATTGCCTGGTAAGTCGCGCCAGTTCCTCCTTCTCCTCCATCAATCGCGATATAATCCGGAAAACGATGATGAGCAGCCATATATTGCACAAACTCCTCAAACGTATCATGTCCGCCAACAACCATCTTAATTCCAACAGGCTTCCCTGATACTTCACGGATTCTTTCGATAAAATCAAACATCGAATCAAAATCATAAAACTCATCAAACCGGTTCGCAGAATTGATCGTTTTCCATGGCTCGACGCCACGAATTTCCGCAATTACAGGCGTAACCTTCGATCCCTCGAGATGACCACCGCGGATTTTCGCCCCTTGTCCCAATTTTAATTCAAATGCTTTTACTTGAGGTATTTGCGCTTTTTTATGGAGCTCCTCCCACGAAAAGCTTCCATCCTGATTTCGAAAGCCAAACTTCGCTGGACCAATCTGAGCAATAATATCCACTCCGCTTTTTAAATGATATGGAGATATGCCGCCTTCTCCAGTATTCATGAACGATTTCGCATCTTTTAGTCCTAAACCAAGCGCTTCGATTGCATTTTCACCTAATGCTCCATAAGACATTCCAGACATCCCAATTGGGCTTTTCAATACAAACGGATCCTGACAGGAATGTTCCCCAATGACGATGGCTTCTTCATCTTTATAAAGCCAAGGTTTAATCTCTTTTTCTATGAATTTTTCATTCTTCGGAAAAAATAATTCTTGATATTGCGTCAACATATTGTGTTTTTCAGTTGGTGCCTCAACATAGACATTCGTTTTTACCAATTCCGTATTATCTGCTTCTAATTCTGTTAACTGTTTCGCAAAGAATGCATTTCGCAGATAAAATTGGTTAGGCTGATCAAAATCTCGCTTACTTCCAAATGAAATGATGTTTTTTCCATACTTCGCCAACTTAACAATTTGTTGAAAATCAAGGCGTGAAAATGGCTTCCCTTCATGGTCTTCATCTAAAATATATTGCTTAATTTCCGGAGCAATTTGCTCCATAAAATATCTAATTCTACTAACAACAGGATAATTTCTTCTAATTGCATGCTGCTGTTGCCTGACGTCCATTCGATAGGTTTTCCGATACAACATAAAAAGATAGCCAACTATCCCTAGCACCACTGTCAAAACAAGCGCCAGAACCATGATTACAATTGAGCTTAACAATTCCATATTATATCCCCTCTCTCCAACTACTATTTTAACATAGGGTGCCAGGCACCACCCGAATTTTGTCGAATAAATAGGGCGATGAAAACAGGTTTTTGTTTTCATCGCCCTCATCTATTGATATTTTCCTCAAATGTTAATAAATGCCCTTCTCGACACCTCAACACAGTTTCTACCATTTTTCTTTGCAGCATAAAGAGCCTCGTCAGCCTCTCGATAACATATTTCAAAGGAATCTTTTAGTCTCGCAATTCCTTTGCTGGCAGTTACGCTAATATGATGCCCCTCAAACTGAAATGAATAATCTTCAATATTTTTTCTTAACTTTTCGGCAATTTCTTTTCCAGCCTGAGTATCTGTTTGCGGGAGCAGAATAATAAATTCTTCTCCACCTAGGCGCCCCGTAATATCTGAATCCCTGAAAGTATGAATTATAATTCTTGCTGTTTCTTGAATTACCATATCTCCAGCTGGATGCCCAAAGTTATCATTGATATCTTTAAAAAAATCAAGATCCAAGAGAACGATACAAGCATCTTCACTTTGGGGATTAGTACGGTTAATTTCTTTATTCACTAATTCTTTAAAGCAATCGCGATTATACAGCTTTGTTAGTGGGTCACGGGTTGCTAGGTATTCAAGATACTTATTCTTTTCCTCCAGCTCCCGCTTTTGGTTTTCAATAACTTTTTGTTGCTTCGCTCTTAATACATTATTTTTCCAAAGAATCCATGAAACCCCGAAACCCATCCCAGTTGCAGTAACACTATTCACCCTTACATGTTCAAGTAAGTCAGGAACGTGCTGTGTCAATGTTACCAAATAATAAAATAACACAAACGTCACAAGATAAAATACCGCTGAAATTGCAGGGGGAATCAACACAACAACCCCAACCCCGATACAGGCCACAAGTAGCGGATTAATGTTTGTTGTTACGAGCTGATCACTAACACAAAGAAAAATCCCAAAAAGAAGATTGAAAAAAACACAAAGCCCTTGGACGAATAAGGCAATTTTATCTCTCTGTCTTTGTCTTTTTTCAATCATTAAGCATGCAAAACAGAAAATCCCGTTAACTACCAACATCGATGCATGGATCAATATGATGAGTTGATGCCACTGAACAACATTCCTAGGTGATGACGGGAAATCAAGCCAAAATACAATAATATGGGCAATATTAATCAACCCCATTATTAGGCTCATGAAAATCATTCGCTTAATATTGATTGCGCTTAATTCCATATAGAGTGCTTTATCACCTTTTAGAAAAATACGATTAATAAGATCCATCAGGATCACCTGCTTCTGACCCAAATTATAGGTATTGGAATTGTTTTTATTTTAGGAAAATAAAGAAAATTACTCCCAACATGAGTATATTACAAAAACTTCCTTACTTCAAAGTTAGATATTTGGCAAATATAGGATACTAGATTTTTCCACTCTTGTAGGCCCTAAACACGAAAAAGGCTGACCCCAAAATCGCTAAAAACGATTTATTAGGATCAGCCTCTTTATTCACTGATGGTACATTAACTTCGATATTTTATCGTTAAACCTTTTAAGAAATTTCGGGCGTAACGATCACCACATTCTTTATAATTCTTATGTCCCACTTTTCGCAAAATTGCACTTAATTCTCCTTTTGTTACAGTAACTCCCGCTGATTTTAAAATTTCAAGAATATCTTCACTTGTAAGAGAAAGTGCGATTTTTACTTTCTTAATCAGCATATTATTAACACATTCGTTTGTTTTTGATGGGAGTCCGTTTCCTTCAGTTTGGCCTGGCTTCGTTTCCTGCTTTCCTCGATGAAAAATAATAAAACCATTTAAAAATGACTCTAACGTAGAGTTATTGACATTCTTATTATCCTCAAGTTCGTCATCTGTTTTTTTTAGGATGTGGAGGACTTCCTCTTTCGTTAGCTCAATGCCACCCAGTTTAAAAATCTCAACCATATCAGTATTTTTAATATCCAATGCATATCTTAATCTAATTAAAATATCTTTATTTGTCATCTAAACCTCATCCTGGTTATTATTAGTTTTTTAATTAGCTGTACACAATCATAAAGGTCATCACAATATCCAAAGGAGTTCCTCCAGCTAATTTTGTACAACTAAGTTTAACATTCCCACAGATAAAAGCCTATACCATTATCGATATAGACTTCTTCATCATGGTACGTATCATCTAATCTTCCTTATAATTTCAACACTTTTATTTGCGATTTACTTTCTATATCCCAAAGTTCTATCTGGCCATTTTCATAAACAGCAAAGGAGCTCGAGCCATCTTTCGGGATTGTCGTGCTGCCTGGATTTAACACAATTATCCCATGTTTTTCCTCAAGCACTTTAACATGCGTATGACCTGAGACAACAACCTGGCAGCCAAGCTCCTTAGCCTTTTCAATCCGTTGCTCCTCCGTCTCTTCATACCCATGAACAAGATAAAATTTTATATTATCGAAGGAAACAATCCTGGATTTATGGGAAATATTTTGTTCTGTAACAGTTTCATCTACATCTGCATCGCAATTTCCACGGACGTAATGAATATCTGTCCGTCCCCTTAGAATTTCTGCTAATTTCTTCGGATTATATGTTTTAGGAAGATCATTTCGCGGTCCATGGTATAAAACATCGCCCAAGTGATAAATGTGCTCCGATCCCTCTAGCAGACTCAAAGCTTGTACTGTATTTTCAAAACCACCATGTGTATCACTAATAAAACCTAATTTCATCACAACCAACCTCACATTATTGGATTCATGCTGTATTTTATCTATCTTTCATTTAACAATATCATTTTTGTCATTATCTCCATCACTAAATATATTAGCTCATTGGAAATCCATGTACTACAATATTTTCCCCTAACTGTATATGAATAGTATTTTTATGAAAAATCACAAAATTACGCAAATTATTTACAATAAAAGGAAAATTCATTGTATAATTTTATTATGATAGAAAGTTCGACTTAATGATATCTTTCATTTTTGAAAATAATAATAGTTTTTTCAAAGGAGGTTCTATGGAAATGGGCTTAGTTCTATTTATTATTTTTATTATTATAATTGTGTTTGCTACTAATGCTTCTTCAAGAGGGAATGTAAAAGGTAAAAATAGAAAAAGTAGCAGCTCTGAAAGTAGTAATTGGTGGTCTTCTAGTGATTCTGGTGGAAGTTGGTTTGATAGCAGCTGTGACGGTAGCTCCGATAGCGGTGGCTGCGACGGAGGTGGCGGTGGAGATTGATGTAGATGAAAGGACCAGCTCCAACTTAGATGTGATTGTTTGAAGAAGAGAAGAAAGAATCATTAACCAAAATACACTAACAAAATAAACCCCTCAAGCCCAAAAGCTTAAAGGGTTCATATTCATGAATAATGATGTTAATCCAAAAATCTTGCTTATTCTTTTACTACTAACTTAAGTGGAGCAGGAATGTTTTTTGCAACTTTCTTTCCTTGAAGAACGTCGATGCCTGCGTCTACTGCAAGCTTACCGATTAACTCTGGTTGCTGCGCAACCGTAGCTTCCATTTTTCCTGCTTTAATCGCATTTAAAGCATCATCATTTCCATCAAAACCAATGACCATGATATCTTTACCCGAACTATTGATGGCCTCAATTGCTCCCAATGCCATCTCATCATTATGAGCAAAAACCGCCTTAATATCTGGGTTTGATTGAAGCAGGTTTTCCATCACGGTTAATCCCTTGGTGCGATCGAAATCGGCAGATTGTTTTGCTGTCACATTTAATTTCTTATCGGCGATATTATGGAAACCCTTACCTCTTTCACGTGTTGCAGAAGCACCTGGAACACCTTCAAGTTCAGCTACCTGGACATTTTCGCCCAGCATCTTTACAATGTATTCTGCGGCCATTTCTCCACCCTTAATGTTATCTGAGGCCACTAACGTTGCAACTTTCCCTTTTTCAGCAGAACGGTCAAGCGTAACGACTGGGATTCCAATGTTGTTTGCAGATTGAACCGCTGTGGAGATAGCTGCTGAATCAGTAGGGTTGATTAATAGGATGTCGACACCCTGCTGAATTAAATCCTCAACATCGTTAATTTGCTTTGCGGTGTCGTTTTGCGCATCGACAACTTTTATTTGTACTCCTAAGGCTTTTGCTTCCTTTTTAACACCATCTCTAAGCGAAACGAAGAATGGATTATTTAAAGTTGAAACAGATAAGCCAATCTTAATATCTTTCAAATCGTCTTTTTCCGCTGGTTTTGCCCATTCAGGCGGCTGCATGGAACAAGCACCCAAAAACAATAGTGACAGTGATATGAATAATACAGCTAATTTTTTCATAAAAAATTCGCTCCTTATGCCGATTTCTTCCGGTCAAGTAATACAGCAATCGCAATAACAATCCCTTTTACTACCATTTGATAAAATGAAGATACACCCAGAAGATTCAAGCCGTTGTTTAACGTACCAATAATTAAGGCACCAATTAGTGTTCCAAATATCCTGCCCTTCCCGCCGGATAAGCTTGTCCCGCCTAAAACTACCGCAGCAATCGCATCCAATTCATAAGATGTACCCGCTGTTGGTTGGGCGGAATTCAATCGTGAGGTTAAAATGGCTCCTGCTAAGGCAGCTAGTAAACCGGATAGACCATAAATCATTACCTTAACATTTGGCACCTTAATACCTGAAATGATTGCCGCTTTTTCGTTACCACCAATTGCATAAGTTTTCCGACCAAATGGTGTTTTATGGAGAATAATATACAACAGTACAAACATAATAATCATAGTAATAGCAGGAACCGGTATTCCTAAAAAATATCCTCGTCCAAATAGTTGGAATAAATAGTTATCACCAAGTCCAGTAATTGGATTTCCATCTGTATAAACAAGAGTCAAACCTCTAAAAACAGTCATTGTTGCCAATGTTGCAATGAATGGTGCCATTTTTCCTTTTGTAATCATGAGTCCATTAACCATTCCCATGATTCCACCTAATAAACAGCCGACGATAATCGCCAAGATTGGGTCAAGGCCAGACACAATCATACCCGCAGTTAAAGCACTTGATAGAGCAAGAATAGCCCCTACTGATAGATCAATTCCTCCGGTTAAAATAACAAATGTCATCCCAAACGCAATCAGGGCATTAATAGCTACTTGTCGCAAAAGGTTTAATATGTTTAAAGGCTCTAAGAAACTTGGGTTTAACACTGAAACAATAACAAATAAGATGATAAGTCCGAGTAAAGGCCCCAGCTTTTGTGTCATTGTATTTAAAAAATTCCCTTTGCCTGCTTTTGCAGTTTCATTGGTTGCATTCATCTCATTGACCTCCCGTTGCCAATGTCATAATCTTTTCCTGAGTTGCTTCACTATTTATCAATTCGCCGCTAATTTTACCTTCATGAACAACAAGAATTCGGTCGCTCATTCCCAAAACTTCCGGTAACTCGGATGAAACCATAATGATTGCCACGCCTCGATCCGTCAGTTCATTCATGAGCTGATAGATTTCCCTTTTTGCGCCGACGTCTACCCCTCTTGTTGGTTCATCTAAGATGAGCACTTTCGGACTAATTCCAATCCATTTTGCTATCACGACTTTTTGTTGATTTCCTCCTGACAGATTTCCAACAGCAATATCCGCAGATTCTGTTTTTACGGTCAGGCGTTTTATCAGCATGTTAACAAAATCATTTTCGCTATTTTGATTAATAATGCCCTTAGGCGCAAAGCTAAATAATGATGGCAAAACGATATTATCCTTTATCGAGAAATCTAAAATTAAACCTTCGTCCTTACGGTCTTCCGTGATAAACCCAATTCCAGCCTTTACAGCCTGGTCAGGTGTTTTGATAGCGAGTTTCTCTCCATTCAGCCAAATATCGCCACTATCAAATGAATCGAGGCCAAAGATCGCCCGCATAATTTCCGTTCTTCCAGCACCCATTAGTCCCGAAATACCAACAATTTCTCCTGAACGGACCGAAAAATTCACATCCTGGAATACTCCGCATTTTGATAAACCTTTGACATCAAGTACCATTTCACCCGGCTTGGAGTCACGTTTTGGGAATCTGTCTGTCAATTCGCGGCCTACCATCTTCTTTACGACCTCATCAAAGTTCGTATCACGAATGGCTTTCGTATCTACTGTTTTACCATCTCTCATAACGGTGATTCGATCACAAATGGCAAAAATTTCTTCCATACGGTGTGAAATATAAACAATTGATACCCCTTCTTTTTTCAATGAGGTAATGATTTCAAAAAGCTTGTTGATTTCTCTTTCGGTCAACGCTGCTGTTGGCTCGTCCATGATAATAACCTTGGCATCCGTCATCAAGGCCTTGGCAATCTCAATCATCTGCTGCTCTCCAACTGAACAGCTGCCAGCTTCTTTATCCAAAGGAATCGTAACCATTAATCGGTCAAACTGTTTCTTTGCAAGTGCCCTCATTTCCTTCATTTTAAGTAGGCCAAGTGAGCTTTTCAGTTCTTTACCGATAAATAGATTTTCTAACACCGTCATATCTGGCCAAACATTTAATTCTTGATGGATAAACGTAATACCGTTTTGCTCGGCTTCTTTCGGATTTTTAAAATAGGTCTCTTTCCCATCAATCATAATGGTGCCCTTATCGCGAGAATGAAGTCCTGTCAGTACATTCATCATCGTTGATTTACCAGCCCCATTTTCACCCATTAACGCGTGGACTTCTCCATCCAACAATTCAAAATTAACCCCCGTTAACACTTGATTAGATCCAAAGGCTTTATAGATGTTCTGCATCGAAACTCGCATTTTTTTCACCTCGATTTATTAAAAGAACACACCTGATTGTAAAATGCAGTTCGCATATGGTGTAATTTCACCAGTACGAATGACGGCCTTAGCCTTTTTTGTCAGTTCCTTAAAACTTTCGTGTGTAACCCGTTCCATATCAATATCAACAAATTTTTCTTTTAAAAATTTTTCTATATTAGGATTTCCAACTTCTATTTCCGATGCCACAATGCACTTTTCGACTACCATATCGTCACAAACTGCGTCTAAAACCGCTTTAAATGATGGCAATCCTGGTTTAAGAGCTAAATCAATTCGGGTAACTCCATCTGGAATCGGTAATCCCGCATCAGCGATGACAATAAAATCTGTATGACCAAGATCTGCTAAGACTTTAGTAATATGACTGTTTAATATCCCATGGCGTTTCATTCTACATGCTCTCCTCTACTGCTTCTCGTGTTGGCATTCCGCCCTGTGCCCCAAACTTGGTGACTGATAGTGATGCGGCACGATTGGCAAATTGAACACTCTCTTCAAAACTTTTTCCCTCAGCAAGCGCAACAGCGAAAGCTGCGTTAAAAGTATCTCCAGCACCTGTTGTATCCACAGCTTCAACCGGATAGGAAGGAACCACTACCTCTTTTTCGCCATTATGGAAGCGGACTCCGTTTTTGCCTTCAGTGATAAATACTTTATTTGGATACTTTTTTAATGTCTCGTGCAATGCTTTATTTTCAAAAAGGACTGATGCTTCCAGCTCATTTGGTGTAATATAGGTTGCCTTTTCGATTACTTCCTTGCTTATTGGTCGTGCAGGAGCGGGGTTTAATAAGAGTCGTACCCCGAATTGTCGGCATTTCTCGCTGACATATTCAACTGTTTCTTCAGGGATTTCCTGCTGAATAAGAACAATATCAGATTCTTGAATAACATCGAGAGCTTTTTCAACAAATTCAGGTGTTACATAATCATTTGCTCCTTTTACCACAATAATGCTATTATCACCTTCAGCAAGGGTAATATGTGCTGTACCACTTTCTATATCTGTAACCGGTTCCACAAAGGCCGTTAACACATTATTTTTCTTGAAATTCTCCAGTATTTCTGTTCCGAATGCATCATCCCCTACACAGCCAACCATATAGACTTCTGCCCCCAACCTAGCAGCAGCAACAGCTTGGTTTGCCCCTTTTCCACCAGGCACCGTTTTAAATGATTCTCCCAAAATCGTTTCACCTTTACTTGGTCGTTTGGGAGCGGTAACAACTAAATCCATCGATGAACTTCCGATTACTGTTATTTTAGCCATTGTCCTCAACCTTTCGAGTCGATTGCCTTTCGATAAATGTAACAGGCAATTGAATATTTTTATGCTCAATAATCTCATTATTAATAATTGCAATTAATAGTTTTGCAGCTTCTTTTCCCATATCATACGCTGGCTGTCTAATCGTCGACAAAGGCGGGTAAAGCAAACTGCTTAAGGGGATATCATCATATCCGATTATTTGCAGTTCATCTGGAATGGAAATGCCTCTTCTTAATGCCTCATGTAGAATGGCTGCAGCACCAAGGTCATTGCCGGCAATCACTCCATCTGTTTCAGGAAACTTTTCAAATAGTTCCTGTGCCGTTTTTTCAGCATCAGCAAAAGTAAACGACGCAGTGGTCATTACATTAAAATGAACATTGGAATTACAAAGCTCATCTATTGCCCCTTTAAAGCGGTCTTGGGCTGTAGTTAATTCCATCGGCCCTCTAAGCAACGTAATCCGCTTGCTTCCCCTTCTGATGATTTCTTTTGCTGCCAATTTCCCACCTGTTAATCCATCTGCATAAACAGAAGGATATTGTTTGGAAATCCGGTCAAGAAATACGACTGGGAAGGTTAGATTTTCATAATGATTGGTATCGGTTTGATTCGTTGCTGTAATGAGACCGATTACATTATTTTGTTTAAACGTTTGAATATAATCAATCTCTTTTTCCGGTTTCTCATCCGCATTGCCAATAATCAGCCGAAGGCCATGTTCCTGCATCGTGTCTTCAACACCACGTGCTAACTCAGGAAAAAATGGATTTCGAATATCCGGAAGCAATAAACCAATTAACATTGATTTTTTCTTATATAATGATCTTGCCACTTCATTTGGTTGATAATTCAATTCCTGAATCGCTTGATTAATTAGTTTTCTAGTCTCTTCATGAACATATCCATTATCATTTAAGGCTCTGGAAACTGTAGCTACAGATACTCCAGCTCTTTTTGCAACATCTCGTATAGTAGCCATTTCGTTTCACCCCTAATATGTAACCGATTACATAAAAAGATTATCACATATTTTTTTATTATGCAACTATAATATTTTCCATTAACAAACATTATGGGGTTTCCTCTATAAATATGATTTCCATCTCTATAAATCTTCTTCTTCCCAGCGGAACTTTTTATTCTTACGTAGCTTATCAAGGTCGCAATTCAAGCACAGTCCGTTATGGCAGCATATGAACTCTCCGCACTCAGGACAGCACCACTTTTCCTCTTCCTGCACCAAGAAACTCTCGGTGCCATGTTCTTTGATAAATTCGAGGTTTTCGAGCATGCTCATATGATACTTGGTGCGGTAACGCTTATCGAGAGCTTTCAGTTGACTGCAGGGAAAAACGCCGCATTCATGACAAAACCGCACGAGCCCTTTCCAAAGCAACCCACAATGTTTTTTTAAGGTACAGTTTCTACCACTATCTAGGCAGCCGGCGCAATACGTCTTCTTAAAACCTTTTTTGTTCAGGTCATATTTTTTCGCTAAAAAACTTACACAGATGCTGCAGTTCATCCCGCATGGAGCAATTAGTTTCTCTTCCATTTATTCGTCACCTCGGTTCAATAACTGTCACAATATAAAAAGCTTGTCACCATCAATTTTTAAGGATCAAATGAGCGTTCAATAACCCACTAACCTTAATAGCTGAAATAACAAGCTGCACCCTTTTATTCATTTATCCACTTTATTCAGTTTCACTATTTCCCTTTTTAAAAAAACCACAAAAACAACTTTGCGATCATGTATCCGACCAAACCACAGCATGGGAATGTGAGAACCCAGGTTAATACCATTTCACGAACAATTCCCAAATTGATATCCCTGATATTCTTTGCTGCTCCAACGCCCATAATTGCGGTGGTTTTTACATGTGTGGTAGAGACTGGTATACCGCTGATAGTTGAAAGGAATAAACACATACCCCCTGCAAAATCGGAAGAAAAACCTTGGTATTTCTTCAATTTGACCATGTCCATGCCTACAGATTTGATAATGCGATATCCACCAATTGATGTTCCAATCCCCATAACGGCAGCACAAAGTACCATGAGCCATATCGGAATGACCACTTCGCCAGTTTGCGCCTGGCCCTTCGCAAGAAACATTCCAAGCAAGAATACACCAATGAATTTTTGACCATCCTGTGCACCATGCATAAAAGCCATTCCTGCTGCTGACATAATTTGGGCTTTTTCAAAAAAGCCGCTTGTTTTGTGACGATTTATTCCTCTACATACTAGTTCAACAAACTTTACCACTACAAATCCCATCACAAATCCAAGGACGGTGGAAAGAACTAATCCGTAGAGAACCTTGACCCACTCACTGCCATTAATTCCAGAGAATCCTCCCTGTAAAGCGATAGCTGCTCCGGAAAGCCCGGCAATTAATGCATGGCTCTCACTTGTTGGAATACCAAATATCCACGCTAAAACTGCCCAGAGCACAATTGCTGTCATTGCCGCACATAACGCGACTAATGCATCATTTACATTACCGCGGAAATCAACCATATTGTAAATGGTCTCAGCCACCTTTTGATTAACAATTGTCATAGCAATTACACCAAACAGGTTAAACACTGCTGCCATGAGAATTGCCGATCCCGGCTTCATTGCACGCGTGGAAACACAGGTGGCGATTGCGTTGGGAGCATCTGTCCACCCATTAACAATAATCACACCTAAGGTCAGTACAGTTGTGATGATTAAAGCCGGATAAACACTCAATTCAGAAATAAAATCCACGATTGTTATTTCCATAAGCTCTGACTTCCCTGCAAACTCCATTTTCTTAGTGCCGATCGAATTTCAAGCATCATCATCATCTTCTTCCTTCGGTAAAATTTTCAATCCTTCCGGAATCTTGATTCTGTCTGCCATACCGTGTCGATCAAAAGAACTCTATTAAATATCCATTTATAATTGCCCTTAAGAATTAGAATTTTCAAACAATCCACATCAAAAAATGACTTTCACTTTCAAATTTCGCTATTAATCTCAATAATCCTTGTGAAATTTCTGTTAAACATTCGAAATTGTGGGAATATACTTATAACCTTTCAAACACAGTGAAAACAACAGTATTGTTTAATACTGTCTAGCAAAAAAGCTGCCAGCACTGGCAGCTTTTTTCTTTCATTCTTACTCATATTCATTGAAAATAGCAATTTCTGTTATGAATGTTGAACCTGCTTTTGCTGTTCCATTACCTTCTTGTGTGAAGGAAGAAATAGTGTCATCAACAGATTTGCTATCGCGATAAAGAATACGAGAATAAACACTAGGTGCATACCATTAGCCATTGCCTCACGGATCATATCCATTGCAGCGGCAGGAAGATTATTAAACGAGTCCGAGCCTATGAGATTACTAATATTGCCGCTACCCAAAGTACCTTTCGCATGTTCTTTTCCAAAAGAAATCAATGAATTGTTAAAAATCGTTCCAAAAACAGCGACCCCAATCGTTTGTCCAATTGACCTAGTAAATGAGTTTGAAGCGGTTGCCGCTCCACGCATCTGCCAACCAACCGCTGATTGAACAAGAACGGTTGTTGGAGTCATGGCATAGCCCATCCCAAGACCAACCACAATCATAATTCCAACAAAATACCAGTACGGAGAGCCAAGCTCAACGGCAAGTAACCATGTTCCACCGAGGGTAATCAAAACTGCCCCAATAATTGCTGTAAATTTAGAGCCAATTTTATACATATAACGTCCGGCAATTGTCGCACCCAAAGGCCAGGCGATCGACATTGGCATTAACGTAAATCCTGAACTCGTCGCACTATGACCTAGAATGGTTTGAATCCACATCGGCAAATAAACATTAACCCCAATTAAAACCGCACTTGCTAGAAAACCCATTAAATTTGAAACTAGAATCACGGGAATTCGGAATAATGATGGCGGAAGCATTGGTTCCTCAACTTTTGTTTCAACATAGCCAAACAACACTAAAAAGAGAACTGAAACAGCCAATAATGTATAAATCGGCAACGAATTCCATGCATACGTCTGCCCTGGACCAGCATTAAGAAGCGCATATAAAAGAGTTGAAATTCCAATTGTAAAAGTAATCGCACCAAGATAATCAATTTTACGACCCTTGGTCAATTCAACCGTTTCATGGAAAAAGATCGTGATTAACAAAAGAGAAACTATCCCAACCGGCAAATTAATATAAAAAATCCAGCGCCAACTGATTTGGTCCACAAAGAAACCGCCTACTAATGGGCCAAGGAGGCCTGCAATTCCCCAGACTGAACTAAATACTCCCTGCATCTTTGCCCGCTGTTCTCCAGGGTAGAGATCGCCAATAATCGTAAAGGTGAGCGGCATTACTGCTCCTGCTCCAATTCCTTGAAAGGCACGGAACCAGATTAATTGAGTCATCGTCTGTGCTGCTCCAGAAAGCATCGAACCAAGGACGAATAATATAACCCCAAAAATAAAGACTTTCTTTCGACCGAATAAATCTGCTAATTTTCCGTAAATCGGTGTTGTTACGGAAGTAGTAAGTGTGTAGATTGCAAATACCCAGCTGATTAATTTTAAACCGCTGAGGTCGCTAACAATCTGCGGCATTGCGGTACTTACAACTGTGACATCTATAGCAACTAATAGGATAGCAACCAGCATAGCGATGGTTACCATCTTGCGATTCGTAGTTGTTTTTGGCATCCTATTCATCTCCTATAATAAAAGTCTACATAATTTGACCCTCTCAATTAGTCAAGTTATTGACTAAACTAGTTTAATCTCTCATCCACAATTAGTCAATAAGTTGACTAATAATATTTACCTTATTACAATAAACAAATAACTATTGAAATTCTTTTCCAGACCAGGAGGTTATGATGGAAAGTTTAAAAACGAATATAACTTTAGATTTCCTAAGGATATCAAATCTTTTTAGCAGATATGGAGCAAAAATGGTCGCCGATGTCGGCCTTAATAGCATACAACAATGGGTTATTTTAAGAACCATTATAAATAAGGGAGATATATCAATTGGAGAATTAAAAGAGGAAACACTAGTAACAAAACAAAATATGACCGGAATGATTAATCGCATGCAGCAGGCAAATCTAGTTGCGTTATTTACAGACCCTGAAGATAAACGACGCACACGGGTGAAAATGACCGAAACGGGACAACGAGTTTACGAACAATTAAGTTCATCACGAAATGAATTTAATAGCAAATCTTATCATATTTACAATGAGCAAGAACTGTTGATTTTAAGTGAATTATTAGGTCGTCTTGTTGATCATTTGAAGGAAGACTAATTTTTATAAACTCTAAATAATTGCAAGAAACGTATGAAGGCAACGCCCATGAGGGTTAGTTGCCTTCTTTTGTTGTGCCAAAGTACATCGCATCTATAAGCTAAAGTACATTTTCTATTAAATATAGTACATTCTGTGTACTAAAACATAAAATATGTTGAAATCTTGAAAGGAGCTATCAATATGTATAATAAACCAAATAATGATTCCGTAGTCCGCACTCTCAACCGTAGCGCATATCCGTTGCTGTCCACCGAACCGTACGGCAGCCTACGTGATTTGTACCCGCTTGACAGGATGATTGGAAACGCCCCTGTGGTTGGCATGGGTGAGGGGACTCATGGTACGCACGAGTTCTTTACCCTCAAACACCGGTTCTTCAAGTACTTGGTTGAAGAAAAAGGGTTCACCACATTCATGTTAGAGCTAAACTGGGGTACAGGCCTTCAGCTCAACGACTACGTCCTATATGGCAAGGGAAACCCCGTCGAAATCATGCAGCAAGAATTTCTCCGGAATTATCGACTGTTCGCCACCGAAGAATATTTGGAACTTATCGAGTGGATGCGCCAGTACAACAAGAAGTATCCGCAATGCAGGCAATTGCAGTTCATGGGAAATGACGTATATTTCCCTCACATCCGGATCTTTGATGACATCTTCAACTACGTCCAGGAACGCGGCCACTCGGAACTGGTACCAAAACTCAGGGACTTGTACGATGGTCTGATACCCACCACGGACTTCAGCACATGGCAGCGTAGCTACGACGCCCGTCCCGAAAGGGAGCGCCAACAAGTGCAGCGCCAGGCGGAAGAGGCCCTGCGACTAGTGAAGAGATTGCGCCGGGGTGCTGACCCGGAGGAGGCGGACTGGGCCGAACAACAGGCAACTGTAGTCGTCTGGATCGCCAGGACACACGCAACCGAAGAATACTGGATACCCCGTGATCAGGCAATGGCCGAAAACACCATCTGGTGGTATCGCCACAAGAACAGCAAAACCCTTATATCTGCCCACAACGCCCACATTGGCCATAACCCCGAGGATTACAAGACGCAAGGAACCTGGCTGCAGCAAATCCTTGGCCCTGGCTATGTGAATCTCGGCCTCTTCTTCTACCAAGGTTCATTCATCGCTATCGATGAAAACACTGGAGATTTGACGAAGTTCACTGTCGGCCCTCCCCCGCCGGAAAATGCCGAAAAGGTACTCGGTCGGGTGCAATTCCCCAATTACATGCTTGACATGCGCACCGTGAACAATCCTGCACGCGCCTGGCTCAACCAGGACCACCAGGTTCGAAATATCCTAGCAGTGGCGACTGAAGCCACAGTAGAAGATGAAATCATAGAAATACCACTACGCCTCACATATGACATTCTAATCATGATTCATGACACTACCGCATCCCACCCGATAGCACCTTTTTAGAAAGATGCACTTCATAAGAATAGAGTGTATGTAACAATAAATGAGATTCTGGTGATAATTTTCAATGATCCAAGACTATCAAAACAGAGTTTGCCCTTCTCTTGGACAAACTCTTTTAATAGATTATTTTAATTTCTCTCCGTTCGTAGCAATCAGCTCTTTATACCAATAAAAACTTTGCTTGCGAATACGGCGTAAATCTTTTACATCAAATTCATCACGATTTACAAAAATAAACCCATAGCGCTTGCTACATCCTTGATGTGTACTGATTAAGTCTATTGCTGACCATGGGCAAAAACCAAACACCTCAACACCATCTGTGATGGCAAGCTGCATCTGCTCAATATGTTCCCTTAAGAAATCTATCCGGTAAGGGTCATTTACCACATTACCTTCATCTAACTTATCAAAAGCTCCTAAACCATTTTCTGTAATAATAAGCGGAAGGTTATAACGGTCATAGATTTCTCTTAATGTATTTCTAAAACCAACAGGGTCAATTTCCCAGCCAAATTCATTCTTTTTTAGATTAGGATTAGTTGCACCTTTATAGATACCAGACTCCCCGATGGTGATATGCTGGTCTCCGGTATGATTGACATCGGAACCATCTCCTTCACTTGCCGCAACGGTTTGTGAAGTATAGTAATTGAAAGCAATAAAATCGGGTTTTGCACTTGCTAGAACTTCCATATCACCTTCAAGAATTGTTGGGACATAACCTTTTTCCTCAAAATAATTCCAAGCAGTGCTATTATAGCGACCAAAAACAGCCATGTCTAAATACAGCCAATTGCGAATGGCGGAATAATTGTGGGCTGCCATAATATCCTCTGGCTTGGAGCTAGCTGGATAAATGGATACTATATTCGGTGCAGGCCCAATTTTTGCATTTGGAAGCATTTGATGACACATATTCATCGCTTTCGCTTGTGCAACAAGCATGTGATGATTTTGTTGATATAGCTCCTTCTTTGGGTTTTCTAGATTAGGATCAACGGTTCCAATCGCATCACCGTGTAAAATCATCATATTTTGTTCATTTATTGTTAACCAATAGTTCACGCGATCACCGAAGTTTTCAAACAACGTTTTGGCATAGACTTCAAATGCATCAATCGTTTCCCGTTTTGACCATCCGCCTTTTTGCTGAAGTGCATATGGCAAATCAAAATGATACATTGTCACAATTGGTTCAATTCCATGGGAGATGATTTCATTAATCAAGTTATTGTAAAATTCGATTCCCTTCTGGTTCACTTCTCCTGTACCATTTGGGAAAATTCTTGTCCAAGCAATTGAAAAGCGATAAGCTTTGAAACCCATTTCGGCTAATAAAGCAATATCTTCTTTGTAGTGATGGTAATGGTCGCTTGCTACCTTAAAATCAGTAGTTCCTTCAGGATGTTTCGCCATATCGATAACAGATGGGCCCTTCCCATCTTCATTCCAAGCTCCTTCAATCTGGTAAGCTGATGTTGAACCTCCCCAGAAAAATTCCGCTGGGAATGGTTTAAGTTGATTGTGTTTCATATTTTGGAACCTCCACTAGAATTATTTTTTCAAAAGAAATGCCGGAAGCCATTAACGGCTAACCGGCATACATTAGTGTTAAAGCTGTTCACCATTAGAGGCAATAACATCTTTAAACCAGTAGAAAGATTTTTTTCTGCTGCGTTCTAATGAACCACTGCCATCATCATGCTTGTCCACATAAATAAATCCATAGCGTTTAGACATTTCACCCGAAGAGGCACTTACTAGGTCGATACATCCCCAAGGTGTATATCCGATTAAGTCAACACCATCTTCAATCGCTTCTGCCATCGCTTGAATATGGTCTCTCAAATAATCAATGCGATAATCATCGTTGATGGAGCCATCTGCTTCTACTTGATCCTTTGCTCCTAGTCCATTTTCCACAATAAATAAAGGTATTCGATAGCGGTCATATAGTTTGTTTAATGAGATTCGAAGTCCTTCTGGATCAATTTCCCAACCCCAATCACTTGCTTTAAGGAATGGATTTTTCACCCCACCGATAATATTACCAGCAGTACTTTCTTCTTGAGTTTTTACTTTCTTTTCAGTACGAGACATGTAGTAACTAAAGCCAATATAATCTACTGTACCTTCTTTAATAATGTCCAAATCACCGTCTTGAATGTCTAATTGAATACCATTTTCCTTAAAGTAACGCTCGGCAAAAGCAGGATATTCACCACGAACTTGGACATCTCCACAATAGTAATTAAAGATTTGCTCTTCTCTTATCGTATGCATAACATTTTCTGGGTTGCTATCGAAGGAATACACTGGTGCATAAATAAGCATACATCCAATTTGAGACCCCGGAATGATTTCGTGTCCTATTTTTACAGCTAAAGCACTCGCCACAAATTGATGATGAAGTCCTTGGAAACTTTCTTGTAAACGAGCTTCTTCGCTTGAAGCTGAAAAGCCCAAACCAAAAAGTGGAAAGTGGGTCGCTCCATTAATTTCATTAAACGTCATCCAATACTTCACTTTATTTTTATAGCGATTAAAAATGGTTCTTACATATCGCTCAAAAAATCCAATGAGTTTTCGATTTTTCCAAGCACCATATTCTTTAATAAGATGTAAAGGTGTTTCATAATGCGAAATTGTTACGACTGGTTCAATGCCATTTTTGAGCAACTCATCAAATACACGGTCATAAAAAGCTAACCCATCCTCATTGGGAGTTTCTTCGTCCCCTCTTGGGAAAATACGTGACCAAGCAATCGACATACGGAATACCTTAAAACCCATTTCTTTAAAAAGAGCAATATCTTCCTTATAACGATGGTAAAAATCAATACCTTCGTGGTTTGGATAATGGTACTTACTTTGGTCTATCTCATAATTAAAACCGGGTTTCATAAGAATTTCTAACCGAACTTTTCCGCCTGGAAGCACATCGGCAAGATTTAATCCTTTTCCCCCTTCTTGATAAGCTCCTTCTAATTGGTTTGCAGCGGTTGCTCCGCCCCATAAAAAACCTTCTGGAAATTTACGATTCATAATTATCCACCTCTAGTTTATTTTCATTACTGTAATGCTAAGAATGCTTCACTTGCGTTAATGTCTCCTTTTTTTACTGGTTTAATAATCTGATAGCGATCAGGATTTGTAATGATAACTGGGGTTATTAAGTCATACCCTTCTGCTTTAATGGCATCCATATCAAATGTCACAAGAGTTTGACCCACATCAACAAAATCGCCATCCTTCACATATGCTGTGAAATGTTTACCTTCGAGTCTTACTGTTTCCAATCCAACATGGATTAGGATTTCAGCACCATTATCGCTTGTAATACCAATTGCATGCTTCGTTTTAAAAATAGTCGTTACTCTTCCAGTAACAGGTGAAACCACTTTACCTTCTTGAGGCATGATTGCTAAACCTTTACCCATAATTTCTGTAGAGAACGTTGGATCATTTACTTCACTTAAAGCCTTCACTTCACCTTTTATTGGGCTGAATACCTTTTCTGCCGCTACTACTAATTCAGACTTAGTATCAGTTGTAGTTGTTCCTTCTGCAGTTTCAGAATCTTGGCCTTCTTCACTCTCTAAATCCTTAAATCCTAGGATAAAAGTAGCGATGGCAGCTGCCACAAAGGCAATTGGCAAT
Source organism: Bacillus sp. DNRA2 (assembly GCF_012843265.1). GTDB lineage: Bacteria > Bacillota > Bacilli > Bacillales > Cytobacillaceae > Bacillus_BU. The sequence goes on along the minus strand of NZ_JABAIT010000004.1, from coordinate 182,242 downwards.
CCAATAATAGCTAATAAAAATGTTGAGCCGATAAAAGAAGTAACACCTGGTAAACCAACATTACCGCCAAGAATGAAATATTTTACTCCAACAGCACTATAGTATGCTCCACCGACAGCACCACCAATTAATCCACCAATAAATGGCTTCTTTAGGCGCATGTTAACTCCATACATCGCTGGTTCTGTAATACCCATAAGTGCAGTTATACTAGTTGTCATTGCTAAAGATTTAAATGATAAATTTTTTGAACGTAAAGACACTGCAAATGCCGCTCCTGCTTGCCCCATGTTTGCCGCAAACATAGCCGGTAAGATAAAGTCATATCCTTTAGTTGCAAGATTGTTCATGACAATTGGGGTAAATGCATAGTGCATTCCTGTCATAATGATTAATGAGAAAGTACCTCCCAAGATTAAACCTGCAAAAATCCATCCGTATTTGAATAATGCCTCAATCGCTACAGAAAGCCAATTTCCGATAATAGAACCAAGTGGACCAACTGCAATTAATGTAACGGGTACAATGATTAAGATAGTAATCGTTGGTACTAAAATTAGTTTAAACATGTCAGGTATAATACGATCCACCCATTTTTCAACATAAGAAGCAATCCAAATTGCTAATAAAATAGGAATAACGGTTGAAGAATAAGTAACCGCGGTAACTGGAATACCTAAGAAATGAATCGGTTCACCAGCACTTAATAAAGCTGTTAAGGTTGGGTGCAGGAGGGCTGCAGCTATAGCACCTGCTACATAAATGTTGCTGCCAAATTTTCTTGCTGCACTTACTGCTAAAAGAATCGGCAAGAAGTAAAAGGCTCCGTCACCAATAGCATTTAAGATGGTATATAATTGGCTCGTACTCGTTGTCCATCCGAAAGCAATTGCGATTGCTAGAATCCCTTTGATCATACCGGCACCAGCAATCGCAGGGAGAAGTGGTGTGAACGCACCGGAAATGACATCGAACATGGCATTGATTGGATTTTGTTTTTTCCCAGATTGCTTGGACTTGCTATCGACTTTAATTGAGCTGTTTTCTAAAATAGCGTTATATACTTTTGGAACATCATTTCCGACAATGATTTGGAACTGGTCACCGCTTACATTTGTTCCCATGATGCCAGGAACCTTTTCTAAACGTTTGCGGTCTACCTTGCTTTTATCATGTAAATTAAAGCGTAATCTGGTCATACAATGAATAACATTTTGAACGTTTTCTTCTCCACCGACTAATTCAAGAATACTTATTGCTGTTTTTTTGTAGTCCATGGTGATACCTCCTGATTTTTTGTAAAAAAATAACCTGAGGAACAAGACATGGATACGGTGTAAAAATACCCATTCATCTTCCTCAGGTTTTGCCTGCTTTACCAGTAACAATCCTGTTAAAAATATGAAATTTTACATAACCACTTGTAAGTGTTGGCCACCACCTACAACTGTAATTCAATGTAAGAAATAAAAAAACCTAAATTGTAAACCAAACACATAAAAGAAGTTTGGTACTACAATTTAGGTTTTGCCTGCTTAATCAGTAACAATCCTAATAAATTAATATTAATTTGTAAAATCATATTAGCATGCGCTTTCATAAAGTGTCAACGCTTTCTTACTATAATTTTTCAGGAGCGATTTACCACTCGTTCAATATGAATCGTGAGGTAGGCTATCTCTTCTTTTGTTAACTTATATTTATGAGTTTTTTCGATAAAGTCCCTAATTTTCTCCACACACGCAAATGCTTCTGTATTTTTCTCTTTGACCATCTTATATAAAAAATCATCTTCATTATTGTGGGGAGTATCCGCATATAACCGCTGTGTAAAAAACTTGAGATGGGTTAAAAAACGGAAATAGTTTAAGGATTCCTCATCAATTTCAATTTTAAAATGATATTTAACGATATTTAAAATATCTTGAATTAATTTGGTCATGTTAACGACATTTGGCATTTCTTCATTTAGCTCAGCATTGACAATATGCATCGTAATAAAGCCCGCTTCATCCTCAGGAAGAATAATTCCAAGCGTTTCTTTAATCATCGTTATTGCCTTTAAACCGATTGCATATTCTTCAGCATAAATTCGTTTGATTTCCCAAAGTAACGGATTAGAAATTTGTAAACCTTTATGAGCTCTCTCAATCGCAAAGTTAATATGATCGGTTAATGATACATAGATGCTATCATTCAAATTCCTACCAAGTTTGTTTTTCGTATAAGAAATAATCCGCTCAGAAATATCCATGTATTCCATTGGAACATCATACAAGAGCATTTTAAATTTTTCAGAGATGTCCTTATCATCTAATTTAAAAATCTTCTCGATCTTTGTTTCGTCCACAAGGTCGCCTGGCCTCTTTTGAAACGCAATCCCTCTCCCCATAATCACAAGCTCTTTATTATGGGAATCGGTGACACTAATGACATTGTTGTTGATCACTTTTGCAATTTTCATGTCAATCACCTCAAAAAAAAATAAAAAACCTAAAATTAACATAATAAATAAAGTTAATTTTAGGTTTTGCCTGATTTAACAGTAACAATCCAATTATTTATAAAATTTTTAAATCAATAAAATATTAACATCAAATAAACAGACAAACAATATTTTTTATATTGGTATCATTTACATGCGAAAGTAGCAACGGATAAATTGTATTGGAAAATTCCCCACCCAAACGATCATGGGATTTATTTCCTAACTTACCCTATTGAATTGTAATTATTTTTTCTTGAAAAAAGGCCGTGTTCTTTTGCCCCAACATGATATTTCGATCGCAAATCGCATCCACATCTTTTCGGTCATGAGTCACGATAATACAGGTCATTTCTGCCTTCTTCAAAATCGATCCTAGGTCTGCACGAATGGACTCTTTTAAATCGGCATCAAGATTACTGAAAGGTTCATCCATTAACAACAGCTTTGGTTTTGGGGCAAGAGCCCGAGCTAGGGCAATCCTTTGCTGCTGCCCCCCACTTAATTCATGAGGATACCTCTTTTCGAATTCCTCCATTTGTACAAGTTGAAGCATTTCTTTTAAACGAGAAGTGCGGTCTTTTCTTGATATTTTCGAAAGACCAAATAATATATTACCCTTGACAGTCATATGGGGAAACAAAGCGTAATCCTGAAATACCATCCCCACTCCTCGGTTTTCTGGTTGAACGAATAATGCATCGTTTACAACTGATGTACCTGCTATTGATATACTGCCACTATTAGGCATTTCAAGACCTGCTATAAGACGAAGAAGTGTGCTTTTCCCGCTCCCGCTTGGACCAAGGATACCTACTGTTTCACCCTTTTTAACAATAAAGGATAAATCCTTTATGACCGGTTCCTGAACTCGTGAAAAGGAAAATGTGAGATCCTGTATTTCTAGAATTTTCATTGTTTCACCCTCTTATCAATCAAATGGAAAACGATGACAGACAAAGCACTAAGGCCAATAATCATTAAAGATGGAATGGACGCTTCATGAATCATCTCGTCTTTTGCATACTGATAGGTTTTCGTAGCCAGCGTTTCAAAATTGAATGGTCTTAATAATAAAACTAATGGTAGCTCTTTACAAATCTCTACAAATGTCAAAATAAACCCACTTAATACAGCACCTTTAATCAGCGGGAGTTCTACTTTAAAAAACGTCTTGGTCACTCCATTTCCAAGTAATCTTGAAGCCTCTGTATATTTTGATCCAATCTTCTCATAACCCACTTCAATGGCATTATATCCAGTGGCCATAAATCGAATCGTGTAACCTACAATTAGCATGGCCATAGACAGACTTAATACTAGTGGTGCATTTCCTAATCCCATCATCGAATAGAGGGGAGCTAATTTTTCATCGAGTTGAATAAAAACTGCCAGTACACCAATAGCAATGATGGCACCAGGAATCGAGTATCCTGATGTTACCCATTTTGATAATATAAATGAAAAGGTCGTTTTAGAACGACTAACATTGGCTACAATTACAGCAAATATCAGGATAATACTCGTTGAAATAGCTGCAACTGAAACGGTCTGATAGAGCAGAGTAAAAAATTCTGTATCCCAAACCTTATCAACGGTTAACTTTGCCCATGATAATAATTGGATAAAAGGAATCAAGAAACCGAGCAAAAACACTACCGAACAATAGATCGATGCAGCAGCTGAATGAATCCCTTTAAGTTTCTGTGGTACAAGCGGCCTAGATTTATTACTTAAATGATATCGCTGTCGCATACGAAGAAGCCTTTCAATGATCATCATTCCAACGATGAACATCATAAGCCAAGCTGCTAATCTCATAGCAGTATCCACATCATACATTCCAAACCACGTTTGAAAAATGGCGGTCGTAATAGTATGAATGCCAAAATAGCTGGTAACTCCATAGTCACTCAGCACTTCATAAATAACTAAAACAGCACCGCCAATTAATGCTGGTCTTGAAAGTGGTAATACAACTTTTGTAAAAACTGCGAAAGGTTTTCTCCCTAAAAGTCTAGCGCTTTCAATATAAGTAGAGCTTTGACTTTCTAGAAACGCTCTGGCAATAATATAAACATATGGAAACAGGAATAAACTAAAAATGAAGACTGCTCCTCGTAAAGATGAAATCGATAAAACCTCTGGATTCATTTGATAATCAAATTGGTTCCTAAGTGTTGTTTGAATTACACCCGTATAGCTTAGCATGGTTCTATAGGTGTAAGCAGCAATATATGGTGGGATTGCAAGCGGCAGCATCAATCCCCAACGAAAAAACTTACGTAGTGGAAAATCGTAAGCTGATGTCAGCCAAGCAAGGGTAATCCCTAAGAAAGATGTGAACAATCCTGTTAATACCACAAGAAATACAGTATTAAAAACATAATTTTTGATTAAGTATTGGCGGATCTGGTACCAATTTTCATTTGGTACTTGGAAAAGTTCGACAAAAACATAAAGAATGGGCAGCAGAATTACTGCCGCCGCAATCATACTTATGATCCACCAGCCGTTAAGCTCTTTTTGTGCGTAACGTTTAAGTGGTGAAGTTTTCATATTACTTCCATCCTGTTTTATTAAAGATTTCAATAGCCTTTTGATTATGTTCCCCTAATGTGTCAAAATCAAGCTTCTGCATTTTAAACTCGCCCCATGATTCTAACAACTCAGCTTGTTTGGCTTCAGGGTTTACAGGGAATTCATAGTTGTTTGCAGATAAGAACTCTTGTGCTTCAACACCTGTTATATATTCAATTAACTTAATGGCGTTTTCTTTATTTTTACTGTGCTTAGTTAATCCAATTCCACTAATGTTAACATGTGTACCGTTTGTTTCTTGGTTAGGATAGAAAACACCAATGCTATCTGCAACCTTTACTTCTTCCGGATCTTCAGAGTTTGCAAGTAAACCAACATAGTAGGTGTTCATAATTGCTACATCACCGACTCCAGCTGCAATGGCTTTCGCTTGGTCACGGTCTCCCCCATCAGGTTGACGAGCAAAGTTTTTTACGATTCCTTCTGACCATTGTTCTGCCTTTTCTTCTCCATTCAACTCAATAAATGATGCAAGTAAAGACTGATTATACAAACTTGTTGAAGAACGAGCCAACACTTTCCCTTCCCATTTCTTATCTGTTAAACCTTCATAAGTAGAGAGCTGTTCAGGTTTCACACGATCCTTTGCGTAAACAATCACACGTGCTCTTGTGGCCATTCCAATCCAGTTGTTCTCTTTTTCACGGAATTCTTTAGGAACATTTTTTTCAATTTCATCAGAAGTTACAGGTTGAAGTACATCATTATTCTTGGCATTAGCAAGAACACCACCGTCAACGGTAATAAATAAGTCAGCTTGAGTACTTTCTCCTTCACGCTTTAACCTTTCAATGAGTTCTTCTGCCTCTGCTTTTACAACATTTACTTTGATACCAGTTTTTTCTGTGAAATTCTTATAAACTTCATCATCTGCTTCATAATGTCTAGCTGTATACACATTTACAACTTGATTTTCAGTTTTCTTCGATTCAGTTGATTCGTTTTTCTCAGTGGTTCCGCAACCTGTAAGACCAAGCGCTAAAACAGTACTAACCAATAAAGGCTTAACAAGTTTTCCTATATTCATCATTCACTTCCACCTTTTCATTTTTATGTAAATTATTTCGCGTTTTTTCGATAATGATAATCATTATCACTCACACATAAATATTAATATTTTTGATTACTTTCGTCAATACTTAATCTGAAAATTTAACAACGCCAACATGGTAATGGTATAAATTCAGACTATCCAGAATCACTACGGCTCTTTTCAAATTCAATCCAGCATTGTAAATCCTTTACAAAACACAAAAAAGGCAACGCCCTATAAGCAGTTGCCTTATTTAAAAATGAGTTTAGACACACATTCCACCTGGTATGAGTGTTGGCCGCAGATATTTTGATGTAGTTGTGTTTACCTTACAAAAATTCTTAAAGCTATGAAATCCTTTTGCCAAGAATAATCAAATCTCTCTTAATTCCATCCAATGTTGCGATTTCTGGTAAATGAGCCCACTTTTCAAAACCAAAACTTGAAAAGAGTTTAATACTCGGCTCATTGTGCCCAAAGATGAAACCAAGTATGGTATCAATTTCAAACTTAGGACATTCCTCAATAACTTTGCTTAAAATACTTCTCCCAAGTCCTTTACCTCGAAAATTTTCATGAATGTAAATACTAATTTCGGCAGTTGCATTATAAGCTGGTCTACCATAGAAAGATTGAAGACTTACCCAGCCACAAATTTCACCTCTATACTCTACAACCCACAAAGGTCTTTTGTAAGGGTTATGTTCTTTAAACCATTCTAGTTTATCGTTTATCGAAACAAGTTCAGTATCAGCCGTTACCATTCTGCTTGGAATAGTTGAATTATAAATATCCACAATAATTGGTAAATCATCAATACTCGCATCTTTAAATAAAATATCTTCCAACATAAAAAGACTCCCCTATAATTTGTTTAGTTCATCATTAATTCGATGTTATATCACTCAATATTATTATTGCAATAACATTTTCAACTCTATTTTTTTAACTATCAGCCCAATATTTTAATTGGATCACAATATACAAATTCGATTAATGACATAGAAAGTTCATTACTTCTACATTGTTTCTTCATATTACATTTGTATAGTCTATTTGGACTATGAATACATAAGTAATTGGGAATCATCTTAATCGTTTGCATGACTAGGTCTTGAAAGTAAAAAATAGGGGGCTTTTTAATGATAATAAGTGAAAAAGCGAAGAATAAGACACAAAAATACTCACGAACCTTATTTTTTCTATTAGCTTGGATTCTTTTGCTGGGGATTATCACTCAAATTTCTTTAGCAGGTTTAGCCGTATCAGTTGATGGTGGACTTTGGCAAAAACACAGAGATTTAGTAAAGGTAATTGAGTTTATTCCATCCTTTATGTTTATTTTGGGTATAGCTGGTGGGATCCACAAATTGTATAATGTTATAAGTTTTGTGTTATTCTTCTTTATCAACTTCCAATACTATACTCCTTACGGCTGGCTTGGTGCTATTCATGCAGCATTTACACTCGTCTTATTTATGGTTTCGTTGTATGTTGCTTGGGGTTCATATAAGATTATGGCAAACGACAAGAAAAAAAATAATGATACTACCATTTCAAATATACGTGACAGGGATTCATTGCATGAGTCCATCAATGGTAATGGTAACTCTAATATTAACGAAGCAGGCTAGCATCGTAAAAAAGCTCATCAGAAAATAAATCTGATGGGCTTTTTTAATCGATTGCACCTTTATTTTAACTTATCATCTGAAGATCTATATAACACACTCAATTCTTAACAATCAAACTATCAATAGTCTGTGATACATCTTGAAAAATTGTTTTCCATTTTTCTCCTAAAGTTTTGCTTAATCCAATATGGAACTTTATCTCATAAGGCTCCACTCCAATGAGATAACCCTTAATTGATTCTTTTTGTTGATACAATGATTGAAACAAATGTAAGTTATGCCCTGATATGTCTAAAGTTTGATATTCATGTAAATTGGCAAGAGGATAAACGGTAAGCTCTCCTGGTTTGCTACCCGAAAATACAGCATCCACAATGATGACAAATGTAGCCTTCATTATTCGATCCAAGCAGTAATCAATATCTGATTCTCCAATCAAAAATGATACATGAGGTGTACGATTTATTTGGGATAGTTGCTCAATTAGATAAATTCCAATTCCATCATCCATCATTAATCTATTCCCAATACCTAAAACGAGTATTTTTTCCATTAAAATACCTTTATCGTTTTTACTTGTTTACCTGGACTATATACATGAGTCGCACATGACATACACGGATCAAAAGAACGAAGAATTCTGCCTATTTCCGCAGGTTTATCTGGATTTTGAATGGGTGTACCGACTAAAGCTTCTTCAGCAGTACCTCTATATCCATTATCGTCCTTAGTTGAAAAATCCCATGTGGAAGGAGTAATAATTTGATAGAAGGAGATTTTCTTATCTATAATCTTTAGCCAATGGCCTAGTGCCCCTCTGGTTGTATCCACTAGCCCCCTTCCGGATGCTAATTCTGGAAGTTGATATTTTTTTTGCACATCTACTCCTGGAATGATTTGCTGAAGTAATATTTTCATAATTTCTGTGATTTTCTTTGCTTCTAATGCCCTCGCAATCGTTCGATCCATAGCAGAGATTCCATTGTTATACACCCCGCTTAAGGTTAATCTTGCCAACGGTCCAACCTCAAAAGGAAGACCATTATATCTTGGTGCCTTCACCCAAGAATAGGCTTTTTCTTTGTCCATATCCGGCTTTGTCAATGCCTCATTTGGTTGATTGCTGTTGGTTATTGATTGGTAATAGGCGTAATCTATTTTTTCTTGAATTTTAGTTTCATCAAAGGTTTCAACAGATCCCATTGTAGAAACAAGCGGATTCACATAAAGCGTGCCTAACTCCTTATAAGAGTTAAATGCACCATAGGTTAAAAGGTTGCCATACCCTCCGCCTAATCGAAAATAGTCCGGATAGAAACGAGCAATGTCGTATACATCTGGAAACATTTTTTCATCAATAAATTTAGAAATTTTCTCTAAAATAGAATCAATATGAACGACCTTCTCGGCTGTTGCCTGTGCTGTTATCCCTCCAATAAAAACCCCATGATTATGAGGAGCTTTCCCGCCTAAAACGGCTAACATCTCATGGGCTAGCCGACTGAACTTGAGTGAATCAAAGTAATGCTGTGAAATCCGGTCATTTATGTTTTTGGGTAATCGAAAATCGTCATGGTCGGACTGAAAAAGCGTGTTTTGCTCAATCTTTACAAAGTCAGGAACCGTATATTGATAAAAATGGCGGATATGATTTTGTAAAAACTCACAACAATGGATGATATCTCGTAAATATTTTCCTTGCTCCATTGGTTCGATGTTTAAAGCATCTTCTAAAGCACGAGATGAAGCCATGGAGTGAGCTGCAGAGCAAATGCCGCATATTCGCTGAGTAAAATATACGGCATCGAACGGACTTCTGCCTACTAACATTTGCTCAAAGCCGCGAAATAAATTTCCTTTGGTTTTAACATCCACAACTTGATTCTGATCGATCACCACATCAATTTCCATAAAACCGCTAATGCGTGTCAATGGATTAATCACGATTCGCTTACTCATTCTTCACCACCCTTGTCGTATCATAGCTAATGAACGGCGCCATGGCATCTGGAAATCCAAACTGAGCACAACCAATACATGGCGTATTATCTCCGATAGGCCAATTCACATGACCATTCCATTGCCTTGTCGGACAATCCACTCTCGTCACAGGCCCTCGGCATCCAAGCTTAAATAAACATGTTTTATCCCCTAATTTTTCAGCAAAAATCCCACGGTCAAAAAACGGTCTTCTTGGACAACGGTCATGGATAAGCGTGCTATAGAACATTAAAGGCCGGTCTAGGTTATCTGTTTCCGGCTCCCCATATAATAAAAGATGTGCTAATGTCCCTAAAAACCAGTCTGGATGTACAGGACATCCGGGAAGTTTAATCATCTTTTTGTTTGGCAGGACCTGTTGCAGCCCAACAGATTGGGATGGATTGGGTTTTGCCGCTGATACCCCTCCATGTGTGGCACAAGCCCCCACTGCAAAAATATACGAAGCCTTTTCTCCGAGTGTCTGTGCTGCTTGAAGGCCTGTAAGAGGCTTTCCTTGCCAGCTCCCGATAATATTGTATAAACCATTATTTTTTAACGCCACAGCTCCTTCAACTGCTAAAATATACTCTTCGTCCATCGTCTTTATTAGTTTCTCAATGGCCCGCTCTCCTTCAGCAGCCATTAAACTATTGCAATACTTAAGATCAACCATCGAATTTAACGTGTACTCAAAGTCTGGATTCTGCCCGTTTAGCAAGGAAATGATATTACCGGAACAACCATTTAATTCTAAGTAAATGAGATTTCTTTTCTTGATAATTCCCTTTTTGAGGCTCTCAAGTGCCGTTCTTGTTAACCTTTGGGCAATGGCTTCATTTGTTAAAGACTCTGGCGGCAAAATTTGTCCTCCCATTAAACCACCCTCCCTACAACTGGTAATGTAGCTAAGATCGATTGTTGCCCTGCATGACAAGAAGCAAATTCCTGTGTATAATCTTTGCCTGAAATTAAGCCAAAATGGGTAGCCGCAGCCCAGGCCCGGTTGTTTGTCACATTGTAGACAATACCATTGACAGCAACATAAGCAGGCCTCCCATTTTTCCCAGTAAATGTGGCTAATTCTCTTATTGTAAACGTTCGTTGATTAGACTGTGATATAGGTGTAGTGGGTAAAGGAGTAATGGGAGGAATTTGTGACTGATTTAAAACACCTGAAGGAACTGGAATAGATGGTTGTGTAGGTAAAACCTGATAACCAGTTTTCGCTTGATTTGCCAGCCATTCACTAAGAAAATGAATAGTTGATAATCCATCCCATAACCGTTGAAGAATTTGCGGCTTCATGGAAGTGTCACTCAATGAGGATAACGTATAAATATCATGGCGTGCTTGTGTAACAAGATAATTTATTTGCATTCTAATCATTTCGATGTTTTGCATGATGTTCTCCCCTTTAAGCGGTCTCCCCCTCTATTTCAATGACTTTAGCTCGTACCCCTAAGCACAAATCAAATCACCGCCCTTCATTTTCTGAAAAACAACTCCCTGTATCTTCCTTTTCACGATTACTTTTTGAATTTGTACATTGACGATATGCATCCTTTATCCAATTAATCCATTTTTCCATACCTTCACCAGTTTTGGCGGATAATGCTTTCAATTGCGCTTTTGGGTTAATTTCTTTTAAGTTTTTTTTCGCTAATTCTAAATTGAAAGATACATAAGGAAGGAGGTCTATTTTATTAATGATAGTTACATCGGTACGTCTAAACATAACGGGATATTTCGGAATTTTATCATTTCCTTCAGGGACACTTAAAACCACCACTTTATAATCTTGTCCTAAATCATAACTAGCAGGGCAAACTAAATTCCCAATGTTCTCAATAAGGAGAATATCAATAGTGTCTAGTTTAAAATCCGGTAATGTTTTCGCAATCATCCTTGCATCTAGATGACAACCTCCTGCTGTATTAATCTGAACCGTTTTGACTCCAAGTGAACGTAATCTTTCTGCATCCAAATCCGTTGCTAAATCGCCTTCGATCACAGCCATATGAAACTCATTCCTCAAAGCTTTAATTGTTTCTTCTAGTAAAGTCGTTTTACCTGCTCCTGGAGAGCTCATTAAGTTAATGACAAGCGTATGATTTTTTTTGAACGTTTCTCTATTGAATGCAGCAGCCAGGTTTTGATCTTTTAACACATCTTCCCGTAGCTTGATTTTCACAGTTCATCACAACCTTCGTATGATTCAACCTTAAAGGTTTCACCAAAAACCAGTAAGCAATTTGGTAGTTCGCACTTTGGACATATTGCCAATCTATAGTCTGGTATAAACTCAAACAGACATGTTTGACATTGTGCTTTCGCTTCTTCATGTATAATAGCTAATTCCGTATTTTCATCAAGAATACCCAAACCCTGTTTTCGAAAATAGAAAAATGCTAACTCTAGAGCATCAGGCAATACGTTTGATAAATCACCAACAATAACCTCAATCTTATTTACTTTACTAAAACCATGTAATTTAGCGTCTTCAGAAACTATTTTTATGATCTCCAACATAAGTGACATCTCGTGCATCCTTAACACACCTTCTGTTATTATCCCCTTTAAATGTTTATGCTTAGCATGATTAAAAAGAACTTAGTACCATATCGCTCATGAGTCAATATAAACGGATATAGGAGTAAAGGAGCTTCCGCAGAGTTAACGAATATTTTTGTACATACAACATAAAAAAGGCCTCCCATCAGTTCCAAAAAACTGATGAAAGGCTTTAAACTATGATGCTATGCTTGTATTAGAGCTTAATTATCTTTTCTTACAAGTAGTGAACAGCACTCCACATGAGATGTCTGCGGGAACATATCAACCGGCTGGAGGTACTCTACCTTAAACTTCGAACTCAACACCTGGATGTCCTTTGCTAAAGTCGATGGATTGCAGGACACATAAATAACTTTCTTCGGTTCCACTTGAAGGATGGTATTTAATAACTGATTGTCCAAGCCTGTACGCGGTGGGTCAACTACGATTACATCCGGTTTCCAACCTTTTTTCGTCCATTTAGGGAGGACTTCTTCAGCTTTGCCAGGTACATATTTTGTGTTGGTGAAGCCGTGTCGTTTAGCGTTTTTCTTGGCATCTTCAATTGATTCGGGGATGATGTCCATACCACGAATTTCACCTGCTTTGTCAGCAAGCCATAAGCCAATTGTGCCGACGCCGCAATAGGCATCAACCACTTTTTCAACTCCGGTCAGCGCAGCCGCTTTTTTAACTTCATTGTAGAGCTTAACAGTTTGCTCCGGATTTAGTTGGAAGAAGGTCCGCGCCGACAATTCAAATTGCAAATCGCCCAATGTTTCTTGAATGAATTCTTCTCCCTCTAATGCAACCGTTTCTTCGCCAAAAATGAGTGAAGTCTTGGCACCATTAACATTTTGCATGATTGATTTAACATCTGGCAATACGTCAACGATTCTTTCAATGAGGTACTCTTTCTTTGGGAGTTCCTTTTGAAAAGTGATTAACACGATTTGCAGTTCGCCCGATTGAACTCCAACTCTGGTGACGATGGTTCGAACGATACCTTTGCGTTTCTTTTCATTATAGATAGGAATTTGTAAGTCCTGTAAAATTTTTCGGACGGTTTCCGTTGCCTGATTCGTTTGCGGATGCTGCACAGCACATTGCTGAATATCAATAATCTGATGAGAGTTCATTCCGTATAAACCGGCAAGCACTTTCCCCGTGGAACTCATTCCGACTTGGAATTGGCTTTTATTACGGTAGCCCCATGGGTTGTCCATACCGATTGTCGGACGGATGTCTAATTTTTCAACTGCTAGTTTCGTATGACGTTCTAACGATTGAATCACAATATCGCGTTTTTCTTTAAGCTGCTGATCATAAGCCAAATGCTGAAGCTGACAACCACCACATTCATCGTATACAGGGCAAAGTGGTTTTACGCGGTGCTCCGATGGCTTACGAATCTTTTTAATTTTAGCCTCAGCAAATTTCGGGTTAATATTTGTCGCCTCAACGACCACTTCTTCACCCGGAAGAGCCCCTGGTACAAATACAACCTGACGTTTAAAGTAGCCAACGCCTTCCCCATTAATGCCTAGTCGTTTAATCGTTAACGGGAAGGTTTGTCCCGGGGTAATTTTTACTGTTTCTTGTTTTTGCATGATAATTCACTCCAATTTATTCGATGCTCCGCCATAAATATAATGAGGCGTAGCTTAAGTACGGTTCCCAATCTTGTTTGTAATGCTCCATTTCTTCGATGGTTGGTTTTCGGTCCATTCCGAACAGTTTTTTGATAGCATTTTGAATACCGATGTCGGCAATCGGAAACAGGTTAGACCTGCCAAGCCCAAACAACAGGAAATTTTGGACCGTCCATGGCCCGACACCACGGAGTTTGACCATTTGCTTCATTACTTCTTCGTCCGTAAGCGGCTTTATTTTTTCCAAATCGAGCTGACCTTCTACAATCGCTTTGCCAATGCCGATGACATATTCTGCCTTGCGACCACTGAATTGCAATTCGCGCAGCTGCTCCACCTTGAGTTGTGCAACTGTTTCCGGGCGTGGATAAAACCAAACACCTTCCACTTCATAACCAAACGTGTGAACAAATCTCGTTGAAAGAGTGTGGGCAAATGCCATGTTGAGTTGCTGATGAATGATGCACTTCAGTAAACAACCATATGGATCAAATTCCAAGACAAGTGGTGCTCCAAAATGTTCGTTAAATAATACCTTTAGGGTTGTTTTTTGAAAATGATTATAGACTCCCTCAATCGGAGCATGCCACTGGAATATCTCAGTGAGCGTTTCGATGACCGTTTCGTGTTTCACTTCTTCACTTCCGGTGACGATGAAACTTGGCTGTTCCGTTGTTCCGTTCGCCTGGACTTTTACCACAATAGGTTGATGATCTATTAACAGCGGTACCTTCACCCAGCGCTCGTCTAGTGATAGTACGTGTAGCGGGTCAAATGCCTGCCTTCGTATGACTTCATCAAAATTGTAAGGGCCAGTTATTGTAATATTTTCTTGCCACACAGGTTTAGTCCGTCCTTTTCTGGTCATTATCCCGTATTATATCATTTTCCCAAAAATAAAACCCGAAACATAATAGGAACGGATTTTTACAATTTGCATATAATCGATTGTTTCATTTTTTTATAGTATCTTTTGGAAAAACATTTTATTATTAAAATAATTATTTGCTACTAACTAGAACCGGGGGAAGTTGATTTGCAAGCAATCGTGCTAGGGATTTGTGCTGCTTTCTTTTTTGCCTTTACTTTTATTCTGAATGCTTCGATGGAATTTTCAGGAGGAAGCTGGATTTGGAGCGCGTCGTTAAGATATATATTTATGGTGCCATTTTTGTTGGCGATTGTCCTGTTCCGGAAAAATTTACGTCCACTCTTAGTCGAAATGAAAAAACAACCGATAACATGGTTGCTCTGGAGCTTTGTTGGGTTTGGGCTCTTTTATGCTCCGTTATGCTTTGCGGCCGCATATTCTCCAGGCTGGCTCATTGCCGGTACTTGGCAAATCACCATTATTTCAGGGTCATTGCTTGCACCACTATTCCTTGAAACAGTTTATACAAGGAAGGGACCTGTTCAAGTTAGAGGAAAGATTCCTTATAAAGGTCTAGTCCTATCGTTGATTATTCTGTTGGGTATTGTTTTCATGCAGATGGAACATGCTCAACAACTTTCTTTTAAATCATTATCATTAGGGGTTATCCCCATTATTATCGCATCATTTGCTTATCCTTTAGGTAATCGAAAAATGATGGATGTGTGCGGGGGACGGCTGGATACTTATCAACGCGTACTCGGAATGACCTTGGCCAGTCTTCCATTTTGGTTATTACTTTTCGTCTATGGTTTATTTACCGACGGAATGCCAAGCCTGGGGCAAAGTTTTCAAGCTTTAATCGTGGCGATTAGTTCCGGTGTCATTGCTACTGTTTTATTTTTCAAAGCAACAGATATGGTCCGCGGGAATATGCGGAAACTGGCGACAGTGGAAGCAACTCAATCAATAGAAGTTCTGTTTGCTCTAACAGGAGAAATCCTGGTTTTATCAATAGCCATTCCTTCTTCATTAGCCTGGATTGGGATTATTTTAGTCATCATCGGAATGATTTTCCACAGTTTTGGATCTAATCCCAAACTAGTATGTGAAGTAACTCAGGAAACCTAATATATATCCCCGGTAGCATCATGCTCCGGGGTTTTGCTCCTTAATACAGCATTGGATCTTTAAACGTGTCCTCGAGAATGAGGTCATCTAAGCTTCTAAAGTCGTACCCTTCCGTTTTAAGGTCCTGGATTACTTTTTCTAAAGCATCGGCATTGTCCTTTGATACTGAGTGAAGCAGGATGATCGAACCAGGATGGACCTGACGCATGATGTTATCATAGGAATATTTCCAACCCTTTTGGCTATTCGTATTCCAATCAATAAAGGCCAGTGACCAGAAAACGTGAACATAACCCAACTCTCTTGCTTTTTCTAATGAACGCTCTGTGAATACTCCTCGCGGTGGTCGTAGGAAGGTCATTTCCTTCTGTCCTGTCAGCCTCGCTGTTTCAGCTTTAACCATTTCCAATTCCTTCGCTAGCTTTTCATCACTTACCTGGGAAAAATCAGGATGATGCCACGAATGATTCCCAATGATATGTCCTTCATTAACCATTCGTTTTACTAAGTCTGGGGCACTCTTCAAGTAATGACCAGTGACGAAAAAGGTAGCAGGGACTTTTTCCTTTTTTAGCACATCAAGAATTTGTTCGGTATAGCCATTTTCATAGCCATTATCAAAGGTTAAATAGAGGACCTTTTTGTTTGAGTTTCCCTTGTAATATGCTCCGTATTTGTCGAGAAGACCCTCGAGCATTTGACCAGCTTCTGCAGGTTGGCCTCTGTACCCTTTTTTGAAACCCCAATGAATTGCTGAATCGCTTGTTTGTGCCTGAGCAACGGTTGCAGTGGATACGAAGAGTATACACAGGATACTCAGAAATTTGCTGAGCTGTTTCATCTATGCTCCCCCATGATGTTTTAATTTGTTGATTTTGGGTTTAGTTAGCGAGTCTCTGTAGAAACTCACTTATTCGGTAGTTAGTATTTCCTGCTTTGTTAGGAATCATTATATGAAAAAAATACCCAACATGTCGTCAAACGTCATATCGGTTTATTTTTATACGTAAAAAGACCAGAGTGCAGCATCACACTCTGGTCTAAAGCTCATAACATCATAGCAATATTAAAATACTTTCTCTTTGAACTTCGCTAATTTTTCTAATGAAGATTTGTCAACTTCTTCATGAAGGCTGTTGCCATGGGAATCCATTGTTACAACCGCAGTGAACCCTTCCACTTTAAGGTGCCACATTGCTTCAGGAATACCAAAGTTTATCAAGTCAACACCCTCAACAGACTTGATACAGTCAGCATAGTATTGTGCTGCACCACCGATTGCATTTAAGTACACTCCACCATGCTCTTGAAGAGCTGCAAGCGTTTTTGGTCCCATTCCACCTTTACCCATAACGACGCGGATACCAAAACGTTTCATTACGTCACCTTGGTAAGGCTCCTCGCGAATACTAGTAGTTGGTCCTGCTGCTTTCACATGCCAAGTACCGTCTTCATCTTTAAGCATGACTGGTCCACAGTGGTAAATTACTTGTCCATTTAAATCAACTGGAGCGTCATCACGCTCAGATAAGTATTTATGAATCGCGTCACGGCCTGTGTACATGATGCCGTTAATTTTAACAACATCACCCACTTTTAATGCACGAATTTGTTCTTCAGTAATTGGAGCTTGTAATGTAACAACATTTGGCTCATTTTCGTTAGAAGCTGCAACTTCGCTAGCTGCTGGAGCAGTGAAATCGATTTTTTCACCTTCTTGATATAACCATTCGTTGATTTCGCCAGTTCCAGGGTTGATTTTAACACCTTGACGACGGAATGCCCAACAGTTATAAGCAACAGAAACGAAGAAGCTCGCTGGAAGACGGTTATAAACACCGACTTTACAGCCTAGTAAAGTGGTTTCGCCACCGAAGCCCATTGTCCCGATGCCAAGCTCATTAGCTTTATCCATAATGTACTCTTCCAATTTACGAAGGTCCTCATTTGGATTTACGTCATCATTTGAACGGAAAAGCTGGTCTTTAGCTAATTCGTAACCAGTTGTACGATCGCCACCGATACCAACACCGATAAATCCAGCACTACAGCCTTGTCCTTGAGCTTGGTATACAGAATGAAGGATACATTTACGGATACCGTCTAAGTCACGGCCAGCGCGTCCAAGTCCTTCAATTTCTGCTGGTAGACTGTATTGGATGTTTTTATTTTCACAGCCGCCACCTTTTAAAATTAACCGAGCATCGATGTAATCATTTTCCCATTGGTAGAATTTGATAACTGGCGTTCCTTCACCAAGGTTATCACCAGTGTTATCGCCAGTTAATGAATCAACTGAATTGGAGCGAAGCTTTCCGTCTTTCGTTGCTTGTGCAATGGCAGTACGAATGGCTTTTGCCATTTCAATTTGGTTTGCGCCAACTGGAGTTTTGATTTTGAATGTTGGCATACCAGTGTCTTGACAAATTGGCGATACGTTGTCTTCCGCCATTTTAATGTTTTCGGCAATAGTTGCTAAACTCATTGCTGATCTTGTGCCAGCGCTTTCACGTTCTTTCGCACCTGCAACAGCGCGACGAACGTCCTTTGGCAGGTTTGTAGACGTTTCAACGATTAGTTGATACATACTCTCCTGAAACTTTTCGATGTTCATTTGGTTTCCCCTTCCCCATGGTTCGAAAGTTTTTCGATTTTTAGAATATTATATTATTTCTCACGAATCTAATTATACTCTGAACACGATTAGATGAAAAGTATCACGATTTGGTGAACATTGTCAGAAAAGCGGAAGGCACCTGGAGGTCGACACTAAAAAATTTATCCATTATAACAGATAAAAAAAATAGCCAGTCAGTGACTGGGCTATTCCTCTTCTCGGTTTTGAAATTCGCGACATTTTGATTCGAGTTCATCAATATAGGCAATTAGACGATCAATGTCATCCAAATCAGCATCCTCTGGATCGATAGCATCAAGGACATCAATGAACATATTCAAACGATGCTTTAAAAAGTCAACCTGCTTTTCTTTATCGTGGACTTTACTACCCAAAATGGTTCTCCCCTTTATAGAATATCGATACCATCCTACCGAAAATTTCGGATATTAGCAATGATTTATTCTATTGTTCCCTGATTTCATTTGTGAAAATCATAAATAAAAAACGCCACGAGGGCGTTTTTCAAAAATTCAGCGAGGGCGCTCAGCAGCAGCAAAGCTGAAGGAAACATGATCCTGGATTGGTATCCATGCGCCTACACCTTGTGAAGTTACATTTTTAATGACAATCACTTTCTTGCTTCCTTTTAACATTAAATACACTTCACCATAAGTGACTTTTCCTTTTTCATTGACGGCTGGAGCAAATCCATATAAATAGCCTAGCCGTTTCGGCGGGATGTTGTAGATTTGCTCATTTTTTGTCCCCTGTCCAATCACGGTTTCAAACGCTAATGGAAGATTGGTTTTTTCCATAGCCTTTAAGAGCATCATTTTCTTAACATCCTCGGAGTTTGGAATCTTTGTTGTTAAACCACCACGAATGAGCTTTTGTGCTTCTTGAACATAATGAATTTGATACGGTTGATTACCACCACGATTATCGTAATAATTCGTGTTAATCTTTTGATATTCCCAGTTTGGGGCTGTCTCAGATGATTCGTAATTAAGCGGCCATTGACCAAGGTATATGACTGCGCGATAGCCTAGAGCAAATGGCGTACTATTAATCGTTGACTCGTTTAGCATCCTTATTAAATCTGGATTCTCGATTTTTACTTTTGTAGACTCAAGTAATTTGTCTGTCAATTCACTAGGCTGCAGTCTCGGCATATCCTGGGTTGGATTTGGATATGTGTTCTCTTTAGCAATGTTTTTTACTGAACTAGGAACGGGGTATTTTGCCACTTTTTCAGCTTTTGGATGTGCTGATTTTTCTTTATCCTTTTCTGCAAATGTGGAAGGTAAGAATGAAAGCATGACGAAACAACATATCGTCATAATAACTAATAACTTTCTCATGATGTCATACTCCTTTCATTTCCTAAAAGCGATATGTCTAGTTTTTTCGGAGTCATTAAAAATTATCCATTCAAACCACTAATATCAAAAAAATAACCAGCAATTGCTGAAAAAATAAAGAAAGTCCTGCATTCTCAAAAATGCGGGACTTCCAAATCAAATCCTATTTATAAAAGAAAGAAACCAATACCCATAATGACATAAGCAGCTAGTAACGTTAACCCCTCAAACCAGTTTGTTTCGCCATCATTAGAAATAATGACCATTAACAGAACAGATGACACCATTGCCACCAGCTCTGGCATCGTGAACACAAGTGGCATTTGGGTTGGGAAAAATAATGATACAAGCATAAGGACTGGCGCAACAAACATGGCAACTTGAAGCGTAGAACCCACAGCGATTTCAACCGCAATATCCATCTTATTTTTATAAGACATCATGATAGCTGAGGCATGTTCTGCTGCGTTACCGACAATAGCCACAATAATTACCCCGATGAAAAGCTCAGTCCAGCCAAATGAGTGAGCAACCTCTTCAAATGTATGAACAAGATTTTCAGATACATATGCTACAGCAAGTGTAGAAAGTAATAATATTCCAATGGCTTTTCCCTTGCTCCACTCAGGCTCTTCCTCATGATGTACTTCCGATTCACTATGTTGATAAACCCCACGATGTGTAACAAGCTTGAAAAATAATGCTGCCAAATATAGGGCAATTAGAATTACGGAAATCCCAACGCTAAGATTAATTGTTTTTGTGTCATTCATTTCCATTGAAAATACTTCCGGAATAACGAAAGCGACAAATACAGCAAACATCAATAGCCCTGAGTTATGTCTCGCATCATAAACATTAAATTTTTGACGTTTATATTTTATACCACCAATGAAAAATGACAAGCCAGCAACTAGCAGTAAGTTACCAAGCACCGAACCAGTTAATGAAGCAAGAACAACGCCAATAAGTCCAGCTTTTAAAGCAAAAATCGAGATAATCAACTCGACTGCATTACCAAATGTCGCATTAAGCAGTCCACCGATACGTGGTCCAGTTACAATTGCCAAGCTTTCTGTCGCTCTACCCATAAAGCTTGCCAAAGCAATAATTGTCAAGCAATAAATGATGAACATTGGAATGCTTGGCCAATGCATCAGCGAACCGACGACAGAGAGAGGCACACCGATTGCAGCCATCAAAAAAAAGATTTTGTTTACCATTTCAACTACTCCTTTTTCCACTAGGAAATAATTTCCTCACCATTTAAGAGATTACACTATTTTTTTCTAGGATGGAATATCTCATTCCATTTTTCTTGCAAAGTCGTTAATTTCGCTTTACCATCAGTACATAACTCAAATTATTATGGAGAAATAATAATGATCAAGATTAAGATAAATTCACAAGCGCGCTTTTGGATACTGGTTAGTATTGTTGCTATATCAGGTTACTCCCAAGGGATGCTGCTTCCACTTATTGCGATAATATTTGAAGAAGACGGTCTTTCTTCCTCAGTAAATGGATTTCATGCAACTGCCTTATATATTGGTGTTCTACTTGTTGCTCCTTTTATGGAGGGATTACTGCGTAAGATTGGTTATAAACCGGTCATCCTATTAGGTGGAATCGCAGCTGTTATTTCGATTGCATTATTTCCAATTTGGAAATCATTTTGGTTCTGGTTTATTTTGCGATTAATCATTGGAATTGGCGATCATATGCTACATTTTGGTACACAAACCTGGATTACATACCTTTCCCCTGCTAATAAACGAGGTCGAAACCTTTCATTATACGGATTGTTTTTTGGGTTAGGTTTTGCTGCTGGTCCTTTCATGACAACTCTTGTGTATGTAAATGAAGCCTTACCATTTATCGTCGCTTCAGCTTTGAGCCTCCTTGGCTGGCTCACCATATGGTTATTGAAAAATGAATTTCCGGAAAAGACAACAACTGAGAGTGATTCTTTCTTTAGCACGTTCAGTCGCTTTCGCCAAGTGTTTAAATTTGCTTGGGTTGCGTTTCTTCCACCGTTTGGATATGGTTTTTTAGAAGCTTCACTTAATGGGAATTTTCCTGTTTATGCATTAAGAAATGGCATTGATGTAAGTGGCGTATCGATAATTCTACCTTCATTTGCGATTGGCGGGATTATTTTTCAGCTACCGCTTGGGATACTGAGTGACCGATATGGGCGTAAGCATGTCCTAGCAACAGTGATGATTCTAGGCTTTATCTGTTTTACCAGTGCCGGCTTGCTACAGGATTCAGTACTTGGTTTAACAATCAGCTTTTTTATCGCAGGAATGATGGTTGGCTCAACATTTTCGCTAGGAATAAGCTTCATGGCCGATTTATTGCCACGTGAACTACTTCCAGCCGGAAATCTCATGTGTGGAATTTTTTATAGCATTGGGAGTATTTCTGGTCCCTTCATAGGTGGCCTAGCCATACAGTTTTTACCTGAAGGAAGTTTTTTCTTTTGCTTAAGCCTGATGCTGCTGTTTATATTTATCGCTCTAATGCTTTTTCGTAAAGAACATACCGCACACGCAAAAGTCTTATAAATTAACGGTAGCATCTTTATAATTTTAGGCTGTGTAAAACGTGTTTGTTGATTTCCGTTACAGGCGCTCGCTTTCCGCGGGGCGGGCGGTGAGCCTCCTCGGCGCTTTTGCGCCTGTGGGGTCTCACCTATCCCGCTGCTCCCGCAGGAGTCTTCGCGCCTTCCACTCCAATCAACTTTGAAAACATTCAGCTTTAACACAGCCTAATTTTAAGAAAAAACCCGAACCCTTATTCATAATCTTCCCTAACGAAGAATTCGAATCTGGCTTCGGGTTATTTTAAAATTAAGATTGTTTTACAATTTGCTTTCGGAACAATATTACTCCAGTCATAGCCAGACCCAATCCGATAAGAATGCCATTTCCGCTATTTCCTGCAGTATCAGGCAATCTTTCTCCTGTACCAGATTGATTCTGTTGTTTTACCGGCTGAATCTGCACTTCACTTTTCACATTCACCGGATTAGTTATCGTTTCCTTCTCTGTATTTATTTCATTTTCGATTTCTTCTATAATTTCAAACCCGAGTAGTTCTGCAGTCAAATTAATATCCGCAAGGAGCAACCCATCAGTATTATATAATTCAACAGCTAAATCATATCCTTTTGTTATCTTCATTGTTAACAATTCTTGATAAGATACCGGAATTCTTTCTGTCCCTTTTACTAAATAGTACTGAGCTTGTAATTGATACAATCCCATCATTTCTTGGAAAGTATTGACTAAGACTGTTTTTTGTTCCTCGGTAAGATCAGCTGGACTTTCAAACTCACCCAATTCGATTAATCGATTCTCAAGTTCAGCCATTTTTTCCGCAAATACTGGATCCGTCATATCAATGCCTTGAAAATGTTTAACCAGATTTTTAAGTTCAATTTTATCAAGCCCTATTCCAAGCTCCTCTAAAAATTCATCTGATTCCTCAATTAGCATATACATGAACACAGTCATATAAAGCTCATCAATGGTTTGATAGTTCTCCTTGGCATCATCGTATTTCAGCATCAATGCTTCAAACTGATCTTGTGTTATCTCAAAATCATTTAATAAATCCTGAAAATTTTGGTCAGTAATCGGAATTCCGTACTCTAACAATTTCGTGACAAGGTCATCAATATTATCATAGTTATTAAGAGAGTCATTATTATCGGAAAAAATTTGATTTAATTGTTCAAGAGAGAGTCCGAAATTATTGAGAAGTGTATCTAGCGTATGTTCCGTAATTGGAACTCCATAATTAATGAGTACCATTTCAATATCTTCAATAAATTCATAGTTATCTAGTGAATCATTATTCAAGTTGAAAATTTGGTTTAATTCATCAATTGTTAGCCCGTATGTATCAAGGAGCTGTTGCAAATTTTCATCAGTTTTTGGAATGATAGACATGAAGGAAATTGTATTTTCAAGGGCACTAATATATACAAACGTAGTGCGAAGATCTGCCCCTTCTTCTAGTTTCTGATTTTTTACAAGTAGGGATGTAAGCTCTGTTTCATCAACGATATTATTAATCTCTAGTAATTGTTGCAGGTTTTCATCAGTAATTCTTTCTCCTAAAAGCGCTTCCAAATCTTCACTTGTTTCAAAATCATTAGGAGTTAACTCCCAATAATTCGATAAAAGGTCTGTCAACTGTACTTCAGTTAATCCTTCCCTTTCTAAAAAATCAGATAAATCTTGAGGTGACATTGCAAAGCTTATTGACGGCGAAACTCCAAGAAGTAAAACGAATGATAGTAAAATAAAATAAAACCGCCTCATCATATTCCTCCAAAAATGGTATTTTATACATAAATTATCATAATTGATTGCCAATTATTTGAATAGTATCATCTCTCTAAAAAAATTATATCAATATAAACTTTTTGAACATTCCTGTCACAGAAAAAGGGAAGCGCAGTCTCGCGCTTCCCTTTTCATTTAATGGTATCCATTTGAACCATTTGCTGAACCTGATGTTTTTTGCTTCGGATGGCTCTTTTTCCCTTTTTGCTTAGTGCTACCGTCTTTTTTCGTATGCTTTGTCAAAACTATCCCTCCAAGTTATCAATGAGTTTCCCCTTCCTTATTTTGATACGGAAGTGAAAACTTACTAGAGGAAAGTTAAGGTAGAACAGTCTAACAATTGCTTTTCTTGGCTGTATAGTACGCGTTGATTTCTCCGCCTAAAATAATAACAAAGCCTGATAAATAAAACCAAATCATTAGAACAATAATCGCTCCAATACTGCCATATGTCGCAGAGTAGTTAGCAAAATTCCCTACATAATAAGAAAAAGCAAGTGAGGTCAACACCCAACCAACCGTTGCAAATAGAGCGCCCGGGACTGCACTTAAACAGCTGATTTTCTTATTAGGCGCAATCCAATAAAGCCCTGTAAATACAATAAAGAGAAATAACGAACTAAACAACCATCTAAGTGCATTCCACACCTTTAAAAATTGTTCTGACAACCCAAATTCCGTAAATAAGAACAATCCAATATGTCGACCAAATACAGGTAATAATAATGCTACCACGATGACTGCAATCATCCCAATCGTTAGTAAAATTGCAATCCCTCGTTCAACAACAAAAGTTCTGTTTTCGACTACATCATACGCTTTGTTAAACGCAGCCACGATCGCATGAATTCCATTGGATGCTGACCATAATGTTGCAATAACCCCAAATGATAGAAGCTTCCCGTTTTTATCCATTACATCTGTTAAGCTTGTCTCGATCAAAACCATTGTGTCACCAGGAGCATAATCTTTAATAAAGCTAAGTAAATTTTCCTGAGTCATCGAAAAATACGGCAGTAATGTCACCAAAAAGATTAACAGTGGAAACAAAGATAGTAAGAAAAAGTAAGCCAATTGTGCGGCCAAGCCTGAGATATCATCTCTTCCAATCCTTACCCACAAGTGCTTAATGATGGATGCGTCGATGGAGGACATTTGAATCACCTTTTCTATGTATTAGTTCAGTATCTTATTTATCGAATTGACCTTGCTCCGTTTCAGTATATGTATCTTTGTTATCTAAAAATACATCCTTTGTCTCTTTTACAACATTAACAACGTATGGGGTAGCTTCGGTAATTTCCTCCACTTTTTCTTTAATAAAATAAAGATCATCACTAACCTGCTCTACAGTTTGCCTTACCTGCTCCGAGGTTGTTTTCACCTTCTCTACTACTTCAGATGGATTCTTAATCACATGGACTACCTTTTTTGTAGCAGATTTACAATTGGATGTAACTGCTTGTCGCGTTGGTTTGTCGAGTAAGCTAAGTGCCCCACCTGCTAATGCACCTAACAATACACCCTTCCAGAAGTTTCTTGCTTCACCCATTATTCATTACCACCTTTCACAGCTCTGCTTTTATTTTCTGAAGTAATTTTTCACAACCATGGGTAACTAATTGGAAAACCTCATCAAAATTACCGGTATAATATGGGTCCGGCACATCTTTACCTTGATGCTCTTTTGTCAAATCAAGTAATTTATGGATATTCGTTTGTTTTGGCATTGTAGAATTTAGATTGATAATATCCATTTCATTTTGTTGATCCATCGCAATAATATAATCAAAATGCGAAAGGTCCGCTTCCGTAATTTGCCGTGCAACCATACCCTCGAAACTAATCTGATGCTGCGTTAAGGTTTTTCTCGTTCCTTGATGGGGTGGATGGCCTACATGCCAATTTCCTGTTCCTGCAGAATCAATAACAATTTTATCCTCTAAGCCTTCCCTTTTAACAAGATCCCGAAACACTGCTTCAGCCATTGGGGAACGGCAAATATTACCCAAGCAAACAAACAAAACATGAATCATTGTTCTTCCTCCTTTTCTTTATTTTCCTCATATCAACGCCAAGATTCAAGGGGATTTGGCTTATATTATCTGTTTTCGTTGACTTTCCGTTTTGAACATGAAAAGATGTGAATATTACCCGTGAAAGGATGACGTGTATGAATTTATCGCAAAAGTCAGTCGAAAATGTGGAATTTATGATTGAAAAAATAAAGGAAAAATTAAAGGTTATGAATTTCGCAGCCATTAAACCTTCGCATTTTGATGAGGAAATGTATGAGGAATTAAAGGACATTTATGACCTTGTCATGAAAAAGGATTCATTCAGCATAAGTGAAATGCAGGCGATCGTTGAAGAACTAGGCAGTTTAAGAAAATAGGGGAGTCACCTCCCCTATTTGAACTATTCCTGCTCAGTTAAGATGATTGGTCCATTTTTGGTGATTGCAATCGTGTGCTCATATTGGGCCGAGTTTTTCCCATCAATCGTCCTTGCTGTCCACCCATTAGAATCCATCTTCGACTCATAACTTCCAATATTGATCATTGGTTCGATGGTAAATACCATTCCTTCTTTGATTCGTGCCCCTTTTCCCGGAAGTCCAAAATGAGGTACATCTGGTTTTTCATGTATCACTGCACCTATGCCGTGGCCAATAAAATTGCGTACTACTGAAAAACCTTCGCCTTCTGCATAGGTTTGAATTGCATGACCGATATCACCGATACGATTTCCAGGCAGAGCCTGCTCAATTCCTTTATAAAGCGCTTTTTTCGTAACAAATAATAACTTTTCATTTTCAGTAGATAATTTACCTACCCCATATGACCAGGCCGAATCTGCCAAAGAGCCATTGTATCTAACAACCATATCAATTGTTACGATGTCTCCATCCTTTAACGCTTGTTTTCGCGGAAAGCCATGACAGATTTCATCATTAATGCTCGCACAAGTAGCATACTGGTAGCCTCGATATCCCTTTTGTTCAGGGGTTGCTCCTCTCTCCTTTAAGAACTGTTCAACAAACTCATCAAGCTCCCAAGTAGTAACACCTGGTCGGATGAGCTTTGCTAGTTCTTGATGACAAGCTGCAAGTATTTCACCCGCCTGTTTCATTCCTGCAATTTCCCGTTCTGATTTTAAAATAATCATATTGCTCACTTCCTTTTTGTCTATCTAGAAAAAGAATCTCTTTATACATAAACTTACGACATTCTCATAATCTATATTATAACATTTATCATTCCCTACCCATTCTCGCGAATGAAATATTGCCATTATCACAAATATAAATTATTTTGAAAAAATTTATTGTTCGCTGTATGGAACATTTTCTAGACCTTTGTTATAATGTGATTATCTATTAATAAGGTGTGTGAAGCTTAATGATAGGAGATCGTGTAAAAAGGCTTCGTCAAGAAAAGAAAATGTCCTTAACAGAACTTGCTGACCAAGCCGGGGTTGCGAAATCATATTTAAGTTCCCTGGAACGGAATTTGCAATCAAACCCATCAATACAATTTCTCGATAAAATTGCGAATGTCCTCGGTGTTACTGTTGATTATTTCATCTTAAACAAGCCAAGTACAGAACAACTTGATGCTGGTTGGATTGATTTAGTTAAAGAGGCAATGGAATCAGGTGTTACAAAGGAACAATTCCGTGAATACCTTGAATTTAACAAGTGGAAAATAAATCAAAACAAATAAAAAGAGGCGCTCAGCCTCTTTTTATTTGTTTAAGAATAGTTACCATCGCTATTGCTTAAATTATGTATTACTACTAACCGCAATACATCAAACTACCTGCTTACCTTGTAAAAATGAGCGAATCTCTTCCTTATCAATTCCCAGGTCTAATGCTTCCATTATTAGTTGAACCCATTCGATATCCAACTCTTCAATTGATTTCAAATGTGTAGTCAAATTGTGCTCCTCCATTTTAAATGTAGGAAGTCCAGCCATCTTAGTACATACTTTCTACGTTGACGACCTTAGATCTGTGACTTTGCGTCCCTATCTTTCAATAGGTTTGCCTTTATCTCTTTGTTTTTTTCTATTTTACATGGTTTTAAATGAGAAATGTACATAATTTTGTCATAAATCAAATAATTTTTCATACATTTTCTGACATCATTTCAATTATAAAGACCTAATTCTTTCTTTTTTGAGGTTTAATCCTTGAAAAAAATGGCTAAATTAGCCTATATAAAAATAATTCGTTGGTTGGTTGATTTTATGTCGAAAGGTTTTTGGAGTAAATGTGAACTTTTTGTGTCTATTTTCTGAAAATTCGGATAAAATAATCATAACAACAAAATTACATTTACACTACATTTAAATTTGAAAGGGGTATATTCATGACGTTTTGGCACGTAATAAACATTGTTGTCCCAGTCGCTGCAATGGTTGGTTTCGGTTTTTTCCTTGATTATGTTTCAAAACCAGGAGTATCTCCTGAAGAAAGCCAAGAATAAGAAGGCTAAAGGTAGTGATTCACAACGCAACGGACATGAGCAATCATGTCCGTTTTATTTGTAAACGGATACATTTTGTTAAAAAGAATAATGATGCTCTTGGGGGGAGAGCATCATTTAGGTGTTATATAATAAATATCTTTATGGGGGTTTGTGAACTTTTGAACAACTTAATTATATAACTGCTTTGTTTTTTTGTCTGTGAAAAAAATGTGAAATCTTTCACAATGAATCCCCCGTCTTCCCTTCCTCACATTTTTTCAAACATTATGGGGAATGCTACAAGTCAGAACGAAAGGAGTGGTAAACTTGGGACGCGGTAAAAACTTTGATCATAAAATCAAAAATCATCCGGGCGATTTTCCAAAAAATAGCACAACTGAAAAACATTCAAAAGAAAGAATTGGTGATGAAGAATTAATTGTTACTCAAGAAGCCTTCAAAAATCGCGTTGGCGGTGAAGATAATACGTAAATATTCAAGAGGATGACTTATGTTAAAATTCAAAGTCATCCTCTTGCTTTACCAACTACTATTTTGAAGATTATTTTAAGTTCAATTTCTTTAAAGCATCAGCTAAAGCGGTATTTATTGGTTCATCTTGTTTGTTTTGTTCTTTTAGATATTTTTGTACTGAACGTTTATCTACTTTTCCGCCGGATTCTTTTTTACGGCGTTCTTGGAACGATGACAATTTCTCACGATAACCACACTTGCAGGTGAAGATTTGACCATCTCCTTCACCGCGAAGTTCCAGTTTTTTATGGCATTGAGGACAACGGGCATTTGTAACCCGAGCGACATTTTTACGATGTCCACAATCGCGATCCTGACAAACCAGCATTTTGCCCTTTTTGCCATTTACCTCAAGCATTGGCTTACCGCAATCAGGACATGATTTAGTGGAAATATTATCGTGCTTATACTTTTTATCGCTAGCTTTAATTTCTGTTACGATTTCTTTTGTATAACGCTTCATTTCTTCGATAAATACTTCTTTTTTGAGCTTACCTTTGGCAATGGCCTCTAACTTCAATTCCCACTCTGCTGTTAACGCGGGCGTTTTTAATTCTTCAGGCACAAGTTCCAATAGCTGTTTCCCTTTTGATGTAATAAAAATGTCTTTGCCGCGTTTCTCTATCAAAAAGGAATTAAATAGTTTTTCGATAATATCAGCCCTTGTAGCGACTGTCCCTAATCCACCGGTTGATTTTAATGTTTCAGCTAGCTGTTTATTTTGCGCCTCTAAATATTTTGTCGGGTTTTCCATTGCCGTAAGCAATGTCGCCTCATTAAAGTGTGCAGGTGGTTTTGTTTGCCCCGATGTTTGGGCAATTAATTTAATTTTTAATAATGCCCCTTTTTCAATACGAGGTAAAATTTGTTCTTTTAAATCATCGGTTGAATCATGATCTTCAAAGTGGTTATTATATACTTCCTTCCAACCACTTGAAATAATCGTTTTTCCTCTAGCAACAAAGCTTTCTTCTCCTATTTTTGCCCGGAGTATTAATTGTTCGTATTCAAACGCTGGGAATAATACAGCTAAGAATCTTTTTACAACTAAATCGTAAATTTTACGCTCCTTATCTGTGAATGAAGAGTAGTTTACATAGCCTTCTGTTGGAATAATGGCATGGTGATCTGAAACTTTACTATCGTCCACAAATGCTTTCGAAGATTTTATTGGTTTGTTTAACAGTTTATGTGCTATCGAACGATACTCCCCAACTCCACAGGCTTTTAAGCGCTCAGGGATGGTTCCGACAATATCTGAAGAGATATAGCGAGAGTCTGTTCGAGGATACGTTAAAACTTTATGTTGCTCATAAAGTTTTTGCATAATATTTAACGTTTCCTTTGCAGAGTATCCAAACAACTTATTTGCGTCACGTTGTAATTCTGTTAAGTCATACAGACCTGGTGCATAGGTTTTCTTCTGCTTTTTCTCAATATCAGCTACGATGGCATTTTGATTGCCTAATTTTTTCACAATCGCAGCAATTTTGTCATTATCAAAGCTACGACCGTTTCCATTAACATCTTGCCAAGACAACTTTAAGTTGTCAGTAGTTTGAGCCTCTATACCGTAATAGGTTTGTGGTTTAAAATTTTTAATTTCGGCCTCACGTGCTGCAATAATAGCAACAGTTGGCGTTTGCACACGGCCACAGTTGAGTTGAGCATTAAATCGAGTCGTCAGCGCACGTGTCGCATTCAAACCGATATACCAATCCGCTTCCGAACGTGCCACGGCTGAATGATATAGATTTTCATATTGCTTACCATTCTTCAAATTATTGAATCCTTCTTTAATGGCTTTATCGGTTACAGAAGATATCCAAAGTCGTTTAATCGGTTTATTGACCTTAGCTTTTTCGATAATCCACCTTGCAACAAGTTCACCTTCTCGACCACTATCTGTCGCGATAATAATGTCTCCAACATCTGAGCGTTGCAGTTGGCTCTTTACGGAATTATATTGCTTACTTGTCTGCTTAATCACAACCAGCTTTAAATCTTTTGGAATCATTGGTAAATCTTCTATTTTCCACGTTTTATACTTTTCATCATAGCTTTCAGGATCTGCAAGTGTCACTAAATGACCTAATGCCCAAGTGACAATATACTTGTCACCCTCTAAAAAACCATTTCCTTTTTTATGGCATTTCAATACACCTGCTATGTCGCGAGCAACCGAGGGCTTTTCTGCGAGTACTACACTTTTTTTCACTTTATATAAACATCCTTTCGGAATCACATTTAATTTTTAATATACCACACTAACCAAGATATTGCAGATTACTGCGACGATAGTCGCCTTATTCATTTTCCTGATATAATGATTTTAGAAGGAAATGGTGATGGAAAAATGAAACTTAGAGAATGGGATCGAAATTTAAAAATAAGGTTGTATGGGGAAGCCTTGATGAACATCTCATTTTGGATGTTCTTCCCCTTTCTCACGATTTATTTTGCTGAGGAGTTCGGTAAAGATAAAGCAGGATTATTATTGATTTTTTCGCAAGTATTTTCGGTTTTTGCTAATTTAATGGGCGGTTATTGTGCAGACCGTTTTGGCCGAAAGCGCATGATGGTCCTGTCTGCTTGTGGTCAGGGCATTTGCTTTCTTGTTTTTGGCCTCGCCAATACTCCATGGCTGGATTCACCATGGCTGAGTTTTGTCTGTTATGCTTTTGTCGGCATTTTTAGCGCCTTCTATTGGCCTGCCAGTCAAGCAATGGTAGCGGATGTGGTTAATGAGGAAGATCGCAACGAAGTGTTTGCTATTTTTTATACTTCGATTAATATTGCTGTTGTCATCGGCCCTTTATTAGGCGCCATTTTCTATCCGCATCATCGCGTTGAACTCATGCTTGCCGCTGGTGTAGCTTGTATTTTGTTGTGCTTTATTTTAGCAAATTGGACCAGGGAAACAGCTCCTGTTTATCGCGTAAAAGAATCTGATGGTCAACAATACTGGTATTCTTTTTTAATAACCCAATTAAAGGAATACAGGTTAATATTAAAAGATAAGGTCTTGTTGCTATTTATCATTGGCGGTGTATTACTGGCGCAAACTTATATGCAGCTGGATCTTCTGATTCCAGTTTATACGAAGGACAATGTTCCGAAACAGACCATGCTGACAATTGGAGAATGGTCCCTTTCAATAAAAGGTGAGCAAGCATTTGGAATTCTTTTATCAGAAAACGGAATGTTGGTAGCACTATTGACGCTCTTTATTACCAGGTGGATAAGCAGGTTCAAAGACAGGACTGTCTTTATTGCGTCTTCATTGTTGTATGCTCTCGCCATATTTATGATTGGACAAACTATCTCAATCTGGTGGTTAATTGTTGCGATGGCCGTTTTCACGCTTGGTGAATTAATGACAGCTGGACTTCAACAAACCTTTATTTCAAAACTGGCACCCAAGCATTTACGTGGTCAATACTTTGCCGCCGCAAGCTTGCGCTATACGATAGGTAAAACGATTGCGCCAATTTCAATTCCGTTAACAGTGTGGATTGGTTATGATTGGACAATCGCCCTTCTCTGTTTTCTGGCAGCATTAAGTGCTGTCATCTTTTGGGTAATGTTTTCGTTATTTGAAAATGAAACAAAACCAAAGCCGCGGAAATGTTCTGCTTAACAAAAAAACAAGAGCATCGCGATGCTCTTGTTTTTTTACGATGCAGTTTGCTTCTTTACCTTCTCCTTTGTCTCAAAAAACAGTTTCATTAAAGGCGGTGTAACAATGGTCGTTACTAACACCACCACAACTAACACCGCAAACATTTCCGAATCTAACAGCTTTGTCTCTAAGCCAATAGCTGCAATGATCAGCGCCACTTCACCTCGAGAAATCATCGCCGAACCAATCCCAAATGAACTGTTCCAATTAAATCCAGAAACTTTGGCACCCATCATCGCCCCAACAAATTTTGTTAAAATAGCAATAATGCTTAGAGCGACAATCAGACCTAAATTTTCTGTAATCCCTGCAAATTGTGCTTTTACTCCAATAGAGGTAAAAAAAACAGGAACAAAAATCGAATAACTAATCGTTTCAACCTTTTCAAAAACCTCATGTTTAAAATTGGTCTGACTAATTGCAATCCCTGCTAGATACGAACCAATAATCGCTGCCACTCCAGTATATTCTGCTAGATACGCAAAAACAAAACAGATGATTAACGCTGAAGAAATCACGGTTTCAGAAACTCGCAAAGAAGCAAACTTCCGCAAAAACCACGGTACAATTTTCCAGGAAACTAAAAACGCTCCTCCAAAAAATAACACCTTCTTCAAGATGGTAACGCCTAAATGCACTTCACTACCTGCAAAGCTCATTAAAAACGCTAAAGCCAAGATAACTACGACGTCATCGATTACGGCTGCCCCTAATATCGTTGCTCCTTCACGACTCTTTAACTTGTTCATTTCCTTCAATGCTTGGACAGAAATGCTGACACTCGTTGCAGACAATAATAATCCCAAAAACCATGACTCAAATACTGACATATTCAACATTAATCCAGTTACATACCCAATGCCAAGTGGAACAATAATACCTCCAAGCCCCACTAAAGTTGATGCTTTACCTGTCCGTTTAAATTCATCCAAATCGGTTTCCAAACCTGCAATAAACATTAGCAGAATAACCCCGATTTGACTAAATTCCGCTAAGGTATCCGTCTCAGTCACGAGCCCCAGTAATGATGGACCCAATATAATCCCGATGAGCAGCTTTCCTAGAACAGAAGGCTGACCTAGCCGAACACTTATGTCCCCAGCAACTTTTGATGCAATCAAGATGATAGCTAATTGAAGTATTAACATTTTTTCACCTTCCCTTTCTAGTTTTCTTTTTCGAAACAAAAATAAAAGAGGAGACTGCTACCAAAGGGCATAATAATCCCTTGGTGACAGTCTCCTCCAAAAAAATTGTTTTATTTTTGTAATCGTTAATAACAATTATATAATAAATTACTTCTTTTAGGACATAAAAATGAATAATTGTTAAGATAAGGCATATTTCATGGCTTATTGTTTCTTTTTCTTTCGGAAATCGATAAAATTAAAAAGAATATTTTGGTAAAGGAGCGAATTCAATGAGTGATTTTCAAACAAACCTAGAAAAATATGCTGAGCTTGCTGTTAAAGTGGGGGTCAACCTTCAAAAAGAGCAAACATTGGTGATCAATACAACACTTGATTCTCAGGAATTAGTCCGATTAGTTGTCAAAAAAGCATATGAAAATGGGGCAGCAAACGTCATTGTAAACTGGAATGATGATATTGTTTCAAGATTGAAATACGATTTAGCTCCAGATCAAGCCTTTCATGAATATCCAAAATTGCGTGCGAAGGAACTAGAAGAATTGGCTGAAAGTGGCGCAGCCTTCATGTCGATTGTCTCAACGAGTCCTGATTTGTTAAAAGGAGTTAATCCTGAACGCATTGCAAATTTCCAAAAGGCAACCGGTATAGCGTTGAAAGAATATCGCAAGTACATATTAACCGATAAAGTTAGCTGGACAGTGATTGCCGCGGCATCTGACGCTTGGGCTGCAAAAGTATTTCCAGAAGAATCTTCAGAAACAAGGGTCCATAAGCTGTGGGATGCCATTTTCAAGGCAACTCGAGTCGACAATGACAATCCTGTTGAAGCTTGGAAACAGCACGATGAAAATCTCCATGAAAAGGTTGCCTATCTTAACAGCAAACGCTATAAAAAGTTGCACTATATAGCACCAGGCACTGATTTAACTATAGAGCTCAATAACAAACACTTATGGGTTGGAGCAGGAAGTATAAATGTTGCAGGCAATGAATTTATGGCCAATATGCCGACGGAAGAAGTCTTTACTGTTCCGTTAAAAAATGGAGTCAATGGTGTCGTATCGAGCACTAAACCATTGAGCTATGGCGGTAACATTATTGACCGTTTTACGATTACCTTTGAAAATGGCCGTATTGTAAAATACAAAGCTGAGGAAGGCGAAGAAATCTTAAAGCGTTTAATCGAAACAGATGAAGGCTCCCATTATTTAGGTGAGGTCGCGCTCGTTCCATATCATTCACCAATCTCACAATCAAATATTTTATTTTACAACACCTTATTTGATGAGAACGCTTCCAACCATTTGGCAATCGGCAGCGCTTATTCATTCTGCATCGATGGTGGCAAAAACATGTCTCAAGAAGAATTGGCTGAAAATGGCTTAAACGAGAGTATTACCCACGTTGATTTTATGATTGGCTCAAGTGAGATGAATATTGATGGAATTACTGCGGACGGGAAAACCGAACCTATTTTTCGTAATGGAAATTGGGCGTTTTAGTGACATCTTGTATTCAGTTTAGTATGATAAGTATATCAAATCTATTTTAATAGAACTTAACGGAGTTGGTTCATTCACTCATTAAGTCCGATAATTTATCAACTTCTTAGAATGAACATCGTAGATTAACCGGAGGGAATTTACATTGAAGCAAATCCATCTTACTGTTTTCGGTAGAGTTCAAGGCGTGGGATTTCGTTATTTTTCACAGATGAAAGCGATTCAATACGGTATCCGCGGCTGGGTTCGCAATTGTGACGAAGGTTCTGTCGAGATAATTGCTGAGGGGTCCGAGGAAAACCTCCAATTGTTTTTAGAGGACGTTCGAAAAGGAAATCCTTTTTCCACAGTGGACGATATCGCCATTAAAGAAATGGAAAAAACGGACGGGTATCACTCATTCAAGATAAAATATTAAAGGCAGCCATTACGGCTGCCTTTAATATTTACCGATTATCAATTTTTTCAGGATACAAATCATGATTCATTAAACGATATTCCGCCATTTGCTCATACTTTGTACCAGGTTTCCCATAATTGACATATGGATCAATTGAAATCCCGCCCCTTGGCGTAAATTTACCCCATACTTCAATATATTTCGGATCCATCAATTCAACCAGGTCGTTAAGGATAATGTTCATACAGTCCTCGTGGAAATCACCATGATTTCGGAAGCTGAACAAGTACAGCTTAAGCGATTTACTTTCAACCATCTTGGTTCCTGGAATATAGCTAATATAAATTGTCGCAAAATCAGGCTGTCCTGTTTTTGGACAAAGGCTTGTAAACTCAGGACAGTTAAATTTCACAAAATAATCCCGGTTCGGATGCTTATTATCAAACGCCTCTAGAATTTCCGGAGAGTATTCAAACAAATATTTTGTTCCCTGATTACCTAGCAAGGTAATTTCAGTAAGTTCTTCATCTTTTCTTCCTGCCATGAATAAAACCTCCTTATTACACGAAATACCACCCCATACTATATTTAAATTTTAAAAGGCTGTCAACGGACAATTATGGAAATTAAGCACGAGAATTTGATTAAGACATTTCCGATTAGGTAAAATAGAAATGAGCTTTTAAATAAGGGGGGACAACCATGTTTCAAGAATTTAAGAAATTTGCATTAAAAGGGAACGTTGTAGATTTAGCAATCGGGGTCATTATCGGTGGCGCATTCGGGAAAATTGTAACATCCCTTGTCAATGATTTAATCATGCCCTTAATTGGTTTACTCTTAGGTGGGATTAATTTTAATAAATTGTCATTTACCGTTGCCGATGCCGAAGTAAAGTATGGAGCATTCCTGCAAACAGTTGTGGACTTCTTAATCGTTGCCTTTACAATTTTCATTGTTATAAAGATGTTCAATCGTTTTAAAAAGAAACAAGAAGAACAGCCTGTTACTACAGCAACTCCTGACAATAAGGAGCAATTACTCACTGAAATCCGTGACCTTCTCAAGCAAAATGCATCATCCAAGCAAAACCCTTAACTTTTTTGAAAAAAAAATGAAACTAACTCGTACTTTTATCGTATGATTAAGTAAACAAATCTACGAGGTGAACAAAATGTACGCTCATTCACAGACGCAATATTTACCTTCGGTGCTCCGGACTTTCGCATTGTCCCTAGCAATTTCTGTTATCGGGATGGCCGCAGGTGTATTCGTTCCACCAGCACTATTTTTACCGCTGATGATTCTTGAATTCATTCTACTTATTAGCGCATTTTTCTTTAGAAAACGCAAGGCAATTGGCTATACATTCCTGTATGTCTTCACGTTTATTTCAGGAATTACAACCTACCCAATTGTAGCCTATTACTTATCAATAATTGGTGCTAACGCTGTGTTTATGGCATTCGGAACGACAGCGGTTGTCTTTACCGGATTGGCAGTTTACGCATCAACAACAAAGCGCGATTTATCCTTTTTAAGCGGAATGCTTTTTGCAGCATTATTAGCACTCGTTGCAATAAGCATTTTCAATTTGATTTGGCCGCTAAGCTCAACCGGAATGCTTGCGTTCTCATTCATCGGTGTGCTTGTATTCAGTGGCTATGTATTGTTTGATTTTAACCGCATGAAGCATTACGGTGTAAGCGCTGAGGATGTACCATTAATGGCGCTTAATTTATATCTTGATTTTATCAATCTATTCATTAATATCCTCCGCATTTTCGGGATCCTTGGTAGTGATGATTAATTAGATTTCAAAGCGAAACCACATTCAAATGCTGAATGTGGTTTTTTTGTGGTTTAAATTCTTCTTTCAAATGGCTCGTCGAAGCTTGATTTTGCGCGGAAAGTAATCCCGATTTTCTTACAAATCGTTAAGTAATGCATGGACGTCAATAATAGGATCCCACCATTCATTCCGATAATAATCCCGCCCATATGGAACTGGTAGGACGAACCTAAGAAGTACATCAGCGAAAACGAAAACAGCGTCGACCAAACGGTATGGATGAACGCATCTTTTACTAGCCCTAGGCCAATCAAATAAGCTTGCATCGGAATCACGAAATAATGAAACAAGAAGAACGGCCAAAGCATCTGCAAATACCAGGCTGCGGCTTTTGAGTCAAAAAATAAAGAAGTTAACGGTTCGGCAAAGATACAGAAAATCGAGACCGCCGCACTTCCATAAAGGAGTGTCGCAATCATCACATTTCTTAGCAATCTACGTAACCTTGGAAAATCGTAATCAGCATATGCTTTAGAAACAGTTGGAATCAACATAATTAATAAGGAATGGGCAATGAACGCTGGGAAGAAGCCTATCGACATCGCCACACCCGCCAATAGACCGTATTGATCTGTTGCCGCCGCTGCAGTAAGTCCTGATTGTACAAGGGCAAACTTAATCAGGAAGGGTTCAATTGCGTTTGTTAAGGCGTTGAACAGCCGTAATCCAGTCGTTGGTACTGAAACTGCCATCAAGCTTTTCTGCACTTCCCGTCCCGAAATATGTTTCACTGGCTGTTGTTTGAGCTGCCGAAACTGAATATAAAACATATGAATTAAATAAAGAAAGACCACTAATTCACTTCCTATTAATGCACACAAGGCAATCAACACAGAAGTTTGGATTTTATATTCAAACAGTTGGAAAAGGAAAACCAATAAGCCTAATTGCAGTAGTTTTCGTAAGAAATTCGCTACCGCTATCTTCCCCATTTGCTGCTTTCCCATAAAGAAGCCTCTGGCAATCGAGGAAAATGAAACAATCGGAATCAGGATAACAACAAGCCAGCGTACTCTCGGGTCGTAATGATCAAATACCGGCACGAACGGAAGGATAAACATAGCTGCAATAAACAAAACACATGTCACAATAATCGCCAATCGAAGGGCATGCTGCAGCATACTATGATGGTATTTCGTCTCTCTTTCGGCAATAAATTTTGAAATGGAGACGGGCATCTCGAAGCTTGAAAGGAGGAAAATCAAGAACACGGTCGGCAGAATCGTCATATACAGCCCCATGCCCCGCTCCCCTAATTCTCTCGCCAGGGCCATGTTCACAAGAAATTCAACACACTCACTGATGAAGGCTGCTGCAATCAGCAGCATAGTACCACGAACTAAGCTATTCATGTGATTCTCCTTACAGTTTGTCTTTCCTTCTAATAAACTTATGTGACAAGCTAGGAGATTATTTACAAAAAATCAGAAAAAGCCTTAGGATTGTTCCTAAGACCCTTTTCCAATCTATATTAAACTCGATTGGAAACATCTCTTCAAACTACTTAACCAAAGAATGTTTAAACGCATAAATTACCGCTTGGGTCCGGTCCTGAACACCCAGTTTGCTTAAAATATTACTAACGTGCGTCTTAACAGTTTTTAACGCGATAAAAAGCTCGTCAGCAATCTCCTGATTGGTTTTACCCTCTGCCATCAACAGTAAAATTTCCATCTCACGGCCAGTGAGCTCCTCATGGGGCAACAATGTTTGTTTTTGCCGCATTTTTAGCATCATTTTTCCGGTCACTTCCGGCTCAAGCACAGACTGCCCGAGATATGTATCGCGAACCGCATTTGCGATTTCACTCGCCTTTGATGTTTTTAGCATATAGCTGGTAGCACCTGCTTCAAGGGCTGGATATACCTTCTCATCATCTAAGAAACTCGTTACGATGATGATTTTTGCCTCCGGCCAGCTTTCGATAATTTGCCGAGTTGCCTCAATCCCATCCATTTCTTTCATCACTAAATCCATCAAAATTACGTCGGGACGTAGGGAAAGAGCAAGTTCAACGCCTGTTTTGCCATTATCTGCTTCACCGATGACTTCTATATCAGGCTGTGCCGCCAAATACGAGCACACGCCAATTCTGACCATCTCATGATCATCTACAAATACAACTTTAATCATTGCTTTCCTCCCCTTCCAACATCCGTGGTATTTTTACCTCGAGACGAGTACCTTTGTTAGGCAAGCTGATGATTTTAATCGTCCCGCCAATTTCAAGCGCCCGTTCATAAATATTTTGCAGCCCATACGAGCCAGCTTTTCGATTTTCAACATCAAAGCCAATGCCATCATCAGCTACGCGTAAAATAATGAAGTCATCTCTTTCAATTAATAAAACATCAAGCTTTGAGGCCTTAGCGTGCCTGAGTGTGTTCGAGACAGATTCCTGGAGGATTCGAAACAAGTGATCTTCTACTCCCTTATCCAATGATGTCTCCTCTATTTTCCAGGTAATCGCCAATGATACCTTTTGAGCCAGTTCATTTAACAGTTCTTTCATGCCATTCTGTAGCGTTTTGCCCTTTAATGCAACAGGGCGTAAGTGAAGCAATAATGCCCGCATTTCTAATTGAGATTGGTGTATCATTTCCTCAACCAGCTTTAATTGCTTAGACTCGCGGTCATCGCTTTCTGTTTTTGTTTCATTAATGGCAGACATCAGCATCGAGGCAGCAAATAATTGCTGACTTACAGAATCATGGAGTTCGCGAGCAAGTCGATTACGCTCTTGCGAAATAATTTCTTGGATTTGATTTTCCTGTCCTTCTACCTTTTCAGTCGCGAGCTTTTGCGAGAGCTTTACTTGTTCTGTCATTTGCTTTTGGATTTTAGCAATACGTTTACTAATGGATTCTAATTCAACAAATCCATTTTGTGAGGTAACTTCAACCGAGCGCCCTTCCTCCAACTCATGAAGCCACTGATCAACTATTTGCAGCTGTCTCCGCCAATTTATACCGGTAAATAAACCAAAAATAATACCAATGGCAATGCTCACACTTGGAACGGAGAAAATAAAAGGGATATCCAGTATATCTCTATTCCATAAATCACTCCATTCTTCAAGTGGAAAGGCCATTAAATAGCCGGCCGAAATTAACAAAAACAAAATGAGCGAGATGAATACTCCCATGATAACCTGTCTCTGGACCATGCTCATATTCTTCTCACCTCAATATCCCCAATTAATAGTGAGGTTACAATTTTTATTTTTTGCTGTTGTTTTTCATAATCTGCGGTTTGGACATGAACGTTTTGATTGAACATTCTCGCTCCATGGAAATGAAGGATATCCACATTACCGACGATAACTGAATGATGAACACTCACTTCTAGATCATACGGAATCAGAATCTGAACTTTACCAATCACGTTTCGGATAAAGATGACGCTCTCAGCTTCTGGGAGTACGGTGTAGCTCATATCGATGATCGTATCACCAACCCAAGTTTGAATATTGATGTCATCCCATTCGTAAGTGTGTTCAGGCGTTTTTTGTTCCCCAAACATGACATTTTTGAACAATGGTTCCCGAGTAATAAGTTCTTCTGTCGCCTGAGGCTCTGACGGTTCCTTAACAATTGGCATAATAAGATGTGGTTTCTTCTTCGTATTTGCAAATTGAATTAATAAATAAATAAAGACAGCAAGCACAAGAAAGCGGAAGGTAATCATCCCTAAAATACTGACTGCTAGGAAGAGAATCCCCATCCAAAACAGGAATTTCCTCTTTTTCCTTTCCAAACGTTTCTTTCCAATATAAATCATTCCAGCAGCCACTAGAAGTGAGAAGATAAGGCCTTTATTAAAAAACAAAACCTCTAACAATAGGAGCATTAGACTGATTAAAAATAGCCAACTGAAATAGTCATTTTTGATTTTTCCTAGCATGACCAAACCTCCCTTCTTCGAAAAGCGTAAGCGACTGAAGCTAGACACAAACTTTGTTTTCGAGTTTTTTTGTGGCTGCTAGTTTTTATTTTAATAAGAATATATTTGGGTGGTACAAAAGGCGTAGAAAACTTCCTACGCCTTTTTAGAATATCAGTTTTAATGATTAGATAGAAATGTTTTCGTTGTTTTTCGTTTGTTTTTCTAATTGTGCAATTTTTGCATCAATTGTATTACGATAGTACGCGCTATTGACTTGCTGCTCTAAGCGGTCAAGATATGATTCAATTTCATTAAATTTTGAAAATGAGTGGTTAGAGTAGCTTGGATTTTCTAGTACTTTATTCATTTTGCTGTGGGCTCGAGTAACATTTTCGCGACCCATTAATTCCATGCGACGAATATGCATGTCTTTTAATTTGTGCTTCATTTCTTCATACTTTTGCTCCAACTCAGTAAGCTGACCTAATACAGTTTGCAAAGATTCCTTCAAGTGAGCAGCGCGTTCCTCATATTGAAGCTTCTCATTTAACGCAAATTGATGTAGTTCGGTTTCACCCGCCTGTGCTGCAATCTCGGCTTGGCGACTACGCTTAGAAGCCATTTCAAGTGCTTGCTGATACTCACGGCTAAATTGATCCTTCAAAGTATATTGACGTTCAAGAAGCTTGCGCACCTTTTCAGTTTCTGCTTCACTTTCACGTAAGTACTGGTTCAATAATGCGATTGGATTTTTTTGTTCCTTTTTGTCTAAAACCTCATTAAGATCGGCTAACACAACATTTTTGATTCTAGTAAATAAGTTACTCATTTTATCATCTCTCCTTAATTAATAATTTTTGTTAAGCTCAGACCATTGCTTTTCAAAGTTTGTGAAAGGGTCACTTTCTTCTACAACAACTGAGCGATGGTTTACTTTGTTCCAATTTTTATAAACAAGATATAGAACGTAAGCTGCAACAACTGCTAGAATTCCAGGAGCATTCGCTGCAGTAGCCACTAAAATCCATGCTCCGAGAAGTCCCCAGCAAATCTTTGCAAACAGCTTTTCGGTCTTCAAAAACTTTTTAAATACGAAATATAAGATAAACAAGCTGATTGCTAAACCTACCACTGATCCTAAGTTAGATAACAACACGATTGCAGCAACTCCACCCGCTAATAACAAACCAAATTTTTTCATATTTGACTTCCTCCTTTCATGTTTTCATCTTACCTTTTTAGCCAAATTCTCATAACGTGCCTAAGCTTGATTTTCATCTCGGACTTAAGGCTTAGTTAGGGTAAGACTGATGATCCCCCGTACATAATCGCGATTTTTTCAGGAAAAAATAAAGAAAAATGCTGTGTTTTAAGGGGACTTAACACATGAAAGATCTCACCTGGATGTCCTATATCATGCTAATTTTGGCAAGCTATCGACTTACCCACTTGATCGTTTTTGATAAAATAACCGAGTTTTTACGAAAACCGTTTATGAAAAAAATCGAGGTACAGACCGAGCATGGTCCGAAAATGAAGGAAGTTCCGCGGACGTTGTTTGGTTATTTGCTAAACTGTTATTGGTGTGCTGGGGTGTGGAGTGCGATATTTTTAGGGGGATTTTATTTAATTTCTCCTAAGTACGCAATGTTCCTGGTTTTCATCCTGTCCATCGCCGGGGCTCAGGCCATTATTGAAACATTTGTGGGTGTTAATATTAAGAAAGTGGACTATTATGCGAAGAAAGATGATTAGATTGGGTTGGGGTAAAATGTTTTTCTGATTTATTTTCCATTTTATTGATTTACTTGCCAAAATTCTGAT
Organism: Bacillus sp. DNRA2; assembly: GCF_012843265.1. Lineage (GTDB taxonomy): Bacteria > Bacillota > Bacilli > Bacillales > Cytobacillaceae > Bacillus_BU. The sequence continues at coordinate 138,656 of NZ_JABAIT010000004.1, read as the reverse complement.
TTACTTGCCATTTTCTCGATTTACTTGCCAAAATTCGAATTTACTTGCCAAAATCACGATTTTACTTGCCAAAATATATCTTCATTCCACACAAAAAAGGGCGCCCATCTAATGAGCACCCTTAAAACTTAATCTTTTGAAAGATCCATATTCTTATCTTTTATATCAGGCTGTCTGCTGCCCTTTTCACCTGTTGTAAATTCAACCATCTCTTCACTTGTTCGATTTCCGAGCTTGCTATTATTATTACGATTCGCGTTTGCATTCCCTAATTTCGTTCTGCCCACACTGTCAACTCCTTTATTTTATTATCAAAGGTAGTATGAGACAGATAATGAAGGTTTATTCCTTACTTTCACGATTACTTATTTCGCTGCTCGATTTATTGCCTGCTCGAAGACAGCAATGATATCCTCTGCATGCTCAATCCCAACCGAAATACGAACCACCTCAAAGGTAATGCCCAATGCATCCCTTGCTTCCTGTGGCAAAGCACGATGAGAGGTAATAACAGGATGTGACACAGATGTTTCAACCCCCGCTAAAGTCGGTGCTATTTTTACCCAATCTAGATTTTTAAAAAATTCATTTACATCAACGGTATTACCCAATTCAATCGTCACAATGGCCCCATAGCCATTTTCACTTTGATCAAACGGATAGTACACATTTTTCACGGCGTGATTTTGCGCTAATACGTCTGCAACTGCTCGCGCATTTTTTGATTGGCGCTCCATTCGTAGAGCTAGTGTTTTCAAACCGCGCGTAGTCAGCCATGCTTCAATCGGACTAACATTCGTGCCTAAATTAACAACTTTCGCTCTTGCCTTCTCTAACAAATCACTTCTTCCAACCAGAACCCCCGCTGTTACATCGCTATGACCACCAATATATTTCGTCGCACTGTGAACGACTAGATCAACGCCTTTTGCGTATGGCTGACAATGATACGGAGTTGCAAAGGTATTATCAACGAGTGTAATGAGCCCATGCTTTTTCGCAATCGCCACGAATTGATCAATATCCTGAACACGCAATAACGGATTCGTAATAGATTCAGTATAGAGTAGCTTTGTATTCGGCTGTATCGCAGCTTCAACTTGGGTTAACTCAGCGAAAGATACAAACGTAACCTCAATCCCAAACTGTGCTAATTCTTCTTTTAAAAGATGAAAGCTTCCGCCATACAAATCCTCTGCTGCAACAATATGATCACCATTTTTTACGACAGCCAAAACTCCTGCCATAATAGCGGAAAGCCCTGATGAAGTCGCCACTCCAGCAGGTGCGCCCTCAAGTCCCGAAACTGCCTCTGCTAATTCATCCGTATTTGGATTTCCAACTCTGGAATATAAATAATTCCCTTGTCCATGATAGTAGCCTTCTAATTCATCTAGGTCGCTAAAGGTAAATGCAGTCGTTTGATATATAGGTGTTACTTTACTTTTGACCGGCAATTTTCCTTTTTTTACATTATGTAATACTTCTGTTTCAAATCTGGCCAACCTGTTCACCTTCTTTTATGAATAAAAAAACTCTTCTGAAAATATATGCTGAATATAACAATATCCTCGAACTTCGTCAATCCCGATTGGAAAAATCGACATTTGTTTTCTTTTTCTAGGCTGCGTTAAACAAGGCTGTTGGTTTCACTGTTTTGATTGCTAAGCGGAAATATTCCGTTTAAATTGGGAAATACCCATATTTCCTTAAAAATAAAAGGAGGTTTTCCGCTTATCTTCTCCAAATCATTAGCTTTTGGCTAATTTAGAGTAGTTAAGCGGAATATCTCCGTTTATATCTGCTTCTTAAGCTTCATATTGATACATTAACCGGAAAATTTCCGCTTATGAATTGTCAAACTTACACGAAAATGAACACTGAATAAAAACAGAACCATTATAATATAAAAAATGGCCGATTCTTACTTCTCAGAAACTAGTTCACCTTTAAAAAATACCCTTTTCTGCCCCGACAATCCGAGCTCCCGATAAAATTTCTTTAACTCACGCTCTTCCCGTTCAGTTACTAAGGCAATAACCATACCACTCGCACCAAAACGGCCGGTACGTCCTGAACGATGTACATACTGATTTATCTCTTTCGGAAAATCCACATGAACAACATGGGTAATCCCTTTAATATCCAAGCCGCGTGCTGCAACATCTGTAGCAATCAACATTGATGATTCCCCATCTCGGAATTGTTTAAGTGCTGATTGACGGTCCAGCTTTTTCAACTCACTATGTAACACACCCGCAGAAATGCCTTTAAAGTTCATTTTCGAAACCGCAACCGTTGCTGCACCAATATCGTTCATAAAAGCTAAAGCCTTAATTCCCGATAATCGAGCCACCTTTTGCAGCAATTCAAGTTTCTCACGCTGTTCGCAAACAAGATAAACATGATCGACTTTCTCAGCCTTAATCGTTTCATCTCTCGTGATTTTTACAAGCTCAGGATTATTTGTTAGCCCTCTCGCAAGGTCCTCTGTTACTGCCGGTAAAGTAGCGGAAAAAACCAACACTTGACGATCAGCTAATGGAGAATTAACAATATAACGAACTGTTGTTAAGTGCTCCGGAATTAGTAGCTGATCACCCTCATCTAATACCACCGTTTTTACCTCATGCATTTTTAACTTTTTTTGTTTGATTAATTCCAAAACTCGGCCTGGTGTACCAACTACTACTTGCGGTGCCTTTTTTAATTTTTCCAACTGACGCTTCAAATTGGCTCCGCCAATAAAGGAAGCACTGCGAATCCCGCTTCCTTCACCCCACTTTTGAATTTCGCCGAGAATTTGCATACAAAGCTCCTGAGATGAGGCTAAAATAACTGCTTGGACTCCACGGCGTTCCACATCAATTTTCTGCAAAACAGGAAGTAAATAACTTAGCGTTTTCCCGGTACCCGTAGGTGACTCAGCAATAACATCTCGACCTTCAAGGATGAATGGAATTGTTTTCATTTGAACAGTCGTCAATTGCTCAAAGCCCGCCTTTTCCCAAGCGGTTTGTAGAAATGGCTTCAGTTCAATATTCATTATTTTTTGCATAAGTATCTCCTTTATTTATGATCCGATTAATTAATACATGGTTTCATTTTAATATACAGAAGCTTTTCTCGCAAAAATCGACCTTTCATGACAATTTGAAATAACGGTCGCAATGGCTAGAAAATTAACTACATAAAAAAAAAAGCTGACCCTTAAGACCTTTGGGGCAGCTTCCGCTTAAATAATAATTTATATTTTTTGATCCAAGAGTATAGTAACAAACCAATCCCCAATGCTAATTGCAGGATAGTTAGCAAGCCATCCCAGAAATGCATTGTCGTAATCGGATGCGCAATGCAATGTCTCGTCTCCGAGATTACATATACCAGCTGTGGAATAATATAAAATACTAATAATGACAGTGTAATGGCCATGCCGATTAAGTAAAAAGCACCATAGGCAATCACCGTTGCTTTTTCACCTTGAAACATTTCATTAGACGATTTTGCTTGTTTCGGGAAAAATAAACCTATGAAATATACCTGTGCATTTTCAAGCAAATTATAGCAACCACTGCTATTTTCAAAAACATAATAGAGGTCTGTTTTTAGATAAAAACAGCATTGGTATACAACCCGAATCATTACATCAAACACTATAACCCCTAGAATCCCTGTCATGACCACAGGTAAATTGGGGAAAAGCAGCATGGATCCTAACGCTAAAAATAGGACAAGATTGTCAAAGCAAAGTCCAGCCAAGTAAAGCACATTTCTTTCCTTTGCAGGCAGCCTCCAGACTGAGGACATATCCGTTTCAAATACAACTAAAAAGAGACGGTGACCGATTTCTATTTTTGTCGGCATTCCAACTGCTCGTAAAGCTATTACATGGCCCATTTCATGTACGAATAATAACAATAACGATAAGGCCATATACAATAACATATTTATCAACATCGTGTCAAAAACAAATAAATCTTTAAAGTGTGGAAAAAATGAAGGATTAATAAATAGGATTACAATATTAAGGATAAACAATATTATATAACCGAAAAGAGAAAAGCGATTAAAAAAATTTTTCGAGAATCTTTCCGAAATCCATAAAAAACCTTGCTGCTCAGGAATTGATTTTTCAAAATTGAATGGTTGCCCATCGATTTCCTGAATCAATTCCATTTCGAGTAGCTGTTCTGCAAAATCGATCATATTAATATCTTCATGAGGATAAACAGCTTTTAATTCTGTTTCAATTTCTAAGAAGGTTGCACCATTTTCAAGCATTTCAATAGCATAAATACAAATATCGGGCATTTCAAAGAATTCACCCGTGACCGTATCCTCGACGATATAATTTTTTTTATCTTCTCGGATTTGGATTGGATGTAATGTCAAGGTTGAATTATGGGTAAATTTCATTTAAAACACCCTTTGTAACAATTAATCTTTCTCATTTTATTTTCGGCTTCCGACTTCATTAATTATAGCCTATTAATATGCACCACCAGCATGTTGTTTTAACTTTCTTTAGCTTACGAATCTTCATGCTTGTCACCTCCTCTCAATTTATTATTAATTTACCCATGGGTAATTTTGATGAAACTCTTTCCATTTCGGAAAGGATTTATTAAATATCCCTTCAAGATTGGGATCAAATTGTGTCCCTAGCCCTTGAATAATTCTTTGATAGGCTACTTCTAATGGCATGGCTTCCCGATAAGAGCGTGAAGAAGTCATCGCGTCGAAAGCATCAGCGTAAGATGTAATTCGCGCCAATAACGGAATATCCTCTCCTGCCAACTGGTTCGGGTAGCCTTTACCATCCCAACGTTCATGATGAAAATGAATTACTTGAATTCCGTTTTTTAAACCCTCAACGCCCTCGAGAGCTTTTGCCCCAACTGTAGGATGTGTTTTAATGATTTCATATTCTTCATCAGTTAACCTTTGAGGCTTCATTAATATTTGATCAGGAATATTAATTTTTCCAACATCATGAAGCAAGCAAGCATAATTAAATTCTTTTAACTCTTTATTAGAAAATTTGCCAATCTCCTTAGCCATTATTAACGCATATGAAGCGACACGTTCACTATGGCCTCGTGTATATGGATCTTTTAATTCAAGTGTTGCAATCACGCCTTTAACAATTCCCTGTAATTGCTTGTCAAATGAATCCTCAATTGCCCGTACATAGCCTGTAAAGCGATTTAAAAAGATGTAGGCAACAACACCAAATACCATCATTAATATAATCGGGGCCAATACATTAGTGGTACCTAAAATAAAACCTAAAATAATGTATTTTAAAATGGTCCCTACTAATACAACCTTATAAAATCGCTTATTAATAAAAATTGGAGAAAACAGAATAAAAAATACTTCAACACCATTTCCCGTTTTATAATCTAAATTTGAACCATAATAAGTGAATATGTCTTGAATAAGAACGATAATAGTATAACTAATAAAATACAGATATTTCACAAGGTCCTGCCTGCACTGTTTAATAAAACGATATGCAATTGGTATCAACGCAAAAAGAACAATATAAATTGCAATATTTATTAGTGCAAAATTCATATCAGTATCATAGAACTTTGGAAAGATAAAATAATATCCTAAATCATAACCAATTGTAATCAAATAAAAAAGCCATAAAAACCAAACTACCGTGCGTTTTTCTTCAGTAACAATTGTTGCTTCTATTCGTTTAAAACCCATAAATAAACCTCACATTTTCGCTATTATCTTGAGCCAATCTAATGAGGCGATTATTATTCGTCATTAATCGACATTTGACTCCATTATAGCTGAATTTTCATCATAACAAAATAGCTACTAATAACCAAATAAACCATTTTGTTTAATTGTGTACAAACCGTCGAAATTATACTTAATTATGCATAAAAAAACATCGAACCACAATAGTCCGATGTTTTAGAAAGATTAATGCCCAATATTATCTAGCATGGAAAACAGGTATTTAAAGTCATCATAAGTTAAGATTGTCTGCCAATGTCCTGTCAATCTAGCAATTATATAAGTTACAGCAAACACAACAAAGAATGCTGCTGGTACAACCCATTTATTAACCTTTTTCCCAGCCACCTGAACCGTTAATGTATCCTTCACAGGGCATGCTTCTACACAAAGCATACAAGCTGAACATTCTGGTGTTAACACGGCTTTCTTTTCAGAAACCTTGATGCGCTGTGGACATACTCGTGTACACGCACTACAGTCGATGCAAGTATCTTCATTCCGTTTGATTTTCGTAATACCCAATAGTGATCCAAGGCCAATTACTGCACCATATGGACATAAAAATCTGCACCAAAAGTTTTTAAAGAACAATGATAGTACAAATAAAACTAAAATAACCTTTACTGCAAAGCTGCTGATATTTACGAAGAATAATAACATTTTTGCATCAGAAACTACATTATACTGACTATACATAAAATCTAGAGCAGCTGCTGGTGACATATCAAGAAGAATATATTTCAAAAAGAATGCTAGTATTAGATACTTAATTGGAGATAAGATCCAGGTTAACCACTTTGGTAAATCAATCGTTTTCTTCTTAAAGAATTTTTTAGTTAACTTACTTCCTAATTTACCAGTCCATTCACTAATTGTCCCAATTGGACAAATCCAACTACAGAATGATCTTCTAAATAACAACCCAGAACCAACAATAAAAGTGAATAATACTAGCCCCGCTGGATGGATTTGGTCAAACTCTCCTGTTGATACCCATACCTTAAAACCAACCAATGCACTTACAGGCAGAAACCCTTCAACTGCTGATGGTCGTTCAACAAATGGCATTACACCTGAAGTCGCAAAATGTTGGTAAAATAAATAAAATCGTAACCCGACATAAAGGATAAAAAATAAAAATAGAAGCTGCACAGTACCTCTTGCAAATTCTATCGGTCTTCTTTTTAGCTGCTTGTAAAGCTTTTTGCTTTTCATGTTGGTCCACCTCTTTCTTCTATAACTATAATGAAAAACAGATGGATTGTTGCGTGATATTTTTCACAAAAACAGCGATTTCAAGATGTTGTCAAAAAGATGTCATTAAATGTGAATATTTATCATTTCATCATACATATACCCTGCAAAATAATAAATTGAGGACTGCCTTTTAAGGTAGTCCTCATTACATTAAACTTTATTTTATTACTGGAAAAATTAACGATACTTTTGTACCTTTTCCCATTGTGCTTTCGAACTTCAATTCTCCACCATGGTCTTCAATAATTTTCTTTGTAATAAGCACGCCTAACCCAGTTCCTTCTGATTTGGTCGTATAAAAAGGCTCGCCCAACATTTTAACCTTTTCAGGCTCTATACCACAACCACAATCTTGTACCTCTATTTTTACCTTATCAGAACCAATACTTGCAAAACTAACCTCAATAGTTCCACCATATCGCATTGATTCAATAGCATTTTTTATTACATTGATTAATGCTTGCTTAATTTGTTTTTCATTACAATCAATTATTGGTATTTTTTCATTGTGATGTACAACAATCTTAGTATTAGTGTTTTCCGCTAATTGACTTGTCACACTAATCACATATTCAACAATTTTATATAAATCATGTCTTTCGAAGTGCTTGGTTTTCGGTTTCCCTAGAATCATTAAGTCATCCACTATCGAATTAATTCGATCAATTTCCTGTATCATAATTGGATAAAATGAGTTTTCACTACTATCTCGTTCCTGTTGTAATTGCGTAAAACCCTTCAATGAAGATAGTGGATTACGAATTTCATGTCCAATCGATGTAGCCATCTGGCCTAAAACAGCCAATTTTTCATTTTGACGTTGCCTCTCGAACATGGAGGTCAGCGTTTTAATGTATGATGTAAAACGCGCCAAGAATATATACGAGACTATTCCAATGACCAACATAATAACTACTGGAAACAAGAACTGTAAACTCTGAAAATATAATGTATAAAAAACATATTTCCCTGCTAAGGCGGTAAGAACTACCCAATAATATTTTTTATTAATAAAAATTGGTGAGTATAATATTAGGAAAAGCTCGACTACATTGCCATCATGAATATACTTAGGATTATTATAGCTAATTAATAGAAAATTGATAATTTCTAAAAATATAAACCCTATTGATAAAATATACTTAATAACAAATGGATTCTTCTTTTTTAAAAAATAGATAGAAATCAATAAAAGCCCCAGCATGATAATATAATACCAATATCCTAAGCCACCCTCAGGCAACCCCATGGACTTGTTATTTAATTTAGGATAAATAAAATAGAAAAACAAATCGTATCCAAAAAAAATAACATAATACATCAACAAAAAAAGCTTAGAAGACTTTATTTCTTCACTGACTATGTTTTCACCATTCATATTGTCCGACATAAAACCTAATCCCCTCAAGACTATTATGTAACCTTTTAGTTGTACATACTTATACATATTTTAATCTACAGAGAGGTATTTCTCTACAACTAAATGAAAAAAATCGTCATAATATCATAAAATTCGACAAACTTTGCAGTATCCCAAAATTTATTAATCATATCTTCTTGTTTCTAACCCCTATTTCTGGAATACGTACCGATTAACCGGCCTACCAATTCCTCCATATTGAATATCGATTATGACCTTTCCGCATTTCTCAAGATATTCCAAATATCGACGGGCCGTGACACGGGCAATCCCTACCCCCTCAGCCACTTCCTCCGCAGAAGTAGGCAAGGAATTATCGGTCAAAAAACTAATAACCTTTTTTAAAGTAACAGCATTTAAGCCTTTTGGTAAATCAGGCTGCTCATCCAACTCTTTTTGAAATAGGATTTCATCAAGTTCTTCTTGCGACATATTTTGTTTCTTTCGAACTTGAACTCGAAACGAACGATAGTTTTCAAGCGCTTTTTTTATTCTTTCAAACTTAAACGGCTTCATTATGTAATCAAATGCTCCTTGCTGGAGGAAGGTTCTAATTGTATCCATATCGCTTGCTGCAGTAATCGCAATGACATCTACTTCATACCCCTTTGCACGAATCTGCTTCATCGTCTCAAGGCCATCTTGATTAGGCATAAATACATCTACCAACACCAAATCAGGCTTTATCCGTTCAATGAGCTGGATTCCCTCACTTCCATTGCTGGCTGCACCAAGCACCTGAAACCCTTCAACTCGATCTACAAACATTCGATTTACTTCTTGGACCATCGGATCATCTTCTATCAAGATTACTTTAAACATATCATCCACCCCCATATTTTGCCAGATCATTGTTCAAAAGTGATTTGAAACGATGTCCCTTCACCAACAACTGAATCCACATGGATGAAGCCTTTCCCCTTATCAACGATTTGTTTTACCAAATAAAGCCCAATTCCTCTACTTGGTCCTGATTTTGATGAATAACCATAGTAAAATATTGAAGCTATTACTGCTTCGCTAATCCCACAACCGTTATCTTCAACTAAAATATTTAATAGTTTTTCAGTTTGCCTAATACTTACATAAATCTCTTTACTATCATTCTGAATTTGTTGAAACGAATCATAAGCGTTTTCAATCAAATTTCCAAGCATTAAAACAAAATCATGATGGTCGAGTTGGTTGGGAAAATTGCCAAAATAACTATTACGATCGATAATAACCTGAACCCCTAGCTCTTTACCTCGACTCACCTTACTCAACAATAAACCAGACAGACTATCATCGTGTATATTTTTGCTCAAAAAACGGGTCAACTCCTCCTGCTCTTCCGTCACTTGAAAAACATATTGCAATGCTTTATCACGATTGCCCAATTGAATTAGACCAGCAATAGTATGAAGCTTATTAATATGTTCATGATTTTGGACACGCAGGGCGTTCACAAATGCTTTTACCCCTGTCAATTCTTCTGCCAGTTTTTTTACTTTTGTACGATCCTGAAAGATTGCAATCGCCCCGACGATTTTGTTATCAACTTTAATCGGAATACGATTGCTGACAATCATCAAGTTATTAATATATAAATCTTTATTGTAAATTGGCTCTTCTGAATGAAGGACCTCTGGCAAGTACGTTTCCGGCAATACTCTCGTTATATCACTGCCAATTACTTCACCATCTACTCCAAGTATCTCTTTGGCCCGATTGTTAAAAATCGTAATTTTTTCATCACGGTCTATCGCGATAATTCCTTCATGCATCGCATTAAACGCTTCTGTTCGTTCCACAACCAACTTCGCAATTTCATGAGGCTCAAGCTGAAACATTTCTCTTTTTATATGTCTAGCTAACACCCATGCCCCCCAAGCACCAAATAGAAATGTGATTCCTCCCGTTAACACTATTTCCTTTTTAACGTTCAACAGCGTATCGAACAAACTTGGGAGCTTATAACCAGCCATTATCACGCCAATTTGCTGATGGTCATCATCAATTATCGGAACAAACGCGCGCACTACTGTCCCTATTTCCCCATTAGCCTCAGATAAATAAGAGTGCTCTGCAAAGGCAGCTCCCTCATCCACCCCTTCAGAAACCTTACCAACCATCTCATTAATAGGGTGAGTGAGCCTAACTTTATTCATATCCATTACGACGATATAATCAGCATTGTTAATCATTCGGATTTTTTCGACTGTTTTTTGCAGCTCTTCCTGCCTGCGGTTTTTTTCAGGTAAGTTTGAAATAACCTCTGGTAGCTCAGCCACCGTTCTGGCCGTTAGCATGGCCTTCTCACGAATTTTGTTTTGTTCTTTATGAGTAAACTCGTTAATTAAAATGATGCCAAGAAAGATTAACGAAAAGCCTAGAATAAACACGATTAAACCAGTAATTTTCCATTGTATGGGTGCTCTCATTCATGAATTCCCCTTTAATTTCTTAACTATATTTTAACACGAATAAATTTTTTATTATTCCAATAAATGATATTATTAAAAAAACAACTTTTTGAGGGCTATTATGAAAACATTTATCTCTATAAGTCTACTAACAATTGTTATTTTAATATCATGGATTGGCACTAACAGCCTCAACCATTCGAAAACGATCGTCCATGATGACGAGCAATCAGGGTTAGGAGAGCAAATCGTTATCCGCTTTAGCCATGTTGTGGCCGAGAATACACCTAAAGGGCTAGCTGCCCAGAAATTCGCTGAACTAGTTGAACATAAGACAAATGGAAAGATAAGGGTCGAAGTTTATCCAAATGGTATTCTTTATTCTGATGGAGAAGAGGTAGACGCCCTTGTCAATGGAGACATCCAAATAATCGCACCAACGTTTTCAAAAATGACCGCGTATGCCCCCGAATGGAAAGTTCTCGACTTACCATTTTTATTTGAAAACGACGATCATGTCGAGAAGGTTTTTAATGGAGCAATAGGCAAGGAGTTATTACTAAAGTTAGATGACCCAAACATGCAGGCCCTCGCCTTTTGGAGCAACGGGTTTAAGCAAATGACTAGTAACACCCGTCCTTTAGTGACTCCTGACGATTTTCGCCACCTCCGATTTCGAGTTATGCCCGGATCTGTTATTCAAAACCAGTTCAATCTGCTTGGGGCAGAAACAACCCCACAAGAATTTAACAATGTTTATCGGTCTTTAGAGCATCACGAGGTCGATGGACAAGAAAATACTATTTCTAATATCTACTCCAAGGGTCTCTACAAGGTTCAAACACACCTTACCTTAAGCAACCATGGCTATCTTGGCTACGCTGTTATAATCAATTCAAAGTTTTGGAATAATTTAACCCCAAAACAACAGCAGCAAATTTATAGTGCACTTGCTGAAACAACAAAGTGGATTCAGGCTGAATCAAGGCAAATGAATGCAAAGCAGCTAGAGGAAATCAAGAATAACTCATCGATTCAAATTCACTCCTTAACTTCTGAACAAAAGCAATTATGGAAAAATACTTTTTCGCCCCTCTACCAAGATTTAATAACAGAAATAGGTTCAAAGAGTATTGATAAAATTAACAAAGAAAAGCCATAAATATCCGTTTTAGGTCAGGCCATTAAGGTCTGACCTTTTTTATTTTTGGCTGTGTTAAAGCTTATTGTTGATTTTTCACAGGTTGATTGGAGCGGAAGGCACGAAGACTCCTGCGGGAGTAGCTGGTATGGGAGACCCCACAGGCGCGAACGCGCCGAGGAGGCTCCCAACTGCCCCTAAGGTGCGCGAAGTGCCTGAAGCGGAAATCAACATATTTAACACAGCCTTATTTTTTACAATTTTGTGACCAAAAAGAACAAAAAGAACAATATCACCATAAATCTGGATTTTCTAAATTGTCTGTTAATATTACATCATTAACATCGATTGGAAACGCTAACATTTTTTTTAATAAAAGGGGGATGAAAAATGAAGATCAACTTCCGTAATTTAACTGTTCAGGTTATTATCGGTATTTTCGTCGGTATCGCAATTGGATTTATTTTTCCAGACTTTGGGGAGCAACTGAAGATTTTAGCTGATTTATTTATTAAAATGATCAAGATGGTCATTGCACCAATCGTATTTTTCACTGTGGTCATTGGTATCGGCAGCATGGGCGATCTCAAAAAGGTTGGGCGTATCGGGGGGAAAGCGCTCCTCTATTTTGAAATCGTAACTACATTCGCATTAGCAATTGGGATTATCGTTGTAAACTTAATTCAGCCAGGAAAGGGATTTAACACTGATAATGTTCAAGGTGGGGATGTGAGTCAGTTTACAGAAGCAGCAAAAGAAACTAGCCACGGAGCAATCGAATTCATTTCCGGTATCATTCCTGATAATATCATTGCCGCAATGGCAAAGGGCGAATTATTGCCTATCCTCTTTTTTGCGGTTCTTTTCGGTTTATCCCTTGCGGCAATGGGGGAAAAAGGTAAGCCTGTCGTCACTTTATTCGAAAAGCTTGCTGATGTCTTTTTCGGTGTCGTAAATATGATTATGAAGGTTTCGCCAATTGCAGCATCTGGAGCAATGGCCTATACAATTGGCAAATTCGGTCTTGGTTCGCTTGTATCTTTAGGCAAGTTAATGGGCTCTGTTTATATAACAATGTTTCTGTTCATCGTCCTTATCCTTGGTACAATTGCTAAATTCTACCGTTTCAATATCTTTAAATTTATCGCATATATTAAAGAGGAAATCCTACTTGTACTTGGAACTTCTTCATCAGAATCAGCCTTACCACGGATGATGGAACGCCTTGAAAAATACGGCTGTTCAAAATCTGTAGTTGGCTTGGTTGTACCTACTGGCTACTCTTTTAATCTTGATGGCACCGCAATATACTTATCGATGGCTGCTATTTTCATCGCCCAGGCTTATGGCGTTGATTTAACCTTGGTCCAAGAAATTACTCTACTCGGAATCTTAATGCTTACATCAAAAGGAGCAGCAGGTGTTACCGGCTCAGGCTTTATTACCCTTGCCGCAACGTTAGCAGCCTTCCCGATGATTCCAGTTGAAGGAATCGCTCTTCTACTTGGGGTTGACCGCTTTATGTCAGAAGCCAGAGCCATCACTAACCTAATCGGTAATGGTGTAGCAACCGTTGTTGTATCAAAAATGGAGAATGAATTTAATCCTCTTGAAGTGGCACCTGAATCAAAAGTAATTGGAGAGCAACAAGTGATCTAAACAAAAAGAACGGGCGTGCCCGTTCTTTTTTTATTATTATGGCTGTGTTAATGCTTAGTGTTGATTTCTCGCAAGTTGATTGGAGCGGAAGGCACGAGACTCCTGCGGGAGTAGCTGGTATGGGAGATCCCACAGGCGCGAATGCGCCGAGGAGGCTCCCAACTAGCCCCTAAGGTGCGCGAAGTGCCTGGAGCGGAAATCAACTTTCTTGTTTAACACAGCCATTATTATAAAGTTAATACCCATTAAATATATTAATTTATTAATAAATATGATTATGAAAAAATACTGAAAATTCAAAAATATGACACAATCAACCCCCAGAAACACTTTATCAATATAATATAATAAAACCAGATAAGACAAAATTTTCATATTTCTACAACTGCCACTTACTGATTTGGGGGAACAGAAAGGGGTAGATTTATTATGCATTACGAAAGGCCACTCGTCTCATTTTTTAACCTGACGTTTGATTTATCACTCATCCTCACAAGCACCTTCACCGCTTTATTCGTCTTCCTTTTCGCATTTTTATCATCAAGAAATCTTGCCACCACAACACCAAAAAAATGGCAAAATGTCATGGAATGGCTCGTCGAGTTCATTCAAAACATCATGATGAACACGATAGGTATTAAGAATAACATGTTCATTCTGACAACCGGTGTTACACTTTTCTTGTTTATTTTGGTTTCAAATATGCTGGGAATTCCATTCTCAGTTGTCGCAGGTACAGATACATCAATTCTATGGTGGAAATCTCCTACTTCCGATGCACACATCACAATGACTTTAGCGATCATGATGATTATCTACACCCACTTCATCGACTTCAAACTCCATGGCTTAAAAAAATATTTTTTAGGTTATTTTAAACCATTTAAAGCTTTATTCCTGATAAACCTATTGGAGCAGTTTGCAACAACTTTGACACTGGGGTTGCGTTTATTTGGCAACGTTTATGCCGGGGAAGTGATGTTGGCACTCTTAGCTGGCGCCGTACATAATGGCTGGTTCTCTGCAATATTCGCTACAATTCCGATGGTAATCTGGCAAGCCTTCTGTATTTTTATCGGAGCATTGCAGGCTTATATCTTCGTTACACTAACAATGGTATATATTGGGCAAAGATTTTCAGCTCATGAAATGTGAAAGGATTGAATCTAAATGGGGGATTTTACAATTTTCGGAATGCACGTTGCCTTAGGAACGATGATTTATCAAGCAGCGCTTTTCACCGGCTTATTTTTATTGCTTAGAAAATATGTGTTACCAAACCTTGTTGCTGTTTTAGAGAATCGAAAGTTAACGATAGAAAAACAGCTTATGTTGGCAGAAAACTTTAAGTCTGAGGGGGAAATGTACGCCAAGGAGCAAGAAGCACTTCTACAACAGACAAAAGTTGAAGCAAAAGAAATTATTAAACAAAGTCAAAAAGAAGCGCAAGCCATTATAAAAATGGCGAAAGAGGAGGCAAATATGATTATTTCTCAAGCTTATAATAGCCTTCCTACAGATCGGCAGCGTGATGTCGGATGAAGCATGAATTCTCAAAAACATTTGGCGCTTTAACAGAGAAGCTCGAATTAGATATCGAAGAAAAATGGATTTACGTCTTTTATTCAAGAGGAAATATTGAAAAAACAGCCTATATTTTAAAAAACTCTAATAAAACGAATGCAGAATATATCAGTGATTTTCTTATCGATAATGACGTTTCCGATGATCTAAAAGATGAAATTTCAAACTATATATTCTCCGAGAAGTCAAAAAAAGAAACCGACTGGCATAAGTTCACGATATTTCTAATCAAAATGTTATCCTTTAATATCATCATCTGCATTATGCTAGGTATCACTATTTTTGGTAGTTTCAAGCTAGGAAGCTACGCTGACGAAAGATGGAATCTCGAGCCGCTCTTTACGATTATTGGAGTGCTCGGAGGGCTCATCATCGGTGGTTCAGTTGCTTATGTAATGATTATGAATTACATAAAAACACATGATAACATTGAACAGAAGATATCAAGTCAAAAAGCGCGAGAGCTATCCGGTTCGAAGGAGAAAAAAAACAAATTCAAACATATTCATTAAATAGTACTCTCTACTTTTATTGTTGCAATTATTTACATTACCCAGTTCTTCTAGAACATATTGGGTAATGTTTTTTTTGCACAAATCTCATGTTAGATTTCCTTACATAATTTTTCAGAAACTTCAAAAAACCTATTGACATTGTTTCGTTGTGCGCTAAAATAAGTGTAAAGATATTGATGTTATATTTTCTGACATCAAAAGTTATATAATATAACATTTTTATAGGGAGGAAGATTTTATGGATACTACATTTTTGATGAACAGTTTATGGGTAATGTTATCCGCGGTTTTGGTTATCTTCATGTTAGGTGGGTTTATTCTGTTAGAAGCCGGTTCAACCAGAATGAAAAACGCTGGTCATATCGCTGGTAAAACAATATTCACCTTTGGTATCTCATCGTTAGTGTTTTGGGCTGTAGGTTATGGATTTATTTTCGGTGAAAATTCCAATTTCTTCATCGGCCTATCCGATTTCTTTTATTCAGGGACTCAAATTAAAGATGCAAGTCTTTCTACCCCAGTATTCTTTCTTTTCCAATTAGCTTTCGCAGGAATTTCTTTAACCATTGCCTTTGGCGGCTTTGCCGAAAGAGCCAAATTATCAGTCTATCTATTCTTTGCACTACTTTTCTCAGCACTTGTTTATCCCGTTATTGCTCACTGGATTTGGGGCGGCGGTTGGTTAGCAGAACATGGTAAACAAGACTTCGCCGGTTCAACCGTTGTTCACTTAACAGGCGCAATGGCTGCACTAGCTGCAACAATCTTGTTAAAACCCCGTATCGGGAAGTACAATAAAGATGGCTCAGCAAATAATATTTATGGACACAATCAAGTTTACACAGCATTATCAGTATTAATACTATGGGTTGGTTGGTTTGGATTCAACGCAGGTAGTACCGTTTCAGTTGATGGCGCATTTTTTGGATTCGTCGCATTAAACACGAACCTCGCCGCAGGTGCAGGCGCAGTCGCTGCCTTAATCATCTCGTGGATTGTGCTTGGAAAGTCAGATGTACCAACCATTTTAAATGGAGCATTAGCTGGCCTCGTTGCCATCACCGCCTCATGCGCATTCGTTGACACTTGGGCAGCTGTCGTAATCGGTTTCATCGCAGGTCTCCTTGTATTCTATAGCGCTCGCTTTTTTGAAAAAATGAAAATCGATGATCCTATTTTTGCACTATCCGTGCATGGCACAGCTGGTGTCTGGGGGACATTATCAAACGGTTTCTTCGCCACTAAAGAACTCGCCACAATCGGTAAGCCCGGCTTATTCTACGGCGGTGGATTCGAACAATTAGGTGTTCAAGCATTAGGAATCGTCACTTCTGCAGCTTATGCATTTGTAGTCTCCTTCATTATTCTAGCCATTGCGAAAAAAGTTCTTAACGGACTACGTGTAACCGAAGAAGAAGAAATTATGGGTCTAGATATCAGCGAACATGGTAGCTATGGTTACCCAGAAGTTTTCTTACCTGAAGAAAATAAAAGTGTAAATTCATAAAACACGAAAGCCTCTTTCACAGAGGCTTTCACTTTTTCGATTTTGAAGGGTGTGTCCTCATGATAAAGGAATTTCAATCTTATCAAACCATTAAAGATTGGAAGGAGCATCATATATCTCAACATCAAACCGATACGTATTCATTAAATACCTTCCATGACACGATAATGAAAGCGGTATATAAACTTGCGTTAAAACGCATTGATAGCGGATCCCCTCCCTGCTCTTTCGCCTGGTTTATTACCGGAAGCGGCGGAAGATTTGAACAAGGACTTATCAGCGATCAAGATCACGGAATGGTCTATGAGACAAACGATGCTTTTACAAATGAATACTTTAAAGTACTTGGTGAAGAGATATCATACGGCTTAAACATTGTTGGATATCCATACTGTGAAGGCAATGTAATGAGCTCTAACCCAAAATGGTGTATGCCTTTGGAGCAATGGCAAACGCAGCTGATAAAATGGATGGATGAAGAGAGCTTTAAAACCATTCGAAATCTCCAAATCTTCTTCGACTCTCGATTATTAATCGGCGATTGCTCTCTCGTTAATACATTAAAGACAGTGATTTTCGATTATCAAAAAAAGCACCCAGCGCTGATTCGAAGGTTGATGGAAAATGTTAGTCACGTCAAAAACGCAATTGGACCACTTGGGCAAATCATCATGGAGGAAAAAGGCATTCACGCTGGGGCAATCGACTTAAAATATTCAGCCTTCCTTCCCTACGTCAATGCAATCAGGCTTCTTGCCATTAAAGAAGGGATATTCAAGACATCTACGCTTGAGCGCCTAGACGAATTAATGAATATAAATAATTATCACGAAATGCTTTCAATGCTTTCAACCTGTAAAACCAATTTTTTACGACTCTTGGAATTAAGATTAACTTCCTTTACCACTGATGTTTCTTATGATGACATTCATTATTTAAAAATCACAATGCTAACACGCGAAGAAAAAAGGGAAATTAAACAAATTTTGAAAGATGGAAAAAAGCTGCATCTGCAAGTTAATGCGATCATCGAAAAAGGGTGTTAGCCATGGCATTTGAACCATTTAATCAATTTATGCGAGGTTTACAGGGAGTCTTCGGCAGTGCCCAAGCGCAAAATGCACAGCAAATCGCTTACGTTCGTCAGCTGCAACGAGATCTAAATTCCGAGGATAAGCTAAAAATCCCACTCGATCAATTAAATGTTGTTGTATTTGACATTGAAACAACCGGCTTCAATCCTGAACAAGGTGATGCTATTATTTCAATTGGTGCAATACGAGTTTGCGGGAACACCATCCAAGCCGAAGATACCTTTTATTCCCTCGTTCAATACAACAAACCACTACCACAAAAAATTATTGAGCTTACAGAGATCACCGACAACGATTTAGTTGATGCACCACCAATCTCTGAAACATTGGTTAATTTCTTCAAGTACGTAAAGGATGATACACTTGTAGCCCATCACGCAGGACACGAAAAGAGCTTTCTTCAGCACGCAAGTTGGAAGCTATTTCGTACCCATTTTAAACATCGTGTTGTCGACACCTCTTTCTTATATCGTGTCGCCGAACCAAATGAAAAGCTTATCCGACTTGAGGATTTTTGCGAATACAACGGAATTCCTGCAATTGGCCGCCACCACGCTCTCGGCGATGCCAAATTGACAGCCCAACTTTGGTGCCTTTACATGAAAAAGCTCCAAGGAGCTGGCTTTAAAAATTTAAAGGAAATTTACGAACGAGTCGCACGGCTCTAAAGGAAATTTACGAACGGGCCGCATGGCATTGGCATTAAATGAAATCCCCCCTTACTTTCCACTCCATCCGAGCCGAGAAATCGCTTCGGATTTTTTATGCCATTTTCGGGAAATCTATTTTTATGAAAATAAAAATGATTGGCTGACTCGATTGAACATTATGACATAAAGGAGTGCGTTGCCGTGGCACGTCGTCGCAGAAATAAAATCCTCGTTCCCGAGGCAAGAGACGCTTTAGATCAGTTAAAGGCTCACTTAAATAACCAAACAAATCCCGAAAATGTCAAATACGAGGTGGCAAAAGAGACCGGAGTTCCACTCAAACACGGTTACAACGGTGATTTATCTACTCGTGACGTTGGAAAAATCGGTGGTAAAATTGGCGGTAGCATGGTCCGCGAAATGGTCAAAATGGCCCAACAATCGATGATGAAAAAGGATTAAGCAAAAAACAGGGAAACTTGGGGCAGGCTTCCCTGTTTTTGCATTTTCTAAAAGAAATATACATCAGGGCATCTCACTCAAATATGATATTATTAATATATCAAAATATTGATTGGAGATGACTTATGGAACTAAAAACCCGCAGTGAATCTGATGAATTGTTGAAAATGAGGTATTTAAACAACAGAATGACATTATCTGACGATGACAAAACACGTTATACTACCCTCGAGAAAGGCTATGAAGGCGAGTTAAAATTTGATTCTCTTATTCATGGCTTAACCGATAATTTTATTACCCTCAACGATCTACTCTTTGAAGTTAACAACCAGCATTTTCAAATCGACACCCTCATAATCAAACAACATTCCATTAACCCTTTTGAAGTAAAAAATCTCGAAGGAGATTACTATATTAAAAATGAAAAATGGTATTCTTGTTTCGGTACTCCCATCACGAATCCTATTTCACAAATGGAACGATCCGAAGTTCTCCTACGGCGTTTACTCCTAAAACTCGGTTATAGTACTGTTAATCCAAACTTAGTTTTCGTCAATCCCAGTTTCCACCTATACCACGCCCCAATGAACAAACAGATTGTTTTTCCAAATCAACTTAATCGATTTTTGACCTCCTTAGATAAGCAACCATCTGTATTGGATGACAGCCATTTTATTCTCGCAGAACGCCTACTCTCCCTACATATCAAAACTTCACCTTATTCAAAAGTTCCAAAATATGAATACAAACAACTCAGAAAAGAGACATATTGTGGTTTATGTTTTTCATTTAATCTTGTTGTATCGAATCATACATTAGTTTGTTCAAATTGCGGTCATAAAGAGAGCGTTTCATCTGCAATATTACGCAGTGTAAGGGAGTATATGTTGCTTTTTCCAGAGCGGAAGGTGACTACGTCCGGGGTAATGGAGTGGTGCGGTATTATTAACACAAAAAAGGCAATCCGAAAAGTTTTATCAGCAAATTACAAACTTGTAGAGCATGGAAGAACATCGTTTTATTTACCAAACGATATTGATAGTTAATTTTTGGACGTTTTCATTAGAGGTAGAATCAAGAATCGTTACCTCTAGCTCGATTTTTGTTAGCTTTGGGGTGACGATTAGAACTCAATCGTTACCCCTACTCGATCTTTTCTCCACTTAGAGGTGCCGATTACCATTTTTTCGTTACCCCTACTAACTCTTTTACTCTTCTAGAGGTCACGATTACACCTTATTTGATATCCCACAACTTTTCTTTCTCATAATAGCCCCAACCCAAAAAAGCACCGCAACCACTCACATAACACAAGTAGTCACAGCGCTATCCCTCAACCCGCAATCCTATTCCTCTACAGAACCCATCTTCAATTGACTCTCATAAAGCTCGTAATAAAAACCACACGCCGCAAGCAACTCCCCATGATTTCCGCTTTCAATCAGGCGCCCCTGGTCTAGCACTAAGATTTGATCTGCTTTTAAAACGGTATTCAAGCGGTGTGCAATCACAAAGCTTGTGCGGCCAGTCATCAATCGCCGCAACGCCTCTTGAATCTTCAACTCTGTTATCGTATCAATATTGCTAGTTGCTTCGTCTAAAATTAAAATGGCCGGATTCACTAAAATCGCCCGCGCGATTGACAGTAGCTGCTTCTGTCCCTGACTAATTCCACTACCATCCTGCTTCAAAACCGTATCATAACCAGCCGGAAGCCGCGTGATAAAATCATGTGCATTTGCCAAGCGAGCCGCTTCCTCAACTTCATCATCAGACGCTTCCAAGCGCCCATAACGGATATTTTCCCGAATAGTAGTCTCAAACAACACCGCATCCTGAAGCACAAAACCCAATTGACTGCGAAGCTGATCCCGTTTAAAGCACCTAATATCACGATCATCTATTAGAATGCCACCACCATCAATCTCGTAAAAGCGTGCAAGTAGGTTAATGATTGTTGATTTCCCAGCACCAGTCGGTCCAACTAGGGCAATCATCTGACCAGCCAACGCATGAAAACTAATGTCTGTTACAGTATCTCCTTCTTTTACATATGAAAAAGAAACATTTTGAAACTTTACATCACCTTTGATTGGCTCGGTCAACAACGACTCAAAACCAGACAAACTAGCAGACCCCATTTGACTTTCTTCTTCATCAGCAGCTTCATCACGCTCATCCAGAACTTCAAACACACGCTCCGCACCAGCCACAGCTGACAGAAGCGTATTAAATTGATTCGCTAAATCATTCAAAGGGCGGGTAAACTGACGGGAATACTCCACAAACACGACGATAACCCCAATCGTAATCATCCCCTTCAACGCCAACACTCCGCCAATCCCAGCAATAATCGCAAAACTTAAATTGTTTAAAACATGCATTAGTTTTGGAATAAAACCAGAGATTGTCTGCGCCCAAAAGCCTGATTGCTTCAGGAGATCATTGCGAACCAAAAATTCTTCAATAACCTTTTCCTCTTGCGAAAAAGTTTTCACAATTCTTTGACCCGAAATAGTTTCTTCAATAAATCCATTTAGTGCTCCTAAGTTGCGCTGCTGCTCCTTAAAAGCCTGCCCAGTTCGATTCGTAATCCATTTCATTCCAGCAAACATTAATGGAACAATGATTAATGTCATTAAGGTTAGCAACGGACTTAACCATAACATTACTGAAACAGAACCAATCAACATAAGCACACTGGTTGATATTTGAATCACTGAGCTATTCAAGGTTGAGCTGACATTTTCGATATCGTTTGTCACCCTACTCATGACCTCTCCATACTGGCGCTTATCAAAATAGCCAATCGGAAGGCGGTGCAACTTCTTAAATAAATCAACCCTCAACGAATAAACAGTCTTTTGAGCAATGCCAATCATCCAATAGTTTTGCAGAAAGCTTGTTGTAGCATACAAAACATATACCAGAACTAAACTAAGCAATAATAAGATAAGCCCCTCCGAATTATGGGTAACAACAAAACGGTCAATTGCTCGACCAACCAACACTGGTGCTAACAAACCCAGCCCTGTCGACACTACCACCAATGATAAAACTAAAACAAATAGAGCTTTTTTTCGCGCTAAATAGGACCAAATTCGTTTTACAGTCGATATCCAATTGGTGGGTTTAGCAACTTTTCTCATCCCATGGCGCATCGCTCCACCGCCATGTGGATGCATTTTAAGCCCCTGCTCACTGCCACGATTTGAATCCATCGATAAATTAACCTGATTCAATTCTTCATGATTACCCTTCGGATACTGAAAGGGTTTTTTCAGTTCATCGAACATGCTTTACCCTCTCCTCTCCGAATTGGGATTGATATATTTGCCGGTATAACGAGGATTCTTCCAATAACGAATCATGATTGCCGCGAGCAATTAACTTCCCGTCTTCAAGCAGCAAAATTAAATCCGCACCGATTGCTGTGCTTATTTTTTGGGTAATGATGAAGGTTGTACATGAATAACGCTTAATAGCCGTAAGCAATGCTGCTTCCGTCTTTAAGTCAAGCGCACTCGTGCTGTCATCAAATAAAAGTATCTTAGGCTTTCGAATTAATGCTCGAGCGATTGCCAACCGCTGCTTTTGGCCACCGGAAAGATTAACACCCTTTTGACCAATCACAGCATCATATTGCTTTGGTAACTTCATAATCGTCTCATGTATTTGTGCCGCTTTCGCCGCTTCAACCATTTCCTCCATCGTTGCATCCTTCTTGCCCCACGCAAGATTGTCTTTTATCGAACCTGTAAATAATAGAGATTCCTGAGGAACATAACCGATCTGCTTCCGCAAAAATCGCGGGTCAAAATCGCAAAGATCTCGATTATCTAGTAATATTCTTCCTTCATCCACATCATAAAGACGAGGAATGAGTTGAAATAAGGAAGTTTTCCCTGAGCCCGTTGCCCCTATTACCGCAACCGTTTCTCCTGAACGAACTTCAAAGGTAATATCCTCAAGCACTAGACGGTTCCCATTGGCACCAACCACAGCGCCTCCAACTCCCTGATCTTCATTTCCCTCCGGATACCGAAACGCAACCGTGTCAAATTTTACCCTACCGGAAATAACATCCCCTAAATCATCCTCAATTTTGCCTCCAGCTTCAGATTCACCTGTACCTGCTACCATTTCCGTTGTTAGTGCTGGGTCGAGAACCTCTAAGATACGTTGACTCGAGGCTTTTGCTTTTGAAAAAACAAGTATGATCATCGAAAACATCGATAATGAGGCAGCGATTCTCGTACCATAATTGACGACGGCGACAACTTCACCAACATCAGCATTCCCCGCTCCAACCTGACTGCTGCCAAACCACAAAACACCAAGGATACTTATATTCATGACCATTAGTAAAAACGGCATCGTAAAATCAATCAGGCGAAGCGCTGAAATAGTCCGCTTCATTAATTCTTCATTAGACTGTTTAAATCGTTCAGTCTCATGGTCACCTCTAAGCAACACCTTAATCAAGCGCATCCCAACTAAATTTTCACGCATCACACTATTGACGCGGTCGAGTTTCCCCTGCGCAGAACGAAACAATTTTCCCGCCCTCGAAAAGGCCCATTTTAAAAAAACAACCAGAAAAGGAACAACCGAAATTAGAATAAGGGCAAGCTTGGCGTTGACCACGAAAGCCATCACCGTTCCACCTACAACAAACAACGGTGCCCGCATCATAATCCGCAAACTCGCAAACACGGTATTTTGGATTTGTGTCACATCATTTGTCAGACGAGTAATTAATGATGATGCTGGAAAGCGCTGAAAATCTGCAAACGCCAACGATTGAACGCGTTCAAACAAACTTTTCCGAACATCATAACCAAAACTCTGACCAACATGCGACGCATAAAACGAATTTGTAATTCCCGAAGCGAAAGAAAGCAGTGAAATCACCACCATAATCCCGCCCCACGTTAGAACAACAGACATATCCCGCGCAACGATACCTTCATCGATAATTTTGACCATAAAATAGGGCAAGAACAGTTCTACAATGAGCTCAAGCAGCATAAAAAACAGTGCAACTGCAACCGCTACTCGATATGGCGCTAAAAACGATAACAGTTTTTTCACGAAACTACCCCCAGATGTATCCAAACCTTAATGTTCTTTAAAAAGATATCAATTAACTGCTGATTTGATTACATCCATGATATAACTTTTAATCTTTTTTTTACAATGTATTGCTTTATAAGCAAAACAAAAAACCAATAAGCTTTCATGGCTCATTGGTTTTAATTTTATAGATAGTCCATTCCTAACGGAAGCATCATTCCGAGTAAAAGTACAGCTGCAAACGCTAATACAAATGCAATCCACATCGGTCCAGTCGGCTTCCCTTTTTGCTTCCAGCTAATTAGCATTTCAAATACTCCGATAACCATTAGACCAACAATTAATTTAAGGACATATAGGAAGTTAATTTCATACAATCCGAAGAAAATCATTAAACCGGTGATAATAATAAGTACATACATCACCCTTAAAATCATTTGTAACACTTTTGGATTTTTCCCTTTGCCAAGTTGTACATAAACTAAAATAAACAAAATTAACGCGAGTAACATTGAAGTTAAATGTGCATGAATCATCTAGTTCCCTCTTTCTTAATCTTAATAATCTATAAAACGGTACCCGGCACCCCAAACTGTTTCGATATAAATTGGATTAGACGGGTCTTGCTCAATTTTTTCACGGATTTTGCGAATATGCACTGTCACGGTTGAGACATCCCCCGCACTATCAAATCCCCAAATCCGCTCAAACAAGTGGTCCTTACTAAAAACTTGATTAGGGTGTAGGGCTAAAAAGCTCAATACATCAAATTCCTTTGTTGTGAAAACGACCTCTTGATTATTTACAAACACCCTTCGTGAAGATGTATCAATCGTCAAGCCACGAATATAAAGCTCATGCGACTCCGGCTTCTGCCTTGACATAAGCCGCTCATATCTTGAAAGATGAGCTTTAACCCGAGCTACCATCTCATTTGGACTGAACGGTTTGACTAAATAATCATCAGCCCCGAGCCCAAGCCCGCGCACTTTATCAATCTCTTCTTTTTTCGCAGTGACTAAAATGATCGGAATATCTTTTACACTGCGAACTCTTTTGCAAATTTCGAAACCATCTACATTTGGAAGCATTACATCCAGCAGGATTAAATCATAATCACCAGTTAACGCCATTTGTAATCCCCGATCTCCCGTCAACGCCGAATCAACTCGAAAACCATTGATCTCTAAATAATCTTGCTCAAGCTCTGCAATACTTTTTTCATCCTCAATGATTAAGATTGTTTTCATCATTTCACCTGCTTTGCTTCCATTTCAATCGGTAATGTAATTGTGATTTTAGTGCCCAAACCTTCTTCGCTTTCCGCTTTTATTGAACCATTATGCCCCTCCACAATCATTCGGGCAATCGATAAACCTAGGCCACTGCCACCAGTAAGCTGACTTCGTGACTGATCAGCACGATAAAATTGCTCAAAGATATACGGCAGTGATTCTTCGTTTATCCCTGGCCCATTATCAGCAATAGCTAGTTCAACCTTATTGCTATCGGTACAAAGTGTGAATTTCAGCTCTTTGGAGACTTTATCCATATATTTCACACTATTGGTTACAATATTCGCGAGTACCCGTTTAAATTTATCACGATCGATTTTCACAAGTGCCGTTTGATAATCATCTGCAGTAAAGCTGACGAGTACACCTTTTTCTTCCAAATCAAAGCTTAGTTCTTCGATAAAATCACTTAAGTAATTTTTTAAATCAATCATTTCAAATTCAAAAGGCAACTTTCCTAAGTCAAGCTTTGAAAAAAGAAATAATTCATCAATCAGCCGGTCTAAGTCAAAGGATTTAGCATATATCGTTTGGATATAACGACTTTGCTTCTCTGGTGTGTCTGCAACACCGTCCCGAAGTCCCTCAACATACCCTTTAATTGAGGTAATCGGTGTTTTTAAATCATGCGAGATGTGGGCAATAAGCTCCTTGCGGTTTTCCTCGTATTGCTTTTGAATCGCAAATGATTCATTTAATTTAAGTCTCATTTCTTCAAACATCTGCGTCAGTTCACCAATCTCATCTTTCTTTTCAGGTGAAATCGAATGATCAAAATGACCATTTTTAATCGATTGCGCCGCTGCCTTTAAACGACTAATCGGCTGGATAATACTCCTAGAAACAAAAAAGGTTAATAAACCGTTCGTAGCAACGAGACTCAACAGGCACAGTCCTATCAAAATCGGAAAAAAGGTTTTGACAAAATGATTCCAAGGACTTGCATCCTTCATGACAAAAAGGGAGATTTCGCTACCATCCTTTTGATAATAATCATGCTGCTTAATCGCAAAGGTTCGTTCCCCGACTTTTTCCAAGTTCCGCATGATTGTGGTTGTCCCGAATGGTGGCAAATCCGTCTGTTTTACCAACTTAACATTATTAGAGGAAAATAAAATGTCATTATTTTTCCGAACAATTAACCCAGCATTAATGTCTTTAAGCCGCTCATCAACTGATGATAAATAATCATCTGTCAATAAATACTCCGGATCCACTACTGATTTTTCCTTCAATTCATAATACAGTTGCGTATCCGGTTGCATTACTTTATCCTTGCTATGACTTTCCGGCAATAACGTCGTAACTTCCTTAATATCGCCTAAGAAAAGAACCGAAAGAATCCCAGCCGCGACGCAAAATAGGATGCTCGGTACGATAATCATGGCCAGATTCGATAAAATTAGGCGGAGCTTAATTGACATAAAAAGTCACCTTTCCATTATGCTTCTTTTTTTTGAAAGATATAATATCCACTCGCTAAAAATAGTGCAGCTGATGAGAATAAATAGGTGAGTGTCTGAAGTGCCCATCGTATGGAAACATCACCAATCCATTGCATGTACCAATCCAAATAGGCAGAAGGCAGCAAATATAAGACACTAGGAAATACATATGGTACAAAAACCATCACTATATAGACAATAATCAATGTTGAAACAGTAACCACACTTGATTTCAGCAAAAGCGCCAGTAGTACAGCTAAGGCCGTTAACACAATTAAAGGAAGCCACGAAACAAGAAATGCCGATAAACTTAAACCAATATCGCTAAACCGATAGCTTTGGTCAAAAATAATACTGCTTATTGAAACCGCAAGCCAAGCCATCAGTAATTGAAGGGCAATTAGCAAACTAATTGCTGCTGTCTTGGAAATAAACAACTCAATTCGATTAATTGGACGAATAAGCAAAAGCGTTCCTCGCTCTCCCTCTCCAGTAAATAACTCTGCTGCGGCAATAAAACTAAATAATGGTAACATCACTTTGATCAGTAAATCTAGGATCATAAAATTAATGTTTAAGGAAGGAAGCGCCATCCAGTCAGTAAAAAACATTTTGTTTACCAAAAGCTTAACGATAAACGGCAGGAGTCCTGCCGCTACGAGAAACACCTTGGTCATCCGCTTCGCGAATAGCTTTTCAAGCTCATTGTAAATATTAGCTCTTACTGAATCCATGGCTTCCTTCCTCCACTTTTTTTATATAAAGCTCTTCTATCGATAGCTGATTCGTTTCATTAAATGAGAGCTCACCATTGATTAAAAAACAAAAACGGTTACATAGTCGTTCCATTTCGGAAATGTGATGACTGGAAATAAGAAACGTTACATCAGAATTATTTGCAAGTTCGCCAATTGTTTTTCGAAACAACAGTAGTCCATCAATATCTAAACCGTTAGTTGGTTCATCCAATATGACCAATTTCGGCCTAGATATAAGTGCTGTAGCAATTCCAAATCGCTGCTTCATCCCCATAGAATAAGAAGCTAATCTTTCATATTTATAAGGGATGAGTCCAGTCAGTTCCAGCACCTCATCTATTGAAGTTTCCGGAACGTCTCCATAAAATCGCAACGCCATTTTTAAATTCTGATAGGCTGTCATATTCTCATACATTACTCCTTGGCCAATACAAGCACCGACATAACGGATTGCCTGCTTGAAGTCGTGCTCAAGCTCATATCCAAGTATTTCAATCCTGCCATAGTCAGGCTTAGCTAGTCCTGTCATACATTTTAGCAATGTTGTTTTTCCTGCACCGTTTGGGCCAAGGATTCCTAAAACATCACCCTTTTGAACAGTTAGTTCAATATTTTTGATACCCCGTCCGTTAGCATATCGTTTGGATACATCAGATAATACGACTGCATTTTCCAAGTCATCACCCCCATTGCCACTAAATTAAAATTCCTTACTTTCCGTGATTTCCATGGCTTATATCAAGACTTTCAACTTTTTCTGCTTGAATTGAAACCGGCGAAACGTTCGTGTTATTGTAATCCTTCACATTTAGTTCCATGTTAAGGGTTAATTCATGAAGCTTACCTTGTTTATCTTTACCAGTCACAATCGCTTTTACTGTTTGCTGTTCGATAATGTTTTGTCCATCAACTTTTGCCATCAAGTTAATTTGCTTAACCGTAATATCATGATCTAAAGCGGGCATTGTTGGTGTTAAGTGGAATTGTGTTCCATCATTTTCGATTCGATCCTGAAGCATCACTGAGTGTTTAATCATTAATGAGCTCAGCGCATTGGCAGCGAGCGGAATTTCTTTTCCAGTTAAGTCTAATTCAACTACCTTCACTCCATCTTTTGCTTCGTCAACGGTAATTTGCTGTTGCAGATTTTTCGTTAACACATCAATTAAGTTTTCCATATCATCTTGAAGTTCTAGACTAGCTTCACTGTGAGGGTTTTTTACTTCCGTTTTATAAATAACATCTTCGCCTACTTTTGAAATAAACCAAGCCCCATCCTGCTTATACATGTTCATTGTACTTGTGGCTTCTTCATTTGCCATTTCTGTTGTTACAGCGCTAACCGCTTTAGCAACATCAGTCTTGTACAACGAATTCATCTTAAATAAGGAATTGTCATTATCAGTTAGTTTAAAACTCATTTCCATTGTTGCACTATTAGCTTGATGAGTTTGTTTTAACGCTGATTTATAAAGCTCATAACCTGATGTGTTAGCAGAAATTGAATAAACACTACCTAGCAAAATTGCTCCACTCAGTCCGATCACACCTAAAGTTTTCTTCTTCATGTTCCTTCCTCCGATCTCAAAATTTAATACATTTACAGATTACAGAGGAGTTCTAAATGCTATATAAAATAAATCTTAAGTTTTTCTTAAATAATTTTTAGAATATAAAAAAACAGGGAAGTGAAGTACTTCCCTGCATTAATGGTGTATGACTATGGTGTGATCTCATTATTGGTTTGTAAAGGTAGAGCGGGAATCATGAATCATTCATTATGTTTTCTAAGTTGAGTCTTGTTGTCTTTACTATGATGCTCTTCTGTTGATAAATCACGGTGTATGCTGGTTGTAATCCTGATGCTTCTAAGTTGAATTCTTGATGCAAAGTCATGGTGTATTCATGCTGTTTTTCATGATGAATTCTATTCTTGGAAGTTATATCTTTGTTGCTCGTTGTGTCATGATGTTATCGCAAAGAAGTTTCTGATGTTGTTCATTAGTCGTGTCTTGTTGCAATTCATGTGATGTCTTACCTAGTTGTTTCAATTACTTATTCCCTCTACACTCAGTAATATACTATTTTGATATATTTAAAACAATGGTTTTCACACTTATTTCACATTTCGATAGTAGTAATTATGAATAAGCTGTGAACAGAGTATATCCATACATTTCCACTATTGATAAACGAATTCCAGAATTAAATAATGCTGTCAGACCATGTTACTTTTTTTATAAAAACAAGTGAATTTTCCACCTAATATTTTAATAACTTAGAATTTTTCGCTATAATACTGATTAATTATTAATATGATTAAGAGGGTGCAGAAATGGAGTATCACTTACAGGTCGTATCAGAAAACGCCATAATAGTTGAATTTGGAAATAAAATAGCCGAAACGACCCTTCAGGATATTCAATCAGTCACCTCGTACTTGGAAAACCATCCGTTTCCATGGATGGTTGAATTCGTACCTGCCTTTACCACTATCACAATTTATTTTGATCCATTAAAAATTTGGCAGTTAGCGCCAGATTATAAGCAGCTTCCATCCCAATACGCCCTTGAACAGATAGAGTTATTTCTTTCCAAGGTACAAACATTAAAAATTAGCGAACCAAGGAAAATCACGATTCCCGTATGCTACGGTGGGGAGTTTGGCCCTGATTTGGAATTCGTTGCAAAACATAACAATATAAGTACCGACGAGGTCATTAACATTCATGCAAACGGTGAATACATAGTCTATATGGTCGGATTCGCTCCTGGTTTTCCTTATTTAGGGGGACTATCAGAAAATATTTTTACACCACGAAAAAATACACCGAGATTGCTCATCCCAGAAGGATCCGTCGGAATTGCCGGCGGACAAACCGGTGTTTACCCAATCGATTCGCCTGGAGGCTGGCAAATTATCGGACAAACACCACTTAAGCTGTTTCGACCTGACCAACAAATCCCCAGTCTATTAAAGATGGGAGACCGGATTCATTTTATGCCAATTAGCTTTAAGGAATTTAGCAATTGGGAGGCTGACTAATGATCTTAACCATCCTTAAACCAGGACTGTTTACAAGTGTTCAAGATTTAGGCAGATATGGATTTCAACAATATGGAGTAATAACAAGTGGCGCAATGGACCAAATCGCTCATCGAATTTCCAATATATTAGTAGGTAATTCAGAACATGCTCCGACATTAGAAATAACAATGATTGGACCTAAGCTAAAGTTTAATCAAGATTGCCTTATTGCTATCTGTGGTGGTAAAGCGGAACCTAAAATCGACGGAGCCTCAATTAAATGCTGGCGCCCTGTTCTTGTTAAACAAGGAAGCGTTCTTGAGTTTGGCACAATTTCCGAAGGCTGTCGGGCCTACCTTGCTATTGCAGGTGGATTTAATATCCCGATCGTACTCAATAGTAGGTCAACTTACTTTAGAGCCAAACTTGGTGGCTTTAAAGGTCGCACTCTTAAAGCTGGTGACCAAATCTCGATCGATACACCAAGCGCACTTTCTAAACGCCTAATCAATACATTAAACAATAAACAGACACAAAAGCCTTTTCATGAAGCAAACTGGCTCATCAACTCAAGCATCGTCCCAAGCTATCGGGAGCACCCCTCGATTCGAGTCATAAAAGGGAGGCACTTTGACCTTTTTGATCAAGCAAGTCAAACTAAATTTTTTGAGAATACTTTCTCGATTTTACCCCAATCGGACCGGATGGGATATCGCCTGACAGGTCCTAGACTTAGCTTAACTGAGCAGCATGAAATGATTTCAGAAGCAGTCAGCTTTGGCACGATTCAAGTTCCCGCCGATGGTAATCCTATCATTCTTTTAGCCGATCACCAAACTACCGGTGGATATCCGAAAATTGGACAGATTGCAGCTGTAGATTTGCCATTAATTGCTCAGGCCAAACCAGGAACAAAGGTTAGATTTATTGAAATTACCCTTGCCCAAGCTCAACTACTGTTTTTGCAACGGGAACGGCTAATTTCAGAACTGAAACAAGGAATACAATCAAGATTTCGTTAAGGAGGAAATTTTCCATGCATATGGTTGATATAAATTGCGATATGGGTGAAAGCTTCGGGGCATACAGGATTGGAAATGACGAGGAAATCCTCGATTATGTTACTTCAGCCAATATCGCTTGCGGATTTCATGCCGGGGACCCTTCAACAATGCGCAAAACCGTCAAAATAGCATTGACGAAAAAAGTAGGCATTGGGGTTCATCCTGGCTTTCAAGATTTAGTAGGTTTTGGTAGAAGGAATATCGATATCTCTCCACAGGAGGCTTACGATTTAGTACTTTATCAAATCGGCGCCCTTCATGCCTTTGTAACATCAGAAGGCGGAAAACTCAATCATGTTAAACCGCATGGTGCCCTTTACAATATGGCTGCAAAAAATAAACATTTGGCTGAAGCTATCGCTGAAGCAGTTTACAAGGTAAATCCTGAATTAATTTTATTTGGACTTGCTGGTAGTGAGCTTGTGAAGGCTGGTGGAAATATTGGTCTTTTTACAGCTAGTGAAGTTTTTTCTGATCGGACCTACCAAACTGACGGGACATTAACACCTCGCAGTGAGGCTAACGCTCTTATTAAAGAACAGCAGACCGCTATTAATCAGGTCATTCAAATGGTAAAAACCGGAATGGTCACAACTACTAGCGGAACTATTGTCCCAATAAACGCAGATACTATTTGTATTCATGGTGACGGCAAGCATGCACTTCACTACGCCAAATCAATATCTGCTGCATTAATGGAAGCTGGAATTAACATTACTAAAATCGACCGTTTCATAAAAAAGTAATCATCAGTCGAGCATTACAGGTAGTTTTACCTGACCTAGTGTCCGCCCGAATTAACAGTCAAAGATGCTCCATTATTTATGGATGCTAAATCGTGCATTGCGAATCGTTTGGTTGACTACTTCAGAAAATACTAGTCCCATTGCAATTGCTCCTGACAACATCGTCGCCTTTGCCGCTAATGCAATCGCCGTATTATAATCATTTTCAACAAAATGGCGCATGGCATCGTAAGCCAACCCACCTGGAACTAGCGGGATGATTCCGGCAACACTAAAGATGATCACAGGACTTTTATAGAGCTTTGCAAAAATCTGACTGATGACAGCAACAAAAAAGGAAGCAGTCAATGTCGCCATAACGGCATTGACGCCATCCTTATCTAGCAAAACATAAATCAGCCACCCCACCATCCCTACCATGCCACATTTCAGCAAGGTTTGTTTGGGAACATTAAACAATATTCCGAAGCCGGCTGTTGAAATAAAACTCGTGATGAGTTGTTCAATAATCATCATAAATGCTTCCCCTTCTTCTGATTACTGTTTTATAAAAATGATAGAACAATTGCAATCCCTGAGCCGATGGCAGATGCCGTCAGCATCGCCTCTGCCCCTTTTGATAATCCCGAAACCAAATGGCCAGCCATCAAATCGCGCACGGCATTGGTCAGTAAAAGTCCAGGAACTAGTGGCATGACGGACCCAATGATAATCTTATCGAGCTCAGATCCTATCCCTATTTTCACAAAAAGAAGGGCAATTAACCCTAACAATAATGATGCTGTAAATTCTGCAAAGAACTTAATTGGTACTAATTTATGTAGATAAACTGAACTAAAATAGCCTAATCCACCTGCTATCAATGACGGGATAAAATCGCCCCATCCCCCTTTGAACATAATCAAAAAGCACCCGCTGGCAATTGCGGCGGCAACGGTCCGTGTCAATAATGAAAAGGAGTGATTGTCTCTTTCGATTTCCTTCAGTAGCTGATACGCTTCTTCAAGTTGAACCTCTTTTGCTGCGATTTTCCGAGATACACTATTGACTAAGGTTATCTTTCTTAAATCGGTGGTTCGGTCGGCAATTCGAATGAGTCTTGTCTTTGTTGGTTCGGCGCCTTCCGCTGAAAAAAAGATGCCCGTCGGCGTAACATAGCTATGGGTTTCGGGGATTCCGAGTGCCTTGGCAATCCGCATCATCGTGTCCTCAACCCGATAAGTTTCCGCCCCATTTTGCAGCATGATTTTTCCAGCTAATAAGCATAGGTCGAGTACTTCATAGGTTTGTTCTATTTGTTGTTCCATTTTGATCTCCCTGTGTTTTCTATATCACAATAATAGTAGTGTAGCCTAAGAAGGCTTATTGAACAATAATGACTCGGAGAAATTAACATTTGTCTAGATATACTTTTAAAAATTCATAAAATTGTCAGATTTGCCAGTTATGATAATATCAACAAAACGAAAAGGTGGTCTTCAAATGGAAAGATTCAAATTTGTATTTACAGGTATTACAGGAGTTGTTGCAACAGCTATGCTTGTGTTATTGGGTGGATTATTTTAATAAAGCATTTCTCCCAAACCTCTCAACTTTCGACAAATATATAAACATATTTCATCCCCTACCAATTTGAGCTAAGGAAACATAGTTTTTCCTTAGCTCTTTCTTTTTTTCTGCAATTTTTTCAGACATTTTTCATGTTGGAGGGGTAATCTACAAACAACGAAGTATACGAGGGGGCTTTTTTATGAAAACTTTGCAAATGGTGCTCATGGCATTATTGTTTGTGTTTGCTTTGAATTTTGTTACAACGGGGAATAACCTTGTCTCTGCAGATGATGATGATGATAAAAAGTATGAACAATATGAGGGCGGCGAGGAACGTGGAGAGGATAGTCCTTACGAGGATTTAGGCAAAACGGTCGGTTGGGGGACAGTGATTGCAATGGGGACTGCCGGAATCATCTTCCCGCTTAGACGATCAATGAAAGCAGTGACAACGAATTTTCCTGAAGCAAAAAAGGGCTTTATTGCACTTACCAAGTTTTTTGGAAAATTTCATATTCCGATTGGAATCATCGCTCTAGGTTTAAGTATTTTTCATGGTATTACAATGTATTTAAGCGAGGGTGAACTAGAAAGTGAAGGTATCATCGGACTTGGATCTGTCGTGTTAATGGCAATCGCCGGTATCGTTGGTGCAGTATTATTCAAAAATAAAAAAGCAAAGAGCCTTCGAACAACCCATACGATTTTAATCGCATTCGCATTGTTAATAGGAGCTGTTCATATTTTCGCCTCTTAACTAGAGATTGATAGGGACACCAGAGACCTTATTTTCTTGAAAATATCAAATTTTGAATTTTAAAGGACTCAGAATACCTTATTTGCCTTTTTACTCGTGCCAGAGCATGATTTTTTCCAAAATAAGGACCTGCGTGTCCGCTTCTACTCCAAAACTTGTTCATTTTCACGATATAAGGTATTCTGTGTCCCCTCCATCTTCTTAGTTGTCTAAAAGTTTATTTCAATAGCTTCGATATTTCACTCTTTAAGATTCCTTTTTTCTCCCATTCCTTAACTTGTTCCTCGGACTTATCGAGCAGTTTGCTGACAATATCCATGCTGTGCTCTCCAAGCTTAGGAGGCGGAGTCTGATTCTTCTGCTTTAAATCACCGTGCATTTTCACTTGCTCATCCTCCCACTCAGCCTTGTACACATTTTGATTTCCATAACCCTTAAGTTCATTAATCTCAAGGATTGGGGTCAAACAGCAGTCCACTTCTCGACCAAACACTGCCCATTCCTCCAATGTTTTTTGTAAAAATAAATCTTTAACCTCAAGGTAAACTGGGTTACCTTCATTAGCCTCTGTGCCATGCGCGCTAATCCATTCTGGATGATAAACTGCCTGACAAAAGTTTTCCCAGAATTTGAATTCTAATGCACCGAAGCCCACAAAGCGCTTATCCTTGGTTGGGTAAATGGCGTAGGAAATCATTGTTCCATTTAATACAGACAGCCCCTGCTGAAATCCCGTTTCTTCCGCCACAATCGCATGATTGACCATAATGGAGGTCATCACATCAGTAACTGAAATTGAATGATAACTTCCCTTGCCAGTTTGTAGCTTGGCAATTATTCCAGCAAGAATCCGTTCACTTGCCGCAAAAGCTCCGATATAATCAGCAAAAGTTATCGTTGGATGGATGGGCTCACCGTGACTATTTTTCATTTGTGAGAGGACTCCACTCAACGATAAAAAATTGAGATCGTGGCTGCCCAATTTGCTAAGCTCCCCCTCCTGACCATAGCCAGTAATCGAGCAATAGACGATATCATTTTTGAGTTCCTTAGCAGCTTCATAGCCCAATCCAAGCTTGTCCATCACACCAGGACGAAAGCTTTCAACAACGACATCCGCTTTCTTGATTAGTTGTTGTACAATTTCTTTCCCTTCTGCTGTCTTCAGGTTCACAGCGATGCTTTTTTTGTTGCGGTTCATTGCTCTGAATACAGGTCCTTCCTTATCACCGATCATTTCGGTAGATCTAGCTAAATCGCCTGATAAAGATTCAATTTTAATCACCTCTGCACCAAGTTCTGCTAATCGCAGTGTTGCAAAGGGACCCGGAATATAATTACTGAAATCTAAAATTCTAATATTCGATAGCATTCGTGTTTGCCTACCCTTCAATTTAGTGTCGAACTCGTTCCAAAAATAGAAATATGTCTTTATTTTACAATAAATTTACTGATTTTTTAGAAAATTTAATACCCAAACATTCGACAGCTTTTTTTGACAGGATTTTCGGTAGGCACTTTCAAAAGGGGGGGCTGACAGGATGAGGACGGTGGGCGTGGGACGGTGGGACGGTGGGCGGACAGTTAGACGGAGAATTTCCGCTTAATTAGAAATTATTAATAAAATAGGCCTAAATAGGCGGAGAATTTCCGCCTATTTACACAAAAGGAGCGAAATTAGGAGATTTTGCTAAGCATAACCGGAAAAACTCCGCTTATTTGCCCCGAACCGAGCTCCTTTTTATATTTAAGCGGAAAAACTCCGCTTATCGTCCTCCGTCTTATCAATAGATTAAGAATTAAAAACGAAAACTCGCCCAATTACTACGGCGAGTTTCACTTCTCTTATTCTTATTTATTTAATTGTCTTTCGTAGATCTTCAAATTTGCATAAATCGTTTCAAGAACTGGAACAGGTATCTGATGCTCGTTTGCTTTGGCAATTAAATAGCCTTGTAAATGATCCGCTTCGATTGATAAGCCTTTTTCCATATCACGCTGCATCGAGGATTTCATTTCTGGACCAACTTTATAAAATTTACCCAACTCAACCTCAACGGCATTTTCAGCAAGCGGTGCTTCCATTTTGTTCATAACTGCAGCTATTTCATTAAACAAACGTTTGATTAATTCCGCACCGGTTGGCTCCTCGCGAATCGGACCCATTGGCGCTCGCATTAATGTGGTTACGCCGGACATCGCCGTAATAAACATATATTTGTGCCACATTTCTTGCATGATATTTTGCCTTAAACGGAAGTTAGCCTTCGCTCCATCAAAAGTTGACGCAAGTTTTTGAACCCGCTCAGTTAACTCCCCACTGCGCTCACCAAACATTAATGTATGGGCAGGACTAGTTTGAACAACATCGCCTTCACCATTTAAAGTAGACTCAATAAAGCACAAGCCACCTAATACTTTTTCTTCACCAAACGTCTCGATTAATTTTTCAACTTGAATAATTCCGTTTAATAGCGGGACAATCATCGTATTTTCACCAACATATGGCTTAATGCTATCGATTGCTCCTTGGAGGTGATAGGCTTTCGTAGAGAGTAGAATGACATCAAAAGCTTCCACTTCGTCTCCGGCCGAGATGGTTTTTGGCTGAAGTGTAACATCACCGTTTACACTCTTGATGACAAGTCCATTTTTTTCTATTTGCTTTTTGCGATTTTCTCTTACTAAAAAAGTGACATCTTCGCCTTTTTCAACTAAACGACCTCCAAAATAACCGCCTACGGCTCCTGCTCCAACAACTAAAACTCTCATTATATACCTCCTAATATTATTAGTTAGTTTTACAACTTTTCAATAATCCAATTATAAAGGTAATACTCATTTATATTATATGGTTATGTAAACTATCGGCAAAATAATTAAAGCAGGGGTCTACTTCCCCTGCTTCATTCTAGGAATTCAGTACATCTTTCAAATAACTGCAATATCCTGAAATATTATGCTCCACATCATCAATTCTACAACGGAACGAATGATGGCGAATAAAGAATCCGTTTAAAATTTTGCCTGGGTTTGCAAAATACATCGCTACCTCTGGGTAGAAAAACCCGTTTAATTGATGATGTGCACGATGGTGAATTACCGATAAGAGCTGATCTTCGTCGAAATCTGCCAGCATTGAATGTTTGTTTAATTCTTTCATTCTATTTATCATTTTGTATGCTGCAGTTGTTAATTCCAAAAACGTTGGATAAGTGGTTTCTCTCTCCATCATAAATGTGAGCTTATCCTTAACATTTTCTAATCCAAAGCGGAAATATTGGTCAAGTGGTCGATAGCGCGTTAATTCATTGGTACAATAGCTTAGCCAATGATCGTGATGCTTCCAATAATTATTTTTAATAAAAAATAAAAATGCCTTTTCAACTATTTCAAGCCATTTCGGATTTCGATCAAGCTCATATAATCTCATTAAAGCAAAAGCCGCTTCTCCATCATAGTAAATTATTCGGAATGCTTCTTTAAGTGATAAATCTGGATTTAAAATATGTACAAATTGCCCTGTTTCTTGGTTCTGCATTTTCGCAATGCCCGTTGCCAATTGCTGCATCAACGGTAGATACCTCTCATCTTTAAATACCTTTGTATATTTTGAATATGCTAGAATAGCTGCGGCATTGGCCCCCAATTTTATTTCAGAATCACTTGATTTTTCCAAAACGTAAGCCAACGTTTGACCATCCTGTTCATATGTTGCGATAGACTCCTGTTCAAGATACTCAAGTGCTTGTTCGATAGGCTGAATCAAGTTCGGAGTTTGGGTCATTTCGTAAGCTTCAATTATGGAATAAGTAGAGCTGGCATGACGCAGTATATTGTAAAAGCTAATCTTTTTATCGTAGCAAGGAAAGTAACCATAGCAATACTTTCCATCTTTTTGAACTTGATTAGCAAGGTATTCTGATGATTTTCTAATGATATCTAGAGCAGTTTCATGAGTTAAGGTCGGAACGCTCCTTCTCCCATTGCTTAATTGAGAAGTTTCAAGCTCAATTAATTCACCATTATAAAAAAAGCTGACAGTGGTAAATAACGTAATCCCTTTTACGGTATTAAAGTTTATTTTGCCTTTCATGTTCCGAAAATGATTACAATAGTAATTCATGTTGTCCTCACTCAAATGAGCACGATTATGCTCTTTATCCAACTTGATAAAAGCATTTCCATTTACCTCTTGTTCTAGGAATGCCAAATTAAAATCCGGATCTAGTGAAATTCCAAATCTGAAATAGTTTGATCTTGTTTTGGTTATTTTTAAAATAAAGTCTTGGATAGTGATATCTTCTCGTTGTGTGACGATATCAGCTTTAATCCAATCCGACTTTAATTTTTGTTTCTTGATTAATTTCCCAGCTTTATCTGATGCATTTTTCCAAGCTGTTTCAAGTTGATTTGCTGTTCCGCTGAATACTACTGCCCGCCGATTCGGACTCCCGATTGAGAGAAAAATTGTCACTTTTTGTTCTATCGCTAATTGTCTTTGCAGGTTTTCAAGGTGAGGGGATAGCATTTCTTTGAATGCTTTAATATTTTGCTTAAATACTTCTAGCTCGCCAGATTGGTTGACCTTCAATTTTGTTTTCATATTATCTATCACCTCTTTTAAAAGAAAAATAGCAAATACCCACAAATGTTCTGTGGGTATTTGCAATGCCTTTAGTTTGTTTCCTTACGCTTGAACAATCTTGAGGCTAGTCCCATCAATAAAGTTGCCAAACCGAGCAAGCCTAGGTTTCCAGTATTGGTTGCAGTATTTGGAAGTTTATTAGCTGGTGCTTTTCCGGCGTTATTGTCAGCAGGTTTAACAACTGGCTTATCTGCTGGTTTGTCAGCTGGTTTATCGGCCGGTTTA
Organism: Bacillus sp. DNRA2; assembly: GCF_012843265.1. GTDB lineage: Bacteria > Bacillota > Bacilli > Bacillales > Cytobacillaceae > Bacillus_BU. The sequence goes on along the minus strand of NZ_JABAIT010000004.1, from coordinate 98,606 downwards.
TCATCGTCAGCATCGGCATCTGCATCCGCATCTGCATCCGCATCTGCGTCAGCGTCGGCATCAGCGTCAGCGTCGGCATCCGCATCTGCGTCAGCATCGGCATCGGCGTCAGCGTCTGCGTCAGCATCTGCGTCAGCATCTGCGTCAGCATCTGCATCTGCATCTGCGTCAGCATCTGCATCTGCATCTGCGTCGGCATCCGCATCCGCATCTGCATCTGCGTCAGCATCGGCATCGGCATCGGCGTCAGCATCGGCATCGGCATCGGCGTCAGCGTCTGCGTCAGCATCGGCATCTGCATCCGCGTCAGCATCTGCGTCCGCGTCAGCATCTGCATCTGCGTCAGCATCTGCATCCGCATCTGCATCGGCATCTGCATCTGCGTCAGCATCTGCATCTGCATCTGCGTCAGCATCGGCATCCGCATCGGCATCGGCATCGGCATCGGCGTCAGCATCGGCATCCGCATCGGCATCGGCATCGGCATCTGCATCCGCATCTGCGTCAGCATCCGCATCGGCATCTGCGTCCGCGTCAGCATCGGCATCGGCGTCAGCATCGGCGTCAGCATCGGCATCCGCATCGGCATCTGCATCGGCGTCAGCATCCGCATCTGCATCGGCGTCAGCATCGGCATCTGCATCCGCGTCAGCATCTGCATCTGCGTCAGCGTCTGCGTCAGCATCAGCGTCAGCATCGGCATCTGCATCGGCGTCAGCATCTGCATCGGCGTCAGCATCTGCATCTGCGTCGGCATCCGCATCCGCATCTGCATCGGCGTCAGCATCTGCGTCAGCATCTGCGTCAGCATCTGCGTCGGCATCTGCGTCGGCATCCGCATCGGCGTCAGCATCTGCGTCAGCATCGGCATCGGCATCAGCGTCAGCGTCAGCGTCAGCATCAGCGTCAGCGTCAGCATCAGCGTCAGCATCAGCATCAGCGTCAGCATCCGCATCTGCATCAGCATCCGCGTCAGCATCCGCATCTGCATCAGCGTCAGCGTCAGCATCAGCGTCAGCATCCGCATCTGCATCAGCGTCGGCGTCAGCATCTGCATCAGAATCATCTATATCGAATCCCCAAGTATTATCTGTTTCAATGCCAATATCAACGAATACATTTGCTTTTAGCGAAGTAGCTACAAAATCATAACTTCCTGGTTCAAGTTCACTTGGATTAATTGGTAAAAGAATATCTAATTCAAAATCCACAAAATTACCAGCTAAATTAACGTTATCAAATAGGATAAAATTAATTGTATTCGTTTCAGGATTTACTACAATGTCCTGTACAGCGCCTGCGAATTCATTAGCAAAAGGATCCATTGGAACAACTAACATCGCGCCAAATGTATCCTGTTTTGAAAACTTAAACTGCGCCTCAATTTGATTAATAAAATTTTCGTCTTGTAATAAATGATTCAATTGTGCTGGCATTTTAATGCTTATCGTCGGTGTAGTAAGTGCCAATGCCAATGTTTGAACATCACCATGGAATTTAAGCGAGACATTCTCTATTCCCTTAACTCCATCTAACTTTTGGTGATCAAAAACTGTTGCACTTGCCGACATAGGTTGGGCTGCAAAAGCCCCAGCATCAATCAATAGAGACCTTGTTTCTTTCACAGCAGCCCCGGCATTTTGTGGTGTTATCGCTAAGGTCGTTGTAGCTAAAACTGCGGCTACACGCATCGTTAATGCGACCTTTCGCTTATTCATCCTTTTTTTGTAATCAACATTTTTCTTGCTCACTAATAAACCCCTCCCCAGAATTTATGTGATTTTAGTCACTATCACAGCCATAATAGGCATAATATTCTGTTGTTTCAATGTTGAAATTGGATTATTTTGTTAAAATATACGGTTATTTGTAAAAATTACTGAAATTGTCACATTTTAACAAAATTTTCACCAATTTATACAACTTAAAACACCAAAAACTCCATACGACGTTTTCCTCTTTTACAAACACAAAAAGAGCAGAGGAAATTCCCCTGCTCTTGAAAAAATCATTCTTTATTCAGCTAATTTCTTAAACCCAATCATCTTAATAACCATTCCGACTAATAAAGTTAACAAACCAATTAAGCCGATATTTGCAATGTTTGTATTTGTGATTGGTAATAAACCACCTAATCCACCGCCAGCAGTACCTGTGCCTGTTCCCGGATTACCTCCTGGTTGGTCACCAGTTGTACCACCATTATTACCACCGTTATTTCCGCCTGGATTCGTTCCATTGTTGTCATCGTCTTTTGAACAACTACCCTTTGGAAAAGTTACAGGAACATTCAAAGCAGCTGCCTGTGATTCCAAAACAGAGACATCAATAAATGCATTGGATGTATACGCATTAAACGTATATTCATTATCTGTAGCACACGGGAGCTTATCTAGAGCGATTTCAAGTTTAAAATTATACACAGACTTTGGTAATAATTCTAAGCGAAGTAAATCAGCATAATTCATATAAACGCTATTAGTTGCCGTATCAATATGAATTTGATCCTCTGTAAATGATCCTTTTCTATCTAACAGTCTAATTCCAAGTACCTCTACTAAAGGTACATCATATGATGCGGATAATGACTTTTTAAAATTAGGATCCTTTAACAAGCTAGCAAATTCATCTGGCATTTTAAAAACAACTTTAATATTTTCCAAAACACCAAGATCAAGTGCACCTTCACCACTGTAATTTAAGGTTATCTTTTTAGATTTGGAATCCAATGAAGTTGGTGTTCCAGTTAATTTTTGGTTAGTTAATAAAGTTGCATTCACTACTCCTGATGTGCCACCTTGACCTCCTTGACCATTTGGTAACACCTCAACACTTACACCTGGATTTAATACGCCTACATTTGCCACGGGTGTGTTAACAGAAACGCCTGGATTGAGAACTCCAACATTTCCAACTGGAGTTTTTACAACGGCGCCCTTATCTTGTGGCTCAACTGAAACTGGTAATCCACCTGGATTTTGTAACCCTCCAGGCACTACTTGATCAACTGTTTTCACAACACCAGAAACCACTCCACTGACAGGAGTTAAAATGGGTTCAGTTACTGTTGATACAGTTCCGACTGGATCTTTAACTACACCTGTTACCGTGCCGACTGGATCCTTCAAAGTACTATCGACAATTCCTGTTACCTTCGATGTCGTATCAGTAATGCCTTTGGTTAAATCTCCCAGTAATGCTGCTGACGTTTGAATTGGAGCAAATACAATCGATGCTGCCGTAAATAGCGCAGTAACCTTTACTGCTAAAACTTTTCCCCGACTTCCTCTTGACTTACCGTAAACTTTCTTGCTCAATTTCTTAACCTCCCCCAAGGTTTGTGATATATATCACTCGAATAGATAATAGATATAATTTTCTGTCGAATCAAGCGATTCTGAAAAGTAATAGCAGTGTTTTTTTAATATTTCGATAAAATTTAAAAAAGTTGACACAATTGCCCTATTTTGCTGTAAAATATTACTATATATAGTTATATTTTACCAAAATTAAAACTCATCAACACTGTATTTATATTACTTTTCGGCTATTTTTCTTGATTTTTCAATAAAAATAGGAACAGCACTTTGCTGTTCCTTATTAGTGTAAAATATTAAATTATATTATTTTAAAATATTTAAAGCACCTTGCTCAAGAACGCCTTTGTTCTATCCTGCTGCGGATTTTCAAACAGCTCCGCTGGTATGTTTTCTTCAACAATGAAGCCTCCATCCATGAATATCACGCGATCGCCTACTTCACGAGCAAATCCCATTTCATGAGTTACAACGACCATCGTCATCCCTTCCTTGGCAAGTTGCTTCATAACCTCAAGGACCTCGCCAACCATTTCAGGGTCAAGCGCAGACGTAGGTTCGTCAAACAACATAATCTTCGGCCCCATTGCTAACGCACGAGCAATCGCTACTCGCTGCTTTTGACCGCCAGATAATGAATCAGGAAATGCATGAGCTTTATCTTCCAAGCCAACCTTACGAAGCAGCTCCATCCCAATCGCTTCTGCCTTTTCTTTAGCCATCTTTCTTACCTTTATCGGAGATAGAGTGATATTGTCTATTACACTTTTATGCGGAAATAAATTAAATTGCTGGAATACCATTCCGACCTCTGTGCGGATTTTATTTATGTCCGTTTTTTTGTCAGAAATGTCCACACCTTCGATGTAAATATGTCCTCCACTGATTGTCTCAAGTAGATTGATACATCTCAAGAAGGTTGATTTACCTGAACCGGATGGACCAATTACCACGACAACTTCTTTTTCTTTTACATGGGCATTAATATCCTTTAAAACTTCATGGTTCCCAAAGGACTTCTTTAATTTTTCTACTTTAATCATTCTGTTTTCAACCTTCTTTCAAGGAGGTTAAGTAGCCCTGTTAATGACATAGTCAGTACTAAGTAAATGAGTGCAGCCATTAAGTACGGCTCCCAAACGCGGTAATACTGACCTGCCATCGCTCTTCCCCAGTACATAAGTTCCGGGGCTGCAATTACTGCCGCTAATGATGATTCTTTGATAAGAGTAACAAATTCATTACCAAGTGGTGGAATCATTCGTTTTACTGCTTGAGGTAAAATAACATATCGCATCGCTTGAACGTGATTCATTCCAAGCGAACGCGCTGCTTCCATTTGCCCATTATCAATTGACTGAATTCCAGCACGGAAGATTTCTGAAATATAGGCAGCTGAATTTAGAGATAAGGCTACAATTGCTGCAATGACAGCATTTGTTTCCCCTGTAAAGAGCGGTACCACCCCAAAGTGAATGAGTAATATTTGTACGAATAATGGCGTTCCACGGAAAAAAGTAATATAAATATCAAATGGAAAAGCGAGAATTTTGTTTCTCATCATTTTTCCAAGTCCTATCATTAAACCTAATACTGTACCAATCAAGATTCCTGCTAACGAAAAACCAATTGTCAGAAGTGTCCCTTTAACGAAAAACGGGGCATATTCTGCAATGATATCAAACCTGAAATCCATTGTTCACCCTCCTTTTAGCGAAAAAATTGCGTAACACCTCAAACCTTAGAGTTACGCAATTTTTTAATATTATTGTTTCTCAACTAGGATTTTTTTACTTTTGCAATTTATCCAATTCAGGCCTGCTCCCAAACCACTCTTCGTAAACTTTGGTATAAGTGCCATTGTCGAAGATTGCTTGTAGGGCTTCATCAAACTCTTTTACTAGCTTGCTGCCTTTTGGAAATAAAATACCATAAAATTCTGCCTCAAATGCATCTGCATCCTCAATAACAACCAACTTGTCCTGCGGATTATTTTTCGCATATTCTTCCACAACGGTATTATCTGCTACAACCGCATCTGCACCACCAGCAAGTAACTCTTGGATCGCTAATACATTGTTTTCAAACTTCTTTAAGCTCGGACTATTTTTTCCAAGAATGGCCTCAGCTGCTTCTTGGCCAGTCGTACCATTTTGCACAGCCACTACTTTCCCCTTTAAATCCGCACCACTTTTGATTGGACTTCCTTCTTTCACCAAGATTTTATTGGTGGATAAGAAGTATGGTGACGAAAAATCATAGCTTTGCTTTCTTTCATCATTAATGGTGACTGCTGAAACGGCCAAGTCAGCTTGCTTCCCTTCAATTTCAACAAAAATCGGATCCCAACCGACGTGTTCAATCTTCACTTCATAACCAGCTTCCTTAGCTACCGCAGTAATAAAATCGATATCAAAACCGACAATATCACCTTTATCCATATATTCAAAAGGAGCATACGCTGCGTCTGTAACAATTCGAAGTGTTTTCTTTGTCTCTTGTGAATTGTTTCCTTCGTCATTTGATGTTTCCTTGCTTGTCCCACATGCGGACAAAATCAAAGAAAATGATAAGAACAAAACAAACATAATAGATAAATTTTTTCTCATGAACACTGTCCCCCAATTTTTGTTTTTTATACGCCTCACTTAATATAGTATTTTTGATTTCTTTCATATATGAATATAGTTCATTATAATTGCTAATGTGTTTTTATTCAATAATTCGTATAAAAAAACTTTATCAAACTATTATTTTAAAATAAAAACCATGAAGATTTTCAATTAGACCCTCATGGTTTTCAAGAGATACATTAATACACCGCTTCTAATCGGTATTTTCTTCGAAAACCAATCACTGATTATAATAGTGAATATTTTTATTCAACCATTCAATATTTTCAGGCTATTCCTTTTGTATTCCAAATCTTGCATTTATTTGCCCTTTTAGCATTTGTTTTCTAATTTTCCGATTTTCCTCTTTGCGAATTTCTTTTAACAGTTCCTGTCTGATTTCATTCGTTTGGACACCTTCTTCCCGCTTGTTAGCAATCTCGATAAGAATTTCAACATCATCAAAGGAATATTTCCGATTACCCCGTGCTGACCTTTCTGGGAAAATCAACCTTCTTTCTTCGTAATATCGTATTTGCCGTTCAGAAAGGCCTGTTAACTCGCTAACAACACCGATCGTAATGACTTTTCTGCTTTTATAGGAAGAATCCATCGCCACGTGCATCTCACCTCACATAATAGTTGTTTTAAGCAAAATTATATCTAAATGTACTGAATATTTACATTATTATGTTAGATTATATAACATATATTAAAAGTTCGTAAGAAAAACTAACAAGAATGATGTAAAGATTTCCAAAACATATTAATATTTCCTCAACAATCAATGAAGGATGTGTTGCTCATGCCGCTATTAAGAGAGGCAGTAGAAAATTTGCGACTAGTTTTCATTAATCGGCTAATCCGTATAGGTGCATACAAACAGAGTGATCCGATGCTTCATAAATTAACATTATCCGAATTAATCGATGAGTATAAAAACACGAAAAAGGATTACAAAACAAAACAACGGAAGCAAAGCTAGATTCAAGCATGCTAAATCAGTAAAAAATTATTTATTCTCTGCCCCCACATATCCCATCCTCTATTTCGTAATCTTTTATTGGAAGATGCGATCGCAAAAAAAACAATAGAGGTGGACACAATGAATATTTTTTCTACAAATCATCTTAAAAAAATTACTAAAGCATCACTAGCCCTTGTGCTAGCCGGTTCCTTTACTGTTTCTACAGCTGCATTCGCTGATGAAACAACAACAGAAACATCAAATAACTACGAAACCGTAGATTTACAAGAAATACAATCAGAATTAGAAAATTCACAAACAGAAACACCAAGCGTTGTACCTGGGGATTTCTTTTATTTTGCAAAAATTGCCCTTGAAAAGATCACCTTAGCCTTTACCTTTGATGATGCTAAGGAAGCAGAATTAATGGCAACATATGCATCTGAACGTCTTGCAGAAGCAGCTGCTTTATATGGTGAAGGAAAAGAAACTGAAGCATTAGAAGTCATCCAAACAGCAATTGAATACATGGAAAGTTCACAAGCCATCATTGATGATGTATCAGGTTCTGACGAGGCAGTTGCAGATGAAGCAGATTCTACAACTGACAGTACGGATGAAGCAGTAACCGATGAAACCACAACAGGTGAAGCTGTATCAGAAGATGGCAATACTAATGAAGATTCGACAGTCGTTGATGAAGAAAATGACGGAGAGCAAGGCGATCTCGATGAAGTTGAAGGGACATTAAGACATAATATCATTGCCTTAACTAAAGCAATGGAGCATGTCGGCAATGATCAAGCCCGCGCTTCATTACAGAAAAATATTGATAAAACCTATGCTAAAATTGCTAAAAAGCTAGCAAAACTCGAGAAGAAATATGGCAAAACTGAAACCGAAGAAGAAAATAGTGCAGTTACTGAAGAAACTACAAATACAGAGGAAGTTGTGACTCCAGCACCTGATGCTGAAGCGACTCCTGAAACAAGCGAATCAGTTCTAGCCACTACTGGTACGGAAACCATTAATCCAACTGTTACCGCACCACAAACCACTGAATCAGTCCAGAATTCAAACAGCCAGGCCCCACAAACAAAAGGGTATGAAAAGAAACAAGAAAAACAAGCTGAGAAAGCACAACCCGAAAGAGGTAACAGCGCTCAAGCCCACCAAAACAAACAAGAACAAAAAGGTAACAAAGAGAAATAAGCAAAACAAAGCCCCGGCACTCCAAAAGTGCCGGGGCTTTACTTTTATTGATAGATCGTTTCCTTGGCGCTGCCTGATACATACTCATATTGACGCAATCTAATTTGGAGCATCGCTAATGGGTCATTAAAGCGTTCCGGACATTCTCTCATCTTATTCAGCTGAGACTGGCTATCGATAATCGTTGTGTTGGTTTCTGATACAAGTTGCTGCAAGGTAACCTCTGGGTCCGTAAAGAACATTGTCACATCCCGCTCAAGGCCCTTTTCAAACAACTCAAGTTGCATCAGTAATCTGCTTGCAACTGATTCTGCGATCTCACTATAATTTTCATTTTCGATAAAGCTCTTATACTTCGAACTTAACAGCTTCTTATTTTGCGGTAATGCTCCAAATAGCTTACCAGCACCTTTTAGGAGGACTTGTGTTGGCGTAAATCGATTTAGGATATTTACCTTTTCAATTTGAACAATACTGGTCATCCGAATCACATCCCGACGCCAATCATTCAATATTTTAAAGTCACCCTCTAGCTGGACTCGTTCTTCTTCATACATCGAATTAAAGCCATCTGCTAATTCCTTTAGGAAACTTTGAGATTTATTAAATTCACTATTAGCTGTTTCAATCCAGCGCTGTAGCGCATCTTGGAATTTCGGCAACGCCGTTTGCATGATATAATCATCAATTCGCTTATTCATCTCGTTGTTTAGTTCCACGTGAATTTTACCAAAATCACTTGATTCTTTGACAAGTGCGCCACAACCTTTAAGTAATTCAGGAATTGCCGAAGTAATTTCGGTGCGAATCCCGTCAATCTCATGTTGATAGGCCTTTTTAATATTGCGAATTGATTCTGATTTTACATCATGTAATTGATTAATTGCCCCAGTAAGCTTCCCGACCATTTGCCCATTCCAATTCACTGAATGAACAAGATTATTTTCCTTAATCACTCGTTTTTCAATAATTTGGTTCAGCATTTTTTGTAAAAAAAATAATGTTTTTGTGGCACGTTGCTGTTCAAGCGTTATTTGATCAATATTACCTCTTAAGAAATCAGCCAAATCCTGTAGCTCAGCCCAGCTCGGATTATCAAGGGAAACCTGCATGATTTCCGCATTCGGGAAAAAGCTGTTAATAATCGTTGTTAAACCTTCTGCATTTGAGTTTTGGTCACCATTTTCGTTAATAAGCAAAAATTTAACGTTTAAGCGCGGATACTTTTGCTGAAGCTTCATAAATAGATTGCGATCTTGTTCCAAGAATGGCTCATTATCAGAAATCGCAAATACCAAACTATCAGCCATATGTATGCTTTCTGCATTTCGCTCATAAACATCTTCTGCATGAATGAAAGCAAGCCCACTTTCTCGTAAAAACACGTTAGGCAGCTTAAGCTCACTCCAATTGTTGCTCAATTCCGTTTGCTGCTGCTCATCACTAACATCAGACATCCACGGGGCATCATCCATATCTGTCCAATTCTGAACTTCCTCCGTATCACTGTCAGCAATTAACAAATTCGTTTCAATCGAATCAACTGGTAATTCACCAAGCAATTGATTATAAAAAATCGACTTCCCTTTCACAGATTCCCCAGCAATGATGATGTATTGAGTCTTGAGGTCTGCTAGTCGATCTATGATCCATTTCAACTTCGGACTTACCTGTATGCCCTGTACTTTTGTCCAGATATCGATTGATTCGACAAGGGCTTGGCAATGATCAAAGCTAAGCTTACTAGTTTTCATCGTTTGAATGATTTTATCTGCCTCATACACTAATTCTTTTAATTCACTTGAAGAATTCATTTCATCCCAAGCAAGTACGGCAGCCGCAGCGAAGAATCGCTGCTCATTAGTGGCGATTTTAACCCAATTCGTTAACAATCCCGGCATGATTTCAACAATGTCGTTCATTAAATATTTACCGTCAAGCAAGTACAAATACGTCTCTTGATAAAGGCTGGATAAACTGTTCCATGGCTTTCCTGACGAAACGCCAATCGCCTCAAAGAGATTATTAAACTGATTGAGCCAATTAAAATAGTACTCCCCATCATGGTAATTTTCCCAAAGCGCACTTGCTAATCTCTCAAAGCGCTCCGCATCGTTGCCCACAACAACTAATTGAACTTGATAAAAATAGGCCGGTGGCAAACCTTGGGCATGGCCATTTTCAATATAATCAATCAGACTGTCGACCCAGTCCATTGTCTCTGTTCGCGTTGCTTCGTTCACAGCGAGCTCGATTGCATGATCCCAATATTTATTCTCTTCAAAAAATCTTCGAGCAATCTCCGTAACATCGCGGTAGTCTGGATTTTGCAATACAGCCGATTTAATCATTTGTACGGCAAGATCGAGCTTCATTTCCTCAATGTAAAGATAAAATAAACTGATTAAAATTTCTGAGTTCAGTGTGCTTGAGTCAGTGGCAATTGCTTTATAAATTGATTCTGCCGAATAATACTCCTCAAGTTCAAAATAGGCATCCGCCATGTTTTTCTTTGCCCAAGGCCCCAACTCACTATCGATATTTTGCCATTTAAAAATAGCCGCTTCATAATCCCTCGCTGCATAATACACTTCTCCTTGTGCAAAGCGGATCGCTGCTAATTCAGGCAAGTTTTGCTGCTCCTTCACATACGCTTCCCCAAGCACCTCGATCGGATGACGGTCATCTCTTGGCTCTAAAAAAGTTTTGTAATACGTCTTATTAAGAAACTGTTCCTCAGACATGGCTTTCCTCCGGTTATGTAAAAGTTTGGATAAGGCTTTGTTTGAATAATTCCCTAGGCATGGGTTCAGATTGTTGAATTCGTTAGATTAATAGGTCGATAGTATACCGTTCGCAAAAAGTGGAGCATCTTGTGGGTATTTTCATTATTTAGATTCGATAATTAGCAAATTATTTAGTTTATAACATTATTATATCGTTTTATGGACAAAAAGTGGGAAGGAATCGCACGGGTTTTGTAGCTTTTCCCCTTTTTTGGAAGGATTTTATAAAAATAAAACTGGTAAGCTGAGGGGCTGTTGTGCCAGCCCCATTAAATCCGACCCTGCAACCGGTTCAGAAAGTTTCGATAAGCAAAACCAATGACCTCTTCCTCTTTGTAATACTTCAGTAGTTCGTTGATCAAGTTCTGGGTTTGCTCAGCATTTTCGAGATTTTCTACGAACAAGTTTATGCCATCAAAATCAGACCCCAAGCCAATATGCTTTACTCCCCCTAACGCACAGAAATGATCAATATGCTTGATGAGGTCAGCCAATTGCGCAGTTCCATCTTTCTTAATAAACGGCGGATAATACACAACATGAACTGTTCCCCCAGCATTAAACATCGCTTTCGCTTGCTCATCTGTTAAATTTCTTGGGTGATGACATATAGCTTTAGCATTTGAGTGACTAGCGATCGGGTATTGCGCAAGTTCCATCACATCCCAAAATCCCCGCTCACTAAGATGCGATACATCAGTCAATACCTGATGTTGATTGTTTTGCTTCACTACTTCTTTCCCGAATAGCGTTAAGCCTCCACCCCGCCCCTCAAGCGCTCCATCAGCTGCCAAATTTGCATAATTCCACGTCAATCCTACTGACTTCACACCCAACTGGTAAAGAATGCGAAGCTTGGTTAAATCATCAGCGATAGCATCAACGCCTTCAAGCGTCAGCATCGCACCGATCTGCCCAGGCTTCAATTTATAAAAATCAGACCATTTTTTAATATGCTTCATATCTGGATTTTTCTCGAGTACCTCTTGATAAAAATAATCAATTTGCTCGAGAACAACCTGGAATTTCTGCTCTTGCTTGATTTCAGGTTCAATAAAAATTGCAAAACACTGTACTTTTACTTGGCCTTTCATTAGGCGATGTTTATTTGTATTGAGTTCAGGTGCATTGGCAAAACTTAGCTTTCCCTTTTCTTCCCATAACTTGAGTAGTGCGTCACAGTGCAGGTCGATGACTTCCATCGAAGTACCCTCCTTTTACGATCATCTTAACTATTTAATGTATGAAGCATTAATTGCTATTAGACTGAAAATAAATAGCCCAACCTCCAAATAACAATTAGGAGATTGGGCTGCTTTCAGGGCTGATTTTTTGTTATTTGGTCCTGCTTGTTTTTGTCAAATGGGCTTTTGGAGAATTCATAATTTACGTCCTTACCTACCAATTTTGATGAAGTAGAAATTGTTACCGGCTTTAAATTATTGTTTGGCGCTGCTTGTTCATTCCATTTTCCCATATCATCCACCACCCTTTCTAAGATTAGTTTTAGGGAGCAATAGAAAAATCATACATCGATTTATTATCATAGTTTTCACTATTTTTACAGTGGAAATGTAATACCTAAGTTATAAAGCTAATAAAATGGTATTGGTAGTACATTTACCCAAATTTAAAAAGGAGGAAATGATGATGGGAGCAAAGTGGTTTAAGATTGCGGTGGTCTATTTTGTAATTGGCATTATCCTGGGTATTGTAATGGGAATTATACATGAATTTGAGTTGGCACCGGTCCACGCGCACATCAATTTACTCGGTTGGGTTTCCATGGCACTCTTTGGGGCAATTTATCATTTTTATCCGCAAGCCGGTGAAACCGGTTTGGCCAAAATCCATTTTTGGCTCCATAACCTTGGTGTACCCCTCATGCAGGGCGGACTCGCTTATTCGATTTTGGCTGACAGTGAAAGCCTTGCCATTGTGATCATTGTTGCTTCAATAGCTGTTGTTTTAGGTGGAATATTGTTTGCGGTGAACTTGTTTAGGAATGTGTGATAATATACACGAGGATATCCTCAAATGGAACATGAGTCGCTTCAGGTAATCGGACATACAATCCCTTATTTCAATGCAAAAAGGTGATTTCAGGTTTTGCAGGACATACGATTCCTTATTTAGCCTTAATAGGTGTTATTTGTTTGATTTTTTAGCAAATAAGGAACTCAATGTCCGAAAATATTTTAAAAATAGAGTTTTTATGAAAATAACGAACTCAATGTCCAAAGAAACGTTTGGACTATAAAATCAATTAAGAAAAAGCTGTCCTTAAAAGTTATAGGACAGCTTCCTTTATGTTTTCACAAAAGTTGTATTGACTAACCTAAATGATTGATTAGAGAATCTTAATGATACTTCATGAAACACATCATCTATTTTAGGATTCCCAGAACTTAGTAATAATCCCATAACTGTACCACTGTGAGCTATTACTACTCCTCCATTAAACCTTTTTGCTAAACGTTCAAATTCAGCAAAATAAGGTTTGGTCAGGATTTTTTGATTAATTTGAGCACTAATTGTACTTGCTCTATATATTAAAGTGAAATTCTGGTCTTTTATCCCCATCCTTAACATCTCATACGCTTCATGAAATCTTTTTCGATCCCCAATGGAGTAATTTTTATAAATTTTATTAAATTGTACAGTGTCAACTACATCTCCAAAATCTAAACCAACAATTGTAAAATCAGGCATTTTTCCGAGTTTCTCAATCAATCTTCCATTGATGTGATCGTAGGCAACAACGTCTTGATACATCACCCCATCAGTCGGCTCAATCCCAATTGCAATCTCAGAAATAATTTCTTCCGTAATCTGCAAATCAAAACTATCAGCAACTGCCCGAATCGCCGCCACGATATCCGCTGAGCTGCTTGCCATACCTTTTCCCACCAAAATATTTGACTCAATCACAAGCGTGCCGCCACATTTTATCTCGTAACGTTCCAATAGCTTTTTACAAGCCGTGACAGCCTTTGTTTTCCCAGCGGGTCCAATTAATCCAGGAGATTCCAGATTAGGAATAAATTTTGCTTCACTTTTCAAAGCCGGGATTGGCAGGGTAACCAAAAAAGGACGTTCATCAAGAACGCCTTGTACTAATTCTCCAAATGTCCCATTACAGCTACCCTTACCAATTTTCATAATAAACACCTATATTTTAATTAAAATTTATCACAAAGGTTATCGTTAATAATGATAAGCAAAACACAAATGCAGTTAACATCATAATTCGTACAGTATTGATGATATCATCCGCAATGATTTTGCGGTAGGGGTCCCCCATTTTTGCTCGGTTAGAGGCAATGCCTCCATAATAGTTTAAACCACCCAATTGGATACCTAACGCGCCTGCGACACCGGCCTCAGTAAAGCCAGAATTAGGCGAGGGATGTTTACGAGCATCCCGGAGTATTGTTTTCAAAGCGTTTCTGACATTAAATGCTTTGATCCAGACAACAAATAATAGGGCAACGACCGTTAACCGGGCCGGGATGAAATTAGCCACATCATCCAATCGCGCCGATGCCCAGCCTAAATTTTGATACTTCTCATTTTTATAGCCCACCATTGAATCAAGCGTATTTACCGCCCGATAAGCCATCGCTAAGGGTGCGCCACCGATTACGGCAAAGAACAAGGGAGAGATGATGGCATCAACTATGTTTTCGGCGACAGTCTCGACTGTTCCACGCGAGATTTCACTTTCGTCCAATTGCTCGGTATCTCTTCCAACAATCATTCCGAGACTTTTCCGAGCCTCGGTTAGATTGTTATTTTTTAAATGTTGGTATACTTCCATTCCAGCTTTACCAAGACCTTTGACAGCAATTGTCGTCGAAATGAGCCATATTTCAAGCGCAACGGCCAGCCAATCATGGATAAGACCTGCACCATAAATCAGCAATGCAACGACTAAATATGTACCACCGACAATCAAAAGCGGTAACAGTAGCCCCGCACGTTTTAGCTGTTCTTCCTTCGGAAAGACCTTTCGGATGAGTTTTTCTAATCGGCTAATATACTTGCCGATGATCACAACTGGATGTGGTAAAAATCGAGGATCGCCAACCACTAAATCAACTAAATAAGCTATAAAAATATAAATTGCATGAATAAACATGGTTTGTTTTAATCCTCCTGATATCGTACCACTTTACAAATCGCCTCATAGACAAGGCATCCGATTGCATTTCCAATTGATGTAGCAACCCCGGCGAATTGATGTGTTCGATATTGTGCACTGTTTTGGCTTACCGCAATGACGACTGAATCCGTTGTCGTGCCCGTTGCAATTTCACCATTTTCATCAACTATTTGTAAATCCTGCAGCGCGGCCGCCTTTGCTTCTGTGGCGGTGATAATAGAATTGGTAACTGCTGCTGGCGTCATACTGCTATCAATAAATATACACACGTTAATCGTTGAACATTGATAAGCAGGAAACGTTTCACGGCTTCTGCCAGCCCGAGCGTTATTCCCAAGTCCCGCCGTCACCACACAAACCAGCTTAAATTCATCGCCCACCATTTCTTTCACCGATGCAGTGTGGATGTAAGCAGCAGTTTGTAGGCCAAGGCTTTCGCTAACAGGATAGCCCCATTCAGTTAGCTTCTGTTCCATTAAAAGAGTTGGATCTATTGATGAATAATCAAGCGGAACCTTCCAATTCACAAAATGACTTGCCTGGTGTAAGCCGCCACCATAAACAGCACTACTCAGCGTTTCCAGTTTAGCTGGCAATTTGCATAAAATATGATCTTCCTTTTTTTCAATGACCAGCTCTGGCCAAACCTGAGATTGATAGAAATTTTGTTGTATGAAAGGCTGCATTTTTTCTTCCTCGCAGATTCTATATGTATTTTACTTTCGTAAATTGTTTTTCATTTTTATCATAATGGACAAGCAATCCATGTCCATGCTTAATTCCATCAATGTACCAAAACTGCTTCGGGTCACCGAGCAGCCATTTTGATTTAAACCAGCGAATCG
The DNA here is from genome assembly GCF_012843265.1 of Bacillus sp. DNRA2. GTDB lineage: Bacteria > Bacillota > Bacilli > Bacillales > Cytobacillaceae > Bacillus_BU. The sequence continues at coordinate 82,702 of NZ_JABAIT010000004.1, read as the reverse complement.
GTCCGCCGTGACAAACAATCATGATTTTTTCATCAAAATGAGCCTGTTGTAAGAGCTGCTCAAACCATGCATCAAAGCGCCCGCCAAGCTGAACCAGTGTTTCGCCGTTCGGAGGGGCAATTTCAAACGGATTATCAATCCAGGCAGTAACTTGTACATGGTCAGCTGCCATTATCTGCTCGTAGGTTCTGCATTCCCAGGCTCCAAAGTTTAATTCACGTAAAGCAGGAACAAGGGTGGGAGTCCGCTTCAAATTAAGATTTTTAGCAATAATACCCGCCGTTTCCTGACACCGCTTTAAATCACTGGAATAAAATGTATCCCACTCATCCACTAATTGCGGTGAGAATCTCTCGATTTGGTCTTGTCCATGCTCATTTAGCGAGGCATCAGTATGTCCTAGATACGTTTGTGCCGCATTTTCATCGGTTTCCCCATGCCTGACAAAAACAATTTTCATTACATCAGCCCCCATAACGCCAAGGCGACAAACAAAGAGACGGCTTCACTCCACTCGACGAGCGCCCCGTAGCAATCTCCTGTTAACATTCCTAATTTTTTAAAAATCGTAACAACAAGTAGCCCACTAAAAATGGCCGTGATGAATAGCCATATTACGCCATCCATACTTATTAAATAATAAGACAACGATAAAATAAATACAAAATTCAAAAAAATTATCAACCATGACAAATTTACTCGTAGCCCTTCACCAATTCCTCCTTGATTGCGATAAGGAAAAAAGTAAATGGCACTGATTAATAAAAATCGCGCCAAAATTGGACTCAACAATAGAATAACAGCACCTTCTTGATGCAGCAGTTCATATACAGCAATCCATTTGCCGCCAATTAAGCAAATTGCGGCAATAACCCCCATTGCACCAACACGACTGTCCTTCATTATTTCCAAAATTTGCTCCCGGCTCTTGTTCGAGCCAAAGCCATCTGCAAGGTCCATCCAACCATCAATGTGCAAGCCACCAGTGATCCAAATCCAGAGGAGGACGAGCAAAAATGCTGTTATGGTTGTTGGAAAAAACTGTTCTAGTGTTATGGCAGCAAGATACAGCACTCCACCAATCACCAAACCGACTAGCGGAAAATAACGAGCACTTTTATGCCAATCTGTTTTAGAAATATTCATTTGTGGCAACGGGATACGTGACATAAACATCAATGCGGCAAAAAAAGCTTTCATTATTTCAACCTCACTGGTAGTCCGGATAGAACGGCATAGGCTTCATCAGCACTCTGAGCAATGCGCTGATTGCATTCTCCGAGGACATCATGGAACAATCGTCCGAGCGATGACATTGCCACTCCACCTAGGCCGACCTCACTTGAAACGACGATGACTCGTTGCGACATATCAGCAATTTGCGCAAGCCACGCTTCGACCTCGTTGAGGATTTCACGTCGGTATTTCTCATTGTGCAGCTCTCCTTCTGGAATTTGTATGAGCCGATTGGTCAGCCATGTTGAAAAACAATCAACGAGGACAACTTCATATTCTTGATATTGCTTGATTGGCGCGAGGAGCTCGTATGGTTTTTCGATGGTTCCCCAGGTATTCGGGCGGCGCAGTTGATGCTTTTCAATCCGCTCCTGCATTTCTTCGTCCGTATTCACGCCAAATGCCACATATAAAACTGGCCGCTCGAACGATGCTGCAACCTTCTCGGCATATTCGCTTTTTCCGGAGCGAACCCCACCCGTTACGTATGTTAACGACATAAGTCCAAGCTCCTCTCTTCAGCAACCTTTTGCAAAGTAGTCAGAAGTTGATCGTTTTCCTGCTTCGTACGAACAGCAATCCGAAAATCATGCTCTGTTAAGCCCGGATACATCGCACAAGAACGAATCATAACCCCGCGCTTACCCATTTCCCACTGCAACTCTGCAGCCTTCATTGTTTCCGGCAGCCGTACTAATAGAAAATTGGCTTGTCCCGAAAAAACAAACCAACCAAGCTTTTCTTCAATAGATTGCTTTAAATATTCTCGTTGCTCCTCAATTAGGGCAATCGTCTGTTCCTCATACTCCATCTCATCCAAACAAATTTCTCCTGCAGTGAGTGCGAGCTGGTTCACGCTCCAGGTCACTTGTTTTTCTTGTAATCTAGCAATTGTTTCCGGCTCCGAAACGGCATAACCCAGCCGCAGTCCGGGGATTGCGTAAAACTTAGTCAGCGAACGAACGATGATCAGTTTTGTGTATTGTGGTAAGTTTGGCAGCAGGGTTACTTGTTTATTTTTTGGAATAAAATCAATAAATGCCTCGTCAATAACAAGATAAGTGTTGGTAGCTTCAGCCTGAGCCGCAATTGCTTCCAGCTCCTCAAGACTGTAAGTGATTCCAGTTGGATTGTTAGGGTGACCAATAAACGCTAAATCAACCTCTTTGAACAACGCAAACAAATCTTGAAGGTCTGGTTTAAACTGCTGTTCAACCCGACCGTAACAAGCTTTGATTTTTGCCCCAAAGGCCGTTGATAGTTTCTCATATTCCGAGAAGCATGGATAAACGACGCCAACCGTCTGCGGCTCGAGAGCCAGAATAATTAACGCCATACATTCTGCAGCGCCATTGCCGATTATGATTTGCTCAAGCTTCAGAGCAAATCGATCCGCTAGCTTCTCTTTGAGCTTTCGTTGGGCAGGGTCTGGGTAGTGGATGATTGAATCGAGCTGCTGTTTGATCGTCTCCATCACCTTTGGCGGCGGTCCAAGCGGATTAATATTTGCGCTAAAATCAAGCAGTGGCACTGAACCCAAACCAAATTGCGCTTGAGCCGTTAATAAGTCACCACCATGGCCATATTTTTCAATCCACGCCATTAATACTCAATCCCTTTCACCGCGGGTATTCCGTCCTGATAATAGTGCTTGATTTCTTTCATCTCCGTCACTAGGTCAGCTGCATCGATAATTTCTGGCTTAGCTGAACGGCCAGTAATGATTAAGTGCATGCTCTGGCTGCGATTTTTGATGAGCGCAAGTACTTCAGAAAGTGGCAGTACATCATCAATTGGAAAGCTGTCGATTGCTAGCGCATTGTTAATTTCATCTAAAATAACGACATCGTAATCGCCAGAATAAACCTTTTCTTTCGTGAACTCCCACGCTTTACGAAGGGCCTCGCGATGTTCTTCAGGCGTTTTTGTCCATGTAAAGCCAATGCCGAGCTGGTGCATTTCAATACCGATTTTTTCAAACATTGTTTTTTCGCCTGTGCTGCGGTCTGGCGATTTGATGAATTGAATCATTAGTACCTTTTTGCCACTACCAGTTGCACGGATGGCAATCCCTAACGCTGCGGTGGTTTTCCCTTTGCCATCTCCGGTATAAACTAATGTCAGGCCTTGTTGTGTTTTTTTCATTTTTTGTTCCACCATCCTCATTGTTGTAATCATCCTAACCCTTTGGTTACAGTTCAAAATCTAATTACATATTTGCTTACGCTTCGGTGAACCATTTTATTTTTTCACGCAAAGAAATTACTTCCCCAACCAAGACAATCGCTGGATGGGTAATATTTGCTTCGGCTGCTACCCCTTCAATCGTCGCCAATGTACCCGTGACCGTCCGCTGTTTAGCTGTCGTGCCCCACTGAATCAGCGCTGCAGGTGTATCTTTACTTTTTCCATGTGCAATAAGCTGCTCGCAAATATATTGTAAATTGCCCACTCCCATATAAAAGGCAATCGTATCAATTCCTGTTGCCAAAGCCGCCCAATTGATCCCATCAGCGTTCTTTTCTGCACGACCGTGGCCAGTTACAATCGCAAATGATGAGGCAAAATCGCGATGCGTGACTGGAATTCCAGCATAAGCCGGTGCGGCAATCCCAGACGTAATGCCGGGAACGATTTCAAAGCCAATCCCGTGCTCTGCCAAGACCTCGGCCTCTTCACCAACCCGACCGAATACGCACGGGTCGCCGCCTTTCAAGCGAGTAACGGTCTTACCAAGCTGCGCATGCTCCACCATCAGCTCGTTAATTCTATCCTGAATGACCTCATGCTTGCCAGGTAGTTTGCCAACAAAGATCAGCTCGGCCTCAGGCTTCGCATATCCTAACAATTTTTCATTAACAAGACGGTCGTAAAGAATCACATCCGCTTTTTGGATGCATTCCATTCCGTACACCGTAATTAATTTTGGATCCCCTGGACCCGCTCCTACTAAATAAACCGTACCTGCCATCTTTGTTCCCCCTGAACGTTATTCTTTGCCTGAAACACCTGCAGACGCAAATGTTGCCATTTCTTTTAACATAAGCGTTGCTGATTGTAAAATCGGGAATGCGACCGCTGCGCCTGTACCTTCGCCTAATCGTAAACCGAGGTCAAGCAATGGTTTTTTCCCAAGTAGATTGATGGCAACATCATGGCCAATCTCAACCGAACGGTGACCAACAATCATATAATCACGAGCATGCTCGTTCATCATTGCTGCTAACACCCCAGAAACCGTACAAATAAATCCATCTAGTAAAATAGGAACTCGATTTGCACAAGCAGCAAGCATCGCCCCTGTCATCGCCGCAATTTCCAAGCCACCGAGTTTTACCAATAAATCAATTGCATCAGTCTTATCAGGCTGGCGTGCTTCAATCGAACGCATGATGATTGCTTGCTTATGTTTAACTTGGTCTGAATCAATTCCAGTACCGCTACCGACAAGCTCGGTAATATTTTTTCCACTTAACACCTGAATAATCGCACTGCTTGGCGTCGTGTTTCCAATCCCCATTTCACCAACGATTAAGCATTTTGCACCTTCATCAAACATTTTCTGAGCACGCTCATAACCAACCGCCAAGGCTTGTTCGACTTCATCACGAGTCATGGCATCCTCAACCAAGAAATTGCCGGTACCATAGCGAACTTTTTTCGACGTTAAGCCTGGATGCTCTAAATCTCCTGCCACTCCAACATCAACAATTTCAAATTTAGCGCCAATTTGGCGGCTAAACACGTTAATACCTGCGCCACCGCTTAAGAAATTCAACACCATTTGCGCTGTTACTTCTTGCGGATAAGCTGACACGCCTTCCTTAACAATTCCATGATCAGCAGCAAATGTAATAACTGCTGGTGGTGTTACGGTTGGAAATGCCTCGCCCGTAATTTCACCAAGCTGAATTGCAAGCTCCTCTAATCTGCCAAGACTGCCAATTGGCTTTGTTAACGTATCGATGTACTGTGCTACCTGTTTACCTTGTTCCTTATCGACTGGTTGAATTGCTGTTAATTGTTGAATCATTTTTCAACTCTCCTTTTTGTTGGTGAAATTCTATCATTTTTTCTTCTATAAAAGCGATATTAACATGCGCTCGAACGTGATCAGCCAAACGGTCAAACGCTTCTTCCCGAATTTGATTAAAAGAAACTCGTTCAAAGATTGGTGCTAACCCTTTATGCGCACGAAGTTCATTGATTAGCGTTTCGCGTAATTCATCATTATGGAAAATCCCATGGAAATACGTACCAACGACACTCTCATCTTGATTTTTACAGCCATCGGTACTTGCGATGGTTGAAATCAACTTCTGTCCATCACCTGCAATGAGCGAGCTGCCCATGTGAATCTCGTAACCTTCCACCTTGAATATTTTACCACAAAAATGAATTTCCCCTTGAGATTGGACCGTCGTCTTTTCTTGGGTAATCGTCGTTTGCACCGGTAATAGACCGAGTCCTTCCGATAACGCAAGCGGTGATTCAATTGCATATGGGTCCGCAACGGACTCACCTAGCATTTGATATCCGCCACAGATTCCAAACAACCTTGTCTTTTTCTGATGATGTAACTCAATGATTTTTTTAGCTAAACCACTATCTTGTAAAAACTGAAAATCTTCTATTGTATTTTTACTGCCAGGTAAAATAATTAAATCAGGTTCCTTCAACTGGTCAACTGACGTGATAAACCGAACATGACAGTCGGGCTCCACAAAAAATGGATCAACATCGGTAAAATTAGAAATTTTCGGGTATTGAATCACGGCAATATCAATTTCTTTGTCGTGATTTTGCGCGGATGTATATTGATCCAAAATAACCGAATCCTCGGCGTCGATATTTAGGTTTGGTAGATACGGAACGACACCTAAGACAGGCTTGCCGGTGTACTCCTCAAACCACGTAAGACCTGACTCAAGCAGCTTCACATCACCGCGGAATTTATTAATGACCACGCCTATAACACGGTCGCGGTCCTCCGGCTCTAGAAGCTGAAGGGTTCCTACTAAACTCGCAAACACCCCGCCTTTTTCGATATCACCAACCAAAACAACCGGTGCGTTAGCCATCCGCGCCACGCGCATATTGACCATCTCACGGTCATTCAAATTAATTTCTGCCGGACTGCCTGCCCCTTCAATCACAATCCGCTCATTTGTTTCGGAAAGACGATCCAAAGCTTCGCTAATCATTTGTAATCCTTGCTGATAAAAATCCTGACGGTATGCGCCTGCTTCCATATTTTTATACGGCTTGCCATGCACCACAACCTGGGCTTGATTGCCGCGATTCGGCTTTAGTAAAATCGGATTCATATCAGTCGTTGCAATAACCTTTGCTGCCTCAGCCTGAACACCTTGAGCTCGGCCAATTTCTTTTCCATCAACCGTGATATAGGAATTTAGCGCCATGTTTTGCGATTTAAACGGCACCGTTTTCCAGCCATCTTGGGCAAAGATTCGGCAAAACGCTGTTACAATTACACTTTTTCCCGCATCGGAATGGGTTCCTTGAAACATAATCGGAAGGGCTTTAGTCATATTGACGCTCCTTACACTTGTTAATCCAATTTTCTACCATCTCAGGGCATGAGCCAAAATGAAAATGGGTGTACCCGGCAATAAGATTTCCATTTAAATAACCTTCAGGCTTCTTGCCACGCATCCCTTTCGTTTGGTAAGCGGGCTGGATTTCTGTTGCTGGTTCAAAGGTAGAATAGTGAAATTCATGTCCCTTTGCTTGAAGCTGTCCCGGTAAAAGGAAGTTGCCAGGCTCACCAGTAATTTCTCGATATCCAAGTGCAGCTAATTTTGATTGCATTTTTACTTTACCAGGAATGATTCCGACCATTGGGAATTGCTTTGCGTCAGTGGTTTCGATCGCCCCGGTTAAATACATAAATCCTCCGCATTCGGCCAAGGTTGGTAAACCATCTGTAATGGCTGCTCTTATTGAATCCTTGACCTCATTATTGGCTGCTAATTCCGCAGCAAACTCCTCTGGAAAACCTCCGCCAAGGTACAAGCCCTGCACATTTTCAGGGATTACTTCGCCAGCTAAGGGCGAAAATGGGACAAGCTCTGCTCCATAAGCTTCAAGCAGCTCCAAATTTTCCTGATAGTAAAAATTAAACGCGGCATCCTTTGCGACAGCGATTCTGACGCTCGGTTCTTCACAGCGCTTCGCGAATTGGCTCGAGGTGATTTCAAGCTCTGGTGCGATGGCTAATTCAAATAGTTGATCAACATCAACTGTTTCAAGGATGGTTTGGGTTAATTTTTCAAAAAAGAAATCTAGCTCACCCCGCTCAATTGATGGGACAAGCCCGAGATGACGCTCTGGAATAGTCAGATCTGCATCTCGTTTTAAATAGCCGACAACCGGAATACCGCATTCCTGCTCAATCGCCGTTTTTACAAGTTTGTAATGACCCTCACTACCGACACGATTGACGATAACCGCAGCGATATTCGTTTCCGGGTCCAGTAGCTGAAAGCCTTTCACAATTGCTGCAGCACTGCGGGCGATACTGGCACAATTGACGATTAGGACAACTGGACTTTTTGTAATGACGCTAATTTCCGCTGTTGTCCCAGAATTGTTGCGAGGATCTTTTCCATCATAAAAGCCCATAACACCTTCAATGATGGCAATGTCTACATTTTGGCTATTTTTTTGGACGATTTCTTTGACGAGCTCATGGTTCAGCATCCAGCTGTCAATGTTCCGCGATGGCCTGCCCGTAATAGCACTGTGATAACTTGGATCAATATAATCCGGGCCACATTTGAAGCCTTGAACACTGTAGCCCTTCTGTATTAGTGCTGCCATGAGTCCGATTGTAATGGTTGTTTTGCCAACGCCGCTTCCTGTTCCGGCAATAACAAGTCTTCGGGATATTGTTGTTGACATTTTGTTGCCTCCTTTCGCTGCATACACAAAAAACACCCCTACTATAGCAGGGGTGCGAATTTACATATAACAGAATTAACAATATGTATTCCTTCACACTTCCACCCATAGGCCCGTAGGTTACAGAAGTGTTTAGATAAAGGCAGGTCTCCTGACTCTGGTTCTCTATTCCATGTGTCTTCCCAACTTTCATCAGTGACAAATGCAATGGAACTCCCCAATACAGTGGCGGGTACCGTGACGGATTTACACCGTCTTCCCTTTTCACACAACCCCAAACGCGAGCTATGCACCTTTCTAAACGGATATTTAATTATTATTATCTTAATAGATTATTATTATCTAACTCAGACTCATATTATCTTAATATTTGTTAATTTTCAACAAAATTTTTACCGCATTAAAGCGATGGGGGACAGTCCCCCATTGCTTTAACGCGGTAACAGACTAGACTTTAATGCTGAATGACCCCGACTGAGATGGTGACATTGCCTGATTTTTTCTTTACCAACGCTAACTCGCAAGCTCCGCTATACAACATTACTGCCGGCTCGCTGACTCCATATGCACCAGTATATTTGAACACTGTTTCGGATGGGTCCTTAATCTTAACTGAATTAAGCACCTCCGGAGAATAATAGACAAACTCCCAGCCATGGCGTTCGGCCACTTCAAGCAGCCCAACTTCATCCTTTTTCAAATCAATCGTGCAAATCGCCTTGACGCACTTCTTGGAAAAGCCTAATTCCACTAACGTTTCATCAATAACCGCACCAATCTCCTCAGCAGATGTCCCGCGATTACAGCCGATTCCAAGCGCAAGTACCTTTGGTCGATACAGTACACCATTCTCGAGAATCTGCCGAGACACCGCATCCTCCAACAAACGGTGGGTAATGACAAGCGTAGCTGAGAAACCGCCCACCGAAAGTGCCTCCTCAACCGAAGCATAAACACTAAAATGCCCCGGCAGTGGTCGATCATATTCCCACCAAGTTTTCTCACCAGATTCCTGGACAATCGCCACCGCTTCTTCATTCACTACCGCTGCGCTAACTGGGGTTAGCTTCAAAGCCGATGCTGAATCCCAAACCCAACCGAATCGCTTCCCAAACAAGTCAACCGGAATCGTTTGCCCAACATCGGAAGCCGTAGTGATAATTGGCCGAGCGCCAAGTGAAGCTGCCACCTCATGCGTCAATTCATTCGCTCCACCAAGATGTCCTGATAAAACGCTGATAACATGTTCACCCTTATCATCAATAACGACAACTGCCGGATCGACCTTTTTATCCTGCAAAAGCGGAGCAATCATTCGTACCACTGCTCCTAGTGAAATGATTACTATCAAGCCTTTATAGGCAGGAAACAACGCGGGAAACAACAAACGGACGCTGCCTTCGAATAACTGAATGCCCCGTCGTTCCTCATCGCGCTTTGCAAGCTTGGACATGTAATAAACATCGGCATTTTGGAATGACTGTCCAAGCGTGCGTGCGATTTCAACCCCATGCTTTGTGATTGCCACAATCGCATAATCGCCCTCAACCCGAACCTCTGGTATCTGTCCCTCAGCAAGCGTAATCATTTACGCATCAACCTTTCGCCGGAAGCCATGTGTAAAGTGCTTATCATAAAGCTTTGAACGATACTCTTTATTATGAATATTTTCATCAAGGGCCCAGCCGGCTAAAATCATCGCCTGTTTTCTAACACCATTTGTACGCATTGCTTCATCCAAATTTTCCACCGTTGTCCGAATAATTTTTTGATCCGGCCATGTTGCTTTATAAACAACAACAACAGGTGTATCCTTGCTCCAGCCTGCATCAAGCAGCTCTTGAACAACCTTTTTCGTCAACGTCGCACTTAAAAATAACCCAATCGTACATTGATGGGACGCTAAATCCCGTAGTTTTTCCAATTCCGGTACCGGGGTACGTCCTTCAGCCCGTGTTAAAATCACTGTTTGCGTCAAATCAGGGATCGTTAACTCCGCCTGTGCTGCAGCAGCTGCGGCAAATACCGAGCTCACTCCAGGAACAATTTCCACCGCAATCCCTGCTTTTTTCAACAGGGAAATTTGTTCCATAATTGCTCCATACATCGCTGGATCGCCAGTGTGAACGCGAACAACTTTTTTACCAGCGCGAATCCGTTCAACCATAACCTCAACCATTTCTTCCAAATGCATTCCAGCCGTTTTTAATACTTCAGCACTAGGTTTGGATTTTTTCACCAAATCCTCACTGACAAGCGAATCCGCATACAGCACCACATCTGCCTCCTGCAGCAGCTTCAAGCCTTTAACCGTAATCAAATCCGGATCGCCCGGGCCTGCACCAATTATGTATAGCTTCATTTATTTTCTCACCACCATTAGCGTTAAATATTGCAACTCAACTCCATCAAGCTCGGATGCCTTCCAAATGATCTCCTCATCTGATGTTACCTTCGTGACGACAGAGGCGTTTTCAAGCAAATCCATGTCACGTAATAACGACAGCATCGACTCAATGACTTTGGCAATTTTGATAAAAATAACGCAGTCATTGTCTTCTAATACTTTTTTCATCGCTTCATAATCATCCCGTGCTGGCACAATTGCGACCTGCTCATCGCCATCGGCAAGTGGCAATCCGAGTCTTGATGCAGCCCCATTAATTGATGAAATCCCCGGGACCACCTCAATTGGCGCCTCTGGATGGCGCTCCTGCATCAACCGCATCATGTGAATGAAGGTACTGTATAATAACGGATCACCTTCCGTGACAAAGGCAACATCTTTGCCTTCTTGAAGTTTGTCCCATACATCCTCGACCGTTTCAGTCCATTTCTGATCAAGGATTTCCTGATTTTTCGTCATCGGGAACACAAGACCAAGCAATTCCTTTTCCTGAGGCTGAAAATAAGCATCAATAATTTTTTGGGCATAGCTTTTACTGCCGCGCTGTTTTTTTGGGTAAGCTATCACTGCTGCTTCCTTTAATTTCCGAAACGCTTTGACAGTGATTAATTCCGGATCTCCAGGTCCGACCCCTAAACCATATAAAGTTCCTATCATGTTATTCTCCTTCCTCCCGCTCCGCCGCAATAATATATACCGGATTTAACCCTTCAAATCGCGTTAAGTTTAAAATCGGCTGACTCCGCGAGATTTGCACTAAAGTAATCTCTGTTTTAAAGCCTCGTTCTTTAAAAGCTGTCTGAGCATCGGCTAAATTTTCAATCGTTACAGCATTCAAGACAATCCGACCATTTGGCTTCAAACGGCTGCAGCATACATCGAGAATTCCGGACATTCCACCGCCAGTTCCGCCAATAAAGACAGCATCTGGGGCTGAAAAATCCGCTAAGCCCTCTGGCGCTTTCCCCTGTACCACCGTGGCATCCACTCGAAACTTCCGTAAATTTTCACGACAATTAGCCAAATCAGCCTCATTTTTCTCTATCGCAAACACGCTACCTTCACGCGCGATTTTTCCAGCTTCAATCGCAACTGAGCCAGTACAAGTACCAATGTCCCAAACCACACTTTTTTCTGATAATCGCAATGCGCTCAAGCTTAACGTCCGAACCTCTTTCTTCGTAATTAATCCTTTTAAAGGCTTGCGCTGAATAAAGTGCTCATCGTCAATCCCAAGCGGCCAAACGGGACTATCACCAACCTTTTTTAAGATCACCACATTAAGTGGTGAAAAGGTTTCATCCAGCATTTCCTGTAGCTCAAACCAGCGGCATCGCTCCGCTTCGCCGCCTAAATTCTCAGCGACAAACGCCGTATATTCCATCATTCCAAATGACAATAAATAGCTTGCTAGTTTATTAGGTGTATTTGTGCCATCTGTTAAAATCGCAATCTTTTCCCTTCCATCAATGCGCTGAGAAAGCCCCATCATGCTCCGCCCATGAACGCTCGTTAAATAAGCATCGTGCCAGCACTCACCCATCCGGGCAAATGCCAGTTGAATCGAGCTAAGCGCTGGGTAAATCTCTAGCTCGAGCTTACTTGAAAGAAACCCGCCAATTCCGTAAAACATCGGATCCCCTGAGGCTAAAATAACTACGTTTCGAGTCTCCTCGCACAACGCCCCGACAAGTGAGGTCAAGCCGCCCTCTATCGCCCAGGTTTCTCCCTTGTAATCAGGGAAAAAGCTTAAATGGCGCTTTCCTCCAATCAGAACTTCACTTTCATATATCCATTTTTCATAGATTGGTAGCAAGCTCTGTTTACCATCATCACCGATTCCAATCAGTTTAATCGACTTTTTCATGCGTCAGACTCACCTCCCCTAATAATTCTCCTTTAAGTGTGTATAATGCTGTGTCCACAACGACTCCACCGCCAACCTCGTTGAGCGCAGTTAAGCAGCAATACTCGGACATCTTGGTGAAAAACGCAGGAATTCTTGCAGCTACCATCATATCTCCTACTTGCGACGCCGTATTAGCATGGTGAATTTCTTCCACAAGCTGAACTGGAGCCCCGGCTTCCGTAGCTATTTTTGCTAAAAAGGAAAAATTGATAGGCGCACTTTTCGAGTGAACCATCATCACACCTTGAGCAACCTTGGAAAACTTCCCCATCATTCCAACCATGGATATCCGCTTTACACCCAGCCGCTTACACTGCTTTAATGTAAACCCAACAAAATCACCCATTTCGATAAATGCTTCTTCAGGAAGCTCGGGAAAGCGTTTCATTGCATATTTTTCACTGCGACCCCCGGTTGTGATGATCACATGATCACAACCGCTGGCACGAGCTACCTTTATTGCTTGTACAATGCTTGCTTTATAGGCTGATGTTGAAAAGGGAACAACAATGCCCCTCGTCCCTAAAATGGATATCCCACCGATAATCCCCAGACGGCCATTTAAAGTTTTTTTAGCAATCTCCTCGCCATCAGGTACTGAAATGACGATGGAAATCCCTTTTCTGACGCCAAATTCCGCTAGAACCGTTAGGGCTGTTTCGGTGATCATTTGGCGCGGCACAGGATTGATAGCAGCCTCGCCCACTTGAACTGGTAAGCCCGCTTTCGTGACTCGGCCGACGCCTACTCCGCCATCTAGCATAATCCCTTCAGCGATAGACCATGACACCGTTGCAATAATTGCCGCACCATGGGTCGCATCCGGGTCATCGCCACCATCCTTAATGACTGTCGCTACAGCTCGTGTAGCAGAAATTTCACAGGCTACAATTTCAAACTTCACATTCCGACCAACAGGAAGATAAATTTCTACCTCTGTTTGCATTTCTCCAGTCAGCAATGCAGTCAGGGCCGCCTTTGTTGCCGCTGTGGCACATGCCCCTGTCGTGTATCCTTGTCTTAGTTTTTCCGGCTTAGGTGTTTCCTGAACCTCGCTCATATCTTTCGTTCATTCCTCACTTCTTTTCATGCATTATTGCTGCTCTGCAAGGAGCGTCAAGGCGTTTAATGCTGCAACTGTCACCGTGCTGCCACCTTTGCGTCCAATATTTGTGATAAAGGGAATATCAAGCTTGGCCAACTCTTCCTTTGATTCAGCCGCAGAAACGAAGCCAACTGGTAATCCAATGACCAACCCTGGCTTTGCTTCGCCTTCTTTTACAAGGCGGATGAGCTCTAATAACGCGGTAGGAGCGTTACCAATTGCAAAGATTCCACCGTCTGCCTCACGGATTGCTTTACGCATCGAGATAATCGCCCGTGTTGTGTTAAGGCGTTTTGCCTCCTCGACCACGTCGGCATCAGAAATATATACCTTCACTTCACCACCGTACTTCTCGATTCTCGCTTTATTCACTCCGCTTTGAATCATTTGCACATCGGCAACAACCTTTTTGCCGCTTTTGATCGCCTTAATTCCAGCTTCAATTGCATCACGGTGAAATAATAGGCTTTTTCCTAATTCAAAATCCGCTGATGCATGAATGACCCGTTGCGCAACTTTGTATTGTTCCGGAGTAAACGGATGCTCTCCAACCTCTTCATCAATGATTTGAAAGCTTACTGTTTCAATTTGCTGCGGTTGAACGGTAACCGGTTTAAACTCTGTTAAAAAATCCATATTGACCCAACTCCTTATTTATTTTCGTTTATTGCTTTCCGTAAATGGTGCTACTTCATTTAAAGCTTTGAGAACACTGTTAAAATCGTGATGTACGTTTCCATAGGCAATCGTCGGTCTGCGAATTAATATGGTCTCAATCCCCAGTTCCTTGGCAGCGGCGATTTTTTCATTGACCGAACCGACCTTGCCGCTATCCTTCGTAATCATCAACGTCACACCATATTGCTGGTACAGTGCTTTATCAAATTCCTTTGAAAACGGCCCTTGAATGGCAATGATATTCTTTTGTGGGAAGCCTAGTTTTTCACATTTTTCAAGATTATCCATTCGCGGGAGCATCCGAGCGATGAGTCGCACTCCGTCAAGCTCCAATAGCCTTTCTGTATAAATTTGCAGTGTTTTACTGCCAGTTGTTAGCATGATGACACCTTTTTTTCGGGCGGCAAGGCTTGCGGCGGTTTCATAGCTCTCCACGATGGTTAATTTTTCAAAATCATAGCTTTGTGATTCCCGTTCATAACGTATGTATGGAATCCCAGCCTGTTCAGCTGCTTGGATCGCATTGCGAGAGGCCTCCTCAGCAAATGGATGACTTGCATCAACGACAGCACGAACCTTTCTGTTAGCTATTAAACTCACCATCTCATCAGCTGTTAATCTGCCAACCTGAACATCAAGTCCAGCTTTGTCGAGCTCAATTGCCGCATTTTCAGTGACGACTGTCGTTAACAGGGAAAGTCCTGCTTTTTTCATTAGCACGGCAAGCTCGCGAGCATCGCTTGTCCCAGCCAACACTAAAATCATGATGAAACGCCAGCCTTTTCGTCAGATTCCTGGATTTGATCATGGTGATGATCGTGATGGTGGCCATGCTCATGTTGGTGATGCTCGTGCTCGTGGTGGTGGTGCTCATGCTCATGTTGGTGATGCTCGTGCTCGTGATGGTGATGCCCATGCTCATGTTCGTGATGGTGATGATGAGCGATATTCTCCATCGCGCCAATTCGATAAATACACGTATCACAGTTCATTTTCACATTATCACTCAACGCCTCGTTAACGCGGTCGACTAGTATCAATTCCAACTTCGGGTGAAACCCAAAATAGTTTGCTAATTTAAATTCAATCTCCGGATATTTTTCCGAAAAACCAACCAGCATTTTCTCAAGTCGCTTTATTAAAATCCCGGTGAATAAGAAATAAGGTAAAATCACAACTTTCTTGGCACCAAGCTTAATACAGCGTTCCACCCCCTCATCGACAAGCGGACCCGTCACCCCCATAAATGCTGGTTCGATAATTGAATAATTGGTTTTCTCCCAAAATAGTCTAGCCATCTTGTAGAGGTCACTGTTAGCATCAGGATCACTGCCCCCTCTGCCTAATAAAAGGACCGCAGCATCTTCACTAGGGCTACTCACATCCTCGTCAATCTCCGCTAATCGGCTCGTTAAAATCGAGATATTTTCTTCGTGAATTCCAATTGGTCTTCCGTAAGTGATGCCAATATGCGGATATTTTTCGCGTGCTTCATCAATTGCTGCCGGTATATGAATTTTTGAATGGCCCGCCTGCAACAGCATAATCGGAATAATGGCGATGTGGCCCGCTCCCTTGTTAATACATGCTTCAATTCCTTGAAATACAGTTGGAAGTTCAAATTCCAGAAAGCAGGTTTCAACTAGTAAAGAATCGTTGAGCTGCTTTTTCATATTTTTGATAAATTGGCGAACCTGGTCATTTCCTTCTGGATCTCGGCTTCCATGGCCAACAAATAAGACTGCCTGCAACTTGTCCACTCCTTTTCGCATCTTTATTTTTCAAAAAACATTAGTCACCACATGGTGCTGCGGTAACGTGAAGTTTAGGGGTAATATCTACATGGGTGAAGCCTTGCACTTCTTTGACCCGTTTAAAATATTTATAAAATCGTTCATTTCGATAGCCATACTCTTGATAATCAACAATAATATTCTCAATCACACGCACGATTTCGTCTGGTTTAATGCCTTCTGCAACAATTTGACCAGGATGCCCTGTGCGCCCAACGGTTTTTCCACCTAAAAATAAATCAAAGGCACCTTGGCGATAAACGATACCGATATCCTCCTTGACAGCACCGTAGCACGCCATCCCGCAGCCGTTAAAACCGAGCTTTAGCTCTTTTGGCAATTCGACGCCACCAAGCTTCTGCTGCAGTTCCTCTGCATACGGAATGCTGTCCTTTTTGTCTCCATCACAGAAATCACAAGCCTTGATCGTTAATACATCGCCTACTGGAGTTAGCAATAGGTTGGCTTCTGTTAATTTGGCTACGATTCCATCAGGGTTTGCAGTCGGAAGGGCAAGCTTCATTTGGTGATCCTGCGTATATTCCATCACGCCAGTTTCACCTACTACCTCGGCCAAGATGAGGAGCTGCGCCGCGGTAAATTTCTTATTCGCTACACCAGGACTAACAGCAAGTTCAAAAATGGCTTCAGCAGGCTGACGAGAATCAGTAACTGGTGCTGTCACTTCGGTATTACCACTTACCAGTTGCAATGCTTGCTCAGCTAAATCCCTTAAAGAAGGGGCAGTTTTTGATGGCGCCGGGCTAATTGCAGATGGCACACTTGCATTTGCGCTTGCCGCAGCTAGTGACCACGGCTCGGCTTCCTTCGTTAAACGTTGATGCAGCTTTAAAGGCTGATCAGCTTGATTGAGCGTGTATTTGCGCTGGTAGCCGCGTGGTGTAATCATTAAGCCATCATGTAAAACAGTTGCAGAATTCCCGACGATCACTGTTGTGAGCATCCCTATTTCATGATTGAGCATGTCCTTTAAGTTCGTAACGACTACTTGTTCTCGGTCACGATAGGCGCTTTTTACTAAACCAACCGGCGTTTCTGGAGAACGGTACTTTAATAGAATTTTTTGTGCTTCTTCAATTTGCTTTGTTCGTCTACCACTTTTCGGATTATAAAAAGCAATGACAAAGTCCGTCTTTGCCGCAGCCACAATCCGGCTTTCGATCTGTTGCCATGGTGTCAAATGGTCGCTTAGGCTGATAGTACAAGCGTCATGCATAACTGGTGCTCCTAACAGCGAGGCACAGGAATTGATTGCTGATATACCAGGTATGATTTCCACTTCAACACCCGTCTCTTTCTTCCAACCTTTCTCGATTAAAACCTCATAAATTAACCCAGCCATACCGTATACACCGGCATCACCACTCGAAATCACCGCCACCTTGTTGCCTCGTTCAGCCTGCTTAACTGCTTCTTGAGCACGACTTACTTCCTCAGTCATTCCCGTGCTGATAATCTCTTGGTCAGTTAATAAGCCTTCAATCAGATCAACATACGTACTATAGCCAATGATTATATTGCTTTCATGAATGGCCGCTCTTGCCCGCTCTGTGATATGCTGAAAACTCCCTGGCCCAAAACCAATTACCAGCAATTTCCCATTTTTCATTTAAAACCCGCCTTTCAAAATTTCAATCAGCATCGTTGCTCCTAGCCACAGGCTATATACTCCTGTTAGAGAACCAAGCGCCAGAAACAACGCTTTTCTAATTCTTGCTTTCATAAAACCCCAAGTCAGTACCACAGAAATCAAAATCGTTGAAACCAACAGACCGATTACAAATAAAATCAGTTGGAAGGTCGCACCCGTTAAGCTATTCTCACCTATGACATTGGATAACAGTGCAATCTGTGTCGGACTTTCAACGCCAATTCCATGAATCACTCCGATAATAAATGCACTTGCAACCCCAAACTGAATGGGCGAAAGTCGTTGCCCACTCTCTCCAAAACCGCTTTTCTTGGATAATTTCCCAAAAAAATCAAATGCGATTTGCACTCGACTTTTGTACTCATACTCATCCTTTTGTTTGAATACAGATAGGAGCATGTAGCTACCAAGCGCAATCAAGGTAACACTTACTAAGCACTCCATCGCTTCACGCGCACCTTCAGATAACTCCAAACCAATAAAGATCGATACTAAGCCAATCAACAACACGATTGAGCTATGTCCAAATGCATACATTAGTCCCATCGAAAGCTGTTTTCGCTTTTTCTTTTCGCTGCCGACCATGTCCGCAAGTGCTGCCACATGGTCCCCGTCCATGCCATGTCTCATTCCAACCAATATGGCTAATAGCGAATAAGTTAGAAGCCCCATCTTATTACTCCTCCTTTTTCCCACAACAAAAAGCACCCCTACCGAAATAGGGGTGCGAAAATAAATACATCATAATAAATCAAGATATGCATTCCATCACACTTCCACCCATATGCCCGTAGGTTACCGAAGTGTTTAGGATAAGGCAGGTCTCCTGACTCTGGTTCATCATTCCAATGCGTCTTCCCGATTTTTCATCAGTGACAACATGCAATGGAATTCCCCAATACAGTGGCGGGTACCGTGACGGATTTTAACCGTCTTCCCTTTTCACACAGTTCATATAGCAATTTACTGTGCACCTTTCCTAAACGAATATTAAATTGTTATAGCTTAATAGTTATATCGAATTCGATAGAATTCATATTATCTTAATATTCCTTATATTTCAACAAATAAATTTTAAAAATTTTACCACACTAAAGCGGTGGGGGACTGTCCCCCACCGCTTTAACGTGAAAAAGGTCTGAGTCCCTTATGGGGATTCAGACCTTTTTTTGGATGATGAATATACGGTGTAGTTCACGATCTTTAAGCTTTTCACGAAGTGATGATATAGCTACCGAGCTAGCGAGCCAGAACAATAAACCAAGCGCGATGCTTAAGCCCCAATTTTGACTCGTTTGGAGCACTAACAACACCGTTGCCACACAGACGATTCCGCCAATCATGCCAAAAACTGAGCCGTTAGCAATTTTTCCAGCTTTCTTCGAGCCTGAAGCAATCCCTACCATCAAAACCGCTGTTAGCATAACAGCTGGAAACGCAGCAAAAATTCCCGCGAGTATTTTCCAAGGTGACAAAACCGTGATTAAATAGCTTAGCATGACGGCTGTTCCGCCAAGAATAAATCGAATAAATAAATCCTGTTTATTCATGATTTCCACCTTTGTTAGAATAAGTAAGATGTAATAAATACCACTGCTGTCGACACACCTAGCCAGCATAAAACTGTTTGCACTAAGCCGACCTTCCAACCCTGTTTTGGGAGTAAGTAACCGGCAATAATCGCAATAAATATATTAATACCCATGCCAATCATCGCACCCTTTGATAGGATAACCGATTGGCTGATAAGTTCCTCACCATGAAAATCAAGCTTTGTTGTCAATATGGCCGCTAAATAAACTGCTGGAAAGGCAGCAAAAATTCCTCCTGCTCGTTCACCAAGCTTTTTCGCAACAATAGTTGCAACCAGAACGGCTGTCCCGCCTAAAATAAATCTGATTAATGCGGCGCTTATTGAAATTTCTGCCACTACATTCCGCCTCGTTTCATTAATTTGAGATTAGGAGTGACTGCAGAAATATCCGCATCTGCTTTCACAATATTTTTTTTGTAAGCTAAATAATAAGCCAGTGCAACGAACACGGTCCCACCAACAGCATTACCTAAAAATACTGGAACAAAGTTTTGAAGATACTCAAGCCATGTAAAGTGACCAGCAAAAATAGCTGCAGGGATAACAAACATATTAGCGACAACGTGCTGGAAGCCAATTGCCACAAACGTCATAGTTGGAAACCAAATCCCTAAAATCTTGCCTGTCATATCCTCAGATCCATACGATAACCAAACAGCAGCGGCGACTAACCAGTTACAACCAATTCCTGAAAAGAATGCCTGAAGGAAGGTTGCTTCCAACTTATGTTCAGCAATGCTTACCGTTTTGTCTAAAAATACACCTGTCTCTGTCAAGCCAACAATATGGCCAAACACATAGGCAACAAAAACAGCACCGATAAAATTACTTAAAGTAATAATGGTCCAATTTTTCAACAGCTGTGTTAAATTTATTTTCCGAGATATCCATGCTAATGGTACAGCCATCATATTACCGGTTAATAGTTCTCCACCTGCGATTAATGTTAAAATAAGTCCAATAGGAAAAATGGATGCTCCTAAAAGTGAGCTTAACCCGGCAATATCACCAGTCAAAGGTGCAGTTACCCGAATAAATAGCAAGTAACCCAAAGCAATAAAAGCTCCTGCCTGGAACCCTAAAACTACAGATTTCAGCAATGGATATTTTGATTTTTTATATCCATTTTCCACTGTAATATTAGCGATTTGTTCCGGCTTGAAAAACGACATGTTAACCAGTCCCTTTCGACTTAGAAAAGCGGAAGCGCCTTCGTTGGAGCTAGACACTACTAGTCTAAGTTCAAAATGTTATTATTTTTTAAATGAAATATAATGCAAAAATAATAAAATGTGAATTACGTCACATAGTATTACATCCATATTTATTTTAACCCAACTCCTCTATACAGCCATGTGAACTTTTTTCAACTGTTTATTAAACGCTTACATTTCCATTTTTTCAACGTTTTACTGTATATAAATCTAAAACACGGTATAGTTTTTGGTTCTATTCACTATTTTAAAATTATTATTCACAAAATTCCGATTTGCTTTATAATAGTTGTTATTCATTTATTTTAAAAAAATAAATTGGAAAGAAAGAAGTGGAAGGGATTGGCATCTAGAAATAAACGATTTATCTATATCACACTCGTCCTAGTCATGATTGCTTGGGGTCTAAACGTCATTGCGACGAAATTACTGGTAACGAGTTTTAGCCCTGTTACAATTACAGCGTTTCGGATTTTTGCCGCTTCAATATGTGTTTTTATCATTCTCGGAGCAATGAAAAAGGTGAGAATTCCAACAAAACGTGAGGTTAAGTTTATTATCATTGGTGGGTTATTCAATGTTGTCGCCCATCATTTTTTCTTATCGCTTGGCTTGAAGGAAACCACTGCGTCAAATGGCGGACTCATTCTTGGTTTAGGACCATTATTAACGACCATACTTGCGATTGCCTTTTTAGGAGCGACTTTAACAATGGCACGTATTGTAGGTGTGTTGCTAGGTTTTACTGGGGTGGCCTTGGTGGTGTTGAAAAACGGCAACGTCAGTGGAGTCTCAATCGGGGATTTGTTCGTGTTTATCTCGATTTTATCGCAGGCAATTAGCTTTATTTTTATTAGCAAAATCGCAAAAACATTAGACCCAAGATTAATGACCGGGTACATGCTTTTGTTTGGCTCCTTGGTTTTGTTTGTGATTAGCTTAGTAGTTGAACCAAAAGGATTGCAGAGCTTGGCAAATGGCTCCGCTCTCGTGTGGCTAGTGTTTTTTGCATCTGCATTCATTGCAACAGCGGTTGGACACATGGTCTATAATTTCTCGGTTGGTCAAATCGGGGCAGCGGAAACATCCATCTTCATCAACTTAAACCCGTTTTTCGCACTGCTTGGAGCGGTTATTTTTCTCCATGAAAAAATTGTACTGAGCCAGATTTTTGGATTTTGCTTCATCATCGCCGGTGTCGTGGTTGGTTCCGACTTATGGATTGAAATCATCAGAAACTCCCGAAAAAACAAAATGAAAAATTTAAGCGCCTGACCCTTTTATGTCTGATTCAAACATAAAGGATCAGGCTGCTTTTTATTTTGTGTTTAGTAATACTTTAAAGCTTTCTTCAAATCGATTAACCAATTGCTTTTGTGAATTGCGTGTTTGCTTCACATATTCATAAGTTACCTTTTCCCAGCGCTGACGGCTGTCACGGGCAAACTCAACATAGGATTCGCTTTTTTCCTCGATGTTTTTTTCAATGCGGTCTAGTAAACCAAATGTTGATTTTATTGGCGTTAATGTAAGATCCTCAATTCGTGAAGATACATCGCTAATTTGCTCTTTTAGATCAGCACCAGCGGTTTCATTTGACCCTGGAAGATTGTTAGAAATCTCTTTAACGATTTCATTATTCGTTTTCTTTGACTCCTGGTAAAAGCTTGTTAGCGACTTGCGAAACTCTTGATTTAGTTTAATAACTTCCTTAACCGATTTCAAAAATGCATCTTCTCGTTCTTCCCCAAATTGCTTTGACCGCTCAAGGCCTTGTTCATACTGGTCCCACACTGTATCAACAAATAAATCCGTAGCATTTGTCGTTTCTGTGGCAGTGTTTTTTTGTGCAGCTTTAATTACTACTTTATCACTCTTCTTCGGATTCATTTTTAATATTTCTCCCCTTGTTCGCATTTTTTTCTCTATTGGATCCTTCACTCAAAAATGAAGGGATATAGAGGTCAAGAAAACTAGAATACATATTGAAAAATTGGTCCAACATTGTTTGGTAGCTCTCCAATTGGTTCGCATAGCCCTTCAAGTAAGTTACACCCACATCGGTAATCGTGTATCTTCGTTTGGCAGGACCGGCGCCAGTTGTATCCCATTCAGATTGAACAAGATTTTCCTTTTCAAGCTGCCTTAGTAGTCGGTATAGGTTTCCTTGATCAATCGTATGAAAACCAAACGCTTGCAGCTTCTGGCTGAGCTCGTATCCGTGTAATGACATTTTACTTAAAAGTAATAAGATAAATGGCATTACGAAGTTTTTCGAAGGTTGTATCGATGGAGTTTCATAATCCTTTGTCAAGTGCTTTCCACCTCCACTTGTCTATATATGTATTTTACACTTAAGGGTAATTTTCTGTCAATTCATCATATACATAAATTAAACAATTATAAAAATGATTACATTTCATGTTGGATGGGAATAAGGTGTAGTATAAACAAGTTGGAGGGATTAAAACATGGGAAATTACTTACTTAGTAATTCCGGGATTCCTTATTTACGCATCGGTGCCGGTGAACCTTTAATCCTGATACATGGTTTAGGTGAAATGAAAGAAGCATGGAACAATCAGTTTGAGCTGTCAGATCAATTCAATCTGATAATCCCAGACCTTCGTGGACATGGTGATCATAAAACAACCGAAGATATTTCGATTGAACACTTTGCTCAAGATGTCATCACATTACTTGAAGAGCTCAATATTGAAAACGCTCACATATGTGGGTTGTCGTTAGGGGGCCTAGTCGCCCAAGAAATTTATCGGCAACGGCCAGAAAAATGCCGATCGTTAATGCTGGTCAGTACCTTCCATTTCATGCCGAAACATTTGGGGTATTTAATTTATTCTATGCGGAAATTGAAAACCAATGCGATATCAGTTGATGCGCACAAAGAGATTGCTGCGCGAGTTTGTCTTTATTCTTGGAGCAAAGAAAATTACCAACACTTCCTAGACCACTATCGGCCGGACCGTGAAATCTATATACGCTCAGTTGCGTCAGCTATGAAAGTAAATAATATTACATTGCTTCCCCAAATTAAAGTGCCAACACTTATTATCGGCGGGCAATATGATACTGTAACACCGGTTTGG
The DNA here is from genome assembly GCF_012843265.1 of Bacillus sp. DNRA2. Lineage (GTDB taxonomy): Bacteria > Bacillota > Bacilli > Bacillales > Cytobacillaceae > Bacillus_BU. The sequence continues at coordinate 59,063 of NZ_JABAIT010000004.1, read as the reverse complement.
GTGCAGCTTTTAATGCATAAACAAATTGGACATTCTGAATTCGTCATTATTAGAAACGCTGGACATGCGGCAAAAATAGAAGCAAAAGCAACCTTTAATCAAACACTGCGGGAATTTTTGCAGAAACACGAGAAACAAAAGCCCGCTTGCTAAGGAAAGATAAAGCAGCCTAAGCTTTAGTCTAAAGCCCCTGAACCCTCAAATTACAACAATAAGGCTGACATACGGATTCATCCTTGTATGTCAGCCTTATTGTTTTGGTTTTGTTTTTGGTTTATCCCGCATTAACGGGCAGTTAGACCTCCACAGATGGAGGATTCATATTATTTAGATTGGCCAGAAGATCCAGCAACAACTGGCTCCTTTTGCTCGCCCTTATCAATTAACGTTTTTAACGCTTCAATTTCATCTTTGAAGGTATTCAACTGAACTAGCTCTTTCTTCATTGCTACTATATCTGTTTGCAGATCTTTTGTTTCAGATAGTTGTTTTTTCGTTCTAGTCAATTCCGTCTTCAATTGCTTTGTTAATTTAATAATTTCTTTCGATACATCGATTACACTTTCAATATCCTTGTTTGTTGACTGAACAGCTTCACTTAAACCGAATAGTTGCTCTTCTAGTGAATCAAGCTTTTCTTCTGTTTGATTTTCGCGACTAGTGAGCTTTGCAAGGTCACTTTTAGTCGGTACATTCAATATACTCGCAATGACTTCTTGATTTTTTCGAAATAGTTCCAAGGTACGGAACTGAGAAACTTCAGCTTTTGCTGTTAGCTGCTCCAATTCTTTATTGTTGCTAATAACTGAAAGGTAAACATTTAGTTGCTTTTCCCAAATCTCATTGATTTTGTTTAGGACAGCATACGAATCCTGTATACTTTGAATCGGCATCCTGACTCCTCCTTAAATTATTTTTTGATTATATTTGCTGAACTTTCCATATATCTTTGCAAAGGAAAAAAGATCGATTTAAACTGGTTTTGAAATAAGTTAACAATCATTTTTTGATTTCCATAAAAAACAGATGCAGTTTGCATGATATTCTCTAAATATTGCTGTCTTGCTTGACGGCGAAGCGCCACGTAGCTTTCAACCGCATGCAAATATTTTCCTGTTGATTGCTCACTTGTTATAGCATTAATTGGCGTTATAAGAATTTTGGCCGTTTTACTCTGGATATCATCAATTACTCGATTGATATCATGGTAAGATTTCTTTGGAAAAAGTTGTTTAATTATTGTGGTTGTCATTAGGAGTTCTTCCCGTGCGGTTCCTTCCCATTCGCAAAGCTCTTTATTGAATTGATCTGTGATAGTCTTTAAGCTTTCACGATTCAGATTGACTCTTTCAACATATTTTCGAACCGCAGTTAATAGCACTTGGTCATAATAGTCTGACTGTTCTGCCCAAGACTCTAGCTGTTCTAAAGCATTTTTCCAGACGAGCTCTAAGCTGGTTTGCTGACCATTTTCGGAAAAATTACGGCTTGTCCAATTATTCGCAAGCTGATCATCCAAATTTGTCTGATTCGGCATTTTGGCTCCTCCATTTTCATATTTTCTGTGCTAGCTATACAAATATTAATCATCGTTCGGTTAATTTTTTCTAAATATTTACACAATTTAAATTATTGTCACTTCTTACGACTTTGTAAACCCTTCTTTGTCGACAAATCTTGCAATCTATCTTATATATATCGCTTCACAAACCGAATAAAGCCTAGTCTATTAATGTTGCCGTATTTTCTAAAATAGGGGGATTCTGCCGAAAAATGCCGAAAAAAATGGAGTCCTAGGTGTTTTACGTCTTAAGTCTTAGCTTAATATAAAGCGATAGTTCAATTGAGATTTATTTGTATGAAATATATGCTGTAAGTAAGGATTTCAAATGATGCAGATATTTTTAAAAGAAAGGATGGGGTCGCAATGAAAAAAATCCTCGTTATCTTTTTAATTTTAATTGGACTATATTGGGTTTTTACGAATTGGGTTGAGTTTGACTGGTTGCCGTTTGGGAGGAGCGAGCAAAAAGCCGCAGTGACGGAACAAACAGATTTAATTGAAATTAATGTCTCAAGTTTAAGTACGACTATTATTCCCGAGGAGCGAGATGACCTTAAGGCCGAATTGACTGGTCGAGGTACCGTTCGTGTTGATCGTAACGGTGATAAGATTATTGTTACGGCAAAGCAGAAATGGTTTAACTTTTTTTCATTCGGTCAAGATAAGTTAAAAATCTATATACCTAAGAATTACCAGGAAAGCATTGCCATCGACCTTGGTTCTGGTAATCTAGATTTTTCAGGCCAATCAAAACGCGATCCAATGACATTAGCAAATCTTGCGGTCGACCTTGGCTCCGGCAATATGAAACTAAGCAATCTGGAAGTTAAACATTTCAAACATGACGGTTCATCTGGAAACGTGAACATTCAATCGTTAACCACGAAAACAGGTGATTTCGAAATCAGTTCAGGTAGTCTTAACATCGAAGACTACACAGGACAATTAAACGCTGAGCTTTCTTCTGGTAAGTTATCAATTGAAATGGCTAAGCTTGTGGATGACGTTAATGTAGAAGTTAGCTCCGGAACAGTTGATTTGGATCTTCCGGAAAACGCTAGCTTTAAGTTGAACGGAAAATCAAGCAGCGGTAATATTTCCTGCAATTTCCCACTCACAAGTGAAAGCAGCAACACTCGCTCCTTGAGCGGAAAACATGGCAGTGGCAAACATAACATCGACCTAACCGTCTCAAGCGGAAACATTCGGGTCCATTAAGATAAGTGGAAGGCAAAAAAAGCCTTTAACGCATTACAGTGCTGGGGGACAGTCCCCCAGCACTGTGCTGTGTTAAAGGATTAGAAGAATTTTTTTCTCCAGAATATAAAGGTTGTAAGACTTGAAATAAATGCAACAAACAATAGGATAAGTTCAAAGGCATACGGTTTATTTTGAAATGGTAAATCGACGTTCATCCCGAAAAAGCTTGAGACCATTGTTGGTAAAGCAAGGATAATCGTAATCGAAGTTAAAAATTTCATGACCATGTTAAGGTTATTCGAGATAACCGATGCAAAGGAATTCATCATTCCACTTAGGATTGTACTATAAATCTCAGCCATTTCGATCGCCTGCTGCGTTTCGATAATGACATCCTCTAGTAATTCTTTATCCTCTTCATACATCTTTAAATGATTCAACCGCAGTAATTTTTCCAAAACAATCTTATTAGACTTAAGTGATGTCGTGAAATAAACCAAGGATTTTTCCAAAGCTAACAAAGCGTAAAGTTCCTTGTTTTTCATTGAAAGGTGTAGGCCTCTTTCAATATCATCAGTCTTCTTGTTGATTTGTTTTAAGTATCTTAAGTAATAAGTAGAAATCGAAAATAATATTTGCAGTGCAAATCTTGTTTTCTTATTTGTATAAAAACCTTTAATTTTATTATTATAAAAATCGCTCAGTATGGGAGTCTCTTTTAACGAAACGGTCATAAAGCACTCGTCAGTAATAATCATACCGATTGGAATTGTCTCGTAAATTGGTAAACCCGCGTCATCACTAGTAATGTACGGAAAGTCAACGATGATTAGTACATTATTGTCCTCCCGATCAATCCGCGACCTTTCCTCATCATCCAGCGCATCTTTAAAAAAATCAACCGGAATGTCGAGCTTATTTGCAACATAATTAATTTCTTCTTGGTTCGGTGCTATCATATTAATCCAACAGCCTTTAGTGATATCACCGATTTTTTCAATATTTCTTTCTCCATTTGCATAGAAAAATTCAATCATACTCACACCTCCTCATTATCGAGAGGAAGTAAGCATACCTTTTAAAGAGTCGATATTATTGACATTATCACTCCTGTTAATAAAAAGTATATATCCGACTTCCTCCTTTGGACTGCTCGGTTCGGGATCAGGAGAACCTTTACTACTCAACAATATCAACTCCTTCACAAATCTCTTTTAAACCCACAATCTATCTTAAACCCTAAATAAGAAAAACTGCAATAAATAATTATTACAGTTTCACATCAATTGGCCCATGCCCATTTAAGATATTTTCAATTTTGTTAATCAGTTCCTCGATGGTGTCGAAAGAAAAATCAATTTTAGCAAAGACGTCTCGTAAATTTAGCACCATTACAGGTTCGTCAGCTTTATTTCTCTCATCAAAATGTACAGTCGAAGTAACGGACCAGTCGCCATCTAACCATATCGCAATTTGCTCAACATTCCCGTCCCAGATTACTTCCTTAAACAAATCCTTCGCCTGCAATTCCAGGTCAACTTCCATTTTTAACCCCCCGAAGATACTATCAATTGAATTATAGACCAACCCAACTAAAAAGCCAAGCCGATTTTAACGCTTTAACGTAGCGGGGGACTGTCCCCCAGTACATTAAAGCGTTAAAGGCGTTGGGGCAGTATAGGTTTGTTACTAAAATTTTATTCATGTAGTTGGATTCTTAGGTATGTTATCTGACTAATTTTTCAAGAAAATTTTTACGAATTTTTACATTATTCACACTTCCGTTTAACAAACCTCTCGTATGATTAATTTGTTCGTAATTTATGTTTGGAGGTTTCAAAATGAAAAAACAAAGGATCATCGCCCCCCTATTAAGTCTTGCCATTTTAGTACCCACTGCAACAAATGTTCTTGCACAAAAGCCAATGTCGATTGAAAAGATTGATTTCATTGGAATGGATGCCCCAAAAACTGAAGAAGAGCTGTCTAAAATGTATAGTAACGCAAGTGCAGTAATTACATATGATGATGGCTCGCAAAAACAAGTCCCGCTTGAGTATAAAACATTATATCAGCCTGGTAATGTCATTAACGGAAAAACACTGGGAGCAACCTATGATGCAAACGGGAACGAAATCCTTGACCCAGCTACTGGGAAACCTTTCGTTTCAAAAGCGCCTGACAGCAATAGCCTGCTAAGTGTAAATGGCAAAAGCGGAAAATTGTATATGCTCACTCATTATGAAAGTGTTCCAAGCACAATTGGAGATTTACCTAAAGCTTTAGTGTTAAACACGGTCGAACAAGACAAAAAAACTGGTGAGCTAAAAGTAACAGATACCAAACCGGTTGATTTTTCAAATGATGGTGGCATTTGGACACCATGTGCCGGTTCATTATCCCCATGGAACACCCATCTTGGTAGTGAAGAATACGAACCAGACGCAAAAGCACATGAGCAAAATCCCGAGGGCTCCGCTGTTACAAAATTTGCCCGTAATTTCTACAAAGATAACTCCATCATCGGAAATCCATATCTCTATGGACATCTTCCAGAAGTAACAGTTTCAGCAAACGGTAAAGCTACTGCAGTTAAACACTATAGCATGGGCCGTTTATCGTTTGAACGAGTTGTCGTAATGCCTGATAACCGAACAGTTTACTACGGGGATGACGGCGGTTATACGATGTCATTCATGTATGTAGCAGACCGTGAGAAAGATCTTTCAGCAGGAACACTTTATGCAGCAAAATGGAACCAAACGAGTGACCAGAATGGCGGCACAGCAAACTTAGAGTGGATTAAGCTCGGACATGCCACAGATAGCGAAATAAAAGAACTGGCTTCAACGATAACATTCAGTGATATTTTTGAAACGACAACGGACGATGCTAACGCTGCTGCAAATGGATTTACTAAAATCAAAACAAATTCTAACGGTGGCAAAACGGAATGGTTAAAGGTAAGGCCAGGTATGGAAAAGGCCGCTGCTTTCCTTGAATCTAGACGCTACGGTGCGTTGATGGGTGCAACATCAGAGTTTAATAAAATGGAAGCTGTTGAACTAAATAAAAAGGACAATAAGGTTTATGTGGCAATGTCTTATATTACCGGTGGAATGGTCTCAAACCAAAACGACCCTGTTGATGATATTCACGTTTCTAAAATAAACGCTGGCGGAGTATATGAGATGAATCTTTCTAAAGACCAGAAAGCACGCGGTGGGGAAGCTATTAACAGTGATTACGTTGCGTCAACTATGAAAGGATTACTGGTTGGTGAGGATCTTTCCACTAAAGACGGAGCAGGTAATAAAGCCAATGTCGATAAAATTGCAAACCCTGACAACATCGTCTTTTCCGAAGATATGAGAACACTATTTATTTCGGAAGATAGCGATATGCATACAAACAACTTTGCTTGGGCTTACAATATCGATACAAATAAACTATCTCGGATTGCATCTGTTCCTGATGGCGGAGAGGCAACTGGTCTACAAATGGTTAACAACCTGAACGGCCACAGTTACTTAATGCTTAGTTCACAAAATCCCGGTAACGTGGGCTACATCGACGGATTACCAGTCATTGATAGAAAGTAAAAAAACAGTGACTGCCCTGCTTGATAGTAGGACAGTCACCGTTACTCTATCTTAATTTTATACTAATTCAGCAACAGCTTGTAGCATAGTTCCTGTTTCTTTGAAGTTTGTATGCCAAGAGAATGCCTTTTCCAAAACGTGTGGAGTTTGACCGCCTCTTTCAAGCGCTTCAGCATAGTATGCTCTTAATTGTTCACGGTATGATGGGTGTACACAGTTTTCAATGATAAGTTCTACACGTTCTCTTGGAGCCTTACCACGTAAATCTGCAAAGCCTTGCTCAGTAACGATAACATCAACATCATGTTCAGTATGGTCAACGTGAGATACAAACGGAACGATACTTGAGATTTTACCGCCTTTAGCGATTGATTTTGTAACGAAGATACCAAGACGCGCATTACGTGCAAAGTCTCCAGATCCGCCGATACCGTTCATTAAGTTCGTACCCATAACGTGAGTTGAGTTTACGTTTCCGTACATATCAATTTCAAGAGCTGTATTGATTGAAATCAGACCCATACGACGGATAAGCTCCGGATGGTTAGAGATTTCTTGTGGTCTTAAAATGATTTGATCGCGATATTTTTCGAAATCAGTGAATAATGTTTTGTTTCTAGCTTCAGATAAAGTAAATGAACAGCCAGATGCAAATTTAATCTTTCCAGCATCTAACAAGTCAAATACTGAATCCTGAAGAACTTCAGAATAAACTTCTAAATCAGTAAACTCTGAATCTAAGAAACCATGGAATACAGCGTTTGCAATTGAACCTACTCCAGATTGTAGTGGAGCTAATTTTTCTGTTAGGCGACCTGCTTTGATTTCTTCACGAAGGAAATCAAGAAGGTGATTAGCCATTGTCACAGTTTCTTCATCCGGTGGAACGATTGCTGACGGAGAATCCGGAATATCGCAAATTACGATACCAGCGATTCTTTCTGGTTCAACTTTAATTCCAAGTGTTCCAATACGATCATCTACTTTAGTGATTGGAATCGGACCACGCTCGCCTTGCTTAGCTGGCGCATAGCAGTCATGAACTCCGATTAAAGACTCAGGATGAGCCATGTTAATTTCAACGATTACTTTCTTAGCGTGATTAGCAAAAACTAGGTTATTACCCACTGAAGTAGAAGGAATAATCATACCGTCTTCAGTTATTGCAACCGCATCCAAAATTGCGTAATCGATAGCATCGATAGCACCTTGTCTAATCCATTCTGGTGTTTGCGATAAGTGATTATCCACATAAAGCATGTCACCTTTGTTAATTGATTTTCTCATTACACCATCAGCTTGGAACGGTAAACGCTTGTTAATAATTCCAGCCTCGGCCATTTTTGTATCTGTATCACCTAGAGATGCCCCAGTATAAACATTTACTTTAAATTCTTCAGTTTCTGCGCGTTTTACTAATGCATAAGGAACAGCCTTCGCATCACCTGATTTAGTAAATCCACTTAATCCAAGTGTCATTCCGTCCTTGATCCATGAAGCTGCTTCTTCTACAGAAACAATTTTATCATGTAAACGGACATCTTTAATTCGGCTTAATTTGTTCTCCACGCTACCATCCCCCTATTATACATCTTTAGACATATTCTACAGGATGTTGTACAACAGTTAGCCAAATTTGGACGAAATTAGACATTTTTGTGACAAAACAGTTATATTTCGACACAAAACAGAAATGATTATTTAGAAAAATAGCAATTTTCTAAAATAACTCGAATAAGACTGGCTCACAGGAATACGATCTCCATTTTTCATCTTCAAAATGAAGGTCGAATGAGTATCAGGAAAAATATCTGTAATATGATTTACATTCACTATAAACGAACGATGACAACGAATAAAAGATTCCTTTGGTAGGAAATATTCGAATTCTTGCAATGAGTACTTATGTGTACCAGAAATAGAGTCGGTAAATACGTGAGTCTTCCGATCCTTAGCCTCTAAATACACCACATTGGCAAATGGAATGGGCACCCATCCATCTTGAACACGAGCCGTTACGAAGGATTTACCATCATTAAGTGCTGGGAAGATTGCTGTTACACAGCCTTCTAACTTGCCATCATGAAAAAACGGTACCGCCATTCCATAATATGGAACACCAAACACCTCGCGATTAATAAATTCCGATACTTTTTGCCGAGTAGTTAAGGCTTTATGTGTTAGGGTTCCTTCTTTAACTAAGTCACCCTTAGTTATTTTTAAATCAATCCGTTTGCTTGAGCGATAATAAACATATTCTTTGGTGTTCGAAACGGCAATCGAGGTTTCATCCGAAAATAATTCACCGATCACTTCAATAAGTCCAGCTGCCGTTAAATTCTCCATCTGCAACACCTTTCAAATAATTAGAATAGTAACACAATACATACATTTTAATTCTACACATTTTCGACATAACTTTCCATTCTAAACACTCATGACTTGCAGGCAATTTGGGCAAACTTCACCATTATAACCACCAAATAAACACACCCACGCAAACCCCTTTACCCCACTAAAGCGATGGGGGACTGTCCCCCATCGCTTTAGTGCGTTAATGTTTGTTTTTATTTAACAATTTGCTTGAAAACCGTCATAATGGATATGGATATTGTTTTATGGGAGGGAGGCTTAACTAGATGTATACATTAGGACTGTTCATGTCCCGCTACAAAAAGACAGTGATCGTTATTTGGATTGCCATTTTGGCTGTATTAGGTTTTTTTGCATTGAAACTACCCACCGTTTTAAGCGGAAATGGGTTTGATTTTGATGGTGAGTATGAACACACTCGGCAAATACTTGACGATGACTTCAAGCAACCAAAATCCGTCATCATTGTTTTATTTGAGAAACAAAAATCTGTAGACGATGCTACATGGAAACAGTTTATTAATGAGTCCTTAAACAAAGCAGCGGATGCTCCAGCAGTTGAAAAGGTCATATCTCCATTACAACAAAAGGATATGATCAAAGGAAATTATGCCTATGGAATTCTCACTTTTGAAAAAGACTCTGAAGACTTAACCGCTACGATTGACAAGCTCAAAGATCAGTTAAAAAGCAAAAAAAATATCAAGGTGTCGCTTACCGGTGAACCGGTGATTGTTAAAGATTTAAATCATGCCAGCCAAGCGGATTTAGCCAAAGCCGAAATGATTGGCTTACCAATTGCATTAGTAGTCCTTGTCCTGGCCTTTGGGAGCTTGGTCGCCGCCAGCCTTCCAATTATTGTAGGTGTCATTTCAATTGCCACCACAATGGGCATTGTTTATTTTTTCAGCTATGCCTTTGATTTAACCATTTTCATATTAAATATCATACCGATGATTGGCCTAGCTTTAAGCATTGATTTCGCCTTATTGTTTATCAATCGGTTTAAGGAAGAAATCGCCCACTCATCTGTCGAGAAAGCCGTCATAACAACTGTCGCAACGGCTGGACGGTCGATACTGTTTTCAGCATCATGTGTGTTTATTGGCTTACTCGGTTTAATGTTTATTGAAATTGATATTTTTAGAAACGTAGCAATTGGCGGTATGACTGTGGTGTTAATTGCCGCACTATCAGCGATTACGTTTTTACCAGCCATCCTTGCATTGCTGGGCAAACGAATTCATTCTCTTACTATCTTAAAAACAAACAGTGGTGGTGAAGGCATCTGGAGTAAACTCGCCCACCTTGTGATGAAGCGACCGGTCCTGATGGCTACCCTAGCGTTGATAGTATTGATTACCGCACTAATACCGGTTAAGGATATGGATGTTACTGTTCCTGGAATCAATGCACTGCCAACTACATATGAATCACGTGCTGCTTACGATACGTATCAAGACAAATTTATTGATAAAAAACAAAGCAGCGACAATACCGTTGTCCTTGTACTAGAAAATGATAAAAAATCCGAAACCGCTCTTTCGATTGATAACCTTGAAAAAGTGCAAGCAACCATTCATAAACTCGAGAAAAATAAGGATGTCGAATCAGTTGAATCAATCTTCTCTCTATCTGGAATTACCGATTCAACCCAATTATCGATGGCATTATCCCAACCTAACAGTCCCCTAGTACCGTTAGCAGCTCAATATAGCGCTGATAACAAAATGCTGCTTCATGTCTTTTTGAAAGAAAAACTTTCTACCTCTGAAAAACGGGATTGGGTTAGGGAATGGTTGAAGAAGGATCTCGATTTGAAAGCGACTTTTGGTGGAAGCATTAAATTCGAACAAGAAATATTTGATGAAATTCTGAAGCAAATGCCAAAAGGATTAGCCTTAATTTTCATTTCGACATTCTTAATATTGATGTTAGCATTCCGATCATTGCTAATCCCTATCAAGGCGATTATTATGAATGTCCTGAGCCTTAGCGCAACCTTCGGAATTGTTGTTTGGATTTTTCAGGAGGGTCACCTTGGTCTTGACCCAACTAGCATCACCCTTATGCTGCCAGTGTTTGTCTTTAGCTTAGTATTCGGTCTGTCGATGGATTACGAGGTATTCTTGATTTCGCGGATTCATGAAATCTATGTGGATACGAAGGACAATCATTACGCAACCTTAAATGGATTAATCTCTACCAGTAAAATCATCACTTCTGCAGCAGCGATTATGATTGTTGTGACAGGTGCCTTTGCCTTTACCGGAGTCGTTCCGGTAAAACAGCTTGGAGTCGGAATAGCCCTTGCGATATTCATTGACGCCACCATCATTCGGATGATCCTTGTGCCGTCATTGATGAAGCTATTCGGCGACTGGAACTGGTGGCTCTTCGGCCTAAAACAAAAACAAACTAGCCTACATTAACACAGTAAAGCGATGGGGGACAGTCCCCCATCGCTTTACTGCATTAAAACAACATTTTGATATATTGAATCGCAATGATTATCATAATAGCTATTATAAAGAAGTAATAGGCACTCAAATTAAACTGGACTAGAATAAAGATTAACCCTGCGAAATTGGCTATCATAGCCCAAAATAGATGAATGGCCGTCAATTTGTGTTTTAGTTTCATATTCACAATGAAGAAGATTAAGCAGATAATTCCACCTAATAAAAAAATGAAAAGAAATACATTCATTAATGTTGGTGTAAAAAGCGTGTCCTCGAACATTTGCTTTTTATAAATTAAATAACGCGCTACGCCCATTCTTTTTGAAGAATATCCCTCTAACACAACTGCTGCTACAATTGCCAATATCTGAACGATCGAAAATACTACTTTTAAGGCAAATCCTATCTTATTTTTGAACATTAACAAATCACCTGCAGAACAAGGAAAAAGACAATACAGTAATATTGTCTCTCCCTCAGTTATTAATTACTTATTTAGTAGTAGGTTCCCCTGTCTCAACAGGATTGGCTGGATCCATACTCCATTCATTCCAACCACCATCATATAAACAAACATTTTTCATTCCTAATACATCAGCATAGAACAATACCTCAGCTGCTCTCCAGCCTGTTCCACAATAGAAAGCTAGCTTGTTCTCAAGGTTAATTCCATCCTTTTCCCACATTTTTTGGATTTCATAACCATTTCGCATTGTATTATCAAGATTTCTAAAATCTTCAAGATTGCTATTATCACTTCCGGCATGTCCCCAAACAGAACCTGCTGGACGACCTTTTGGCTCGATATAATCATAACCTGATGTTTTACCAGTGAATTCATCCCAGCTTCTAATGTCAACAAGCGTGCTCACTTTGTTATGATCATCAGCGATTTCCTTTGCTTCAGCTAAATCAATGATATAATCTGGGTTTGCAGGGACCTTTACCCCAAATGACGCAACAGCTTCTTTATTATTTTCTTTCTTTTCAATATCAAATCCTGCATTAGCCCATGCAGTATAACCACCATTTACAACTCTTACATCCTCAACACCCATATACTTTAAGATTACCGCAACACGGAAAGCAGGCATTGAATCGCTGCCGTATAAAATAACAGTAGTGTCAGTTGTTATCCCATTTTTTAATGCAAATTTTTCAAGCTCTGCATCTTTCAAACGATTCCATACGGGACCTTCTTCAACTTCATCTGTATTGATATGAACTGCTCCAGGAATATGGCCTTTTTTATAATCTTGTGCTTCATCGCCCCAGCTTGCTTCGAAAATTTTATACGGTTTACCATCATTATCTTTTTTGATTGTATCATTTACCCATGAAACAGGAACGAGCATTTCGTAATTCGGATAACTTTCCATTGGCAATTCGTTTTTAGCTGCCCATTCTTTTACATCATACTGGTATACATTTTTAAAACCTGATTTGGATAAATACTCCGCAACTTCTTTGGAATCTTTTCCATTCGCATCATAAACTACAATATGTTTATCTTTTGTAATATCTTTATCCTTCAATTCCTGTTGAAGTTTATTATCCAGTTGTTTGTCTTTCACTTTTAGCCAATCTGCTGAAAAATCTACTGCACCATCAATATGGCCGCCTCTTTTAACTCCATCAATTGGCCAGCCATTATAAGCATCATTGGATCTAGTATCGACGATAATCCAGTCCTCATTATTCAAATTGGATTTTACATCCTCAGTACTAATTGATTTCACATCTGTCCCATTCTTTTTATTGTCTGTTTTTGTATCCTTAGACGATTCATTATTTGAACATGCAGCTAATAATGAAACGAAACAGAAGATGATAAGTAATAGGAATGGCCATTTTTGAATTTTTCTCATGTTGTCTCTCCTTAAAATATTATTTTCCAATTTTACACCAGTTAATTATAGTTAAATATTATACTAATATAAATTCATATTATCGATAGAATCACCTTGAACCTATCGACAAAACAAATAGTAACACTTTAACACAATAACGCGATGGGGGACTGTCCCCCATCGCGTTATTGTGTTAAAGCCTTTGTTCTGCTGGTTCTTGCTCTACTTTTTCCAATGTTCCTCGCTTTTCTTGTTTGCGGACTATCAATCGTTCATTTCCCATTAGGAAGATAAACAAAAACGCCAATGCCGCTGGAACTAACGCCCACATAAACGTATGAACAATGGAGTTGGACAAAGACCCGATAATTTTTTCTAATATCTCTGCCGGTATTTGGCTTCGAGCTGATTCAGATAATATTGAATTCGCATTTGCATTTCCGCTTCCACTTACAGGCAGCGAACCACCCAAACCTTTAAATGCACTCTCGAGTTCACGTGAAAAATCATTCTTTTGAATCATCCCAAAAATGGTGATTCCTACTGTCATCCCGACCGAACGGATAAAGTTGCTCGTTGACGACGCCGACCCCCGTTGGGTGATATCAAAATGATGTATCGCCGACATCCCCAAAACTGAAAACGAGAAGCCTACTCCAAAGCCAATTGTAACCATATAGATGGTTAACAACCACCTGCTCGTATTAGGACTGACCGTACCTAACAATAATAAACCGGCAATTAAAATTACCCCTGACAAAAACATCACATTTCGATAGCTCGTTTTCGTCGCTAAAAAACCGCCTACCTGCGCCGTAACTACCGACCCCAGCATCATCGGTAATAATATCATGCCGGAATTTGTTGCGCTCCCTCCGTACACCCCTTGAACAAAAATCGGAATATACACAGTCGCTGCCATAAAGGCTGCTCCATAAAACAATGCAACTAACACACTACCGGCAAATAAACGGTTGGAGAACATTTTAAAGGAAATGATTGGGTCGGCCGCTTTTGTTTCCGCGAATAAAAATAAACCTAAAAAGGCAACAAACCCAGTAAATAGCCCAATGATAACCAGAGAATCCCAATCGTATTTATTACCGCCCAATTCTAGTGCAAACATAAGGCAAACCACTGCCCCAATGAGCAGAGTCGCACCCCACCAATCGATTCTTTGCCTTTGATGAACGGGTGACTCTTTATAGAACATCACAATGAAAATCAGCGCTAACACACCTAAAGGCAAGTTAATATAAAAGTTCCATTGCCAGTTTAAATGGTCAGTAATAAATGCACCAAGTAGCGGTCCAAAGATGCTTGATAGGCCGAAAACCGCTCCAAATAATCCACCCATCTTTCCTCTTTTTTCAATTGGAAAAATATCAAAAACGATGGTAAAGGCAATTGGTACGAGGGCACCGCCACCAATACCTTGGAGCGCCCGATAAATACTTAACTCCATAATACTATCGGCTGTCCCGCACAGGGCTGAGCCAACCATAAACACAATCAATCCAAAAATAAAGAAGCGCTTGCGGCCATACATATCTGATAGCTTTCCGAATATTGGCATCCCAGCCATCTCCGCCACCATATAAGCTGAAACCACCCATACAAAGCTATCCAAACCGCCAAGCTCACCAACAATTGTTCCCATTGCTGTGACAACAATCGTGTTATCCATCGATGCCATTAAAATTCCAAGCATCAATGCTGCAACAACCCAACCAATATTGCGGTTTTCTGATGTCACTATCCCCATCTCCCTTTACTAAATTCACAGCTATGGTAACCAGTTACCCTCATCCTCTGTTAAAATGATCAACAAAGCGAATCCATCACTTTATTATCCATTAATCCACCTTCACTTGTTCTTTTACAACTGCTTTCTTTTCAGCATGAAAATAATCCTCGTATTCAACTCTACCAATTTCACAGCCAGCGCCAATTGTTACGCTTTTCCCGCGAACAACCTCCGCCTTTGTATTCTCAAGATAAATTTCATCACCTTCGATTATTTTAGCTTCTAAGCTGCCCTCGCCTGCAAAAAGTGTGAACAACGATGTTTTTCTTTTCACAATAATTCTATCGCCACCAATTTCCTCAGCGGAACTTGTTGCAAATCTTGGATTGATCTCGATTATTCCCGCATTCAGAAGCCCAGAAATCTCGAATGCTCCGTTGGATACAAACCTTTCAAATTCAGCATCACCTTTGACACTAAGACTACCTTTAATATGGGCTTCCTCTCCTGACAAAGTATTACCAACTTCAAGTGCACCCATCAACTTTAATCTTTTACAAACAGCAGAGCCAGCAACAGTCGCGTTGCCAAGTATTTTAACTTCATCTGCATGTAAATTTTCATGGATATCTGTCTCTCCAAAAATGGCAAATTTCTTAGCGGTACCATTTTTTAAAATATCACTGCTGCCAAACACCTTAAACTCCTCACATTCAAAATCGGAGGTGACTGTACCATCTCCTCTTATCACGACTTTATCGAAAAAACCTCCACCATAGCTTCCAGAGCCATTGATGATTAGGTTGTGATTTTCACTCATGCACGCTACCCCATTTCATTTATAATTGAACGGTCTCTTTTACATACCCATTTTTTTCAATTCGAAATGAACCTTTGTATTCCAAGTAATCAATTTCACAGTTTTCTCCAATGATTATATGATTACCTCGAACGATTTTTGCCTTTGTATTTTCCAACTCGACCTGATCACCTTCGATTAAGTCTGTTTCGAGATTAATCGGAAAGACTGGTTTAAAGAGATCTCTAATAAAGTTTGTTTTTTGCTTAACGCGAATGGTTCCGCCGCCAATTTCCTTTGCTTTGCAACTACTTGCTGTGACAATTTCAATTTTTTCAGCAGTCAATAAGCCACCTATGCTAAATTGCCCTTCAGCCTTAAAGGTTTCTGACTCACAATCACCGCCAATAGCAATACTGCCTTGGGCTCGAATGTCTTCAGCTTTCAGATCTCCATCAATGGAGCCTTTTCCTTTTATCGTGAGTTTGTCAACCTTTGCATTCCCGCGAATCGAAGCACGGCCTTCAATTACAAAATCATCACCTGTTATATTCCCGTTTATTTTGGCACTTCCACTTATTTTCGTTTTTTGACTATTGATATCGCCATGAATAGTTCCCGTACCGCTGCATTTAAAATAAGTACAGTTTACCGTCGTGTTGACGGTCCCTTTTCCACTAATGAATACTTGATCAAAGGTGCCGCCATTTGACGCACCAACACCATTGATAATTAAGTCGCCATGTTTTTGTTTTTGCTCGTTCATGCTCTCAAGCCCCTTTATACAAGCTTTGTTTTCAATTCTTCTATACATTCATTAATCGAAATTTCCGCAATCACTTTCGTTCCTTTTTCAAATTGAACAATACTATCTGTTGCTGCAATCAAACATGAGGAAATTCCGAATTTGCGAATCATGATTAGTTTTCTATCAACACTTTCGCTTGGAGGAACATACTCATTAAAAAGCTGAATTAGCATCATCCCTTCATCGAGATTGATGTCACCTGATTGAAGCAGATTTTCAAGGATGAATAGATGTAGGATTTTTTGAAAAGGATAGTCTTGCATGATGCCGGCCTTTTCCTCGTAAAATCTCACCACCCTATCTGAAACAATGTTACGTTCCATTAATAAATCCTTAGACATGATGAAATCTGTAACAGATGGCGAGAACATCTCTGCTAGTTCGTCTAGTGATAAATTATCCTTCATACCTTGAATTTTATCGATTCGTTCTAAAATCTTCTCTTTTGGAAAGAATGTTTCTTGACCGGTAAATGTGGATTTCCTAACAAACCAATCCTCTGGAATTAAATTTTTTCGCTTCCACCGATACAATTGGCCATAAGAAATCCCTGTTACATCTAATAAATCCTTTTTAGAAATTAGCTCATCACTCATTTTAATAGCTCCTTTCGTTATTTCGAGTGTAACATAACACTGTTACGCTGTAAAGTCGAAATAATCCCTCTTCCTCACATCACCGTAGCGGGGGACTGTCCCCCGCTGCTTTGCAGTAAAAAAGCACCGAGGGTTGGTAGCCTCAGTGCTTCAGGTTTATTTCATTTGATCGTGTAGTCTTTTGACAGTTAGCTTGCTTGCGAAAGCCTTACTTTGATTACGGCGCTCTTTCCGTAATTCAATCCGCTGATGAGCTGTATTAAACAGCATAATTTCTTCTTCAGATTGCGGCACAACTTCTGGTACTCGCATCGGCTTTCCGTCTTGGTCAAGGGCAACAAAAGTTAAAAATGATGTTGCAGCAAGGCGACGTTCACCGGTTTTCAAATCTTCAGCAACGACCTTAACGAATACCTCCATTGAGGATGTCCCTACTGATGTAACATAAGATGTTAAACAAACAGAATCCTGAGTGCGAATCGGCATTAAAAAGTCGACAGAGTCTGTTGAAGCGGTAACAGTATCCGCCCGTGAATGTCTTGCAGCAGAAATGGATGCCACGTCATCAATATAGAACATTAATTTACCACCATAAAGTGTATTATGGTTATTCGTATCAATTGGAAACACCCTACTTGTTTTAATCACTAGTGATTCCTTGCAAAATTTCTTCTTAATTTCTCCCATTTTCCTCTCTCCTTCTATATTCAAAAAATATATTTAAATACTACTCTAACAAGCAATGGCATCTGTAGCAACTAAGAACCACCGGAACCAACATTTGAAAATCCTCATAATGTATAATAGCTGCGCTTTGAAAGGAGTTATAACCATGTATGGATACCCGCAATATCATCCATCAATTCCAAATTATTATGGTTTCTATACACCATACCCTATATATCGTACTTATCCACCTGTTGATACAAAGGTCTTCTCAAGTTCGGTAAAACACTTTCGATTATTAATGGAGCAAGGGAGCATCCTCTTGAATAAATTAGCTGAAACTTCATTTGAAACGAAAATGATGAACGCGGCACAACAAGGAAAACAGGCAGAGGTTGATCAATTAATAAAATCAATTGGTCTAAAAGTTCCGGTGACGACACATTATACACCATCTGGAATAAAATTCATCCTCGCACTCCCCGCTGCCCCGGGTAGCTTTGGAAGTTGCTGTAACCTCACCGTATCAATGAAGTGGGGCAACTAACAACTAACAACTAGCAACTAGAACCTAAACCTTACCCCTACCCCAAATCTGCAATTTAACACCGCATCCCATTAAAGCATCACCGCAGCGGGGGACTGTCCCCCGCCGCTTTAATGCGTTAAAGTTCATCAACTAGTTTTTCGGCGGCGCGGCGATACAGATTGCTGATGTTCACCAATGAGGCGATAAGGAGTGTTTTTTCGAGTAGTTCATCGCTACCAGCCACTTCTTCCTTCACTTCATCCAATCTTTTTGGTAATGCTTCTTTAAAGTCCTCGACTGCCAACTTATATAGACTGCTATAACTCCGGTAAAAAACCTCAAGGTCCATCTCTCCAGATACAGCCTGCTCATTGATTCCATCAAGCGTCGTTTTAATATCGCTAATTGAAAGTGAACCCTTTAATTGATAGATTAAACTTATCAAGATAAGATGTTCCTTGGAATATTTTTTATTTTTAATCGGAAAAAATAATTTACCTTTTGCATAATTATTAATCATCGTTTTCGTTAAGATTTTATCATCCTTATCTCGCTTTGTACTTTCAAATTTACTCTCAAAAAGCTGAATGACCTGATCCATATACAAATCAATATTTGGAATATCATCAATTTCAATATTCTGTCCAAGCCCCATTTTTTCCACGAGTTTATTAAGGTTGTCCATGGTTTTTACCTCGAATCACATAGTTTCATATACATTATAGCTTATTTTTTGTACAAACTAAACATTGACTACGTAGCATAATCATAATATTATAATAAGTAGTTATGAATACTACATAACATATAACACAACAAACCATAATATACTCACTTTACACAAATAAGGAGGAAGTGCTATGCAAACTTATATTCGTGAACCAATCAATGGGCTCACTCATCTATCTGGTGCAATTCTATCATTTATTGCCCTTCTGGCTTTAGTTATTAAAGCCTCATTGAAGACTGGTTCTCCATTAGCGATTACTGCTGTCACGATTTTTGGAATTAGTATGATTTTACTTTACGCAGCCTCAGCAACTTACCATATGGTTATTGCAAGAGATAAGGTGATTGCCTTCCTCAGACGCTTAGATCACTCGATGATTTTTATCCTTATCGCCGGCACCTATACGCCATTTTGTTTAATCTCACTAAATGGCGTGACTGGCTGGGTATTGTTTGGGATTATAGCGAGTGCAGCCGTTTCTGGCGTTATTTTCAAAATGGTCTGGTTTCACTGTCCGCGCTGGTTGTCAACAGCACTCTACCTTATTATGGGCTGGATGGTGATCTTCGTTATTTCGCCGCTTGCCGGAAGCATAGACTCAACAGGACTAATTTTATTAGTCATCGGCGGACTGATGTACACAATCGGCGGCGTGATTTATGCGACAAAACCTAAATTTCTGCAATCCAAATATATGGGTTTCCACGAGATATTTCATATCTTCATCATGCTCGGAAGCCTTGCCCATTTTCTGTCAATCTACTTATATGTTATTTAAAAAAGGAGCCCAACCTCGGCTCCTTTTTCTTCGTAAAAAATTGAGTCATCCAACCCACTTAATCCTCATCCTTAATATCCAAATCCTCCGGAATCGGTTCACTCAATATTTCTTCAACTAAATGTTTGTACTTCTCTAATTGTTTAAAATGAGTATTAAATTGCTCTTTATAAATTAAATACTGTTCACCATCAAATAACGTCCGAATCTTTTTCTGTTGAATTAGCTTCTTCACCTTGTCTTCTGGCACATCTAAATATTCTGCAGTTTCTGCTATTGTTAAGTACATATTAATCCATCCTACCTATCTCTTATAATTGCTATCTTCGTCTCGCCTTACGAAAACCATCAAAAGCGTTAATTCCACCAAATAATACAAACATGAGTATTACACCACTAATGACCCTATTTGTAAATTGTTCTACGGTAATCGAAAATAAATCTGCCATATATGACGTAAAATCAGGTTGGAACAAATTTGGATTGATGATAACGACAATAGTAATAACCGTTGCTATAATCTCATATATCGTGTTAAAAATAGCTAAGTTCAAGGACCACTGCCCTTTAATTAGCTTGAACAAAGCTAAAACAATTTCCAATCCTATTACCAAAACGACAAACGGCCAATAGGAGAGTAAAACCTCTTGATTTAATGCGGGAGTTACAAATTCAAGTCCATTGCCCTCGTTTACATATATACCCAAAAGCTGATTAGCATTAAAATAAACCGTTGCCCAAATTGCAGTCCAAATTAAGCTGAAATACACTTCACCTTTTGGAATTAACCTTTTCTTAGGAATATACGTTACATTTTTTAAATCATCAGGAGTCCACTTCGTATAATTCATGGTTAATGGCTCCGAATCCTTTCCTTTATCACAGCGTTCGATAATCGCAAAGGTAAACGTTAACCAGAAAGCAACCTGTATACCTACTTCAATTAATATCCCTATTCCTTCAGAAAAGACCTTAATGATAATGCTTAATATTGCTTCTTCTCCATTATAGCTAAACAAATGGCTCGCAATCATTGAAATTGCCGCGATGACACCGGCAATGGGTAAAATCAATTTCAACAACGATACATATAAGTCGAAGTAACGAGGACCAATTAAATGCATCGGTCGGTCTAGGTATCCACTTGCTAATGATGCTGGATTCCCTAATTTCTCCAGCACCTTTTTCACGTCTTCTTCAGTGAAATCATCTGAAAGCATATCTTCGATAGTAGATCTTAATTCAAGGGCAATGTCCTCACGATTTTTTTCAGGTAACCTTCTGGTAACTTCTTGGATATATATCTCAATTAAATCCATCATCGTCCTCCCCTTTTAATAAACCATAAAGTTCTTTTGAATTTTTTAGCCATTCAGCTTTTAACTTTAAAAAGATCTCCACTCCGTAATCACTCAGAACATAATACTTTCTCGGTCTACTTTCAGACGTATCCCAACTGCTCGTTACTAATTCTTGTTTCTCTAGACGTCGCAGTAAGGGATATAAAGTACTTTGTTCCATCGAAACTCCTGAATCTTCCAATAGCTGAACCAACGAATACCCATACTGTGGTGTACGCAATTGACTTAAAACGGCTAACGTTAGTGTTCCTCTCCTAAGCTCTGTAATTAATGAATCGAGTAATGTACTCATTCACCCACCTCGAATTCCTAATAATGTTTCCGATACAATACTGTGTATAATACACTATACGCTTTATACTATGTATCATACACTATTGTTGTAACCAAATCCAATCAAAACATATTATTTTTCTATTTCCCTTTGACAAAATAAAAAAATCCCTATCTCCTGTCATAAAGAGATAAGGGATTTTTTTACTATTTTCATATCTTCGGATTTCAAACTAAATCAAGCTTCGCAACTGCCTCACAGTGCATCGTCTGCGGGAACATATCAACTGGCTGCACTTCAAGCGTCTTGTAGCCACCGTCCTCTAATATCCGCAAATCACGAGCGAGCGTCGCTGGATTACAGGACACATAAACAACCCGCTTCAGCTTCATCGCGATAATCGTCTCTAACAGCGCCGCGTCACAGCCCTTTCGCGGCGGATCAACAACGAGCACATCGGCACTTATCCCTTGTTTATACCAATCAGGAATCACCTTTTCAGCTGCTCCAACTGCGAATTCAGCATTCTCAATTCCATTTAACTGAGCGTTCCGCTTAGCATCCTCAATCGCTTCAGGAACGATTTCAACACCATAAACCTTACGGGCCTGCTTGGCTAAAAATAACGATATTGTCCCGATTCCACAATAAGCATCGATGACTGTTTCAGCACCGCTCAAACCAGCATATTCTAGCGCTTTATCATATAAAACCTTTGTTTGCTCAGGGTTGACCTGATAAAAAGACCGCGCAGAAATTGCAAATTTTATCTCGCCAATATAATCATGGATGACCTCCTGACCCCATAGCACAACCGTTTCCTCACCCATAATCACATTGGTTTTATTCGAATTTACATTCAGCACCAAAGATGTCAAACCATCAACCTGCTCTGCGATAGCTTCGACTAGCTTATTCCGATTTGGCAAATCACGCGTTTTTGTCACCAACACGACCATCACTTCACCCGTTACCAAACCGTAACGGACCATAATATGGCGCAGCATACCTTTATGTGCGACCTCATCATAGGCGCGAATTCCGTGACGGCTACAAATCTCCTTCACCACTCGGACAACCTCATCATTCTTCTCTTGCTGAATTAAACATGTCTCCATATTAATAATCTGATGAGTCCGGCGCTGATAAAATCCACCAATCAGTCCGCCCTCGTACTCACCGATTGGCACCTGTGATTTATTGCGATAATTCCAGGGTTCCTCCATTCCCAATACAGGGTGAACCACAACATCACGAAGCTTGCCAATTCGCAGCAACACCTCGCGAACCTGTTTCCCCTTCGCCAGCAACTGCCCCTCATAGCTAAGATGCTGAAGCTGACAGCCGCCGCATTCTTTATAGATGGCACAAGGCGCTTCGACGCGGTAAGGACTTTTCTCGTAAAGCTCCATCAAGCGACCGAATCCGAACCCTTTACCGACCTTCGTTACCTTCACTAATGCTTTTTCACCCGGGAGGCCCCCCGCAACAAACAATGGATAGCCGTCAACCTTAGCTACGCCAGCGCCTTCATGGGTTAAATCCTCAAATTCAACCACAACAGATTCATTCTTTTGTACCGGTATCGTTTTACTCATGCTTTTCTTCCTTCCAATTTAAAGTGAGTCCGACTCCGCCATCGCTCTCACTTTTTCACGAACCTCTTCAATATTTCGCATTTTATTATTCCAACATTCTTGACTTAAATCAACAGGATATTCCTCTGGATTCATCGTCCGCTTATATTCATCCCAGAGCATCTCCAGATTCTTCTGCAAATAAGTGCGCGCATCCTCTAGATATGGAATATCATAAACAAGCTTACCATTCACATAAATATCCTCATGCAAATCCTTTGCGGTAAAATTCGTGACAAACTTACTAATATACGTATGGGTTGGATGGAACATTTTTAACCGCGGTTGATCCTGAGGATTCCCCTCTGACTCGAGCGTGATATAATCCCCTTCAGCATGATGATTGATATTGTTAATAATCCGGTAAACCTTCTTAATCCCTGGTGTTGTCACTTTCTCCGGATTAGAGGAGACTTTAATCGTATCTTGCATGATACCCTGGTCGTCCTCAATTGCAACAATTTTATAAACCGCACCAAGGGCTGCTTGATCAAAAGCCGTAATCAGCTTTGTTCCAACTCCCCAGCTATCAATTTTTGCACCTTGAGCGTTTAAACTCATAATCGTATATTCATCCAAATCGCTTGAAGCAAAAATTTTCGTATCAGTAAAGCCCGCATCATCCAACTGCTTCCGAGCTTTTTTTGATAAAAATGCCAAGTCACCACTATCGATTCGAATCGCAGCAAAATGGATTGAATCGCCAAGCTCCTTCGCTACTTTTATCGCATTCGGAACACCAAGTCGTAATGTATCATATGTATCAACTAAGAAAACACATTCCTTATGGGTCACTGCATATTTGTGAAAGGCAATGTACTCATCCCGATACGCTTGAACCATCGAATGAGCATGCGTTCCTGCCACTGGGATCCCAAACAGCTTTCCGGCACGAACATTGCTCGTTGCATCAAACCCTGCTAAATAAGTAGCACGTGTGCCCCAAATAGCGGCGTCCATTTCCTGAGCTCGTCTCGTTCCGAATTCAAGTGCGACACCCTCACCAATCACCTGTTTTATCCGTGATGCTTTCGTGGCAATTAGGGTTTGATAGTTAATAATATTTAACAGCGCTGTTTCTAAAAGTTGTGCTTCAGCTAAAGGCGCCTCCACTCGAAGAATGGGTTCATTGCCAAATACCAACTCTCCTTCGCGCATCGCTCGAATCTTCCCTGTAAAGCGGAGCTCTTTTAAATAATCGAGAAAGTCTGGTTGATAGCCACACTCCTCCCGCAAGTAAGTCAAATCCGTTTCGGTAAACCCAAAATCCTCTATGTATTTTATTGCCCGTTCTAGACCGGCAAACACCGCATATCCATTTCCGAAAGGGAGCTTGCGAAAATATAAATCAAAGACCGCCTTGCGATTGTGCACTCCATCACGCCAATAAGTTTCAACCATATTTATTTGATACAAATCAGTATGGAGAGTAAAGCTGTCATCTTGATAATTGCGTTTCATAACACATTTTCCCCCTGATCATCTCAACTTTTTCCAACAGTATGTCCCATTAGGTAAAAAAGTATCGATTTCGTCTATATTTTAGTTATCCCTTCAATATTACATTTTTTTCTTGAAAAAATAAAAATAAAAGAAAGTTCGCTCCAATAATTAGAGCGAACTCCTTTTAGCCATTTTGGACCGGACTTTCCCAGCGATCAGGACGATCCTCGGGACGAATTTCTTCAAGAGGCACGAATACTTCTAAATGACGATATAAATTTTCAAATTCAGCAGGTAATAAGCCACCAAATTCTCCGTCCAGGTTTAACTGAACAATTTCATTGGATTGTACCTTAATCCGATTTGCCTTCGTATAGATTACATGCGGATCATTAACGTGTTCACCGCGGACTGCTAGTGATGCAATTCTAATGAAATCAGCCAAATTCGCCTTTTTCATGATAATTAACGTGAATAACCCGTCATTAATCGATGAGTCTGGAGAGAGCTTTTCAAATCCCCCAACCGAATTGGTCAATCCGACAAGGAACAGCATAACTTCTCCTTCAAACATCTTTCCGTCATACTCAATGCTTACTTCTGAAGCTTTGATTGATGGCAGCATTTCCATCCCTTTTAAGTAGTAAGCAAGTTGCCCAAGCATTGTCTTCAGTCTGCTAGGAACCTCATAAGTTAATTCCGTTATTCTACCCCCACCGGCAATGTTGATAAAATAACGATCATTCATTCTTCCGATATCAACAGGGATCGTATCACCCTTCACAATAATATCTGTTGCTGCTAAAATATCACGAGATATATGGAGGGCTCGGGCAAAATCATTCGTTGTTCCAACCGGTATAATACCAAGTTTTGGCCGATACGATTGCTCCGCCAAACCATTGACTACTTCATTGATCGTTCCATCTCCACCTGCGGCAATAACTAAATCATAGCGACGTTCTACTGCAACTCTTGCCGCAAACGTAGCATCGCCAGCACCAGTTGTCGCATGACAGGAGGTTTCATAGCCGGCAATTTCAAGTCTTTGTAATACTTCTGGCAAATGTTTTTTAAAGATTTCACGCCCAGAAGTAGGATTATAAATAATCCTAGCTCGTTTCATATCCATCATCCTATAACAAATAGTTTCATTAATATATCATCTGACACTTTACCATCAATTAACATAATCTCTTCATGCCATTTCGTCAAGTACTATATAGATAAAAATGCAACTAGAGTTATTTTGCTGCAACCCCTGTCACATTAACCAAATAAACAATTTCTATGAAAATAGCTGATGGACCTCAGCATCCACCAGCTATTTTCTCTTAGCGCTTATTAATCTCTTCCACCAATAGCTTGTTAACCAATTGTGGATTGGCTTGTCCTTTTGTTGCTTTCATGATTTGACCAACAAGGAAGCCAACTGCTTTTTGTTTACCATCTTTAAAATCAGCAATTGATTGCGGATTGTTATCCAATACTTCGCCGATAATTTTTAACAGGGCACCCTCATCAGAAATTTGCACAAGTCCTTTTGCTTTAACGATTTCCTCTGCATTGCCACCGTTTTCTATTAATTCTTTAAATACTGTTTTTGCGATTTTTGAAGAGATGGTACCATCAACAATCAACTTGATTAAACCAGCTAAGCCATCTGGCGTTAAAGCGACTTCATGAAGTTCCTTTGCTTCAGCCTTTAAGTAGGCAGAAACCTCACCCATGATCCAGTTCGACGCTTGCTTGGCATCCGCTCCAGCCGCAACTGTAGCATCAAAGAAATCTGACATTTCCTTTGTTACAGTCAATACTTGAGCATCATATTCCGGCAATCCCAATTCTTCTGTATAGCGCTTAAACCGTGCATCTGGAAGCTCAGGAATTTCTGCGCGAATGCGCGCCTTCCATTCCTCATCGATATAAATATCTGGTAGGTCAGGCTCTGGGAAATAACGATAATCGTCAGATCCTTCTTTTACACGCATTAACAAAGTTGCTCCAGTTGCTTCGTCGAAACGGCGTGTTTCTTGTTCAATAACACCGCCAGCGGAAACAACTTCACGTTGACGAATTTCTTCGTACTCTAGACCTTTGCGCACGAAGTTGAACGAGTTCAAGTTTTTCAGCTCAGTTTTCGTACCGAACTCTTCTTGGCCAAAAGGACGAATCGAAATATTGGCATCACAACGCAATGATCCTTCTTCCATTTTACAATCAGAAACACCAGTATATTGAATGATTGATTTTAATTTTTCCAAATAAGCATATGCCTCATTTGGAGTGCGGATATCTGGCTCAGATACGATTTCGATTAACGGCGTACCTTGGCGATTATAATCACAAAGTGAATATCCCTTGCCATGGTTTAACTTGCCGGCATCTTCTTCAAGGTGAATACGGGTAATCCCGATGCGTTTCTTATAGCCGTCCACTTCAATGTCAATATAGCCATGCTCTCCAATTGGCTTATCAAATTGGGAAATTTGATAAGCTTTTGGATTATCTGGATAGAAGTAGTTTTTACGGTCAAATTTTGTTTCAGTAGCGATTTGGCAATTAAGCGCCATGCAGGCCTTCATGCCGTAGTCAACAACCTTGCGATTTAAGACCGGTAATACGCCTGGATAGCCTAGATCAATCACACTTGTATTCATATTCGGCTCTGCACCGAAATGGTTCGGACTAGCAGAAAAGATTTTTGAATCTGTTTTTAATTCTACGTGGACTTCAAGTCCTATCACTGTTTCAAATTCCATTGCTTCTCACCCCTTACAGTTCAGGTTTTTGTTTATGAAAATCAGTCGCTTGTTCATAAGCATGTGCGACGCGGTATACTGTTGCTTCATCATAATGCTTTCCGATAATTTGCAACCCTAATGGCAGACCATTTGAAAAGCCGCAAGGAACAGAGATTCCTGGTACTCCTGCAAGGTTAACAGGGATGGTTAAAATATCGTTCGCATACATCGTTAATGGATCTGACGTCTTTTCACCCAATTTAAAGGAAGGAGTTGGCGTAGTTGGTCCAACAATGACATCATATTTTTCAAAGACTTTTTCAAAATCTTGCTTAATTAACGTCCGAACTTTTTGAGCTTTTTTATAATAGGCATCATAGTAACCAGAGCTTAATGCGAAAGTTCCAAGCATAATCCGACGCTTAACCTCGTCGCCAAATCCTTCAGCCCGAGTTTTCTTATACATATCAATTAAATTATCAGCATTTTGCGTACGATAACCGTAACGGACGCCGTCAAAACGTGAAAGGTTAGCCGAAGCCTCAGAAGAAGATAATAAATAATAAGTGGCTAACGCATATTTTGAGTGCGGTAGCGATACTTCTTCCCAAGTTGCACCAAGCTTTTCAAGCACTTTTAATGCTGCTAATACTGATTCACGGACCTCATCTTGTACACCCTCACCAAGATATTCCTTAGGCACAGCAATTTTTAGACCTTTCACATCACCTGTTAATGCTCCAACAAAGTTTGGCACAGATAGATTAGCTGATGTAGAATCCATTGCATCATGACCGGAAATGGCCTGTAATAAATACGCATTATCCTCAACCGTTCTCGTAACCGGTCCGATTTGGTCTAATGATGATGCAAATGCAACTAAGCCAAACCGAGATACGCGGCCGTATGTTGGTTTTAATCCAACAACTCCACAGTATGCTGCCGGCTGACGAATCGAGCCGCCTGTATCAGAGCCCAGTGAAAATAATACTTCACCTGCTGCAACAGATGCAGCTGAACCACCTGAAGATCCACCAGGAACAGTTTCCAAATTCCACGGATTTTTTGTTTTTTGATAACCAGAGTTCTCTGTTGAAGACCCCATCGCAAACTCATCCATGTTCAATTTTCCAATCGTAACGGTTTCAGCAGCATGCAATTTTTGCATAACGGTTGCATCATAGATTGGGTCAAAATTCTCTAAAATTTTACTAGCACAAGTTGTGCGTAGATTTTTGGTTACAATGTTATCCTTAATACCGATTGGCATTCCAAATAACAAGCCCTTAGCTTCGTCCGTACCAAGCTTGCTATCTAAAGCTTTGGCAATCTCCCGAGCGTTTTCTTCATTTAATGTTAAAAAAGCTTGGACTTTATCTTCCACTTCATTGATTCGTTTGAAAGATTGATCCACTAAATCAGAAACAGATAGTTCTTTTTTATGTAGTAATTGATGTAAATCTGCTATTGATTGATCAAATAAACTCATTTTTCTTCCCCTCCTTACTCGATAATAGCCGGCACCTTAATTTGTCCATCTTGGGTCTGTGGTGCGTTTTTCAGTACTTCTTCTCGTGGAAGTCCTGGTTGTGGGATATCTTCACGCAATACATTTTTTAGTTCTAAAACGTGGGAAGTTGGCTCCACATTTTCCGTATCGAGTTCGTTTAATTGTTCAGCAAATGTGATAATCGCATCAAGCTGCTTCGTAAATTTTACCGCCTCTTCTTCAGTGATCGCTAATCGCGCTAAGTGGGCGACATGCTTTACTTGTTCCTCTGAAATTCTTGTCATTTTGTTAGTCACCTCCAAATTTATTCGAACAGTTTCACAATAATAAGATAATATCAAACTTTTTCGCATTAAAGCAACAATGTTTCGGCGTCTGTCCAGATTAATCCATTGCCTATTTTACCACGAAAAACGTCAATAAAAATAGACACTTGCCTATTTGGGAAGTGTCTATTTAGGATTGTTCCTTATTTAAATAGGTTTTTGATTCCTGAAAAGAGCCCTTTATCATTTTCTTCGGCAAGTTCATAATTAATGGCCATTTTACTATCGATGTAAATATCTTCTTTATTAATGGCAGTATTGGCCGCTAACACTAATCCTAACTCGGAATAATAATCTTTGTTGGTAACAATCGTAAATTCCAAATTGGCGGCACTGGCAATTTTGATGTACTTACTCAAATATTGATAATCTAAATGACCGTTTAAAAATAAATGTGCGGAGGCGTTTTCCTTCATTAAGGCTACAACTTGCGGAAATACATCCTTCTCCTTCACCTGTTCCTCCGTTAGAGCAACGATTACACGTTCCCGTAACGAGGTTAAAAATTTCAAGCGTTCGCTCGACTTTGTTTCCATCGCACCATGTATCCCGTGCTGCAAATACTCATCAACCTTTGAACGTTCCAACTCGAATACCCTCCCCTCAACTTACTACTATGTATGTAGCATTCCAAAAAACGTGAAAAATAACACTTTAGTGTAGTGGGGGACAGTCCCCCACCCCTTTAACGCATTAGAGCGATGGGGGACTGTCCCCCATCGCTCTAATACGTTAAAGTCCCACAAACAAAAAAATCCTTCTCTTCGACAACAGAAGAGAAGGCAATATAGGAGAAATATAGGAGTAAAAATCACAAGGTAAAAACTAGATTAACAATTAAGCATTAAGCAAATTACTTAGATGCTTGGAATTGCTCTTCTTCAGTTGAGCCTTTAAGAGCTGTAGTTGAAGAAGTACCACCAGATACGATCATAGAAACGCTATCGAAGTAGCCAGTTCCTACTTCACGTTGGTGACGAGTAGCTGTGTAACCATCTTTTTCAGATGTGAACTCAGCTTGTTGAAGCTCAGAGTATGCAGCCATACCACGATCTTTGTAACCAAGAGCAAGATTGAACATGCTGTGGTTTAATGCATGGAAACCTGCAAGTGTAACGAATTGGAATTTGTAACCCATTTTGCCAAGTTCAACTTGGAATTTAGCAATTGTTTCGTCATCAAGCTTAGCTTTCCAGTTGAATGATGGAGAGCAGTTGTAAGCAAGTAATTTGCCAGGGAATTTCGCATGGATTGCTTCAGCAAATTGACGAGCTTCTTCAAGGTTTGGTTCAGAAGTTTCGCACCAGATCATATCAGCATATGGAGCGTAAGCTAAACCACGAGCGATTGCTTGGTCGATACCAGCTTTAACTCGGTGGAAACCTTCTGGAGTACGTTCGCCTTCGATAAATGGTGCATCGTATGGGTCAACATCGCTAGTGATAAGGTCAGCAGCGTTAGCATCAGTACGAGCGATTAATACAGTTGGAGTTCCCATTACGTCAGCTGCAAGACGAGCAGCGATTAAGTTTTTAACTGCAGTTTGAGTTGGAAGTAATACTTTACCGCCTAAGTGACCACATTTTTTCTCAGAAGAAAGTTGGTCTTCGAAGTGAACGCCAGACGCACCAGCTTCGATCATGCCTTTCATTAGTTCAAATACGTTTAATTGACCACCGAAGCCAGCTTCAGCATCAGCAACGATTGGAGCGAACCAATCGATTGAGTTGTCGCCTTCGCCATGAGTGATTTGGTCAGCACGTTGTAATGCTTGGTTAATACGTTTAACAACAGCAGGAACACTGTTAGCAGGGTATAAGCTTTGGTCAGGGTACATTTGACCAGCAAGGTTAGCATCAGCAGCGACTTGCCATCCGCTTAGGTAGATTGCTTTAAGACCAGCTTTAACTTGTTGAACCGCTTGGTTACCAGTTAATGCACCAAGTGCGTTAACAAAATCTTCTTCGTTTACAAGTTTCCAAAGCTTTTCAGAACCGCGACGAGCTAAAGTGTACTCGATGTCGATTGAACCGCGTAGTTTAATTACTTCCTCTGCAGAATAAGGACGTGTAATCCCTTTCCAGCGTGCGTCTAATTCCCAGCTTTCTTGAAGTTGCTTTACTCTTTCGTTTGTCATGAAATACTTCCTCCCTTTTTTTGAAATACCCCTTTGTTTAGTAAATCCTAGTTAGTTATTAATCTTAAGATTTCATATGCGAATAATATGAAATCTAACAAGACTTGGTCAGAGTGAGTTTGTCGAAAGCTGTAATACACTATGGTATTAGCTGAGCATCCGCTCAATTCTCTCCCAAATAATACAGATCACTGGCTGTCTACTGGTAAAAACACTTATTTATCAATACTTCTGTAGACATTATTGTAAATGTTATAACACAGTAAATCTTTGATCTGTTTGTATTATA
Source organism: Bacillus sp. DNRA2 (assembly GCF_012843265.1). GTDB lineage: Bacteria > Bacillota > Bacilli > Bacillales > Cytobacillaceae > Bacillus_BU. The sequence continues at coordinate 27,638 of NZ_JABAIT010000004.1, read as the reverse complement.
TAACAGGATTTTTGAAAATGGAACCTATTTTGTTAGATTTTTCTGAATTTATTTTCGACAAATTTTCTTAATTTTTCGACATATTTTACCGAGCAGAATATTATCTACATGAGACAGAATTATTTTGACTAAATACAAAAAATCCAATCCCTACAAGAGATTGGATCCATATTATTAATCTAAAAATCTCAAGAAAAATTTCCAATTAAAACATTTCTGAAGTGGTTTTTGCTTGCATATGGAGCAATAAATAATCTGGGCCACCAGCTTTTGAATCCGTACCAGACATGTTAAATCCACCAAATGGTTGATAACCAACGATTGCCCCGGTACATCCTCTGTTAAAGTACAGATTACCGACATAGAAATCCTCTCGAGCCCGTTCGAGATGCTCACGATTTTTTGTAATCACCGCTCCAGTTAAGCCGTATTCAGTATGATTACCCAATTCAATTGCTTCTTCAAACGTCCCTGCCTTTGAGAAACCAACTACTGGCCCAAAGATTTCCTCTTGCATCAATCTTGCCTGTGGGTCAAGATCAGCAAAAACAGTTGGTTGAACAAAATAGCCTTTTGAAAGGTCCACTGTCCCACCTGCAACTAACTTACCTTCCTGCTTCCCTATTTCAATATATTCGATAATTTTGTTATAAGCATTCTCATCAATAACCGGTCCCATAAAGGTTGTCTCCTCAACCGGATCACCAACCGCCAATTGCTTTGTCAATTCAACTACACGTTTTAAAACCTGGTCATATACAGCTTCCACAACAATAACCCTGGAACAGGCTGAACACTTTTGCCCGGCGAAGCCAAAGCTACTTGCTACTATCGACTGCGCTGCCAATTCCAAATCCGCCTCACTATCGACGACAATCGTATCTTTACCGCCCATTTCAGCAATAACCCGTTTCAGCCAAATTTGCCCATCCGTAACTTTCGAGGCACGTTCATAAATACGCAATCCGACATCACGGGAGCCAGTAAAGCTAATAAAGCGAGTATCCTTATGTTCGACTAAATAATCACCTATCTCTGCCCCGCTGCCTGGAACAAAGTTCAACACCCCAGGAGGTAGTCCCGCTTCTTCCATCACCTCAACAAATTTAGCTGCGACAATTGGGGTAGCAGAAGCCGGCTTCAACAGCACTGTGTTACCTGCTACGATTGCCGCAACTGTCGTTCCAGCCATAATCGCAAGCGGGAAGTTCCATGGTGAAATAATGATTCCTACCCCCAAAGGAATATAGTCATAACGGTTAAATTCATTCGGACGACTCTGTACCGGGGCACCATCTTTTATCCGCAGCATTTGTCGTCCATAATATTCAAGAAAATCAATGGCTTCCGCGGTATCAGCATCCGCTTCTCGCCAAGGCTTTCCAGCTTCTTTCGTCAATAACGCTGAAAATTCAGCTTTACGACGCCGTAAAATGGTCGCAGCTTTAAACAATACATCAGCCCGCATTTCTGGCTTTGATTTTCGCCATGTTTTAAATGCTAAAACCGCTGCCTGCATTGCCTGTTCTGCATGGTCACGATTTGCCTTTGATACCGTACCAATAATCTCCTGTTTATTTGCAGGATTGTAAGATACGATTTTCGCTTCTGTTGAAATTCTCACACCACCGATAATTAAGTCGTAATCCCGTCCTAGATAGCTTTCGACTGTTTGCAATCCCTGAAGATATTCATTTCGGTTTTTCTCATCAGTAAAATCTGTGAAAGGCTCGTGTTTGTAAGGTTGTACCATTTTACCGCCTCCTATCGCTGATTTCCCCCTTATTTTATCATTATCCCAATATAAAAAGAAGGCAAGCCAATTCGCTCACCTTCCATGTTTATGCAATTCCGAATTCAAGTATTACTATTGATAAATATGAACAATTGGTTCGTTCTGGTCCGCTTTACGGATAATTAAAGCCTCTGGTCCATTAACCGAGGTGATCGAAACCTGTACCGTCACATAATCAGGGAAATGCTCCATTACTAAACCTGTTACATACTGTGTAAAGCCGACCCCTTCTGCTTTTCCATAAAATTGAATCGGTATACTGATTGATACTTCATTTAGTTGACTTCCAATATAAAATGCTTTGCCGATTACACCATTAAAATTAGGGAAATATTCTTCAACATCCTGCTTAAAGTTTTGGAAGAACGTAACATCAGCACGATGATCCTTTGTTGCCGACTCTGATGGGAATAAATAGTACTTCTCATCAACAGCTTCCCAGCCACCAAGCGAATTGCTGCCTTCTGACATATTTGCATAGGCAAAGAAATTTCCAGGTACAACAGATGATTTATCAGCTTGTTCGAACAAGGCAATTGTAACTGGTACATCTCCAAGCCCCTCAACACCGCGGATTCGCTTAGCAACCTCAGCCGCAATTTCCTTTCCTTTGCGCTCTAGCTCATCATGAGGAATTTTCCGTTCAAACACATCACCATACTGGACAGTTGTATAATAGTACACTGAATTTAATGCAAGGCCAATAACAACACCATCGAGATGGACATTCCCATTATCATCCTTCGTTAAATAATCGTGCTCTAATATATGGGCAAGATATATCGGACTTTTCTCATTACGAGTCTTTAAATCGCCAACCCCATCATCTAACGGATTTAACCCGATATTCTCATCTTCCTTCAGTCCTTCAGCCGCAAGTTGCTCTGGTGTAAACTGACGATTTAACCATAATCCGACTGTCTTCTTTTTCAAATACTGACCTTCCTGGAAAAAATACTTATCCGGACTAAAGTTTTTCAACGCCACGCGCATTAATCCAGTCTCAAACTCATTGATATCATAGCGAGTATTTAAGTTATTAACGACTAAGCCGCGTGCTTCCCCTGGTTTGAATGGTAAAATCGTCCGGTAATACTGATCTGAAATTTGATACTTTGGAATAATTGCTTTCTCTTTAGAGTCACTCTTATTATTTTGGACTACTTCATCTTCCTTTTTAAAATTAGGAGCGCAAGCAGTCAACAAAAGCAGCAGAGACAAAGCAATCATTACTAGTCTTTTCATCGGTTTCCCTCTCTTACTTAGTTAATTCTTGAATCATTCTCTCCTCGTCCCATATTTCAATATCCAATTCTTGTGCTTTTGTTAGCTTTGAGCCAGCATCCTCACCGGCAATTACTAGGTCAGTCTTCTTACTGACACTACCAGCTACATTACCACCAAGGGCTTCAATTTTTTCCTTTGCCTCATTTCGACTTAACTGCTCCAATTTCCCAGTCAGTACAATCGTTTTTCCGGCAAAATAAGAATTAGAATCTTCGACCGAAACGGGCTTCGGACCTTTATACTCCATATTTACAGCTGCTGCCTTTAACTCTTGCAGCAGCTCTCGAACTTCTTCCTTACTAAAATAAGTCACAACCGAATCTGCCATTTTTTCGCCGATTTCATTAATTGCTCTCAGTTCCTCAATCGTAGCCATCGCTAAACGATCCATTGTTTCAAAAGCTTGAGCTAAGGTTTTTGCTGCTTTGGCACCAACATGGCGAATTCCAAGTCCGAATAAAAGCTTTTCTAATGAATTATCCTTTGAAGTCTCAATCGCATTGAGCAACTTCTGAATTGATTTTTCACCCATTCGCTCTAGACCAATTAATTGCTCGCGCTGTAATTTATAAATATCAGCAACATCGACGATCAGCTTTTCTGCAAATAATTGACTAATCACCTTTTCACCTAAGCCCTCGATATTCATCGCACCTCGAGACACAAAATGAATCAGTCCTTCACGAATTTGAGCCGGACATTTTGGATTAATACAACGCAGAGCTACTTCATCTTCAAAACGAACCAGTTCGCTTTCACATTCAGGACAATGGGTCGGCATTTTGAATTCGATTTCTTCGCCAGTACGACGTTCAACTAAAACATTGACAACCTCAGGTATGATATCTCCAGCTTTTTTAACAACAACCTGATCACCTAAGCGAATGTCTTTTTCGCGGATTAAATCCTCATTATGCAATGATGCGCGACTTACTGTCGTTCCCGCGACTTTTACCGGCTCCAAAATTGCTGTTGGTGTGATCACACCAGTTCGTCCCACACTAAGTTCAATTTCCTTTAAGGTTGTAACAACTTCTTCAGCCGGAAACTTGTAGGCAATTGCCCAGCGTGGACTTTTTGCCGTAGTGCCTAAGCGCTCCTGCTGCTTGAGTGAATCGACCTTAATCACGATTCCATCAATTTCGTATGGTAAGCCTGGTCGTTTTTCAACCCAGCTTTCCACAAACTCAATCACGCGATCAATATCTGAGCATTTCGTCCGTTCCTTATTCGTTTTAAACCCTAAGCTGTCCAACCAATTTAAACCTTCACTATGGGACTGAACATCCTCACGCTCGACTCCGGCAATACCATACAAAAATACATCCAAATTTCGGGAGGCAGCAATTTTCGGATCCAGCTGTCGTAAAGAACCAGCGGCCGCATTTCTTGGATTGGCAAATGCTTCTTCACCCTTTTCAGCCTTCACCTTATTTAACGCGTCAAAGGACCGCTTTGGCATATATGCTTCGCCACGAACCTCGAGGCTAGCCGGCTCCTTTAATCGCAGCGGAATCGAACCGATTGTTTTCAAATTGGCGCTAATATCCTCACCAATCGAACCATCACCACGGGTTGCCCCCTGGATAAACACCCCATCCTGATAACGTAACGAAACGGCTAAACCGTCAATTTTCAGCTCACATACATATGAAAAATCATTCCCGACAATCTGGCGAATTCGTCGGTCAAAATCACGTAAATCCTCAGCATTAAAAGCATTACCAAGACTAAGCATTGGCGTAGTATGCTGAACCTTTTCGAATCCCTCCAGAACCCCGCCACCGACACGCTGCGAAGGAGAATCAATCGTCTTAAGCTCGGGAAATTTCTCTTCAAGCTCAATTAATTCCTTCATTAAACGGTCATACTCAGCATCAGGAACACTCGGGTCATCCAGTACATAGTACTCATAATTATATTGATTTAATAAAGTATGCAACTCGCTAACTCGATTTTTTTCTGATTGAAGGTCCATACACGCAACCCTTTCTTTTATGCTTTTGTAATCGGTGCAAATTTGGCAAGCAATCGTTTAATCCCAACAGGCTTTGGAAATGCAATGTCCAATTCCAACCCTTCGCCTTGTCCCTTGACACTAACAACCGTACCAGTTCCCCATTTGCCATGAGCGGCTTTATCGCCAACACGCCAGGCGAAGTCGTCACCACCAGAAGTTGTTGCTGTTACGACTGGACGCATCACAGGTTTACGCTGTTGCTGCGGCTGTTTTGAGTATGGCTGGAAGGAAGACGTACTCTTTTTGACAGGTTCCATTCCTTCAATTAAATCATTGGGAATTTCCTTTATAAATCGCGACGGTGGATTCATGTTGGTTCTACCGAATAAAGTTCGCATCTGCGCATTTGTAATAAACAACTGCTCTTCAGCACGTGTAATTCCAACATACGCAAGTCGGCGCTCCTCCTCCATTTCCGCTTCTTCAAATAATGAACGGCTATGCGGGAACACGCCTTCCTCCAAGCCCAGCAAAAATACAATCGGAAATTCCAAGCCTTTTGCCGAATGCAGCGTCATTAACACAACCGTATCAGTCTTTTTTTGACCATCATCATCAAGACTATCAATGTCCGCAACTAAGGCAAGGTCGGTTAAAAAGGCAACTAAGCTTTTATCTTCATTTTCTTCTTCAAAATTCTTTGTTACAGATAATAACTCGTCCAAGTTTTCAAGACGGCTTTGTGCTTCTAATGACTTCTCAGCCTTAAGCATCTCACGGTAACCTGATTTATCTAATATCGCTTCAACTAGCTCTGTTACTGATAAAAATTCCTGCATTTGCGAGTAGCCTTTAATCAAATCACGAAATTCTGCTGCAGCTTTCGTAACCTTTGGGCTTAAACCAATCAGCTCCACCGATTCGAGCGCAGCAAACATCGAAATGTCATGCATTTGCGCAAAATTAGCTATTTTATCTAAAGAGCTTGAACCGATTCCACGCTTCGGAACATTAATAACACGAGCAAACGAGATTTCATCATCCGGATTTGCCACGAGCTTTAAATAAGAAATAATATCCTTAATTTCTTTTCGTTCGTAGAACTTTATTCCGCCGACAATCGAGTAATCAATGTTCGATTTTAATAAAACTTCCTCGATTACACGCGACTGGGCATTGGTACGATATAAAATCGCAATATCGGAACGTTTATACTTCCCACTATCGACAAGCTCTTTAATTTTCCCGGCAACAAATTGTCCCTCACCCTGTTCGCTATCAGCACGTAAATATGAAATTTTATTACCCTCCGCATTTTCAGTCCACAGATTCTTTGGCTTTCTGTTTAAGTTGTTTTTGATCACTTCATTCGCAGCTAGCAGGATTCTTTGTGTTGAGCGGTAATTTTGCTCGAGCATAATTACCTGAGCATTCGGATAGTCTTTTTCAAATGATAAAATATTGGCGATATCCGCACCGCGCCAACGATAAATCGATTGGTCAGAGTCTCCGACAACACAAAGGTTTTTAAATCTTGCTGCAAGCAGCTTTACGAGCATATATTGTGCTCTGTTCGTATCCTGGTACTCATCAACATGAATATATTGAAACTTGCGCTGATAAAACTCCAACACTTCCGGAACACGCTGGAATAATTGGATTGTCTTCATAATTAAATCGTCGAAGTCTAATGAACTATTTTTCAACAGCCGTTTTTGGTATTCCTTGTACACGTCTGCGACAACTTGTTCAAAGTAGCCCCCGGCATTTTTGCTATACACTTCCGGGTCGATCAATTCATTCTTTGCCGAGCTAATCGAACCTAATAAGGCACGCGGGTCGTACTTTTTCGGATCAAGATTTTTTTCTTTTAATATGGTCTTAATGACTGATTGTTGGTCACCTGTATCAAGGATTGTGAAATTGCGATTATAGCCAATTCGATCAATATCACGGCGTAAAATTCTCACGCACATGGAGTGAAAGGTTGAAATCCATACCTCTTCGGCAACCCCACCCATTAAGTTTCCAATCCGCTCCTTCATTTCTTTTGCAGCTTTATTCGTAAACGTAATCGCCAAGATATTATAGGGATTTATCCTTTTCTCGACGATTAAATAAGCTATCCGATGCGTTAACACCCTAGTCTTTCCACTACCTGCCCCGGCCATAATTAACAGCGGACCGTCCGTTGCTTTTACAGCCTTTCCCTGTTCAGGGTTCATTCCATTTAACAGTCGTTCAGTCAGATATTGCATCTATTTCACCACTCATAACTAGTTTTAGTAAGTTTATCAGAATCCAAAATCTTTTAATCAATCGATTGATTAAAATGGTTCTAATCCAGGTGTGACCCGTTTTTTCGTATTCAATCAAACGTTTGATTAACCTTTAACTGCTGTTACGGTTGCGAGTGCTTGTCTTAAATCCTTATAGACACTATTCCCCACTACCACCACATCAGCAAACTCGGCCATTTCCTTTGCCTGTTCAGCCGTTGTAATTCCGCCTCCATAGAAAAAGGTCGCCTGTTCCAAATGTGACTTCACTTCCTTAAGCCACTTTGGATTACCGTAAGTTCCGCTATATTCCATATAAAAGATTGGCAAATGAAACATTTTATCCGCTAAGCTCGCATAAGCAATGACGTCTTCTAATTCAAGCTCTGTATTAGCATTTGTAACCTCAGCAGCTTTACATTGATCATTTAAAATACAATAACCTTCAACTAAAATTTCATCCCAATTCATTAATTCACCGAATTCCTTTAGGGCACGGTGATGAAGACCAGTTATCCATTTTGCCTCTCGGCTGTTTAAAACCGTTGGGATAAAATACAAATCAAATCCAGGCGTTATAGCTTCAATATTTGAAACCTCCAAACAGCATGGTACTTGATAGCGACGAACGCGAACCAATAAATCCAGCACCTTGTCAAGCGTTACCCCATCAGTGCCGCCTATAATAATTGCGTCTGTTCCGGATTCACAGATTTTCTCTAACTCCTCATCAGCAACCTCTTTATCTGGATCGAGTTTAAATACATGACGCCACTCGCGCACATCATACATTCTGTATAGCCCCCATTCTAGTTTCCATTTCACCATTATATCATTTGTTCATGTGTATTAAAAAATAAAATCCAAATTGAAAAGCCTGTAATGAAAATAAAAAAATGCACAAAAAAATACCAAAGATTTGACTCCTTGGTATCCTCCATATATTAGTCCTCGCTCTTTTCTGTTTCCGGCTCTTTAACGCGATCTAACGCCATTTCATACGCTTCATTCCCATAATTCAAACAACGTTTAACACGGGAAATCGTCGCAGTACTCGCACCTGTTTCCGTTTCAATCTTATGATAGGTATTACCCTCGCGCAGCATTCTCGCAACTTCTAATCGCTGAGCCAAGGATTGAATTTCATTTACTGTACATAAATCATCAAAGAAACGATAGCACTCTTCAATATTTTCAAGAGCAAGAATCGCCTTAAACAATTGATCAAGCTCTTTTCCTCTTAATTTATCAATTTGCATCTTCCAATACTCCTTTTATCATTCTGATTCATTTACTTAAAATTTCACAGAACCCGCAAGTCCAGGGCTTGATGGAATAACATTAATCCATGTTTTACCAGGAACCAACCCGATTACTGACCCATTAACTGCAGGTACTATCCGGCCATTATCGCTTTTCCATTCAACGTCCCTGATGATTCCTTTTTGTAGCAAATAGGCTTTACCGCCTGAGGTTAAATCAATTTTTCGACGCCCCACATTATCATACGTTTGATGTGGTGTTTCAATTATAAGGATATTGTCTAACAACACCGGATTACCGTTATCAAAATTGACGGTTTCGGCGCCAAGTGAAGAACGTTTATATTTTCCAATCGTTTGATCATATTCATATGTCGCTGTAAACGTAGCATTATTATAGTAAGCAACGGTTACTTTGTTAGCAGGTTGACCCTCGAGCTTCTCAACTTCATCCTTTGATAAAAAGGTTAATGGTTCTGGCGGTTTTTCCATTGAATAACCTTCTTTATTTGCCCCTTCGATAATTTTCTCATAAGAAATATATGAGTTATGTGGAGGGACTCGGTCTGACGAACGCTTAAACAACGTTCCATCATACTGCATTCCATTTAAATGATCGATATAACCGCTATCGAGTAATTCTTTTGCGTCAATACTATAGCCATGGGCAATATATAAGCTGTCATATGCCTTGGCCAATTTAATATAGTATTCGCGAGCACTTCGGACAGGTCCAATTCGCTCTGGCTTTTCACTTTGAAATATTGCTAAAAATCTCGTCACATTTCCTTCTGCCAACAGCTCATATACAATATCTGCCTGATCTAAACCTGATTGTGGCCTGGCTTCGGGATGATTATTAATCATAACCGCTACTGCCCTTCCACCAATATCTTCCTTTGTAGCTATACCCGTTAACGGATAATGATTAGCAATCGTCACCGTTTCCTTCTGATTAGACTGGATTTCCTTGCCTTTATGCTCTGTTACGGTATCTTTGGTTTGGCTGCATCCTGTTAACAAAAGGAGAAAAGCCACTGCCAAAGCGAGAACTCTCTTTAGCAACTTAGTCACCTCAATCCGATTATGATCCCATCCCAATTAATACTTTATCACTTTTATATTTTAACGCATTATAGTTGGAAAGAGTACCATTTTATTCATTACATCGAACATACCCTGCTGGGTCACTCTTATATATGGTAAATGCGTCGCCGATAAAAACAGCATAGAATAGATAGGATCCTCAAATTGATAACCAGATTCCCTTAAATAACTAAACAGCTTATTTTCCTCAACAATCAACTCTTCGACCTTTTTATCAGACATGATCCCCATTAACTGCAAAGGAATTTCCTGTGTAATAACACCTTTTTCGCAGCAAACAATTCCGCCGCCAATTTCCTTCATCCGCTTAAATGCGGTGAACATATCCTGCTTGTTTTTCCCAATCAGGATAATATCTCCAGTATTTGAAAACGAACTAACTAACCCAGAAAGCCGATTGGCAAAACCTTTGATGAGCGTATTTATTCGCCATTTCCCTTTTCGATCAATCAACATAAAAAAGCATTCATCATGATCTGGTGACAATTCATCAGCTGAACAATCGATAAAAATCGAATAAGGTTTTGTGATAACAGAGTTTTCCATTTTGATACCGAACGGCATTGAAAATTGCATATCATCCCATGACAGTTCCCAATCAATTTCGAGCGGCTTCAGTCCATGCTTCTCCCAATTAATTGAGTAGTTGGATTTGATTTCTTTTCCATCTCGCTTAAGCCATTGTCCCTTAGCTAAAACAGAAACTGGAGTAGGATTTTTCTCATCAATCAAGAAATTTATATTCGCAATTCTACCAGTGGCGATATTCCCTAGTAAATGGTCAATCCCGTAATAACGCGCTACATTTACTGTTGCCATATTATAAGCTTCAATAATCGGAACACCATGGCTAATCGCGATCCGAATCATTTCATCAATAATTCCCTTTTCATAAAAGCTTGCAGAAGCTCCATCTGTTGTAAAAATGAAGCGATCATAAAAATCAATGCCACGCTCATGGATTTCCGTTAATAATTTTGGTAAGTCGGGGCGAATCGATGAATGGCGTAATGAAACCATATAGCCCTGCATTAGTCTGTTGTGTACTTCTTCACCAGTCATTGCCTCATGATCGCAATCTGCCCCTAAGAGCATCATCTTCGCCAATGTTTTTTCTGATGCCCCTGGAAAATGACCTTCAATTTTTTTCCGGCCGCGTTTTGTTTCCTGAATCCAATGCAAAAGCAAATCATCGCCATCCAGCAGCTTCGGCCATCCGGTTAACTCTCCGCCCTGTAATACGCAATCTTGTTCAAGCCAAGTTTTAATATTAGCCTGAGAATAGACCCGATTTTCATTCAAAATTTCGGTTTGAGCATCAAAGCGGCACCACCAAAACATGGAAGCGGGGATATCTTTCATTTCTTTAACAAATGAAATTGCATCCTTATTGTTTAAATTAACGACCAACATTAAATTGTCGTTGATTAACGTTGTTGTCCCAAACTGGCAAGCATATTCTGCTAACGACAGGGGATTATATAACAAGAAAGGATGAGCATGAGGCTCGATATAACCTGGAACAAGCTTTATCCCAGTGCAATCAACAATTTCACACTGTGTAAGCAGTTCAGGTAATTTTTCACCAACGTAAACAATTCGATCCTCATAGATCCAAATGTTTGCTTTCATCCACTTCTTAAAAACCTGATTAAGGTATGTTGCGTTTTTCAATAATATAGTCGGTGCGCATTTTCCATCTAGTACGGAAACGTGCTCACGTAGTTGCTTATTTTTCCAACGATACCGTTGTTCCATAGTGCCGTTCCCTCCCTAAAGAATGGGATATTTCAACAATGAAAGCGCAAGCGGCCTCTTCGGGAGCTTGTGACGATAGCTCCCAGCCGCCGGAGCTAGAACAAATGAAAACCCTTTCATTGTTATTATACTAACATATTTCGCAATTTAACGCACTAAAGAACGTGGAAATTAATTGTTAAATTTCAACAAAGGATGTGACAAACATATGACGATAAAACCAAACATTGGTATCCTAAACGCATTAATCAGAATTACGCTTGGTTTTACCTTTTTATCTTGGACAACTGCAAAGCTAGTCAAACGGCCATGGCGGGACTCCTATTTAGTTGTAGCGATTCTCGCTGCTATGAAGATTGCAGAAGGAATCGTTCGATTTTGCCCACTGACCGCCCTATTTGAAAATTGGGGTGAGATACAAGCTAACAATAAAAACGAGCAAACAAGTGACATTGATACGGAATCTATCCTTCCATACAATCCAACTTAAACAAACACGAAAGCCTAAACAATAAAAAAGGCTGCCAAACCATTACTGGTTTTGGCAGCCTTATGAGAAGGAGAGCTCGCATGATTTATGAATATATCACCGATATGTCCTTTGTCCTTATCACCCTAATCGGCAGTATAATCGCCTTATACTACGTTTATGGTAGGAAACCTAATAAAGAGCGCTAGCAATTGCTCTTGCGCCAATATCTTTGCGGTAAAAGACACCTTCGCGAGTTAGCTTGTCCAATTCTTTATAAACATTTTGTTGGGCGAGTTTTAAATCCTTACCCTTTGCACCTGCAAGAAGAACTCGTCCACCATTTGTAACAAAACGACCTTCCCCATCTAGCTTCGTACCAGCGTGGAACAAATACACTTCATCGCTCATGTCAGCTAAACCTGCTAGAACCGATCCTTTTGTATAGTCTCCAGGATAACCTTCTGAAGCAACTACAACGCCAATACAATAATTGTCATCCCACTCAAGTACTGGAGTTTTTCCATCCAATAGTGTTAACAGTACTTCAACTAAGTCTGATTTTAATCTTGGCAAGATTACTTGTGTCTCCGGATCACCGAAGCGAGCGTTAAACTCGATCACCTTTGGACCTTTATCTGTTAAAATTAAGCCCGCATATAAAATCCCAGTAAAGCTGCGCCCTTCTTCAATCATTGCCTGTGCAGTTGGATGCAAAATGGTTTCAATCGCCGTTTGCACAGCATCAGCGCTGATTTGTGGAACTGGAGAGTAAGCTCCCATTCCACCAGTATTTGGTCCTTGGTCGCCATCATAAGCGCGCTTATGATCTTGTGCAATTTCTAGCGGTACAACGATATCGCCGTTTACTAAAGCCATCAATGAAAATTCTTCACCGGCTAAAAACTCTTCTACGACAACTGTTGCCGAAGCGTCACCAAATTTTTCGTCCAAAAGCATGTCCTTTAAAGCCGCTAGTGCTTCATCCATTGTCATCGCCACGACGACACCTTTTCCTGCAGCAAGACCATCTGCTTTAATAACGATTGGAGCACCAAGTTTTTCTACATATTGCTTCGCTGCTTCATATTCGCTGAACACTGCATACTCAGCAGTTGGGATATTGTATTTATGCATTAAATCTTTTGCAAATGATTTACTGCCCTCAATTAAAGCTGCTACTTGTTTCGGTCCAAAGACTTTTAAGCCAGCTTCTATGAATTTATCAACGACACCTTCAAGAAGTGGATTTTCAGGACCAACAAAGGTTAAGCCTACTTCGTTTTCTTGTGCGAATTTCACTAGCTCAGCTTGATTGCTTTCATCAATTGCGATGAGTTCAGCAACGTCCGTCATTCCATCATTACCAGGAGCAACAAACACTTTTTCAACTAATGTGCTTTCTTTCATTTTTCTGCAAATCGCATGTTCTCTGCCACCACGGCCGATGACTAACACGTTCATGTTTTCTGCCTCCTCTTAATGTTTAAAGTGACGTACGCCTGTGAATACCATGGCGATTCCGTATTCATCAGCTTTGTTAATGGAATCTTGGTCACGGATTGAACCGCCAGTTTGAATAATTGCTGTAATTCCAGCTTTAGCTGCAGCTTCAACGGTATCATCCATTGGGAAGAACGCATCAGATGCAAGTCCGGCACCTTTGGCAGCAACTCCAGCTTGCTCTAGTGCAATTTTAGCTGAGCCTACACGATTCATTTGACCGGCACCAATTCCGAGTGTTTTCTCTTTATCAGCAACGACAATCGCATTCGATTTTACATGTTTAACAACTTTCCAGCCAAGCTTTAATGCTTCCCATTCTTCTTCAGTTGGTTGGCGTTTTGTTGGAATCGTGATGTTAGCATCCTCTAACGAATAACGGTCTTGATCTTGAACAAGCAAGCCGCCCTCAACTGACGTTAACACACGCTCTGCTTTTTGCTTTTCACCAAACGGAAGAGTTAACAAGCGAAGGTTTTTCTTACCAGTTAACACTTGGATTGCCTCTTCTGAGAAGGAAGGAGCAATAATGATTTCTAAGAAAATTTCATATAACTTTTCAGCAGTCGCTTTATCAACTTCACGATTCAACGCAACAATTCCGCCAAAAATAGAAACTGGGTCTGCTTCATATGCCTTTGTATATGCGTCAAAAATAGTCGCACCTGTACCCACACCACAAGGATTCATATGCTTTACAGCTACTGCAGCTGGCTCAGCAAATTCCTTAACGATTTGAAGGGCAGCATTGGCATCGTTAATATTGTTGTAAGAAAGCTCTTTACCATGCAATTGAACCGCATTGGCAACAGAGAATTTAGAACCAAGTGGCTTACGGTAGAAAGCTGCTTCTTGGTGTGGATTTTCACCATAACGAAGCGATTGCTTTAACTCATAAGTGACTGTTAATTTTTCTGGATTTTCTTCTCCAGCTAAGTCTGTCATATATTCAGCAATCATCGCATCGTAGCTAGCAGTATGACGGAATACCTTTGCTGCTAATTTACGACGAGTTGCTGGTTGTACTTGTCCAGTTAAGTTTAACTCAGTTAATACACGCGGATAATCCTCCGGATCAACGATAACTGATACGTATTGATGGTTTTTCGCAGATGCGCGCAGCATTGTCGGACCACCAATATCAATATTTTCAATGGCATCAGCAACAGTAACATCAGGCTTTGCAATTGTTTGTTGGAACGGATAAAGGTTTACAATTACTAGCTCAATTGGACTAATACCATGCTCTTCCATTTGTTGTTGATGCGATTCATTGTCAAACTTCGCCAACAGGCCACCATGAATAAGCGGATTTAATGTTTTAACACGACCTTCTAAAATTTCCGGAAAGCCCGTTACATCATTAACACCAATTACAGGGATGCCCGCTTCCTGTAGCGCCTTTTTTGTTCCGCCTGTAGAAATTAACTCGTAGCCTAGTTCACTTAAACCTTTTGCAAATTCAGTAATACCCTGCTTATCAGAAACACTAATAAGCGCACGCTTTTTAGCCATTTTTTACTTCCTCCCTCATTTTGGAAACCAGCATTTGAATCACGGCCGGGTACAGCTGGTGCTCCACTTTATGTATCTTTTCTTGTAAAGTTTCAATCGTTTCGTTCTCGTCAATATCAACTGTTTCTTGTGCAATAATTGGACCAGAATCCATTCCGGCATCAACATAATGTACGGTTACCCCACTTACCTTAGCTTTAGCCCGAAGCGCTTGCCCCATTGCATCCTTGCCAGGAAAGGCCGGTAATAGCGATGGATGAATATTGATGATTCGTCCTTCAAACGCTGATAATAATGTCGAACCAATCAATCTCATATATCCAGCCAACACAATCAAATCAATTTGGTATTCTGCTAATTTTGCTAAGATTTCCGTTTCATATGCTTGTTTATCAGTAAAATCTTTCGCACGAAACTCAAAGTAATCAATACCTGCCGCTTTGGCCCGTTCAACAGCGAAGGCATCCGGTTTATCACATACGAGAATTTTTATCGATGCAGTCATTGTACCAGCCTGAACTGCATCAATAATTGCTTGAAAATTGCTTCCATTCCCGGATGCAAAGACGGCAATGTTTTTCATCCGTATCCCCCTAAATAATCGAAATCCCTTCGTTCTCGGTCATTTCACCAATAATCGTTGCAGTTTCCCCACAACCGTTAAAATGCTCAACCACTGCATCTGCCTGTTCTTTATCAACAATCACGACCATGCCAATACCCATATTAAAAATATTGAACATTTCTTCGTGTTTAATTTCACCGTACTTTTCTAACAATGCGAACACAGCAGGAATCTTCCAACTGCCTTCTTTAATTTCCGCACCTAAACCGCTTGGGAATGTTCTTGGAATGTTTTCATGGAAACCGCCTCCGGTAACATGTGCCATTCCTTTAATCGGAAACTTTTTCAAAGCTGATAGAATAGACTTCACATAGATTCTAGTCGGCTTTAATAATTCTTCACCCAATGTGCAGCCAAGCTCTTCAATACTCGCATCCAAGCTTAAGTTTGCTTTTTCTAAAAATACCTTGCGCACAAGTGAGTAGCCATTACTATGAATACCGTTTGATGCCAAACCAATCAGTACATCACCGGCTTTAATATCTTTACCAGTAATCAGGTTTGATTTTTCACAAGCACCAACCGCAAATCCGGCAATGTCATACTCCTCAACATCATACATACCAGGCATTTCTGCTGTTTCTCCACCGATCAACGCACAACCTGCTTGTTCACAGCCATCTGCCACACCTTTTACGATCATTTCAATTTTGGCAGGGTCAGCCTGTCCACAGCCAATATAGTCAAGGAAATAAAGTGGTTCTGCACCTTGAACAACAATATCGTTCACACACATTGCCACGGCATCAATTCCGATTGTATCGTGTCGGTCCGCCAGAAAGGCTAGCATCAGTTTTGTACCAACGCCGTCTGTACCTGACACTAACACAGGCTCTTTCATATTTAACGCAGACAAATCAAACATCGCGCCAAATCCGCCTAGTCCGCCCATAACTCCCAATCTATTAGTCTTTGCAACATGCCGCTTCATTCTTTCAACCGCTTCATATCCCGCTTCGATATTAACGCCGGCTTCTTTATAAGCATTTGCCATTTTCAAATCTCCTTTTTCGTTGTCTAGCACAAGCGGCTCAGGGTTCAGTTCACAAGCCCCGAATATGCCACTTCCGCTTTGAAAAGAAAAGCGACATTAAAATTAATGCCGCTTATTTTTGATAGTAATATTGCAACGTATCAGGATAAAGTTCTGTTGGATATTCCCCGGTAAAGCAGGCCAAGCAATGACCACAGTTTTTATCCTTATCGACTCTGCCAATTGCCTCAAGCATTCCTTCAACGCTGATAAACGTTAACGAATCGGCGCCAATCAACTGACGAATTTCCTCAACAGAGTTGGAAGAAGCGATGAGCTCCTCCTTTGTTGAAGTATCAATTCCGTAGAAACAAGGATTTTTTATTGGAGGTGAACTGATAACGACGTGGACTTCAGTTGCACCTGCATCCTTCAGCATCGTTACGATTCTTCGGCTCGTTGTTCCGCGCACAATCGAGTCGTCAACCATAATAACCCGTTTCCCTTCAACAACTCCACGAACAGCAGATAGCTTCATCTTCACACCCTGCTCCCGCAATGATTGCGACGGCTGAATGAAAGTCCGACCTACGTAACGGTTTTTCACCAGACCCATCTCATAAGGAATTCCTGCTGCCTCGGCGTAACCAATCGCAGCGGAAATACTGGAATCAGGAACACCCGTCACGACATCCGCTTCAATTTTTGCTTCTGCTGCAAGTCTTTTCCCCATCCTTTTACGAGCGGTATGCACATTGATACCGTGAATATCGCTGTCTGGTCTGGAAAAATAAATATATTCCATCGCACAAATCGCACTTGGTTTGTTTTCTGCGAAGAATTCCGTTGTAATACCTTCATCATTAATAACTAATAATTCTCCAGGTAACACATCACGGACGAACTCAGCCCCAACCACGTCAAATGCACAAGTTTCAGAAGCAACGATATAGGCATCACCAAGCTTACCTAATGAAAGTGGACGCAAGCCATGAGGATCAAGTGCGACCATCATTTCCTTTTCCGTTAAAATCAAGTAAGCAAATGCCCCTTCAATCTGTTTTAACGCACTTCTAACTTGATCTTTCATATGGCGCTCACCGCTACGGCGAATTAAATGCGCCAACACTTCAGTATCAGAGCTTGTTTGGAAAATACTTCCTTGTTGTTCAAGAATTGATTTAATTAAACGAGCATTAACAAGATTACCGTTATGAGCAAGCGCAATGCTTCCAGTTTGTGAATGAAATAGAAGAGGTTGCACATTTTCGTAGCCACTGCCACCAGCAGTCGCATAGCGAACATGACCAATTGCCGCTTTCCCCTTCAGTTCTGACATTACCTCAGAACTGAACACTTCCGTGACAAGACCTTCACCTTTGACGATTTCTAGCTTTTCGCCATCAGTTGTTACAATTCCCGTACCCTCTTGTCCGCGGTGCTGAAGTGCATGCAGGCCGTAATAAGTAATGCTGGCAGCGTCATTATGTCCCCAAACGCCGAAAACACCACACTCTTCATTCAAGCCTCTTAACTCAGCAAGCATGGAATAGCTCCTTTCCAAGCCTTCTCTAAATTCTCAACTTGTTCAGTAATAAGTTTTTCACCGTCAACTGCAATTGTTAAAACTGGTTGGGCCGTAACTTCCCCAATTAGAGTGGCACCAACTAATTTTTCGAACTCCTGTTGATTTTCCTTTTTAACAGTTAATAAAAAGCGTGACTGTGATTCTGCGAATAATGCTGACACTGGATTACCCGTAACCTTAATTTCTGCACCAAGACCCTTAGAACCAATCGCACTCTCAGCAACCGCTACAGCCAAACCACCTTCAGCTAAGTCATGAGCAGACTCAACCAAACCGGAACGAATCGCTGTTAAAACTTTCTGCTGATAGTCTTTTTCCACAGCTAGATCAATGCTAGGCGACTGTCCGAAAATCTTTCCGTTTAGCATTTTTTGTAGCTCACTTCCGCCGAACTCATCTTTAGTTTCCCCTAAAAGATAAACTAAATCGCCAGCAGCTTTAAAGTTTTGTGCTGTGATATGTTTTACGTCAGAAATTAGCCCAACCATACCGATTACAGGCGTTGGATAAATGGCGTTTCCGTTCGTTTCATTATACATTGAGACATTTCCACCGATTACCGGAGTATTTAACTCACGACAAGCTTCAGAAATACCGTCAGCCGATTTCTCGATTTGCCAGAAAATCTCAGGCTTTTCTGGATTACCAAAGTTTAAGTTATCTGTTACTGCTAGTGGTTCTGCACCAGAACAAACGATATTGCGAGCAGCCTCAGCAACGGCAATTTTCCCACCAGTTTCAGGGTCCAAATATAGATAACGTGAATTACAGTCAGTTGTCATCGCTAATGCCTTTTCTGTCCCGCGAATGCGAAGAACGGCTGCATCAGAACCAGGAGCCACAACTGTATTTGTGCGCACCATATAGTCATATTGATCATAAATCCACTCTTTAGAAGCAATCGTAGGTTGTTGCAATAATTGCAATAACGTTTCACCATAGTTATCAAGCGCAGGAACTTCATTTTCCATCGCTTGGAAATCACGGAAGTATTGCGGTTCAGCTGATGGCATTTGATAAACAGGAGCATCCTCAGCTAAAGCGTCAACAGGAACATTTGCAACAACTTCACCTTTATGAATCAAACGGTACATTTTATCATCTGTTACCACACCGACGGAAACAGCTTCAAGATCATATTTTGAGAAGATATCAACGATTTCCTGCTCGCGACCTTTTTGGACAACAATCAGCATTCTTTCCTGTGATTCAGAAAGCATCATTTCATATGGCGTCATACCTGTTTCACGTTGCGGCACAAAATCAAGATTTAATTCCATACCTGACCCAGCCTTACTTGCCATCTCAGAACTTGAGCTTGTCAATCCAGCTGCACCCATATCTTGAATCCCAACAAGGGCATCACATTGAATCAATTCTAAACATGCTTCCAAAAGAAGTTTTTCCATGAATGGGTCACCGACTTGAACTGCTGGACGATCCTCACTAGAAGCATCATGTAACTCCTCAGACGCAAACGTTGCACCATGGATTCCGTCACGGCCTGTTTTCGCACCAACATACATAACGGTGTTTCCAACTCCATGTGCTTGACCTTTCTTAATATCTTTATGGTCAATTAAACCGACACACATTGCGTTTACTAATGGATTCCCATCATAAGAAGGGTCAAATTGTACCTCTCCACCAACTGTTGGAATTCCCATACAGTTCCCGTAGCCAGCAATACCTGCGACAACTTCTTTAAACAAATAACGTACGCGTGCAGAATCAGAAAGCTCACCGAAACGCAAAGAGTTAAGCATTGCAATCGGTCTTGCACCCATCGAGAATACATCGCGGATAATACCACCTACACCAGTAGCAGCACCTTGATATGGTTCAATTGCAGATGGGTGGTTATGACTTTCGATTTTGAAAACAACTGCTTGGTTGTCGCCAATATCAACAATTCCAGCTCCCTCACCAGGGCCTTGCAGTACTTTCTCCCCGGTTATTGGAAATCTCTTTAAAATTGGCTTTGAAGTTTTATAGCTACAATGCTCTGACCACATTACCGAAAATAGTCCGGTTTCGGTATAGTTAGGCGTACGGCCGAGGATTTTTTCTACATTAGCAAATTCAGCATCAGACATGCCCATTTCTGCATAAATTCGTTCAGACTTAATTTGCTCGGGAGTTGGTTCAAGCTTTAACGACATATGATTCCCTCCATTGTTTTACGATCGATTTGAAAAGTTTAAGACCGTCCGCGCCTCCAAGAAGCTCATCGACCGCTCTTTCAGGATGTGGCATCATTCCTAATACATTTCCGCGCTCATTGATGACACCAGCGATATTTTCAAGACTACCATTTGGATTGTCTACATAAGTAAATACAATTTGCTTATTATCCTTCAATTGCTGAAGCGTTGCCTCATCCACGTAGTAATTTCCTTCACCATGGGCAATCGGAATCGAAATCACTTCGCCAGCTTCATACTCATTTGTGAATAATGTGTTATTATTTTCAACCTTCAAATCTACTGGGCGACAAATAAACTTTAAGCTCTCGTTCCTGCGCAACGCACCTGGAAGAAGACCTGCTTCCAATAAGATTTGGAATCCATTACAAACCCCTAAAACTGGCTTTCCAGCTTCAGCAGCCTTTTTAATTTCAGCCATGATATTACTGAATCGGGCAATTGCCCCGCATCGTAAATAGTCACCATACGAGAAGCCACCTGGAAGTAAAATCGCATCGAATCGATCTAAATCCTTCTCAGCATGCCAAACATACTCTACATCGGAACCCAGTTCATCCTTAATCGCAGCATACATGTCAACGTCACAGTTCGAACCAGGAAAAACGATTACCGCAAATTTCATTGAGTGACACTCTCCTCTATTTCATAGCGGAAATCCTCAATTACCGGATTAGCTAAAAGCTTTTCACATGCTTCTTTAACTACCTCTTCAACATCACGACCAGATGGATCAACATATAGTTCCATGAACTTTCCGATACGAACATCCTTAATTTCGCTATAACCTAATGAATGTAATGCGTGATTCACAGCTTTACCTTGAGGATCTAATACGCTTTCTCTTAATGTTACATAAACCTTTACCTTAACCATGCTGAGGGCCTCCTAATCTAGCCAAAATATTTTCATAAGCATCAGTGAGATTTCCTAAATCGCGGCGGAATACATCTTTATCGAGCTTTTCATTTGTTTTAGCATCCCATAAACGACAAGTATCAGGTGAAATTTCATCCGCTAACATTATCTTTCCTGAGGCATCTTTTCCAAACTCAAGTTTGAAATCAATTAGGCGAATGCCCAATCCCTCAAAAAAGCCTACTAAAACAGCATTAATGTTTAGCGCTTTTTCCTTTAATATCTCCAGCTCTTCCACTGTCGCAATGTTCAATTCTAGAACATGATCAACTGTTACAAGCGGATCACCTAAGCTATCATCCTTATAGTAGAATTCCACTAATGGCTTGGATAATGCTTGACCTTCTTCTAATCCCAATCTTTTCGCAAGGCTGCCTGCAGCCACGTTACGAGTTACAACCTCTAGTGGCACAATGCTTACCTTTTTGACAAGCTGCTCCGTTTCCGAAAGCTGTTTAATAAAATGAGTTTCGATTCCTTTTTCATGAAGCTTTTCAAAAAGCAAGCTGGTAATTGCATTATTCAAACGGCCTTTACCGCTAATTTCCGCCTTCTTTTCGCCATTAAAGGCTGTTGCAGAGTCCTTGTACTCAACTAGCACCACATTTTCATCTTCCGTTGAATAAATTCTCTTTGCTTTACCTTCATATAGAAGCTCTTTCATCCTTTTCGGGCTGACTTCCCTTTGCCGCTTTACTTAGACAATTGGAACAAGCCCTTCTCTCCTTTCGGCTCACCATCAAATTGGTTTCAATTACGAATATTGGGATTTTTTGAATGTTCAGTCTTGACTGGTTTTAAAAAGGTAAAGGTTGTGCCTTTACCTTTATTAATCTTTATAAAATCTAACCAAGTGGCTAGATAAACAACTCTTATTCTGCTAAACCTACTCGTTCAAAAATTGTGTCTACATGCTGCAGATGATAGCTGTAATCAAAGCAAGCTGCAATTTCTTCAGGAGATAAATATGCTGTAATTTTCTCATCAGCTTCAATTAAGCTGCGGAATGGAACTTGTAATTCCCAAGCCTTCATTGCATTAGGCTGTACAGTATCATAAGCTTCTTCGCGGACGAGGCCTTTATCAATTAACGCTAGTAATACGCGTTGTGAATAAATGAGGCCAAGAGTACGATCCATGTTGCGCTTCATATTTTCAGGGAATACCGTTAAATTCTTCACAATATTTCCAAAGCGATTCAACATATAATTTAAAGCGATTGTCGCATCTGGGATAATGACCCGTTCTGCTGATGAGTGGGAAATATCGCGTTCATGCCATAATGCCACATTTTCAAAAGCAGTCATCATATAACCGCGAATAACACGAGCCATACCAGTCATATTTTCAGAGCCAATTGGGTTACGCTTATGCGGCATAGCCGAAGAACCCTTTTGACCTTTTGCAAAAAATTCCTCAACTTCGCGAGTTTCACTCTTTTGTAAGCCACGAACCTCAGTCGCAAACTTTTCAACAGAAGTAGCGATCAACGCTAAAGTGGACATATAGTGTGCATGACGATCACGTTGCAACGTTTGTGTTGAATTTGGCGCTGCTTGCAAGCCTAATTTTTCACAAACAAACTTCTCAACAAATGGATCGATATTGGCATATGTACCTACTGCTCCGGAAATCTTCCCAAATTGAATTCCTGCAGCTGCCGCTTTAAAACGCTCTAAATTACGCTTCATTTCCTCATACCAAAGGGCAAGCTTTAAGCCAAAAGTAGTTGGCTCAGCATGAACTCCGTGAGTACGGCCCATCATAACTGTATATTTATGTTCAATTGCTTTATTTTTAATAATCTCGATAAAGTTTTCAATATCCTTTAATAGGATTTCATTTGCTTGTCTGATTAAATAAGAAAGAGCTGTATCAACTACATCAG
Organism: Bacillus sp. DNRA2; assembly: GCF_012843265.1. Taxonomy (GTDB): domain Bacteria; phylum Bacillota; class Bacilli; order Bacillales; family Cytobacillaceae; genus Bacillus_BU. Next base: position 4,507 of record NZ_JABAIT010000004.1, on the reverse strand, counting down.
TTGAAGTTAAACCATAATGAACCCATTTCCGTTCTTCACCTAATGTTTCAGAAACGGCACGTGTAAACGCAACTACATCGTGGCGAGTATCTAATTCGATTTCGTTAATACGGTTAATATCAAACGATGCATTTTCGCGAAGCTTTTTGACATCTTCCTTTGGAATATCGCCAAGCTCAGCCCATGCTTCACAAGCTAAAATTTCAACTTCCAACCATGCTTTAAACTTATTTTCCTCTGTCCAAATTGCACCCATTTCAGGTCTTGTATAACGATCAATCATGTTTTATCCTCCGATCAATATGACACTGTCCCAGATTTGACTATCATCCGCTTCCAAAATGGCCTCTTCAACGGTATCACGCAGTAATGTCACGTGCCCCATCTTCCGTCCTACTTTAGCCAACTTCTTACCATAAAGATGAATCTTCCAATTGGACAATGTTGAAATATTTTCTAATAATACTGCTTGGTGCTCCCCTAATACATTAATCATTACTGCAGGCTTCAACAGCTCCGTACTACCTAAGCGCCAATTACAAATCGCCCGAATATGCTGCTCAAACTGTGACGTCTCACAAGCATCAATTGAATAATGCCCAGAGTTATGTGGTCTAGGGGCCAATTCATTAATAAAAATTGACTCATCGGCCATCACAAACATTTCGACAGCAAGAGTTCCTACCATTCCCAACGATTCGACAAGTTGAAGCGCTGCTTTTAAAGCATTGTCCCGTGCAAGCTCACCTATCCTTGCAGGTACAATGGTTTGATGTAAAATATTACGAACATGGATATTTTCCGCCACTGGAAAAACCGCTGTCTCACCGCGAACATTTCGCGATACAATCACCGAAACTTCCTTCATAAATGGCATCCATTTCTCAAGGACACATGGACCGTGGGCAAGCAATGAATCAGCTTCGTTAATATCCTCTTCACTCTTGATTACTAACTGCCCCTTGCCATCATAACCGCCCCGTGACGTTTTCAGTACAGCAGGGTATCCAAGCACCTCTATGTTATCATAAATATCAGCTTTCGTCTGAATCACCGCAAACGGTGCAACATCAATACCAGCCGCCTGAATTGCCGTCTTTTCCGCAATCCGATCCTTCGTTATCTCCAACAGCTCAGTTCCCTGAGGGACATATGCCCGGTCACTAATCGCTTTTAATGCCTCGGCATCAATGTTTTCAAACTCATACGTTATCACGTCACTAATTTCAGCTAACTGCTTAATCGCTGATACATCCTCATAATTACCAACTACTTTAAAGTCAGCAACCTGGCCGCAAGGCGAATCTTCATCTGGATCTAGCACAGCAATCCGAAATCCTTGTGCCTTTGCCGCGATTGCCATCATTCTACCAAGCTGACCGCCACCAATAATACCAATCGTTTGTCCCGGTAAAATCACCATATTACACAAGCTCCTCACTGCTTTCAATCGCCGCAAGCTTTGCTTCCTGCCTTACCGTTTCAAGTCTATCTGCCAAATCAGTATCATTTATGGCTAAAATTTGCGCTGCCATCAAGCCTGCATTCGTTGCCCCACTCGTGCCAATCGCCACCGTTGCAACCGGGACGCCCCCTGGCATCTGCACAATTGACAACAACGAATCAAGTCCATTTAACGCACGGGATTGAACCGGAACCCCAATCACCGGTAAAGTTGTCTTTGCTGCTACCATTCCAGGCAAATGCGCCGCACCCCCAGCACCAGCAATAATCACCTGAATCCCTCTTTGTCTCGCAGACTCTGCATATTCGAACATCAAATCAGGTGTACGGTGAGCCGACACAACCTTCTTCTCATAAGGAACCCCAAGGCGCTCCAAACTCTGACAGGCATGCTTCATCGTCTCCCAGTCCGACTTACTCCCCATAATCACGCCAACCTTCGCTTCCACCAAATCCCTCCTCCAAACTCTTTAAAAAAATTCCCCTTTTGCTTTTGTAAAAATAAAACAGATATCACAATCATGAAGTCTACTCATGGATCACTCAACAGCGAATCCCCAAAGGCGAATCCCTACGCCGTTAGGATTTACACATCACACAAAAAAAGCCCTGAACAGAAATGTTTCCCTTGATAAAAATAAGAGAAAGCAGTCTGTCCGGGCTTAAGATGCATATAGTTAATACCACCCCAAAAAGAAGTGATCATCTTCCACTTCTTAAACGGCACCACTTTCCCTCATAGTCCAATTGTTTACGGTAATTGGGTAGAAACTCATGGGCCATATTCCCATTATTATACGAGGGGATGTCTACACATATAATGTTACAATTATCATACCAACAATGATGTTTTTCGTCAATAAATATATCGAACATTTACTGTTGGCAAGTTGTTAATGTTCGTGTTTTACTTCGACTTTTTCGCTTCAAAGACAATATATCGTCCGACCGGCTCATAAGAGACTAAATCTCCTTGTTTTACCTCTATAAAGATTGGTTTCTCGATTCTTCTTGTTGGTGTATAGCCCTCGTCTGCAATCCGCTTTAAGCACTCGGCAATCGTTTCATTTTCTTGAACCTCAAACTGCTTCTTTGTACTCATTTGAAATATTTACCTCTCTTATTACTACGATTTCCAATAACTTACATAACACTTAAAGCATGTACACATACTAAAAACACAATTGAACTCATTCTAAACGAAAAATGACCAAATCGACAATATTTTTTCAAAATAATGATTTTTCGATTATCTAAAGTAATATATAATATTATTTATGTTAAATAACTTATAGAAAAAGGAATTGAACAATGATTGGATTAGTGATTATTTTAATTTTAGTTTTATTATTACCTTTCTCTGTCAAAAAGGTAGAGGAAAATTTAGAGATTTTTTTATTCATTATGGGTATTGCTGCAGCATTAGTTAGTGGGATGATGAATGGACATTTAATTCAAAAAGCTCTTATTGATCCTATAAATATTACACTTGCTGTATTAATTGCCGGACTGGTAACAAAATGGGCCCAGGCTCCATTAGAAAAATCAATCTTAACATTAAGCAATCTTCTATCCCCAAAAATTTTCCTTGCCTTAACGGTAATCGTTTTGGGACTTGCTTCAAGTATCATTACCGCAATTATTGCAGCCATCGTGCTAGTCATTATTATTAATGTTCTTCCGCTCGATCGGCAATCTGAAATTCGCTTTACGATACTAGCCTGTTTTTCTATCGGTCTCGGAGCTGCCCTTACACCAATTGGCGAACCGCTCTCGACAATCACCGTTAGCAAACTTGACGAAGGTTTCTTCTATTTAATTGATTTAATAGGATGGGAAGTAATTCCTGCTGTTTTACTATTCGGTTTACTGACGATTATCTTTGTCAAACCGCACAAGAGTACTCATGGCTTGGAATCTGCTTCAAAGACAGAAAGCTACCAAGAAATTCTGATTCGATCTGTGAAAATCTATTTGTTTGTCATGGGACTAACCTTCTTAGGACATGGATTCGAACCACTCATTAATGAATATGTTTTAGGCCTTCATCCGATGCTACTATATTGGATGAATATGATATCTGCTGTTTTGGATAATGCTACGCTTGCAGCTGCAGAAATTAGCCCAGCTATGGATTCAGAAACGATTCAAGCCATTTTACTAGGGCTTCTAATCAGCGGTGGTATGCTCATTCCTGGTAATATCCCCAATATTATCTCAGCAAGCAAATTAAACATCACTAGTAAAGAATGGGCCCAGTTCGGAGTACCAGTTGGATTAATTACAATGTTAGTATATTTTGTTGTGTTGTTTGTTTTTTAATCGATTTCCTGAAATGTACGCATGAAGAACCAAGGTGTCGTATCCTTGGTTCTTTTATTTATTTTGGAGCAATAATCCAAAGGGTGATTTTTTCTATTTTCACTGCAGATTACTTTTTTGCACATGCTAAAAAAAAAACGGCCATTTATCAGCCGTTTTAAGTTACCTATTTTGTTGAGTTGTTATTCTATGAACTCGAGCGGACATATAATCCCTTATTTGAATCAAAAATCGTGATTTCTCTTTTTTTCGGACATGTGATGCCTTATTTCAGCCTAATGACTATCAAATACATGATTTTCTATAAAATAACGTACTCAATGTCCGCAAATATTGTAAATGCCTCATTTTTATAAAAATAACAAACTATATGTCCGATACAATTACAAACAAAACAAAAAAACAGCCTCATCAGCTGTTTTTTTCGTTTGCCCGGCAGCGTCCTACTCTCACAGGGGGAGAGCCCCCAACTACCATCGGCGCTGAGAAGCTTAACTTCCGTGTTCGGTATGGGAACGGGTGTGACCTTCTCGCTATCGCCACCAGACTATTTTGTTAGAGAACTTCGTTCTCTCAAAACTAGATAATGAAGAAGAAATGGTAAAACGTTAATCACCTTAATTGGTTAAGTCCTCGATCTATTAGTATCAGTCAACTCCACATGTCGCCACGCTTCCATCTCTGACCTATCAACCTGATCATCTTTCAGGGATCTTACTAG